>CAVYNA010000006.1:0-372435 GCA_963769765.1 uncultured Acidimicrobiaceae bacterium | reverse complement strand
CCGTTTTCCTGACCTACACGCCGTCGGATTCGTCGTGGTTGATCACCAACACCAGCGGCCAAGAGGTGACGTTCTACCGGTACGACGCCTACGGCACTCCGGCGCTAGGTTCGGCTGGTTCAGCATTCGGCTATGCGGGGCAGTACCTGAACCCTGCTACGGGCTCGTACGACATGAGGGCCCGGTGGTATCTGCCGCAGACCGGAGCATTCACAAGCCGGGATCCGATATTTGCCACGACTGATCAAGCGTATCTGTACGCCGGAGGAGATCCGGTGAACACAAATGATCCTACTGGAATGTATCGGTTCGCCTGGTACTGCAATGGTGGTTTTTGGCCGTGGAACTGGGATCCGTGCCTCCAGATGAATAAACATGAAACGGCAATGTGGGCATGGTATCTTGCGGTGGGCGCGGTGGGATCGGCGTTTGTCGCGACGATCCTGTATTTCATTCCCGGAATCGGCGATATAGTTGGATTCTTGATCAGCATAGGAGCCTTCGCTGCCTCCGTGATTGGGGTGCAGATCCTAAACGACCAACGGCACAGCGAATGCTGGCAAGCGGCGCTATACGGAGGCTCGGGATATAGAGGGGGATATTGCCGGTGAGATTAGACGGACCTGTGTCACTACTCATCGCCTATGAAGAAAACTGAAGTGTCGAGCTTGACCGGTGCCCGAGAATCCGCCATAATTGTGGGGCCGTGTGACCTGCCACGGTCGGCTTTTAAAGCGAATGGTGGAGGATACCAATGGTGACAGGCGACTGATTATGACGAATTTCCGATTGGTGGGATCCGTTGACGCGGTTGGTATCATAAGTTGCGGGGTCGCTGGCATCGCCGTGATGATCATTGGGATCAGCAATTTCTTTGTTTCGTCCTCTCGACTAGAGACGATCCTCGGAAGAACTAAGAGCCCAGCAATGACAGGTATCGTAAGTGCATTTTTCGTAATTCAAGTCTCGAAGCGCAGTCGAGGCGTTAAGAAGGTGGGTGCTACTTTCGTTACCTGGACAGGATTATTGATGGTTCTTCTCTCGGTCATTGGGTATATGCATTTCGTGAGTGGCACCATCCAGCCAAGCCTTTATCTGATATTCTCTTCACTGATTCTCGCAGCCGTGGCACTAGAATCCATTCTTGCCATAGTCCTATTCACTCGATCTTCGTAAAGGGAGTTCTCACACACCTCCGGGGCCCTCGCCTGGCTGAGGCCCGCTGCGCCTGCCCGAGCCCTGGTGCGGCACGCCGGCGGGCGCCGCAGGCAGGCCCGCCGGCGTGAGCCGGCAATCCATGAGGAGGAATGGAAGAGGCCCTTCTCAGGTGCCAGGTAGGTCCATGTCCTGGACGAGTGCATCTTCCGTTCGCTCCGCCAACACCAAGATGCTGAGTGCAAGTGCGCACACGGCGCCATCGTGCCCTTCGGCGAAGAGCGCCCGGAGGGCTGTGTGGGAAACCTCGATCTCGGCGAAGAGCTCGAGCGCTTGGCGACCAGGGCTGACTCGGGCGCCGAGCTCGGCTACTTCCATGACCGCGACGGACGCGGTGCCGAAGGCAATGAACGCCTCGAGAGCCTGACTGCCGATCCGACCCACACGCCCCCCTTGGTGATCATCGGCGCCAGCCCGCCACGTCTGTTCAGAGTCCCCGTCGTGCGGTCCCCGGAACGGGGAGCGACGAGGCCTCATCGCTCCGTCATCGCCCACGTCCGAGACGACGCGCCGGGTCAAGGGGGGAGCAGAAGCTCCAGCGAGGAGAGCCACCAACGGAAGGGCGAGCCCGTGGTTGCGGTGGCTCCCGGAGCGACACTTGACGCGGCGAGCGGCGTCTCGGCACCGCCGACTCCGTGCAACCCCGGTTGCAGGGCCGCGGAGAGATCCTGGTCAGAGGGTTCTTTTCCGGACCGGGGCAGAAAGTTGACAATTTAGTTGACACCCCCGCGGGCACCCTGCTGCCCGTGGGAACCGACCTCAATCCGCCTGGTGCAGTTCGGGAGTGTCGCCCAGCCGAGTCCGGGCTCGGCGTCCTCGAGCACGGCGACCTGACTCCCTGATTCGTCTGTCGCGGCAATCGGCGATTCGGGGCGTTCGGGACCGAGCAGCAGGTGTCGCGGGGCTCCGCGGAGGTCCAGGTCAGGACCCCATTTTCGGGACCCAGGGAGAAAGGTCACAATTTAGGGGCTCTTCGGAAATCAGCGGGGTCTGACCGTCGGCAGTAGCTTCCAGTTCGGCTTGCCGGCGTAGAGCAGTGACCGGATGCGGTAGTTCCGGAAGGACGTGAAGCCGAAGGCGGCGCGCTTCACCCGCTTGATCAAGTTGTTGACTGCCTCGGTGGGTCCATTGCTCACGTGGGCCTGGTGCCAGGCGGCGATCTCCCGCTTCCACCGGATGAGGGTGCGACCGAGCGACCGGGCCTCGACCGGGTAGTCGGCTTCCTGGAGATCGCGGCCGAGTTCGGTGACCCAGTCGAGTGCGAGGTCCGGATCTCCGTGGGTGTAGACCTCGCGGACGGCCTCCTTGGCCTCCCACAGCGTGGCGACGTCGCCGGTCGGGTCCCCGGCCCGCAGGATCCCGGTCAGCTTCTCGTGTCCCTTTTCACCCAGGCGCTGCTTCGCCATGGTCAACAAGCGTCGTCCCCGGTAGAGGGGGTCGTCCTTGCGTCCCCGATGTCCGAGCGTCTCGTTCTGGACGCGCCGTCTGCACTCGTCGAGCTTGGTGTTGGCCAACTTGATCACGTGAAAGGGATCGGCGACCATCGTGGCGTCGGGCACCATGATCTCGAACACCCGCCGATAGGGACCCGAGAGATCGAGGGTCCCGAACTCGATGCCGTCGCGGAAGGCCCGGCCTTGCTCCGCCAGCCACGCCATCGGCTCCACACTGCTGCGACCAGGGACGACGTCCAACAGCTGGCCGGCCCGGACGTCGACGATCTGTGTGGAGAAGTGCTTTTGATGGAAGGGTCCGATCCGGACCATCAGCACTTCGTCGAGCCCGAGGGCGGACACGCGACCGAAGCGTCCCTGGTCGGCCTCGAGCAACGCTTCGCCATAGGTGATGACGGCATGGTTCACGGTGCGCCAGCCACACCCGAGTTCGATGGCCACCTCGTTCACACTGCGTGCGAACCGGCCGACCTGGAACGTCACCCACAACGCTGCACGGGTGGAGAGGAGTTGGCGCGGAGAAGCGATGCGGTGGTCCTCCTCGGTCCACGAGCCCATCTCGCAGTCCGGATCCGGACAGCACCATCGGCGCTTGTGCCACACGAGACAGATGGGACGGCCGGAGATCGGGAGATCGACGAGCTCTGCCCGAGGCCGATCCTTGATCCGGGCGACCACGCCGCACTTCGGACATCCCACCCGCTCGACACTGGTCTCGATGTGGATCCGGCCCACGCCGCTCGGTCCGTCCTCGACGCCGAGGAAGACGATGTCGGGAAGTCCGATCATCCACTCGACAGCGCGCGTAGGGTCAGTCTCCACGGGGGTCCTCCATGTTCGGTCGTAGAACAACCAAAGGTTGGTGGACCCCCGCTACGCGTCCGCGGATCCGTCTACTGCACCCCGCTCATTTTCGAAGCGCTAATTTAGGTCACACCCTCGCGGACAGCGTGGCTGCCCATGAGCACCGCGTCGTTGCCACCTCGTCCTGTTCGACGGCGATCCCATCGAGCCGAGCGCCCGGTCCGCTCCCCCGACCTGGGGACCGGGCAAGAATCGTCGAGGGCATCCTCGCCCGCCTCAACGCCGCCGGCGGCTACGACGCCTTCACCGCGCAGGTACGTGCGGCGAGGGCGTGCCGCCGTCCGGTCCGGTTGGCGGGCCGCGTCACGAAGTCGAATGCTGAGCGAGGACCGGCCGTCGTCTTCGACAGCCGGGCCCTGCCCGACGGCGTGCTGCTCAAGACGTGCGGGTCCCGTCGCGACACGGTCTGCCCACCCTGTACCTCCCTCTACCGCGGGGACGCCTTCGCGCTCGTGGCGGCAGGACTCCGCGGCGGGAAGGGGATTCCCGAAGCGGTCGCCGACCACCCGACCGTCTTCCTGACCCTGACCGCCCCGAGCTTCGGGGCCGTCCACCGCCGGCTTCCCGACGGAACCTGTCACCTGGCCGGTTCACGCTGCCCGCACGGCGTGGCGCTGGTCTGTGCGACCCGCCACGACGAGGACGACGAAGCGCTCGGCCAAGCGCTCTGTCCCGACTGCTACGACTACGAGGGGGCGGTGCGCTTCAACGCCGGGGTCTCCGAGCTCTGGCGACGGACGACCATCTACGCTCTCCGGGCCCTCGGCTCCCTGGCCGCTATGAGCGCACGCGAGGCAGCACGCCGCCTGCGACTTTCCTACGTCAAGGTGGTCGAGTTCCAGCGCCGGGGCTCGGTCCACCTCCACGCGCTCGTCCGGGTCGACGTGTGTGGCGACGAGCTCGGCGAGGGCCCAGAGGGCATCGACGCCGACATGTTGGCAACAGCGCTGCGTATCGCAGCGACGAAGGTGAGCGCTCCTCTGCCCGGTGGAGAGTCCGATCGCCGGATGGCCTGGGGACAGCAGATCGACACCGCCGTTGTCGCCGACGCGGACCAGGGCCGGAGGCGTGCGGCCGCCTATCTGGCGAAGTACGCGACGAAGGGATCGGACGAAGCGGGCGTCCTCGACCACCGCCTCCGGTCGGGAGTTCCGAGGGACGTGCGGCTTCCGGGGCACCTCCGCTCACTGGTCGAGACCGCGTGGGCACTCGGCGACGAGCCGCCATTCGGTGACTTCCGCCTGCGCCTCTGGGCCCACACCTGCGGGTTCCGGGGCCACTTCCTCACCAAGTCCCGGCGCTACTCGACGACGTTCGGGGAGCTGCGGGCTGAACGTCAACGCTGGCGGCTGGCCGCCCTTGTTCATCGTCCGGTGATCGAGGAGCACGACCCCGTCGACGACGAGACCCGCGAATGGTCCTACGAGGGCTCCGGCTACCTGACTACCGGAGATGCCTGCCTCGCCCGGAACCTCGAGGACGAGCTGCGGCTCGGTCGGATCGTGACACGTGAGGAGAAGGCGGCAGATTGGATACCCACATCGGAGTCGGATCGTCTCGGCCTGGAGGATCAGTGATGGAGAAGGTCCTCCTGACAGTCGAGGAGGCCGCGAAACGCCTATCGATCGGACGGACCAAGGCCTTCGAGCTCATCGCGAAGGGCGAGCTCGAGTCGGTGATGATCGGACGGGCCCGGCGGATTCCCGTCCAGGCCCTCGAGCCGTTCGTCGCGGCGCTCCGAGAGGAGAGCAAGGCTCGTCACCCATCGGCCACAATGATGGGCGGGTAGTCGCGTACGACACCCACAGGCCCGAGTGCGGTGGAGCCGTGATGCGTACGCCGATGGAGACGATCACTTCGTCGACGAGGACCAGATGATGTGCACGCGCCCGATCCAGCTGCCCGAGGCCTCCGTCCTCGAACCGGAGAGCTCGTAGACCGACCATGGCCCAGGTGACCAAACGAACCACTCGTGCCGGCGACGTCCGCTACGACGTGCGGACCCGGATCGGCGGACGAGTCGTCACGAAGACGTTCAAGCGCCGTAAGGACGCTGACGCCTACGCGACCACCGTGGAGGCAGACCGGTTACGTGGAGTCGCCATCGACCCACGGCGGGCGCAGGTCACGCTCGAGACGTACTCGAAGGGCTACCTTGCCGGGGGTCCAGATCTGGCACTACGGACGGCCGACCAGTACGACTGGGTCCTCAAACGCCACATTCTCCCCGTACTCGGCGCTCGGAGGCTCTGCGACATCGACCCGTCGTCGGTCCGCACCTGGTTCGCTCAACTCTCGAAGAAGTATCCACCGACGGCGGCCAGGGCGTATCGCCTGCTCTCGTCGATCATGCGTACAGCCGTCGCGGACGAAGTCATCGTGCGCAACCCGTGCCAGATGAAGGGTGCTGCTTCCGAGCACTCGCCGGAGCGTCCCACCGCTTCGATCGCCGAAGTAGCGGCGCTGGCCGGCGTCGTGCCTGACCACCTGAAGGTGGCCGTGCTGCTGGCCGCTTGGTGCCAGCTTCGGCGCGGTGAGCTGCTCGGGCTACGGCGACGTGACGTGAACCTCCTCGGCGGCACGCTCACCGTCGAGCTGACGAGTGGACCTCGCCTCGGCGGCGCTGAGATCGTCAAGGGTCCGAAGACGGAAGCCGGTCGCAGGACCATGGCCATCCCCAAGACGGTTCTCCCCGACCTCGAGCACCACCTCGCTATCTACGTCGCCCCGAGCCCCGATGCGCCACTCCTCGTCGGGGAGAAGGGCGGAGCACTGCTGGTGAAATCGCTCCAGAAGGAATGGGTGATAGCCCGCGAGGCGATCGGCAGGCCCGAGCTCCGACTCCATGACCTCCGTCACTCCGGACTGACGTGGACCGCGGCGACCGGAGCGACGCTTGCCGAGCTCATGCATCGTGCCGGCCACAAGTCACCCGTGGCGGCCCTCCGGTACCAGCACGCTACGTCCGACCGGGACCAGGCTCTTGCCGCCGCGCTCGCCGCTCTGAGCCGGACGGCGGAGGTCGTTTCCTGCGAGCCGCGCGATGGACGCGCGATGGAGCCCAAGGAGGTTCTGGAAACAGAGTCCGACGACGCCGAGATTGTGCCCATCACCAGGGCCCTCCATGAGAGCGGACGACGGGATTCGAACCCGCGACCCTCACCTTGGCAAGGTGATGCTCTACCAACTGAGCCACGTCCGCGTGAGGTGATCACCCTAGCAGCGGACCGCCACCTCGAACGCCGCCTCGGATGCTCCGAACCTGGCCGATCATGCGTCTGGCCTGCACGGATGCCGGTTCAGGCAGGCAGTGCCGCGTGCCACCAGGGCACCGGTCGGTCACGTCGGTCGGCGGCCCGAACCAGTTCGGCGAGCGAGTCGCGGAGGGACGCGGCGATGCCCGCGACATCGTCCACGAGCGTGGGGCAGCCTTCGACACCGACGTGGAGGGTGTCGAGGTAGGAGAAGACGGTCACGTTGAGACCGATCCCCTCGACGATCGGGCCCACCGGAAACATCGCCTCCAGGGGAGCGCCCGCGAAGTAGAGGCGGAAGTCCGGTCCGGGCACGTTCGAGACGATCACGTTGCACGGCGGGGGTGCACGGTCGAAGAGACGCACCCGACTCACCAGTCGCGAGAGGCGCCCGGCGACCGCCGGGGTGATCACTTCACCCCATGCGGCGAAGACCTCCCCGCCGATCGACCGGCTCTGCTCCTTCGCGAGGCTTGCGCTCTGCCGGATCTCGCGTAGGCGGACGACCGGGTCGTCGACTCCGGTCGCGAGCGAGACGAGCATCGCCGAGACCCGATTGCCGAGCGCACCCCGCTCGTCCTCCGATCGCACCGACACCGGCACCAAGGCCACGAGGGACGAGCCGAGCTCTTCGCCCCGACGGTCGAAGTACGTGCGCAGCGCCCCGGCCACGGCGGCGAGGACGACGTCATTGGTGGTCCCCCCGAGTAACCGCTGCACCCGTCGGACGTCTGCAAGTGGCAGCGTCGCGAATCCGACCACGCGGTCGGGCGAGATCGCCCGGTTGAAAGAGGTTCGCGGCGCCTCGAACGGCGACGGCGGAAGCGTCCCAGGATGCTCGCGGTTACGGGCATTCAGCGTGCGCGGCGGTCTGCACGGTTTTCGCAACCGTGCGTATGCCTGCGTCGACCTGGTGGGGCATCGCGCCGAGCAGCTCGCGCCACCGGCCGAGTCCGCCGCGGTGAGCGAGCATCGTGTGGACCTGGCCACCGAGCCGTGGCGTTCGGCTCGGCTCGAGAAGGCTCCCGCCGTCGCTACCGGTAGCACCATCCGCGTGCGCCTCTCCGACCGGCGGGACGGAAGATGCGCCGTCCGGGGTCAGATCCAGAAACGCCGCGAGCACTTCTGCACCCGAGACGCCGTCGATGATCGAGTGGTGCGCCTTCGTCACAAGGGCGCACCGTTCATTCGCCAGGCCTTCGACGACCGTGAACTCCCACAGCGGATGCCGACGGTCGAGCGGTCGGGACGCCACCTCGGCGACGAGTGCGGCAAGCTCTGCGCGTCCCCCGGCCGCGGCAGACAGGCTCGACGGACGTGGCGGCCGAGCTCGAACTCCGTGTCTTCGACCATTGATGCGTGGCTCAGACCGAACGGGACCTCGGCAAGCCGCATCCGGAACGGCGGTACCCGTTCGACCCGCTCGGCAATGAGGCGTCGGACCCGCTCGAAGTCGAACCCGCCGGGTACATCACGCGGATCGAAGATCAGCGCCCCGATGATGTGCAGATGGGTGGTCGGTGACTCGAAGGCGAGGAATGCGCCGTCGAGCCCGGTCAGCCGTGTCACGACCGCTACCGCCCCGTCGACCCGAAGCCGCCGGTCCCCCGCCGGCTATCGGGCAGCTCTTCGACTTCGAGGAACGCCGCCTCCTCCACCCGCTGGACGACCAGCTGCGCGATCCGGTCCCCGCGTCGGACGTCGTAGGGCTGTTCGGGGTCGGTATTGACCAACAGGACGCAGAGCTCGTCACGGAACCCTGCGTCGATGGTGCCGGGCGTGTTGAGGCAGGTGACCCCGTGACGGAGTGCGAGCCCGCTGCGGGGCTGGACGAAGCCGGCGTACCCGGGTGGGATCGCGAGTGCGATGCCCGTCGGGATCAGGGCCCTGCCACCCCCTGGCGGAAGGACCGCATCACGACGGGCGACGAGGTCGGCCCCGGCGTCACCAGGGTGCGCGTAGCTCGGAACGGGGAGCTCGGCGTCGAGCCGGACCACCTCGACGACCACGGAGCGAGCGGCACCCGACCCGGGTGCCCGGAGCTCGGTTGCATCGTCGACCCCGCTGCGGGCTGTTCCGGCCACGTGGCCCCTTTCGTGCACTCTGTTCGGACGCTACCCCTCGGCGCCGGCCCCCGCCTCCGAGCCGCGGCTCGATCTGACGGTCTGTCATCTTGGCCGCCCCTTCGGCACCCGGTAGCGTGACCGCGTGCTGGTGTGGATGGACCTGGAGATGACCGGACTCGACGTCAACCGGCACGTCATCGTCGAGGTCGCGACCCTGGTCACCGACGACGACCTCACCATCGTGGCCGAAGGGCCCGACCTGGTGGCCGCGGCGACGCCGGACCAGCTCGCCGCCATGGAGCCCTTCGTCCGGGAGATGCACCTGGAGAGCGGACTCCTCACGGAGATCGAGGCGTCGATCCACTCGCTGGCCGAAGTCGGTGCGGCCACCTTGGACTTCATCCGCACCCACGTCACGAAGCCCCGGACGGTGCCACTTGCGGGTAACTCGATCGGCACCGACCGGAGGTTCCTCTCCGCACAGCTTCCCGAGATCGAGGAGTACCTCCACTACCGTTCGGTCGACGTCTCGACCGTGAAGGAGCTCGCGAGGCGCTGGTACCCCGAGGTCATGGAGCATGCCCCGGTCAAGGCGGGCGGCCATCGGGCGATGGACGACATCCGCGAAAGCGTCGCCGAGCTCGCCTACTACCGGACGTCCGTCTTCAAGACGGCGACGGTCCCCGCCCGAGAGGAGCCACGAGCATGAGCGATGCCGCCGAACCACGGGACGCGGCATCCGGGTCCGACACCGAGGCGGAGGTCACACAGGCCGAAGCGACCGCAACGCTGACCGCACCCGGGCAGCTCTTCGAGATGGAGGAAGTCACCATCCGCGGGGTGCCCACCCGCACGTGGAAGAGCGCACCGGCGACCCTGCGGAGCGTGCTCGAGCTCTCAGCCCTCCATGGTGACAAGGACTTCCTCGTCTACGAGGACGAGCGCGTCACCTTCGCCGAGCACTTCGCACAGGTGGCCTCGCTCAGCCGCCGGCTGATCGAGGAGTACGGCATCGCGCCCGGCGACCGGGTGGCCATCGCGATGCGCAATCTGCCCGAGTGGATCATCGCGTTCTGGGCGTCGATCGCGGTCGGGGCGATCGTGGTCCCGCTCAACGCCTGGTGGACCGGCGCCGAGCTCACCTACGGCCTCGGCGACTCAGGCACGGCCGTCGTCTTCGTCGACGAGGAGCGCGAGCACCGGATCGGCGAGCACGTCGCCGACCTCCCCGCACTTCGCGCCATGGTGGTCACCTCTGAAGAGCCGGACCCGGGCGGTGGCCGGCGAGCGGCCGTCGGATCGACCCTCGACCGGCCGAGTGGTGAGCCACTCCCCGTCGTGCCGTTCGTCGACGCGGTGGGCACGCCCGTCTCCGGGGCGACCCTGCCGGACATCGAGCTCTCGCCGGATGACGACGCGACGATCTTCTACACCTCGGGCACCACCGGCCGACCCAAGGGTGCGGTCGGAACGCATCGCAACAGCGTCTCGAACCTCATGAACCTCTTCTTCGTCTCGACGGTGGGATCGGTCCGGCGCAGCGGCGGCGTCGCCGACGTGAGTGGAGGCACCCAGAACTCCAATCTTCTCTCCGTCCCGCTCTTCCATGCGACGGGCTGTCACGCCATCCTCGTCTCGAACACCGCGGCCGGAGGGAAGCTGGTGATGATGCACCACTTCGACCCCGAACGTGCCCTCGAGCTCATCGAGCGCGAGCGGATCACCATCTTCGGCGGGGTGCCGGCGATGGTGATGCAGGTCATCGACTCTCCGTCCTTCGACAAGCGCGACACCTCTTCGGTCCGATCCATCTCCTACGGGGGCGCACCGGCTCCGCCCGACCTGGTCCGCCGCATCAAGCGCCACTTCCCCGGCGGAGCGCCGGCCAACGGCTATGGGCTCACCGAGACGTCGGCGATGACAACGATGAACGCCGGGGACGACTACGTACGCAAGCCCGACAGCGTCGGGCCCCCCGCGCCGGTCTGCGACGTCGCAGTGGTTCCCGAGGGGTACGAGGGGGAGGAGCCGCCGACGGAACCGGTCGCTCCCGATGTGACCGGCGAGCTCTGGATCAAGGGACCGAACGTGGTGCGCGGCTACTGGGGCGCGAGACCGAGTCGGCCACCACCTTCACCCGCGGCTGGCTCCACACCGGGGACGTCGCCCGCATCGACGAGGAGGGCTTCGTCCACATCGTCGACCGGGCGAAGGACATGATCATCCGTGGAGGTGAGAACGTCTACTGCGTGGAGGTCGAGGCGGCCCTCTTCGAGCACCCCTCGGTGGCCGACTGCGCGGTGATCGGTGTCCCCCACCCCGTGCTCGGCGAGGAGGTCGGTGCCGTTGTGGTGCTCCGTCCGGGCAAGGACGTCGGCGCCGACGAGCTCGCCCGCTTCGTCGGAGAACGACTGGCCGCGTTCAACGTCCCGTCGCGATTCTGGTTCCGATCCGAAGAGCTTCCCCGAAACCCGGCCGGCAAGGTCCTCAAACGCGAGCTTCGGACCCAACTCCTCGGGGTGACCCCGACGATCTGACCGGCTCAGGCGCTCCGGTCGAGCACCTCGCGGGTGGCGGCCACGTCGCTTTCGATCTGGGCGGTGAGTGCAGCGACCGAGTCGAAGGCCAGTTCGTCACGCAACCGCGCGACGAAGCTGACCCGGGCATCTTCACCGTAGAGGTCACCTGCGAAGTCGAGCAGGTAGGCCTCCACGAGAAGTTCCCCGCCTCCTTCGTAGAACGTGGGGCGCCGTCCGACCGACAACGCCGCCGGCCAGCGTGAGCCGTCTGGACGGGTGTACCAGGCCGCATAGATGCCGACCGCAGGAACACAGATCGCCTCGGGCACCTCGACGTTGGCCGTCGGGAACCCGACCTCACTGCCGCCTCGCCCGTCGCCGGTCACGACGGTGCCGCGCACCTGGTGGTGCCGACCGAGAAGGGTGGCCGCCGCCTCGACCGCGCCGTCGGCGAGCAGCGTGCGGATCCGCGTCGAGGAGATCGGCTCGCCGAGAGGACCGCCGTCCCGGTCGCTGCGGAGGGTGAGCCCGTCGACCACGAAGCCGTCCACGGCGCCCATCTTCTCCAGCAGGGCCACGTTGCCCGAGCGGGCGTGGCCGAAGTGGAAGTCCTCGCCGACGACCACGAGCCGGGCGTGCAGGCAGTCGACGAGCACCTCGGACACGAACACGTCGGCCGGCTCGCGCGAGCGCTCCTCGGTGAAGGCGACGACGACCGTGCGGTCGACTCCCGCCTCGGCAAGGAGCTCGAGCTTCTGGTCGAGGTCACAGAGGAGCTTCGGCGCCGACTCCGGCCGGACCACCGTCGCCGGATGGCGGTCGAAGGTGACGACCACGGTCTCGAGCCCGTCGGCCGCGGCCCGCACCGCGAGCTCGGCCAGGAGCGCACGGTGACCGAGGTGGACGCCGTCGTAGGCGCCGATGGTCACCGCCGAGCCGGCAGCGGGGGGATGGCACGCTGAGAGGTCGGTGACGATCTCCATCACCGACGAAGGTTACCGCTCGGTCAGCAACTCGCCGGTCGACTGGCCGCGGCCGGTCACCCGGCCGCGGCGAGCACGACGGCGGGCCGGATCCGGTCGGTCTCGGTGGCCTCGTAGACGGCAAGAAGTCGGTGGCCTTCGTCGACGAGTCCCCAGGGGCCATCGCCGGTGACGCCGAGTGGGACCCGGTCGAGCGGGAGGCCGCGGGCCACCAACTTCACCACCTCGGAGGTCACGACGACCTGATCGAGGTCGCGCATGGCCTGGGCAGGGGTGAGCACGACCGCGGGCGTCAGCTCACCGACCTTGCGGGCATCGTCGACGGTGAACGAGCCGATGCGAAGCCGCCGGAGGTCGTCGAGGTGGGCGCCGCCCCCGAGCGCGGTCCCGAGGTCGGCGGCGAGCACCCGGACGTAGGTGCCCGACGAGCACTCGACCTCGATGCGGAACACGCCCGGTCGGTGTCCGGGATCGACCTCGAACCGGTGGACCGTGACCGGTCTGGGCGCCCGCTCGACCTCGATGCCGGCGCGGGCGAGCGCATGGAGCCGCTGGCCGCCCACCTTCACGGCGGACACCATCGGGGGAACCTGCTCGATGGCGCCGGTGAGCGCGCGTGCCGCCGATCGGACGTCTTCCAGCGCGACGGTCTCCATCGACCAGGTGCCGACGACCTCGCCCGACGCGTCGAGGGTCGAGGTCGCGGTGCCGAGCACGACGTCCGCAACGTAGGTCTTCGGGAGGGCGGTGAGGAACCGGGTCAGGCGCGTCACGCGGCCGAGGCCCACGAGCAGCACGCCGGTCGCGTCCGGGTCGAGCGTTCCGGCGTGGCCCACCCGACGTTGGCCGAAGACCCGCCGGCACCGCGCGACGACGTCATGCGAGGTCCAGCCGGCCTCTTTGTCCACCACCACGAGTCCGTTGACCTGATCGACGGTCCGGCGGCTCCGCGGTGTCACGACGGCGCAGTCCCGCCATCCTCGTCGTCGGCCTCCTCGCGAATTCGGCGCAGGACCTCCTCGACGCGCCCACCCGCCACGACCGCGGGGTCGATCTCGAAGGTGAGCTGCGGGGTGCGCTTGAGCCGCACCTGCCGACCGACAGCCCGCTGCAGCTGGACCCGTCGCTCGACGAGCGCCGCGTCCGCGTCCTCGCCGAGGGAGCTCAGGTAGACCGTCGCGTGCCGAAGGTCGGGTGCAGTGTCGACGGCGGTGACCGTCACCAGCCGGAGCCGCTCGTCGGCGTCCGCGAGCCGTTCGATCTCCTCGGCGAGGACCTGGCGCAGCACCTGGTTGACCCGGAGCGACCGGGGGAAGGTCGCCGTGCCGCGCTGTGGGTGGTGACGACCTGCCACGGCTCCTCCGCTCCACCTGCGCCATCCGCTCGGTGCCGCCAGATGCGGCGTCCCGTGCTACGTACGCGGGATCTCGCGCTCCTCGAAGGTCTCGATGAGATCACCCTCTTTGAGGTCCTGATAGTCGGAGAGCCCGATGCCGCACTCGAAGCCGGAGGTCACCTCGCGGACGTCGTCCTTGAACCGCCGCAGCGAGTTGATCGTGCCCTTCCAGATGATGACGCCTTCGCGCAGGAATCGCACCTTCGAGCCGCGGGTGATGACTCCGTCGCGCACGTAGCACCCGGCGATCGCACCGATGCGCGGCACTCGGAAGATCTGGCGCACCTCGGCCTCGCCGGTGACGATCTCCTCGTAAACCGGGGCGAGCATGCCGAGCATGGCGGCCTCGAGGTCCTCGAGCAGTTTGTAGATGATCTCGTACGTGCGGATCTCGACGTGGGCCGACGCGGCCATTTCTCGCGCCCGGCGATCGGGCCGCACATTGAAGCCGATGATGGTCGCGTTGGACGCCTGGGCGAGCTGCACGTCGTACTCGGTGATGCCGCCCACCCCCCGGTGCACGAAGCTCAGCTTCACGTCGTCGCGTTCGAGCTTTCGCAGGCTCTCGGTGACCGCCTCCAGCGAGCCTCGGACATCTGCTTTCAAGATCAGGTTGAGCGTCGCCGTCTCACCGCGCTGGATCTGCTCGAAGAGATCCTCGAGCTTCGCCCCGCCGAGCGCAGAGGTCGCCGCCGGAACGTGGCCGGCCACACGGTAACGGTGGGCGCGGGCCTCGCCGATGGTGCGGGCCTGGGCGAGCTCCGGAGCGACCCGGAGTTCGTCGCCTGCCTCGGGCGGCTCGGAGAATCCGAGCACCTGCACCGGCGTCGACGGTGGTGCCTCCTTGATCTGGTCACCTTGGTCGTCGACAAGCGCTTTGACCTTGCCCCACGCCGCACCGGCGACGATGGGATCGCCCACCCGGAGCGTCCCGCGCTGGACGATCACCGAGGCCACCGGTCCGCGTCCGATCTCGAGCTCTGCTTCGAGGACGACGCCACGGGCACGGCCCTCGGGCGAGGCGACGAGCTCCTCCACTTCCGCGACGAGCACGATCTGCTCGAGGAGGTCCTCGATGCCGAGGTTCTGGAGCGCCGAGACCTCGACGGTGATGGTCTCTCCTCCCCAGGCCTCCGGCACGAGGCCGTGTTCGGAGAGCTGCTGGAGGACGCGGTTGGGGTCGGCCTCTTCGCGGTCGATCTTGTTGACGGCGACGATGATGGGCACGTCGGCCGCCTTCGCGTGGTCGATGGCCTCGACCGTCTGGGGCATGACCCCGTCGTCGGCCGCGACCACCAGCACCACGATGTCGGTGACCTCGGCCCCGCGCGCCCGCATTGCGGTGAAGGCCTCGTGGCCGGGCGTGTCGATGAAGGTGATCGGATTGCCCTGCCAGTCCACCTGATACGCGCCGATGTGCTGGGTGATCCCGCCTGCCTCGCCGGCCACCACGTTCGCCGAACGGATCCGGTCGAGGAGAAGCGTCTTGCCGTGGTCGACGTGTCCCATCACGGTCACGACCGGCGGCCGCGGGCGGAGGTCGGTCTCGACCTCCTCCTCTTCGTCCTCGTCGAAGAACTTGGCGAGGAGCTCGGCTTCGCGCTCCTCCCCCGGATCGACGAGCCGCACCTCCGCACCGAGCTCGGCAGCGAACAGTTCGATCATGTCGTCGGTGAGCGACTGGGTCGCGGTGACCATCTCCCCTTGCAACAAGAGGAAGCGGATCACGTCGCCGGCCGAGCGGTTGAGCTTCGGGCCGAGGTCGCGCGCGGTCGACCCGCGCTCGATGATGACCTCGGAGTCGGGCACCGGCGCCGTCGACGGCATGTAGGCAGTGAGCTGCGTGGGCTCGAGCTCTTCGAGGTTGCGGCGACGCCGGCGTGGGCGTCGCTGGTTCGGCCGGCCGCGACCGACCCCGGGACCTCCCCGACCGGCCGGCCCACCACCGGGGCCACCACCTGGTCGTCCGCCGAAGCCACCGCCCGTGCCAGGTCGGGCTCCGCCGTACCCGCCGGAGGGGCCGCCTCCGCCAGGACCGCCGGTGCGCGGGCCACCACCTGGTCGTCCGCCGCCACCAGGTCCGGAAGGGCGTCCGCCCATGCCACCGGGACGCGCCCCACCAGGCGCGGGACGACGTCCCCCTGAACCCGGAGGTGGTGGGATCGGCTTGCCGGTCACCGACCGCGGCGGTCCACCCGGCGGCGGCGGGATCGCCTTGCCCGAGGAGCTGATCGGTGGGCGAGGTGCGGGTTGAGGCGGGGCCCCCGCAGGTGGGTGCGTCGGAGGTGCCGTCCGCGGCGCGGTCTGGCCTGCGGCCGCAGGTGCCGGTGCCTCCTTCCGGGGTGCGGGTGCGGCTGCGGGTGCGGTCGGCGCGGGGCGGGCCGCAGGAGGCGCGGGGCGGGCCGCAGGAGGCGCGGGGCGGGCCGCAGGAGGCGCGGGGCGGGCCGCAGGAGGCGCGGGGCGGGCCGCAGGAGGCGCGGGGCGGGCCGCAGGTGCGACCGGGGGAGCGCTCGAGGCAGCCGGGGCGGCAGGGGTGGGACGGGGCAGTGGCGCCAGCGAAGGCTGCTCGGAGGCGGGGCGGCTCTTGATCAGGCGCGGGCTGGACGCTGGCGAAAGCGGTGCCGGCTCCTGCCCACCGGTACGCGCACCGAGGTCGGCTGGTTCAGGGGCGGGTGCTGCGGGCGCCACCGGGGAGACCTCGGACGGCACGCCCTCGGACCCGGTCGACGTGACCTTCTGGGCGGCCGCCTTCTTGGTGGCCGCTGCCTTCTTGACCGGCGCCGGCTCCTCCGGCTGGACCGGACGGCGGAGACCCTCCCGGTCGGCCTTCCTGCGGGCGCGATCGGCCTGGGCGTCCTCGATCGACGAGGAGTGGCTCTTCACACCCATCCCGAGGGACAGGCAGAGATCGAGTGCCTCTTTGTTGGTCAGTCCGAGCTCATGGGCGAGCTCGTAGACCCGGATCTTCTTCGGCAACGCCTGTGACAGCCCTTCCTTCGTCGTCGTCGGTGCCCGAGGGCACGTCCGAACCTCTATCCTCGCACATCACGGCCTGTCGCCAGCCGAGGCCCCCCGCCCGAGGGCGCCGTGCTCTGTGCGCACCGCGTGCTCCAACCCTTCGAGATCGATCGGCCCGACCGGCCCCCGAAGGGCCCGCTCGAAGGCGTGCCTGGCGACTGCGAGTCGGAGGCAGTCGGGTCTGTCTGCACAGATCCACGCTCCCCGTCCCGGTCGACGTCGGCCCACCTCGAGGGTGCCGTCGGTTGCCCGCACCACCCTGACCAGCTCGCCGGCGGGCCGGGCGGTCCGGCAGCCGACGCAGGTCCGCACCGGGCCTATCCGGGACCCTCCTTCGCGCCACCCTCCGGCGAGGCACCGACCGCGTCGGCCGCCTCGGTGCCGGCGGATGAACTCGCGTCATCCGCCTTCGCGGCATCATCCTCGTCGCCCCCGTCGCCCACAGCGCTCGCAGTTGTGGCAGCCGGCGCATCTGGTGCCGCCGTCGGCGTGGCGTCGGCCGCCGTCGCCTCGACCGGCGCCGCATCGGTTGTCGCGGGCGCACCCTCGGCCCCGTCCGCGCCCTGTGACCACTCGCTCGCGGACACCGCGGTCCCGCCTTCGGCCGGCTGCCAGATCATCTCGCCCGCTTCGTTCTCGACCCACTCGCCCTCGGCCCACTCCTCGCCCGAGTAGCCCGACTCCTCGTCCGCGAGCTGGGTCTCGCTCTTGATGTCGATGCGCCAGCCGGTGAGCCGCGCCGCGAGGCGCGCGTTCTGGCCCTCCTTGCCGATCGCGAGCGACAGCTGGTAGTCGCTCACGATGACCGTGGCCGTCCCGGTCTCGTCGTCGAGTCGGACTTCGCGCACCCGGGCCGGTGCGAGCGCCGACTGGATCAGCTCGACCGGATCGTCCGAGAAGGGGACCACGTCCACCCGCTCGCCGCGCAGCTCGTTGGTGACCATGCGCACCCGCGAACCCCGCGCACCGACACAGGCACCGACCGGGTCGACGTTGGGGTCGTTCGACCACACCGCGATCTTCGTACGGTGCCCCGGCTCACGGGCTGCCGCCTTGATCTCGACGGCGCCCGACGAGATCTCGGGCACCTCGAGCTCGAAGAGCCGCTTGATCAGACCGGGATGGCTCCGGCTCACGACGATCTGGGGGCCCTTGGTCGTCTTTCGCACCTCGACGATGTAGGCCTTGAGGCGCGCGCCGTGCTCGTAGCGCTCGTACGAGACCTGCTCGGCCTGGGGCAAGAGGGCCTCCACCTTCCCGAGATCGAGCAGCGTGTAGCGGTTGTCCGTCTGCTGGACGATGCCCGTCACGATGTCGCCTTCGCGCCCTGCGTACTCCTCGTACTTGAGGTCACGCTCGACTTCGCGGATGCGCTGGAGGATGACCTGCTTGGCGGTCTGCGCGGCGATCCGCCCGAAGTCGTCGGGCGTGTCGTCCCACTCGCGTACCACGTTGCCGTCGTCGTCCAGCTCCTGTCCGTAGACACGGATCTCACCTGACTCCGGGTCGATGGTGACGACCGCCTCCTCCGCGGCGTCGGGCCGCCGCTTGTAGGCGGCCACCAGCGCGTTCGCCAACGCGTCGAGCAGTGTCTCGACCGAGATCCCTTTGTCCCGTGCGATCTGCCCGAGCGCGTCGAGGAATTCGAAGTTCGTCTTGCTCATCTGGTCACGTCCTGTGTCGTCGCCGCCGTCTTCGCCCCGCGTGTCTTCCTGCCCGGTCCACCGTCGGTGCAATCGCTTCCCGAGCGCGCGCTGCCCGGTCGGGGGGCAGGGCCCCATTCGAAGATCGTCCTCGCCCGGTCGATCTCGCTGTAGGCCAACCGGACCGGTCCGTCGGCCCGGTCGTGGACAGCGAGCTGGATGCCCTCGTCGTCACTCGTGACGAGTCGGCCCCTGAGCCGCCGCTCGCCGGGAACCTGCGGGCGGGTCTTGACCGATACCGTCTCCCCCACCGCACGTGCGAAGTGGGCAGGTGTGCGCAGGGTGCGCTCGACGCCGGGGCTCGAGACCTCGAGCGTGTAGCGGCCCGGAATCGGATCTCGGTCGTCGAGCTCGGCCGAGATCGCGCGATTGGCCGCAGTCAGGTCCCCGAGATCGACTCCACCGTCACGGTCGACGGTCACGAGGAGGACCCCCGAGCGGAGCTCCACGTCGACCAGGTCCAGACCGGCAGCGCCGACCACGGGCTCGAGGGTGGCAAACAGCTCCTCGACCATCTGCGCTCCCTCCTTTCCTGTGCCTGGCTCGGCGATCGTGGTCCCTGTCGTCTCTCATCGACCTGCATCCATCGTGCCTGCTCGTCCTGGCGCTGTGACCAAAACAAAAGCGTGGGCTGTCCGCCCACGCTTCATCAGCGTCACTCCACTCCAACCGAACGGCAGGAGAAAAAGTATAGCAGCGACGCCTGCGGCCGTAAACGGCGTGACGTGCGGTTTTCCGGCTCCGCGACCGACACACGGCCGGGCGGTGCCGGCAGTGGATCGTCAGCGGGCGCGGGCGCCGGCCAGCTCCTCGACGGCCCCGGAGAGCTCGAGCTCCCGCTCCTCGCCGGTGGTCCGCGACCGCCACTCGACGACCCCCCGTGCGAGTCCCTTCGCCCCGATCACGAGGCGCACCGGCACCCCGAGGAGGTCCGCATCGGCGAACTTGACTCCCGCCGAGGCATCCCGGTCGTCGTAGAGCACCTCGAACCCGGCCGCGGCCAGCTCTTCGTGGAGGCGCTCGGCGGCGGCCGCGACCTCCGGCGAGCGCCCGGCCCCGAGCGTCAACAGGTGGAGGTCGAAAGGGGCGACCGCGGCAGGCCATGCCAACCCCTGCTCGTCGTGGTGCTCCTCTGCGATGACCGAGAGAAGCCGACTGACCCCCATGCCGTAGCAGCCCATCGAGAAGATCGCCTCGCCGGCGTCCTCGGTCTCGAAGTTCGCCCCGGGCATCACCGACGAGTACTTGACGCCGAGTTGGAAGGTGTGCGCCGCCTCCACCGAACGGACCAGCTCCAGCGGACCGCCACACGTTGGACAGGGGTCGCCTTCTGTGACCTCCGCGTACGAGCCCCACTCGTCGACCTCGAAGTCACGGCCGAGCAGGGCGCCCGACACGTGGTGGTCGACGCGATTGGCGCCGGTCACCCACGGTCCACTCCGCGCGACCCCGTGGTCGGCGACGACCCGGATTCCGTGGGTCTGCTGTCCCTGAGGGCCGATGTAGCCCTTGACCAGAGTGGGATGCGATGCGAAGTCCGCGTCCTCGAAGAGACGCCACCCCGCGGGCAGACGCACCTCACGGTCACCCGCGAGCAGGACGAGTGCGGCCAGCCCGTCCTCGTCGACGACGGCCATCGTCTTCAACAGGTCGGCGGCGGTCGTACCGGAGTCGGCGAACAGGGCCACGACATCGTCGATGCCCGACCGACCGGGAGTCGAGAGCTCGACGATCGGGGCCGCATCGCCGGCCACCTCACTGACGACGGGCCCGCCGGGTCCGCCGCGGACGGCCGCCTCCACATTGGCCGCATAGCCGCAGGACGGGCACGAGACGAAGTGGTCCTCGCCCACCTGCGAGGGGACCATGAACTCGTGGTTGACGTCGCCACCGATCGCGCCTGACGAGGCCTCCACCGGGACCACCCCGAGTCCGAGCCGTTCGAAGATCCGGAGGTAGGCGTCGAAGACCGTCTGGTATGAGCCCTGCATCGCCTCCTTGTCGACGTCGAACGAGTAGGCGTCCGCCATCAGCAGCTCACGCGTGCGCAGCAGCCCGAAGCGCGGCCGGGCCTCGTCGCGGAACTTGACCTGGATCTGGTAGACGGTGAGCGGGAGCTGGCGGTACGAGTCGACCTCGGCACCCACGGTGACCGTGACGACTTCCTCGTGGGTCGGACCGAGCACGAAGGTGCCTCCCCGCCCCTCCACGGTCAATGCCGGCAGTGCGTCGCTGCCGAAGAGGGCCGCCCGGCCGCTCTGCTCCCACAGCTCGAGCGGATGGAGCGCGGGCAGCAGCACTTCCTGGCATCCGGCGGCGTCGAGCTCGTCGCGGATCACCGCCTCCAACCGGTGAAGCACGCGGATCCCGAGCGGAAGGAAGGTGTAGACGCCCGAGGCGAGCCGCCGGATGTACCCCGCCCTGACGAGCAGGCGGTGGCTCGCCACTTCGGCGTCGGCCGGCGCCTCCCGGAGCGTTCGCACGAGGAGCCGGGACATCCGCATGGGCCGTGATCGTAGCGTCCGACCTCTGGGCTCCCCGGCGCCACGCCTCAGCCGGTCGGCGGCTGCTCCTCACCGAACCGTTTGCGGATCAGCTCGACCTTCGCGCCAGACGCGTTGGCGTCGGTCCCCTGGTCGTCGAGGAGGGCGCGGCGGTCGGCCTCCGCGGCCGCCTCTGCGCCGGCATCGGCCGCCGCGAGCCGGGATTCGACGCCTTCGGCCACCAGCTGCTCCGCCTCGGCGACCAGCGCGTCGACCATCTCGTCCTCGGGGACGACCCGCACGATCTTCCCCTTGATGAAGAGGTGGCCGCGACGCTTGCCCGCGGCGATCCCGAGGTCGGCCTCGCGCGCCTCGCCGGGTCCGTTGACCACGCAACCCATCACCGCGACCTGGATGGGGAGGTTCCGTCCCTCGAGCGCCCGTTGAGCCGCGTTGGCCACGGCGATCACGTCGATCTCGGCTCGGCCGCAGCTCGGACACGCGATGAGGTCGAGGCCGCGCCGTTCACGGAGGCCGAGCACTTCGAGGAGCTGTCGGCCGGCGTGCGCCTCCTCGACCGGATCGGCGGTCAACGAGTAGCGGATGGTGTCGCCGATGCCCTCGGCGAGGAGGGTCCCGATGCCTGCGGTCCCCTTCAAGAGCCCGCCAGGCGGTGGTCCGGCCTCGGTGACCCCGAGGTGGAGCGGGTGGTCGAACGTCGCCGACGCGAGCCGGTACGCCTCGATCATGAGCGGCACGGACGACGCCTTCACGGAGATCTTGACGTCGTCGAAGCCCACGTCTTCGAAGTAGGCGAGCTCCATACGGGCCGATTCGACGAGGGCCTCGGGGGTGGCGCCCCCGAACCGCTTGTAGAGGTCGGGGTGGAGCGAGCCCGCGTTGACACCGATGCGGATCGGCACACCGCGATCCTTGGCCTCGGCGGCGACCTGCTTGATCTCGACCTCCTTCCGGAGGTTGCCCGGATTGAGGCGAAGGCCGTGCACCCCGGCTTCGAGGGCGGCGAGCGCCATTTCATGGTGGAAGTGGATGTCGGCGATGATCGGGACCGGCGAGCGCGGCACGATGTGGGCGAGCCCCTCGGCGGCTGCCTCCTCGTTGCAGGTGCAGCGCACCAGGTCCGCGCCTGCACCGGCGAGGGCGTAGATCTGGGCGAGCGTTCCCTCCGTGTCAGCCGTCTTGGTGGTGGTCATCGACTGCACCGTCACCGGTGCACGACCGCCGACGGCCACCGATCCCACGTGGATCTGTCGCGTCGGACGCCGCTCAGCCAACGACGAGGTCGCACGTCCCATGGCTCCATGGTAGGGCCGGCGCAGCCTGAACCGGCTCCGGCCGGGCCGGCTCCGCGATCAGCCGAACGGGTTGGCCATCGGGTGGAGGATGTCGGTGAGCAGCGCCGTGGTCATGAGGACGCCGAGGAACATCACCATCAGCCAGGTGAAGGGCATGAGCTTCGCCACGTCCGCGTGGTACTGCGTCCTTCGCCTGCCGGTGCGGATCCGCTCGTAGACGGCGATCGCCACGTGTCCGCCGTCGAGAGGCAGCATCGGGAAGAGGTTGAAGATCCCGACGAAGATGTTGATCGAGACGAGGATCACGAGCAGGTCGCCGATGCCCGCGTGCACGGCGTCCCCGCCGATCTGGAACACCCCCACGAGCGAGCTGACCCGCGTGCCGTTGGCCGCGGCCTGGCTGGCCGCAGTCGCGTTGGTCGCCTGGTGGAGGCGCTGGGCAACCCCGGCGGGCGAGAAGAGGTGCGCGACCCCGACGATCGATGCCCAGGTGAACCGGACGAGGTCCGAGCCGGTCGTCGCGAGCGCCCGCAGTGGCGTCACGCGCTCGGTGGGCGAGCCGAGGCTCACACCGACCACACCGAACGCGCCCGTTCCGGCCGGCGCGACCACCCCGGACTCGTGTGCGGTCCGCCCGTTGGCAGGGACGACGGTGAGCATCACCTGCTGCCCGGCGCGGTCGACCACGACCGACACCGGACGTCCCGCATTGGCGTGCACCGTCGAGGTGAGCACGCCCGCGTCGCCGCGGACCGGCTTCCCGTCGACGGAGACCAACACGTCCCCGACGCGCAGGCCGGCGACCGAGGCGGGGCCCGGATGGCCGGCGACCGTGGCCAGCCCCTGGATCTGAACCCGGTCGGTGTTGGGCACGCCGACGAACGTCAACAACGCGAGGAGTAGGACGAAAGCCATGAGGAAGTGCATGGCCGATCCGGCCACCGCGACGAGCAGCCGGGCACCGAAGGGCTGTTGGCGGTAGGTCCGCGCCTCGTCGGTGGGATCGACCTCCTCGAGATTGGTCATCCCGGGGATCTTCACGTACCCCCCGAGCGGGATCGCCTTGATCCCGTACTCTGTCTCGCCCCGGCGGAACGACCAGAGGCGAGGCCCGAACCCGAAGAAGTACTCCGTGACCTTCATGCCACCGCGCTTGGCGGCCAGGAAGTGGCCACCTTCGTGCACCATCACGATCACGACGATGCACGCGATGAACGCGAGGAGGTCCCCCCAGCCGGTCGCCACCGCGACCGCCGTGATCACCGACACCGCGAGGACGAGCTCGACCACGGCCCGCTTGGGGTCGACCACCCGACCGGTGGTCGCGCCGATGCCGTTCATGCGGCCTCCCTCGTCGTGACCACCTGCTCGGCGATGCCGCGGGCGGTCGCGTCGGCGTCGAGGACGTCGTCGACGGTCCGCTCGTGCCCCTCCGGACCGCCGTCGTAGCGCTCGAGCGTGGCTTCGACCACCTCGGCGATCGTCGTCCATGCGATCCGTCCGGCGAGGAAGGCGCCTACTGCCGCCTCGTTCGCCGCGTTGAGCCAGGCAGGGGCGAGGTCGCCGGTCCGACCGGCCCGGCAGGCGAGGTCGAGGCACGGGAAGCGCCGCAGGTCGGGAGGTTCGAACTCGAGAGTCGAGAGCCTGCCCCAGTCGATGGCGCCGAAGGGCACCCCGAGCCGGTCGGGGTACGCGAGGGCGTACCCGATCGGGAGGCGCATGTCGGGCAGTGACAGCTGCGCGAGGACCGCCCCGTCGACGAATTCCACCATCGAGTGAACGATCGACTGGGGATGGACCACCACGTCGATGGCGTCGAACGGGATCCCGAAGAGCTCGTGGGCTTCGATGACCTCGAGTCCCTTGTTCATGAGCGTGGACGAGTCGACGGTGATCTTCGGCCCCATCGACCACGTCGGGTGTGCGAGCGCGTCCGCCACCTGGACGGTCGCGAGCTCCTCGGCGCTCTTCGCCCGGAACGGCCCGCCCGACGCCGTGAGCACGAGGCGGGCGACGTCGCCGGCTGCCCCGGCCCGGAGGCACTGGTGGAGGGCGCAGTGCTCCGAGTCGACGGGGATGATCTCCGCCCCCGGAGTGCGACGGGCAGGCTGGACGACCGGCGCACCCGCGATGATCGACTCCTTGTTGGCGAGCGCGAGGCGGCGGCCGGCTCGGAGTGCGGCCAGGGTCACCTGCAGTCCGGCGAATCCCACGACCCCGTTCACGACGACATCGGCGATGCGCGCGATCGACGCGAACCCCTCGGAGCCGGTCACCACCTCGATCCCGGGCGGGAGCGAGCGGGCGAGTTCCGGGGCGAGGCCGGGCTCGCCGATGGCGACCACCGACGGACGGAGACGCCGGGCCTGGTGGCTCAGGGCCTCGACCGAGCGGGCCGCGCCGAGGGCCACGACGTCGAACCGGTCGGGGCAGGCCTCGATCACCTCGACCGCCTGAGTTCCGATCGAACCGGTGGAACCGACCAGGCTCACGGTTGTCGGACCGGACGAACTGGACGGATCGGACCGGCCCGCATCGGGGTTCGGGAGGTGGCGCGCGCGGGCTCGGACCTGGGAGGTCATCCCCCTAGCCTGCCCGAAGATCAGCCGATGTTGAGTGCGCGCACCAGGTAGTAGGTGGCCGGGAGCACGAAGAGCAGCCCGTCGACACGGTCGAGCACCCCACCGTGACCGGGCAACAGGGTCCCCATGTCCTTCAGGCGGAGGTCGCGCTTGAGGAGTGACTCGCACAGGTCGCCGATCGGGGCGACGACCGCGACGACGAGCCCGAGAAGCGCCGCGTGCGCGGCCGACCACGGGTGGATGGAGCCGACCACGACCGCCGAGATGAGGACCGAGAAGACCGCGCCGCCGAAGAAGCCCTCCCACGTCTTGTTCGGGCTGATCGTCGGAGCGAGCGGGCGGCTGCCGAGCCACCCCCCGATCACCAGCGCGCCCACGTCGTTGGCGACGGTCGCGACGATCGCCCCGACCAGAAAGGCGATGCCGTGCCGGTCGGGGAAGAGGGACGGTGCGAGCAGCAGCCCGGCGAACGACCCGAGCAGGGAGACCCACATGACGGTGAGCAGAGTGGCCGCGGCGCCGGCGACCGGACTCCCGCGCTCGACACCGAAGAGGTACCACAGCAGGGTGAACACGGTGATCAGCACCAAGATCAGCGGGAGTGCGGCGACCCCCTTGGTATAGGCACCGATCATGAGCGAGATGGTGCCCACGAGCCCGAGCAGGGTCGCCGGGTGGTAGCCGGCCCGTCGCAGGACGCCGAAGCACTCGCCGGCTGCGAACGTGACGACGACGACCGTCAATGCGACGGAGGTCACGGTGCCCAACTTGAAGGCGACCAGGGCGACCGCGGCGACCGCCAGTCCGGTTCCGATCCGGACCGCGAGCCCGCTGGTGGGAGCCCTTCCAGACGACCTCGCCGACCCGGGCGCGGACCGCGTCCGGCGTGGTGCCGGCGGGCCGCCTCCCGTCGCCCACTCTGATCCGCCGGCCCGCTCGGGAGAGCGGCGACGCGGGCCGCGCAGTCCGAAGGTCCGGGCAGGTGCCACGACCGCGGCAGCGGCCACCAGCACCTCCGCGCTCGATCCGGCGCCGTCGTCGGTTTCGGTATCGTCGATCCTCCCGGCCGACGTGAGATCCCGGTCGAGCTCCGCGCTGCGGTCGGCAGCGGCCAGCCCCGAAAGCCCGACCCGCTTGCGGCCGGCTCCGGGGACGTCGGTCACCGAAGCTCCGGGTGGCTCGGCGGCGAGCGGTGGCTCCGAGAAGGCGTCCTCGTCCGACGGACGCTTCGCCCGCAGCCGGCCCGGCCGCAGTCCGTTGCGGCGCATCCGGCCCGGGCGCTGGGTGCCGGTCGGCCGCGCCGCGGTCTGGCCGGGCAGGTCACCCTCTTCCAAGGGGGCGTCGTGCGCGCCTGGCGCCTCGCTGCCGTCGTGCGGCGGCACCGACGCCGCCGCGACCGTCGGGAGGACCCCGGTCTCGTCCACGTGGCGCGCCTCGCCCGTCTGACCGCTCGCAGCGACGGTCGGCTCGAGAGGGTCGGAAGCCGTCGTGGCGGTCGGCACGACCGGCCGCGGAGCGGACCCCTCGTCGAGGCTGAACTCCCAGGGCCGTCGCTCGGTGCGCGTGTCGTCGGTCTCGTCGAGCGAACCGAGCGTTTCGTGGTCACCACCCAGAACGGACGCGTCGAACTGCTCCTCGTGGGCGACCCAGTCGGCATGCTCCTCGCGCCACGCCGGCGGGATGACGCCGGAGTCGGCTCCCGAGTCGTCTTCGTTGCCACGTGCGAGGACGGCGGGCACCTGACCGGTGGCCGGCTCGGTCCAGTGCGGCAGCTCGGTCGTCGGTCCGGCCGGCATTGCGGTCCCGCCCGGTTCGACCGGCGCGACCGCGTCGGGCGCTTCATGTCGGGCCGGCTCGTCGGTCAGCCGGACCCCACCCGGACCCTCGTCAGCCATGCCCTCGACAACCGGCGCGACATCGGGTTCGTCGGCCCCGACCAACGGGAGCTCCGAGGTCGCCTCCCCCGCCGGCTCCGCGCCGACGATCCGCACACGGTCGGTGCCCGGACCGCCCGACTCGACGCGCGTCGCGGGAAGGTCGAACCGGGTGATGTCGTCATCTCGCTGCTCGGGGCCGTTGTCCACGTCCGTTGTCCTCCCGTCTGCCGGGCCCTTGTCGGGCCCGAGGGGTGTCAGATCTCGAGGAGCTCCTGCTCTTTGTGCGCGAGGAGCTTTTCGATCGCGGACACGTGATCCTGGGTGAGCTTGTCGAGGTCCTTTTCCACCCGCTCGAGCTCGTCGCTCGAGAGATCGCCGTCCTTTTGCATCGAATCGAGGTCGTGCCGGGCCGCGCGCCGGATGTTTCGCACGGTCACTCTGCCCTCCTCCGCCTTCTGGCGCACCAGCTTGACCAGCTCCTTCCGCCGCTGCTCGGTCGGGACCGGGAAGCTCAGGCGGATCACCGACCCGTCGTTCGACGGGGTGATCCCGAGATCGGAGCCCTGCAACGCCTTCTCGATCGCGGCGAGCGACCCCTTGTCGTAGGGCGAGACGACGAGCAGCCGCGCTTCGGGCACGCTGAAGCCCGCGAGCTGGCGGAGTTCCGTCTCGGCGCCGTAGTAGTCGATCTTCAGATGCTCGACCAGCGCAGGGGTGGCCCGGCCGGTGCGGACGGCGCCGAACTCGCCCCGGGCATGGTCGACCGCCTTCGCCATGTGCTCCGTGGCGTCGGCGACCACAAGGGCCGTGAGGTCGTCATCCATCAGCGGTCCAGCGTAGCCAGCACGCTGGGCGCCGACGCCTGGGTGTTGATGTGGAGGGAAATCACCTGATGAGGGTGCCAATCGCTCCACCGGAGAGCGCGAGCTCGATGTTGCCGGGCGCCATCAGGTCGAAGACGCGGATCGGCAGTCCGTTGTCCTTGCAGAAGGTGATGGCGGTGAGGTCCATCACCCGCAGGTCCTTCGCGACGACGTCCATGAAGGAGAGCTCTTCGTACCGGGTCGCGGTGGGGTCCAGCCTCGGATCCGCCGAGTAGACCCCGTCGACTCCGCCGTGCGTGCCCTTGCAGAGCAGCTCCGCTTCGATCTCGGCGGCGCGGAGGGCCGCGGAGGTGTCAGTGGTGAAGTACGGGTTCCCCATGCCCGCCGCGAAGATCACGACCCGGCCCTTCTCGAGGTGGCGGATGGCTCTCCGACGGATGTAGGGCTCGGCGACTTCGGCCATCTGGACCGCGGACAGCACCCGCGTCGGCTGCCCGTGGTGCTCGAGAGCGTCCTGGAGGGCCAGCGCATTGATCACCGTGGCAAGCATGCCCATGGCGTCCGAGGTCGCGCGATCCATGCCGGCGCCGGCACCCGTCGTGCCACGCCAGATATTGCCCCCGCCGATCATCACGGCCAGTTCGAGGTCGAGTTCGGAGCGCGAGCGCGCGATCTCGACAGCGAGCTGCTCGACGGCCGCTGCGTCGATCGTCTCGTCCGAGGCGGAGGAGGCCAGCGCCTCGCCCGACATCTTGAGCACGATCCGCTGGCGTGTGCCCACCGTGGCCTCAGTCGCCGACGACAACCTGGGCGAACCGGGTGACCGTCGCCGGTCCGAGCAGCGCGGCGACTGTCTTCTTCTCGTCCTTCACGTACCCCTGGTCGAGGAGGACCCTCTCCTTGTACCAGCCCGACATCCGTCCCTCCACGATCTTCGCGAGCGCGGCGTCGGGCTTGCCTTCGTTGCGGGCGATCCGCTCGACCGTCTCGCGCTCGGCGTCGATCTCTGCGGCCGGCACCTCGTCGCGGGAGATGTAGCTCGGTCGTGCGAAGGCGATGTGGGTGGCGATGTCGTGGGCCAGGTCGGCACTCCCGCCCGCGAGGGCGACGACGACGGCGTTGACGCCGCGGCCGGCCTGCAGGTGGAGGTAGGAGTCGACCGCGCCGCCCTCGGGCGCGACGATGCGGATCACCTGGCCTACCGAGATGTTCTCCTTGAGGGACGTGCGCATCTTTTCGAGCTCGTCTGCTCGCGAATCGATCGCGGACTCACCGTCAGCGGCCACGAGGTCCGCGAGCTCGGAGACCAGCGCCACGAACTCCGGCGACTTCGCGACGAAGTCGGTCTCGGAGCGCAGCTGCACGATCGACGCGACGCCGTCTGCCCGACCGATCGCAACGGCACCTTCGCTGGCCTCGCGATCGGCCCGCTTTGCCTGGCTGGCGAGACCCTGCTCACGGAGCCAGCGGGTCGCCGCGTCCATGTCCCCGTCGTTCTCCTCGAGCGCTCGTTTGGCGTCGAGCATGCCCACGCCGGTCGACTGGCGGAGCCGCTGCACGTCCTTCGCGGAGTAACCGGCCATCCTCAGGCCTCGTCGCCGAGGATCGGCTCGGAAGCCTCCGGTGCCGCCGGAGGAAGGTCCTCGTTCGCGGGGTCGGCGGCCACGGCGACCGCGGGCCCGGGGGTCCCGTCCGTCAACTCGGTGGCTGCCGGCTCCGGAACAGCCTCGGTGGCCGCCGGTGGCGGAGTGGCCTCGGTGGCCGCCGGCTCCGGAGCGGCCGCCGGTGGCGGCGGCGAGGCTGCCTGCGCTGCGGGAGCGGGCGGGGAGGGCGGTGGCGCGGTCGGCCGCTGCTCGGCGATGAACCGACCTTCGACGACGGCGTCCGCGACCACCCGGCAGAGCAGTGCACCCGAGCGGATCGCGTCGTCGTTCCCCGGGATGACATGGGTGATCACGTCGGGGTCGCAGTTGGTGTCGACCACCGCGACCACCGGCAGGCCCAGCTTGTTCGCCTCGGTGACCGCGATGTGCTCCTTCTTGGTGTCGATCACGAAGATGGCGTCGGGCAGCCTGTCGAGACTCCGGATTCCTCCGAGATTCCGCTGAAGCTTCTCCAGCTCGCGGGTGTGGCGCAGCGCCTCCTTCTTCGGCATCGCGTCGAAGTCGCCGGCCCGCTGCATCGCCTCGAACTCCTTCATCCGGTTGACCCTGGTCGAGACGGTCTGGAAGTTGGTGAGCATGCCGCCCAGCCAACGTTCGTTCACGTAGGGCATGCCGCACGCATCGGCGTAGTCGGCCACGGGCCCCTGCGTCTGCTTCTTCGTTCCGACGAAGAGGATGGTGCCTCCCCCGGCGACGAGGTCACGGACGTAGACGTAGGCCTCCTCGATGCCCCGCATGGTCTGGCGCAGGTCGATCAGGTAGATCCCGTTGCGCTCCCCGAGGATGAACCTTCGCATCTTGGGGTTCCACCGGCGGGTCTGGTGTCCGAAGTGGACGCCCGCGCCGAGCAACTGCTTCATCGTGACGACGGCCAACTGACTGCTCCTTTAGACGGTTGTTCCACCCCGGACGCTGCACCCCCGAGCCGGGGGCGACCGTGGACGCGGCCGGGTGCATGATCGATGATGCGTGTCCGCCTCGCCGGTTGGAAAGGCCCCGACATCGTAGTGCGCCCGGCCCGGACGCTCCACACGGCCCCGAGGTCGGCGGGTCCGCTACCTCGACGCCGTCGAGACCGGTGCCGCCGGTGTGGCCGCGGCCCGGGCGCCGTCCGCCCGCCGCGGCACTCCATCCGGTCTGTCGGCGAGCTTCGCGCGGAGTTGGAGCACCGCCTTGGTGTGGATCTGGCACACCCGGGACTCGGTGACCCCGAGGATCTCTCCGATCTCGGCGAGGGTCAGTCCTTCGTAGTAGTAGAGCGTGAGGACCTTCTTCTCGCGCTCGCCCATCTGGCCGACCGCGCGGATGAGCGCCTCCTTGGTCTCTTTGACCTCGTAGGTGTCCATCGGACCCGCCGTGCTGTCCGGCAGCGTCTCACCGAGCGTCGAGCGGTCGGATCGGTCGCCACCGCGGAAGACCTCGTCGAGGGCGACGACACCCACGAAGGAGATCTTGCGGAGCGCGGTCTGGAATTCCGCGTCGCTCATGTCGAGATCGGCGGCGACCTCCGCGTCGGTCGGCGTCCGGTGGAGGGTGGCCTCGAGCTTGGAGTACGACTGCTCGACTGCTCGGGCCTTCGCCCGAACCGACCGAGGCACCCAGTCGATCGAGCGGAGCTCGTCGATGATCGCCCCCTTGATCCGGGGGATGGCATAGGTCTCGAATTTGATGTTGCGGACCGGCTCGAACCGTTCGATCGCATCGATGAGCCCGATGATGCCGTAGCTCGCGAGGTCCGCCTCCTCGACGTGACGGGGCAGTCCCACCGACACGCGACCCGCGACGTACTTGACAACCGGTGAGTAGTGGACGATGAGCTGATCGCGTAGCGGCCGCGCGCCGGTCTTCTTGTACTCGGCCCACAGCCGGTCAATACCCTGTACGGCCGTCTCTGCTTCCGTAGCCAATTGTCCCCTTAGGCCCGTGGATGCGTCCCCGCATACACCCTCAACAGGCGCTCCTTACTTACATGAGTGTAGACCTGCGTGGTCTGCAAGCTCGCATGGCCCAGCAATTCCTGCACCACGCGCAGATCGGCACCGCCGTCGAGCAGGTGGGTGGCGAAGGAGTGACGCAGGGCATGGGGGTGGGTCGGGATCGTTGCACGACGGTCGAGGATCCGGCGGACGTCCCTTGGACCGAGCCGGCTCCCCCGCCGGTTGTAGAAGAGGGCGGCGCCGGGGCTCTGGGTCCGTGCCATCGTGGCCCGGGGTCCGTCGAGCCACGCACGGACCGCGGCCACGGCCCTTGCGTGGACGAGGACCCGGCGCTCCTTGCTCCCCTTCCCGAGCACCCGGACCACCCGGAGGTCGAGGTCGAGGTCGTCGAGGTCGAGGTCGCAGAGCTCGGTCACCCGCATGCCGCTGGCGTAGAGCAGCTCGAGGACTGCAAGGTCCCTGCGGGCGACGGGGTCGGGCCCGTCCGGGCCCACAGGTCCCTCCTCGAGCATCCGGTCGAGCTCGGCGTGGCCGAGGACCCGGGGCAGCCGGGAATCGGGCGCCGGTGCGGTCAACTGCGCCGACGGGTCCCGCGCGGCGAGTCCCCGGCTCCCGCACCACTGGAAGTACGAGCGCAGCGAGGCTGCGGTCCGCGAGATGGTGGCCCGCGAGTAGTGCCGCGTCGCGAGGTTCGCCAGGTACCGGCGGAGCATGATCCGGTCGACCCCGGACGGACCGTCCACATCCAGACGGGCCGCCCACGCGGCAAATCGCTCGACGTCGCCGGCGTACGCGGCCACCGTCGTCGGTGCGAGCCCTCCGACCGACCGGCGGAACGCCTCGATCTCCCATCCCACGCCTGCAGCGTACCGGCCGGGTCCCGCGAATCCGGGATGGTGCGACCACGGGCCCCGACGGCGCTGCGAGAGCCAGCGCACGTGGGCCACGAGGGCTATCGTCAGGGCGTCACACGACCCCGTTGGTAGGGAATCGCAGGTGGCGAGGGGCATCGGAGTGGAATTGATGAGGCCGGCGCCCAAGTCGTCGGGCCGCGACCCGAAGGGGGAACATGGCAGACCGAATCGACCGGCGATCGTTCTTGGCGAAAGGCGCCGCTACCGGTGTCGGGATCGCCGCCGTCGGCACCGGCGGCGGGCTGCTCGCCGCGTGCAGCTCGTCACCGTCCGGATCGGGCTCCACGAGCACCGGCACCGGCACCCATCCCAACGGGGTGTCCACGGCCACCCCCAAGCAGGGGGGTTCGCTGACCTTCGGCGTCGAGGCCGAGGAGGTGGGGTTCAGCCCCACCAAGGGCACCTTCGACACCACCGGCATCCTCTATGCGCGGACGGTCTTCGACCCGCTCGCCATCCTCGGCACGGACGGCAGCGTGCTGCCCTACCTGGCCGAGTCGATCACCCCGAACGCGGACGCGACCGTCTGGACGATCACGATGCGCCCGAACGTCACCTTCCACAACGGCGCGCCCTGTGACGGCGCCGCGATCGCCGCCAACTTCACCGCCCAGAAGGCCGCATTGCTCACCGGACCCGCGTTGACGACGATCGCCTCGATCAGCGTGACCAGCGCGCTCACCGTGACGGTCACCATGAAGTCGCCCTGGGTCCCCTTCGACTACTACCTGGCCGGCGGGATCGGTGGCCAGGTCGCGTTCATCGCGGAGCCCAACTGGCTCGCGACCGGCAACCAGTCCAACCCGGTCGGGACCGGTCCCTTCGTCTTCCAGAGCTGGAACCCGAACGACCACTTCACGGCCACGAAGAACGCGCACTACTGGCGTCCGGGCTTCCCCTACCTCGACTCGATCACCTACAAGCCGATCCCCGACTCGAACCAGCTGCTCGCGAGCCTCCAGTCGGGCAGCGTCGACATCATCCACACTTCGACCCAGCAGGTCACGAAGTCGTTGCGGGCCGACACCTCGCTCGGATACATCGACGACTCGACCAAGGTTGCCGGCGAGCCCGACATGGACTGCCTGCTGCTCAACCTCGCCAAGCCCCCCTTCGACAATCTCAAGGTCCGACAGGCAGCGGCGATGGCGGTCAACTCGCAGCAGTACACCCAGGTCATCGGCCTCGGGGTCAACCCGACGTCGAACGGCCCCTTCGTCTCGGGCTCGCCCTACTACGTCTCCGACAACAACTATCCGGCGTACAACCCGACCCAGGCGACCCAGTTGGTCAAGGAGGTCCAGAACCAGACCGGCCAGCCGGTCTCCTTCACCATCAACCACGTCGCCGATCCGAGCACGACCCAGATTGCCGAGTACCTCCAGCAGCAGTTCAAGAACGTCGGCATGCAGGTGCAGCTCAACCCGGTCCAGCAGGACCAGATCATCAACCTCGCCCTGCTCGGCACCTTCCAGGCGCAGGTGTGGCGGCAGTTCGGGGCCATCGACCCCGACCTCAACTACATCTTCTGGAGCCCGACCAACGTCAATCCGGTGCTCTCGATCAACATGGCCCGCAACGGCGACCCGGCCATGGAGACAGCGCTTCTCCAGGGTCGCCAATCGACCGGGCAGTCCCAACGGACGGCCGCGTACCAGCAGGTGAACAAGTTGATGGGCGCCGACATCCCCTACATCTGGACGGCTCGGACCGTCTGGTCGATCGGCGCGCAGCCACGGGTCGAGAACTTCAACAACCCGACCGCGCCCAACGGCAAGGCCGCGTACGGCTTCATCACCGGCGCGATCTGGCCGACGCAGATCTGGCTCAACTCCTGACCGGGCACGGCCGCCCACCAGGGGTGGGGGGCCGTGCCATGATCGGACGATGAGTCGCATCCTCATCGTCGAGGACGACGAGCGGATCCGCTCCTCGATGCGCCTCGCCCTCGAGGACGAGGGCTACACGGCCGAGGGCGTGGCCAGCGGGGAGGACGCGGTCGCCAGGTTCGCGGACGAGCCCGCCGAGCTCGTCCTCATCGACCTCATGCTGCCCGGCATGGACGGCTTCGAGGCCTGCAGGACCCTCCGGCGCCAGAGCACCGTCCCCATCATCATGGTCACGGCGCGGTCGGACACCCACGACGTGGTCGCCGGTCTCGAGGCCGGTGCCGACGACTACGTGACCAAGCCGTTCGTCGCGAAGGAGCTCACCGCCCGCATCCGGGCCCTGCTCCGACGGTCACGGCCCGACGGCCCCGGGGCATCGACGCTCACCTTCGGCGACGTCGAGATCGAACCCGAGGCCGGCGTGGTGCGCCGGGACGGCGAGGAGGTCCACTGCACCCGCACCGAGTTCCGTCTCCTCTGTGAGCTCGCCGACCACCCGGGCAGGGTGCTCAGTCGCGAGCACCTCCTCGAGCGGGTCTGGGGCTACGACTACTTCGGAGACGGTCGGCTCGTCGACGTGCACGTCCGTCGTCTGCGCACGAAGATCGAGTCCGACCCGGCGAGCCCGCGCTTCATCCTCACGGTCCGGGGCATGGGTTACAAGCTGGCGGTCTGAACGTGGAGCCGACCGACCCACCGGGCGGCAGCCGTCGGCACGACCCGCTGGGCAGCCGGCTCGGACTTCGCGCCCGGGTGACCGCCGCGTTCGCGATCGGGGCCTTCGTGCTCTCGGCTCTCATGGCCGGGATCACCTACTTCACCGCCCGTCAGAGCTTCCTCAGCGAACGTGAGAGCGCCGTGCAACGCCAGGCGTTCGCCAACGCGTCGATCATCCAGAACGCGCTGCGCTCACCCGGAACCCAGGTCAACCAGTTGATCGGTTCGGTCGACACCCTGCCCGGCTCACTTTCCGTCCTCCACACCGGCGGCCAGTGGTATGCGACGTCCATCTCGGTGAGCCAGTCCGCGATCCCGACGGCAGAGCGCGACCTCGTCCTGGCGGGCACGCCGTCCTCGCAGTTCTTCACGATCGCCGGCACACCCCAGCTGGTGGTCGGAGTGCCGCTGCCGGCCGTCCACTCGGCCTACTTCGAGGTCTTCTCGCTCGAGGAGTTGGCGGGCACCCTTCGTGCGCTCGCGTTCGCGCTCGCCGCGGCTGCGTTGGTGACCACCGTCGCCGGCGCAGCCGTCGGCCGCTGGGCGAGCTCGCGCGCGCTCCGTCCCCTCGCCGACGTGACGGACGCGGCGGTCGCCATCGCGGGGGGTGACCTCGACACCCGGGTCGAGGCCGGTGACGACGTCGACCTCCAGGAGCTTGCGTCCGCCTTCAACCAGATGACCGCCAACCTCCAGGCACGCATCGAGCGCGAGGCCCGGTTCACTTCGGACGTGAGCCACGAGCTCCGCTCGCCGCTCACGACACTCGTCGCCACGGTCGGCGTCCTCGAAGGGCACCGCGGCGAGCTCGATCCCCGAGCCCAACGCGCGCTCGACCTGCTCGACGCCGATCTCCGGCGGTTCACCCGCATGGTCGACGACCTGCTCGAGATCTCGCGGTTCGACGCGGGGTCGGCCGAGCTCTCCCTCGACGAGGTGGACCCGGGCGAGCTGGTCCGTCAATCCGTCGCCGCGACGGCACCGGTCGGTGAGGTGGGCCGACGGACCGCAGCCTCCTTTCCGGTCGAGATCGGGCCGGGCATCGAGGGTCTCCGGCTGCGCGTGGACAAGCGCCGCTTCGAGCGGGTGATGGCGAACCTGGTCGACAACGCGTCGTCCTACGCCGGTGGGGTGAGCCGGGTCATGGTCGTCCCCCACCCGGCACCAGACGACACGCCCGGCGCGCCCCGGACAATCCGGGTGATCGTCGAGGACGACGGGCCCGGGATCCCCCCGCTCGAGCGCCAGCACATCTTCGACCGCTTCTACCGCGGCGGACGCGCCGGACAGCGGGCGTCCAGCCACGGCACCGGTCTCGGGCTCTCCCTCGTCGCCGAGCACGTACGGCTCCACGGCGGTCGGGTCTGGAGCGAGGACGCGCCCGGCCACGGCAACCGGTTCGTCGTCGAGCTCCCGCTGCAGGGCGACGACGTCGCCCCCGAGGACACGTCGTGACCCGGCGCCGGCGGTCGAGCGCTCTGCACGTGGCGGCAGTGGCGACGCTCCTCGCGCTCACCGGGGGGTGCGGAGTCCCATCCGGAGGCGGGCCGACTGCGATCGCCAAGGCCGACGTCCCGTTCAACCTCTTGAACCCGTCGTCGTCGGTCCCCACGACGACCGCGCCACCGACGGTGGTCGCACCTGAGCCGATCTTCCTCGTGGCACCGACCCAGACGCTCGTCGCGGTCCAGCGGGACATCGCGCTGCCTGCCAACCTGACGCAGATCCTGACCGCCCTGCTCGGCGGGCCGACCGCCGCCGAGTCGGCGGCCGGGTACCAGAGCTTCCTCACCGGGACGCACGTGCGGGTGAGCGCCACCGTGACCGCCGGCATCGCCACGGTCGACTTCACGTCCAACCCCGTGCAGGTGGTGGGTCCCGACCAGACGCTCGCGATCGCCCAGGTGGTGTTCACCGCGACCCAGCAGGCCGGGGTGACCGGCGTCGACTTCCAGATCGCGGGCCAGCCCATCGAGGTCCCGACCGCGAGCGGCGTCCAGGTCCCCGGTCCCGTCGACCGCACCGCCTACGCGCCGCAGGCCCCGCCCGGCTGACGTGGGACGGCGTGCCGGTCAGGAGCAGTCGGCCGGCTCCCACTCGATGCGGGGCGCGCCCGACCAGAGGTGCTCGAGGTCGTAGAAGTCGCGAGCCTCGTCGAGGAACACGTGGACGAGGAAGTCCCCGTAGTCGATGAGGACCCACCGTGCGTCGTCGAGCCCTTCGACCGAAACCGGTGCCACCCCGTGGGCCACCTTCAACTGCCGCTCGACCTCGTCCACGATGGTCCGCACTTGACGGTGGTTCCTCCCACTCGTGATCACGAACGCGTCGACGAGCCCGAGCAGACGCCCCATCGCGAGCACCACCGTCCGGTCACCGGACTTGGCGTCGGCTGCGCGGGCGGCGAGCAGGCAGCTGGCGGGCACGGGGGGGTCCTCCTCGTCGAGGGTCGGGGTCGCAGCGGTCGAGATCAACGATGGCCTCCTTCCGGCGGCTGGGTGCCGCGGGAGTCGAACGGTGCCTGCGGCGCGGGCGCGCCGCCGACGATCGCCGTCGCGGTCGTCTGCACGACCTGGGGACCGGGCGGGCGGGCCCGGGCGATCCCCACCACGACGACGGTGAGCACGAGGCAGACGGCGACGAAGGCAGCGCACCACATGGCGAGTCGGCGACGCTGGCGCCGCGCCGCCCGGAGCTCCCGTCGACCGGCCTCGCCGACCGGGCCGGCCGCCCCGTCGAACCCGGTGAGCGGCGGCTCGTGCGTCACCGGGTCGACCGTGACCGTCCCCTGCCCCGGGGCTGCGCCGGATGGCGTCGCCTGCACACTCATCTCCTCGTAGCGTACAGACCGCGCTCGGAGATGCAACGGATCGCCGCCTCGGGGACCAGACCGAGCACCGATTCCCCGGCTTCGAGCTGCGCCCGCAGCTCGGTGCTCGAGACGTCCGGCGCGACCACCGGCACCGTCACGGCCCGCCAGCCTGGCGGCGGGTCGACGACCGGCCCTCCCGCTCGTCGAACGATCACGAGCGTCACCAGGGTGCGAAGTCTCGGCTCGTCCTTCCAGGTGGGGAGGTCCGCGACCACGTCGGAGCCGACCACGAGGAAGAGCTCGGCGTCGGGGGCCTCCTCTCGGAGCGCGTCGACGGTCTCGACGGTGTACGACGGACCGCCGCGGTCGAGCTCGAGGCGGCACGGTTCGAGGCCCGGCCACTCGACGGTCGCGGCCTCGACCACGGCGTAGCGGTCCTCGGCCGAGCTCAGCGGGCGTTCGGGCTTCTGCCACGGGTCGTTTGCAACGACCAGGAGCATGCGGTCGAGCCCGAGGCGGACGCGGACCGCCTGGGCGACCTCGAGGTGCGCGGTGTGGACCGGGTCGAAGGTGCCCCCGAAGATCCCGATGCGAAGTGGTGCCCCCGCCACCCTCAGGTCCCGGTGAGCGCCGCGACGACCGGTGCGAACGCCTCCATCTCGGCCTCGTGCACCACGTAGTAGGAGAACCCGAACTCGTCACGGCGCCGGCGGAGGGAGTCCGCGATCTCCTCGGTGGTGCCGATCAGGGCGAGCGGCGAGGTGCCGATCTCCTCGGCGGGCATCGAGACCAACCCTGCCAGGCGTTCGAGGGCGTCCGCCCGGTCGGGCACGATCTGCACGAGGAAGGTGAGGATCTGGAGCTCGAGCTCGTCGAACCTGGCGCCCGCGGCCTCCTTGATCCACGAGACGCGTTGGCGGTAGTACTCGGCCGTTGTCGTCGCGAGCACGGCCGGTCCGATCACGCCGGCGGCGAGACTCGGGTTCACGCCGACGATGTCCGCCTCACGCGCGGCGATGCCGAGCACCCGCTTTCCTCCACCGCCGATGATGATCGGCGGGTGCGGCCGCTGGTGGCTGCGCGGCGCACCGGTGGCGTTGGTGATCCGGTAGTGCTTCCCCTCGAAGGTCGCCGTCCCGTGCTCCCAGAGCGACCGCATCACCGCGAGGCTCTCCGCCATCCGGTCGATCCGCACCCCCGGCGGGTCCTCGGCGAGTCCTGCCTCCTCGTAGTCGGAGGTCATCCACCCCGCCCCGAGACCGAACTCGACGCGGCCCGACGAGAGCAGGTCGAGGGTGGCGATCTCCTTCGCGAGCACCATCGGATGGCGGTAGTCGTTGCCGAAGACGAGCGACCCGACTCGGAGGATGGTGGTCGCCTCTGCCGCGACGGTGAGCCCGACCAACGGGCCGAACTGGTCGCCGAAGTGGTCGGGGAGGAACAGCGTCGAGTAGCCGAGGTCCTCGATCTTGCGCGCGCACGCCCGCCAGGCGGCGCCGGAATCGGCCGAGGAGAGCTGGACGGCGAAGCGGAATGTCGGCATGGTCGCGAGCCTAGGGCGCGAGCCTTTACGCTGGTGGCCGTGGCCCCCGCCCCCGCAGGCAACCAGTGGACGCCCGACTCGTGGCGCAATCGACCGGCCGCACAGCAGCCGGTGTGGCCCGACGCGGGCGAGCTCAAGCGGGCCACCGCCCAGCTGGCGGGGCTGCCTCCCCTGGTCTTCGCCGGCGAGGCACGCCAGCTCACGGGTGCGCTCGCAGAAGCGGCGGCCGGACGCGCCTTCGTGCTCCAAGCCGGTGACTGCGCCGAGTCGTTCGCCGAGTTCAGCGCCGATTCGATCCGCGACAAGCTCAAGGTCATCCTCCAGATGGCCGTCGTCCTCACCTACGGCGCCGGCGTCCCGGTGGTCAAAGTGGGACGGATCGCAGGGCAGTTCGCGAAGCCGCGGAGCTCGCCGACCGAGGAAGTCGGTGGCCAGCTGCTCGACTCGTTCCGCGGTCACATGGTCAACGACGACCTCCCGGACGCGCGAGCGAGGATTCCGGACCCGGCGCGGCTGGTGACCGCGTACCAGCAGTCGGTGGCCACGCTGAACCTGCTGCGCGCGTTCACCAAGGGCGGCTTCGCCGACCTCCGGCAGGTGCACGCGTGGAACCAGGAGTTCGTTGCGACCTCGGCCGAGGGCCAACGCTACGAGAGCATCGCCGAGGGGATCGACAGCGCACTCTCGTTCATGGCGGCGTGCGGAATCGACCTGCTCTCGGAGGACAGCCTCCACCAGGTCGACTTCTGGACCAGCCACGAGGCGCTGATCCTCGACTACGAGGAACCGCTCACCCGGCGCGACTCGCTCACCGGCGATTGGTACGACTGCTCGGCACACCTGTTGTGGATGGGCGAGCGCACGCGCCAGCTCGACGGCGCGCACTGCGAATTCCTCTCGGGTATCCACAACCCGGTCGCGACGAAGATCGGGCCCGCCGCCACGGTCGAAGACGTCCTCGCGCTCTGCGAGCGGCTCGATCCCGATCGCACCCCCGGGCGGCTCACCCTCATCACCCGGTTCGGCGTCGACGCAGTCGAGGCCGCGCTGCCCCCCTGCTCCGATCCGTCGCGGCCGAGGGTCATCCCGTGGTCTGGATCTGCGACCCCATGCACGGCAACACCTTCACCGCGCAGGGCCGCAAGACCCGTCGGTTCGACGACATCGTCGGCGAGCTCCGCGGATTCTTCCGGGCCCACCACGACGCGGGCACCTGGCCCGGCGGTGTCCATGTGGAGCTGACCGGTGATGACGTGACCGAATGCCTCGGTGGGGCCGAAGTCATCGCCGAGGACCAGCTCGAGCAGCGCTACACCACCACCTGCGATCCCCGCCTCAACGGTCGTCAGGCGCTCGACCTCGCCTACGGGGTCGCTGAGCTGCTCCGGAGCTGACCGACCCGGGCGCCATTGACCTGGGCGCCCACGACCACAACAATGCTGTGCGATCGTTCGCGCCGCCCCGACGGTGACACACCTCCCAGCAGCGGCGGCGCGAGGAGGTCGCTTCGCCCTTTCGCCCTCCCGGAGGTTCATCTGCCATGCGTGTTCGCGCTGACCGCTCCTCGACCCGACCGACCGACGCGGGAGCGAACCGCACCGGCGTGTCGCTCCTCCGAGCTGCCTTCGCCGCGGTGGTGTTGAGCACGCTGCTGGCGTCGGCGCTCGTCGGCGAAGTCGGGCAGACGAGCGCTCGCGCCGGGGCCGCTCCGACACCACATCTCAGCCAGACCTCGGCCTACTGGCTGGTCGCGTCGGACGGCGGGATCTTCAGCTTCGGCGGTGCCGGGTTCTACGGTTCGACCGGCGGGATGTTCCTCAACCAGCCGATCGTCGGGATGGCGGGAACCGGAGACAGCGGCGGCTACTGGCTCGTCGCGGCCGACGGGGGAATCTTCGCGTTCGGTGACGCCGGCTTCCACGGCTCGACCGGCAACCTGGTGCTCAACCAGCCGGTCGTCGGCATGGCCGCGACTCCGGACGGGGGTGGCTACTGGCTGGTGGCCAAAGACGGCGGCATCTTCGCGTTCGGTGACGCCGGCTTCTACGGCTCGATGGGTGGCATCGCACTGAACCAGCCGGTCGTGGGCATGGCGACCACACAGGACGGGCGCGGCTACTGGCTCGTCGCGGCCGACGGGGGCATCTTCGCGTTCGGTGACGCCGGCTTCTACGGCTCGACCGGAAATCTCGTACTCAACCAGCCGATCGTCGGCATGACTCCCGCGCCCGGCGGGCACGGGTACTGGTTCACCGCCTCCGACGGCGGGGTCTTCGCCTTCGGGGCCGCCCCCTTCTACGGCTCCCTCGGAAACGTGCCCCAAAGCCGACCGATCGTGGCCATCACCGCCACGTCCGACGGAAGCGGGTACTGGTTCACCAACGACAACGGAGCGGTGAGCGCGTACGGCGACGCGACCTACTGGGGATCGGCCCCCCAGGTGCTCAACCAGCCGGTGGTCGGCATGGCCCAGGCCAGAGGAAACGGCAGCTTCACCGGGTCGGCGTACCCCTCGGGGAGCTACGGCTACGACATCTCGAACTACCAGTGCCCGGGCACCCCGACGGGCCTTCCGCCCTCGCCCCACACGATCGGCGTCGTCCAGGTGGTCGGGTCCTCGAAGGCCTCGGTCAACCACTGCCTCGCTGCCGAGGCGGCCTGGGCCGGCGCCGGTCTCAATCTCTACGTCTTCCTGACCTACGGCAACGACAACAGCTCGGCGGACCCGGCATGTCGAACGGCGGTGGACCCGTCCAGCTGCAATTACGGCTTCAACACCGCGCTCGACGCCTTCGCCAAGGCCCAGGCAGCCGGTGTCAACACCTCGGTCGCCTGGTGGCTCGACGTCGAGACCGACCCGTCATGGTCGGCCAGCGTCCAGTCCAACGCCGCGCTCGTGCAGGGCGCGATCGACGGCCTCCACAGCGAGGGCCTCAACAGCGTGGGCATCTATGCGAGCCCAGGGTCGTGGAACGGGATCGTCGGCAACTACCAGCCGGCCGCCCCCTACTGGGCCGCCTGGTGGCAGCACGACCCCGCCTCGACGTGCACCAGCGTGCGTTCGCAGTTCCCGAGCGCCGTGCTCCCGAACGGTCCGGTCCAGATCGTGCAGTACAGCTCGCCGTCCTCTCCGCTCTCGATCCCCCCGATCAGCACCGCGTACGACGACGACTACGCCTGCTGAGCCTCGGACTCCCGGGCCGCGGCCTCGCGGCCAGGCGCCCACCACCGGCGCTCGCCGTCCAGGCCGTCCACCAGGTGCGCCGCGTCGTTGTAGCCGAGAAGGCGCCAGTGGGTGCCGTCCACCTCCCACGTCGTGAGCGAGGCATGCGCGGTCCGGAGCCCGAGGCGCGCACCTTCGAGGCCGCCCGCGGTCGGCAGCTTCGCGAGGAGCGAGGCCTCGATCACGCCGGCATGGCAGGCCACCACGACCAGTGCGCCCGGATGAGCCGACGCGACCGCCTCGAGGGCGCGGTCGACACGCGCGACGAAGCTGCTCCAGGACTCCCCTCCGGGCGCGATCGGCTGCTCGGGACAGGCGTCCCAGTCGAGCGTCCCGAAGGAGCTCGTGTACTCCTCCCAGCTGAGACCGTCCGCTTCGCCGGGATGGAGCTCGCAGAGCCGGCAGTCGGTGGTGATCGCCGGCGCCGCCCGCCCGGGATCGGACGTCGAGGGTGCGACCAGCGCGGAGCGGATCGCCTCGGCCGTCTCGATCGCCCGCGGCAGCACGCTGGCATAGAGGGCGGAGGTGCCGGCGAGCTCACCCGAGGCCACGAGCCGGTCGCGCAGCGCGGCCACCTGGTCGCGCCCGAGGTCGGTGAGCCCGGTGCAGCCGAGCGGCCCGCCGCAGACCCCAGACACGTTGCAGACCGCCTCCCCGTGACGGACGAGGACCATTCTCGTCGCCGACGGGGAGGCGCCCGGCACGGTGCGGATCCCCGTCGGCGGATGGGCCGAGGCCGGGGTGGCGGCGGTCGCGCCGGACAGTCCGTCGAAGCCGTCGCCGCTCACGCGAGCTCACCGACGAATCGCTCGAGCTGCCGCAGGGTGCGGCACTCGACGACCTTGTCGCAGTAGATGCCGTACTCGCTCACGATCGAGTCACCGGAGTCCCAGTAGCTCTGCGGCTCCGGATTGAGCCAGTAGACGTGGCGGGCACGGTTGCCCAGCTCCTTCACGACCCATGACTGCGACGCGTGGTAGTTGTTCCGCGCGTCGCCGAGCAGCAGAACGCTCGAGCGCGGCGTGATCTCCTCGCCCCAGCGTTCCCAGAACACGGTCAGCGCGTGGCCGTAGTCGGAGTGTCCGTCGACCCAGATCACATCCGCCTCGGTGTTGATCCGGTGCACCGCGTCCGCCGGATCGTCCGCCTCCTCGAAGTAGCGACTGACCTCGTCGATCCCGTCGATGAAGACGAAGCTCCGGACCTTGGAGAACTGCGAGTTGATCGCGTGGACGAGGTGCAAGGTGAAGCGGGCGAAGGAGGCAACCGAGCCCGAGATGTCCGCGATCACCACGATCTCGGGCTTCGAGGGACGCGGGTAGCGGAACTTCGGATCGACCGGCACTCCACCGGTCGAGAGCGAGTGCCGCACCGTCGACCGGAAGTCGAGCGGTCCCTTCCGTCCGTGGCGGCGCTTCCGGGCCAACCGCACCGCCAGTTTGCGCGAGAGCGGTTGGAGCGACTTGCGCAGTGCGACCAGCTCCTCGCGCGTGGCGTGCATCATGTCGATGTCCTCGGGGAGCGGCTTGCGAAGCGACCGCGCGAGCGCCTCACTGCCTCGGTCGGCGACCAGACGGCGCCGGATCTCGTCCTCGATCTCCTTGCGCAGCTGATCGATGCGCGCCTGGAACTCGTCGCGCAACAACCGCTCCTCGAGCGGGGTGAGGGCCTCCGCCGCACCTGCCGAGCCGCCGCCACCGCCCCCGTGGTCCTGTGCCTCGGTGCGCGCCTGGTCGACCAGGCGCTTCAGCACGCCGTCGAGGTCGAGGTTCCGCAGCGTCCGGTAGAGGTAGTAGGTACCGCCGACCGGCCGTCCGGCCTCCATCCCCGCGTAGCGCGACACGGCCTGACGGGCGACCGCGTTGACCATCGCCGGGTTGCCCGCGAGCAGGGCCTGGAAGAGGAGGTTGGCGAGCTCCTGAGGCGTCATCGCCTCCTGGCCGCCTCCGCCGCCACGCCCCTCCCCGGTCCGACCTCCTTGGCCCGCCTGGGCCGCATCGGACGGGGCGGAGCCGGGCACGGCTTCCTCCTCGTCCTCGATCCGGTAGCCCGGACCACGGAGGGCGAAGTAGATCTCGAACGCCGTCTCGAAGGCCCGCCAGTGCGACGACGACTTCACGAGGCTTGCGCCGAGCGCGAACTTGACCGCCTCGCGATCGTCCATCGGCACGTGGCTGAGGGCCTCGGCCGCATCGATGTGCTCGGTGAGCGAGACCGGGATGCCCGCGGCCCGGAGCTCGCCGACGAAGCCCGTCAGCACGTCGAGCATGACGGCGCGGTCAGCCGGACGTGTCGATGCCGGCCAGCTCCTTCGCCGCCCGGTCGATGTCCGACTGGTACTTCAACAGGATGTGCAGGGTGTCGCGTGCCTGCTCGGCGTCGATCGACTCGACCCCGAGGACGACGAGCGTACGGGCCCAGTCGATCGTCTCGGAGACCGACGGGTGCTTCTTCAGGTCGAGGGTCCGGATCGACCGCACGATGCGGGCCACCTGGTCGGCGAGCGACTGGCTGATGCCCGGCACCCGGGTCTCGATGATCGCACGCTCGCGCTCGAGCTGCGGGTAGTCGATGTGCAGGTAGAGGCAGCGGCGCTTGAGCGCCTCGGAGAGCTCCCGCGTGTTGTTGGAGGTGAGGAAGACGAGCGGGATCCGCGTGGCCCGGACCGTGCCGAGCTCGGGGATCGACACCTGGTACTCCGAGAGGATCTCCAACAGCAGTGCCTCGGTCTCGAGCTCGACTCGGTCGACTTCGTCGACGAGCAACACGACCGGTTCGGGTGAGCGGATCGCCTCGAGCAGCGGACGGGTGAGGAGGAACTCCTCGGAGAAGATGTCCTCTTCGAGCTGCTGCCACGACGACCCGGCGTCCGCCTGGATGCGCAGGAGCTGCTTCTTGTAGTTCCACTCGTAGAGTGCTTTCGACTCATCGAGGCCCTCGTAGCACTGCAGCCGGATCAGCCTGCTTCCGGTCAGCCGTGCCACCGACTTCGCGAGCTCGGTCTTGCCCGTGCCGGCCGGGCCCTCGACGAGCACCGGCTTCGCCAACCGGTCCGCGAGGTACACGACGCCGGAGATCCCTTCGTCGGCGAGGTAGTCGACGCTCGCGAGCCCAGTCCGCACCGAGGCGATCGACTCGAAGTGGAACGTCTCCGCGACGGGATAGCCCGTCTGGATCTCCGACGCGGCCGGCGCGCGCTCGGAGGTCACGTGCGCACCTGCCCCTCTCCTTCGACCACGAACTTGACAGAGGTGAGCTGCTCGAGCCCCATCGGGCCCCGCGCGTGCAGCTTCTGGGTCGAGATGCCGATTTCGGCACCGAGTCCGAGCTCCTCGCCGTCGACGAACCGGGTCGAGGCGTTGACGAGTACGGCTGCCGCGTCGACCTCCGCGACGAAACGGGTCGCCGCCGAGTAGTCGGACGTCACGATCGCCTCGGAGTGGCCTGAGCCGTAGCGTGCGATGTGGTCGATGGCCGCGTCGAGGTCCTCGACCACGGCGACCGAGAGGGTGAGGTCGAGGAACTCGGTCGCGAAGTCCTGCTCGGTCGCCGCGGCGAGCCCCGGCAGCACCGCCCTCGTCGCGTCGTCGCCGAGCAGGGTGACCCCGGCGAGGGCTCCGGGCAATCGGGGCAGGAACCGATCGGCCACCGCGCGGTGGACGAGCAGGGTTTCCGCGGCGTTGCAGACGCCCGGCCGGTGGGTCTTGGCGTTGACCACGATCGACTCGGCCATCGCGAGGTCGGCCGACCCGTCGACGTAGACGTGGCAGTTTCCGGCCCCGTCGAGCACGTACGGCACGGTCGCGTGCTCGACCACCGAGGCCACCAGGGAGGGTCCCCCACGGGGCACGAGGCAGTCGATGATGCCGGTGAGCTGCATGAACGCCTCCGCGGAGGCGCGGCTGGTGTCCTCGACCAGGCCGACGGCGTCCTCGGGCAGGCCGGCTTTGGCCAGACCCTCCCGGAGCAGTGCGGCGAGCGCGAGGTTGGACGAGATCGCCGACGAGGAGCCCCGGAGCAGCACGGCGTTGCCCGACTTGAGGCAGAGCCCGGCCGCGTCGCTCGTCACGTTCGGACGGTTCTCGTAGATGACCCCGACCACGCCGAGCGGGACGCGGACCCGCCGGACGCGAAGGCCGTTCGGGCGGACCCATCCGTCGACCACTGCGCCGACCGGGTCGGGCAGCGTGACGAGCCGGCGCAGTCCGTCGGCCATCTGGGCGATCCGGACCTCGGTGAGCGCCAACCGGTCGAGCGAGGTCGCCCCGGCCCCCGCCCGCTCCGCCCGTCGGACGTCCTCGGCGTTGGCCGCGAGCACCTCCCCGCTGCGGTCGCCGAGGAGCTCGGCTGATCGCAGAAGGGCCTCGTCGCGGGCGCCGGCCGGCGTGCGGGCGAGCCGACGGCCGGCCTCCTTCGCGCGGCTTCCGAGCTCGGCCAGGGCGGCGAGACCTGCCTCAGGGGATGCGGTGGGGCTTGCTGGCACCGTGTCAGCGTACCGGCCCGCCGAGGGAGCACCGTGTCGAACCTTCCTGGTCCACCGCCTCCGAGCCCCGCCAAGTGACGACCGACCTGGGAACTGCGGGTTCCGTCGGCCTGGGGCGTGGGACCGGCTGACACACCCCTGAGCGCCGTGGGTCTTTGGACGACCACGTGCGGGTGGTCTCCAATTCGGGGGTACATCTACATACATCTACATACATCTACGTACATCTACATACATCACCTGATGTATGTCACCAGAAACACATCACCCGACGCCGGGTCCCGCAGGGATCGACCGACGTGTTCCATCGTGGACGGCGTGTGGTCCACCCAGCCGGCCGACGCACCGACGCTCAGATCAGGACCACCAGGTCGTCACGGTGGACGACCTCCGTCGGGACGTCGTCGGGCAGCTCCTCGGAACGTCGTCCCGCCCACCGGGCGACGACCGTGGCGCTCTGGCGCACCAGGCCCTTCGCGAAGATCCCGCCGGCTGGATCGGCGATCTCGACGGCGTCGTCGACGCCGAAGGCACCGGAGCTCGAGACCACTCCCGCGGGGAGCAGCGAGCGACCACGCTCGACGAGGGCCCGGCGCGCCCCGTCGTCGACCACGATCGTCCCCGACGACCCGACCGCGAAGGCGATCCAGAGCTTCCGAGCCGGAAGGCGTCGCTCGGAGGGACGGAACCGGGTGCCCACTCCCGGTGCAGCGGAGAGCACCGCGTCGAGCACGCCGGGGTGGCTCGCATCCGCGATGACCGCCTCGATGCCCGACCAGACCGCGATCTTGGCGGCCGCGAGCTTCGACCCCATGCCGCCACTGCCCATCACGCTGCCCGGACCCCCGGCGATGCGCTCGAGCTCGTGGTCGATCTCGACGACCTCCTCGATCAACGAGCCGCCGCCGGTGCGACGCGGGTCCTCGGTGAACAGGCCCGCCGTGTCGGTGAGCAGAACCAGGAGCTCGGCACCGACCAGGTGCGCGACCAGTGCCGCGAGCCGGTCGTTGTCGCCGAACCGGATCTCTTCGTCGGCCACCGCGTCGTTCTCGTTGACCACGGGCACCACGCCGAGCTCGAGCAGGCGGCTGAGCGTCTTGCGCGCGTGCAGGTACTGGCTCCGGTGGACGAAGTCGAGCGGGGCGAGGAGCACCTGGCCGGCGACAAGTCCGTGGACCTCGAGGGCGTCGTTCCAGACCCCCATCAGCCGGTGCTGGCCGACCGCCGAGACGGCCTGGAGGGTCGCGGGATCCGACGGGCGCGGCCGGCCCGGTGCGAGGCTCGTCCACCCTGCTGCGATCGCCCCCGACGTGACCACGACGACCCGGAGGCCACGGGTGCGGGCCTCCGCGACCTCGCCCGCGACCTTGGTGATCGCGCCGGCGTCGACGTCACCGGCCGCGTCGGTCACCGAGGAGGATCCGATCTTGACCACCACGGTCGCGGGTGCACCGCCCGCTTCCGCGCTCATCTCCGGCGCCGGCGCCTTACCGGCTCGCCGGTGAACTCCGGCTGGTCGCGGTACCAGGTGAAGGAGAGCTCCCCGATCTCGACGAGGTCGCCGTCGTGGGCGCCCGCCCGGGCGAGGGCGCGGTCGACGCCGAGGCGGGCGAGGCGCTCTTGCACGAACGCTGCCGCTTCGTCGGTGGTCAGGTCGTTGAGGGCGACCGCCCGCTCGGCCGGCGTGCCGACCACCCGGTAGGTCCCCTCACCGGTGCGCTCCACCGTGAAGCCCTCCGGCAGAGGCCGGTGGAGCACGGGAGCCTCGTCCGGGACCGGCTCCGCCGCGCGCGCCTCGGTGACCAGTGCCCCGAGCGCGACGACGAGCCGGTCGATCCCCTGGCCGGTCGCGGCCGAGACGACGTGGTCTGGCCGGAAGCCGTCGGAGAGCGACGGTCCGTCCGGACCGCAGAGATCCACCTTCGAGCCGACCACGAGACGGGGGCGGAGGAGCAGGTCGGGTTCGTAACTGCCGAGCTCGTCGAGGAGGACCGCGAGCTGTCCGGCCGGTCCGACCTCCGCGTCGGGGTCGAGCTCGGTGAGGATCGCGAGCACCCGAGCCCGTGTGATGTGCCGGAGGAACCGGTGACCGAGGCCCTTGCCCTCCGACGCGCCTTCGACGAGCCCGGGGATGTCGGCCACCGTGAAGTCCCCGTCCTGCGTGCGCACGACGCCGAGGTGTGGCTCGAGGGTCGTGAAGGGGTACGCCGCGATCTTCGGCGTCGCCGCAGAGATCCGCGAGATCAGCGTCGACTTGCCGGCGTTGGGGAAGCCGACCAGCGCGACGTCCGCGACCAGCGCAAGCTCGAGGTCGAACCACTCCTCGTGGCCCCGCTCCCCCTGCTCGGCGAAGGCCGGCGCCCGGCGCCGGTTGCTGAGGAAGCTCGCGTTGCCACGGCCCCCACGCCCGCCGCGGCCCGCCACCCAGCGGGCACCGTGCGTCGCGAGATCGCAGACGATTCCTTCGTTCCTGCGGTGGACCCTCGTGCCGACCGGGACCGGGACCTCGAGATCGGCTCCCCGGGCGCCGTGTCGCCGCTTGCCACCACCGTGACCGCCGTCGCCCCCGCGGCGATGGGGATGGTCGCGGAACGCAAGGAGCGAGGACTGGTTGGTGGTGGCGACCAACCAGACGTCACCGCCCCGCCCACCGTCGCCGCCGTCAGGTCCGCCCTTGTCGACATGGGCCTCGCGTCGGAACGCGACCGCGCCGGCGCCGCCGTCGCCGGCCTTCACATGGAGTTGTGCCTCATCGACGAAGCCGGCCATCGTCGACGATCCTACTGACCGACCCCGCCCGGTCCTGGCGCCGCAGCCGGTCGGTCAGGCCGCGACCAGCACCTCGTCGCGGAGGCGTCCGATCGCATCGGTGACGCCGAGCGCGTCGGCGAGCTGCTCGTAGGTGCCGTAGGCGTCCCGCATCGCGGCGAGGAACGCCGTCATCGTCTCGGGCGCCGCGTGCAGAATGGCAGGGGCGAACTGCTCAACGGTCTCCGACGCGTCGGGGTACTCGGCCCGGAGCCGCTCGAGGAGCTGCTCCATCGCTGCGGCGGAGAGCGCATAGTCCGCGGCGATCGTCTCGTCGGGCACACCGAGGAAGGCGAGCAGCAGTGCCGAGAGCACGCCGGTGCGGTCCTTGCCGGCGCTGCAGTGCACCACGGCCGGCAGCGAACCGCTCGTCGCCAGCACCTCGATCGCCCGGGTCAGCATCGGGCCGCCTTCGTCGACCATCGCCACGTAGCGCGACGCGACGTAGGTGCCCTCACGCCAGTCGGGCAGCTCCTCGGGCGCCGGCAGCACGTCGGTGAGGGGCAGGTCCACGTAGCGGACCGGCACGGCGTCGACCGGGAAGCGGCCGCGTTGGGTCGCCTCCTCGTTGGTTCGCAGGTCGATGACCGTGGCTACTCGGAGCTCGATCAGCCTGGCGCGGTCCGCCTCGGTCAACCTGGTCAGCCCGTCGGCCCGGAAGAGCCGGCGCCAGTCGATCTGCCTGCCGTCGGCGGTCACGTAGCCGCCGAGGTCGCGGAAGTTCACGCACCCCTCGAACTCGAGGGTCCGGCTGGGTGACACGCGGGTCAGTCGCCGGCGACGACGTCGACCAGTTTGCGACCGCGCCGGTTGGAAAAACGCACCGTCCCGTCGGCGAGCGCGAAGAGCGTGTCGTCGCCGCCGAGCCCGACGTTGAGGCCGGGGTGGAATTTGGTGCCACGCTGGCGCACCAGGATCGCCCCGGCGTGCACCGTCGTCCCGCCGAACGCCTTCACACCGAGCCGCTGGGCGTTCGAGTCGCGGCCGTTGCGGGTCGAACCGCCGCCTTTGGTCTTTGACATGGTTGGTGCTCCTCGTTGATGACCGGGCGGATGCGCCCGGGATCAGCTGGCCGGGGTGATGGCCGTGATCGCGACGGTCGAGTAGCGCTGGCGATGGCCCCACCTGGTGGACTGCCTCGCCTTCGCCTTGTACGTGTAGCCCGTGATCTTCGGTCCGAGCGTCTCGTCCAGCACCGTGGCGGTCACCGACGAGCCGGCCAGCTGCTCGGGCGTGGCAAGCACGGTGTCACCGTCGACCACCAGCACCGGGGTGAAGGTCACCTGCTCGCCCGGCTGGGCCGCGAGCAGGTCCACCCGGACCTCCTGGCCCTCGGCAACCCGTTCTTGTTTCCCTCCGGCCCTGATGACGGCGTACATAGGAAGGAGAGTCTACAGCTCGGGATCGGTGAACACGATTCCCCGCCCACCGCAGATCTCGCAGGTGGTCGAGAGCGACTCGATCAGGCCCTCGGAGATCCGCTTGCGAGTCATCTCGACGAGTCCCAGCTCCGAGATGTCGAAGACCTGGGTCCGCGTCTTGTCCCGGGCGAGGGCCGACCGGAGGGCGCTTCCCACCTTGTCCCGGTTCTCCTTCACCTCCATGTCGATGAAGTCGATGACGATGATGCCGCCGATGTCCCGGAGCCGGAGCTGGCGGGCGACCTCCTCGGCCGCCTCGAGGTTGTTCCGGGTGACCGTCTCCTCGAGGTTGGTCGTGCCGACGTTCTTACCCGTGTTGACGTCGATCACCGTGAGCGCTTCTGTCCGGTCGATCACGAGGGACCCGCCCGAGGGCAGGTAGACCTTGCGGTCGAGGGCTTTGTGGAGCTGCTCGTGCACGTGGTACTGCTCGAAGACGGGCAGGGCCTCGACCTCGGGGTCGTAGTACTCGACCCGGTCGGCGAGCTCCGGGTTGACGGCACCGACGTACTCGCGGACCTGTTCGAAGAGGTCGCGGTCGTCGATGACCACCGCCCGGTACTCACGGTTGAGCTCCTCGCGGATCACCCGGACCGCGATGTCGGGCTCGCGGTAGAGGAGGGCCGGGCCCTGACCCTTCAGGGACGCCGCCGCGATTGCCTCCCACTGCCCGACGAGCCGCTCGACGTCCGCGCCGAGCTCCTCGGCGGTGGCCCCGGCTGCCGCGGTCCGCACGATGAGGCCGTGGCCTGCCGGTCGGACCGCGTCGACGATCCGGCGGAGGCGCTTGCGCTCGGTGTCGTCGAGCCGCTTGGAGATCCCATACGCGGTGGAGTTCGGGACGAGGACGACGAACCGACCGGGGAGGGAGACCTCCTGGGTGAGGCGCGCGCCCTTCGCGCCGATCGGGTTCTTCGTGACCTGGCAGAGGATGGTCTGCCCCGGACGGAGGAGCTGTTCGATCCTCGGTTGGCCCGCGCGGGACGTCTCGACGTCGTCGGCGTCGTAGCGGACGTCACCGTGGTACAGGACGGCGTTCTTCGGCGTGCCGATGTCGATGAAGGCCGCCTCCATGCCGGGCAGCACGTTCTGCACCCGGCCGCGGTAGATGTTCCCGTCGATCTGGGTGGCGTCGTCGGCTTCGCGCGAGATGTAGTGCTCGACGAGGGTCCGACCCTCGAGCAGCGCGATCTGGGTCATCTCCGGCCGGACGTGCACGCAGATGAGATACCGACCGACCGCCTTGCCGCGCCGCTCGCGGCCACCGCGGCGCCCCTCAGCCCGCGGCTCCCCCGCCTGGCGACGCGCGGCCACCGGGGAGGCGGCCGGTCCTTCGGGGACGCGTGCCGAAGTCGCGGTCCGACCGCCTCCTCCACGCTGGCGCGTCCGCCCCGGTGCACCGTTGCCCTGACCCGGTGGGGGGGACACGGGTGCTCCGCCGGGCGGCGCCGGCCTCGTGTCGCCGATCTTCGGGCGCTCGCCGCCCGGACGTGGCGGCTGACGTGGCACCGCGGTCACCACCGGCTCCGTCGCGCCGTCCGAGACCGTCGCGACTCCCGGCGCACCGGTGCCCGCGCCCTCCGGGGTGGCCGGCTTCGGACGACCGCGCCCGCCACGTGACCCGCGCCGGCGCCGGGGCCGGGCGCCCGGAGCCGGTGCACCGTCAGGGCCGTCGGCCTGCTGATCGGAGCCCTCAGTGCGGGGCGGCCCCGTCGCCGTCGAAACGGCCTGGTCGCGGTCGGCTGCGGCCCTGTCCGGGTCCGGTCGACCCGGCTCCGCTGGAAGCTCCAGCGGCTGCCTGGCTGATCCTTCTGCCATCGAATTCCCTTTCAATCCTGCTCACGACGCACGCTCCAAGACGTGCGCGGCGCGGTGGTCGTCCGTCGGCACACCCCGGGGTCGGAGTGGCTCCTCACGGAGTCCGTCGCGCTCGATCCACTGTTGCGTCCTGCACGCCCGGTCGAGCACCGGGCTCCCCCACTTCCACGTCCCCGCCGCCGAGCCCGACGCGCCGATCGCGTCGAGAGCGCCGAGCAATTCCTTCGGCCGGACGCCGCGCGGCCGCGTGGCGAGGTCGGCCACCAGGCGGACCTGGCCGTCACCGATCGGCGCCCCCGGGTCGAGCCCGAGGGCGAGCACCGACGGGCGGAGGTCGTCCTCTTCGATCCGTCCCTTGCGCTCACGCACGACGGGGACGTGCCCGGAGGCGAGCAGGACTTCGGCTGCGCCTCCGAGCGCGGGCGCCGTCACGCCACGCAGGTCGAGCACCCACGAGCATGCGGTCACCACCTGTTGGAGGGAGCTCTCCTCTCTCCCGACCACGGCGGCGGCCGTCACCTCGATGCCCCGGGGGAACAGGTCCGAGATGCGCTCGACCAGGACCTCGACGTCGAGGTCTCCGTCGCCTGCCCGCACCTCGTCGAAGGCCACGTCCACGTACTCGGCGAGCGACTCGCACCCGGTCGGGAGGGCGAGGCCGAAGCTCAGCTGCGGTCTCGGCGAGAAACCGCCGGTGTACGAGACCGGCAGCTCCGCCCGCCGCAGGGCCCGCTCCCACATCCGGGCCACGTCGCGCTGGCTGGTGAATCGGATCCTGCCGAGCTTGGCGAATCGGAACCGGATGCGCACGTCAGGCCTTGATCTCTTCGTCGACCGGCACAGCGATCTCCTCTGCCGGAACGGGGCCGGTGACGACCCCGACAGGTGCCGTCTGGAGGAATCGTACCGGGATCCGGTCCCCGACCGAGAGATCCTGGCCCGTGCCCTGGCTGCCGCCGGCCGGCGGGACCGCCGAGGCCACCACGTGCTCGACCCCGAACCCGGTGCACGCCCCGCAGTCGTAGCAGGGGGTCCAGCGGCAGTCCTCGAGGCCGTGGGCGGCGAGCGCATCCAGCCAGTCCTGCCAGAGGAAGTCCCGGTGGAGGCCGGCCGAGAGGTGGTCCCAGGGCAGGACCTCCCCCTCCTCACGGTGGCGGTAGACGGTCGTCTCGAGGCTCATCCCGTGGGCGGCGAGCGCCGCGGTCCAGCGCCCGAGGTCGAAGTGCTCGGACCACTCCTGAAAGGTGCCCCCCGCCCGCCAGACGTGCTCGATCACCGCGCCCATCCGTCGGTCGCCGCGGCTCACGATGCCCTCGACCGCAGTGGCCTTCGGGTCGTGCCAGCGCACCGTGAGGCCCCGGACCGGGCGGGCCGCGTCCCGCAGCAGGTGGATCTTGCGGGTGAGCTCCTCGATCGTGTTCTGGCCGAACCACTGGAACGGTGTGTGGGGCTTCGGAACGAACCCGCCGACCGACGCGGTGACGCTCGCCCCCTTGTGGTACCGGCGCCCGATGGACACGCAGTGACTCGCGAGCCGCACGATGCCGAGGGTGTCCTCGTCGGTCTCGGTGGGCAGCCCGACGAGGAAGTAGAGCTTGACCCGCTTCCACCCCTGGCTGAAGGCGGCCTCGACGGCCGAGTAGAGGTCCTCCTCACGGATCAGCTTGTTGATGACCTGGCGCATCCGCCACGTCCCGCCCTCGGGCGCGAAGGTGAGGCCCGTCCGGCGCACCCGTTGGATCTGCGCGGCCGTGCCGACGGTGAAGGCGTCGACCCGGAGGCTCGGCAGGCTCACCGACACCTGGCCGGAGCATGCCGGATCCTCGACGACCGCTCTGACGGTCTCTTCGATCCCCGAGTAGTCCGCGCTCGAGAGGGAGGTGAGGGCGACCTCGTCGTAGCCGGTCCGGAGGAGACCGTCGCGCACCATGGTGCGGACCTGCTCGGCCGGGCGTTCGCGCACCGGCCTCGTGATCATGCCGGCCTGACAGAACCGGCACCCTCGGGTGCAACCGCGGAACAGCTCGACGTTGAGGCGGTCGTGGACCACTTCGATGAGCGGGACCAGCTGGCGCCGTGGGTATGGCCACTGCCCGAGGTCGGCGATGGTCCGCTTCTCGACCCTGGACGGCGTGCCCGGGTCGCGGGGGCGCAGCGGCGCCGGGGCAGCGCCCACGGCCGGGCCCGTCGGCTCGTAGCACGACGGGACGTAGACACCCGGAAGCCGCGAGAGCGCCGCCAGCAGCTCCCCGCGCGACGGCTCCCCCGGCCCGCCGACCGTGACGCGGGCGGCGACCAGGAGGTCGTTGATCTCACCGACCACCTCCTCTCCGTCGCCGAGGACGAAGCAGTCGACGAAGTCGGCGAGCGGCTCTGGGTTGAACGCGCAGTGCCCACCGGCGATCACCAGCGGGTGGTCGGTCGACCGGTCGTCCGACCGCACCGGCACACCGGCGAGGTCGAGCAGGTTGAGCACGTTGGTGTAGACGAGCTCGGCCGAGAGGTTGAAGGCGATCACGTCGAAGCCGGCCGCCGGTAGGTGGCTCTCGAGCGAGAAGAGAGGCACCTGGCGCGCCCGCATGGCCGCCTCCATGTCCACCCACGGGGCGTAGGCCCGCTCGGCGACCGCGTCGTCACGTTCGTTGAGGAGCTCGTAGAGGATCTGCAGCCCCTGGTTGGGGAGGCCGATCTCGTAGGTGTCGGGGTAGACGAGCAGCCACGAGCATGCGTCCGACGGGTGCTCGCCCTCCCGCGCGCCGAGCTCGCCACCGATGTACCGGGCCGGCTTCTCGACCCCGGCGAGGAGCGGCTCGATTGCAGGCCAGAGGGACTCCATCTCCCCCGTCATGCTAGGCGGCACCGGCCCGCCGACCGCACCGGCCCGCGCGGAGACGTCCGGCTCAACCGGCCGGCGCGGTGGTGGTCGTGGTCGTGGGGGCGAGGACGGGGAGATTGACCGGGTTGAGCGACTGGACGACCTGGGCGGCAGGTGGGATCCCCGGGGCGGTGACCGGGTGGTCGGCGAGGTAGCCGAAGATGTCCCGGACCACGGGTGCCGCCGCGGTCGCGCCGTACCCGGCCTGGTCGATGACACAGACCACCACGTACTGGGGGTCCGCCGTCGGCCCGAACGCCACGAACCAGGCGGTTGGCTCCTTGCCGGGCACGGTGTCCGCGGTGCCCGTCTTGCCGGCCAGACCGCCGGGGAAGTGGAAGCCGGCGAAGGTGCCCGATGCGGTGCCGCTCGTGATCACGCCCTCGAGGCCGGTGAGGATGGCCTGGTAGGTCGAGGACGAGAGCGTCACGTGCCCGGTGACCTGCGGGGTGAACCGCTGTACGACCTTGCCCGACGGCGAGACGAGCGCGGCGGCCACCTGGGGCGCGAAGCGCGTGCCGCCGTTGGCGAACGTCCCGTAGGCCACCGCTTGCTGGATGGGGGTGATCACCGTTTCGGCCTGCCCGAACGCCATCTCGATGTTGTCCCCCGTGTACCAGTAGGTGTGCGGGAAGGCCGTCGGATTGATCCCGTGCAGCTTGACCCGCTCGGGCTGGCTGGCGACGCGACCCTGGACCTCGCCCGGCAGGTCGACGCCGGTGAGCTCACCGAGGCTGTACTGGGCCGCCTGGTCCTGGATCGCGGTCGGACCGTACTGTGACTGGTGCGCGTAGAAGAGGTACCCGAGGTTGTAGAAGAAGACGTCGGAGGAGACGGTGAGCGCCTCGGACACGTTGTAGGTCCCGGTCCCCTCGCCGGAGGCGTCCTGGAAGTTGCACGTCGTCGAGTTGTACTGGCAGTCGGGGGTGTGGAACGTCCCGCTGTCGTAGTAGCTGAAGCCCGGCGAGATGAGACCGGTCTGGAGCGCGGCGGTCGCCGTGTTGAGCTTGAAGGTCGACCCGGGGGTGTAGACGCCCTGGATCGCCCGGTTGAGGGTCGGCTCGAGACTGGTCGGACCGAACAGCTGCGCGTCCTGTGCGGCGCTCAGGCCACCGACCCACTCAGAGGGGTTGTACGTCGGATACGACGACATCGCGTAGACCGCGCCGGTCTGCGGGCTCATCACCACGACCGCCCCGTTGGTGGCGGCCGGGTAGCACCCGGTGTTGTGGTTGCAGGCCGGATCGATCGTGCCGCGCAGGTTCCGGATCTGCGTGGCGAGTGCGTTGTCGGCGACCTGCTGGAGATTCGTGTCGATGTTGGTCACCAAGTTGTCGCCCGGCGTTGCCGGCGTGGTCCTCAATGTGCCGGCGACCTGCCCCTGGGCGTTCACCTCGAGCTGCTGGCGGCCGGGCACGCCGCGGAGCGGCGACTCGTACTGGAACTCGAGGCCGGACTGGCCGAAGGCGTCACCGGCCTGGTAGCCCTGCGACGCCCGGGCCTTGAGCTCCGTGCTGTTGATCGTGCTGACATAGCCGAGGACCTGGGAGGCCGGGTAGCCGGCCTGGGCCTGCCCCGGGAGCTCCAGCTGCGGGTAGGTGCGCTCAGTGGTCGCCACGGACGCGACGCCGGGGAACTCGCTCTGGTGCTCTCTGATGTAGAGGATGTCCGCCAGCGGCGCGTCGGAGAGGACCGGGACCGGCTTGTAGGGGCTGAAGCGCGGATCGGCGATGGTGGCGTCGATCTGGGTCGTCGTCTGGCCGATGAGCGCGGCGAGCCGGCCGATCACCTCGGGGTGCTGCTGCGCTGCGACTCGGGCGAGGGTGATCTGCTCGGTGACCTGATTGCCGACGAGCGGGTTGCCGTAGCGGTCGAGGATGAGGCCGCGGGTCGGGGCGACCGTCACCAACCGGATCTGGTTGACGGTCACGGCGTGGGCGGCCGCCGGGGCCTGGAGGACCTGGAGGGTCCAGAGCCTCAGGCCGAGCAGCCCGAAGAGCACGACCACCCCGATCCCGAAGATGCGGAGGCGCAGGTTGGGCCTGGACTCCGTCGTGTCCGGCGCGTCGAGCATCGCCTCCATCGAGAACCGGCTCTGACGCATCTTCGGCTGCCGTGGCGCCCTGCGGGTCGTCTTGTGGTCGGTGTCCGACCGGAGGAACCACTTGGATCCCCGGATCGGGTGGCGCAGCGACCGTTTCACGGGGCCTCAGTATTCCAAGGACCGGCCCCGGTGGGTCCGCGGCCCCCGATCCGGCTCATCGTTGTGCGCCCGAGGACAGCGACGAGGTCGGCATCCCCTCGGTCGATGCCGCCGGCATCCCCCAGGCCACCAGCCGCATCGCCGGCAACGCGAGGAGCGCGTTGACCACCGACACCGCAAGGACGATGCGGACGAAGTCGACGTGGAGCATCTGGGGCTGGCCGAGCACGGATCCCAGGGCGCCGTAGAGCACCTCGTAGAGCGCACTGCCGGCAAGCGCTGCCACCGGTGGGATCCACCGCGCGGACCGGTCGAGCGCCAGCGTCGCAAGACCCACGGCGAACCCGACCAGCGAACCGACGAGTGCCGAGAGCCCGAACGGGGTTGGCAGGAAGAGGTCTGCGACCAGTCCCGAGGCGAAGCCCATCAGCGCGCCCCGGCTCGGGCCACCGACCACTCCGGCGAGGATCGGGAGCAGCACCATCACGTCGGGGTGGACGCCTCCCAGGTGGAGGTCGAGCATGAGTGTCTGTTGGACCACCTCGAACGCGAGCAGCAAGAGGCAGAAGCGCGCGACGTCCCTCGCGTTCACGAGGTCGCCCCCGCCGAGGCGCTCGCGCTCACGACGACGGGCCCCAGAGCACGACCCGCACGTACCGCAGGTGCGCGAGATCGGCGAGCGGCTGCAGAGCGACCGTCTCCTGCGACGAGGCGAGCCCTGAGCGCTTCGAGACGACCTTCGCGACCGGGATTCCGGGGGGATAGAGCGCGCCCTGCAGCCCGCTGGTCGTGAACACCTCGCCGTCGACCAGCGGTTGATTGGTGGGCACCAGGTCCGCGCTGAGCGGCTTGCCCGCTCCTTGACCGGTGAGGACGGCCAACGACCCGGGCGCAGGACCGTAGCGCACCCCGACCGTCGACTGGCCGTCGGTGATGAGCCGGACGACAGCCGTGTGGTGGCTGGTCGCGACCACCTGCCCCACCAGTCCGCCGCTCCCGACCACCGGCATGTTGAGCTGGACCCCGTCGTCGCGCCCGACGCTGATCCCGATCGTCGCAGCGAAGTCGCTCGTCCCGTAGTCGGTGACCTCCGCGGTGACGGTCTGGAGATTACCGAGGAACGGCAGGTTCAAGACGGCGTTCAGCTCGCGGAAGGCCTGGACCATGTCCTGTTGCGACGTGCTCTCGAGCTTGAGCTGGTCGATCTCCTGCTGGAGCCGCTGGTTCTGCTGGCTGACCGAGCCGTAGTCGACCGCGCCCGCGAGGAAGCTCCCGATCGGATCGATGAGGTCGCTGACGCCGGTCCGCACCGGGGAGAAGACGTCGGCGGCCAACGACTTGAGCCCCGAGGTGACCGTGTGGAAGCTACTCCTCGCGTCGAGGGTGATGATGGTGATCGAGGCGAGGACGGCGAGCAGCAGCACCGTCCGGGGGCGGCGGGATCGCCGCGGCGTCGCCACTTGGGTGCCTGCCTCCGATCGCTAGCGAGCGGACGAGGTGATGAGCACCTGCTTGAGGGCCTCGAACTCCTCGAGGCACTGACCCGATCCGATGGCGACGCAGTTGAGTGGATCGCGGGCGACCACGATGGGCATTCCCGTCTCTTGGGTGAGCCGGCTGTCGAGCCCGTGGAGGAGCGCTCCACCGCCCGTGAGCACGATGCCCTGCTCCATGATGTCGGCGGCGAGCTCCGGCGGCGTCCGGTCGAGGGTCACCTTCACCGCGTCCACGATCGCCGAGACCGGCTCGTCGACGGCCTTGCGGATTTCCTGGGTCGAGATGACCACAGTCTTCGGGAGTCCGGTCACCAGGTCGCGTCCGCGGATCTCCGCGTGGAGCTCCTCTTCGAGCTCGTAGGCCGATCCCAACGCGATCTTGATCTCCTCGGCGGTCCGCTCACCGAGCGCGAGGCTGTACTCCTTCTTCACGAAGGAGACGATCGCCTCGTCGAGCTCGTCGCCGCCGATGCGGATCGACTGGCTCGTCACGATGCCACCGAGCGAGATGACCGCGACTTCGGTGGTGCCGCCCCCGATGTCGACCACCATGTTGCCGGTCGGCTCGTGTACGGGCAGTCCCGCTCCGATCGCCGCCGCCATGGGCTCCTCGATGATGTAGGCCTTGCGCGCACCGGCGTATTCGGCGGCTTCCATGACCGCGCGCTGCTCGACGCCGGTGATACCCGATGGCACGCAGATGACCATGCGCGGCTTCGCGAACCGCCGCTGGTGGACACGGTGGATGAAGTAGCGCAGCATCTTCTCGCAGATCTCGAAGTCCGCGATGACACCGTCCTTCAGCGGGCGGATCGCCTGGATGTGGCTGGGCGTGCGTCCGATCATCCGCTTGGCCTCGGCGCCGACTGCGAGCGGTCGACCGTCTTTCACGTTGACAGCCACCACCGAGGGCTCGTTCAAGACGATGCCCCGACCGCGGACGTAGACGAGGGTGTTGGCAGTGCCGAGATCGACCGCCATGTCGCGGCCGAGAAGAGAGAATCCGTTGTCGCGCATCTACGATGCACTCCTCCGTCGATGGTCGGTCGGGACGGCTCAAGGCGAGATCGGCGCCCTGGCTCCGCCGCCCGGCGCTGCTCCGCGGGGGCGGCCTCGGGCCAAAGGCTAGGGGAATCGCCCGTGCGGCACAAGGCCGCCCTTGCCGGGGTCTTCATGGTGGTCGCCTTCGATTGCGCCGCACCGCCACCACCGGCGGACGGCCCCGTCGGCTCAGACCAGGTCGGGAAAGAAGAGCTCGATCTCACGGGCGGCGGACTCCGGCGAGTCGGACCCGTGCACCAGGTTCTCACCGGTCTCGAGCGCCAGGTCGCCGCGGATGGTGCCGGGTGCCGCCTCCACCGGGTTCGTCGCACCCATCATCGACCGCACCACCTTGTAGGTCTCGTCTGGGCCCTCGACCACCATCACGAGGACCGGCGACCGGGTGATGAAGGTGACGAGCTCGTCGAAGAACGACTTGCCGACGTGCTCCTCGTAGTGCCGGGTCGCCACCTCCGCGGTGAGCGTCCGAAGCTCGGCAGCGATGAGTCGCAGGCCTTTGCGCTCGATGCGACCGACGATCTCGCCAGTGAGGCCGCGCTCGACGGCGTCGGGCTTCGCGATGACCAACGTGCGTCCCACGAGCGTCGCAGGCTAGCCGACCTCCTCCGTGCTGTCAGAACGGAGGTCGCGCCGCGATCAGGAGGCGGCCGCGCCGAGCAGCCGGCGCGCATCAGCGACGACATAGAGCGAGCCGCACACGATCACGCGATCTTCTGGCCCGGACCTGGCGATCGCCGCCGCGACCGCGTCGGCGGGCGCGTCGACGATCTCGACTGCCATCCCGAGCCCCGACGCCGCTTCCGCGACAACCGTCGCCGGGAGCGCGCGTGGAGAACGTGGCGCGCACGCGATCGCCCGGCGGACGCCCGCGGTGAGCAACGACTCGAGCATCGCCACCGGATCGCGGCCGGTGAGCATGCCGACCACCGCGATCGCATCACCTTCTCCGCCGAACTCCTCCACGAGCGAGCGGGCGAGCACCTCCATGCCGGCCGCATTGTGCGCGCCGTCCACGACGACCAGCGGATGCCGCCCGACGACCTCGAGCCGGCCTGGTACCGACACCGACGCGAATGCGGCGTCGACGAGCTCCGCGTCGAGCGGCCCGCCGAAGAACGCCTCGACCGACGCGATGGCGCACGCCGCGTTGTCGCCTTGATGGGCCCCGTGGAGTGGGACCAACAGCTCGCCATAGGCGCCGTTCGGCGTGTACACGTCGATGAGCCGCCCGCCCACGGCGAGCCGGTTGGCCGTCAATCCGAAGTCGTTCCCCGCCAACCAGACCTCCTCGGCTCCGGCCTCGATGGCCCGGGCCGAGAGCAGGGCGGCGAGCCGTGGATCGGTCTCCCCGATCACCACCCTGCTCCCCGGCTTCACGATGCCGACCTTGTCCGATGCGATGTCCTCGAGCGTCGGACCGAGCACGTCGGTGTGGTCGTAGCTGATGTTGGTGATCACCGCGACGGACCCGTCGATCACGTTGGTGCAGTCCCACTTGCCGCCGAGGCCGACCTCGACCACGGCCACGTCGACCGCTTCGTCTGCGAACCAGAGATAGGCCGCGGCGGTCAGCAGCTCGAAACGGGTCGGGCGATCCGCCAGCAGCGGCTCGACTCGCGCGAGCGTCTCGAGCACTTCGGTGAATGCCGCGTCGTCGATGGGCTCACCGTTCCGCGAGATCCGCTCATTGACCCTGGCAAGGTTCGGGCTGGTGTAGGTGCCCACGGTCAGCCCACGAGCCGCGCACAACGACGTCACCATCGCAGCGGTCGAGCCCTTCCCGTTGGTGCCCGTGATGTGCAGTGCCGGAGCGGAGGTCTGCGGGTCGCCGAGGACGTCCATGAGCTCGACCATGCGCTCGAGGGTCGGGAGGTCGCGACGCTCCGGCATCTTCGACTCGAAGTCGATGTGCGAATCGAGCCAGTCGAGGGCGGAGGGGAGGTCGTCGAACATCACAGTCGGCGCCCCACGGGGTTCGGCAGGGACCCGACGCCCGCCACCCCGATCGGCGTGCAGCCTACGAGGCGGCTCGTCGGCTCCGCGTGGACTTGGCCGGCGGGCTGTTGAGGGGGACCAACGTCGGGTGGACCTTGTCGAGCACGACCGCGCGGTCGACGACGCACTTGGAGATGTCGGTGCGGCTCGGCAGGTCGTACATCACCTCGAGGAGGACCTCTTCGAGGATGGCGCGCAGCCCACGGGCTCCCGTGCCGCGCAACAGCGCCTGCTCCGCGACGGCCTCGAGCGCGTCATCGGTGAACTCGAGCTCGACTCGATCGAGCTCGAAGACCCGTCGGTACTGCCGGGTGAGCGCGTTCTTCGGCTCGACGAGGATGCGGATGAGCGCGTCCTTGTAGAGGTGCGAGACGGCGCCGACCACGGGGAGGCGACCGATGAACTCGGGGATCAACCCGAACTTCATGAGGTCCTCGGGGAGGACCAGCCGGAGCAGCTCCGAGTCGTCCCGCTCGGACGCCTTGCGCACTTCGGCCCGGAACCCCATGCCCTTGCGGCCGATCCGGTTCTCGATGATGGCGTCGACGCCGGCGAACGCGCCGCCGCAGATGAAGAGGATGTTGGTGGTGTCGATCTGGATGAATTCCTGATGGGGGTGCTTGCGGCCCCCTTGGGGTGGCACGGAGGCGGTCGTGCCCTCGAGGATCTTGAGCAGGGCCTGCTGGACGCCTTCGCCGGACACGTCACGGGTGATCGACGGGTTCTCCGACTTCCGGGCGATCTTGTCGATCTCGTCGATGTAGATGATGCCCGTCTCCGCGCGCTTCACGTCGTAGTCCGCGGCCTGGATGAGCTTGAGGAGGATGTTCTCGACGTCCTCGCCGACGTAGCCCGCTTCGGTCAGCGCCGTGGCGTCCGCGATCGCGAAGGGCACGTTGAGCATCCGGGCCAGCGTCTGCGCGAGCAGGGTCTTGCCACACCCGGTCGGTCCGAGCAGCAAGATGTTCGACTTCGCAAGCTCGACGTCGCTGTCGTGCGCTCCGCTGTTGCCGGCCTGGACCCGTTTGTAGTGGTTGTAGACGGCGACCGAGAGGATCTTCTTCGCGTACTCCTGACCGATGACGTAGTCGTTCAGGAACTCGTAGATCTCCTTCGGCTTCGGGAGCTCCTCGAAGGTCAGCTCGGTCGAGTCGGCGAGCTCCTCGGCGATGATGTCGTTGCAGAGCTCGATGCACTCGTCGCAGATGTAGACGCCGGGTCCGGCGATGAGCTTCTTCACCTGCTTCTGCGACTTACCGCAGAAGCTGCACTTCACAAGATCGCCACCGTCTCCGAATTTCGCCACGTTGGTTCCTCTTGTCCTCTGATCAGTGATCCCTGGTGCTCATCAGTGTCAGTCGGTCTGACGATGTGGCCGTCGATCCGACGGCGCTCCGTCCCAAGATCCGGCCCCACAACCCTAGCTGCTGGGTCGCACAATCCCCGCGTTCCGGCCCCGGTTCAGGCCGCCCCCACCGCCTCGACCGGCATCGCGTCCCGGGCGGTGATGACCTCGTCGATGAGGCCATAGGCCACTGACTCCTCGGCGGTCATCACGAAGTCACGGTCGGTGTCCTTCGAGACCCGTTCGACTGTTTGGCCCGTGTCGGTCGCGAGCATGTGGTTGAGCAGGTCACGCATGCGGAGGATCTCCTTCGCCTGCAGCTCGATGTCGCTCGCCTGGCCTTCCACCCCGCCGAACGGCTGGTGGAGGAGGATGCGGGCGTGGGGCAGGGCGAACCGTTTGCCGCGTGTGCCCGCCCCGAGCAGCACCGCGGCGGCCGACGCGGCCTGTCCGAAGCAGAAGGTCGACATGTCCGGCTTGATGTACTTCATCGTGTCGTAGATCGCGAACAGCGCGGTGATGTCGCCGCCCGGCGAGTTGATGTAGAGGTGGATGTCCTTGTCCGCCTCTTCCGACTCGAGAAAGAGCAGCTGCGCGCAGACCAGGTTGGCCACCGTGTCGTTGATCGGTGTGCCGAGGAAGACGATGCGCTCACGCAACAGGCGCGAGTAGAGGTCGTAGTTGCGCTCGCCCCTACTGGTCGACTCCACCACCCACGGCACGCTGTACGCCTGTGGGGCGCTGCCGGTCGTTGCCTCGGTCACGCTCACTCGGACTCCTCCTCACCGTGGTCCAGCTCCAGGGTGTCCCGTGCAACGGGCTCCCCACTCTCGTCGACCAGCTCGATCGAGTCGATCAACCAACGCAGTGCCTTCGCCTTGCGTCGGTCCGAGCGTACCGCCGCGAGGCGGCCCGACCGCTCCAGTCGCTCGCGTACCTGGTCGACGCCGAGATCGAGCTGCGTCCCCATCGCGGCCAGCTCCTCTTCGAGCTCCTCGTCGGTGACCTCGATCGCCTCCTCGTCGGCCAGCGCCCGCAGCGCGAGGTCCGCCTTCACGCTCTGGAGGGCCGCCGCTCGCAGGTCGGCGACGAACGCGTCCTCGTCGCGACCGGTCGCCCCGAGGAACTGGCCGAGGCTCATGCCCTGTCCCTCCAGCCGGTGGGTGAGGTCGTGGATCCGCTCGCGCAGTTCCTCGTTGACCAGCTGTTCGGGGATCTCCTCGGTGACGAGCTCGACGAGCGCCTCGACGGCCTTGACCTCGAGCGCGATCCGGGCCTGCATGATCTTGCGTTGACGCAACTGCTTGTCGAGCTCCGCTTTGAGCTCGGCGACGGTCGAGAACTCGGATGCCTCGGCAGCCCACTCGTCGGTGACCTCGGGCAGGACCAGCTCCTTCACGTCCTTCACCAGCACCCGGAACGCCACCGGACCGTCTCGACCCTCGACCGTCGAGTCGAACGACAAGATGTCGCCCGCCCGCGCCCCCCGTAGCTGGTCGTCGAGTCCGGGCGCGACGCCCTCGGAGCCGACCTCGTAGAGGAGGTCCTCGGCGCGCAGCTCGTCGCCGCCGGCGCTCGGGGTTCCGAAGACGTCGATGGTGACCTGGTCGCCGTCGCGCGCCGGTCGCGAGCGTTCGACGAGCTCGCCCGAGGTCGCGCGCATCCGGTCGAGCTGGGCGGTGACCTCGTCATCGGCGACGGCGAGGTCGGGCAGGGTCACCACGAGGCCGTTGTGGCCGGGGATCGCGACCGAGGGCCGCACGAGAACGACAGCCTCGAAGGAGACCGGACCGGACTCGTCGCCGGAGGTGATGTCGATCTCCGGCTGGTCGATGGGGTCGAGCTGGGTGTCGCTCACGGCCCGCGCGTAGAAGTCGGGCAACGCCTCGCGGATCGCCTCGCCGCGCAAGGCGGACGCACCGCCCATCCGCGCCTCGATGACCCGACGGGGAACCTTTCCGGGTCTGAACCCCGGAACGCGGACCTGCCGGGACAGCTTGGTCATCATCTCGTCGAGCGCCTGGTCCATCTCGGCCTCGTCGATCTCGACCGAGAGCCGCACCCTGTTGCCCTCTTCGGGCGCTGCTGTCGCACGCATATGGATAGGGGAGTGTACCGGCACGCGGATCACGGACTTTCCGGGACGCCGTGCCGCGGTCGTCCCGGCCGACGGGTACGCGCGTGGCCGTTCGGAGCCGATCGGAGCCGATCGGCCCGCTTCAGATCATGAAGGCCATCGACCCGAGCACCCGATTGCCGACAGCGACGTCCCCCTCGACGCGGACCTCGCCTGACGCGAGGACGCGGGACGGGTCCACCCTGCCGAACGCGAGTCGCCAGAACGCGTCCTGGTCCATGGTGAGCGCGACCGTCGGCGAGCCTCCGGTGTCCGGGACGACCGACGCACGTCCGTCGACCACGCCGATCGGGATCTGACGCCCGAGGACGCCGACCACGCGGAAGTGCACGGTCGTCCCGTCGGGTGGGGCGGCCAACTTGCCGACCACATAGGGCATGGTGCGCTCGCACCGGTCCAGCACTGCGGACTCCCCTGCACCGTTCCGTCCACCGGGCCGGCCGAGCGCACGTCGGACGTCTTGTTCGTGGGCCCAGCTGTCGATGACCCGGGTCTGCATGAACTCCCGGTAGGGGACCTCCCCGACCGGGCTCGGACCGATCACCTCGAATCGCGCCGCGGGCATCGTCCGGAGCTCCTCGATTCGCCGGTCGGTGACCTCACGGAATTCGGAGAGGACGTCCGTGCCCGCCACCGCGCGCCGCGCGTCGATCCACGCCTCGTTGAGCTCGCCGAAGGCGTTGACCACGTACGGTGGCATCGGTTCCGGAGCGGACGGCGTCGGGTCGCCGAGCAGCATGCGCTCGACGCCGATCAGATGCGAGAGCTGGTCCTTCACCGTCCATCCGGGACAGTCGGTCGTCGTCGCCCACTGGCCGTCGCTCAACTCGGCGCATGCGGCGGCGACCGAGGTCCACACCTCGCGCAGCTCTCCGACGACCGACTCGCGGTTCGCGATCCCCTCCGCCATGGCGATGCTCCCGTGCGAGCTCAGCCCGGGAGGACGACCTCGATCGCGTCGGTCACCTCGGGTGCCTCGGGATCGACCATCGGCCGGAATCTCTGCACGATCTCACCGTCGGGAGCGACGAGGAATTTCTCGAAGTTCCACTGGATGTCACCGGCTGCGCCCTCGGCATCGGGGAATGCGGTCAGCTCGCCGTACACCGGATGGCGGCTTTCGCCGTTGACCTCGATCTTCTCGAACATCGGAAAGCTCACCCCGTAGGTCGTCGAGCAGAAGGTGGCGATCTCCTCGGACGAGCCCGGCTCCTGCTCCCCGAACTGGTTGCAGGGGAATCCGAGCACGGTGAATCCCCGGTCGCCGTAGGTCTGTTGGAGCCGCTCGAGCCCTTCGTACTGGGGGGTGAGGCCGCACTTGGAGGCCACGTTGACGACGAGGAGCGCCTTGCCCCGGTAGTCGCCGATCGACGCCGGCTCACCTGCGAGCGTGTGGAGGGAGGGGTCGTAGATGCTCATCACCGCAGTGTAGGGGACCGTGACGCGGATCGTCCGTGCCGGACGCCCGGGTCGACCGGCCGGCGTCGTGACTGGCCGGTCGACGCCCCCCGTCCGGACAGCAGGGCGGTGCGGGTAAAGAATCTGGTCAGGGAGGTCGAAGAGAGAACGAGTGCCGAGTCGACGGGGGCCCGGACCGGGCACCGAGGGGTCGCATGACGAGCCACGTGGGGATCGAGGAGACGGGAGTTGCGACGGTGGGGCGCAGAGGTGTCTCCGGAATCGTGGTCCACGTCTTGATCGACCTCGTGCGTTCACGCTCGGGCGACGTCGGCATCGCCCAGGCCCTCGCGCTCGCCGACGAGGACCGATCCTTCGCCGCGCTGGCCGACGCCGCGAGGTGGAGCACGCTCGACGAGGCGATCGCGCTCTTCAACGCCGCGTCCCTGGTGACCGGCGAGGAGAGGGTCGGGTTCCGCACCGGCGAGCTCCTCGCCTACACCCACGACGGCCCTGGGCTCGCCGGACTGATCGAGCCGATGGGCTCGCCCTCGAAGGTCTATCGCCGGATCGCCGAGGTGCTCGAGCTCTGCGACACCACGGTCACCGCGGAAGCGGTCGAGGTCGCCGACGACCACGCACTCGTGACCGTGACCCCATGGGAGGGGACTCGGCATGCGCACCTCTGCGAGATGACGCGTGGTCTGCTTGCCGAGGTGGCCCGCGTGTTCGGGCCGGAGCCCGCGCTCGTCACCGAGAACGAGTGCGCTGCGCGGGGCGGCCACCGGTGCCGTTACGCGCTCAGCTGGGACGTGGCGGCGCCTCTCGACGTCGGGCACGCGGAGGCGGCTCCCCCCGTCGCCGACACGGCTCCCCTGCCCGAACCGGGACCGGCACCGGCACCGGCACCGGCACCGGCGCCGGCGCCCGCACCGGCCGTCACATTCGACCAGCGGGTGGACGAGTCGGCACGACGCAGGGTCGTCGCGCTCGAACGCGAGCTCGAGCAGCTCGGCGCACTCCTCGACGGAGCCGCCCTGGCAATGTCCGAGGAGGCCGACGACGACATCGACGGTCTCCTCGGACGGATCGCGTCACAAGCCGACTCGATCATCGAGGCGCCGTGTCACCTCCTCATGATCAGGGTCGGGCCGGGAGCGCCGATCCAGCTCTACCACCGCGGGCTCGACGACGAGCAGGCCCAGGTACTCGCCACGGAGCTCTGGCGTGAGCACCCCGACGACGAAGGCGGCTCTCGCCTGATCGTCGACATCGCCTCCCCCCGCCGTCGCTACGGACGGCTCGCGGAATTCCTCCCCCAGGGCACCCGCACTTCACCCGAGCACCACCAGCTCCTCATGCGCTACGCCCGCTCCGCAGCAGCGGCACTCGACGCCCACGCGACGCTCACCGAGGCACGACGCAGCGCCACCACGGCCCGAGTGCTGCTCTCGTTCTCCGAGGAGCTCGCGCCGGTGACCTCGCTCAGCGACGCCGTCCAGCTGCTCGCCGATGCGGTGCCGAGCGTGACCGGCTGCGACCAGTCGACGATCTACCTCTGGGACCGCGCCTCGAGCCAGCTGGTGCCGCGGGCACGCACGACGGGCTTCTCCTACCCCGGCGCCTACCTCGGTCCGATCCAGCTCACCCAAAGTGGAGACGGTCGTGACGAGCGGCCGGCGGTCGCACCAGGTCGACGGTCCGGTACCCCCCTGGTCGGCACGGAGTCCAACGGGCACGCACCGCGGACGAACGGTCGGTCCCGACCCTCGGGGGACATCCCCTCCGACGACGCACAGGTTCCGACGGTCAACGCGGACGTGCCCGAGCTCGCCGAGCTGTTCAAGCGGCGCAAGGTGCTCGTCGTCGACTCGTCCATCGAGGACCTGACGCTGCAACGGCTCCTCGATGAGTCCCAGACCAAGGCGTCGGTCATCGCACCGCTCATCGCTGCCGGCGAGTTCCTCGGGGTGATCTCTGCGAACTTCCGGGCGGAGGACCCCTCGCCCGGCATCCACGACCCCGACCTCCACGAGCGGCTCGCCGGGCTGGCCGACCAGGCGGCCACCGCGCTGCAGAACCTCGAGCTCCTCGAGGAGATCTCGCACATGGCCTGGCACGACGCACTCACCGGTCTGCCCAACCGCCGGCTCTTCGAGGACCGCGTCGACCAGGAGCTCGCGCGCTCTCGGCGGGTCGGTGAGTCGGTCTGTCTCTTCTTCGTCGATCTCGACCACTTCAAGGAGGTGAACGACTCCCTCGGGCACGCCGGCGGCGACGAGCTCATCTCGCAGGTCGGACAGCGTCTCGTGGCCACCATCCGCGACCAGGACACGGTGGCACGGGTCGGCGGTGACGAGTTCGCCGTCCTCCTCCCCGGCCTGGGGGACGAGGTCGCCATCGACCAGCTGGCCCGACGCACGCTCGACGCCCTGCAGACGCCCTACACCGTCTTCGGTCGCGACGTGTCGACCTCGGGATCGATCGGCATCGCCGTGGCCCCCGAGCACGGCGATACCTACGATCAGCTCCTCAGCCGCGCCGACCAGGCCATGTACCGCGCGAAGGACCACGGTCGCAACGCCTACCAGGTCTACGTCGCCACGAGTGCCGGAGGCAGTTCGGACGAGCTCGACGACCGCGTCCTCTACCCCGATCTCGTCCATGCACTCGACAACGGCGAGTTCTTCGTCCTCTACCAGCCCTACATCGACCTCGAGACCGACCGGGTGGTCGGTGTCGAGGCGCTCGTCCGGTGGAACCACCCGAGCCTCGGGATCCTCGAACCCGGCTCGTTCATCTCGCTCGCCGAGCGCAGCGACGTGATCGTGACCCTCGACACATGGGTTCTCGACCAGGCGTGCCGCCAACTGCGTGTTTGGATCGACGGAGGCCATCCTCAGCTGCGCCTCTCGGTCAACCTGGCGTCGCGGGATCTCTCGAACCCGGCCTTCTCGGAGAACATCCAGCACACCCTTGCCGAGACCGGCATCGATCCGAGCCTGCTGGAACTCGAGATCACCCAGCGGGTCGTCCTCGACACCGACGGCCCGGCCCGCGAGAACATCGAGCGGCTCCGCAGGCTCGGTGTCCGCTTCACGATCGACGACTTCGGCACCGGCAACTCGTCGTTGAACCGGATCGGGACCTTCCCGATCAGCACCCTCAAGATCGACCGGTCCTTCGTCCAGGTGCTCGGTCCCGACGGGGAGAACAACGCCCTGGTCTCCGGGATCATCTCGATGGCGAACCGGCTCGGGTTGACCTGCGTGGCCGAAGGTGTCGAGACCCCCCAGCAGAGCCGGGTGCTCCTCCAACGGGGTTGTGCGACCGCCCAGGGGTACTTCTTCAGCCCACCGTTGCCGGCTGACGAGATGACGGCGCTGCTCATCGAAGACGAGTCCGACGACACTGCCGCCGGCCCCGACCGACCCGACGCCTGACCCGTCCTCCGCGGTCCTGCGCAGCGCCCTTTCGCCCCTGGCGCGCTAACTGTTGCAAGCACTCGGCGCGCCCATCCCCCCGTGCGCGTGGCCGGACCGGTACCGTCGAGCCGATCCGATCAAGGGACCGAGAGCGATCCCGAGCGTGAGGAGGAGCGATGGCGTCGTACGAGGGTTACTGCGTGAAGTGCCGCGAAAAACGGCAGTTCGAGGGTGAAGTGGTCGAGATGGCCAACGGCAGGCGGTCGGCCAAGGGCAAGTGCCCGACGTGTGGCACCGGGATGAACCGCATCCTCGGGAAGAACTCCTAAGGCGTCTGCCCCGGCCCGCGCTCGACGAGCGCGGGCCTAGTGCCGCTCCGCCCGGAGCGAGAGTGCGTCGATCACGGCCCCCTCGCGGAGGCCCCATTCGCTGACCACGAGGCCGCCGAGGCCGAGCTGGTCGACCAGGACGGAGAGCACCGCCGCCCCGACCGGCAACAGCGGTGCGCGGCGTTGCTGGATGCCCGGCAACGCGAGTCTGGCCTCGAGGTCGAGCCCGGCCAGCCGGTCCGCAAGCACGTGGAGCTGCCCGGCTGGGAGTTCCACCTGGTTCACCTGGATCGACGAGGTGGATGCGGCGACCGCCGGCCGGTGGAGGCCCATCGCCAGTCGGGCGAGCGCCCGCAGGGTACCCCCGCTCGCGATCACCCGGTCGGCGGAGTGCGGGCAGCTCGCCAACATGGTCCGGATCGGCCCGAGGCGGGCGAGCACCACCTCGGTGATGGCGGCGCGGTCGTCGTGGGTGAGCACCTCGCGGGTCCCGAGCTCGCCGCGCAGGCGCGCCGTCCCCAGCGCGACGCTTGCGACCGAGTCGATACGGTCGACCGTGCCGATGCCCGCTTCGAGGCTCCCGCCACCCAGGTCGAGACCGAGGACCGGCTCGTCCCCCACCCAGACGCCGGCACGCTGGCCGAGGAAGCAGAGGCGCGCCTCGTCCTCGCCGGTCAAGAGGTTGATCGGATGGCCGAGTGCGCGCTCGAGCCGGCCGAGGAGCTGGGTCGCGTTGGTCGCCTCACGGAGCGCCGCGGTGGCGAGGGCGACGACGACGTCGGCACCGACCTCTTCGGCTGCCAGGCGCAGGCGCCGCACCGTCCGGACCGCCAGTGCCGCACGCTCGGGTGGCACGCCGCCGGTGCGGGCGACCTCGGTGCCCAGGTGGAGGAAGGAACGTCGGCGGACCACCGGTGAGAGCTGTCCCTCGCGTGTCGTGTCGACGACCATGAGATGGAACGAGCTGCTGCCGAGGTCGAAGACGGCGGCGCGCACGGTGGGCATCGGCGTGACGCTATCTGCTGTCCGTCGACAGGACGGCGATTGCGGCAATGGCGTGACCTACGCTGTGGGCCGAGGCCGGCAAGACGGCCCGTCGACGGGAAGTAGCGCAGCTTGGTTAGCGCGCCTGCTTTGGGAGCAGGAGGTCGCGGGTTCAAATCCCGCCTTCCCGACGAAGCCCCGCCGGCCGGCCGGCCGCGGCGGGTGCGGTCCGGATCAGGCGCTCAACGGGCGACCGAACGCGCTCGCCAGCTCGACAGCCGGCACCGGCTTCGAGAACAGGTAGCCCTGCGCGTAGTCGCATCCGAGGTCGCGGAGGACTTCGAGCTGTACTTCTGTCTCGACGCCTTCGGCGACCACCTCGAGGCCGAGTGCATGGGCGAGCCCGACGACGGCGGCGACGATCTCCGCTCCTTCGTCACGCACGCCGAGCTCCTCGACGAACATGCGGTCGACCTTCACGAAGTCCAACGGGAAGCGGCGGAGATAGCCGAGCGACGAGTAGCCCGTGCCGAAGTCGTCGATCGCGAGTTGGACCCCGAGGGCCTTGAGCGCGCGTAGCACCGTCAACGCCGCCGCCGCGTCGTGCATCAACGCGCTCTCGGTGATCTCGAGGGTGAGCAGCTCGGGGGGGATGCCGGTACGGGCGAGGATCCCTTCGACGGTGCGGACGATCCGCGGGTCGTCGATCTGGCGTGCGGAGAGGTTCACCTCCAGCGAGCCCCCGATCCGCGCCGGTCCCGCGCGGCGCCACTCGCGCAGCTGGCGGCAGGCCTCTTCCAGCACCCACGCTCCGATCGGGATGATCAGCCCGCTCTCCTCGGCGACAGGGATGAACCGGTAGGGCGCGACGAGCCCCTGGTCCGGGTGGTCCCACCGCACGAGCGCTTCGACGCCGACCGTGGTGACCCCCGCGATCTCGACGACGGGTTGGTAGTGGATCTCGAGCTCCCGGCGCTCGAGTGCTCGACGCAGTGAGTGCTCGGTGGTCAGTCGGTCGAGCACCTCGATCCGCATCGACTCGCCGAAGGTCTCCACACCCGAGCCCCCCCGCCGCTTCGCCTGGTACATCGCGGCCTCCGCGTTGGAAAGCAAGGTCTCGGGGTCGTCGACCCCGAAGGTGTTGAGGGCGACGCCGACGGACACGTCGCAGAAGAGCTCGGCCGTCCCGATTTCGAAGGGTCCTGCGACCGCGGAACGGGCGCGCGCGATGAATGCCGAGGCCGCCGCGTGTGCGCTGCCTTGCGGGTCGACGAAGAGCGCGAGGAACTCGTCTCCGCTGAGCCGCGCGATCAATTCGGCCCCGCCGGCAGCCTGACGCAACCGACCGGCGACCGCCTCGAGCAGCTGGTCGCCGACGCCGTGTCCCATCGAGTTGTTGACCCCTTTGAAGCGGTCGAGATCGAGGAGGACGACCGCCACCGCTCCAGGGACGCTTCCGACGTCACGGACCGCGCCCGCGAGCCTCGACCCGAACAGGACCCGGTTGGGCAGTCCGGTGAGTCGGTCGTAGAGCTCGGCGGCCCTGCGGGTGCCGTGTCCCGTCCCGTCACCGTCGAGCGCACGCAGATAGCAACCGACCGAAACCTCCGGGCCGTTCGTGTACTCGAAGAGGAGGGCGTCGACCGCAATCGGACCACCGTTGCGGTGGAGTAGCTCGACTATGCCGTGGAGCTCGTCGACCTCGGGTCGACCGCGTCCGGCCTCCGCCCTGGCGAGCACCTGGCCGATGGCGGTGTCGGCGAGCGGTGATGCGAGGAGTCGCTCGGTCGCCGGATGCCCGACCACCTCGGACCGCCGCCACCCGAGGAGGAGCTCCGCCCGCGGGTTCCACTGGGTGACGATGCCCGAGGCGTCGACCTCGAAGTAGGCGTCAGGGCAGTGGGCGACCAGGCGTGTCAGCTTCGCCGAGGCAGCACGGAGGAGGTCTGGGGGAACCTGGTCACCGGGCGGCGTCACGTCGAGTTCCGGGGCGCCCCGGTCGACTGCCACCATCCGAGATGATCGAGCTCCATTCGCGTCCCACCCCGATGTGCGGCCGACGTCCTGCATTCGAGGTCGTGGCGCTGCCGAGTCATGGTAGGCAGTCACCTGGGCGGGTTCAAGGATTTGCCGGGAGCCCGCACTATTCTTCGTGACCGATCACTGAAGCCCGTCCGCCTCCGGGCAGCCGCCGGCGGGACCGGCCGTCCCGCGTAACCGGCTCCACCCGTCCCGGTCGACACTCCGCTTTCGGTCGGCGACGCGCCCACCAGCCCACCCAGTACTGACGAGGAGCATGTGGAACGCAACTCGCACCGGCAACGCCGCATCCGTCGACAGCGCCGACGGGCGGCGGCGCTCGCAGCGCTCGTCGTCCTCCTCGTCGCCGGCGTCGCCTTCGCCTCGTGCTCGGGTGGAAGTTCCCCGAAGGCGGAACCGGCGTCGGGCGGCGGATCCAAGGCCGCCACGGCGGCACGCGGGCCCGCGTCGATCGAGGCCGGGATTGCGCCCTGGCAGCTCGCCGCACCTGTCTCCCGTGAATCGGTGGTCGCCGACGGCACCGGGCTGACCGTGCTCGGCGGGATCACGCCGGCAGGATCCTCGCTCGCGTCGGTGTCGACCATCGACCCCGCATCCGGGACGGTGACGCCCGCGGTGAACCTCGCAGCTCCGGTCCACGACGCCGCCGCAGCGACCCTCGGGTCGACGACCTTCGTCTTCGGCGGCGGCTCCCCGAACACGTTCGCGACGATCCAGGCGGTTCCCGTTCCCGCGGTCCCGTCGAAGGCAGCCGGCACCGCGACGGTCGCCGGACAGCTCCCCGAGCCGCGCTCGGACCTCGCCGTCGCCACGGTCACCACCGGTGCGGCGTCGCACCCCGCCACCACGGCGTACGTGGTCGGCGGCTACAACGGTACGACCTATCTCCCCGGCGTCCTCTCCACCACCGACGGGATCCGGTTCTCCAGCGTCGCCGATCTGCCCGTGCCGGTCCGCTACCCCGCCGTCGTCGCCGCCGCCGGCGGGATGCTCTATTCCTTCGGTGGGCAGACTGCGTCGGCGGGCCCGTCCACGACCGCCACCGACGACATCCAGCTCATCGACCCCGTGCACCACCACGCGTCGGTCGTCGGCCACCTGCCGCAGGCGCTGTACGGCGCGAGCGCCTTCCTCATCGGCGGGACCATCTATGTCGCGGGTGGCGAGACCGCAGGCGGCACGACCTTGACGCAGGTCGACGCATTCGTCCCCTCGACGGGTCACGTCCTCGATGCCGGACTCCTGCCGCAGGCCACCGCATTCGCCGGCTCTGCGACCGTCGGTGCGGGAGGCCACGCGGTCGGCTACCTCGTCGGCGGCGAGGTTGCCGCCCAGTCGGGTCCGGACCAGGCGGGTGTGGCGTCAGGCTCCCTGCGCACGGTGATCTCGCTGCGGCCGAGTCGCTACGGCGGACCATCCGGCAGTGCATCCGCGGGATCGCCCTTTCCCGGCACGTTGCTGATCGCCGACCGGGGGAACGACCGCCTCCTCGCGATGAACCCGCAACGGACGATCACGTGGGTGTACCCGTCCGCGGCCATGCCCGCACCACCGGGTGGCTTCTACTTCCCCGACGATGCCTTTTTCATCAAAGGCGGGACGGGGATCATCTCCAATCAGGAGGACAACCACACGATCGTCGAGATCGGGTACCCCTCAGGTGCGGTCCTGTGGCAGTACGGCCACCCCGGTCGACCTGGTTCCTCACCGGGCTACCTCAACCAGCCCGACGACGCGTACCTCCTCAAGTCCGGGACGATCACCGTGGCGGACGCCTCGAACAACCGGATCCTCTTCCTCTCGCCGCAGGGACAGGTCACCGGCCAGATCGGCAACGGCACGGACGCCCACGACCCGCCGACCTCGATCGCGTATCCGAACGGCGACACGCCGCTCGCGGACGGCAACGTGCTGGTCTCGGAGATCAACGGCTCGTGGGTCGACGAGTTCACGCCACAGGGAGCGGTGGTCTGGTCCCTGCATCTGCCGACGGTCAACTATCCCTCGGACCCCCAACAGCTCGGCAGTGACCTCTATCTCATGTGCGACTACGACCCGCCTGCCGAGGGACGCGTCCTCGAGTTCACCCGTGCCGGGCAGATCACCTGGACCTACGACGCGACCGCCGGGGATGCGATGTTGAAGAAACCGTCCCTCGCGGAGCGTCTGCCCAACGGGCTGATCATGGTCAACGACGACTACCGCAACCGGGTCGTGGTCATCGACCCGACGACCGACTCGATCGTCTGGCAGTACGGGATCACCGACGTCTCGGGCACCGCTCCGGGGATGCTCTCGATTCCCGACGGGTTCGACCTCCTCCTGCCCGGCGGCGTCACCCCGACGCACCTCCAGACCGGCTGACCCAACCGGTCCGGCCTCTTCGTGGTCAGCGGACGGCGCCACTGCCGGGCGGTGCGCCCTCCGCTCGGTCGTGCCCACCGCCCCCGAGCGGAGGCTGCGACGTGTCGGCGGTGCCGAGATCGCTCAGCTCCTCCGAGAGCCGTCTCCGCTCGCGGGCCTTGCGCCAGAGGTGGAAGACGACCACCAGGACGACGACCCCGCCCACCACGGCCGCCGACCAGATCCCGACCGTCGAGAGCACCCGCGAGAACGAAAGACCGACGATGTACCCGAGCAGCGTGTAGCCGACACCCCAGACGAGACCGCCCGCCGCGTTGTAGGCGAGGAACGTCCGGTACCGGAGCCCGCTCATGCCGGCGAGACCCGGGATGATCGCGCGCGCGAACGCGAGGAAGCGGCCGAGGAAGACCGCCGGTCCGCCGTACCGTTCGAGCAGTCCGATCGTCCGCCGGACTCCGGCCCTGCCTTTGAGCGCCTTGCGCTCGAGCAGCCAGGGGCCAGCTGTCTTCCCGACTTCGTAACCGACCGAGTCGCCAGCGATGGCGCAGACCACGACGACGACGATCATGGTCGCGAGGTTCACCCGGTGCAGTCCCGCCAGCACGCCACCGATGACCACCGCGGTCTCGCCCGGAACGAAGAAGCCGACCATCAGTGCGGCCTCTGCGAACGCGAGCGCCCCGACGAGCACGTACGCGAGGGGACCGTGGAAATTGAGCAGCCATCCGCTGATGCCTCCGGGATGCGCGGTCGACGCCGCGGCCGTGAGCGCGTCCGTCACCGGCCGGCGACACTCCGTGCCGGAGGCGGGCACGGCGCCGGTCGGGCGCCGCTCACCCGCACGTCACGCTCGTCCAGGTCCGCTGCCGACAAGCCGGACAGGTCAGCCACCGGTCGAATCGGCGGCCCGGCAGCCAGGCGGTCACCGGCAGATGGAGTTGCAAGAGCTCCCACCACCCGACCTTGGTGGACGTGCGACACGCGGAGCAGCCGACGACGAGTGCGCTCCCGCCTGCCTGCGCGACTGGCGGAGGTGCGTCCCTGGTCTCGGCGATCGAGAAGTGCGCGCGCCGACCAGCGCCACGGGTTGGTGTCGCGTCACCGGGGACTGCCGAACCGGGCGGAGTGAACAGCGCCCGCTTGCCGAGCGGGTCCGTGCCCGGCACCACTAGCCGGGTGTTCCGGCCGCCACGCTCGTCTCGAACAGCTGGGTGGCGAGCGTCCGGTAGGCGAGCGCACCCGGTGAGTCCGGGGCGTGCTGGAGGATCGATTTGCCACGGGCAGGTGCTTCGGCGAACCGGATCGACTTGCGCACCGGTGGCTGGAGGACGGGGATGCCGTACCGGCTCTCGACCTCTTCGATGATGCGCCGCGAGTGGCGGGTCCGATCGTCGTACATCGTCGCGATGATTCCGCGGACGCTCAGCGTCTCGTTGGCGAACGCCCTCACGTCCTCGATCGTCTCGAGCAGCTGCCCGACACCGCGATGGGACAGCGCTTCGCACTGGAGCGGGATGAGCACGGCGTCCGCTGCGGTCAGTCCGTTGATGGTGAGGACGCCGAGCGACGGTGGGCAGTCCACGAGCACGAGGTCGTACCGTTGGAGGATCGGCTCGATCGCGCGCTTGAGCACGTGCTCACGTCCCGTGCGAGCGAGCAGGTGGACCTCGGAGCCGGCGAGATCGATGGTCGCCGGCAACACGTCCAGTCCGGCCACGCCCGGCACCGGTCGCGCGACGTCTGCGACACAGGCGCGCTGCACGAAGACGTCGTGGAGCGAGAGGCCGAGCGCGTCGGGATCGAATCCCAAGGAGTAGGTCAGGCACGCCTGCGGGTCGAGATCGATCACGAGCGTGCGCTTGCCGAGCTCGGCCGAGGCGACACCGAGCGAGTGGACCGTCGTGGTCTTCGCCACGCCGCCCTTCTGATTCGCCACGGCGATGACGTCGGTCACAGGCGGAGTCTAGGCCCGACCACCGGCGCGCCGTGAGGGCTCAGAAGCCGGCCATGCCGACGATCGGCTGGTTCAACGGTGCGCCGCCCATCGAACCCAGGTAGGGCGCGCCGAAGCTGAAGATACCGCCGTCGGACGCGACGAAGCGGTACCCGCTCCCGTTCGACGTCTGGGCCATGCCGACGATCGGTGCCTGCAACGGGATCCCTCCGGTCGACCCGAGGAAGGGTGCGCCTCCGAACGCGAAGATCCCGCCGTCGGACGCGACCTCCCAGTACCCGCCGTTGTTCGGATCGTTCGCCGTACCGACGACCGGTTGGTTGAGGGGCGCGCCGCCCTCTGATCCGGAGAACGGAGCGTCCCCGAAGGAGAAGATGCCGCCGTCGGACGCGACCAGGCGGTAACCGAGACCGTCGGCGGACATGGACATCCCGACCACCGGCCGGTTGAGGTGCGTCCCTCCCATCGACCCGAAGAAGCCCGCGTCACCGAACGCGAAGATGCCGCCGTCGGCCGCGACCTCCCAGTACCCCTTGCCGTCGGGTGTCGCCGCCATTCCCACGATCGGTGCGTTCAACGGACTCGCTCCCATCGACCCGAAGAAGCCCGCGTCACCGAACGCGAAGATCCCGCCGTCGGACGCGACCTCCCAGTACCCGCCCGTCGACGGCGCCATCGCGATCCCGACGACCGGCGCGTTGAGGTGCAACCCGCCCGTCGAACCGCAGAACGGCATCCCGTTCTGCGGGAACGAGAAGATGCCACCGTCGGAGGCCGCGAGGTCGTACCCGCCGAGGACCGCGGCAGGGATCGAGCACCCTGCGATCGACCCGCCGGCCGGCGTGCCACCTGCGTCCCCGGTCAGCTGTGCGTCGTGGTGGAACATCGGCCACGACCCGTTGCCGACCGCGGCCGCCCCGCTCGACCCGGTGATCTCGTAGTGGTCGATCTCGCCGACGCCGCCCGGCGAGATCCCCGAGAACGTGTAGCCGGCGAGGGTGATGCCGATCGTGCCGTTGGGATCGGCGGTGACGAGCGGGGCGTTCTGGAGGCCCAAGTTGGGACTGAGCTGCGTGATCAGGTTGCCGGTCGCCCCGTCGACGACCTGGGCGCCGTTGGTCGTGGGCACGATCACGTCGTTCCCCTTCTCGCCCGGCAGCTGCAGGTTCGCAGTGACCACCGAGCCGATGACCCGACCGATGCCGGTGGTCTCCCAGAGCTTCTGTCCGGTCGCCGCGTCCAGTGCCCACACCGAGCCAGACCCACCGGCACCCTGGTCGGTGCCCTCGACCACGTCCAACGTGCCGTCGCCCGTCAGCGTGCTGAGCGCAGGTGACGAGAAGGTGCTCCCGTCCAGGGTGACCGACCACCGCTGGTGGCAGCCGGTGTCGAAGGCCTTCAGCGTGTCGGTGTCCGACGCGCCGGCGAAGAAGGAGCCGGTGCCGACCACGATGCCGGTCGCGCCGCCCGGGAGGAACCCGCCGACCGCGGGGGACGAGTCGACCACCTGGTCGGTATCGGCCCGGCAGATCAGGTTCCCCCGTCCCGAGAGGATCCGGAGGTGTCCGCCGTTCTGGTAGGTCTGGCCGAGCCCGGTGCCTGCGCTCTGGTCGCCACCCTGGACGATCTGGTCGCTGCCGGTGCCGTAGAGATCGGCGAGGGCGGCGGTCGAGTGGGTGCTGTCCGAATTGACGAACGGCCAGCCGGTCAGCACCGAGCCACTGTCCGCGCCGAGCGCGACGCTGACCTGGCCCAGCGAACCAGCCACGACGTCGGTCGTACCGGGCACGACCGAGCCGATCGAGAGTCCCGCCTGCACCCCCGATGTCGGCTGGGGATCGGTCGACGGGTTGACCGCGGCGGCGAACCACCGGCGCGCGCCGGTGTTGTCGAAGGCCTGCATGCCTCCGGTCGCCGGGTTTGCATCGTTTCCCGAGCCGACGAAGACCGTCGCGAGACCGTTCGGGCCGGGCGCAACCGACGGCGTCGAATCGACAGGGCCGCTCTCGTCGGTCGTCGGCCACCCGGCGACCGGCGTGCCGTCCGCCAGGTGGAGCGCGTACAGATATCCACGTCGGTCACCGACCACCACCGACCCCTGCCCGTCCAGGTCGGCCGGCACCGGCGAGGAGAATGCGATGGGCGCACCTGCGTCGGGGAGCGATCCCGTCGACCAGGTTTCGGTCCAGTCGGTGGGCAGCGTGTTGAACGACGGTGTCACGACGCGGAGGACTCCTTCGAGCGCGGAGGACCTCGAGGCCGAAGCACCGGCGGCGCCCGCCGCACTCGATGCCGCGATCGAACCGATCGCGCCGGTTCCGGCCAGGATCACACCGACCGACCAACCGATCGCGCGCGCCGAACCCGTCCTTCGGCACCTCGCCCCGCACGAACACCGTCCCGATTCGTGTCGTCCGATCGCTGCACTCTAGAGCATCCGCCTCCCCGATCCGCGGGCACACCACTGCCCGGTCCCGAGGGACCGGGCAGTGGTTGGGACCTGAACGGTCAGTCCAGATGTCAGCGCGAGGTCCGCGCCGGGGTCGCTCAGAGATCCTGTTCGGCCGCGACTTTGCGCGAGTGCCAGAAGCCGAGCGCGACGAGGACCGCCATGATGGCCGCGAGCACGAACGATGCGATCGCTCCCCAGAAGGCGATCTGGCCGAACGTCCAGAACGCGTAGGCCTCGAGCAGCAACCCGCGGAGCGTCGTGCCCTGGAAGACCGTCTGCACCTTCGCCTCGGCCGCCGTGTACTCGGGCGTGCCCTTCGGGAGTGTCATCGCATCGGACGACAGCTGGGCGTAGGTCTTGCCGCCGCCGATCTGCTGCAGGTGCACCCCGATGAAGTGATCGGCATAGGCCTCGGCCTGCTGTCCGGTCACGAGGGGCTGGCCCGCATACTGCTGGAGATACGGCAGCATCTCGGGGGTGATCTCAGAACCTGGCTTCGCCGCTGCGAACTGCGCCTGCGACGGGAAGACGATCTGTTGCTGTGCGAGCTGATTGTGCACGTTGGAGTTGGCGAAGTTGTATCCCCACATCAACAGCCCGCCAGCCACCAACAGCACCACCACCATCACGGCTCCGACCGCGCTTGCCAAAAGATCGAACGTTCTGCGTTGCATGTCGTGTCCTCTCTGTCTTACGGCTTCCGCTCCGATCCCCTGTCCACTCCGACGGCTCCTCTCCGCACCATCGGCTCATCACGAATTATCGGGGGTACCCGGGGTGCCCCCATAGGGCCGAAGGGCTCTACCTGGAACTTCGCGTCACGTGCGCCGCGGCGCGTGGCCGTCCACGTCGGGCAGTCCGACGCGCGCGACAGGTTCAGGACGCGAGCACGCGTCCAGTGATCACATCCGCGCGGATCCGCACCAGGCGATGGCCCGGCTCGGCGACTTCGGGCTCGGGCAGATCGGCGACGTCGTCCGCGTGCTCTTCGGTCGCCAACCCGCGGACCAGGACGCTCCACCGCCGTCCCGACTCCTCACCGTCGACCTCGAACGCGACCACACCCTCGCGCATGACGCGGTCGAAGAGGCCGTCGCCGATCCGCACGACGATGTCGCCGTCACGCCACCGGTAGTTGACGGGCAGCACGCTCGGCGCTCCTCCGGTCGCGACGCCGAGGTGGCCGTGGAGCCCGAGCTTCGCCCCGAGCGCAAGCCGACGATGGCACTCGGTCACGCCCAGCACCTCCGAACCGCGTTCGTCCACCCACATCAACTCGATTCTCGGGCGTTGACCGCCATTCGGTCAGGGCCAAAAGGCACTCCCTGCGACGACGTGCACCGGTTGGGACCTTCGTCCCTGGTCAGGGCTGGTCCCGCTCCGTACGATCGGTTCGTGGCGCGGCGCGTCGCGTCGGCGCGCCATCGCCGATGGGACTTTCGGCCCTAGTCGGCCCGTTGGGAGCCACCTAACCTCCGGATTGAGACGATGCAGCGCAAACTGTCTCATCGATGCAGCCGTGGGGACGCCGAGGAGGGTGTGATGTCGTTCGGTCTCGACCTGGACTACCTGGAGCGGTCGGCGCGAGGGGAGTTCGACCTCACCTGGCTGCGGCGGACCGATTCGGAGTGGGGGGTACGCGCCCAGCCCTCCAAGACGGGGCTGACGCTCCGCGACATCGCGATCGGTACGTACGGCGAGGTCCCCGACCACCCGCCCCGCCGCACGATGGCACCGCGGGGCTCCGACGTCGATCCGAACGTCCCCGACCTCGGCTACACGGTCAACGACAAGGCCGAGGTCTGGTCGGACAACCTGCTCGATCTCTACGAGGAGGCGGTGAGCCGGCAGTGGAGTGCGACCCGCGACATCCCCTGGACGGAGCTCCCGGAGCTCGATCCTGATCTCGAGCACGCGATGTGTCAGCTGGCGACCGTCCTGTCGGAGGTCGAGATGGTCGCGGCAGACTTCCCGGCCAAATGGCTGTGGCGGATCAACCATGATTTCGTCGAGGCGAAGATGTTTCTCTGCACCCAGGTCATGGACGAGGCACGCCACACCGAGGTGTTCCGCAAGCGGGCCCTCGCGAACGGCGGCGGCCTCGGTCGGGCGTCCGCGGTCGTCGAGCGCTTCCTCCAGCTGATCCTCGACGCCGAGAGCTACGACGAGGGATCCGCGCTCATGCACCTGCTCGGCGAGGGCATCGTCCTCTCACTCTTCCGAGCCGGTGAGGCGATCTCTCCGTCACCGGTCGAGAAGAAGATCTTCCGCCTGTGCATGCAAGACGAGGCGCGACATGTCGCATACGGCACCATGCATCTCCGGTACCGGCTCGAGCGCGACCCGTCGATGGCCGAGGAGTTCCACGGCTACCTCGATCGAGGCGAGGAGATCATCGCGATGATCTTCGCGACGCCGGAGATCGCGGAGCCGACCGCGATCTTGGCCGCGGGCGGGGTCGATCAGGCCGCCGAGCTCGGCGCGGCGGCGGGCGACGTGATGCGACGTCAGATCATCGGTGACTACCTCAAACGGTGCAAGCACGCCGGTCTGGACCGGAGCGGTCGGCTGCACCTCCCCGAGGTGCTCCTCGAGGGATTCCCGACCGGCAAGGCCGAGGCGGTGGCGTGATGGGTGCCATCGAGGCCGAGTTCCCGTCCGATGAGTGGTTCACCGAGCTCGTCCGCAGGGCGACCGAGGACCAGGCCGCCATCGAGCGCTCCGGCATCGCAGAGCTCCGGTTCGGCGTCGAGATCCTCGACGATCGACGGTCACCGACGCTGTACGGACTCGTGCTCGACGGGTACGACATCCAAGCGGTCGGGAGGGTCGACGAGAAGGTCTTCGCGCCCGACGTCGTGATGACCGGTCCGGTCGAGGCCTGGCGCGAGATGATCTCGTCGATCGAGGCACACGGCTGTGCGGACACCGGGCACACCCTCAACGGTCTCACCATTGCCGGAGTCCCGTTCGACATCCGCGCGGAGGACGCGATGGGCCACGACAAGTTCTTCCGCTACATGGGGACGCTCCAGGCACTCTTCGACTCGGCAGGCTCTCCGGAGCTCGCCCGTTCCGGCAGCGCATCGACGTGACGCTCCGGGTCGACGACACCGAGTGCCTCGGCTGCGGCGCGTGCGAGTTCGCCTGCCCGTCGGGGGCGATCTCGCAGTCGACCGGGTTTCCGGTGGCGTATGTCGTCGATCCGTTGCTCTGCAACGATTGCGACGAGTGTCTTTCGGTCTGCCCGGTCGACGGCCTGGTGCACGACGAGTCGTGGGCGGTCTGCCACGGACGCGGATGCCCCCTCAGTTCGCGCCGATATGCCGGCTGGGAGTGCAGCGAAGGACGCGACCGCTGTCCGGCGTGCGGCTCGATGCTGTGGCGGGCACCCCTCGGAGAGTGGACCTGTTCGTCCTGTCGGACGGTCGAAGACGGCACCGTCCGCGGAGCCTCCTGCCCGAAGGTCCGCAAGGCCGCACGGCTCGCGCTCATCTGACCACCACTCCGGGCGCCTCACCCCCCTCGGGCGCCCGGAGTGGTGGCACCCGCCTCAGGCGAGCAACTCAACGACCTGCGCGACCCGGTCGACGACCACGACCCCGGCGAGACGCTCCGGAGGCGGTCGACCCCACGCCAGCCAGACCGCCGTCATGCCGGCCCCGAGCGCGCCGATCACATCGCGCTCCCAGCTGTCACCGACCATCGCCGCTCGGGCGGGTTGGACCCCGAGCCGGTCGAGGACGTGTCCGAAGACCTCGGGCGACGGTTTGCCCGTGCCCACCTCCCCCGAGATCACCACCGCGTCGAATGCGTCCGTGAGACCTGCGCCGTCCAGCTTGATGCGCTGGATGTCGGACGGCCCGTTCGTCACGAGGCCGACCGGTCGACCGGCGCACGCGCGCACTGCATCGGTGGCGCCCTCGATGAGCGGGTGGCCGGCCCGCTGGGCGGCAACGTACAGGGCCGACACCGCCTCGGCGAGCCCCGGGTCGCGCTGCCCCTTCGCCTCGAGCACCGCACGCCAGACGACCTCGCGGTACTGCGGGGCCCAACGCCGGAGCCCGTCCACCCGCCGGTCGTTCCCCTCGAAGGTCGACCAGAGACCTTCCCACGACGCGAACCCGAGCTCGACGCACGTCTGGTATTCCGGCCCGGCCGTCCACGCGCTGCGAGCGGTGGACAGGACCAGGTCGACGAACTCGTCCGGTTCGACGTCCTCCACGGCCATCGCTGCCTCGCGAAGTGAGCTCCTCGCACAGGCCTCTTCGACGACGAGCGTGTCGTCGAGGTCGAAGACGACGGCGTCGAACATCACGCCGACGCTACCGCCTCGACCCCGGCGTGCTCAGCCGGCGCAACACGTGTCGACTTCCGGGGCTCCCTAGATGCTCGGTTCGAACACCTCGATCGAGATGCGGTCCTCACCGAGCTCGCGGCCCGAGAACTGGCACCCGAACGCTTTCGCGACGCGCATCACCATCTCCGCGTTGGTCGCCGACACAGCCATGTGGCACGAGCCCGTCGAACTCAACCGCTCCCACATGATGCCGATCTCGAATCCCCGGGCGAACTCCGGGTCATCCGTGTCGAATCGCAGGTCCCCATCCATGGCACCAACATCGACACCCGGACGGCCCGGCTTTAGCACCCAGGACAACCCCGGTTGACAGCCTCGATCGGCTCGTCATCCCCGACGTTCGACGCGGTCAGCGAGCCTCCTTCGCATGCGGAGGTCGCAGCGCCCGGCGGGTTCGGTCGGTGGGTCGGCGACCCACCGGAAACCGTTGCGCAGGTAGCAGGCGATCGCCCGGTCGTTGTCGCCGAACACGTCGAGCACCACCGCGTCCGCACCGGAATGGTCGGCCCACCGGACGACTTCTTCGACGAGCGCGTCACCGATCCCCCACCCGCGGGCGTCTGGGTCGACCCACAGCGAGAGCAGCTCGACTGCGCCGTCGACAAGAGTCGTCGCGGACACCATGCCGACGAGGCGAACTCCGAGCTCGGCGACCAGGTTGAGCTCGACCGACTCGATGCGCGCCCGCCATCGCTCCTCGGTGTCGTTGGACCCCGACCAGTCGGCCAACGACGCGGTGAACGCCGCCGGTGCATCTTCGAGCGCGCGCATTCGCATGGCCCGCCACGCTTGCCACCCGTCGGGCTCGATTGCCCTCACGGTCAGCTTCGGCACCGGATCACACCTCTCCGTCGGTGGGTTCCGCCGGAAGGTTGCGTCGGAGAGCCCCTGGCAGGAGTCGAACCCGCAACCTGATGGGTAGAAACCACCTGCTCTATCCAGTTGAGCTACAGGGGCGATCGCGCCGGGGGGCTTCGGGCGTCCGAGCCAATCTCCGGCGTATGTCACACTAGAGGCTCGTTTGCAGCGCCTTGGTGACCGTAGCTCAGCTGGTCAGAGCGCCGGGTTGTGGTCCCGGAGGTCGCGGGTTCGAGCCCCGTCGGTCACCCTCCGGAACACTCGTCACTCCGTCGTGCGGTGGTCTCTCGTCCGGCGTAGGTCAACTAGCGTCACCGGCACGCGCCTCTAGCTCAACGGCAGAGCAACGGACTCTTAATCCGCAGGTTCTGGGTTCGAATCCCAGGGGGCGCACCAGGCTGGGCTTGACCCCATTCACAGCACCCCTGCACAAGATCCCAGGGGGAGAGTGGGGCCACGACCGCGAAACGGGCCAACAGCCCCGCGCACAAAGGGGCGCACGGCGCCGAGCCCGGAAACCGGCCTGCCGAGGAGCTTCTAGCTCGCGCTACCGGTGCAAGTGGCCGCCGAGAACGCGCCACTGGCCGTGTTCGTGCTCACCTGCTTGTAGTCAACCGAGAGGGTGCATGTCGCAGTGCCACCGCTCGCTCCGACCGTGGCCGTCACTGAATACACGTTGAAAGGGTCCAACTCCACGATGGTCTTGGTCCACGGCAATCGGACTTTGGATGCCTGCGCCGAGCCGTTGTGGTTGTCGTCAAACGCGTTGTAGGTGATCGTGGCGGTGCCGGTACCGGTGACCGAGTAGACGACGACATGCAACTTGAGGTTCAAGTGATGGAGGCTAATGTCCACACCGACCACCAGGGCCGAGCAACCTGCGATCGTGACCGCCACGACAACGAGCAGCCAGAACCAGACGCGCTGGTAGAAGTGCTTCTTCATCGGTTGCACGTGGACCGGCATTCACAGGTGGATACCAGCGTCCGTTGCTGGCCTGCCACCACCCTGGTCCTTGTGGCGCGACGGCGCCGGTAGGCGGAGCAGGGGTGGGGGCCTGCTCGGGCGGGTACCACTTACCATCAGAGGCCTGCCACCAACCGGGCCCTTGCGAAACGTCGCTCATGGGTGACCCTCCGCCCGTCGACAGGACCGCTCTGCCAAGCAAGCGAGAGTGTGCCAGATGGCCCAGCGAACTGCCCACGAGGCTAGACGCCGGGTCCGGAGCAAGAGTTGCTGTCCCCTGCTCTACAGGCCCGACCTCAAGGGCTCAAAACGATGGTCGCTTGTGCAGATGACTCCTACAGGTGCGGCCTCTGTCTCTGAACCCAACGCCAAGCCTGCGCCCCGAGGACCAAATTCCAAGGGCAGATAGTCCTCGGCGAGGGTGCCGGGTCCGGAGCATCGGTCGGCGGAAACCTCAGCTCGACGGACTCGGCAACTCCACACTACGTGCCAGAGGCTCAGCGGCATTCAAGTTTGCCCGGCTCAGGGTTCCCCTCTGCTCGCGCTTCCTCGGCGGAGGCGCCGAATGCGACGCCGTCTGAGGCAATCCGTCGCGTTCGGCCAAGGGATGGCCGGCATGTTGTGCATATCCGGCGGTCGGGAACAGGGGGACAGAGCCCAGAATCGGCATGTACTGATACACGTAGCTCGCCCCACCAACCGAAGTCGGCGGGGCGGCCACCAACCCATGTTTCCTAACCTTTCTGGTCGTGAGCAAGCAGCAACCTCCGTGGAAGTCTCCAGACGGGCATGTCGTTGTTCGACGGCGGTGGAAATACGCCCCACCGCCGTGGGTCATGAACGAGGCGCTTGTCGATCAGCATGGGCGTTGGCTATCACTGCTGAAAGACGAGTTAGAGCCCAAGGTCGTTGCTGCTCAACGGCCTGTTGGGGTGATATTCCAGCCGTGGGTCGACCCGCATGTCTCCAGCGTTGAGGTGCGAATCGAACCGCTGGAGTATGCCGGGGCTGCCCTCACCGTCCTCGCTTTCGCAGACCGTGAGGAGTTGCCAACCGAGGAGCGACGCTGGGTCCGGTACCGCCTCGGCACGCTGTTTGGAGCTGCGCTGAGAGACTGGGTAGACGAACCACGCTGGTAGTACCTATGCCCGGATAGCAGCTCGGTCGGCTATCCCCGAGATGCCATTCCGGGCGTATGCAGCTTTCGCGAGTGCGGACACGCCTAAGGGCTCAGGATCGGGGTTCCGATGGCCCACCCGCCACAAGCGCACCCAGCGCCGCCCACGTCGACACGTGTGGCGTGTACCGCCCCGCTCGGACCATCGACGCGAATGACTTCGACACCCCGGTCGAGTTCGTCGTTGCCTAGCTACACCAACAACAGCTACGGCTCGCTTTGCGGGTCGCTCAACGATCGGGGTCCCGTCACATCGCCTTCGAGATCACTTCGATTGCGACACGCTGGGACGCCATCGGCCACAGTGGCCTCGCGTGGCGTTTCCTCCTGCCCCTGTGGCTGACGGTGGGGCTGCTGGCGTTCATCTACCTGGCGGGGCTGCACTCGGAGTACCAATTTGCCTTCCGGCGCGCCGAGTTCACGACGGGACGACGCCGGAGCCTGCGATGGGCGCTCATTGCGTCCTGTGGCGTGCAGTCCCACAAGCTGCACTCGTTTGTGAACGCCTCGGCCTACCGCTTGACGAGCGGATCCACGTTCGCGGATGCCCGCTCCACAAGAAGGCAGGCACGACGGATACGGGGCAGCTTCGCTCAGCTGATCGTCACCTTGACCCTGGAAGATGGACAAAACATGAACGAATCGTGACATCGAAGTAAACGTCAGGTAAACTGACCCCATGGACCGGACATCTCGGCGACTGGACCGGCACCACCAAAGGGCACAGGGCTGGTGTGTCGACCCGTTCCGGCTGCACGAGGCCCGTTGGTTCTCCAACGGCACCCCGACCGCCCTGGTGCGAGATGCCGGGGTCGAGACGAAGGACCCGCCCCCTCAGTCACTCTCCATCGGGCCATTCGAGCTGGCTCCTCTCGCCGAAGACGACCTCGCACCTGTCCGACCCGGCAGCGATCGCCCTTCACAGGCGGCGAACATCGACGCGATCTGGAGGGTGTTCGTCTCGACGGGCGGGGACTGACCGGTCGGCGGGCCGGCACCGCCGCCGGCGCGCCTCAGAAGTGCGGAGGGCGTTTTTCCCGAAGTGCAGCGACCCCTTCGGCGAAGTCGGGTCCCGTCATCATCTCCTCCATCAGTTCCTGCGCGCGCGTCACCGAATCGGCTGCGCCGCCGTGGAGGTCCGCATAGATCTGGTGGCGCGTCGCGCGGAGCGATGCCGGCGAGACGGTCTTCGCGAGCTCGCCCGCATAGGCCATCACCCGCTCCATGAGCCGTTCGCTCTCGACGACCTCGTTGACCAGGCCGAGCTGGGCCGCCTCTTCAGCGAGGACCACCCGGCTCGAGAGGAGCAGGTCGTTTGCACGGGTCAGGCCGATCAGCCGGGGCAGCAGCCACGAGAGTCCGTACTCCGCCGGGAGTCCGAGCTTCCCGTGCGAGGTGGTGAGCTTGGCGCCCGCCGCCGCGAAGCGGAGGTCGCAGTAGCACGCGAGGACGAAGCCCACGCCGGCGGCGGGCCCATTGACTGCGGCGATCACCGGCTTGCCGAGTCCGAAGTGATAGGCGAAGTCGGCATCGAAGCGAGGGTCGACATCGAATCCCGGCCGGGCCAGGTCGGCAGGGGTGCCCGGGTCGTAGCCGCCCCGCTCGACGTGGCCGGCGAGCGCGCCGCTGTCGGCGCCGGCGCAGAACGCCCGGCCCGCTCCCGTGACGACGATCACCCGCACGCCCGGGTCGCGGTCGGCCTCGGCGAGCACCCATCGGTACTCGGTGTGCATGCGACCGGTCCAGGCGTTGAGCCGGTCCGGTCGGTCGAGGGTGACCAGCGCGATCCCGTCGGTCACCTCGTACCGGACGACCTTGAGCTCCATGACGTGCGCTCGCTCCGACCCGGCGCCGCTCAACCCGGCGTGATTCCCCACGAGGACGTCCACCGCTCACGGGGCCGGAGGACGTCGACGTCCCCGGAGCGCAACGCGTCCGGCGGGCAGGTCATCGGCTCGACGGCGAGTGACCGCCGGCGGGCATCGGGTCCGAGCGTGTCGCCCGAGTAGATCATGAGGAAGCGGAACCGCTCGTCCACCCAGAGGATCACCTTGCGATCACTTTGGGGGTCGTACAGCTCGACGCGTGCCCGACCGTCCGCGTCGCGCACCAGGTCGGTGAAGGCGGTATCCAGCCGGAGCCCACCGATCACGTTCCCGCCCATGAAGTCGAACGGCGTCCCCGCGACAGGACGCCGACCGTCGGGGAGGCCGCGCTCGTCGGTCGTCACGCGGGTCCGTGCCGGCACGGTCAGGTGCAGCTCGTCGACGGTGGCCGTCCCCACGGTCAGGTACGGGTGGAACCCGAGGCCGACGGGCAAATTGCACGCTCCGATGTTCTCGGCGTCCGCCGTCACGGTGAGCCCGTCACGACCCAGGCGGTACTCGATCGAGAGCCGCAGCGAGAAGGGGTAGCCGGGGGAGGGTCGGAGCTCGCACTCCATGCTGACCCGGTTCTGGGCGCGTCCCGCCATCCGCCAGGACCTCCAGCGGACGAGTCCGTGGATGGCGTTCCCCCGGGACGGTTCGTCGAGCGGCGCCTGCGCCTCGACCCCCTCGAAGGTGTAGCGACCGTCGCCGAGCCGGTTCGGCCACGGCGCCAGAACCTGGCCACGTCCACCGTGGCTCCACTCGTCCGGTCCGAACCCGTCGAGCACCGGGAGGTCGTCGACGGTGAACGAGCGCAGCGTCGCCCCGACCTCGGTGACGACCGCACGCTGGTGACCGTGCCCGATCACCCACTGGTCACCAGTGGCGGCAGTGGTTTCGGCGGGACGCTGGTCGGCAGCTTCGTTGGGTGGCATCGGCGTGCGGAGTGGCGCGTGAACGATCCGCGAACTCGGGTGTGCCCGGGGACAGCACGCGCCGCCCGGTATGGTAGGCGATGAGGCCGGTCCGGCCCGAGGGGCACGCTCCCACCGAGCACGCTGTCGCGCTGTGCACCAGGACGGCCCCCGACCCGAACTCCAACCATGCGCATCCTGATCACCAACGACGACGGCGTCTTCGCCCCCGGACTCGCCGCGCTCTCCCGCGGGCTCGCCACCGCCTTCGCGGGCGATCACGAGCTGGTCGTCGCCGCGCCGCTGACCAACCACAGTGGCGCGAGCGCGGCCGTGGGAGCCGTCTACGAGCGGGAGGCCATCCCGTTCGAGAGTGTCGACATCCCGGGACTCACCGGAGTCCCGATCTACGGCATCGACGGGCCGCCGTCGCTCGCGGTGATCCTGGCCTGCATCGACGGTTTCGGTCCTCGGCCGGACTTCGTGGTGTCGGGAATCAACGAAGGGATGAACGCCGGGCGGTCGGTCCTCCACTCTGGCACCGTCGGCGCAACCTTGACCGCCGCGCAGTTCGGCGTCCGGGGCCTCGCCGTCTCGATGGCCTGGTCCGAGGAGCCGGTGCCGTGGGGAACCGCCGTCACACTTGCGGTCGGCATGGTCCCGGTCCTCGCCGCGTCCGACGAGCTCTGCGTCTTCAACCTCAACGTCCCGGCCGTTCCTCTCGAGCAGCTGAAGGGCGTCCGCCACGGTGCGATCGCGGGGATCGGGCTGATCCGATCGGTCCGCCCCGAACGCACGGCCGAACCGGTCGCAGGTCCGGCGATCGATCGCACGGCAGGGGTGATCACGTTGAACCTCCGCGGGCAGGGGGACCGGTCGGAACGGCGAGCCGAGCGCGAAGAACTCATCCCCGGTTCGGACGCGGCGCTGATGGCGGACGGGTGGGCTTCGCTCACCCCGATCGTCGGCGTCCGCGAGGACACCTCCACCAACGCTTCCGCCGTGCTCGAGTCGGCCCTCGCCGTGTCGCGGCAACCCCGCCTCTCGGTGACCGGCGCCGGCGCCGGCGCCGGCGAGTAATCGCGTGATCCGACGCGCCGTCTACGCAGACTGCGCCCGGTGCTCCAGACTGGCATGCGCCCGGCCGCTTCCCTGCCCGCCGAGATGCTCACCGAACCACCCCGCCGCAAGCGCCGCCACCTGATCGAGCGCGCCCGGCTCCTCGAACAGGTGGGTCGCGCCCGGTACGACCGTGAGGCGGTTCGTACACCGGAGGTGGGACGCCGCGACGCGGTTGAGCGCGAGGACGGGCTCGTCGGCGCCACCCACGATGAGGAGGGTCGGCGCACGAACCGCCTCGAGACGCGAGCCGGCGAGATCGGGCCGTCCGCCGCGCGAGACCACCGCCGCCACCTGGCTGCCGGGCTCCGCTGCGGCCCACAGTGCCGCCGCCGCTCCCGTGCTCGCCCCGAAGTAGCCGATCGGCAATCCCGAGAGCTCCGGCCGCGACCGGGCCCAGCGAGTCACTTCCGCAAGACGTCGGCCGAGGAGCTCGACGTCGAACCGGCGCGCGCGGTCGGCGGCCTCGTCGACCGTGAGCAGGTCGAAGAGAACGGTCCCGAACCGGTGCCCGCGGAGGATTCGTGCCATCTCGCGGTTCCTCGGACTGTTGCGACTGCTTCCGCTCCCGTGTGCGAACAGGATCACGCCCCGGGCACCGGGTGGCAGGTCGGCACTTGCCGGGAGCGCGACGCCGTCCACGGTGACGATCGTCTCGCCACGCCATGGCTCACCAGGTTCCGGTCCGGTGCGGCCCGGCGGGCGGGGTGCGAAACCGGGGCCTTCGAGGAGCCGGGCGACCTCTTCGTCCGAGGTCTGGTCGAAATCGTCGTACCACTGACCGACCGCGACGAACCGCGCGGGCGTGAGCAGACTGATGACGTCGTCCGCCTCGGCGCGGAGGCGCACGATCGTCTCGGGAGGTGCGACCGGCACGGCGACCACGACTCGTCGGGCACCCAGCTCGCGGGCGACGCGCACGGCGACGGCGGCCGTGCCGCCCGTCGCGAGGCCGTCGTCGACGATCACGACCGTCCGACCCCTGATCGGGATCGGTGCCCGCCCGTGGCGATACCGCGCGACCCGTCGTGCGAGCTCGTCTTGCTCGCGCCGTGCGACCGCCTCGACCTCGCGGGACGACAGTCCGGTCTGGCGAACGAGGTCGTCGTCGAGCAGCCGCACGTCCCCTTCGCCGATCGCACCGAATCCGAGCTCGGGTTGGTACGGCACACCGAGCTTCCGCACGACGATCACGTCGAGGGGGGCGCGTAGCGCTCGGGCCACCTCGGCGGCCACCGGGACGCCGCCCCTCGGCAGTCCGAGGACGACGGGCGACTCCGCCCGGAGGCCGGCGACCCGTTCGGCCAGCAGGCGTCCCGCCTCGCGCCGGTCCCTGAACGACGGGTGGACCCGCTCGCTGGCCGCGGCGAAGGCCATCTCAGAAGCCCGTCGGGAACGTCTCGGCCGGCTCGCCACGGTCCCACAATGGCGTCCGCTCGAGCGGCTCGACGGCGCCTGTGCGGTCGACGTGGATGACCGCGTCGAACTGCTGCGCCAGGCGCGCCTCGAAGTAGTGGCTCTGGAGCTCGGTCTCGGGGCGGTAGATCACCCCGATGGCGCGCTCGAGCCGTGGCTCGTCCAGCGCGTCGGTGACCGTGCGCTCGCGAGTCGCCACCCAGAATTGCGGCAGGCCGACACTGTGCATGAGCGCCTCGTGGCTGCCGATCCTCGCCGGCCGCACCCGCTTGCGCTCTGCCGGTGCGCCCCAGTCCGACGCGGCGGTCACCTGTCCGGAGTAGGTCGTGAAGCCGACCAGCACGGCGTCGTCGCCGTGGTGCTCGCGGGTCAGCTGGCCGACGTTGAGCTCACCCCGGGCGCCCATCGCCGTCGCGCGCGCGTCACCGATGTGGGAGTTGTGCTCCCAGACGACGACCTTGGTCGGCTTCGACCGCCGATCGAGGTGGTCGATGAGCGCGTCGAGTGTGCCGGCCATGTGGAGATCGCGGAGGTTCCACGAGGACACCTCGGCCCGGTACATCTGGTGGTAGTACTCCTCGGCGTCACGGACGACCCTGGCGTTCTGCTCCGCGACGAACTGCTCGTCCTCGGCGATCCATCCGTCGCGTCGTAGGTACGCCTCGGAGTTGCGGCGGAGCTCGAGAAGCTGCGCGACGACCTCGCGCTCGCACGGGATCGCGTCGCGCCTCGCGACGGCGTAGCCATAGGCCGCTCCTTCGGCACCGACATGGTCGAAGCAGGCGTACCGTTGACGCGCGCGCAACGCTTCGGGCGGGTCGACGCGGTCCAGGTATTCGATGACCGCTTCCATCGACGCGCGCAAGCTGTAGAGGTCGAGCCCGTAGAAGCGGGCCATCCTCGACGGTCGTGTCTGCGCGTCATTGCGGGAGCGGAGCCACTCGACGAATCGGAGCACCTCGCGGTTTCGCCACATCCAGGTGGGGAACCGACGGAACCCGCAGAGCGCCTCGTCAGCGGATCGATCCGTCGAGAGGCCCATCACGTAGCGATTGACCCGGTACGCGTCCGGCCAGTCGCCCTCCACGGCGACCACGGTGAAGTCGAGCTCGTCGACGAGGCGCCGGGTGAGACGGGCGCGCTCGGCGTAGAACTCTCTGGTGCCATGTGAGGCCTCGCCGATCAGGACGAGCCTGCGGTCGCCGACCAGGTCGAGCAGGGAGTCGAAGTCCTCGGCCACGCCGGTCAGTGGACGTGCGGCGCGGGCGATCGCACCTACCGGATCCACCAGCACGGAACCCACGCTCATAGGCCCACCATTGACGCGAACGGCGGTGCGCGCCAGAGCCAGAAGTCCCCCGTCACCAGGACTTTCGAATGACACGCGTGTCGTTCAGGCGTCGCCCCCACCGGTCGCGCCCGCGCCGCTCTCAGTCGAGCTGCTCATCCAACCAGTCGAAGAGGACCTGCGCGGACAGCCTGATGTTGTCCGACTGGCAGTGGGTCGACGCCCCGTCGTCCGGAGTGAACACCGCCGGTGTCACCGGTCCGCCGACGCCGGCCAGGAAGGCCTCGAACTGGGCCGTGGGCTCGGGTCCCTCGCGGCTGCCGATCATCGCGAGCGACGGACAGCTGATCGCGCCGAGATCTTCGATCCTGTAGTCGACGAGCGCGTCGCGCCACGCGTGGAATGAAGGGACCCCGAACCGGTCACAGATCGCCGCGATCCCCCACTGCATCTGTCGTGGCATGAGGTCCTCAGGCACGCCGATCACGTCCTGTGGCCGCACGTCCCGCGACATGCGGAACACCTCGGACCCGACCCAGGCCTCCATATAGCGGCTCATGTCCACGACCGGTGGATTGGCCACGAGAGCCCGGACGCGGCGGTCGGCCGCCGCCGCCCGGGAGGCGAAATAGGAGCCGAAGCTCTGTCCGACGAGGGCGAGGCGGTCCGGATCGACGTCGGGACGTGCAAGCAGATGGTCGACGACCGCTCCGAGCGGTCGCTCGTAGTCGGCCCGGAAGGTCATCGCAGGACTCCGGCGCATGCAGGCGGGCTGGCCCGGGCCGTCGAAGACGAAGACGTTCCATCCCCGTTCTGCACCCGGTGCTCCAAGGTGGAAGTAGAGCTCCTCGGCGCTCGAGTCGAAGCCGCCGACACCGATGATCGTCGGTTTGCGCTCGCCGGCGGACGGCGAGGAGCGCGCGGGCCGGACCAGGTATCCCGGGAGCGTCCCCTCTTCGAAGGGGACCTCGACGCGCTCGATCGGCGGGTCGAGGAGCCCGGCCGCCTCGACGAAGCAGGCCTCGCTGCGTTCGCCCGACCGCTCGGCAGCACCCTCCGTGCCTTCGCCGTAGTACTCGGCGGTCCGGTAGTAGGTCGACGCCCGGAGGAAGTGGTCGCGGGCACTCACCCGGTGGCCGGCTGCAAGACAGGTCCGGCCCCGGCCCTCCACCCGGCGGGCCAGCCGCTCGAACGAGGTTGCCCAGCTCCGCGGGCTCCCGTCCGCGATCTCAGAAACCACCGCGAGGCACTCCCCGACCGTCGATCCGCCGTAGTCTGCGACGCCAAGCGTGCGGATGAGCTGGTAGTTGAACTCGTCGTCGCGGAAGCCCTCCACCCGGACGGCGCTCCGGACTACGTCGGAATTCTCGAAGGACACGGTGACCACGACTCCTCGATCGGCCGGCGGGTGGACGGACCGGTGCGGGCCCGGGGCCATTGTTGCCGAGCCTCGGCCTACCCTGTGCCATGCGTGTCGCAGCGCTCCAGACCACCGCGGGGCCTGACCGCGATCGCAATCTCGACCAGGTCGGGCGGCTCGTCGACGAGGCAGCTGCGGGAGGCGCCAGGCTGGTCGTGCTGCCCGAGTACTTCTCGGTCGCGGGTCCGCCCTCCTATCTCCGTGACCATGCGGAACGACTCGACGGCCCGACCCGGAGGTGGGCCTCGGAGCTCGCGGCCCGACACCAGCTCCATCTCGTGGCCGGCACCTTCCCCGAGCGCGGCGCGGATGGCAACCGGGTCTTCAACACGAGCTGCCTCCTCGGTCCGACCGGAGCGCTCCTCGCGACCTACCGCAAGATCCACCTCTTCGACGTCGACCTCCCCGCCTTGGCGGTGCACGAGTCCGCGGGGATCGCGCCCGGCCACGAGCCGGTCATCGCGCCGCTCGGGTCGGGGAACGGGGAGCCCGGGTGTCCGGTGGTCCTCGGACTCACGATCTGTTACGACCTCCGCTTCCCCGAGCTCTACCGCATCCTCACGCTGCTCGGGGCGACGGTGGTCGCAGTTCCCTCGGCCTTCACCTCGCGAACCGGGCCGGCCCACTGGGAGCTCCTCTTCCGCGCCAGGGCCGTCGAGGACCAGCTCTTCGTCGTCGCCGCCGGCCAGGTCGGAGAGCCGCCCCGTGGCATGCCTCCGTGCCACGGCCACTCGATGGTCGTCGACCCGTGGGGAACCGTCCTCGCCGAGCGGAACGAGCCGACCCCCGGGGTCGTGCTCTGCGACCTCGATCTCGACCTCCAACGTCGGGTGCGTTCGGAGCTACCGGTACTGGCGCACCGCCGACCCGAGACGTACCGTTGGCCGGACAGCACGCATGCAGGGGGCGAACCATGAGGGAGCAACGCAGTGAGGATGCAGCAATGACCGGCCGGACCGGGCCGGTGCCCTACGAAGTCGGATCGTTCGTCTCGAGTGGGGTGCGCCTCTCCTACGAGATCCACGGGCACGGGCCGAGGGCATTCGTGTTCATGCACGGCATCCTTCTCGACGCCAGCCTCAACCGACGACTGGCCTCGGACCTTGCGGTACGTGGGAACCGGGTGATCCTGCTCGATCTACCCGGCCATGGCCTCTCGGAGAAGCCGCGCCGCGCCTCGTTTCACCGCATGGACCTCTACGCCGACCATGTCGTCGCACTCCTCGACCACCTCGACATCGAGTCCGCCGTCGTCGGCGGCGTGTCGCTCGGCGGCAACGTGAGTCTCCTCGTCGCCGCCCAGGTGCCCGAGCGGGTCACCGGACTGGTCATCGAGATGCCGGTGCTCGAGTGGGCACTCCCGGCGGCTGCGGCGACGTTCATCCCGATGCTGCTCGCCGTGCACTTCGCGCGTCCCCTCGTGCGACGGTCCGCCGGGGTCTTCCGCCGCCTGCCGCGCACCGGCTTCGGTCCACTCGACAGCCTCATCGGTGCGCTCTCCAACGATCCCGAGGAAACCGCAGCGGTCCTCCACGGCATCCTCGCCGGTCCGATCGCGCCGACCGTCGACCAACGTGCGGGCATGAACGCACCGGCGCTCGTCATCGGCCACCGGGTGGACCGGATCCACCCGTTCCACGACGCGGAGCAGCTCGCGCGTCGGCTCCCCGACGCGCGTCTGCTCGAGGCCCACTCACTGCTCGAGCTGCGGGTCCATCCGGAGCGGCTGACCAACGAGATCGGCGACTTCCTCGACGCCGCCTGGTCGGCCGGCGCGGCGGCCCACCGCAAGGCGGGCTGAGGACCTACTCGTCGTCTCCGGGACGCCGCGCCTGCTTGCGCTCGGAACGCCGTCGCTTCTCTTCCAGCCGCCGTTCCGTCGCCCCTCGGGACGGCCGGGTCGGCCGGCGCCGTACCTCGGGCCGGAGCGCTGCCGCCACCTTCTCCGCGAACCGTTCGATAGCGAGGCGGCGGTTGCGCAGCTGCGAGCGCTCGTCGTCGGCCACCACCCTGACCTCCGGACCGAGCCGGTCGAGAAGCCGGGCCCGCTGGGCCTCGCTGAGTGCGCCCGAGGCGGCCACGTCGAAGCGGAGCTCGACGCGGGTGCTCACCTTGTTGGCGTGCTGCCCGCCCGGACCCCCGCTCGGGCCGAACCGGAGCCGCAGCTCCGAGAGGGGGATGGTGAGCGCCGGCGTGATCCTGACACCGGCGTCGTCGTCGGCCACGACGATCAGGACAGACCGACCGGACGCCCGACGCCCGGCTCGTCGTCCGAGAAGGTCACCAGCCGCATCGCAGAGAACCTACGCCACCGCCGACCGTAGACTCGCCCCGTGCCCGCACCGCCACCGACGCACCCGCTCGCGGACGACCCGCGCTTCGACGGCCAAGTGGTGCTGATCACCGGGTCGTCGTCGGGGATCGGGGCCGCGACCGCGCGGCGGTTCGCGGGGGCGGGGGCGACCGTCGTCGTGAACTCGTCCCGCTCCGCCGAGGCCGGAGCCGCACTCGCCTCCGAGCTCCCCGACGCCAGCTACTGCCGGGCCGATATCGCCGACGAGGACGAGGCGCGCCAGCTCGTCGCCCATGCGCTCGAGTGGCACGGCCGGCTCGACATCCTCGTCAACAACGCGGGGACGACCGAGGTCATCCCACATACCGACCTCGAGGCGGCGACGCCCGAGATCTGGCGACGCATCTTCGACGTCAACGTGATCGGGACCTGGCAGGTCACCGTCGCCGCGATGGCCCACCTCCGCGAGAGCGCACAGGGACAGGTGATCAACGTCTCCTCGGTGGCCGGGCACCGGCCCACCGGCAGCTCCATCCCGTATGCGTGCTCGAAGGCAGCGGTCAGCCACCTGACCAGCCTGCTCGCGAATGTGGTCGGCCCCGAGGTACGGGTCAACGCAGTCGCGCCCGGGCTCGTCGACACCCCGTGGACGGAGTCGTGGACGACGGTGCGCGAGCTCGTCGAAGCCGGGACGCCGCTGCGCCGCAGCGCAACGCCCGAGGATGTTGCCGAGCTCGTGATCGGGGTCGCCCGCTCGACCTATGTGACCGGCCAGACCGTCCTCATCGACGGTGGGCTCCACCTGCGGTGAGGTCCCGGTGAGCCAGAGCGACGACGTACCTCCGCGACGTTCGTCGCGCCCGGGCGCGCCACCGGTAGCATGGGCTCACCCCGCACGTGCAGTCACTGGTGAGCGGAGGGAGACGGCGAACGTGACCAGGCTCGACGAACGGTCAGCTGCCCGAACCGCGAGCGACGACAACCGGGTCGAACGCCGCCGCCGGGGTCCGAGCTCCGAAGTCTGGATCCTGCTCGCCGCGGTGGTCGCACCGGTCGTCGTCGCCGCGCTGCTCATCCCGTGGCGCGGGCAACTGGACAGTGCCGACAACGCACTCTTCCTCGTGGTGGTGATCGTCGCGATTGCGAGCACCGGGCGCCGGTTCGCAGCAGCACTCAGCGCCGTCGTGGCAGCACTCTCCTTCGACTTCTTCCTGACCCGACCGTACGAGTCGTTCCGCATCACCGGCCACAACGACCTCATCACCGAAGTCCTCCTCTTGGTCGTCGGGCTCGCGGTCGGTGAGCTCGCGGCGCGGGGCCGTCGACACCGGGACGCTTCGTCGCAGCGGCACGAGCAGATGGCGATGCTCTACTCGGTCACCGAGCTCGCAGCGACCGGCCGTGATCCCGAGCTCGTCGCGGCAACCGCGGCGACCGAGCTACGCGACCTCCTCAACCTCCGTGACTGCCGATTCAGCGAGCATCCCTGGGGGAGCGCCACAGCGCGGGTGATCCCGGAAGGCGACGTCATGGTGGGATCGGAGCTGTGGCCGAGCGAGACCATCGGCCTTCCGACCAACACGGTCGACCTTCCGGTGCGAAGCGGTGGTTGGCTGCTCGGCCACTTCCTCCTCACGCCGACGCCGGGGTTTCCCATCCCGCACGAGCGACTGCTCGTCGCCGTCGCGCTGGCCGACCAGGTCGGAGCCGCACTGGCGGCGGAGGGACCATCGCCCGGTTCGGCGGAAGGCGGCTGAGCCCGGCCGGGTCGGTCGTCGGTCAGGCCCGCGCTCGAACCGCCTCAGCGGCTCGAGCCGTGCTCCGCGTTCACGAGCGCCTGATTGAGGTCCAGCACTACGAGGTAGCTCTGTCCGAGGAATCCGAGCTCCGCGCTGTGCGTCTGCTGCGAGATGAGCGTGCGTAGCGCCGCCTGCGAGACTCCGGTGGCCTTCGAGACCATCGGCACCTGGACCAGTGCGTCGGCCGGCGTGATGTCAGGGTCGTACCCGCTCCCCGAGGTGGTGACCAGGTCAGGGGTTGGGTTGGAGACGCCGAGCTGGTGCCAGTAGGTGACCAGCGACTGGGTGTTCTGGAGGAGCACCTTCGACCGGGGCCCGAGATTCGTCGCGCCCGAACTGCCGCTGTTGCCGTTGGCGACCAACGGGTTGTCTCCCCCGGCGGCCGGCGGCGTCGACTTCGGGTTCGCCGCGTACGGCCCGGTGTCGTCCGGCCGGCCGTGGAAGACGCAGCTGCCGAGGGGGTGCCCCGGGCAGACCGTGGCGGCCCAGTTCTGGCCGATCAGCGTCGAGCCGCTCGAGGTGATCGAGCCATCGGCTTGGTGCTTGAAGAGCGCCTGGGCGACTCCGGTGCCGACCAACGCGTAGACAAATGTCAGCGCGACGGCGAGCACTGCGAAGATGAAGGCACGGCGGAGGTGAACGAGCATCAGTTGACTTCCATCAGTAGGCGTGCAGTGCGACGAGGACGAGGTCGATGAGCTTGATGAAGATGAAGGGGACGATGATCCCGCCGACCCCGTAGATCCAGACGTTCCGACGCAGAATGGCCGCCGAACCGGCAGCTCGGAACCGCACACCACGGAGCGCGAGCGGGATGAGGGCGATGATCACCAGTGCATTGAAGATCACCGCCGAGAGCACCGCACTCTGCGGGCTGTGCAGCTTCATGATGTTGAGCGTGTTGAGCTGCGGGTAGGTGGCGACGAAGAGCGCGGGGATGATCGCGAAGTACTTCGCGACGTCATTGGCGATCGAGAAGGTGGTGAGCGAGCCACGAGTGATGAGGAGCTGCTTCCCGATCTCGACGACGTCGATGAGCTTGGTCGGGTTCGAGTCGAGGTCGACCATGTTTCCGGCCTCCTTGGCCGCGGTCGTGCCCGTGTTCATGGCCACACCGACGTCCGCCTGAGCAAGAGCAGGTGCATCGTTGGTCCCGTCCCCGGTCATCGCAACGAGCTTGCCGCCCTCCTGCTCGGCTTTGATCAGCGCCATCTTCGCTTCGGGCGTCGCCTCGGCCAGGAAGTCGTCGACACCGGCCTCTTGGGCGATGGCCGCCGCGGTCAGCGGGTTGTCGCCGGTGATCATGACCGTCCGGATGCCCATCTGACGCATCTCGTCGAACTTCTCGCGGATGCCCTGCTTCACCACGTCCTTGAGCTCGATCACGCCGAGGATGCTCGAACCGTCAGCCACGACAAGCGGCGTGGAACCCGCCCGCGAGATGCGCTCGACGACCGGGTCGAGGTCGTCGGGCACGGTTGCCCCTTGCTCCCCCACCCACCGCTTGACCGAGTCGGCAGCACCCTTTCGGATCCGGCGGTCACCCAGGTCGAGTCCGGACATCCGGGTTTGTGCGGTGAAGGGCACGAAGGTGTGCTCGCCTTCGAGCTCGCGCTCGCGGATGTTGAAGCGCTCCTTGGCGAGGACGACGATCGAGCGACCCTCGGGCGTCTCGTCCGCGAGCGAGGCGAGCTGCGCAGCGTCGGCCACGTCCTGCTCACCGTGCCCACCGACCGGGAAGAAGTCCGACGCCATTCGGTTCCCGAGGGTGATGGTGCCGGTCTTGTCGAGCAAGAGGGTCTGGACATCGCCGGCGGCCTCGACCGCCCGGCCGCTCATCGCGAGCACGTTGCGCTGAACGAGGCGGTCCATGCCTGCGATCCCGATCGCCGAGAGGAGGGCACCGATGGTGGTGGGGATCAGGCAGACCAGCAGCGCGACCAGCACGACGACCGAGACGGTCGCACCCGAGTAGACGCCGAAGGGCTGCAGCGCGACGACGACGGGCAAGAAGACGATCGTGAGCACCGCGAGCAGGATGGTGAGCGCGATCTCGTTCGGGGTCTTCTGGCGGTTGGCTCCCTCCACCAGGGTGATCATGCGGTCGAGGAAGGTGTGCCCGCGCTCTGCGGTGATCCTCACAATGATGCGATCGGAAAGCACCCGTGTCCCGCCGGTCACCGCAGAGCGGTCGCCGCCGGACTCCCGGATCACCGGCGCCGACTCGCCGGTGATTGCGGACTCGTCGACCGAGGCGATGCCCTCGGTGATCTCACCGTCCGAGGGAATCAGGTCGTTCGCCTCGCAGACGACCAGGTCGCCCTTGGCCAGCTCGGCTGCCGGCACGAGCTCCTCGGTCCCGTCGGCGCGGAGCCGTCGAGCCCCGGTCTCCGCCCGCATACGACGGAGCGTGTCGGCCTGTGCCTTGCCGCGGCCTTCGGCCATCGCCTCGGCGAAGTTGGCGAAGACGACGGTGAGGAAGAGCCAGACGGTGATCGACCAGGTGAAGATCCCCGGGTGCGCAATGGCCTCGATGAAGGTGATCACCGTGCCCACCAGCACGACGAACATCACCGGGTTCTTGATCTGCACGGCGGGGTTGAGCTTCACGAACGCCCCGCCGAGTGCCTTGGTGAGGATCTCGCGGTCGAAGAGCCCGCGAGCCTCGGCAACACCGTGCGCGTCGGGGACCGGCGACGTCGGCTCTGGCTGTGCAGTAACTGTGGTCATCAGAAGAACGTCCCGTGGCTGAGTTGCTCGACGATTGGGCCGAGCGCGATGGCTGGGAAGAAGGTCAGGCCACCGATGATGACGATGACGCCGATCGTGAGACCGACGAACATGCCGTTGTCGGTGCGGAAGGTGCCGAGCGATGCGGGTACCACGTTCTTCGCCGCAAGCGCCCCGCCGAGCGCAAGAGCGGGAATCATGATCCCGAACCTGCCGATCAGCATGTCGATGCCCCCGATGATGTTGTAGAAGGGGGTGTTGCCGGTAAGACCCGCAAACGCCGATCCGTTGTTGTTGCCTTGGCTCGTGAGGCCGTAGAGGATCTCGCTGAATCCATGGGGACCTGCATTGAGCGGTCCGGCTCGTCCTGCGTGGACCGACACGGCGATCGCGGTCAGGATCAGCACGATGATCGGCATCACCAGGGCGGCGAACCCCGCCAGCTTCACCTCCTTCGCCTGGATCTTCTTGCCGAGATACTCGGGCGTTCGTCCTATCATCAGCCCGCCGATGAACACTGCGATGATCGCGTAGATGAGGATCGTGTAGAGCCCGCTTCCTGTTCCACCCGGAGTGACTTCGCCGAGCATCATCCCGGTCATGAGGAAGAAGCCGCCCATCGGGGTGAACGAGTCGTAGGAGGAGTCGGCCGAACCGGTCGAGGTGCTGGTCGAGGCGACACCGAACAGCCCGGTCGAGTCGCCGAAGCGAACCTCCTTGCCCACGGTATTGCCGACCGTGGAGTGCACCCCTGCGGCCGCGACGGCCGGGTTGGCCTGGTGCTCGGCGTAGGTGGCACCGCCGACCCAGACGCCGAAGATGATCACCATGGCGGCGAGTAGCGCCGCACCGTGCCGGATGCTCCCGACCATCTTGCCGAAGGTGTAGGTGAGCGCGAAGGGGATGGACAACAGGAGGTAGATCGAGAGCCAGTTGGTGAGCCCGGTCGGGTTCTCGAAGGTGGTCGCCGAGTTGGCGTTGAGGAAGCCACCACCGTTGGTGCCGAGTTGTTTGATCGCCTCCATGAAGCCGATCGGGCCGCGCGGAATGGTCTGGAGCACGCCGTTGAGAGCGTTGTGGATGTCGACGGGTCCGGCCAGCGTCTGCACGGCGCCCTGCCCCACGAAGATCACGCCCGCGACGAACGCGATGGGCGCCAGGATGTAGAGCAGGCAGCGGGTGATGTCGACCCAGAAGTTGCCGATCGTCGGCGAGTTGCGCCTCGAGAACCCACGGACCAATGCGATCGCGACCGCGATGCCCACCGCGGGCGTCACGAACTGCTGGACCGTGAGGGCGCCGATCTGCGAGAAGTACGACATGGTCGTCTCGCCGCCGTAGTTCTGCCAGTTGGTATTGGTGACGAACGACGCCGCCGTGTTGAAGCTGAGCGCCGATCCGACCCCGCCGAAGTGCTGCGGGTTCATCGGCAGCGACCCCTGGACCCGGATGATCACGTAGGTGAAGGCGATCGACACCGTCGAGAAGACGATCATCGCGCCCGCATAGCGCTTCCAGGTCTGCTCCTGCTCGGGGCTCGTCCCGAGCGCCCGGTAGACCGGACGCTCCGCCCAGGCGAGGAAGTGGACCCGGCCCTCGAAGACCGCGGCCATGTAGGAACCGAGGTAGCGCCAGGTCAAACCGAGGGCGACGACCAGGGTGATGATCGTCCAGGTGAGGCCCATCTAGAACTTCTCGGGCTTGAACATCGCGACGCCGAGGTAGATGAACATCAGGACGGCGACGCCGAGCAGAAGACCCTGGGTGACGGTCATACCCGATCGAGCGCCCAGATGAGGCCCAGCATCACGGCCGCGAAACCGATGATGCCGAGTGCGACGAGGAAATCAGCCATGGGACGAGTATCCGCCCCCGTGTCTGAACACGATCTGCAAAAGTGTCCGCCGTTCTCAATTTTTCCTCAATACGGCCCCGCACAGCGGCCACCCGGGCCGATTCGTACGACAATGGAAGGGTGCGAAGAGGCCTCGTCGGAGCGTTGGTCGGCATCGGGCTCGCCATCGCGCTCGGGGCGGTCATGTTGCCCTTCCGGGGGCACCTGAGCGCGGCGACCCCCGCGCTCGTCTTCGTCCTCCCCGTCCTCGCCGGCGTGGTGACCGGCGGCTTCGTCTCCGGCGTCGTCGGCGTGGTCGCCGGCTTCGTCGTCTACGACGTGGGCTTCGTCCCGCCGTACGGTCGCCTCCGCGTCGCCGACGGGCAGGACTGGCTGGCACTCGGCCTCTACGTCGTCGTCATGCTGATCGTCTCGCGTGTGGTCGCGACCCTCCGGACGGCACGAGCCGACTCCCAGCGGCACTCGGTCGAGGCGACCCGCCTCTTCGATCTCTCCGAGCTCCTCGCAGGGGACCGCTCCGTCGAGGACCTCCTCCGAACAGTCGTGCGGGCGGTCGGTACTTCATTCGGTGTCGGCGGGGTCGCACTGCTCGTCCCCGTCGGCGATCGCCTGGCCGTCGCCGCGTCCTCCGGCGAGCCGCTCTCGCGCACCGAGCTCCAGGGGCTCGAGCCCCTTTCGGGCGTGCCGGTCAGCCTCGGCACCGGACGGAGTGGTCCCGGCGGAATCGCGACCGTCGCGTTGACCGCGTCCGGTCGCCCGGTCGGCATGCTCGCGCTGCGCGGGATGCCCGCACGTGAGGAGGACCGCACCCTCCTGCGCACCTTCGCGAATCACGCGGCGTTCGCACTCGAGCGCCAACAACTGCGTGAGCAGGCCCACCGAACAGCGCTCCTCGAGGAAGTCGACCGGCTGCGCCACTCTCTGGTCGGGGCGGTCAGCCACGATCTGCGCACGCCGTTGGCCACCATGAAGGTGGCCTCGACCACACTCCTCCATCCGCCCTCACCGCTGTCCGCGGCCGACACCGACGAGCTCCACACGCTCATCGACGTCGAGACCGACCGTCTGAGCCGCCTGGTCGCGAGCCTCCTCGACATGACCCGGATCGACACGGGCGTCCTCGAGATCCGGCGCCGTCCGGCCCGGGTCGACGCACTCGTCGAGGAGGCGGTCACCTCTGCGCAGGGCGCGCTCGGTGATCGACCGGTCGAGCTCGCCGTGCCGCGGGACGTGCCCGACGCGGACATCGACCGGCTCCTGATCGGCCAGGTGCTCGCTAACCTCTTGGACAATGCCAGCCGTCACGCTCCGCCTGCGAGCCCCATCACGGTGGGAGCCGAGGTCTGCGGCGAGCGGTTGGCGCTGTCGGTGACCGATCGCGGGCCGGGAGTGCCACCGGAGGAGCACGAGGCCGTCTTCGACCGCTTCGTCCGCTTCGACACGGGCGGGCGTGCGGGGCTCGGCCTCACCATCGCGAAGACGTTCGTCGAAGCCCATGGCGAGCGGATCTGGGTGGAGGACGTGCCTGGCGGTGGCGCACGCTTCGTCTTCACCCTTCCGCTTGCGACGAGCGGCGCCGGGACTGAGTGACCGTGGCCAAGGTGCTGGTGATCGACGACGACCCCTCGCTGCTCCGTGCGCTCCGGGTCGGCCTCAGAGCGGGAGGCCACGACGTCGTGACGGCGACCAGTGGCGGGCAGGGACTCACCCAGACTGCGCTCGGCACACCCGATGTCGTCGTGCTCGATCTCGGGCTTCCAGACCTCGACGGGCTCGCGGTCTGCCGACGCATCCGCGAGTGGACCGAAGTGCCGATCATCATCCTTTCGGCGAGCGGCAGTGAAGACCGGAAGGTGGCGGCCCTCAACAGCGGTGCGGACGATTACGTGACGAAACCGTTCGGGATGGCCGAGCTCGAGGCCCGCATCAGAACTGCGATCCGACACCACGCGGGTCCGGTCGAGGAGCCGACCGATTCGACCCTCACCGTCGGACCGCTCGACCTCGACCTCGTCCACCACGAGATCCGCCTCGGGGGCACGCCCGTCGTGCTCACCACCAAGGAGTTCGAGGTGCTCGCCTTTCTCGCCCGCCACGTCGGGCGAACCTGCACCCACCAGATGGTGCTGGCGGCCGTGTGGGGGCCCGGATACGGCGGCGAGGTGCGCTACCTGCACGCGTACGTCCACCGCCTTCGACAGAAGCTCGGCGACGTCGAAGGCACACTCATCGAGACGCTGCCCGGTGTCGGCTACCGGCTCAACCCAGAGTCGTCGCCTGGGGTCGTGCCCCCAACTGCTGCCGCCCGCCGAGCGGCCCAGACCTGAGGTCGGGGAGGTCACGAGCGTGGCACGCGGAACCCTGCGCCTCTACCTCGGCGCCGCGCCCGGAGTTGGCAAGACCTTCGCGATGCTCAACGAAGGGTGGCGTCGCAGGGAGCGCGGCACCGACGTGGTCGTGGGCTGGGTGCAGGATCACGGTCGCCCACTGACCGACCAGCAGATCCGCGACCTCGAGGTCCTCCCCCGCAAGTCCATCGAGTACCGCGGCCAGCGCTTCGAGGAGATGGACGTCGACGGGATCATCGCCCGGAAGCCCCAGCTGGTGCTCGTCGACGAGCTGGCCCACACGAACGTCCCCGGGTCGAAGCATGCCAAGCGTTACCAGGACGTCGAGGAGCTGCTCGAGGCCGGAATCAATGTGATCTCGACCGTCAATCTGCAACACCTCGAGTCGCTGAACGACGTCGTCGAACGCATCACCGGCGTCACGCAACAAGAGACGGTGCCCGACCCCTTCGTCCGGGCCGCCGACCAGATCGAGCTCGTCGACATGGCGCCCGAGGCGCTCCGCAGACGCATGGCGCACGGCAACATCTATCCCCCCGAGCGGATCGACGCTGCGCTCGGCAACTACTTCCGCACCGGCAACCTCACCGCCCTTCGGGAGCTTGCGCTCCTCTGGGTCGCCGACCGGGTCGACGAGGAGCTCAGCGACTACCGCGAGCGCCACGGCATCTCCGGACCGTGGGAGACGAAGGAGCGGGTCGTCGTCTCGCTCACCGGGTCGCGGGGTAGCGCCGTGCTCATCCGCCGCGCCGCGCGCATGGCGATGCGGACCAAGGCCGAGCTGGTCGGCGTGCACGTCCGCACTGACGACAGCGAGACGGGGCGGGGCGCACAGGCGCTCGTGGCGAATCGGGCGCTCCTCGACGACCTCGGCGGCCGGTACGTGGAGGTGGTGGGCGCTGACGTCGCGCCCGCCCTGGTACAGGTGGCGCTCGCCGAGAACGCGACCCAGCTGGTGATGGGCGCGACCCACCGGAGTCGGCTCAACGAGCTCTTCCGCGGCTCCGTGATCAATTCGGTCATCCGGATGGCCGGCGGCGCGCTCGACGTGCACGTCATCGCCACCGAACCCGAGCTCGAGTCCGGCACCGCAGACGACGAGGCGGCGTCCGGCGGCGACCACCGGGTGACCGCCCGACCGCGGCGCGCCCGTCGCGCCTTCGACTCACCGCTGTCGACCCGCCGCCAGTTGATCGCACTCGCCATCGGGGTCATCGGATTCCCGCTGCTCACGATGGTCCTGGCTGCTGGGCGGTCCGGCAACAGCCTTGCCATCGCTCTGAGCTCCTACCTCGTCCTGGTCGTGGTGGTCGCCGCCGTCGGCGGCGTGTGGCCGGCGGCGCTCGCCGCGATCGCCGGGTTCCTGCTCTCCAACTACTACTTCGCCCCGCCGATCCACACCTTCACGATCACCAACGCCCGAGATGTGCTCGCCCTCGTGATGTTCCTGGTCACCGCCGCCGTGGTCGCCGCGCTCGTGGACCACTCGGCACGGAGGACCGCGGCGGCGGCCGAGGCCCGAACCGACGCCCGGATGTTGGCGAGGGTGGCCGGCCGCATGGTCGCGCCCGGAGGGAACCCGCTTCCCGACCTGCTCGAAGAGCTCACGGTGACGTTCCGTCAGGAGTCGGCGTCGGTCCTGAGGAGCGACACCGACCGGGCGAGCACCGGCGGCGGTGCACTCGACGGCGGGACCCAGTCGTGGATGCTCGTGGCGGGAGCGGGCCTCTCCCCTCCCCTGCGTCCTGAGGAAGCGACCAACGTCATCCCCCTGACCGGCAAGGAGGTGCTCTGCCTCCACGGACCGAGCTTCACCGCGGAGGACCGCGAGATCCTGGGCGCATTCGCCGCGCAGCTCGCAGCCGCGCTCGAGAGTGACCGTCTCCACCTCGAAGCTGCCGACGCCGATGCGCTGGCCCGTGCGAACCAGCTGCGATCCGCTCTGCTCGCCGCCGTCAGTCACGACCTGCGCACTCCGCTCGCGTCGATCAAGGCGGCGTCCTCGAGCCTGCTCTCGGAGCAGCTCACCTTCGGACCCGAGGAGACCGCGATCCTGTTGCGCACGATCGACGAGGAGACCGACCGGCTCAACAGCCTGGTCGAGAACCTCCTCGACATGAGCCGCATGCAGAGCGGTGCGATCGAGGTGCTCCACCGCGACACCGACGTCGGCGACCTGGTCGAGAACGCTGTCGAGAGCCTCGGCCCACGCGGGGCACTCGTCGCGGTCGACGTCTCGGCTCCCCTGCCGAGGATCAGCACCGACCCGGCACTGCTCGAGCGTGCGGTCGCGAACCTGGTCGACAACGCCCTCCTCCACGCCGCGGGCGTCGGCCTCCGGATCGAGGTGGCGCCGGTCGCCGGTCGAGTCGACGTGCGGGTCATCGACCAGGGTCCGGGGATCCCCCGCGACGAGCGTGACCGCATCTTCCAGCCGTTCCACCGTCTCGGCGACTCCGAGCACCGCGCGGGCGTCGGGCTCGGTCTCGCGGTGGCCCGCGGGTTCGTCGAGGCGATCGGAGGCGAGCTCGACGTCGAGGACACCCCTGGAGGCGGGTGCACCATGGTCGTCCGCATCCCGGTCGCGAACGGAGACGTCACCGAGGCGCACGTGACACCTTCGCAAGACGACCGGTCCGGAAGTGTCGTGCCATGAGCATCACGACGGCACAGAAGAGCGCGACCGTCCTCGTCTGCGACGACGACAACGCACTCGTCCAGGCACTCGACATCAGTCTCACCGCTCGTGGGTATGCGGTGGTGGCGGCGAGAACGGGGCAAGAAGGCTTGGAGCGCGCTGCGCACGCCCGTCCCGACGCGATCCTGCTCGACCTCGGGCTACCGGGCCTCGACGGCGTCGAGGTGATCCGCGGCATCCGCGAGTGGAGCGCGGTTCCGATCATCGTGCTCTCCGCACGCCACCAGAGCGCCGACAAGGTCGAAGCACTCGATGCCGGCGCCGACGACTTCGTGACCAAGCCCTTCGGGATGGACGAGCTGCTCGCCCGGCTGCGCGCGGCGCTGCGCCGCGGGCCGACGGAGACAGAGGAGCCGGTGATCGAGACCGAGAGCTTCTCGGTCGACCTTGCGAAGACTCGGGTGACCAGGGACGGCGCCGAGGTCCACCTGACCCGGAAGGAGTGGGAGCTCCTGAGCGTTCTCGTCCGTCGACCCGGGCGGCTCGTCACCCAGCGCGAGCTGCTCGAGACCGTGTGGGGACCGGGTTACGGGACCGAGACCGAGTACCTCCGGGTCCTGATGGCCCGCCTGCGCCGCAAGCTCGAGGTCGACCATTCGAGTCCCCGGCACCTTCGCACGGAGCCCGGCATGGGCTACCGCTTCGAGCCCTGAGCGGCACGGGCCTTCGCACGATGGACCGGTCCACGGTCGACCGCTACGACGAGCGCGGCCTCGAGTGGGCTGCCACACACTCCACCGCGGGCCGGAGGCGCGATGCTGAGCACTTCGCCCACCAGGTCGGCAACGGGGCCCCACGAGTCGACCTGGGATGCGGCGCGGGTCGCTACCTCCCCCACCTCGGGCATCCCACCATCGCCCTCGACGCCTCGGCCGTCATGCTCGGGGCGTGCCGGGCCGAGATCGCGGACGCCCTCTACGTCCGTGCCGACGTCGAGCACCTTCCCTTCGCGAGCGGTTCGCTCGGAGGCGCATGGTCGTGGATGACCCACCTCCACGTGCCGCGCACCAAGTTGCCCCTCGCGCTCTTCGATCTCCACCGATGTCTTACGGTGGGCGCCCCCCTGCGCCTGCAACTGCTCGAAGGCACCTACGAGGGTGACGCATTGCCCGACGACGAGGTCGGCGGACGGTACTTCGCGGGATGGCGTCCGGACCAGCTCGCAGACGTCGTCACCGGTGCCGGCTTCGCAATCGAGCCCGATTCGCTGGAGGTCAGCGGGGACGAGGTGCGCCTTGCCGCAGTGCGCGCACGCACCCTCGCCGACACGGTCGACGACCAGATGGTCCTCTTGATGTGCGGGGTCAACCCTGCGATCTACTCGGCGGACGTCGGGGTCGGCTACGCGCGCGCGAACAACCGCTTCTGGCCGGCCGTCCTCGCTGCCGGCATCGTCAACGAGGCTCGCGATCCGGTCGACGCGCTGGTCCGGCACCACGTCGGGATGACCGACTTCGTGAAGCGGGCGACGAGGACTGCGGCCGAGGTGAGCGCGACCGAGTTCCAAGAAGGGCTGCTCCGGGTCGAGCGCCTCGTCGAATGGCTGCGACCCGGGGCGGTCTGCTTCGTCGGGCTCTCCGGGTGGCGCGCAGCGGTCAACCGGACCGCCGTCGCCGGCCTCCAGCCCGAGCCGATCGGCGGACGACCCGCCTACGTGGTGCCCTCGACCAGTGGGCTCAACGCGAGGACCACCCTCGCCGAGCTCGTCGCCCACTTCGATGCGGCGTGGTCGATCGCACGGGACCGCTGAGGCAACCTGCGCCCGGGAAGGCCCGTCACGTGAGTCCGACGACCGGCTCGAAGTGGTCGACGGCCGGCTGCCCCTCGAAGAAGGGGCCGATGATGGAGCGCCACCGGGCGAACGCATCCGAGCCGCGGAAGCCGACCACGTGGTCGTCGAGGGTCTCCCACTCGACGAGGAGCAGGTAGCGGTCGGGCCCCTCCACCCCGCGCAGGAGCTTCAGCGAGACGAACCCCTTCGACGCGGCGATGTGGGACCGGGCCTCGGCGAGGGCCTCCTCGAACTCCGACTCGGTGCCGGCACGGACCGTGATGAGCGCATGTTCGAGGACCATGCGCGCCGACCCTACCGGCCCGCGGTGCGACCCGGCGAGCACGCGGTCAGGCGGTCACGCGCCGAGCATCCCGTAGGCGCCGGTGGCCCCGAGCGTCGCGACGAGCCGCCGGTCGGAGACCATGGCCCGGCGGAACTCGTCCCAGTCGGGGTGCTCGCCCTGCGCGACCCGGTACATCTCGACCAGCTCGTCGACGACCGCGTCCCCAGGGTCCGACGCAACCGACGAGAGGCCGACGGTGCCTTCGAGCACCACGTAGGCGAAGAAGTCGTCCCGGGTCACGTACAGCGAGGCGCGGGGATCGCGTCGGAGGTTCGCCGTCTTCGCCCGCCCGTCGGTTATCGAGATCCGGACCGAGTGACCCGACCCCGGCAGGTAGAGGATGTTCGAGAGCTGTGGACGTCCGTCGCGCTTGAGGGTCACGAGCACCCCCTGCCGGCGCTCGTGGACGAAGGAGACCGCAGTGTCGAGATCGATGGCCATCGCCTCACGGTACCCGGAGGCCGACCGGATCCGTACCTCGCTCAGACCGGCTCGAACGATCCCTCCCCGAGGTCGACCTTCGCGCCGATGAGCTCGTGGCTCACCGCATGGCGTGCCAGGTCGGGATCGTCGCGCACCGCGACCGCCCGGCGGCCGTCATCGGTGTCGCAGAGGACGACCGTCCGGACCGGATCGCTCCCGTCGTAGGTGACCGTGTAGGTGGCGACGCGGGCGCCGCCGCGAGAGCCGTCGAGCGTCTCGACGACGTCGAGCGCGCCCGTCGCCGCCCTGGCCTCGAAGGCGAGATCGGCGAGGAGGGGCGGTGCGCCGTCCGGACGCGCCGACCAGACACCGATGCCGGGCTTGGTCAGGAGTCCGCTGACCGTGGTGACCATCCCCAGGGTGTCGGGCGCAGATCTGAGGCGCGGGACCATCGCCACGAGCGACTGGAGCACGTAGTTGTTGAAGGGACCACCTGCAAAGGCCATGCCGCCGGTGAGTGTCGGCGTACCGTCGCGATCGAGCCCGAGGGCCCGCTGCTGCACACGCACCGCCGCGGGGAAGCAGCTGTAGACCTCGACGAGATCGAGGTCGGCGAGGGGACGTCCCAGTCGGCGTGCGGCCGACTCACCGAGGACCGCCATGGCCGGCCAGGCCGCGAGCTCCTCGCGCTTCAGCAGGGAGAGTGCGTGGCTCGACTCGATCGCCACCAGTGGGAAGATCCATCGGTCGGGGTCGATGCCGAGCTCGCGCGCCCGCTCGACGGAGCAGAAGACGAGCGCCGCGGCCTGGTCGACGGTCCACTGGCTTACGTGCCACTTGTTGTACGGAAAGGCCAGGGGGCGGTTGCCGGGGCCCGGGGTGTCGATCTCCGCTGCCCCGAGCGGCGCAGGAAAGGCGGCATCCGGGTTGGCGTGTGCCACCTGGTTGCAACGCGACCAGAGCGCCGCGATCTCCGCCCGATGGGCGTCGATCGAACAACCGTCCGACGCCCGGAGCGCGTTCTCGATCAGCGCGTACTGGAGCACGGGGTCCCAGAGCCGGTGGGCCACTTCGACCGGCTCGAGCAAGGGCCCGCTGCGGCGGTGCACGACATCTGGGACGACCCCGGATTGGGCGGTTTCCACCGGGTCCGCCCCGGACCGCGCGGCCTCGCGTTCGTAGCGTTTCGCCTCGCCGCCCACGACCACGGCGATGTCGGAGGTTCCCGCGAGGATGGCGGCCAGCGCGCCGTTGATGAGGCTCTGCTGGGGGATCCCGAGCTCGACGAGGTGCGTCTCGGCGTCGACCGCGCCGATCCGATCGGCGACCAGTCGGGCCGGGTCCGGGTAGGTCCAGGTGCCCTGGGGCACGGCGATCCGGTCCACCACAGCGGCGAGCGAGGGCACGCCCGCGTCGAGGACGGCGGCGCGGAGTGCCTCGGTCATGAGCTCCGCCGGCTCGAGCGCCTGCGAGGCGACGCCGACCCCGACGAGCACGGGAAGCCGCGGATCGACGGAGATGCCGGTCGCCGTCGTGCTCGTCTCCGCCATCGGCTCAGTCCGTCCCACCGAGCGGGAACGGGCTCGACCCCGACGCGCCCACCCGGCGGGCTCGCACCATCTGGCCGAGCTCACGCCAGCTCACGGGTACCGCACCCTCGGCGAGCACCTGGTCCCGCCAGCGCTCGGGAACGTCGTAGTGACCGTGGTGCGGGCGAGACGCCTTGTACTGGAACCACGCACGACGCATGCCGAGCCGGGCGGCGAACTCGTGCAGCTCGTCCTCGGTGTCGGCCACCAGGTGCGACCACCGGTCCGCCAGGTGGCCGAGCATGGCCGGCTGCCGCCAGTCGTCGAGGTAGACGGTCACGCCCCTGCAGGGAGGTCCATCAGCTCGATCCGCACGCCGTCGGGATCGGTGCAGTAGAGGAAGTCGAGACGGGCATCCCCGAAGTCGAAGGTGGTCCGGGTGCCGGCCAGGACCGTCCCTCCGAGCGACTCGATCGCCGACGCAATCGCCTCCACGTCGTCGACGCGCAACGAGAGATGGGTGAGGCCCAGCTGGTTCATGGGGCGCCGGACGGGCTCACCGAGATGTCCCGGGGAGTCGAAGCAGAGCAGCTCGACGGTGACCCCGTCGCGCCGCACCATCCGGGACTGGAGGTCGACGCCCTCCACTTCCATGAGCGCCCCGAACTCCTCACCGACATGATGCGAGTCGACCTCGACGAAGCCCAATCCGTCGCAGTAGAACGCGAGCGACCGCCCGAGGTCCGAGACGCAGATCCCGAGGTGCGAGAGGGCGATTCCCACGGCGGGTCCCCCCGTCGTCCGACCGGTCGGCTCAGGCGGGCTCGGCGGCCAGCGCAGCGCCCAGACGGAGCAGCTGCTCGGTCGCGCCGCCGAGTGTGAGCTCGAGGTGCTTGGTCATGAGGAAGTACCGGTGGAGGGGGTAGTCGCGGTCGACACCCACCCCGCCGTGGAGATGGGTCGCTGCGTGCACGACCCGCTGGCCACCGTCGGCTGCCCAGAACTTGGCGACGGCGACCTCCTTGTCGGCGGGCAGTCCCGCCGAGATCCTCCAGGCCGCCTGCCACGCCGTGAGCCGGATTGCCTCGGTGTCGACGTAGGCGTCCGCGGCGCGCTGCCCGACCGCCTGAAACGTGGCGATCGGCTTGCCGAACTGCTCGCGGTTCTTCGTGTACTCGGCGGTCAGTGCGAGCGCCCGCGCCGCCGCGCCGGCCTGAGCGAGCGCGATCGCCGTGGTGGTGCGCTGGACGAGCCACTCGACGACCGCGGCGCCGTCCTCGGGCGTCCCGAGGATCGCGTCGGGACCGACGTCGACCCGCTCCAGCGTGAGCACCGCCTCGGGCCGGCCGGTGTTGGTCGCCTGGCGCTGACGGCTCACGCCCTTGGCACCGGTCTCGACGATGAAGACGGCGACCGAGCCGGGCTCCACCCTCGCAGGCACCAGCACGGCGTCGGCGATCATGCCCGATGGCACACACGCCTTCGAGCCGGTGATCGTCCAGCCCTCCCCCGCTCGCTCGGCGGTGACCGAGGGCGCGAGCGGGCTGCCACCGAGCTCCGCGAGCGCGGTGGTCACGACGGTGTCGCCGCCGATCACACCCCGAAGCCACCGGTCGCACTGCGCGGCATTGCCGAACTGAGCGATACCGGGTGCGGCCGCGGCGAGCGTCTCGATGGCGGGGACGTACGCGGCGGTCCGCCCGGCGGCCTCCACCACGAGGCCCGTCTCGACGAAACCGAGGCCGGCTCCGCCGAACGCTTCGGGGAGGGCGATGCCGAGCAGCCCGGCCGCAGCCAGCTCGGACCAGAGCTTCCGGTCGAAGCGGTCGCCGTCGACTTCGGACTCGAGCTCGCGGAGGCGCTCGTGGGTGGCGAGGTCGGTGAAGATCCGGTCGGCCAGCTCGCGGACGGCCTCTTGTTCTTCGGTGAATGAGAAGTCCATGGGTGCGCTCCCTCTCCTATCGCAGTGACCGGGGTAGCCCGAGCCCGAAGATGGCGATCAGATCGCGTTGGATCTCGTTCGTGCCACCACCGAAGGTCAGGATCACCAGGCTGCGTGCGTACATCTCGAGGCGTCCGGCGAGCACCGACTCCGGCGTGCCGCGGGTGAGGTAGCCGGCCTGCCCGACGACCTCGAGGAGGAGGCGGAACGCCTCCATGTAGAACTCGGTGCCGAACACCTTGATCGTCGACGCGTCGGCGACGTCGAGATGCCCCTGGGTCGCGGTCCAGGCGACCTTCCAGTTGATGAGCTTGAGGAATTCGAGCCGGGCGTGGATCCGGCCGAGGTGGACCTGCACCCACTCCTGATCGATGACCCGGCGTCCGTCGGCGAGCTTGGTGGACTGCGCCCACGAGCGCACGTCGTTGAGGGCCCGCTCGATGATGCCGGCCGAGCACAGGGTCACCCGCTCGTGATTGAGCTGGTTGGTGATGAGCGACCACCCGTTGTTCTCGCCGCCGACGAGGTTGGTCGCCGGGACCCGAACGTCCTCGTAGAACGTGTAGTTGATGTTGTGGTCGCCGAGGAGCTGCATCGGCACCACCCGGATGCCCGGGGTGTCCATCGGCACGATGAACATGGAGATGCCCTTGTGCTTTGCGACCTCCGGGTCGGTCCGCGTCGCGAGCCAGATGTAGTCGGCGCCGCCGGCCAGTGAGGTGAAGATCTTCTGCCCGTTGATCACGTACTCGTCGCCGTCGCGCACGGCCCGGGTCTTCAGCGACGCGAGATCGGTGCCGGCCTCGGGCTCCGTGTAGCCGATGCAGAAATGGATGTCACCGGCGAGGATCTTCGGCAGGAAGAACGCCTTCTGCTCGTCGCTGCCGAACTGCATGATCGTCGGACCGACCGTGTTGATGGTGAGCATCGGCACCGGTGCACCGGCCCGCATCGACTCGTCGAAGAAGATGTACTGCTCGATCGCGGAGCGTCCCTGCCCGCCGTACTCGGTCGGCCACCCGATGCCGAGCCAACCGTCGGTCGCCATCTGCTTGACCACCCGGCGCATGTCGGGCCCGATCCCGTGACTTCTCGCAAGCTGCTCTTCGACCTCCGGTGTGAGGAGGTTCGCGTAGTACTCGCGCAGCTCGGTGCGGAGCTTCTGTTGCTCCTCGGTGTAGCCGATCTCCATCCGATCCCTCCGATCACCGGCGCACACGACGAGACAGGCCGGTTTGGCCGCGGTTCTTCGGCTCGCGTGACTCCCGACCCCCGGGTGCACCGTCGAGCCTCGACGAATAGAACACGTTACATTCGGTCGGTCCGACCCGCCACCGTGCGAGCGGTCGATCGGCCTCGGCCGTCGCGCGGTCAGCATCGGGTCGTCGGCGGAGCAGGTAGCCTGCCCGCTTGCACACCCCCGCGATTCGAGGAGCGCTCCATGCCTGAAGCCGTCATCGTCGCCACCGGTCGGACCCCGATCGGACGGGCCAACAAGGGCTCGCTGGTCGACTGCCGGCCCGACGATCTCGCCGCCCTGGTCATCCGCGAAGTCCTGGCGAAGGTCCCTGCCCTCGACCCGCACTCGGTCGAGGACGTCCTGCTCGGATCGGGACAACCAGGCGGCGAAGCGGGCTACAACGTCGCCCGGGTGGCCGCCATCCTCGCCGGCCTGCCCGAGGTGCCCGGCGTCACGGTCAACCGGTACTGCTCCTCCTCGCTCCAGACCATCCGCATGGCAGCCCACGCGATCCGGGCCGGAGAAGGTGACGTCTTCGTCGCGGCCGGGGTCGAGACGGTCAGCCGCTACCGCTTCGGTGCCGCCGACACCGGACCGCACAACGAGCGCTTCGCAGGCGCCGAGGCACGCACCACCGAGCGCACTCCCGCTGCCGGCGACCCCTGGACACCGTTCGACGGGCTCCCCGACGTCTACATCGCAATGGGTCAGACGGCTGAGAACGTCGCCGAGTACAAGTCGGTGGGCCGCGAGGTCCAAGACGAATTCGCGCTGCAGTCCCAGACCCGCGCGGTCGCCGCCCAGGAGTCGGGATTCTTCGAGCGCGAGATCATCCCGGTCACCACACCGAACGGCACCGTGGTCACCAAGGACGACGGCCCGCGCCCCGGGACGACACTCGAAGGTCTCGCCGGGCTCAAGCCGGTCTTCCGCGAGGGCGGGACGGTCACCGCGGGGAACGCGTGCCCCCTCAACGACGGGGCGGCCGCCGTCGTCGTGATGAGCGACACCCGGGCAGGCGAGCTCGGCATCACCCCGCTCGCGCGCATCGTGGCGAGTGGCGTGTCGGGGCTCGATCCGGAGATCATGGGGCTCGGTCCGGTCGATGCCATCCGTCAGACCCTCAAGCGCGCCGGCATGACCATCGGCGACATCGACCTGGTCGAGATCAACGAGGCGTTCGCAGCCCAGGTCGTGCCCTCGGCCGCCGAGCTCGGCATCGAGTGGGACAAGCTGAACGTGCGTGGCGGCGCCATCGCACTCGGCCATCCCTTCGGGCAGACCGGCGCACGGATCATGACCACGCTGCTCAACGCGCTCGAAGACACCGGCAAGACCATCGGGCTCGAGTCGATGTGCGTCGGTGGCGGCCAGGGCATGGCGATGATCGTGGAGCGGCTCTCCTAGTCCTCGTTCTGCCGACGACCCCCCGGTGGGTCGAACTCCGCACCGGCGAATCAGCGCGCGTCCGCGGACATCTCACCGCTCGAGCAGCGGGTCCTCGGGACGCCGGCCGCTCACCCCGCGCTCCTGCGAACGGCGCCAGGCGATCCCCGACAGGGCTTCGAGCGTGATGCGATTCGCAAGGTAGGCGGTGACCTCGGCCTGGTCGAAGGGAGGCGAGAGCTCGACGATGTCCATGCCGGCGAGCGGCAGCTCCATCGCGACCCGCCTGACCGCGTCGAGCAGCTCGCGTGGAGTCAGACCACCCGGCTCCGGCGTGCCGGTCGCAGGCGCCGACCCCGGGTCGACCACGTCCACGTCGACCGAGAGGAAGACCGCGTCGCACTCGTCCGTCGCCAGCGCGAACGCCTCGGTCAGGCAGACATCGAGGCCACGGGCGACCACCTCGCTCATCTCGTAGCTGCGCATCTGCTGATCCGCCATCCACGCGAGCGTCTCCGGCTCCGGCCAGTAGCCGCGCAGGCCGATCTGGACGAACCGGTCGCCGCGGACCGCGCCGGACTCGATGAGCCGTCGCATCGGGGTGCCGTGCCCGACGAGCGCGCCGAACTGGGTGTCCGCCGTGTCGGCATGGGCGTCGAAGTGGACGACCGAGACCTTGCCCCAGCCGACGTGGCGGGCGACCCCCGTCGCGTCGGGCAGCGCGATGGTGTGGTCGCCGCCGAGCACGATCGGGATCGCTCCCGCCGCGGCGATCCGTGCCACGGCCTCTTCGAGACGCGCGATCGACAGGCCGGTGTCGCCCGAGGGCATCACGACGTCTCCGACATCGACGACACCCAGCTCGACGAGCGGGTCCACCCCGAGTGCGAGATGGGGCCGGCGGCCGTCGTGGGGCAGGTAGTCGGTGATCCTGATCGCCTGGGGGCCGAACCGGCAGCCGGGACGGTGGCTTGTCCCGCCGTCGAACGGTGCACCGACGATGACGGCGGCGGCACCCGACCAGCTCTCGGGCTCGTCGAGGTCGGCGGCGGGGACGCCCGCGAAGGTGGCGTCAGGCCCGTACATGTTCCCCGTCCGCATCGGCTCTCCCTTCGACGTGCCCCGGCGCACCGGGGCCGGCGGCCCGCTCAGTCCTCGAGCACCTCGATCGCGTACTCGGGACAGTTGGCGACCGCGAGCCGGGCCTTGTCTTCGAGCCCGACCGGCACGGTGCCGTCGCCGACCACCGTGGAGAGCCCGTAGTCGTCGACGTCGAACAGTTCGGGAGCGATGCCGTAGCAGCGGGCGTGTCCCTGGCAGCGATCCGGGTCGACCCGGATCTTCATGCGAACACCACCGGACAGCGACGCGGGCCACGCACCTGGCCGCCCGCCCACGTCACGGCGCCCGGGTCTTCCAACGAGAACACGGGGATCCGCCGCAGCCACTCCTCGATGGCGACCCGCAGCTCCATCCGGGCGAGGTTGGACCCGGCGCAACGGTGGATGCCCGAGCCGAACGCGAGGTGCCGGTTGACCGCACGGTCCAGCACCACCCGGTCGGCGTCCTCGAAGACCTCCGGATCACGGTTCGCCCCGGGGAAGTTCATCAGGACCTTGTCGCCCGCGTGCATCGGGCAGCCGCGGAAGCTCGTCCCGCTCGTGACGATCCGTGCCATCGTCACCGGTGAGTACGCCCGCAGGAGCTCCTCGACCGCGGTGTCCATGAGCTCCGGCTCGGCGACGAGTCGATCGCGGTCCTCGGGATGCGTGGCCAGGTGCCAGAGCGACGAGCCGATCGCGCTCCAGGTGGTGTCCACCCCCGCGATGAGGACGAGCGCGGCGATCCCGAGCACCACGGACTCCTCGACCGGTTGGCCGTCGACCTCGCTGTGGAGGAGCTCGCTCAGCAGGTCGTCGCCGGGCTCGACCCGGCGCCGGGCGACCTCGCTGATGAAGAAGTCGAGCACCCCCTCGACCCCGTGCGCACGCCGCTCCGGGTCGTCCGCGAACTCGAGGACGTCGCGGACCCAGCCGGTGAAGGTGTCCGACAGTTCGGTCGGCACGCCGAGGATGCCGGCGATCACCCGGACCGGAATCTGCTGCGCGTAGTCGGCGGCGGCGTCGGCCTTCCCGCTGGCGGCGAACCCTTCGACGAGCCCCGAGCAGAGCGATCTGGTCAGCGGTTCGTAGCTCTCGACACGGCGGTGCGAGAACCACGGGAGCAGGAGTCGCCGGGTCCAGGTGTGCAGCGGTGGATCTGCCGAGATGGGCGGCAGGCCGTAAGGCAGCACCGGCTCGTCGGGCGGCTCACCGTCGAAGGGGATGACCGAGATCTCGAGCGAGCTGAAGTGGTCGACGTCGTGGGCGAGCTCGACCACGTCGTCGTAGCGGGTCGGGAGCCACGTGCTCCCCCGCCGATCGGAGTGCGCGACGGGGCAGGTCGTCCGCAGCTGGTCCCAGATCCCGTACGGGTCGGCGACGTATGCCGGGTCGAGGACGTCGAAGTCGGTGCTCCACTGCTCGACCGGTCGAGTCTCAGTCATCGTCCTCCCAACACTGATGGACGGCCGTCACCGGGGCGCACGGCACGTTCTTCATCTTGGCACGGCGAGGCGCGTCGTCCCGGCCGCAGGTGGGAGCGGTGGAAGGGTTCGGGTGCGGACCCGAGTCACGGCCGGCTCAGATGGTGAGGCCGCCGTCGACGGAGAGGACCGAGCCGGTCGTGTACGACGACTCGTCCGACGCGATGAAGGCGATCGAGGCCGCGATCTCCGCCGGTGTCGAGAAGCCCATCGGCGTCATGATCTTGGTCAGCTCCTTGAAGTCGGCCCCCTCGGGCAGCTCGAAGGTGCCGATCAGTGGAGTGTCCACCCCGCCCGGTGCGACCACGTTGACCCGCACGCCGCGGGAGAGGTACTCGGCGGCGAGCGCCTTCGAGAACATCAGCAGGCCGGCTTTCGACGCGCAGTAGGCCGCCGAGTACGACTGTCCCATCAACGCGGTGTTGGACGCGACGTTCACGATCGATCCGCCGTGCTCCAAGAGGTGGGGGAGCGTCGCCCTGCAGACGAGGAAAGGTCCGGTGAGGTTCACCGCGAGGATCCGCTCCCACCGTTCGAGCGGCATGTCGACCGTGTGGTAGAAGCCGCCGACGCCTGCCACGTTGCACACCACGGTCGGCGGCCCGAGCTGCCCTGCGAGCGATTCGACCGTGGCGGCCACCGAGTCCTCGGAGGTCACGTCGCAACGGAATGCAAGCGCCGTCCCGCCGTCCTCGGTGATCGTCGACACGGAGGCGGCGAGGGCGTCCTCCGCGACGTCGAGGGCCGCGACCGACGCGCCCTCCGCCGCCAGACGGTGGGCGAGCGCGCGTCCGATCCCCGAGCCGGCGCCGGTGACGACGGCGACCTTCCCGACGAACCTGCGTCCTGTGAACGAGGTCACGGCCGCGTCGGCCGCAGCGTGCTCGTCGCTCCCCTGGCCGAGCGTGACCCGCTTGACCGGGCTCATCGTGCCTCCCCTCCGTCCGATGCCGACGCGAACCGCTCGCGCAAGGTGTGCTTCAAGATCTTGCCAGCAGGGTTGCGCGGCACCGCCTCGACCAGCTCGAGCTGTTCGGGGATGGCCTGGACACGGAGATCCGCGCCCCGCAGGAACTCGACCATCTCCTCGAAGTCGAAGGACGAACCCTGCGCGACCGCCACGATCGCGCAGGCCCGCTCGCCGGTCTTCGGGTCGGGGAGACCGATCACCGCCACGTCGGCGACGGCCGGATGCGTATAGAGGAGGTCTTCGACCTCCTTGGCCGAGATGTTCTCCCCGTGCCGGATGATCACGTCCTTCAGGCGACCGGTGATCGTGACGTACCCCTCGGCGTCGACCACTCCGAGGTCGCCCGAGCGGAAGTACCCCTCGTCGTCGAAGGCTTCCGCGTCGAGGCTCGGATCGAGGTAGCCGGCGATCACCTGTGGACCCTTGAGCCGGATCTCCCCTTCCTCGCCCGCACGTGCGCGCTTCCCGTCGAGGCGGACGACGACGAGCTCGACCCCGGGTGTGGACCGGCCCTCGGTGGTCGCGAGCTTTTCGTCCGGATCCGTCGTCGTGGCCATCACCACGATCGGTGCCTCGGTGAGGCCGTACCCCGAGACGATGCCGACGCCGCCGATCTCGCGTTTCAAGTCGTGGTGGAGCTGAGGCGGCTTCGGCGCGCCTCCCCCCGGGTAGGCGCGGACCTTCGGGAAGATCGGACCGGCCCCGTCCCCGGCCGCGCGCTGGGCGGCGAGGTAGGCGAGGTGGAACGGGGTCCCCGATCCGGCGAGGGTCACGTCCCGCGAGGCGAGGAACGACGGGGTGGCCGACGGGTCGAACGACTCGGTGGTGAGCAGCCGGCACCCGGTCATCAAGGAGGCGAGCAGCCATCCGATGCCGCCGATGTGGGTGAACGGGAAGACGAGGGCCGAGACGTCCTCGGCGCGGATGTCGAGGCACTCGGCCATGGCGAGCGCCGAGGCCATCACCGTGAGATCGGTGTGCGGCGCACCTTTGGGGTCGGCGGTCGTGCCCGAGGTGTAGAAGAGCCACCGGACCGGCGCGTCCGCGGCCCGAGCGGGTGGCGCCTCGAGAGCGGGCAGGACGCCGGGATCACCGTCGGGGAGCTCCCGGTCGACGACGAGGACGCCGAGCCCAGGGCGCTCGTCTGCGAGCTCCCGTGCCATCGCCTCGAAGTCGAAGCCGCGGTAGACGGTGGGGACGACGAGCAGTGACGCCTCGCTCTGGTTCGTGATGAAGCCCACCTCACGTCCGCGGTAGATCGGGATCAGCGGGTTTTGGCGGGCACCGAGCCGAGCCAGCGCACCCACCAGGACGAGCGACTCGTTCCAGGTGGGCAGCTCCCAGCTCACGCCGGTGGCCGTGGAGACCCCGTGTTCGACGAACAGCCCCGCTGCGGCCCGCAGGCATGCATCGCGGTAGTCGGCGAAGGTGAGCACCGCTCCGGTGTCCTCGTCCGCGAGCACGGCGTCGGGGGTCGCGGCGGCCCTTCCCTCGACGAGCTCCCAGAGTGACGGTGCAGACACCCACCCGCGTGCCTCGCAGCGAGCCGCCAGGTCGTCGATGAAGTCGGCCATCACGAGCGCTCCGACCACAGCTGGTCGGTGTAGGTGTCCGTGCCCGGCACCGTGCCGATGAACGGAGCGGCCCAGACGACGTCGCCGAGACCTTCTGCCGACAGCGCCTTCCCCTGGCCGGCGAAGACGGCCTCCCACGCCGACGTCGGCTCCTCGTCGAGGAAGAAGAGGAGGAGCAGGCGATCTGCAGCCGCACTCGCACGCGGGACGTCCCCTGGGGCGTCGGCGAGCAACGGCAACGGGCTGAACCCCAGCACGGTTGCGACGGGTGTGCCCGGCAGCGCGTCCGGGAGGAAGCGGTCGCGGTACCAGGATTCGAGCTGTCCGCGCTCCACTCCGTCGGCGGCGTCCACGAAGACCGAGACCATCCCCGGAAACCGGTGGTCGAGCGTGAGCTCCGCGGGGACGCCGTCCTCGTCTCGGCGGTGCTCCCACTCGAACCGGTAGAGACCCGTGTGGATGTGGTCGCGGTGCTCGAACATCCGGCCGGCCGCGTGGAGGACGTTGACCTGGTCGACCGCCCAGCGGTTCCACTCGTCGTGATGACCGTCGAGGACGTAGTAGAGACCGAGGAAGCTGCCGATCCGAGGATCAGCGACCAACGGCGCGGGCCCGCCGGCTCCGGTCGACGGCTCCCGCAGCTCCTTCAGCGGTGCGGTTGCGACGAACCGGGCACCGGCGAAGTTGTAGGCGCCGATCTGGCACCCCGCGTAGAAATGGTCCCGCTCGTACCATCGGTTGTACGCGACCTCGTGGCCGCGGTGCGGCTCGACCAGGGTGTAGAGCAGCGTGCCGATCCGGATGGGATCGTCGGTCACGCCACCGGTCGCCGGTGTCGATCGGTCGGTCATGGTGCGCCTGCTCCGTTCGTCTCGAGGGCGGCCCGCTCGGCGAGGGCCCGCTTGTCAACCTTCAACATCGCCGTCAGCGGGAGGTCGTCCACGACGACCACCCGGTCGGGTGCCTTGTAGTCGGCGAGCCGGGACCGTGCTCGCTCGCGCAGCCGCGCCAGCAGCTCGCCGGGCACCGGGCGCATCCCGGACTCGGGCACGACGAAGGCGACACCGATCTCGCCGAGCACGGGGTCCGGTGTCCCGACGACTGCGACGGCACCGACCTCGGGGAGGTCCGAGACGGCAGCCTCGACCTCGGCAGGGTAGACGTTGTAGCCGCCCCGGATGTAGAGCTCGTTTGCACGGCCCGCGAGGTGGAGCCGCCCGTCAGCATCGAGCAGGCCGAAGTCACCGGTCGTCAGCCAGCGGTCCGCGTCGAGCACTGCCGAAGTCGACTCCTCGTCGAAGACGAGTCCCGCAGCGCCCGGGGCGGACATCGGCCCACCCCAGTAGCCGCGCATGACCGCCGCCGAGGTCAGGCGCACCCGTCCGACCTCGCCCGATGGCACCGCGTGTCCGTCCTCGTCGACGATCTCGAGATCGACGCCCGGAACCGGCCGACCGACCGTGGTCGCGACCGCACCGTCGGGGTCGCCGGGAACCGTGCCCGTCCCGAGCGAGGCCTCCGTCGAGGTGTACCGCACGACGACCGGCACCCCGAGGACCTCGCGCATCGAGGCCACCAGCTCCGCAGGCACCCGGGACGCGCCGGTGCCCGCGACCCGGAGGGAGGAGAGATCGGCGGCGGCGAGGTCGGGGTGGGCGAGCACGAGCGCCCACTGTGTCGGGACCCCCTGGGCAACCGTGATCCGCTCGGCGGCCATGATCTCGATCGCCGCGGCCGCCTTCCAAGGCGTGGGAGTGATCACCGTGGTGATGCCCTTGGCCGCTTCGTCCCAGAGCCGGGTCATCGACCCGACGTGCGAGAACGGAAGCGGGGAGAGACGGCGGTCTCCGGCCTCGGCGAGCGGGTCGGCGCCGGCGGCGACCGCCTCGAGGTTGCGGTGGTCGAAGACCGCGCCCTTCGGAAGCCCGGTCGTTCCGCTCGTCCAGACCACGGCGACCGGGTCGTCGGGCTCGAGCCGGGGCAGACCCGGTGCGGCCGGTCCACCGACGGCGGACTCGACGTCGTGCCGGGTGAACACGGTCGTGCCCGGGCGCGCACCCGGGATCGCGCCGTCGTCGACGACCAGCACGCGGGGCCGGGTGCGCTCGAGGATCGAGGCGACCTCGCGGCTCCCGAGCCGCGGGTTGATGCCCGAGGTCACCGCGCCGAGTCGTACGGCCGCCGCGTAACAGACCATGTAGGTGATCGAGCTCGGCAGCTGCAGGCAGACGACCGTGCCGGGCCCGACGCCCTCCGCACCGAAGCGGCGCGCGAGCGCGTCGGCCGCCCGGTCCCACTCGGCGAAGGTGGTCGCTCGTCGCGGGCTGCCGTCGGCCGCGGGCTCCACGAAGGCCTCGACGTCACGATGGACCTCGGCCGCGCCCCTCAGGACGTCGACCAGCGTCGTGCACGTCCGATCGATCTGACGGACCGTCATATCGGGTGCCGACTGTAACAGGCGCCCCCCGAGGGATCAGAAGGTCAGGACGCCGCGGGCGAGCTTGCCGGCCTCCATGTCCTCGACGATCTCGCGGAACCCCTCGAGCGGACGCTGCTCGGTGACCAGTTCGTCGAGCATCAGCTGGCCGGACAGATAGAGCTCGACCATGAGGGGGATGTCGTGGTGCGGACGTGACGACCCGTACCGGCATCCGAGCAGCCCCCGGTCGACGTAGGCGAGCGCGTTGACGTCGACGGCGACCTCGGTGCCCTGGGGAGGGATCCCGATGGCCAGGGCGTTGCCGCCCCAGTCGAGGACGTCGAGCGCGTTGCGCAGCACGGCGGGGTGGCCGACGCAGTCGAAGGCCCAGGCGACCCCGCCGGTCCAGCCGAGCGCGCCGCTCATGCGGTCGGGACCGGGCGGCACCAGCTCGCGGATGGCCGCCACCGCGTCGGTCGCGGACGCGTCGACGAAGTGGGTCGCCCCGAACTGGCGCGCGAGCGGCTCCTTTGACGCGAGGGTGTCGACCGCGATGATCCGGCTCGCCCCGGCGACGCGGAGGCCCTGGATCACGTTGAGCCCGACGCCGCCGACCCCGAAGACCGCCGCGGTCTCACCGGCCTGGACACGCGCCCGGTTGAGGACCGATCCGACGCCGGTGAGCACCCCGCAGCCGATCAGGCAGGCCGAGGTGAGGGGGACGTCCTTCGAGATCTTCACCGCCTGGACCTCCGACACGATGGTGGACTCGGCGAAGACCGAGGTCGCGGCGAAGTTGGAGGCCGGTTCGCCCCGGTACGTGAAGGGCGTCGACACGTTGCCGAGGGTCTTCACGCACCAGGTCGGATGGCCGGTCGCGCACGCACGGCAGGTCCCGCAGCTGGCGAGCGTCGCGATGACCACGTGGTCCCCGACCTTGACGGAGCGGACCTCGGTCCCCACCGCCTCGACGACCCCGGCGCCCTCGTGGCCGAGCACGGACGGCGCCTTCCACGGGATCGTCCCGTTGATCACCGACAGGTCGCTGTGGCACACGCCGGCCGCGCCGACGCGCACTTGGACCTCGGTCGGCCCCGGCCCACGCACGCTCAGTTGATCGGTGACCTCGACGTCCTCACCGGTGTAGACGATGCCTCGCACGGCACGCTCCTCTCGTTCAGTCCTCTGGTCCGACGGCGACGGTCACCGGATCACCCGACGACCGCGTACTGCTCGCGGAGCTCGCGTTTGAGCACCTTCCCGCTCGCGTTGAGCGGGAATGCCTCCACGGTCCGTACCGATCTCGGCACCTTGTAGTTGGCGAGCCGCTCCTTCGCCCAACCGATGAGCTCCTCGTCGAGATCGTCCGTGGCGCCGGCCGAGGGGATCACGAGCGCGAGCCCGACCTCGCCCATCCGCCGGTCGGAGATACCGACGACCGCGACCTGCGCCACGCCGGGGTGCTGGCGCAGGACGGACTCGATCTCAGCCGGATAGACGTTGAACCCGCCGCTCACGTACATGTCCTTCAGCCGGTCGGTGATCGCGACGTTGCCCGCCCCGTCCATGACCCCGATGTCGCCGGTGTGGAGCCAGCCTCCCGCATCGATCGCCTCGTCCGTCGCGGTGGCGTCGTTGAAGTAGCCGCGCATGACGTTGTAGCCGCGCACGACGATCTCACCAGGATCACCACGGGGGACCTCGCGCCCGTCGTCGTCGACCACCTTGACCTCGACGTCGGGGATGGCGCGTCCCGAGGTCGCGGCGATCACCTCCGCGGGGTCGCCGCGCCGGCACATCGTGACCGTCCCGGTCGCCTCGGTCAGCCCGTACGCGGTGAGCACCGTCCCGACGCCGAGCTCTCCCCGGAGTCGCTCGACCAGCTCGACCGGAACCACGGCGGCACCGGTCACCACGAGGCGGAGGCTCGAGAGGTCGAAGCGGTCACGTCCGGGATGGTCGAGGATCGACTGGAAGATGGTCGGCGGCCCGGGCAGCACGGTGACGCGCTCGTCCGAGACGCGCCGGACCAGGACGTCGACGTCGAAGACCGGCTCGGGCAGCATGGTCGCGCCCGCCATCAGGCAGGCCAGGATCCCCGCCTTGTACCCGAAGGTATGGAAGAAGGGGTTCACGATCAGGTACCGGTCGCCCTGCTCGAGACCGACCACCTCGGACCAGGTGGCGAAGGTGCGCAAGGTCTGGCCGTGCGTGCTCATCGCTCCCTTCGGCCGGCCCGTGGTCCCGGAGGTGAACACCAGGTCCGAGAGGTCCCCCGCGGAGATCGAGGCGCTCCTGCCGGCGGCGACGTCCGGGGAGACGCCGTCTCCCTCGGCGAGGAACGTCGCCCAGGTGACGACCTGGTCCCCCCGTGCCGCCGTCCGTGGGGTGTCCCCGGCGCGAAGGACCACCACCCGCTCGAGCTCGGGGAGCACCGCGCCGTCCGCGACCGCGTCGGCGAGCAGTGCCGGGTAGTCCGTCCCGAGGAAGCCCTCGACCGTGAAGAGGAGCCGCGCCCCCGAGGCCCCGAGGATGTAGGCGGCCTCGGACCCCTTGAATCGCGTGTTGAGCGGCACCAGCACCGCGCCCGCGCCGACCGCGCCGAGCGCTGCGACCACCCACTCCGCGCAATTCGGGGCCCAGATCGCGACCCGGTCGCCCCGGTCGATGCCGCTCGCGACCACCGCCCTCGTGGCCGCCGCGATCTGCTCCGCGAGCTCGTCGAAGGTGAGCCGCACCGTCGTCCCGTCCGGACCGAGCCGGTCGATGAGCGCCTCGGCTGCGCCGAACCGGGCGGCAGCGTCCTCGACCAGGGAGGGGATGGTCCCCCACTGCAGATCCCCGCGGGGATCCGAGACGTCCGGCACGCCCGCATCTGACACGCCGTCAGGGTAGCCGACCGCCCCCGGGCATCGACCGGGAGCGGGATGCGTTCAGGGGTGCTGGCTCGAGACCGAGACGACCTCACCCGTGAGGTAGGTCGCGTAGTCGCTCGCGAGGAAGGCGATCACGTTCGCCACCTCCCAGACCTCCGCTCCGCGCCCGAAGGCCTCGCGCCTGGTGAGCTCGGCGAGCTCCTCGTCGGGCATGACCCGGTTGAGGAACGGGTGGAGGGCGAGGCTCGGTGCGACCGCATTGACACGGACCCCGTGGGCCGCCGCCTCGATCGCGCTGCACCGGGTGAGCGCCATCACCCCGGCCTTCGCCGCCGCGTAGTGGGCCTGGCCGGCCTGGGCGCGCCATCCGAGCACCGAGGCGTTGTTGACGATGACCCCGCCCCCGCCGCGGGCATAGAAGTGGCGGAGCGCAGCCCGCGTGCAACGGAACGTCCCGGTCAGGGTCACGTCGAGCACCAGCGACCACTGCTCGTCGGTCATCTCCACGATGTCGGCCTTCCCCCCGAGGCCGGCGTTGTTGATCGCCACGTCGATCCGACCGTGCTCCTCGACGGCCCGGTCGAAGAGACGTCCGACCTGGGTCTCGTCGGTCACATCGCAGACCACCGCCAGCGGTCGTCCCCCATCGTTGCCGCCCAGCGCGCCGAGCGCGTCCGCCGCCTCGCCGAGCCGGCGCTCGTGGGCGTCGGACACCACGACGGTCGCACCTTCGGCGACGCACCGCTCCGCGGTCGCGTACCCGATGCCGGTGCCGGCAGCCGCCGTGACGACCACCACTTTGCCCTCGAGCAGCCCGTGCCCCGTGGGCTTCTCCGGCACGACGCCATCTGACCGGGCTCCGTCCATCAGGCCACTCCCTTCGGCTCGGGCGGCAGGCCGAGGACCCGCTCGCCGATGATGTTCCTCTGGATCTCGTTGGATCCGCCGTAGATGGTCTCGGAGCGGCTGAAGAGGAAGGTGCGCTGGAACTCGTCGAGGTCGTAGGGCGCGCCGGGCGCGACCACTCCGGCGGGACCGCAGAGGTCGATCGCCAGCTCGCCGAAGCGCTGGTGCCACGACGCCCAGTAGAGCTTGATGATCGAGGCCTCCGGCGGAGCGACCGCGGCGCCGATGCCGGCGAGACTTCGGAGGATGTCGTAGCGGAGGATCTCGAGCTCGGCGTGGCATCGCGCGAGGTCCTGGCGCACGAGCGGGTCGACCGTGCGACCGCTCGCACGGGCCGCTTCGACCAACCGGTCGAGCTCGCGCCGGAAGGTGAGCTGGTGGCCGAGGAGACCGACGCCGCGCTCGAAGGCGAGCGTGGCGAGGGCGACCCGCCAGCCTTCGCCGGGCTCGCCGACGACGTTCGTTGCGGCGGTCCGTGCGCCGTCGAAGAAGACCTCGTTGAACTCGGAGGTCCGGGTGAGCTGGGTGATGGGGCGGACCTCCACGCCCGGCTGGTCCATGGGTACGAGAAGGTACGAGAGGCCACGGTGGCGGAGAGACCCGGGCTCGGTCCGTGCGACGACGAAGCACCAGTCGGCCTGGTGCGCGAGTGACGTCCAGACCTTCTGTCCGGTCACGACCCACTCGTCACCTTCGAGCTCGGCCCGGGTCTTCACATTGGCGAGGTCGCTGCCCGCGTCGGGCTCGGAGTAGCCCTGGCACCAGAGCTCGGCGCCCGCGAGGATCGGCGGAAGGAAGCGCGCCTGCTGTTCGGGGGTCCCGTACTCGACGAGGGTGGGACCGAGCAGCCCCTCACCGAGGACGTTGACCCGTCCCGGCGCGTGGGCGCGGACATATTCCTCGTTGAAGATGACCTGTTGGGCAATGCTCGCGCCACGCCCGCCGAACTCGGTCGGCCAGCCCACGCCCGTCCAGCCGTCGGCCGCGAGCACCTGCTCCCAGGCGAGCCGCGTCTCGAAGCCGTACGTCTCGTCCCCAGATCCCCCGCGCCCGCCCAGTGCGGCGAACTCGTCGACCACGTGCGCCTCGAGCCACTCGCGGATCTCCCGGCGGAACGCCAGGTCTTCGGGTCGGTCTCGGAGGTCCATGGCGGTCGGGTCCTGGGGCGTCTTCGCCAACGGGAGGCTGCGCTCCCGATCGGCACGCGGCTCGGACCGGGCCGGTCGTCGGGTCGAGCGCGCAGAGACGTTACCAAACCGCCCTCTCGGGACCGGATCCGGACGGTGCGGCGTCGGGTCGGCGTCGGGAACACCTCGGCACCCGCCGGCGTTGGTCCAAAGGGTCGGTGGAGAAGTCGGGGCCTGGCCGACCGACCCGCAGCCGCCGGATCTGACGGACCGCACACCGAGGAGGAACAGTGGACGAGCGCACCACGACTGGGACCGATGGTCGGGTTGGGATGACCGAAGAGGAGTGGCAGGCGCGCCTCGGCACCGAGCGCTATGCGGTGCTCCGGCAGAAAGGCACCGAGCCGGCCTGGTCGGGCGAGCTCCTGCACGTCGAAGGGGACGGCACCTTCGTCTGCGCGGGATGCGGCACCATCCTGTTCGACTCCGACGCGAAGTTCGACTCCGGCTCGGGCTGGCCGAGTTTCACCCGAGCCCGCGACGCGGGGACGATCGAGGAACACGAGGACCGGTCGTTCGGCATGCGACGCACGGAGATCACCTGTGCGACGTGCGGGGGCCACCTCGGGCACGTCTTCCCCGACGGTCCCGCGCCGACCGGGCAGCGCTACTGCGTGAACTCCCTCTCGCTCGAGTACCGGCCCGACGGCGACTGATCGCACGCCGGACCGACGGTCCGGCTCAAGCGCTCCTCGAGGAGCTCGAAGAGGTCGCCGAGCGCGCCGGCCTCGCTGGTGCCGCCCACCCGCGCGAGCAGCCGGTCTGCGTCGGCGAGCGCCTGGCAGGCGGTGAAGACCTCGGCCTTCGTGAGCCCGACGGAGCCGGCAAAGCGCGCCCGGCCGGCCGGGTCAGGACCCGGCACCGACCGCAGCGCCATCGACGCCATCCTCGGCGGACGGACCATCGGTGCCGGCATCCCCGCGCTGGCGGTCGACCTTGTGGACCTCTGCGGTGGCGAATCGGAGGCTCGCGCCGACCTCGTCGGCGACGATCTCGATCTTGAACCGCCGCTCGCCCTCCTCGGTCTCCCAGCTCCGCTGCTCGAGCCGGCCGACGACCACGACCCGCATGCCCTTGGTGAGGCTGAGGGCCACGTTCTCCGCAAGCTCGCGCCAGGTCACCACGTCGAAGAAGGAGGTCGCCTCGTCCCACTGGCCGGTCTCGCGGTTCTGCCAACGACGGTTGACCGCGACCCCGAGCGTGGTGGTCGCCTGCCCCTCGCGGGTGTAGCGGATCTCGGGATCACGGGTCAGGTTCCCGGTGATCGTGGTGGCGGATGCGGTGCTCATGGCGGTCGCCTTTCGTCGGTGTCGGAACAGGTCCGTCGCCCGGACGGTCCGGACGACCGTCGGTGCGACCACGCCACGATGGGGCGACCACCTTGCAGCGGAGATGCGCGCGACCGTCACCGGGACCTTGCACGGACGGCCGGTGCGTCCGCCGGTCGGGCTGCTTACAATCGGCGCGAAGGACACCGTCGCGGGAGGGAGGGTCGGGGATGGACGTCGCGGGTGGCCGAACCTACGGAGACGATCTCTTCACCGAGGCGGAGGCCGACCGGGACACGCTCGCCGAGCTCGGACCGCTCGCGCCACTCGCCGGCACCTGGGAGAGCACTGCGGGATCGGACCGTCACCCCGTCGCCGGTGGAGACGACGGTGACGTCTTCGTCGAGCACTACGAGCTCGAGCCGATCGATGCCCAGACCAACGGCCCGCAGCTCTTCTACGGGTTGCGCTACCACACCCACATCGTGCGTCCCGGCGAGGTCGAGACCTTCCACGACCAGGTCGGCTACTGGCTCTGGGAACCGGCAGCCGAGACGGTCGTCTTCACCCTCGCGATCCCCCGTGGCCAGGTCCTGCTCGCCGGCGGGCCGGCGACGCCCGACGCGACCTCCTTCGAGGTGCGAGCCGCGCTCGGCTCCGAGGTCTACGGCATCCTCTCCAACCCGTTCCTCGACCGCGCGTTCCGCACCCTGAGCTTCACGATGGAGGTCACCGTGCACCCGGACGGCACCTGGTCGTACGACGAGGAGGCCGTGCTCGCCATCCCCGATCGCGACGAGCCCTACCGCCACGTCGACCGCAACACGCTGACCCGGGTCGCACCGCCCCTGCCGAACCCGCTCGCCCGCTGAGGATCGACCCGACGGATCAGTCGTCGGCGAAGTCAGCCGCGAGCTCGCGCCTCGTCTCTGCCCGCAATTCGGTGCCCGGCAGCCCTTCGGCGTAGCCCGGGTGGTCGACGGCGAGCACGACGGGACCGGCCGTGAACGCCTCCATGGCCGACCGCCCGACGTCGAACCGGACGTAGTGGACGGCGGCGGTCACGCCCTCCCGGGTGAGAGCCGCCTCGTGGGACCCCTCGGGACGGGACGGGACGACCAGGACGTCGCCTCCTTCGCCGATGCGCAGGCGGCATGCGTGCTCGATGCCGACGAGCCTCGGGAGCCAGGTGCGGAGCGCGTCCTCGTCGACCAGCTCGAGGAAGAGCGTGGCCGACAGCTCCCCACGGCCCGGCAGGAGGCGGTTGTAGACCTCGAGCTCGCGTCGGACCTGCTCGTCGCTGACCATGCGCTCGGCTCTCGCCATCTCCTGTACCTGGAAGCGCACCGTCTCACGGCACTCGAAGGTGAGGGTCACCACCGGTCCCACGTTCACCCGACGCACCTTCTTCAGCGCGACGATCTTGCGGCGGAATTCCTCGCGCTCGCGCTCGTAGGCACGCAGGTCCGAGATGTCGTCCAGCGTGAGCGGACGTGCCGCCGTCACGCCCGACCGCCGTCCCCGAGGCCGTACGCGTGTGCCACGAGCTGGATCGGATGGACGGGCCGCCTGCCGGTCTCCTGCTCGATCGAACCGTTCGCCAACAAGCAGTCGCCGCAGACCACCGAGTTGCCTGCCTCCTCGATGGCCGCACCGAGCGGTCGAGCCACCTCGCGCGCGAGCTTGTAGTTGTCCGCGCGGTACCCCCAGGTTCCGTCGATGCCGGAGCACCGCTGCACGAGCGTCGCCTTGATGCCGGCGACCTTCAACAGGTCGCGGCTCTTCAGACCGATCTGCTCTGCGAGGAGGTGGCAGGCCACGTGGTAGGTCACCTCGTCGGGCACCTCGCTTGCCGCCCGACCCGGAAAGTCGCGCTCGAGCGCGGTGGCCTCCGCTTTGTCGAGCGCCATGAGGTACTCCGCGGGATCGACGGTATGGGCGGCGACGAGCTCGGCGTCCGCACCCGACGGCCGGTTCGCGAGATGGACCGGGTAGTCCTTGCGGATCACGTACGCACACGTCGGCTGTGCGACGACGATCGTGCGACCGGCGCGCACCTGTCGGGCGAGGAGGGCGACGTTTCGCTCCGCCGCGCGCTCGAACGCCTCGAGATCGCCGGCGTGCAGCCAGGGCGCTCCGCAGCACCGTGCGCCCTCGGGCAGGTCACACGCGACCCGGTTGTGCTCGAAGACCGCGACCAGGTCCCGACCGATCGAGGGATCGAGATACTCGATGAAGCACGTCGGGAAGACCGCCACGTCGCCCTGCCGGTCCTCCGGTGCCGGTGCGGCGACCGTCCCACGACGCCGTCGGAACCAGGTCGAGAAGCGCTGGCCCGCGTAGGGCGGGAGCAGCCGCTCGGATGCGATGCCGACGGCCTTCTCGAGAAGCGAGCGTGGCAGCGAGCCCGGCCGCCCGGTGAGCGCGTTGACCACCGGCGCGGCCGTTGTCGAGACCCTCCCGAGCAGGTCGGTCCGGCCGAGGAACTGATCGGCGAGCCGGTCCCGCATCGGTCGGCGCCCGCGGTGGCGTACGGCGTGGGCACGTTGCATGAGGCGGGGGAAGTCGAGCGCCCACTCGTGCGGCGGCACATAGGGGCACTTCACGTAGCAGAGCTTGCACTGGTAGCACTCGTCGACCACCCGGTCGTGCTCGTCCGGGGTGAGCGCGTGCACCCTCCCGTCGTGGGCGTCGACCAGCTCGAAGAGGGTCGGAAAGGACGGGCACAGGTTGAAGCACAGCCTGCACCCGTGGCAGAGGTCGAAGACGCGTTCGAACTCCGCCCGCAGATCGCCCTCGTCGAAGTAGCTCGGGTGCGACGGGTCGTAGGTGGTCGTCATCGTGGGGCGGTACCCCTCCGGGCTCCGGTCAGCTGACCGATGCGAGCCCCTCGGTGAACCGGCCGGCATGGCTCTTCTCCGCGCGGGCGAGCGTCTCGAACCACTCGGCGATCTCGTCGAAGCCCTCGTCCCTCGCAGTCCGGGCGAACCCCGGGTACATCTCGGAGTACTCGTAGGTCTCCCCCTCGACCGCCGACTTGAGGTTGTCCTCGGTCGCGCCCACCGGTGTACCGGTGACCGGATCGCCGACCTCGCGGAGGAAGTCGAAGTGCCCGAAGGCGTGACCGGTCTCGCCCTCGGCGACCGAGCGGAACAGTGCAGCGACGTCCGGGTAGCCCTCCACGTCCGCCTTCTGCGCGAAGTAGAGGTACCGGCGGTTGGCCTGGCTCTCGCCGGCGAAGGCCTCCTTCAGATTGGCCTCGGTCTTGGTGTCCTTCAGTGCTGGCATGGTGGTCCTTTCAGCGTGACGGCGGTGGTGGTGTCGGAGCGGTTGCGGCCGACCCGGACCGATCGGTCAGGTCGCACGGGCGGCGAGCGTCCGGGCCGGTCGGCGTCGGCGTGTCTCGCGGCACTCGGGGCAGAGCCCGCGGAACACGATCTCGGCGGACCCGACCTCGAACCCGAGGTCGGCGCCAGTGGGGATCCGGAGATCCGGAAAGTCCGCCACCAGGTCGCGCACGCTCCCGCAACGGCGGCAGACAAGGTGGTGGTGAGTGTCGTCCACGTTCGGATCGAAGCGGATCATGCCGGTGCCGACGTCGAGGGAGGAGATCTCGCCGAGCTCCGCGAGGTCGTGGAGCGTCTGGTAGACCGTCTTCAACGAGATCGTCGGCATCTCGCGGCTGGCCGCGGCGTGGACGGCCTCGGCCGAAGGGTGCGTCTCGTCGCCCTGGAGGATCCGGAAGATGCACTGACGCTGGGGCGTGACCTTGCGTCCGGTCGACCGGAAGAGGTCGGTGAGCTCGGCCGCGGACTTCACGCTCACCACTCTATCACCAGCGATTGTTGATCAACAATCGTTGTTGATTGACTCGTCGGCCCTTTGCCGACCGTCGGACCGACCGGGCAGCGCCCGCGCCCGCCTGTGGCAGGCTTTGGCCATGTCCGACCCGGCCAGCGTCGCCGAGCAGCGCGCCGGGCGGTTCGACCGGGCGCGCGCCCTCGAGCGCCTGGCAAGCGAGGAGTTCGACGTCCTGGTCGTCGGCGGCGGGATCACGGGGGCCGGGGTGGCCCTCGACGCCGCCAGCCGAGGGCTGACGACCGCACTGGTCGAACGCGACGACTTCGCGTCGGGCACCTCCTCGAAGTCGTCGAAGATGGTCCACGGGGGTCTCCGCTACCTCCAACAGCACGAGTACCGGCTGGTCTACGAGAACCTCGCCGAGCGCCAGCGCCTCCTCGACAACGCGCCCCACCTCGTCTCCCCGCTGCCGTTCCTCATCCCCCTCTTCGGGAAGGCCGGGGTCGCGAACCGCGGGGCCGCGCGCGTCTACCGCACCGCGCTGTGGCTCTACGACCTGACCGGAGGCGTGCGGATCGGGCGACGGCACGAGAAGGTCACCCGGGCCCAGGCGCTCGCCCACCTCCCCACACTGCAGGCGGACCGCCTCGCGGCGGGCTTCCTCTACTGGGACGCCCGTGCCGACGACGCCCGGCTCACCCTTGCGGTGCTGCGCACCGCCGTCCTCGAGTTCGGCGCCGTCGCGGCCAATCACACGCCGATGGTCGCGGTGACGACGGACCCGTCCGGTCGGGTCGACGGCGCCCGCCTCGCCCCGGTCGGCGCCGAGGGGATCACGGTGCGGGCGAAGGTGGTGGTCAACGCCGCCGGCGTCTGGGCCGACCAGGTCCGGGCCCTCGACGAGGGCCACGACCCGGAGTCCATCCGGCCGGCCAAGGGGATCCACGTGACGGTGCCTGCCGCGGTGCTGCCGTGCGACATCGCCGCGGTCATCCCGGTCAGGGGCGACCGGCGGTCGATCTTCGTCGTGTCGTGGGGCGACCAGGTCTACCTCGGCACCACCGACACCGCGTGGGACGGTCCGCTCGACGATCCGGCCTGCCTGCCCGAGGACGTCGACTATCTCCTCGATGCCGCCAACGCGGTCGTGACCTCGCCGCTCGCCCGGTCCGACGTCACCGGCGTGTGGTCGGGACTCCGCCCATTGCTCGCCCCCGTCGAGGGACGGAGCGCGCCGAGCGAGCGGACCGCCGACCTCTCGCGTCGCCATACGGTCCGGACGTCTGCCGGCGGGATGGTCACCGTCACCGGCGGCAAGCTGACCACCTACCGAAAGATGGCCGAGGACACGGTCGACGTCGTCGTGCACGCACTCGGCCGTCGCGCGCGCCCGTGCGCCACGAAGTCGCTCCGCCTCCGCGGAAGCGCCCCGCTCCCACGTGAGCGCGACGCTCAGGGCGACACGGCGGGCGCGGCCGCCCACCTCGCCGGCCGGTACGGGAGCGAGACCCCCGATGTCCTCGCGCTCGCCGACGGGCGGCCCGAGCTCCTCGAGCCGTTGGTGCCGGGGCTGCGCTACCTCGGCGTGGAGGCGATCTACGCGGTCCGACACGAAATGGCACGCACGCTCGCCGACGTGCTCGACCGCCGCACCCGTTCCTCACTCCGTGATGCGCGCGCCACCGCGGACGCGGCACCTCGCATCGCCGCCCTCCTCGCGCCCGAGCTCGGCTGGGACGCCGAACGCGCCGCGAGGGAAGCAGCCGGGTACGCCGCCGATCTTCGTTCCGTACTCGTCCGCGCGGGCCTCGACCCTGAGCCTGGAGCTTCCCCGGCTTCGGGCCCGGTCGGCGCGTCGGGCCGCCCGGCAGAGCGTCCGTGATCCGACCGACACCCGTCACGCCGATCGACGCGGCGCCCGGTGCGGTCACCGACCGCCTCGCGGGGACCCGTGTGACCGTGACCGACGCGCTCCGTCACCGGCTCGCCGGCGTCTGCGCCGAGGTCACCGACGACGACGCTGCCTGCGCGGAGGCCGGCAGGGACTGGTGGCCGCTCGCCATCGGGTGGGCCGCCGTCGGACAGGTTCCCGCCCGTCCGTCGGTCGTCGCCCGTCCGACGGACACCGCCCAGGTTGCGGCCGTCCTCGACCTCTGCAACGGCGACGGCGTGCCGGTGACGGCGGCAGGAGGCCGGAGCGGGGTGTGCGGCGCGGCGGTGCCGCTCTTCGGCGGCGTCTCGCTCGACCTGTGCGCGCTGTCGGGCATCGTCGAGGTCGACACCGACTCGCTCGTCGCGGACGTCCGCGCCGGCACCTTCGGGCCCGACGTCGAGAAGGGCCTCGGCGAGGTCGGAGTCACCCTCGGGCACTGGCCCCAGTCGATGGACCTCTCGACCGTCGGCGGGTGGCTCGCCTGCCGCGGGGCGGGGCAGTACTCCAACCGCTACGGCAAGATCGAGGACATGGTCGTCGGCCTCGAGGTCGTCCTCGCCGACGGGCGCATCGTGCACACCGGAGGCGCGGGGCCGCGGGCTGCGGTCGGGCCCGATCTGACCCAGCTCTTCGTCGGCAGCGAGGGCACCCTCGGGGTGATCACCGAGGGGCGATTCCGCGTCCATCCGGTGCCCGAGGGGAACGGACGGCGGGCGTTCGGGTTCGTATCCTTCGAGGCGGGGCTCGATGCCTGTCGGAGGATCCTGCGCCGCGGCGCGGCGCCGGCGGTGCTCCGCCTCTACGACGCGACTGAGTCCGTGCGCTCCTTCGAGACGGCGGACACCAACGTGCTCGTCGTGCTCGACGAGGGAGACCCGGCGCTCGTCGAGGCCACGCTCGCCGTCGTCGACGACGAGTGCGCGGTCGCTCGGCTCGACGACGGACTCGTCGACCGATGGCTCGACCACCGCAACGACGTCTCGGCGTTGGCACCCCTGTGGCGAGGCGGCATCGTGGTCGACACCGCGGAAGTCTCGGCACGCTGGCGGACCCTGCCCGGCCTCTACCGTTCGGTCCTCGACGCGCTCGGGGCGGTCCCCGGAACACTCGTCGCATCGTCGCACCAGTCCCACGCCTACACAGACGGCGCGTGCCTCTACTTCACGTTCGCGGGGCGCCCACCCGAGGACCTCCCGACCGACGAGGCGGCCGCGTGGCGCGAGGCGTACTACCGGACGGCCTGGGATGCCGTGACGGCGGCGACGACGGCGGCGGGAGGAGCGATCAGCCACCACCACGGGATCGGGATCAACCGGGCGCGGTTCGTGGCGGACGCGCTCGGGGAGGGCTTCGCGGTGCTCGCCGCGCTCAAGGCCGCGCTCGACCCGAACGGGATCCTCAACCCCGGCAAGCTCGGCCTCCCGAGCCACTTCGGCCCGGTGCCCTGGCCATGAGCATCCTCGTCATCGACATCGGAACGTCCGGGATCAGGAGCGCCATCGTGCGGCCCGATTCGTCGGTCGACCACGTCAACCACGTGCCGGTCCTGCCTGAGAGCCCCTTTCCCGGGCTCGTCGAGTTCGATCCCACAGTGATGGCGACCGCCGCGCTCGAGGTCGCCGCACGCACGCTGTCGGCGGGCGGCACGGTCGCCGCGGTCGGCATCGCCAACCAGCGTGCCTCGACGATCGTGTGGGAACGCGACACCGGTGTGCCGGTCGGACCGGGTCTCGGCTGGCAGGACCTGAGAACCGTCGGAACCTGCCTCGAGCTCCAGGGCAGGGGCATCCGAGTACCGCCGAACGCCTCGGCCACCAAGGTCGCGGCACTTCTCGACCTCGCCGATCCCGACCGGTCGCGTGCGGCCGGTGGCGAGCTGCTCTTCGGGACCGTCGACACCTGGATGATCTGGCACCTGACCGGCGGGGCGCTCCACGTGACCGACGCGTCGAACGCGGGGGTCACCGGCCTCGTCCACGGGGAGCGCCTCGAGTGGAACGCCGCGGTCCTCGATGCGCTGTCGATCCCCGAGGTGATGCTCCCGACCATCGTCGACTCGACCGGGATGCTCGAGGGCGCGAGCGCGCTCGAGGGCGCGCCCCCGATCGCCGGCATCGTCGGCGATCAGCAGGCCTCGCTCATCGGCCAGGGCTGCACCGTCCCGGGCCGCGCGAAGGCGACCTTCGGCACGGGCGGCATGCTCGACCAGTGCGTGGGCACCACGCCTCCCGCCACGCTCGCCCGTGGCGCGGCCGGCACCATCCCGATCGCGGCCTGGCGCCGCGCAGGCGTGGTCACCTGGGGCGTCGAGGCGATCATGCTCTCGGCCGGCACCTGCCTCGAGTGGCTCCGCGACGACCTCGGCATCATCGACTCCGCGGCGGCGTCGGCCGAAGTCGCACGCGGTTGCGGTGACACCGGTGACGTCTGGTTCGTCCCTGCACTGCTCGGCCTCGGCACCCCGGTGTGGGACTTCGGTGCACGTGGCACCTTCCTCGGCCTCACGCGCGGGAGCGGGCGTCCCGAGCTCGTGCGCGCGGTCCTCGAGGGCGTGGCCCACCGCGGCGCCGACCTCCTCGAGGCCGCCGAGTCCGACTCGGGACTGGCCGTCGACGCACTGCGCATCGACGGCGGGATGGCCGCCAACGAAGTCTTCACCCAGGCGCTCGCCGACGCGTGCGGCCGGCCGGTCGAGATCGCTCCGGTCGTCGAGGCGACCACGCTCGGGGCCGCGTACCTCGCGGGCATGGCCGTCGGCACGTGGAGCGACGAAGCGGAGATCGGCCGCATCTGGTCCCCCTCCCGGATCGAGCGGCCCCGCCTCGGGGACGCAGCACAGGCCGCTTCGCGCGATCGGTGGCTCGAGGCCAGGGCGCGGGCGGAGGCCACGATTCCCGAGCTGTCCGCCCTTGACTTCTGAGGCTCTCCGCCCCCTTGCGCAGGGAGGACCGTTGATGGTCGTACCTCTGGACGCGTAGGGTGGGGGGAGCACCACGCTCGGCGTCGCCGGGCGAACAGGTCGACCCAGGGCTCGCAGGGGGACCCATGACCACCGGCATCGAGACGGTCGGGGCGGACGACGTCCACACCTCCGCCGATCCCTCCGTCGAGGAGGCGATCGAGATCGGCCGCGGCCTCCACGCCGCCCTCTCGGCGGTCCTGCGCGGCACCCCCGGCGCGGTCACCACCGCGGTGATCGCCGCGCTGTCGGGAAACCACCTCCTGATCGAGGACGTGCCCGGTGTGGGGAAGACCGTGCTGGCCCGCGCGCTCGCCACGGCCCTCGGCAGCCGGCTCTCGCGGGTGCAGGGCCATCCCGACCTGTTGCCCTCCGACGTCACCGGGGTCACCGTCTACTCGGCGGAGACCGGGAGCTGGGAGTTCCAGCCCGGGCCCGTCTTCGGACACGTGGTCCTCCTCGACGAGATGAACCGCACACCGCCGCGCACCCAGTCGGCCCTCCTCGAAGCCATGGAGGAGCAGCAGGTGTCGGTCGACGGCGAGTCGTGGCCCCTGCCGCGCCCGCACCTCGTGATCGGCACCCAGAACCCCGTCGGGCAGCTCGGCACCTTCCCCCTCGTGGAGAGCCAGCTCGACCGGTTCGGCCTCTCGACCCCCATCGGCTACCCCGACGCCGAGGTCGAGACCGGTCTCGTGCTCCATCGCGGCGGCCGGTACGCGCTCGAGGTCCTCACCCCGGTGGCGGATCCCGTCCGGTGGCAACGGGCGATCGACGCCACCGAGCGGGTCGCTGTGGTCACGGCCGTCGCCGAGTACGCGGTCTCCATCGTGCGCGCCACGCGCACCGCGGGAACCGTTCGGCTCGGTGCGAGCCCACGCGCGGCGATCTCGCTGCTGCGGAGCGCCCAGGCACACGCGGTGCTCGGTGGGCGGCCCTACGTCACCCCGCTCGACGTCCAGCGCGTCGCCGTCGCGTGCCTGTCGCACCGACTGCTCACGGCCGACGACCATGCGGCCGCGCTCGTCGCCCGCATCGTCGACGAGGCGCCCGTACCGCCGACGTGACGCCGGCCGCGCGGAGCGCGACCGGGACGCGCCAACTAAGCGGTCGCAGACGACACCGCAGCGCGCGGGTCCACCCGGTCTCGTGGTTCGGCCCGGTCATTGGCAGTGTCGTCGCGATCCTCGCCTGGCTCGGGATCACCCACTCGAGCGGATCCGGCTGGGTCCAGACGGTGGGGGCCCTGCTCGCTGCCACCTTGCTCACCGGGCTGCTCGCCCCGTCGCTCCCCGCCCACCGGGCCGACGTCGCCTGCCTCGCGAGCCCGGCCGATACCACCGCCGGTCGGACGGTCACCGTGCTCCTCGAGGCGAACGGGCCCGTCCGCCTCCGACCGGTCCAGCCGCCCGGACCGACGGTCGCCGCCGCGGGCGCCAGGCGCGGCACCCGGGTGGTCGAGCTCGAGTGCACCCCTCCCCGACGCGGCGTGCTCGACGGGCTCGTGGTGGAGGTCGCCTCGTCGGCCCCGTTCGGGCTCCTCTGGTGGGCGCGGCAGGTCGAAGTCTCCCTCACGAGGCCGATGCACGTCGCACCGAAGGTCGCCGGCGGCGGGTCGGAGGAGCGCTCCGTCGCACGGGACGACGGGACGGCCTCGCGGCGAACGCCCTCGGCGATCGGCGAGCCGAGAGGCGTGCGCCCGTACCGCGCCGGCGACACCCGTCGGGCCGTGCACTGGCCCGCGACGGCACACGCCCGGACCCTGATGGTGCGCGACCGCGAACGTCCCCTCGAAGAAGCAGTGACCCTCGAGGTGGTGCTCCCACGCGACCCGCTCGAAGCCGACACCGTGGCGGAGCGGGCGATGGCGACCGGCGCGTCCTGGCTGGTCCGGGGCCGCCCGGTCCTGCTCGGAACGCTCGAGCCGAACGGGCGGGTAGCCCGCACGGTCTTCGACCGGGTCGAGCTCGGGCGGCGGCTCGCCCGCGCGGTCGCGCCTCCCGATCCGGATGCGGTGGCCGGTCGGGTGCACCGACGGTGGCACCGATGAGCCTCTGGGAGCGGATCGTGCAGGCCAACCGGCCCGGGCCGCCCGAGCACTCGGTGTCGTTCCGGGTGGCCTCGGCGGCGGCGGTCACGGTGGCGGCGGCCGCATGCTGGCGCGAGGGCGAGCTCTCCGCTCCCTTCGCGCTGTTCACCGTGGGCGCAACCGCGGTCGGCAACGTGCTCTCCTATGCGCGCCGCAGCCGGCCGTGGCCGGCGGTGAAGCCGGTGCTCGCCGTCTGCGCGATCGGCGGGTTCGTCTGGTTCATCGCGACCGTGACCAGGACGGCGACGCCGGGCGACGTGTCGACCGTCGAAGGACCCCTCGCCGTGCTGTTCGCCTGGGTGCTCTGCACCCACGCGTTCGACGTCCCCGCCCGGCGCGACGTCGCGTACTCGCTCGCCGGGTCGGCCGCGCTGATGGCGGTCGCCGCGGCCCAGTCGGTCGATCTCTCGCTCGGCGCTTACGTGCTCGCCTGGGTCACGTGCGGCATCTGGGGGCTCGTCGCCATGTGGCAGTCGCAGTCGGGCACCGATCGCTTCCCCTGGCGGACCGCGCTCGGTGCGACCTCCGTCGTGTTCGTGCTCGGCGCCTGCCTGGTCGCCGTGCTCCCCGCACCGAAGGTCGCGGCGTCGCTGGTCTTCCCCTCAACGTCTGCCGGCTCGCCCGTCGACAGTTCGAACAACCTGACCGACGGATCGGCGTCCCTCCCCGCCCACGCGGCGCTCCCCGGTGGACGGGTCGGCGTGGGCGGCTTCCTCGGCTTCGCCAAGTCACTCGACACCGGAGCGCGGGCCGCGCTCGGCAATGAGATCGTGCTCCGCGTGCGGGCGACGCGTCCCGACTTCTGGTTGGGGCAGACCTATGACCACTGGGACGGGCAGAGCTGGCTGCAGTCGGCCGAGCCCGCCAACGGACACGATCTGGTCCGCCTCGACGCAGGTCCGCCGTTTGCGATCCCCCCGGCGGGCGACCAGCAGACCGACCAGACCAGCGGACCTCCCGACATCCAGACCTTCTACCTCGCGCAGTCCGGGCCGAACCTCGTGTTCCACGCCGACGACGCCCAACGCGTCTACCTCCAGGCACGGTCGCTCTATCTGACCGGCGACGGGACCATCGTGTCGTCGACGTCGATGGGTGCCGGCACCATCTACACGGTCGTCTCCGCGGACAACGCGGCCACCCCGGATCAGCTCCGTGCGTCGACCGAGCCGGTGGTCGTCGGCGGAGCCGGCGCCCCGGTCGAGACCCTCTCCGTCAGCGAGGTCGACCGCTACCTCCAGCTCCCCCATCCCTACCCGCAGGTCGCCGTGCTCGCCCGCCAGATCACGGCCAGCGCGTCCGCCAAGGGCGCCGCGGATCCGCGCACCTACGACAAGGTCGCGGCGATCGAGACGTGGATGGCGACTCACGTCCGCTACACGACCGACATCCCTCCCCTCCCGCGGGGTGCGGACGCCGTGACGAGCTTTCTCTTCGGCTCGCGCCTCGGCTATTGCGAGCAGATCTCGACGGCGACGGTCGTGATGCTGCGCACCCTCGGCATCCCCGCCCGTGAGGCGGTCGGCTACGTGCCTGGCTCCTACAACCCGATCACCGACCTCTACGAAGTGCAGGCGAAGGACGCCCATGCCTGGGTGCAGGCCTACTTCCCCGGCTACGGCTGGCAGAACTTCGATCCGACCGCGGTGGTGCCCCTCGCCAACCCGACGCCGGGCTCGGTGCTCGTCCACGGCGCGGCCGACGTTGCACGGCGCGTTCCGTGGATTCCGGTCGGAGTCGCGCTCGCGGTCGTCGCCTCGGCGGTTCTCGTCCGCCGTCGGCGGCGACTCCGGCCTGCGACGTGGGCCCACCAGGTCGCCGCCGACCTCGCACGGGGCGGAGCACGTCTCGGTCGGCCTCGGCGGGTGTCGGAGACCCTGACCGCGTACGGCGAGCGACTCGCGGACGCGTCGCCCGGCCACCGCGACGGGTTGGTGGCCACGACGGGTCTGGTCGAGCGCGCGACCTACGGCGGGGTCGAGCCCTCGGCGGCGGAGATCGCCACCGCGTGTGCTTTCGCACGCAGCTTCCGCTCGGTCCGCCTCGCCGCCGGCGACGGCGAGGCTCAGGCGCGCGAGCGCTCGAGCGCCTCGTCGAACGACGCGCCGGCAGCGAGCAGGGGCCGGTAGGCCATCAGCTGGCGCGGCTGGCTGAACGCGAGGGCGGCCGAGAGCCGGTCTCCCCGGCGGTAGAGGGCGACCAGCTTCGCGTCCTCGGTCGAGCCACCCACGACGACCGCCTCGTCGCCGGGCTCGGGGAGGCCGAGCATCTGGATCTTGGTCGTGTACTGGTCCGACCAGAAGAACGGAACCGGCTCATAGGGCCGGGCCGCCCCCCGTCCGGCCAGCAGGTTGCGCGCGGCGGCGGGCCCGCCTTCGGCCGCGTTGGTCCAGTGCTCCACCCGAACCAACCGGTCGAGCCCCGGGTGGGCCCATCTCGCCACGTCGCCTGCCGCGACGATCCGGTCAGCCGCGAAGAGCGTCGCGTCGCAGACCACGCCGTTGTCGAGGGTGAGGCCCGATCCGTCCAGCCAACCGACCTCGGGGTCGACACCGATGCCGACCACGACGACATCGGCCTCGAGGAGCTCACCGCCCGTGAGCTCGACCGAGACCGGGGACGCCCCGCCGTCCAAGGCGCGCACCGCGTCGACGCCGACCCCCGTGCGCACGACGACTCCGTGGGAGCGGTGCAGACCGGCGAGCGCCCCACCGAGCTCGTCGCCGAGGACACGGCCCATCGGCACGGGCAGCGCCTCGAGCACGGTGACCGATGCCCCGAGCCCTCGACAGGTCGCCGCGACCTCCGACCCGATGAAGCCGGCCCCGATCACGACGACGCGGGGGGCCTCCCCGGCCGCCTCGAGGTCCCGGCGGATGCCGAGGCAGTCGTCGAGAGTCCGGAGGACCCAGACTCCCCGCACCGAACCGGTCCCCGCGAGGGTGCGTGCACGCGTACCCGTGGCGACGACGAGCCCGTCGTAGTGCAGGGAGCTCCCGTCGTCGAGGTCGACCGTGCGCGCCGACGGATCGACTGCGGTCGCCCGCCTCCCGAGGCGGAACTCGAGTTCGAGCAGGTCGAGCTTGTCGGGCGCGTGGTGGTGGATCCGCTCGACCCCCCAGTCGCCGGCGAGCAGCTGCTTGGAGAGCGGCGGCCGGTCGTAGGGCACATGGGACTCGTCGCCCACGATGACCACCGGGCCGGCGTGCCCCTCGTGGCGAAGCTCCTCTGCGGCCCGGAGGCCGGCCAACGAGGCGCCGACGACCACGATGGTCGAATCAGAGGAAAGGGGCTCGTCCACGGGCCGACATCGTATTGGAGAGCCGGCCGACCGTCGTCAGGGTGTCAGCCCCCGAACATGGTCATCCACTGCTCGGGCGTCCGCAGGTGGAAGACGTAGTTCGACGTCCGGGTCTCGCCCATCGTCGCGAACGGCTCCGGCGAGTAGCGGTGGCCAGGGTAGAGGACGGTGTCGTCGGGGACGTGGGCGAGCCGGGTGGTGAGGGACTCGTACATCTGCTCCGGATCGCCGCCCGGGAGGTCGGTGCGGCCGCATCCCTCGAGGAAGAGGGTGTCGCCGGCGACCAGCTTGCCGTCGACCAGGAAGCACTGGCTGCCCGGGGTGTGCCCCGGGGTGTGGACGAGCGTGACCGGCACCGAACCGACCAGCAATTGGTCGCCACCGTGGTGGGTCGCGAGGTTGCCGGCACTCACCCCGGTGGACCGGATGACCCAGGGCGCCTCGTCCGCTTGGACGTGGACCGGCACGTCGGCCTCCTCGAGCAGGCGGGCGATCCCCTCGATGCCCCAGCCCATCATGTCGCCGCCCACGTGGTCGGGGTGGAAGTGGGTGGCCAGCGCGCCGACGCACTCCATGCCGTCGGCCCGGAGGATCCCGAGCAGCTCGCGGACGCCGTAGGCCGGATCGACGATGACCGCCTCACCGGTGGACCGGTCCCCGATCAGGTAGACGAAATTGACCATCTGGCGGGCGATGTCGTCGTCGCGGGCGAAGTCCTGGCCGGCGAGGAGCTGGCGGAAGTAGAGGCGTTCGGTGGACGGGAGGTCGGCTGCGTCGGTGTGCACGTCACCACCTTATGAGTGGTCGTCGCGACCGGCACACTTCTTGCCTCTAGGCTTCGACGACCGATCGCGGACGACCGGTGCTCGGGAATGGAGGGGTGGTGCCGTGCGGAACAGCCTCGAAGAGAACGGGTTCACGTCGGCGGCGGCCGTGCTCCGGCACTGGGCCGCCACCACCCCGGACGCGCCCATGCTCACCGCCGGCGACGTCACGCTCACCTGGGCCGAGCTCTACACCAACGCCAAGCAGGTCAGCCACGCCCTGGCCGCCGAGGGAGTCGTCCCCGGCGACCGGGTCGCCTTCCTCGACCGCAACGGTATCGAGAACTTCGAGGTCTTCTACGGGTGCGCGCTCCTCGGCGCGGTGAGCGTCATCCTCAACTGGCGGCTCGCGCCGACCGAGCTGGGCGCCATCGTTGACGACGCGAGGGCCGGGGTGCTCTTCTTCGGGACCGACTACGCCGGCACGGCGAAGGAGATGCGCCAACTGGTCTCGAGCATCAGGAGCTGGGTTCCCCTCGACGAGTTCGCCGACTGGCGCGGCGCCGGCGTCACCACCGAGCTCGACGACCCCGGCTTCGATCCCCATCCCGACGACGTCGTCACCCAGCTCTACACCTCGGGCACGACCGGACTGCCCAAGGGCGCGATGATCTCCGGCCGCAACATCTCGACGATCCTCAATCAGGCGACCCAGGTGTTCCAGATCGGCGCCGACACGGTCTCGCTGGTCGCGATGCCCCTCTTCCACATCGGTGGGACCGGCTGGGCGCTCTGCGGCATGTCGATGGGGGGCCATTCGGTCATCGTGCGCGACTTCGAACCGGGCGAGGTGCTCTCGGTCATCGAACGGCACCGGATCACCGAGACGTTCGTCGTCCCGGCCGTCCTCATGTTCCTCCTCGCCTCGCCCGAGCTCGAGTCGACGGACGTCTCGTCCCTGCGCACCGTGTTCTACGGTGCGTCGCCGATCAGCGAGGACGTGCTCGTGCGCTCGATGCACTCCTTCGGATGCGATTTCGCCCAGGTGTACGGGCTGACCGAGACGACCGGCGCGATCACGTCCTTGTCGCCCGAGGACCACGATCCCGATGGCCCGCGCTCCCACCTGTTGCGTTCGGCGGGAAAGCCCTTCGACCATGTCGAGCTCCGCATCGTCGACACCGCCACCGGTGCGACCCTTCCCGCGGGCTCGGTCGGCGAGATCTGGACGCGTTCGGAACAGAACATGCTCGGCTACTGGAACAAGCCCGACGAGACCTCCTCGGTCCTCGACGGAGAAGGCTGGTTCCGCACCGGGGACGCCGGTTGGGTCGACGAGGAGGGCTACCTCTTCCTGCACGACCGGATCAAGGACATGATCGTGTCCGGCGGCGAGAACATCTATCCGGCGGAAGTGGAGAACGCGCTGCTGGCGCACCCCGACGTCGCCGACGCCGCGGTCATCGGCGTGCCGCACGACCAGTGGGGCGAGACGGTGAAGGCCGTCGTGGTGCGGGCTTCGACCGCTTCGGGTGACGACGAGGAGCTGGCCGCCGACGTCATCGCGTCGACCCGCGACCGTCTCGCCCACTACAAGTGCCCGACCTCGGTCGACTTCGTCGAGGCGCTCCCCCGCAATCCCACCGGAAAGATCCTGAAGCGCGAGCTGCGCGCGCCCTACTGGGAAGGTCGCGAGCGCAACATCCACTGATCCGGCCGGTCGCGTTCGGCCCGATCGGGCAGCACGTCAGACGTGCCGCCCGTCAGAAGAGGCCCGGTGCGCCACTCCCGTCCGGACCTGCTCCTCCGGCGTCGTCCTCGGCGTCCTCGTCGGTCGGCGTCTCTTGTCCGATGGCCTCGAGCCTCGGGACCAGCTCCTCGACCTGCATCCGGGTCCGCCGCAGCCGCCGATCGAGCTCGTCGACGATGTCGGTTGCCCGTTCGAGCTGCGCGACGAGTCGGTCGACGTCGACCACGCCCGTTTCGAACTCCTCGATGATGTGGTCGAGCTCGGCCCCGGCGTCGGCGTAGCTGAGCTCGCCGAGGTCGGAGGACGCCGCCTCTTGGTTGGACGCTTTGCGCGTGGTACTTCGTGTCGCCATCAGGACTTCCCTTCGTCGCGGGTTCGATCGGGCTCGGTGCGTGTCGGTGCGGTCGTGACCTCGGAGTCGACCGTCCCGTCCGCGAGGAGGGTCACGAGCTGCGCACCGGGACGGAGCCCGGCCACCGAACGCACGACGGCGCCGCCCGCATCGCGGGTGACCGAGTAGCCGCGGGCGAGCTGGCGCCGGTAGTCGAAGGCGCCGAGGAGCTGGCGCCAGTGGTCGACGCGCAGCCCGGCCGACTCGAGCTGCCTTGCAGGCATCGCCACCAACCGGTTCGCCCGGGCCGCCACCGACACTTCCTCGCCCGCGAGGGCGCGGAGCGCCGAGCGGCAGAGCGCGGTTGCGCTGCCCGAGAGGGCGAGGCCATGGCCGTCGAGCTGGGCTCTGGCCGCCGTCCGCACCGTGCGTGCGTGGTGCTCGAGCCGGTCGGCATGGCGGACCAGCTGGGCGCGGGCCAGCGTGGTCACGCCGTGGCGCTGGCGGTCGAGCGATCGCTCCGCGCCGCCGAGCCGATCGAGCGCCAGGCGGGTCGTCGCCGCTCCCCGTTCGACGATCGAACGCCAGGCGTCGGTCGCGAGGCGCGCGAGCTCTTGCCCGCACTCGGTCGGCGTGATGAACGAACGGTTCGCCACTTCGTCCGCGACCGACTGGTCGCCCGTGTGGCCGATGCCGGTCCAGACCGGCGTGCTCGACGTGGCGATCGCCCGCGCGACGGGCTCGGCGTCGAAGCAGGCGAGATCGGCCTTCGATCCACCGCCTCGCACGAGCGCGATCACGTCGCAACCCTCGGCGTCGAGCCTGCGGAGCGCGGCCGCGATCGATGCCGGTGCGTCCCTGCCCTGTACCTGGCTCGGCACCAGACGCACGTCGAATGCCATCGCCGAACGCTCGAGCCGACCGAGGAAGTCGCGGTGTCCCTCGGTGCCCGGGCTCGAGACCAGGCCGACACGGAGCGGGAGCCGCGGGACGGGGATGCGGCGGTTGCGGTCGAAGAGCTCCTCGTCGACGAGCGCCTTGATCAGGCGGGCACGCTCGGCCGCGACCTTGCCGAGCAGAGCCTCCGTGTCGAGCTCGCGCAGGATGAAATCGACCGAGCCACGTGCCTTGTAGAGCTGGACCTCGCCGCGGACACGCACGACCATGCCCGCGTCGAGTGCGATGCCGAGGCGGTCGAGCGTGGAGCGCACACTGCGCCACTGGGTCGCCCAGCACTTCACGTTGAGCGTGGGGGCGCCGCTGTCCTCGGCGCTGGTGGGATCGACCAGGTCGATGAAGCAGTGGCCCCTCGGCAGGACCTTCAGCGAGCGGATCTCCCCGGTGATCCAGAGCTCGTCGGGGAACGACGAGCGAAGGGCCCGGTCGACCCTGGCGTAGAACTCGGTGATCGAGAGTGCGTCCGGGCCTGGAGTTGCGGCAGTGAGCCGGGCGGCACGGGCTTCGAGCGACACGTCGCCAGGTTAGAGCGGAGGTGCGACCGTGCCGGCCTGCGGTTGTCCGGCACCGCTTCGGTGACGACCGCGTGTCCGGGGGCCGGCCCTGTGGGACCATGGTGGCGACGGTGAGCCGGCCGGGTGGTCGCGGCAGGCACCGGGCGGGCTCCGTCCGCCCGGGAGCGTGTCGAGGAAGGTCGGGACTCCACAGGGCAGGGTGCTGGTTAACGGCCAGTCGGGGTGACCTGCAGGAAAGTGCCACAGAGAACAGACCGCCGATGGCGCCGCCTCCGGGCAGCGCACAGGTAAGGGTGAAACGGTGCGGTAAGAGCGCACCAGCGGCCGGGGTGACCCGGTCGGCTCGGCAAACCCCACCCGGAGCAAGGTCGAACAGGGAGACGGGCGGCCCGTCCGGTGCTCCGTCGTGAGCACCACTCCCGGGTAGACCGCTCAGATGGATGGCCACCCGATCCTCGTCAGAGGGTCGACAGAATCCCGCCTACAGGCCGGCTCACCGTCAACTTCCCCAGCTCGGCCGGCATTTGTAGCCTTCTCCGAGAAGTGACTCTGAACATTATAGCCAGACTTCTGGCTATAATGCTGCGATGACGTCCGTACCGCTCGGAGAAGCCAAGAATCGCCTGTCGGAGTACATCACCGATGTCGAGCGAACACATGACCGAGTCCTGATCACACGGCACGGACACCCGGCCGCCGTGCTGATCTCACCTGAGGATCTCGCAGCGCTCGAGGAGACGGTGGACATTCTGACCACCACCGGGGCGCGGGAAGCCATTGCTGAGGGCATGGCCGATCTCGATGCCGGTCGGATCGCCGACAACGACGCTCTCCGTGCCCGGTTTGCCCCTCGGTGACCTCCGCATATGCGGTCCGCATCTCGGCTCGCGCCGAACGTGACCTCCTGCGCCTCCCCGAGAAGATCGGGGCTGCGTGCCTGGAGTTCATCTTTGGTCCATTGGCCGATCAACCACTTCGAGTGGGCGGACCGTTGAGCGGCCACTTGGCCGGATTGCGCTCCGCTCGCCGTGGCAGCTATCGGATCATCTTTGCGACGAACGAACAGCTCAAACGTATCGACGTCATCCACATCGACCATCGAGGCGATGTGTATCGCTGACCATTGTCAGTGCAGCCATGAGTTGACCATGGAAATCGCCGGCCTGCGTCCCCCAACACCTTTTGGGGCAGTGCGCGAGGGTGCGATTCCCTGCGTCGTTACTGAAGGCGGTAGCGGAGGTGGACGACGCCGCTGCTGAATCGGTGCTCGTCGATGAGCTCGAGATCGGCGTGGGTGTCGGTTGGCAGTGCGGGGTTGCGCCCACCGAGGATGACTGGCCAGACGAACAGGGCGAGTTCGTCGACCAGCCCAGCGACGAGCGCCTGTGCTGCCAGGTTCGGGCCACCGACCAACAGGTCCCTACTGGCGGCGGCCTTCAGGTCGAGGACCGCGCTCGGGGTCGAAGTCGCGTTCGAGCCGAGTGTTCGCGGTGGGCGGGGCGGCCAGGGTCGAGGAGTAGACGACCTTGTCCGCCGCCTGCCATGCGCTGGCGAAGTCGGCCGTGAGGTCTGACTGCGCGGCCAGGGTGGAGTCGGTCTCCCACACGGCCAGCGTCTCGTACATGCGCCGCCCGTAGAGATAGGTGCCTGCGGACCGCATGAGCTTTGTGATGAACGCGAAGACGTCGTCGTCCGGCGGAGCCCAGTCGAAGGCGCCGCGTTCGTCCTCGGTGCAGCCGTCGAGGGACATGTTCGACGCGTAGATCAGCTTCGCCATGACCGCTCGTTCTTCACCGTCACGATCTCGATGTCCTCGTCGTCCAACCCTAGGGGCTCGGCGGTGCCGCTCGATGATCGTCCCAGACGTACCTGATTCGGTAGTAGGCAGGCAATTTTCGCGCGCGCCTTGGTGTCTCCCACTTGGGATCGGTTGATTGAGGATGCTTCCGCACCACCATCACGAATTGGCACACTGGTCCCCGTGTATACGATCCATGGCACCAGGAAGCTGCTCGATCGAGTGAAGCAACCCGTCATGCCCGTCGTCGAGCATCCGTCGACAGCCCTGGGGAACTGGTACGCCACCGCCATCTTCTGGCGACCACAGGCCGCCTTCTTGGTCAACGAGACGACGCTGTTCCCGGTACTTCTCCCGCTGGCTCCGGCGACCTCGATCGCAGCGCGGTTCCCTGACGCGCTCGAATCGATCCTCGACGCCCTCGGGGTGGGCGCCGCATTCATCGCATCCGAGCGCTGGGCCATGTCCGAGGCAAGCTTCTCCAAGACCGCCAATCGATCCGTGCTCGGCGTCATGAACCGGCTCGAGTTCGAGATGGACTACGTACGCGACCGTGTTGGTGAGGACCTCCAGGAACTGTCTCTGTACATGTCCGACCACCTCGTCGGTCCCCTTCGGGGAACCGAGTTCAGGACTCCTCGGGAGAAGCTGATGGAGGTCGTGCGCGCTCAATCGTGACCAAGCCCGCCAGCGCCTGCTGTCGAGGTTTGAAAGAGGAGACAACGTGCCTTAGCGATCGAACACGCGAAGTATGCCCTGACCTGGTGACACGTTGTAATTTTCACGACGAGTGGGCGCCAGAGGGGGCCGTAGTCGGTCCTATTCGAACCCGTGGGTCATGCGGAAACGGCTGCAGCCGCTCGATCCGAATGGGTGCTGAGGGTAGGCCGCAGCGTGCTGTATCACATTGAGCACCCTATGTGATACACTACCCACATGCGAAGCCTTCGGCTTGATCCTGACCTCGACAAGAAGGTACGCCGCGCCGCGGCAGTGAAGGGCGAGTCCGTCTCCGAATTTCTTCGTCGGGCTGCGGCAGAGCGAGCCGAGGTGACGCTGGCCGACCACCCGAGCGAGCGCTTCACCGATGTGGCCGGGGTGGTCCACGGCGGTGGCGGCCGAGCCCGCCGGACCGGTGCCGCGTTCGCCGAATCCCTGGCGGAGGTCCACAAGAGCAGGTGACCCTCGCCGACGCAGGTCCCCTCATCGCGATCATCGATGCCGACGAGCCCGACCACGCTTCGTGCATGGATGCGCTCAATCAGCTGACCCTCCCACTCGTCACGACCTGGCCGGCGTTCACCGAAGCGATGTATCTGCTCGCCAGCGCTGGCGGCATTCGAGCTCAACGAGCCCTCTGGCGCCTTGTTTCAACTGACCGACTTGTCGTCGCAGACCTCTCGCCGTCCGCCGTTGACCGGAGCGCTCGATTGATGGAGCAGTATGCGGATCGACCAATGGACCTGGCGGATGCCACCCTCGTCGCGCTGGCGGAGGAGCGTAGGGATCGGCGAATCTTCACCCTGGACGCCGACTTTCAGATCTACCGGTTTCGAGGCCGGCAGCGCTTCGAGACAGTACCCATGCAGTGATGGCAGTTTGAGTCCGCCAGTGACTGGCCGCGGGCCAACCCGCGTGACCAGCAACGATTCCCCGAAATTCGCGGCGGGCCAGCATGGATTACGCGCATCGACGGAGTTGGACTCCGTACGCGACCGTGTTGGGGAGGACCTACTGGAACTGTCCCTATCGGTGTCCGATCGTCTTCTCGGCCTGCTTCGAGGAACCGAGTTCAGGACCCCTCGGGAGAAGCTGATGCAGATTGTTCATGCCGAGGGATGAGCCTCGCGGGATCCGGGACCGGACGGACATCGACCTGGGTGGCGTCAAAGGTGCGGTTTCTACCCGATGCCAAGGGATTCATAGGCGCCGATGTCGCAGTTGCCTCCGTCGCCAGCTTCGTCCGGACGAGCCGAGCCGCGCTGGTCGACGGCCGGGCATCCGGTGGCGGAGGTGCCGCCGTGATCGATGGCCGGGCTGCCGGCCTGCAGCGCCTGGGTCTCCGTGGGGCCTCCGTTGGCAGCGAGCGCCGCGAGGAGCGGCTCCGTGCCGACGATGTCGGTGGCAGCCAGTAGGCCACAGGTGGTCCCGCTGTCGAGGTTGTAGCCGGTGGTCTCCGAGATGGTGCCGGTGCAGTTGGACCCGGTGCTGTCGGCCAAGATCGTGCCACCCAGCGTGACCGTACCGGCCAGATTGACGATCCCATCGGAGTTGTCAGCCACGGTCGCGTAGGACAGCGTCGCAGTCCCACCGTTGGTCACCAGCCCGCCACCGACGCCGGAAGGAGCCTGACCGGCGCACGGAGCCACGTAGTAACCACCAGCCCCGGCGACATCCCCGGACAGCGTGGAGTTGGTCACACTGAGCGTGGCGGTCGAGTAGATGCCGCCACCGTCGCCACCGGTCCCGGGTCGCAGGCATCCCGGGTCGCTGAATCCCGCGTTTGCACCTGCACCGCCAGCGTTCGAGCTCACGGTGTCGCCGGTGAGGGTAGCTGACCCGCCGGTGACGGCCAGGCCGCCTCCGGACCCACCCGTGACGTAACCGAGCCCGGCGGTATTCCCCGACAGCGTGGACGTGGAAAGGGTGAGGGTCCCGGAGGTCGCGATGGCCCCGCCGTCGCCGGCGACGGAACCGCCCTGCCCGGCAGTGTTGGAGGTGAAGGTCGAAGAGGAGATGGTGGCTGTGCCGCTCGTGGAGATGCCGCCACCGTTGGCAGCCGAACCCGAGCCGTTTCCGCCGATGTTGCCCGAGAAGGTGCTGCCGGTCACGACCAGGGTCCCGGCGCTCCACACTCCGCCGCCGTCGCCGGCGTTGGTCGGACCGTCGCCTGCAGGACCGGAGGAGCCGGACGCGTTGCCCGAGACCACGGTGTTGGTGAGCGTGACCGATCCGCCCCCGGAGTAGATGCCGCCGCCCCGGCCACCGGTGCCCGACAGCTCATTGCCGGCGAGCCCATAGCCGCCGGAGCCGGCGTCGTTCGCGCTGATCGTGCTGCCAGTGGCTGTCAGGTTTCCGGTGTTGGCGATCCCGCCGCCGTTGCCGCCGCTTCCCGCCGTGTCGTTCAGACCGAGGCCGCCCTCGGCGGCGAAGTTGCCGGTGACCGAGGACCCGGTGAGGGTCAGCGTGCCGGCGTTGTCGATGCCGCCTCCGTCACCGCCTGCGACGCTGTCCGCAACAGTTGCGCCTGTGTTGGCGGACACCGTGGAACTGGACAGGGTGAGCGTGGCCCCCTTGGCGTTCTCGATGCCCGAGCCCTTGATCGCCGAGTTGGCGGTCACCGTCGTGGCCGACAGCGTGGTGTTCCCGCTGTTCGACAGCCCGCCGCCGGCCGAGGTTGCCCCGCTCCCTCCGGTCAGCTCCACCTGACTGATCGTCGCGGTCGCCAGCGCGGCGACGGTGATCACCTGGCTCAGCCCCGATCCGTTGATCACCGTCGAGGTGGCGCCGGTGCCGCTGATGGTGACCGAGCTGTGGCTGATGGCGAGGGAGCCGAGCGTGAGGGCGTACGTCGCCGTGCGGAGTTCGATCGTCACCGATCGACCTGCCTTCTCGGCGTCGGCGACCTCGACGGCTGCCCGCAGCGAGCACTTGCCCGTCGCGTCCTTGCACTTGTGGGTGGCTGGATTGGCCGCGTGCGTGTCGGCGGTCGTATTCACCTTGAACTTCACGCCGGTGCTCGGCGCGAACGATGTCGTGGCGGCCGCGGGAGCCGCTTGCAAGACGACCAGGGTGCCGCCGACCAACGCGGCACTGGCAATTGAGGCGAACGTTCCAGCGAGCACCTGACGCATCGGGCATCCCTCCGTGTCCTGGACTGAGGTTGAACCGACGAGCCGGTGCGGAGATTGGAACACCGCGGTCCCGCCGTCTCAGTGCCTGCGGGTCAACGTAACAAGATCCTTCAGCGATTGCTATCGAATTCGCGCGGTCTTCATTTGATGAGAGGACTCTTACTGAACTGCGTCGCATCGACGGACGACGGGGGACGGACTGCGACTGCTTCCTCGTTGCACCGGCAGCGCATCGAACTGCCGTTCGGGCGCATGAGAGGGCAATAGGAGAAGACGACTTCGGCCCTCGGGTGGCCATGAGGCTTCCGCTTTGAGCTGAAGCTGATGCCCCACCGACCGCAGCGTTCGGAGCTACCCCCGACCCCCGCTCGGTTTCGGCACCTTGCGAGCGGGGGTACGTCGGACCTACCGCCTCGGTGACGAACTTCGCCCCCAGCAGAGGCGTGGGACCAAGAGCCTTCAAGAGCCATTTGGCCCTAGTCGATGCAATGGCGGAGGCGCACGCTTTGCCTGTGAGATTGATGAGCGTCGATGGATGTAATCAGAGGCGTGACAACCGCGACACTTGTCGCCATCGGAGACGGTGTGCGCCATGATCTGCTTCGACTGCGCCGCGAGGGGAGAGACAACTTCCGCAGTAGCAATCTGCGTGAGTTGCGGCACGGCGCTGTGCATGGACCATGCGGTCCTTGAAGCGCACTACCTCACCTGGACAGGCATCATCAACCGGGTTGTGACGGTCGAGACCCCGGCCCGCATCGTCCACTGCCAGGTCTGCGCCGCCGCTCTGGACGCGCAGGCCCATCACGCCACCCTTCGCGAGCGCGACGAGACCCGCCGATGACCGACCGACCACCGGCGCTCACTGCACAGGACGAGCGTCACGATGGGGCATCGGTCGCGCATCGGCTGTCGTTGCTCAACCGGTTCCTTCCGGTGTGGATCGGAGCAGCGATGGGGCTGGGCCTCCTCCTCGGGCGGGCGTTCTCTGGGCTCAATAGTGCCCTGGACACGGTGAAGATCGGACAGACCTCACTGCTCATCGCCTTGGGCCTGTTGGCGATGATGTACCCGGTCCTCGCCAAGGTCCGCTACGACGAGATCCACCGGATCACTGCCGATCGACGAATGCTCGCCACATCGTTGGTGCTCAACTGGTTCGTCGGCCCACTTCTGATGTTCACCCTTGCATGGCTGCTGCTTCCGGACCAGCCCGCCTACCGTACGGGCGTCATCCTCGTCGGACTCGCCCGCTGCATCGCCATGGTTCTCGTCTGGACCGACCTGGCCGAGGGCGATCGTGAGATGGCAGCGGTCCTGGTCGCGTTCAACGCCCTGTTCCAGGTGCTCGCCTATGCAGCCCTCGGCTACTTCTACCTCCGGGTCCTGCCTGCCTGGCTGGGGCTGTCCACGACAGGCCTGCACGCGTCTGTCCTCGACATCGCCCGCATCGTCGCGATCTTTCTCGGGATCCCGCTCGTAGCGGGCTATCTCACCCGCACGATCGGGGAGCACCGCCGGGGCCGGGAGTGGTACGAGTCCGCCTTTCTGCCGAAGCTCGCCCCCGTGGCCCTCTACGGGCTGCTGTTCACCGTGGTCGTGCTCTTCGCACTCCAGGGTCACAAGATCACGAGTCGACCTCTCGACGTGGTGCGCATCGCCCTGCCCTTGCTCGCCTATTTCCTGATCATGTGGACGCTCGGCTTCCTGATCGGGATGCGCCTGCGCCTCAACTACAAGCGCACCGCGTCCCTCGCCTTCAGCGCGGCGAGCAACGACTTCGAACTTGCCATCGCGGTGGCCATCGGCGTGTTCGGCGTGACCAGCGGCCAGGCGTTGGCGGGGGTCGTCGGCCCCCTCATCGAGGTTCCGGCCTTGCTGGGCCTCGTCTATGTAGCGCTCTGGGCCCGGCACCGCTTCTACCCGGCCGAAGAAGTCGAGGCAACCTCGTAGATCCAAGACCGGTCCCATTCGACCCGCCGGATGGCCAGCCATCATGGATCCCCTGTCCCGAATGCCGGTCGGGGGCATTCAATAATTCTGACGTCGCGAAGTCCCGACAGCCTGGGCGGGGATGCCGGGACTCTCGATCTGGGCTACCACTCAGTAGCCACCGGTACCCGCGAATGTCCGTTCGACTGAGGATGTTCTGAGGACTGAGGCGGCTTCCGGAGCGACAACACCCCAGTTCAGAAGCCATCTGGGACTGTGTCCCGCCTACAGGCCGGCTCACCGCCACCTGGCCCGAGCGTCCGGCACCCGTGGGGGTCGTTACGGTGCGATCACCAAGGACAAGACCTGGGATGCTCTCTCGCGATGTGGAGCCGTCGCGTCTTTCACGCGGACGGTGAAGCTGAAGGTTCCACTGGCCTTCGGCGTGCCCGAAAGCGCGCCCGTCACGCCCGCGAGCTTGATGCCCTTGGGTAGTGCACCCGCCGACCGCACCAGGCTCCATGCGTACGGCATCGTGCCTCCGCCTGCGACAAGCGGGGTCGCATAGGCCACGTTCAGTGTCCCGGCGGGCAGCGACGTCGTGACGATCGTCAGGGGGAAGTTGTGATCGGGGAAGGAGGCCGAAGATCCGATTGATCCTGGCAGTCCCGAGCTGCCGGCAGATCCGGCGATTCCGGGTGAGCCGTTGCTGCCAGCGCTGCCGCAGGAACTCGGACCCGGGAGGCAGCCGGGTTCGCCACCAAGACCTGCATTGTTCCCGAGCCCGCCCGAACCGCCGATGCCCCCGAGGCCGCCGGCTCCCGCGGTCACGCGATCGGGCGTCTGTCCCGCAGGGCTGAAGGTGCTGGAGTTCGCCGACGGCGGCGCGAGCACGTCCACTGCACCGCCACTTGCACTTCCCCCACGACCGCCGGCCCCGCCCGGGCCGCCGGCCCCGCCGTTTCCTCCGTTTCCGCCGAAGCCGCCGTCACCGGAGGGGCCGCCACCGGCTCCACAACATGCAAGTCCGTTGCCTCCCCCGGGGCCGCCGATACCGCCGGCCCCACCTGCGCCGCCGGCCCCACCTGCGCCACCGTTGGCACTGTCTCCCGAGAAGGTGTCCCCGATGATGCTGATGGCGCCCGTGCAGTAGACGGCGCCGCCGTCGCCCGAGCCGCCGTTGCCGCCGCGTCCTCCGTTTCCGCCCGGCGAACCGCTGCCCCCATTGCCCGAGCTTCCGGCGTTGCCGCCATTGCCCGGACTCGTCGTGCTGGCTCCACCGACGCCGCCGTTACCGCCGTAACCGCCTGGTCCGCCGCTGGTTCCGAAATCGATGCCGGACGCTCCGGTGCCACCGGTACCGCCAGGTCCGCCATTTGCTGTGTCACCGACCACCGCGTAGTCGCTGAGGGTCAAGGTGGTGCAGTAGATCCCTCCACCCTGTGCGATCCCGCCATCGCCGCTTGAACCTCCGTTGCCATTGGTACCGCCGTTGCCCCCGTTGCCGCCACTGCCGCCGTTGTCACCGGTCAGCCCAGGGTTGCCGCTCCCTCCGGACCCGCCGCTCCCGGCACTATTTCCCTGCTCGCCGCCACCGCCAGAACTTCCCGTGGTGCCTTGACCGCCCAGCCCGCCCTGGGCCACTGAACTACTGACGCTGTACAGAGTGGGCAGGGAAGCGTCGCCGGCCATGGTGAGGCTTCCCGTCGAGAAGATGCTCCCGCCGACCGCAGTGCCACCATCGAATCCGGGCACACCGTTCGAACCGGCGCCGCCATTGGCCGCAGGGAAGCCGTTCGACTTCCCTGCGGTCGCCGGTCCCCCTGCACCATCGGTGGGTCCGCCGTTGCCCCCATCACCACCCGAACCGGCCGCGTTGCTTCCGTTGGCACCGCCCCCACCGAATCCACCCGGTGCAGCGATGCCGCCCCCACCGAAGCTCGTACCGCCGGTCGCGGCGTTGGCCGAGAAATCCGTCGTGTCGACCGTCGACGAACCGGAGCTGAAGAGCGCGCCACCCAAGGCCGGGCCACCGAATCCGGGGCAGCGTTTCAACGGATTCGCGGTCGGTACGCACTTCGTCGGCGGGGTACCCCAGGCGCCGGCGTTTCCCGTCGACGCCGATGCCGCGCCATCTCCGGGGACGGCCGCGTTTCCGCCGTTGCCGGCGCCGGATCCATCGGTCCCCCCGCCGGCACCGCCACCGCCACCGCTCCCACCTCTTCCGGCGCCGATCGCGGCCGGGTCATACCCGCCCGGCGAGCCACCACTGCCGCCGTCGCCGGGTCCCAGCTGGTTGAAGCCTCCCACTCCTGCCGGACCGCCGACTGCCGACGAACCCGTGATGGCGGCGCCAGTGATGTCGAGGGTTCCGGAGTTGAAGATCGCCCCACCCTCGGCCGCACCGCCGGCTCCCGCGTCGCCACCCATCCCGCCGTTGCCGCCGTTGCCGTTTGCCCCCATGCTCGCCCCGGGGCCGCCGTTGCCTCCGTTCCCTCCGGCGGTACCCGTCGAGCCGGCGGCTCCTTCGCCTCCGTCGCCGCCCGAGCCGCCGATCCCTCCGTTGCCGCCGTTACCGCCGTTCCCTCCGCTGCCGCCGTTGCCACCGGGTCCTCCGTCGGCGATTCCGCTGACGGTGCCCCCGTTGACGATCAAGGTCCCTGCGTTGTAAATGGCACCGCCGAGCGCGTTGCCTCCGGCACCGCCAGCGCCTCCATTGCCGCCATTCGATCCTGATGTCGCACTCCCGCCCTGAAAGCCTGCCTGGCCGGCGAACCCGCTCTGGCCGGTCACCTGGCCCGGAAGGCCGGCTACCCCATCGCTTCCCGCGCCACCGGATCCACCACTCCCGCCGACGCCACCGGAGCCACCGTTGCCGCCCGCACCGCCGTCGACCCGACCGTTGACCGAATCATCGTTGAGCACCACGGTCCCGGCCTCGATGAGCAGTGCACCACCTTGGGCCTGGGGTGCCGATCGGCTGGGAAGCGGCGCGGCCGTCCCAGTCGTCCCATTGCCCCCAGGGGTGCTTGGCCCTGCCGGGCCCCCGACCGAATCCGATCCGCTCGAGCCGTCCGAGCCACTTGTCCCCGCACCGCCGCTGTTGCCGGACTGCCCGGCCTGTCCGGTCGCCTGTCCCCCATCCATGACGATCCCGGAGATCGTGAGGTGACCGCCCACCAGGTCGAAGAACCTCGTCGCGTCCGATCCGAAGAAGGTGATCCCGAATCCATTCGCTTCGATGTCCGCTGCCCCCCTGAAGATGATCTCCGTCGCGAAAGTCACGGCGGAACTGCCGGAGCAACTCTGCTCATAGTCGATCGTGCCTCCACCGGCGACCGCGTTCTGCAGGGCGGCGAACGTGCAACTCGTCAGCTTCGTCGGCGACCGGGCCCAGGCGGCCCGAATCGGAACTACGGACGCCACCCCGAGCACAAGGACGAAAACTGCGAAGAGCAGCGGCCTCCTGTCCACCGATGCATTGGATCGTCGTCCGCCCCGCGCTGAGCGCAGCCTCGCCCGGACCCGAGGTGCCGTCCATTCGGTGGCCTCATTTGCAACCACACGACATCTTGCGGACACGGCGATCCCCCATCCCGCCAGCTCCCCTGGGGAAGCCACTGCACCCAACCTAGCCCGTTTGGGGAGGAACCAGCTGACCGAACCTCGTGCCGGAATGGAGCGATCGGGCGTGACAGCAGGGGCTGGCTCGGGAACTGGAGGCCGGCAGATTCCCGTGGTGCGAGGAGAGCATCCGGATGGCATCCGGGCGGAAATTCCACCGTCGCGGTGGCCTGAAGGACATGTGCACGGGCCGCGACGCCGGGAAAGGGATCTTCCGTGCCGGAGGTGAACCGCATGGCATGCCCGCCAGTGTTTGGAGCTTCACGATCAGCGGCGACGTCCTTCCCGAGCGGTGGTCGTGCGGAGAGACGATCGTACCGTCGAGTGACCGATGGCAGGCGAACGAGAAGCACGTCTCCGACATCGGCTGCACGAGCGGCGAGCGTGTGGGGGCAGGATAACCACCCGAGACGTGCCATCGTCTGACACAGATCGACAAGCACGGATTGCTCAATGCGAGATCTACGGCTTCACGGGTTGAGTCAGGCCAAAGGTGGGCATACGTGCCCAGCTTCAGTTGACCCGATGTGTGCCCAAGGCGCTCTTGGACGACCTTGTCTGACTCTCCGTGCTGTGCGAGCAGGTATGCGTAGAAGTGCCGGAGCTGGTGGAACCGGACTCCCAATGGGCATCCATTCCTGCGAGCTACGTCTCACTCCGGGTGCGCGGCGAAGTGGGTCCGCTCCAGCGATCCTCATTGCGAATACCGACCACTCCGTGTCCCGTTCAATCGACATCGAGCAGTCCTCGAGCGTCATTGCCGACGCTTGGCTGTTGGCGCCTTCCTCTTGCTCCGGTGGCTGGGCTCCATCGAGATCGAACGTCGAGCGCAGTTGCACCTTGCACTCCTCGCTATGGTCGCCTTCGCGGCCTTCTCAGCCCTAGCTACTCTGGGCGCCACCTCTTCGCTGCACACATTCGGGCGGGACGCCTTTCACGTGCCCGGTGCCGCACATGGTGCAATGGCGATTGGAAACGCAATGGCGCTGATCGGCTTCCTCATTGCCGTCAGCGCTCCTCGGAATCGATCTGAGGAACCGCTGTATCCGACGCTGTCCTAGCTCCGGACCGCTCGTCCGATCCGGTCACGCGACTTCAATGCCTGCGGAAACCGATACGCTGAACGGTCGCACCCCATTTCCCCGCGCATTGGAGAGGCTCACAATATGGCCCGCACCGAAACAGTAATCGTCGAGTTGACAGATGATTTCGATGGCAGCAGTGCTACCGAGACCGTTTCCTTCTCGATCGACGGGAAAGCATTCGATATCGATCTGAACAAGCGGAACGCCGCCTCACTTCGCAGGGTGCTCAAGCCCTACATCGAAGCAGGGAGAGCATCCCGCACCACCAGCCGACCGGCCAGGGCCAAGACGGGGACTGGTCGGCGCCCTCAGAGCAAAGGGAAGACGCTCTTCTCGCGCCTCAGTGATGACGAGAAGGTCCGGTTCCGCACGTGGGCGGTGCGCCGCAAACTCACCACCAAGGCCGCTCGCCGCATCGCTGACTCTGCGGTTCAAGCCTGGATTGACGCTGGCCGACCCTGAGCGATTCGCTCGGAGGTCAGAGTAGGGACGGCCTGTCGATCGGGATCTCATCGAGTCGTGCATCAAAGGCGCCCTCGTCCGGCCGGCCACAGCCATGACGGGTCCATGTCGGCCTTGAGACTCGCGACTCGTACGGCCGACTCTCAACGCGTTCGGCCAACTTTCGCCCCACACTGAGATGATTGCGAAGGCAGGCGAAAGTGGACCGCGTATTCGGCGATGTCCCCTTGCACCGAACCGCGGCGCGAGAAGCGCACCAGCGCATTGACCGCACTGCTCGTAGCCTCGAATTCGGTCGACTGCTCCTCTTCAGCCTGCCACCCGGCTGTGAATGCCCGCTCGAGCCGGCACTACACCGCCGGGGTGGTGATCGGATCGAGGGATCGCGACCTCAACACCATGCGGCCGAGGCGTCAATTCTCGTGTTCCCCTCGTCCACTGTTCTGCACCATCTCCCAACCGACACCGGCTCGGCCGCGCCCTCGGAGTCGGAAGCAGCCTCGGCCCACATCGAACGATGTGGGCCGAGGCATCTTGATCCTTCAACTTGGCGTGATGCCGACCCACAAAGGCGCGAGCCGGCAATGTCCTCAACAGGGAGACCGCCACGCGGACGCGAGCGCGACCGTGTGGGATCCCTGCTCAGGCGATCAGTTCTTCTTCATCGAGATCTGGGAGACCGGAAGGCCCAGGATGTCCTCGTCCGCGAGCCAGCCGTAGCTCGGACCGCCGGTCGCCGACGTGGCCAGGCCGGTGTTGACCACGCTGGTCCAGACCGGGCCCGTGGGAGGTGTCACCGAGTACGTGACCACGACACTGCCGGCAACCGGCTGGAAGACCTGCGTGAACGTGTACCAGCCCGCTGCGGTCAGCTCCTGGGAAGTGGGGCTGCAACTGCTGAATTGGTTGAGGCTCAGATAGAAGCCCCCGCCACCGGCGGACGTCGTGCACATCGTGAACCCGTTGTCGTTCAGGTAATTCCCGAACGTGTTGTTGAGGCCGACGTCCCAGTCGAGGTTCTGTCCAGGGTTGGCGGCCGCCCACACGGGGTCGATGTAGATCTTGATCGACGACGTGAACCCGTTGGTCGGAAACACCGACTGGGCACACGTGCCTCCGTAGCAGACGTACGGACCTTCGCAATAGGGCGTGTTGAGGGCCGCGTCATACCCAGGGGTCGGGCACCCGGTAAAGGTGTCCTGCAGGAGCCCCGCACCGCTGGTCCTGGCGTAGTGCTTCTTGCCGCCAGGTCCGGGGACGCTCGCCGCGTACCCGCCGTAGTTGGAGTACGACGAGGGAACGATATCGATCGTTCCGTAGAACGCCGAATTGCCGCCTTGACCATTGCATCCCTGTGCGGGTGTACACCATCCCTTGGTGTTGCCGCTCAAATTGTTCTTGTAGTTGGCGAAGGACTTCGCCGCCGTCATCGGGGCGCGGCCCGGCGCCGCGGAAGCGACTGACGTCGCAGCTCCTGCCATCACCACCGAACACGCCATCGCGAGGACCGCGATGGCGGCGCTCCTCGTCGTCCGCTTCTTCCATCGTGCGTCCATGAATGTTCTCCTCAATTTCCGCCGGGGACGGATGATGGTTACGCGCCGGGCGCCCCGCAGTTCCGGCTCGCGCCGCCAGGGTACACGAAGTCCGCGGATAGCAACTGATGAACGCAATGGAAACGCCGCTGAGTGACAAGGCCCACACCGTTGGTGACGCCGTCGAAGAGCGAGGGCGCGCTCGACCGAATGCATTCACCGCAAGGCGGACGGTGACGAATTCTCGGGCTGGGGGTGCTCCGCTTGGGCGCCTCTCAAGTTCGCCGTCGCCTCGAACCGTCCGACGTGCCGTTGGTTTGACAGCAAGTTGCTGTGCGGTATGGGCGCACATTCCGGTTCAGCATGCTGGTTGCCACGGAATCCCCACCCGGCCCACGCTGTTGCGCGGTGCATGACCTCGACCACGATCCCCGACTCCCACCGCGATCTCCTCGAGACCGACGTCGCCGTACTCGCGACGATCGATCCGGACGGGAGACCTCAGCTGTCCGCGATCTGGTTCCTCGTCGAGGACGGCGTGATCAGGGTGTCGCTCAACACGTCCCGCTGGAAAGTGGCCAATCTCCGGGCGGACCCCTCCGTCACCTTCTTCGTGCTCGACCGTGCGGCACCGACCCGCTACCTCGAGATCCGCGGCGACGCCGAGATCGCCGACGACCCGGAGTACGCCTTCGCCAGTCGGGTCGGTCAGAAGTACGGCGTCGATCTCCGAACCTTCGACGGTGACAATCCGCGTCGCGTCGTCGTCACGGTGCACCCAACGGCGGTGCACGCCATCGATATGATGGCAGGCAGCTGACTCCGAACCGGTCCAGCTCCCTCGGCGACTGAACCGGACCGCAGATACGGAGCCGGTCGCGCCGCCGACTCAGGACGTGGCGGGCTGCACACTTGCGCAGTGCCTGCACTTCGAGGCAGCAGCCGGGAGGTCGTCGGAGAGGCAATCGGGGCAGGTCTTGGTCTCCGGGGGGTCACCGAAGACGGTCGAGCCGCGCCGCTTCATGAACGCGCGATACGGCACGACGAGCACGACGTAGATCACGGCCATGAAGACGAGGAAGTACACGATGGCCGAGATGAACGATCCGAGGTTGATCCGCTGCCCGTTGACGGTCCAGCCGAGTCCGACCGTGGCCGTCCCCTTGCCCGCGGTCGCGTTGACCAACGGAGTGATGATGTTGTCGGTGAACGACTTGATGAGGGTGCTGAACGCGAGGGCGACGACCAGTCCGACGGCGATGACGATCAGTTCGCCCTGCATGAGGAAGTTCCGAAATCCCTTGAGCATGATCTCTCCTCGAGTCCCGGTCCGGCCGGGTACGACGTGTGGGCCCGTCAATGGGCGCGCCCAATGATACGGACGGTTCGATCCCCCACGGCCGTTCGCAGGACCTGTTCCGCTGCGCCCGACCGCCCCTCGCCAGAGGCACGACGCGACCTTTCACCGTCACTCGATCAAGGACCTCACCCCCGCTCGACACAGCCCTGGCCCGGCGAGGCCGAGGTGAGCCAGCCCGGTAATCCTCGTGGCTCATCGATCTGGCGCCGGTCGCCGCAACTGGCCGACGCCGTCCGGGTCGGCTCCCGAAGAGGACCAAAGACCCTGTTGCCGTCCCACAACGGTCGGTGACAATCCATGCATGTCGACACGACTGACGGTTCGCGGCGCACCGTGAGCCCCACCGGTCGGAGCCACCGTTTCGACAGCCGGCCGCTGCTCGTCTTCTGGGAGACGACCCGGGCGTGCGCCCTCGCATGCACGCACTGCCGAGCGGACGCCCAGGAGGCGGCCGGATGTGACGAGCTCTCGACCGACCAGGGCATGGCCCTCATCGACGACCTCGCCGGGCTCGGCAGCCCCCGGCCGATCCTGGTGCTCACCGGCGGCGACTGCATGTCACGCGACGACCTCGTCGAACTTGCTGCCCACGCCAAGCGACGGCGGGTTCCGGTGGCGGTCGCCCCGTCCGTGACGCCGAAGCTGACCTCGACGAGGCTCCAGGGGCTTCGCAGACAGGGGGTGAAAACCGTCTCGCTCAGCCTTGACGGTGCATGCCCGCAGACGCACGATTCGGTACGCGGCATCGAGGGTCACTTCGACGATACGTTGCGCGCGATCGGGAAGCTCCAGCGCAACGGCTTCACCGTGCAGGTCAACACGACGGTGATGCGATCGAACCTCGCGGAGCTGGCCGACATCGCAGCGCTCATGCGTCAGGCGGACGTCTGCGCGTGGGAGCTCTTCTTCCTGATCACGACCGGTCGCGGCACCGAGGCCCAGGCGACGACCGCAGCCGAGAACGAGGACGTCTGCCACTTCCTCGTCGACGCGTCCCGGTTCGGATTCACCGTTCGGACGGTCGAGGCACCGTTCTTCCGTCGGGTCACCCGCGAGCGGACCGAGCTCCACCCGGCAGCTTCACCGAACGCCGGTCCGCTCTACCACGAGCTGCACAGTCGGCTCGTCGAGCTGCTCGGCGATCCGATCGGGCCGCCCCGAGCCCCGAGCGCCGCGACCCGCGACGGCAAGGGCATCGTCTTCGTGGCCGCGAACGGAGACGTCTATCCCTCTGGCTTCATGCCGCTACGGCTCGGAAACGTGCGCGACACAAGCCTCCCCGCGATCTACCGGGACGACCCCGTGCTGCGCGCAATCCGCGACGCCGACTTCCATGGCGCGTGCGGCTCCTGTGACGCCGCCGAGCTCTGCGGCGGCTCGCGTGCGCGGGCCTACGCGTCCTTCGGGGATCCGCTGGGCTCCGATCCGGGCTGCCTCCGGAGCGGGCACGACTCCGCCGGAACCTTCGGGGACCTCGCGTCGACCTCGGCGACCGTCGCGGGCTGAAAGGATCCCGACGGCACTGCGCGATCAGCAGGTCGACGAGTAGACGGGGCTGCCCGGACCGGTCGTCGGACTCGCGACCTCGCCCCCACTGCCCGAGCGCAGGATCGCGCCGAGGTGGACGATGTACCACTCGCCACGCCACGAGATCATCGAGGCGATCCCGAAGGAGCTGACCTGGCCGTTGATCGAGTAGATGACGCGTGAGTTGGGGAGCTCGAAGTAGCCGACATCGTTGTCGCAGACACCGCTCGGCACCCAGTGCGCGTAGGCCGAGTCGACGTTGACCGCGATGAACTTGGCAGCGGCGGCATCGGGACCGAGGAGCTGGTGCGCAGCGGCGACGTCCGCCTCGAACTCGGTCACCAGCCGATCGCTGTAGTCACCCTGGGCGTTGGCGATGCTCTTCAACTGCACGTAGGCCTGTGCAGGGAAGAACGCTGGGAGGGCGTTCGTCACGACGCCGGTGGACACGCCGCTCCAGAGCGCCGCCACGCCGGCGGAGAAGATCGGGCTGGTCGTGGTCGGAAATGCACCGGTCTGCGGGAGGGCACCCGGCCCGGTGGTGGACGTGGTCGTCGGCGGCACCGTGGTGGTCGTGGTCGTTGCTGCGGTCGTGGTCGAGCCCGACGTCGCGGCCGCCCGAGATCCCCCTCCGCCAGCGAGGTGGTCGACGCCGTAGACGAAGAGGACGACCACGATGAGCAGGAGCGAGACGACCGCGGTCCGTCGCCGTCGGTACACGCGGCGGCGAGCTGGTTCGTCCATGCGGCGTGGGCGGGTGGCGGCCCTCGTGCGCTCGGTCCGCATCCCCCAACGGTAGACGTCGTGGCCGGCCGGTCTCCGACTGCATGAACGGGCAGTCGCCCCTGGTGACTACCCACACCCCTCCGGTACGATTGCCTCGGGCAGGAAGACGGAGGGGCACGATGGACCGTGACGGCCTCGCGACGGCTGCGAAGCTGCTCGCGAAAGCGCAGCGCACCGAGTTCGAAAGCGAAGCGATCAGCTTGATCGAGGCGTCGTACCGCCTGCTTGCCGGCGTCCTCGAGACCAGGGACGCCGCGAGCGCGGAACGTGGGGTCCACGCGGAAGGTGCGCCGCGACGCGAGCGAAGACTGCGACGGGACCGCCGTGTGTCGCGCAGGGTCGGGTCACTGGTCACACCGGTGCCCGGCGGCGATCCGGCCGGCTCCTATCGACGCATCGCCGACGAGCTCCGGGGACGGAACGAACGCGGCGTCGATCTCTCGGCCTAGCTGTTCTGCCCATAGACCTTGTTGACCTGGCGAGGTCGACCCGCGATCATCGGCACGGCCGAACAGGCAAGGAGGGCACATGCCTCGGAGGAGCACGCTCAGGTCTCAGCTCTACCGCGCCGCACGTGAGCTCGGCGACGTGGAGGCGGCGGCCAAGGGACCCGGCGCCTACGCCAAGCGTCGGGCACGCCGTGCCGTCTACCGCACGAGCAACCAGATGACCGCAAGCTTGCTGCGCTCCGTCGGACTGTCGGGTCGATCGAGGCGGTGAGCGGTCCCGCTCGGAGACGGTCCCGGTCCGCTCACTGATTGGTCGTGAGCGGCGACCGCAGCTGGGCGGCATCGATCGACGTCCCGAGCGTCACGGTCACCGACGAGACCACCGACGTCGGCACGACGAGAAGGTCGACCGATCCACCAAGTGGAGGGACCACCGAGGTCGTCGCCGTCGTCGTGGTGCCCGCCGAGAACGTGCCGCCGACCTCGGTGCCCGGTCCCCCCGCGCACGACCCCGACGACCACGGAACGTCGCACACGAAGACGGTGAACGTCGGTGCGCCCGTTGCCGGCAGTGAGATCGTCATTTCGAAGCTGACGGCGGAGAGGCCGAGCGTGCCGACGTTTGCAACCACGGACGACTGCGTGGCGTCGGAGGTGAAGGTAAGCGATGCGGGGCTTGCGGTCGCCGCCCAACTCCCACTCGTCACTGCCTCGAGACCCGCCCCGACGGTGCTGTCCGCTCCCGCGACCGTGGGGAGCGCGAACGCGGTCAGCAGCAGGACGGTCGCCGTTGCGACCGTCCTGCGTACTGACCACCATCCAGACTGGATGCGCACGGCATCTCCGACGACTGGATGTCCGACTACTGATTGGTCGCGACGCCGGCCCGCTGCTGTTCCGTGAAGGTGTACGTCAGCGTGGTCGACAGACCCTGAATCGTCGGACTCGGGGAGACGCCATTGGTCGAGACCTCCGTCGCCACCAGCCCCAGGGTCACTTGGACGTGGGCCACCTGGCCGATGGCTGCCACCAATGCGGGGATGTTGGAGAGGTTCACCGCCGTGCCGGACGAGTTCATCGAGCTGACCAAGGTGGTGGCCAGAATCGAGGTCGTCGAGCCGGAGCAGCTTCCCGAACCGAGCGTCCACGCGACCGAGCACTGGGTGATCGTCACGTTGAGGCCCTCACCCGGTGCGGTCCCATCGGTGAGGGCATTGACCGGGCTGCCGGCGACCCACAGGGTCATGCCGGCGGCCGACGCGAGGGTCCCCGTGTTGTTGAGGTCCACGTAGACGTTGTTGGTGTCGCCCGGCGCCATCGGCGCCGAGAAGTTGGAAAAGCCGGCACCCACATCGGGGCTGAGCGTGAGGTTGAGTGTCCCCGACGTCACCGCCTCCGAACCGGTCGCCTGCGCCGACAGCGCCGCATAGACGCCCGCCGCGGTCAGCGACCCGACCGCCACCGCGAGGAGCCCCGCGATGACCGCCCGTCCTGGATGCCTGTTCTTCTCTTTCGTGTGCTGATGCCTGTTCATGGTGGGAATCCCCCTTTCGTGCTGCATTGAATGTGGATGCTGCATGGGTAGGTACTGACGGACGTGTTCGATTCGGGGCGCAGGCCGGCTCAGACGGTGGCGCGCCAGACGGGACGACGACGTGGACGGAGGACCCAGCTGGCGGAGACCACACCGGCGACGAGCCCGCCCGCGACGACGAGGATGAGCCGATCGGGGCCGCTGCCCTCGAGCAGCTGGCCGACCAGGGGCACGCTCGCCACCACCCTCGGGACGGTCGCCCTCGTCAGGCGGGCGTGCCAGGGATCCGGCGAGGAGTTGGCGTCGCCCTTGGTGGTGATGACCGGCGCCGACCCCGGGCCGCTGACCGAGGTGATGCGATGTGCGAAGACGGCATGCTCACCGGGCGGTACGAAGAGGACGATCATGCCGGGTGTGAGCCGGTCCACCGCGATCGGAGAGGTCACGATGAGCGACCCCGGTGCGAACGTCGGCCGCATGCTCCCGGTGAGGACCGGGCTCATCGAGAGATGGAAGGTGAACACCGCGACCGCCAGCGCGGCACAGGCCGCTGCCATCGCGGCCGCGCCGAGGACGGCCAGAAGGTGGAGGATGCCGCCGGTCTTCCCGACGTCCCGCCGCGTCGTACGTCTCATGCGTGCGTGTTCGGCTCGTTGACCTGGTCTCTTGAGGCTTTTCGGCGCTTTCTACGGGTGTTCGTCTCCGTACAGGCACCAATCGGGAGAAATCGGCAGTTGTACTGACATTCCACGGAATTCCGCAACATCGGGTGCGCGAGCCTGCCTGCGGGAGATCCCGGAAGGGTCCGTGCCCGGGCGCCGTTCCTCCGACCGGGCGCTAGGGTCGGCTGCGCCCACTGCGTGCCCGGCGTCCCTGCGGCGTCGAGCGGAGAGGACCTGGCGTGCCCGGAAGGACCGGAGGGACGATCGGACAGCACCTCTACCGACCCGACGGCACCCGACCCGGGCCGGCCGTGGTCCGCGCGACCGACTGAGCCCGGTGCGCGGCGTCCGGAACACCGAGGAGGGCATCAAGGTCCTCGCCATTCCGGAGATCCCGCGCGACGGCGTCCGGGTGCGCGTGGCCACCTCGGGGATCTGCGGCTCGGACGTCCACCTCGCCTCGTTCGGTCCCAGCGCGGTCACCCTCGGCCACGAGTTCTGCGGTCGGCTCGACGACGGCACGCCGGTCGCAGTCCTACCCGTCGTCGCCTGTGGGACCTGTGACCACTGCCGGAGCGGCCAGGAGCAGCAGTGTGCCGCACTGCTCGCCGCCATGTACGGGGTCAGCCTCGACGGCGGTCTCGCCGACGAGGTCTGGGTGGATCCGGCCTGCGCGAAGCCACTGCCGGACGAGCGGCTGCTCGAGTGCGCCTGTCTTGTCGAGCCCGTCGCGGTCGCGCTGCACGGCATCCACCGGGCCGGGCTGGCGCCGGGAGCCCGCGTGCTCGTGGTCGGCGCCGGTCCGATCGGCCTCTGCGCAATAGCCGTCGCCCGCTCCGTCGGCGCCTCGGTCGACCTCCTCGCGCACCGGCCCGGTCGGATCGAGGCGGGAGCGCGGCTCGGCGCGTCCACGAGCACCGGGCGCGACTACGACCTGGTGGTCGAGGCGGCAGGCACCCAGTCGGCGCTCGACACCGCGATCGAGCTGGTCCGGCCCGGCGGGACGGTCAGCATCGTCGGGAGCTATTGGGAGCCGGTCTCCATCGGCCTCGGCTTCCAGATGAAGGAGGCCACCATCCTGCCGTCCTTCGTCTACGGCCATCATCACGGCCGGTCGGAGTTCGAGGACGCGATCGACCTCCTCGCGGCGACACCCGACCTGCCCGAAACCTTGATCACCCACCGGTTTGCCCTCGACGATGCCGCCGAGGCCTTCCGGGTCGCGGGCGATCGCGAGGCTGCCGCCATCAAGGTCGCGCTGGTTCCCTGACTGCCGTTTGCCGGCCGGGCCGGACCGGCCAGCCAGGCGGACCGACCCTGTGGACTGAAATCCGCAGATTCACCCACATTTAACCTCTGATTCCGCTCTTGAATCCTACCCTGACGCATAAATCAGTTGTCGAGTTCCTAGGATTGGGGTCCGTGAGGGGCATGAGCGCAGGTCGCGGTCGCGGCGGCGCGCCGGAGAGGCGCAAGGGTGGTGCCGGTCCGTCGCAGCCCGTCGCCTTCGAGTCGGACCGACGCCGCCTGCGAGGGAACGTCACCCGGGTCCAGCTGATCGATGCTGCGATCGCGCTCGTCGCGGAAGGAGATCCTGCGCTCACCACCCAGCGGGTCGCCGACCGAGCCGGGGTGACCCGGCGGACCTTCTACCATCACTTCGCCGACCTCGATCTGCTGCTGCTCGACGCGGCGAAGCTCCAGGCCTCACAGCACCGCGCGCTCGCCGTCGCCGTCCCGGCCCGGGGCCCGGTCGAGCTCCGGATCCGGGCGACCTGCCGCCGCCGGCGCGAGCTCTTCGAGACGGTGGCACCGCTCTACCGGGCCGCGCTCGACCGGACGTCCGGTCGCCCCGGCTTCGACCTATTCCTCGCCGAGCTCCGCTCCCGACTTCGCATGCAGCTCGCCGAGACGTTCGGGCCCGAGCTGGCCGGACCCGGCGGGACGTCCGCGGTCACCCTCGACGCGCTGGAGCTCGCGACCGGTTGGAGCACCTGGCACACGCTGCGGGTCCACGCCCGGCACTCGCCGGCCGTGGCCGAGCGGATCACGGTCTACGCGGTCGACCGGATCCTGCGCTGAGCCCGGTCCCCGGTCAACCCCCCGGATCGGCCCAGGGGGTCTCGTTGAAGCGGGCGAGGACCGGTCCGACCGTGCCCCACGTGATCCGGGTGATCGACGCCGTGGCCAGGTAGAGCCGCCACGCCCCTTCGTCCCCGAGGCCGAGCGCCCAGCAGGTCGCCGCCTTGATCGGCGAGACGTGGCTGACCACGACCACGGTCCCCGGACCGCGGGCACCCTCGCCGTCGACCGCGAAGAGCTCCTCGCAGGCGGCGCGCACCCGGGCACCCGCCGCCCGGAGCGATTCCCCGCCGGGTGGACGGAATTCGGGGTCCTTGCGCCACCGGGCCCACACGTCGGAGGGGACCGCGTCGAGGGGCTGGCCGTCGAGCTCGCCGTAGTCGACTTCGACCCATCGCTCGTCGATCTCGACGGGGAGCCCGGTGCCGAGGGCTTCGGCAGTGTCGACCGCCCGCTCGAGCGGGCTCGAGATGAGCCGGACGGCACCCGCGACCGAGGCTGCGAGCGACTGCGCCTGGACCCGGCCCCGCTCGGTCAGCGGCGCGTCGAGCCGACCGAGGAGGAGTCCGTGTGCGTTGCCGGTCGACTCACCGTGGCGGACCAGGATCAACATGGCGGGCGCGTCGCGAGGCGGTCGTGCTCAGTGGACGAGGATGCGGTCGCACTGCGGGCAGGTCGCGAACTCGGCCGGCGGCAGGTGCCGGATCCGATCGACGTCGACGGAAGGGAGGGCGAGATGACATCCGTCGCACCGGTCCCCGACCAGTCTCGCCGCACCCACCCCGCCGAGGCGCGCCCGGATCCGCTCGTAGCGATCGGCGAGCTCCGCTGGAAGGGACGAGGCCTCCGTGGCCCTGAGCGCTTCGGTCTCCTCGATGGCACGTGCCAGTTCGGCTTCTGTGGACGCGACCGCGCGCTCGAGCTCGGACTGCTCGACGGCCATGCCGGCTGTGACCGACTCCTGCTCGGCGAGCGCGACGTCGAGGGGCTCTTCCTCTTCGAGAAGGGCCATCTCCTCCTCCTCGAGACGAGACTGGCGCGCGGCCAGCTGTTGGACCTCGTGGTCCATTGCCTGGAGGTCACGTGCCGCGGAGACCTGCCCCGACTCCATCCGACGTTCGATCTCGTGCCGCCGCGTCGCCGTGAGGGTGATCTGCTCCTCGAGGGCCCGCTGGCGTTCAGCCAGCGCCTCGACCTCCTTGCGCACCGTCGCTGCCTCCGCCTCGAGCGAGACTCGGCGCGTCAGGAGCCCGTCGAGCGCGATCCGCTCGGGCATCGTCTCGAGCCGGCGGCGCAGCTGGTCGAGCGCCGTGTCGTGCGCCTGCACCGCCAGCAGCGTGTCGAACGGCTCGGTCATCCCGTCTCCTCTCCGCGCCCACCGTCGGCCCCGCTCCCCGGGACGTCGATCAGCCTACGGGCGGCACGGAGCGCGCCCGACAGCGCCTCGTCCGCGAGGTCGGCCGCCTCGTCCCAGCCGAACCACGCCACCGCCGGGCTCTCCCCGGGTGGCGGATCGGGATCGAGGTCAGGGGTGACGAGGAGGTACCGGAGATCGAGGTGCACATGCCCGTTGGCCGGGTGCACGTCGATGTGGACCAGCCGCGGCCCCGTCGACGCGTGCTCGGCGGGGAGGCCCGTCTCCTCGCGGCACTCACGCACGGCGGCCGCCTCCGGTGGCTCGCCGGGCTCGAGATGGCCGCCGGGCTGCAGCCACCGGCCGAGTCGACGGTGGAGGTGGAGCACCACGCCCCGGGGTCCGGTCACGATTGCCGACGCGGTCAGGTGGGTCGGATCCGAGCTCCGGTCGAAGGGGTCCTCGAGTGTCGTGAGGGCGGCGAGCAGCTGCGCCTTCGAGTCGGCCTCGCGGGCGTCGCCGGGTGGATGGGCACGAACGGCAGCCTCGACACGCGCGCGTTGGTCCGTCTCCGGACCGCCGGTACCGGCGGTAGTGGCGGTACCGGTGATCAGGCCGACTTGCGCCGCTGGCGGTGGATGCGACGCCGCTCGCGCTCGGTCGTGCCGCCCCAGATGCCTTCCCGCTCCCGGGCCGCCAGGGCGTGTTCGAGGCAGGCCTCCCTGACCGCGCAGACGTCGCAGATCGCCTTCGCTTCGTCTGCCTCCTCGTCGGAGACCGGGTAGAACACGTCAGGATCGATGCCCTGGCAGGCAGCGTACTTGCGCCAGGTGGCACTCATGGGAAGGTCACATCCTCGGAACTGTTCGGACAACTGGTTGCTCCGCCGGAGCTCCAACTCGGTGACCAGGGAATACGCGGTCAACCGGCAAAAACAGGCGGAACAGACAGTATGACGCATGGCCGCTCGCGATGTCCACATCGCCCGGCGCGACCGACCTGGTTCGTTCGGGAGGGACCGACCTTCGCGCCGTTCGGAAGCCGGATGTCGCGGCCGTGCCCCGCCGTGCTCCGCGCCATGCCCCGCCGTGCGCCCGCTGCACGGCCCGCCGGTAGGCTGCCCCGGCGTCCGCCGTCCCCGAGCACCGCCGAAGGAGCCCCCCATGTCGTCCCCGACGATCACCGGCACGACCGTCGTCGTGACCGGGGTGACCGGTCAGGTCGCCGAGCCCGTCGCCCTCGCCCTCGCCCGTGAGAACACCGTGGTCGGCGCCGCGCGGTTCCGCGACGACACGGCACGCGAGCGGCTCGAGGCCGGCGGGGTCCGGTGCGTACCGATCGATCTCGTGACCGGTGACGTCGGCGGCCTGCCGGCCGACGCCGAGTACGTCGTCAACTTCGCCGTGGCCAAGTCCAACAACTGGGAGCGCGACCTCCGCGCGAACAGCGGCGGCCTGGCCTGGCTGATGGAGCACCACCAGCGGGCGCGTGCGTTCGTGCACTGCTCGACGACCGCCGTCTACAAGCCGATGGGCCATCACGTCTTCGCCGAGGACGACGAGCTCGGCGACAACCACGGGGTCTGGCCGTTCCTGCGCACCTACAGCATCTGCAAGATCGCCGCCGAAGGGACCGCCCGCTGGGCCGCCGACCGCTTCGCGCTGCCGACCACCATCGCCCGCCTCTCGGTCCCCTACGGGGACCGCGGCGGATGGCCGGCGATCCACCTCGAGATGATGATCAACGGCGGCGAGATCCCGGTCCACGTCGATGCCCCGAGCATCTACCACCCGCTCCACGAGGACGACATCCTGGGCATGCTGCCGGGCCTCTTCGGGGCGGCCTCGACGCCGGCGACCACCGTCAACTGGGGTGGCGACCAGGCGGTCAGCATCGAGGAGTGGTGTGGCTACCTGGGCGAGCTCACCGGGTTGCCCGCTCGGTTCGCCCCGACCGACGCCACCATCGACAGTGTGGACATCGATCTCACCCGCATGCACGAGCTCGTCGGCCGGACGACGGTCGACTGGCGTGACGGCATGCGCCGCATGGTCGCGGCGCGCCATCCCGAGCTGCTCCGCTGAGCGTCCGGCTCAGCGCTCCCCGACCCGCATCGTCGGTTGGCCGGTCACCGACCAGGAGGCGACGGGTCCGTCGGGGCCGACCCTGAGCCACGCACCGTGCTCGAAGACCCCGCGGAGCTCACCGTCCGGAGAGGTCCACAGCCACCGGACCGTGCCGGGATAGAGCGAGAGCAGCGGGGCGAGTTGGTCGGCTCGCCGTGGATCGAGGCGGTGGGTGACCCCGTCGACCCCGAGCTCGAAGGGACCGGCGATCGCCACCGCGGTGTGACCGAACTGGAGTGTCGCCCGCTCGTCGACCCGGAGGAAGGTGAGGGTCGGCTCCTCGAGCACGAACTGGCACCCTCCGTCGGGCAGCTCCCGAATCGAGCAGCCGTCGTTCACCCGGGTATGTTCGCACCCCGGTCGTCGGCGTACCACATCCGGGCCGACGCCTCGCCTACCAGCCCTGTGCGGTCTCGCCGGCCTGGGGCTGGTCGTCCGGCCAGAGGAGCGAGACGAGGCGTCCGGTGAGGTCGTCCAGCACGGCAGCGGTCTCCTCGTACGCGCGGCGGGGGCCCCCGTAGGGGTCGGCGATGTCGTCGGAGGCCGACCGGCGCGCCAACGACGCACGCGACCGCTCCCCGTTCGCCGCATCGATCCACGAGCGGATCCCCTGATCGGGACGGCGCCCGCCGACGTCCTCGCCGCGGCGGACCAGCTCGCGCAGCCGGAAGGCGAGGGGCCAACGGGACGGGTCCATGAGCACGGCCTCTTCGACGTGGCGCCGCGCCATCCCGATCACGAGGTCGGCGCGGCCGAGCAGGTCTGGGTCGAGGGTGCGACTGCGGTGACCGGTCAGGTCGATGCCGTAGGTCGCCATCACGTCCGCCACCTCGGTGGGCACCGGAAGGCCGGACTCGAGCAGCCCCGCCGAGGTGACCTCGACGTCCTCGCCGCGCTCGGCGAGCCGCCGCCCGAAGAGCGCGGCCGCCATCGGCGAGCGGCAGATGTTGGCGGTGCAGACGAAGAGGATGTGAACCCGACGATGGTAACCGGGCAAGACCACCGGACCCGGCATCGCCGCCAGGTTGCGCGCCCGAACGGGCCCGGCCGCGTACGCTCGGGAGTCGACCGGCCGTGGCGTCCGGCCGTCGACCACGAGGAGCGCTCCGTGCCGACCAACGAAGCTGTCGTCCGCAGGATCACCGGCGCGCTCGCAGCCGGCGATCTCTTGACGGTGATGAGCCTCGTCGCGCGCGACGTCCGGTGGGCCGTCAACGCCGCGGATCGTGAGGCCGCCCCCTGGTTCGGCGTCTACGAGGGCAAGCGCAGCCTCCCGGCGTTCTTCGAGGAGCTCGCCAAGCTCACGTTCACCGACTTCACGCTCAAGGCGTTGCTCGCCGAGGGCGATCTGGTCATGACCTGGCTCCACGTGGCCTTCACCGGGCCGAACGGCCGAGGCGTCGACATGGAAGAGGTCCAGATCTGGCAGCTGGCCGACGGCAAGGTCCTCTCCGTCGACACCCTGCTCGACACCGCCGCGGTCGGCGCCGCGTTCGCGTGAGTCCCGCGCCGCTCGCACTCGTCCACGACTACCTGACCCAGCGCGGAGGGGCGGAGCGGCTGGTGCTCGCGCTGGCCACCGCCCACCCCGATGCCCCGATCTACACCTCGCTCTACGATCCCGCCGCCACCTTCGACGGACTCGCCGGCCACCGCATCGAAACCCTCCTCATCGACAGGGTCGCACTCCTCAGGAGGCACCACCGCCTCGCGCTGCCCGTCCTCGCTCCCGCCTTCAGCCGCCTCGTCGTCGACGCCGAGGTGGCGATCTGTTCGTCGAGCGGTTGGGCGCACGGTGCCACCGTGACCGGTCGCAAGATCGTCTACTGCCACACCCCGGCCCGCTGGCTGTACCAGACCGACCGCTACCTCTCTCAGCGCTCGCGTGCCTCGTCCGTGACGCTGGGGCTGCTCGCACCCGGGCTCCGGAGGTGGGACCGGCGCGCGGCCGCGACCGCCGACCGGTACCTCGTCAACTCGCAGGCCGTCCGGACGCGGGTCGCCGAGTGCTACGGCATCGTCGCCGAAGTCGTCCCCCCACCGGTCGGCTTCTCGCCGGAGGGCGAAGAGGAGCCGGTGCCGGGCGTGGAGCCGGGCTTCGTGCTCTGCGTCTCGAGGCTCCTGCCGTACAAGAACGTCGACGCGGTGATCGGTGCCGTCGCCACCCTCCCCGACCTGCGACTGGTGGTGGTCGGCAGCGGCCCCCATGCCGACGCGCTCGCCGCATCGGCCCCAGACAACGTCTCGCTGCTCGGCACGGTCGGCGACGCCCGGCTCCGGTGGCTCTACCGGTCGTCGGTGGGGCTCGTGGCCGCGTCCTACGAGGACTTCGGGATGACCCCGATCGAGGCCGCGTCGTTCGGCAAGCCGACCGCCGCGCTGCGGTGGGGCGGCTTCCTCGACACGACGGTCGAGGGCACGACGGGTGTCTTCTTCGACGAGCCCGCCGCCCGGCCGATCGCGGACGCGCTGGTCTCGATGACGGGCCGGAGCTGGGACGGGCCGACGCTCGTCGACCATGCGGGGACCTATGCGCCGGAGCGGTTCATCCGGCGCATCGATGCGATCGTGGCCGAGGAGCGGAGCCGGGCGTGAGCAGCGCGGTCCGACGCCGGTTCAGGACGCCCCGCGCCCGTGGAGGACCGTGCTCGGGGTCTGCCAGAGGATCTGCACGTCCCACCAGAAGGACCACGAGGCCACGTACAGGTAGTCGAGCCGGCAGAGCTCGAGGTGCGAGAGCTCGTTGCGACCGGAAACCTGCCAGAGCCCGGTCATGCCGGGTCGCGCCTCGAAGCGCTTGCGGGCCCAGCCCTCGATCTCCTCGGACTCCGAGACGACGAAGGGGCGCGGCCCGACGAGCGACATGTCGCCCTTCCACACGTTGATCAGCTGGGGGATCTCGTCGAGGCTGGTCCGACGGAGGAACCGTCCGACACGGGTCACCCGCGGGTCGTCGGCGATCTTGAAGAGGGGACCATCCATCTCGTTCAGGTGCTCGAGCTCCTCGCGGCGCTCCTCCGCGTCGTTGACCATCGTGCGGAACTTGAGCATCGCGAAGGGGCGTTCGTTGCGACCGGTCCGCTCCTGCCGGAAGAAGACCGGTCCGGTGCTCGTCGCCTTGATGGCGACGGCGAAGACGGCCACGAGCGGCGAGAAGAGAGCCAACAGGAGCGACGAGACGACGACGTCGAAGGAGCGCTTGAGCAGCCGCGCGCCGGGGCTCAGCGAGGCGGGTGCGATGTCGAGCATCGTGAGTCCGTTGAGGTCCTCGACGTGGGATCGCGCGGTGATGAGCTCGTAGTAGCGCGGGACGACCGAAACGGCGACCTTGCCACCGAGGCCCTTCAGCACCTCGGTGGTTCGCTCGGGGTGGGTCCGCGAGAAACAGACCACCACGCGTGCCACCCCGTAGCGGCTGCAGAGCTCGGGGAGGTCCTCGAGCTCGCCGAGCACGTCGCCCCGACCGAGCGGGTTGTCGTCCACGTAGCCCACGAACTGGACGCTCGGATGGGCGCGGAGGTGTCCGGCGACGGTCTGGGCAAGTTTGCCGGTCCCGACCACGATGACCGGCACCGACCCGACCGCAGAACGGGCGAACACCGCGATGGCGGCGGCCCGCACGAGCGGGACCGCGACCACCGCGACCAGACACATCGCGGCGACCATGGCGACGCCGAGTGCCGCGGAGGGCACCTCTTTGTCGATGCCGTAGACGACCAATGCGGCGGCCACGCCGCTGATCAACAGGGCGTGCACGATGTTGCGGAGGTCGGCGAACACACTCTCCGAGATGCGCCGGGTCACCCCCCGGTAGAGGCCGTAGAGCGCGAAGACGCCCATGAAGAGCGGGATCAGTGCCACGTTGAACAGGTACACGAGGAGCGCGTGTCCCGCAGCGCGGTCCGGGGCGCCCCAGATCGCGGCCACGAGGAGCGGTCCGAGGAGTGCAGCGACCACCAGGCCGACCGCGTCAGCCACGAGCAGCCGCAGCGTCGCCCAACGGTGAACTCTCGCAGCAGCATCGCCCTGCAACTCCTCGATCCCGCGCCCTTCGAGGACGCGCAGCACCGGCTCGCCGGCGAGGCGTTCGAGATCTTGATCGAGAATTGCCATCCCAGCCGGCCTGCCCTTTCCTGCACCGGTTGTCGACCGGACCCCTTGCTCTTCGTTCGGGGACTCAGCCACGGCGACCGCCATACCGGCCATGAAGCTTGCCCATGCTAATGGCGCACGAAGGCCCAGCACAACAGCGGGTTCGGCCGCGCGACGCCCCGCGAGCTAGGTCGTGACGCCCACCGTCGCCCGCGAGTTGAGCGCCCGGACCTGTCCTCTCGGCGTCGGGGCGCCGGCATGCCGGGGCGTGAGCCCGACCACTCTGGTCGCTCCGGGGGGCAGGTGGAACCACGAGTCCGCCGGGAGGTGATCCGGGAGGTCGATGCAGACGAACTGGGCAAAACGTCGTGTCGAGATCGACAGTGACCACACCGTTCCATCGACCGGATCGAGCTCGATCTGAAGTCCGACGTCGGCCTCGAGGGGCCGGGACGGACCCCCGGGGAGGTAGGTCGTCGCCGCCACCGTCGCCCCGTCGGGGTCGACCACGGCGATCGAGATCAGCTCGTAGGCCCGGGGTCCGAACCGGTACGCGTAGGTGAGGTCGCGGAAGCCGTCGAAGAGCTCGTCGGCGACGACCACCGACGCTCCCCGTGGTGGAAGCTCGACGGGGCGGCGGGCCTCTTCCACCACGTGCCGGTCGGTCGCGAGCGAGACGACGAGGGTGCCGGTGACCGCCTCGGCGGTGTCGTTGACCAGGTGCAGGTGGAGACCGTTCAGTCCCTCGTCGGTCGCGAGCACCGCGACCGGGGACGCGGCCCGGGCGAACGCGTACCAGGGGGCCTTGCGCCCGCCGTCCGCGTCGAGGAGCCCCCATCCTGCGCCCATTCGGAGATCGCGCAGCGCGACGACGAGGAGGCCCGCGCAGGACGACCCGGGCCGGCGCCACTCGGAGAGCGCGGCCGAGACCACCTCGCAGGCCACCGCCCTGCCGAGGTCGAGGGCGCGCTCGGGGTCCCGACGGCGCTCGAGGCGTGCGTCGACGCCGAAGAGCTCGGTCACGTAGTGGTCGCGGACGTCCTCGAGGTCCCACGAGCCCCCGGTGTCGTGATGGACGGCCCGCTTCCATCCCGGATCGTGACCGGCCAGGCGGGCGCCCCCGCAACGACGGTCGACCACGGACGCCTCCGGTGGCACGGCGAAGGCGAGGCCCTCGCTCACGAACCTCGGTGCCGCCCGCCGCAGGTCGTCGAGGGGCCGGGCGAAGACCCCCACGCCCGCGTAGTGGCTCACGCCGGTGTCGACGCGGAACGGTGGGTCTCCTCCGGTCGGCGAGGAGGGCAGGTACGGGCACCCGGGTGCGTGCTCGGCGGCGATCTTCGCGAAGACATCGGTGAGGAGCGGGGTGGTCCATGCGGAGCGCGCCAGGCCGAACATCGCCGGCTGCTCCTCGAGCTCCTGTCCGCCGCAGACGACCGCGAGCGACGGGTGGGCGGAGGCCGTGTCGAGTGCCGCTCGCAACTCGCTCGCCAGCACCTCGGTGGACTCCTCGTCGTCGGGCGGGTCCACGAATGCGAGCATCGCGTCCTGCCAGACGAGGATCCCGAGGCGGTCGCAGCTCGCATAGAAGTGCTCGTCCGGGTAGACGGTCCCACCGGGGACGCGCACCATGTTCATCCCGGCGCGGCGGGCTTCTTCGAGGGTGGCGGTGACCTCTGCCTCGGACGCTGCGAAGGTGACCGGGTCCGTCGGGTACCAGCAGGCCCCACGGGCGAAGAGGGGCGTGCCGTTGACCGAAAGGGTGAAGCCGCCCTCCCGGTCGTCGAGCTCGACCGTCCGGAACCCGACGCTCCCGAGCGCGAGGCGCCCGTCCCCGACCGTGGCCACCACCGGGTAGAGCGGTTGGTCGCCGTGCGTATGGGGCCACCAGCGGTCGACCGGGCCCACGTCCACCGTGGCGGAGAGCACCACACGCTCCCCGTCGCGGTCGACCGAGAGGGGCACCACCACCTGGCCGACCTCGACCAGCGGTGCCTCCCCGGGATCGCCGATGCCCGTCAGCTCGACCGAGACCGTCCCGGCCGTGCTGTCCCGACCGTCCCGCGTGCAGGTTGCGACCACCCGACGGACGGACGGTTCGAACCCCGCACGCGGGACGAGCCGGACCGCCCGCCAGGGACCGACGGGCGCCGGGGTCACCGTCCAGCCGCGCTGCCGGCCGAGCAGCGTCGTGCGGAACCACCGCAGGTGCTGGTCGCCCACCGAACCGGTCTTCCAGCGGGGCCTCGGGCGCCTGGCCGCAAGGAGGGGTCGGAGCGCAGCACAGCGGATGTGGACCTCCACGACGCCGGCACGACCCTCGACCGGGACGCGAGCGCCGGCGAACATGGTCTCGGAGTGGTGCACGAGGCGACGGTCGAGCCAGACGTCCGCAACCGTCGCAAGGCCGTCGAGCTCGAGGAACCACTCTTGCGTTCGCGTCGGGCCCTCGGCATCGACGGCGGTCCGGAACCACCAGTCCTTCCCGTCGAGCTCGTCAGCGTTCGGCTCCGGCCGGCCGGCGGCGGCCAACGCACCGGCCGCGGTGCCGGGCACCGTCGCGGGGAGCCACGACAGGCGGAGCAGATCGAGCTGGTCCGGCCCGGCCGCCTCGCCGGGCGCGGTCGCGGCGCACTCCCACACGGCGTCCGCGAGCAGGTCCCGTTCACTTCCCATAGCGCCGCTCCAAGATCGTCATGCCCTCGTCCCACCGGCCGGCCATCGCCGAGAGCACGTCACCCGGATCGACCGCTCTGCCCCGGACCGCCCGTGCGAGCGCGAACTGCAGCGCCTTCGCCCCTTCTGCGACCGCGGCGAACGCCGCCGCGGCGCCTTCGGTCCCGCCGTCGGTCGTGGCGGTTGAGCCACTCGACGAACGACGAGGCGAGCTCGTGGGCGGCCCCGCACTGGCGGCACGTGCCGAACGCGTAGAGATGGAAGGTCTCGAGGTCCTGGGTGGCCAGCCAGTCGAGATCGCCCGTGATGCGGTCGCCGAGCCGCTCGATAGGGTTGTCGGTCGGTCGGCGGGCGAGATGTTCGCGTGCCGAGGAGACCGCACGGCCGACGAGGTCGTCGTCGTGGCGGAGGTGGTCGAGCCGGATCACCTCGACGTAGGGCGGCAGGCGCGACGGGTCGAGGTGGGCGCCGAGCCCGAACACACCGTCGAAGTCGTCGTCGGCCAGCTCGAAGTAGCCCGCGTTGTGGAAGTACCCGAGCCGTCGCCGACCGACGTCGAGGGACTGGGGCACGATGGTCGTCTTCACGTGGGCGGTGCCGTAGGAGACCCCGCGGGTGTCCGGCAGGTGCCACGAGTCGGCCTCGACGGTGCAGAGCCGGCCGAGCGCCAGCTGCTCGGCGACATGTTCGACGACCGGCTTCCACACGTTGAGCTCGGCGACTTCGAGCCCGTAGACCGCACGCAGGTCCTCGGGGGGGAACTTCGAGAAGGTCCACTGGTCGCCCTCGAAGTCCGTGCTGAGCGAGAACGCCGCCGCGGCGAGCGGGTCGAGGCCGAGCGCGTGGAGGACCTCGATCCAGACGTCGACGTAGCAGTTCGTCTCGGTCCAGATTCGTTCGGTGGCGTGCAGCGGGTGCGGTTCGTAGCGCTCCGCACTGAGCGGGAGGATGGCGAGGCTCATGCGAGTGCGTCCCGGTCGGTCCTCACGGCCACAGGCGGCCCCGGACCTCGGTGGGCCAGCGGTCCGCCTCGAGGCCGTGCCGGTGGAAGAGCGCGAGTGTGATCCGGTCGATCCCGAACCCGAAACAGGCGGTGTGGGCGATCTCGCCGTCTTCGGTCCGGATCGAGAACGGGAGCCCGAAGTGGTCGAGGTGGAGATTGGAGGAGCAGACGGCGGTCGCACGCGGCGGGTCGTACACCGGTGTGGTGAGCTCGAACTTGAGCTCCTGGTCCCGCTGGTTCGCGGCGAGCATCCTTCCCGGACGCCCGAAGAACGGGTCGTTCGCCACGACCGGCTCGACGTCGAGGCCGAGCGACGAGAGGACCTCCGCGCCGCGGGTGAGCCACTCGTCCCGGTGGGCGAGCGCGCCGTCCGGCGTGCCGAGGTAGACGTAGTCGTGCTGCCGGAACGCCTGCATCCGGAACGGGTCGGTGCTCGGCTCGTGGCGGAAGCAGTAGCCGTAGACCTCGACCCGCTCGCCGCCCTCGGGGAGTGTGCCCGTCCGGGTCGGGTAGAGCGGGTGGCAGACCGCCGGGCAGAGCACCATGTCGGTGCTCTCGAGGACCGCCGCCCGGTCCTCGCCCGCCGCGGTCCGTGCGAGGAGCTCGGCGTGGAGGCGCTCGTCGCCGCGGAAGGTGTGCACGGAGCCCATCTGGTCGGGAAAGGACTCCAGGTAGCCGTTGGCTTCGAAGGTCGACCAGGGCATCACCGGCGGGAACCTGACACTGCTCGCGCTGCTCGAGGCGCCGGCCCGGAGTGCCAGGCGGTCCACCGCGTCCGCCACCGCCTCGTACCCGCCCGACCGACCGTAGAGCCCGTCGACCCCGGTCGCGATCAGCAGCCCTGCCCCGAGCAGCGCAGCGCGGAACGCGGCCCACGGCTCGTCCGGGGCCGGACCGGACCGTCCTGCCGCACCGGCGCCGGAGTCGGTCGTCACGTCACTCGCCCCGGTGGACCAACAGGAGCTGCGCGTTGTTGGCCATGATCCGCTCGTTGTTCACCATCAGCGCCGCACCCATCGCGTCACGCAGGTGGCGGCCGAGGCTGGACGGGGAGTCGAGCAGGTAGGAGGAGAGCCCCGAGACCAACATGCACTCGCGCACCACGTCGACGACGAAGGTCGACGCGGACACCTTGAGTGAGTTCATCGCGACTGCGAAGGAGATCGCCGTGAGACGCTCGTCGTCCGGCGTGAGCTCCTCGTAGCGCGCGATCGAACGCTGGACGAGGTCCTCGAACTGCTGGAGCATGGCCACCGCGTCCGCGAGCCGGGCCGCACCGAGCGGGGTCGTGCCGGGATGGCGGCGCGCGTCTGCCTGAACGGAGCGACGGGCCCGGTCGACCGCGTCGAGGGCGATGCCCAGCCAGACCGATCCCCACAGCAGGTGGCTCGCCGGGAGCATGGTGCGCGCGGAGACGTCGCCGTAAGGATCGTCGACGATGTATGCGGTGTCCCCCCGCGCCCGGAGGACGAAACCGGGACTGCACGTGCCGCGGAAGCCGAGCGCGTTCCACCCGCCCACCTGGTCGAGCTCGAGCCCCGGCGGACGGCAGACGACGATGACCTGATCGCTTTCCGGGCTGTCGGGAGTGCGCCGGGCGGTGGCGAGCACCGCGTCCGCGTGTGAGCCGTAGGAGATCACCGGCGCCTGCTTCTCGAGGCTGAACGAGCCGTCGGCGACCTCCACCGCGGAGATGCTCCGGCGGACATCCCCTCCGGTGCCGATCTCCGTCGTTGCCGAGGCGAGGAGCTCCTGGTGCTCGGCGAGCTCGGCCAGGTACGCGCGGAGGGTCGGATTGCGGCCGTGGCGGACGAGGCATGAAACCTGGATGTGGTGCATCGCAACCACCATCGCGGTCGACGCGCACTGCCGGCCGAGGGCGGTCACGCCGCGGGCGACCTCGCCGATCGACGCACCCGCGCCACCGAGATCGACCGGGACGAGCGCTGACAGGAGGCCCTCGGCCCGGAGCGCGTCGATCGTCTCGGTGGGGAACCGGGCCGCCCGGTCCACGTCGTCCGCGTTCGGTCCCGTCACCGACTCGGCGATCCGGGCCATCGCGCTCGCAACGCCACTTGCACCTTCGAGCGCGCGAGGAGCGTCGGTGGTGCTGTTCGTCATGCGATCACGCGCCCTTCATCTCGGCGACGCCGGCCCTGATCGCCGAGATCGACTCGAATGTCGACTTCTTCAGCATCTGCTCGGAGAACTCGATGTCGAACGCGTCTTCGAGCGCGAGCATGACGTTGACGCTGGCGTGGGAGGTCATGCCTGCGCCGAACAGGTCGGTGTCGTCACCGAGCTCGCCGACCTCCACGGCGAGCCTGCCGTGCTCCTCCAGCACCTGGCGGATCGTGTCGTCCATGGTCATGTCCCGTCTCCGTCCCCCGGGGTGCATCCTCCCACCACCACCGCGGCCGCCAATGGTCTCTCGTGGGTCAGGCTCACGGCGAGCTCGGAGATGCCCGCCTGCTCGGCGAGCTCGGCTGCCCGGCCGGAGAGGCGGATCTCGCACGCTCCCTCGGGAAGGCGATGCACCTCGATGGACCGCCAAGGCGGACGGGCCCCGGTCGGACGGAGGACCTTCACGACCGCTTCCTTCGCGGCGAACCGGGCGGCCAGCGACTCGGCCACGAGCTCGCCGCCCGCGGCGGACGAGCGGCAGCACGCCACCTCGTGGTCGGTGTAGATGCGTCCGACGTACCGGTCGCCGAATTGGGCCACCGACCGGGCGACCTCCTCGACCGGCACCACGTCGACCCCGACCCGGAGCGTGCCCCCCGCCCAGGAGACCGGTCGGCTCATCGGACCCGCTCCCCCTGGAGGGCATCCGCGTCGCCGGTCGTCCCGGGTTGCGCGGGGACCTCCCCGAGCACCCCGCGGTAGAGCTGCCGGTACCGCTCGGCGATCTCCGACCAGGCGAAGTCCCCGACCCGGGCCCGGCCGGCGCGGGCGATCGCACCCCGATGCTCCGGCTCGGCGAGCAGCACTTCGAGGGCAGCTGCGAAGTTGGCGGTGTCGAAGGGGTCGACGAGGACCCCGTCCCGCCCGTTCACGACGAACTCGGGCGGTCCGCCGCGGTTGGTCGCGACCACCGCGGTCCCGGCCCGCCACGCCTCGAGGACGACGATCCCGAACGGCTCGAGTCGGCTCGGCATCACGAAGAGCGCTGCGGCGGCCATCGCGGCGGCGACCTCGTCGCGGGAGAGGCGGCCGACGAAGTGGACCCGCTCGGCGATCCCGAGCTCGTCGGCTCGGGCGACGAGAACCTCGAGTGCGGGCCCGGTTCCGGCGATGACCACGTCCGCTGTGCGCCTGGCCGGGTCGATGGCGGCGTACGCGGCGAGGAGCAGGTCGAATCCCTTCTTCTCCACCACGCGACCGAGCGCCAGGAGGAACGGCCTGCCGCCCGTCGGTGCGACCCAGCCGTCTGCGGGCGCGACTCCGCCCACGGGGTCGACGCCGTTCGGGATCACGATTCCCTCCCCGGGCGCCAGACCGAAGCGGGCCTCGGCGTCGGCCAACACGAAGGCCGAGCATCCCGAGACCGCTGCGGCTCGGTCGATGCCCCGCGCCAGTGCCGCGCGCAGCACCCGCGACGTGTCGAAGATGTCGGCGTCGTCCATGACCGTCTCACCCTGGAGGGTGAGGACCAAAGGGAGCCGGCAGAGTCGGGCGAGCGCGGTGGCGTACGCGCCGTTCGGCCCGAAGCACTGCACGTGGAGGACGTCGGGACGGAACGCCGCCACGGCGGTGCGCAGGGAGAGGAGGGTCTTCACTCCGGTCGACGCGGTGCGGCGCACCGCCGACCAGTTGGTGGCGGGCAGCGGCATCGGCAGGCGCCGGACGACGAGGCCGTCGCGCACCTCGGCCGTCTCGGGTGAGGCATCGTCGGGGTGACCGGTCCACACCTCGACCTGGTCGCCGGCGTCGGTCAGGGCGAGGGCCAGGTGACGCGTGAGCTCCTCGACCCCGCCGAGGGAGGGCGGGTAGGAGCTGGGAAGCAGGGCGATCCTGGTCACGGTCGGGCTCCGACCGCGGGCATGGCTGCTGACCCGGGACGCGTCACCTCTGGCGACGGTAACAGCCTGGTCGCCGCCGGCGCGCTCACGGGCGCGCTCACGGGAGACTCGGGTTGAGCCACGGCTCGACCGCCGCCAGCGTGGCACCGGTCGGGGCCGGAGCGATCTGGCTCCAGGCGCCCACTCCCGGCGACCAGTAGTTGGAGAAGGTCGCCGCGTACCAGCCGGAGAGGTAGTTCTGCTCGGCGCAGTCGCATGTCGGCGCCCAGCTCGCCGGATGGATCCCGAGGATGTTCTCGATCTGGGTCTCGCCGCCTTGTGGTTCGACTGCCGCGGCATCGACCTCGTGCGCGATCTCGAAGGCGATGATGCCCGCGAGGGCCTGCACGGTCTCTCCCGGGTAGACGTAGAGGGTCGAGGTCCCACCGGTCTGCCCCCAGGTGAAGATGGTGTTGCCGTAGAAGCCCGGCGAGGGGGCGTCCGCGATCGGCAGGAACCGGATCGAGTAGCCGGGGATCTGCTGCCAGGGATAGCGGACCAGCGTGAGCGCCTCGGCGCCCAGCTGGTCGGGGGTCGAGGCGACGGGCGGAGGCGGTGCGGTGACCGGCGGGGCCGTCACCGGCGCCGCGGCCGCGACCTGCGGCGCGGGCGCGGTGGCCGGCGTGGCCGGTGTCGCGGACGCCGGAGACGGCTGCGCCGTCGTGATCGGTGCTGCAGGCGTCGGCGCCGCGGCCTTCGGCACGGCTCCGGTCCCGGGCGCCGTCCGGTTCCCCGGAGCACCGGCGGCGGACGCTCCGGTGCGGTGTGCGGTCGAGGTGCGCTGCGCGTGTGGACTCGGGCCCACCGACAACAGCGTCGCGGAGACGAGCACCACGACCAGGGCGGCCACCACGAGCTCGAGGCGGAGCAGCCATCGCCGCTGGGTGAAGGTGGACCTGGCGAGCCGCGCCCACACGCTCCGGCGGCGGCGCTCACCCCCGATGTAGCCCTCGGCGATGACCAGGTCGGTCCGTTCGAGCTCGGCGAGGAGGGCCGCAGACTCCGCCACCGCGACCACCTTGTCGATACCAGGCAGCTCGACCGGCGCGACCTGCGGGGTGGCAATTTCGGGGTCGACGAGAAGGCCGCCGATGGGGGGTCCGTCCTGCACCTGCCTCATACCTTCAGATCGGCAGGACGGACCTCCATCTGAAGATCACCCTGCCGACACGACCGCCTGTTGCGCGGGAGCCGGCCGGATGCGGCGGGCCGTCCTCCGCGTTGTCGCCGCGGCAGTCCGCACTGCCGCGAGGACCGCCCGCTGCGCCCGCTGCGCCGCTGCCCGGGCGTGCCGCTGCGCGGCGCCGAGCTGGCGGGCACACCGCGGGGTCACAGCACCGGTCGCCGCCGCGCACGACGCCGGCGCCACCGACGCGCCACCGCCGGGGACGGCCGCGGCGACCGATCGGGACGCGCCAGCGGCTGCCCCGGCACGCGTCGCGCGCGGTACCCGGGGGGTCCCTGGCGCACGGACCGGCAGCGCCCGGGCGGTCGACGCGGAGTGCCCTCGCGCCGTTGTGGCAGGCGTCGAGGACGGACCGACCGCCATCAAGGTGAGCGGGATGACCGCGGCGGCGGTGAGGACCGAGACGAGGGCGGCCTCGGCGAGGCGTCGCGTACCCGACCGTGCGTCGCCCGACCGGCGCCGCGCCCGGCGCCTGCGGTCGACGCCGATGTACTCGGGGGTGATGACGAGGTGCGGATCGTGCAGGTCCGCCAGGAGCTCGGGCGGCAACTGCTCCTGGACGGCGACGCGTGACTCGCCCTCGACGCCCAGCAGCCCGAGCGCCGTCACCGGCGCTTCGATCCCGAACCCACGACCGGGGTGGTGCCCCTGCGATGACACCGGTCTCACACCGTCTCATCGGCGCGCGCACCTTCGAGCTGAAGGTGGCCGCCCCGTCACCGACCGTCCAGAACCTCTGCCGCGCGACTCAGACCGCGAGACCGACCGAGCGGTAGACGTCGGCCGTGGCAGCCGCGGTCCGCTGCCAGCTCAAGGAGGCCACCGCCGTTGCGCCTCGCGCTGCGAGCTCGCGACGGCGTGCCCCGTCCGCGAGGAGCTCGCGGAGGAGCGCGACGAGCCCGTCGACGTCTCCCGCGTGGAACACGGCCGCTCCGTCGCGGGCCACCTCGGTCACCGACGGCACCGGTGTGCTCACCACCGGGGCGCCGCAGGCCATCGCTTCGATCGGCGGCAGTCCGAACCCCTCGTAGCGCGAGGCGTAGCCCACGAGCGTCGCGGCGCCGTAGAGGGCCGGGAGGTCTGCGGTCGGAACCGACCCGACCGGGAGCACGCCGGACGGCGCCCGGTTCCCCCAGAGGCCTTGCCCGGTGACGACCAGCGGAACCTCCACGACGCGGCAGGCGTCCGCGAGCGTGACGAGGTCCTTGCGCGGCTCGATGTTGCCCACGTGGAGCACGAACCGCTCGGGGAGGCAGTAGCGCTGCCGGACGCGTGCCACCTCTCCTGTGGAGGGCGGCGCCATGGTGCGGGCGGGCGCCGAGTGGACGACCGTCGCCTCGCGACCAGAGCGTTGGCGCACGCGCTCGGCGGTGAAGGCCGACACCGCGATCAGGGCGTCCGCTCGGCGGAGCGAGGAGGCGACCAGCGCCCGCTCGCCCACGGCCCGGAGCCTCGGGAAGGCCCAGGGGACGTCGAAGACCGCCAGGTCGTGGACGGTCGCCACGGTGGCGCCGGGACGCCGAAGCGGGAGGTCGACGTCGAGCCCGTGGGTGAGGTCGGCGGGTCCGAAGCCGACGAGACCGTCGAGCGCCCGTCGGACCCCGTGCGACTCCCGGCGGAGCACCGCGGTGACTTCGGGGGGCAGCTCGTCGACTCCCGGGGGGCGCACGACGGCGAGCAGCTGCGCGTCGAGGTCCGCCCCGAGCTGCACGAGGAGCTCCCGGATGTACGTGCTCACGCCACCACCTCCGGATTCGAGCGGCAGGGCGTTGTAGACCAGGCGCGCGCGGTCGGTCACGGTCGTGACCCGCCGCTCAGCCGACGGGGCCAGGCCGCGGGACGATCCCGCGCTCGGCGCGAGGCACGCGTGCCTGTGCACCCACCGGTCGGGTCCGGTGTCGATCGGGCGTGACGGCCGGTCCGACCTGTGGCATCGCTGCGTCCCGCGACATCAAGTCGGCGTCCGAGAGCCCGAGGGAGACGCCGGCGATGACGAACGGTGCAATCGTCGAGGCCCCGATCCAGAACGTGTCGAAGAGCCCGTCCACGTAGTGCCCGAGGAGGATCACCAGCCCGAGTGTGCCGAACTGGGCCGGCAGCCGGAACATCGTCCCCATCGTCGACACCATGAGGTAGACGAAGGCGATCGATCCGACGATGCCGGTCGACGCGAGGTTGTCGACGAACACGTTGGGTGGTGCGGTCACCGACACGAATTGCGGCAGGTTGTAGAACCGCATCCCCTCACCGAGGAGCGGGCTCAGGTGCCAGACGTGCATCGCCGCATCGATCTGCCCGAAGCGGATCGAGACCGAATTGAAGTGCGGGTTGTTCCGCGCCGCGATCGTGAAGCTGTAGTACACCACCACCACGAGGGGCAACGCTCCGAGCATGATCAGCTTGGACCGCTGGCGCACCTCGGGGTTCAACATGACGGCGACGACGAGCGCCAGGACGAGCAGGATGATGGCCTGCCGGGACTGCGAGGCGAGGAGGCCCCCGATGCAGAGCACCTTCGCGACACGTGCCTCGAACTTGCCCACGCGGGCCCAGGACGGATTGATCTGGGCCACCACCACGGCGACCCACATGATCGATCCGATGGTGTTCTTCTGGTAGACCCCCCACTGGGCCGGCTGGAAGTGGAGGGAGACCGCGTGCTCCATCGCGACGAGCGCCAGCACCGACGAACCGGCCAGGTAGAGGCGGAAGGCCTGGCGGATCCGACCGCTCGTGGCGACCACCCAGCCGACGAGCACGGAGAGCGCCAGATACGAGAACCGGTGGAACCACTCGATGACGTTGGAGTGGAAGGGGTGGTCCACGACGACGAGCAGCAGCACCGCCTGGTACCAGACGATCGCCAGGAGGAACCGCCGGAGGTACGGTGCCTCCTTCCAGTGCACGTGGAAGAGCCCGACCACGCCTCCGACGAACACGAGCAGGTCTGCGACGCTCAGGTTGGTGCTCGATCCGCCGACCCGTTGGACGAGCAGCGAGCCCGGGAGGACGATGACCACCAGCAGGATCGGGTCGGCTGCGAAGATGCCGATGAGCAGCACCAGGGCCGAAAGGGCCAGCCCGAGCTTGGAACTGTGGACCGCGACCACGCCGACGACAGTGGCGACCACCACGACGGACGCCCAGGCCACGACCGCACGGACCAGGCCCTGGCGTCCCGAGGCCTGTCGGAACACGGCGTGCGATCGCTCGAGGCCGCGCTCGACGATGCGGCTCATGGTCTGTTCGGGCACTCGCTCATCGGACCCTCTGCGGTTGGTCGGTCGCGGCAGGTGCATCGTACCCGTGGGCCCTCTCCCGACCCCGTCCACCCGGGGCATCCTTCAAGGTCGGACGGCCGTGTGTCGACGCCGTAGGACACGCCAGGCGAGACCGTCCGGCGCGACATGCCGCCAGATGACGGCTCCTTTCGGAGAATGCGAGGAACGGAGATGGGAGCGATGAGCGCCGGTGACGCGGGCGCGGTGGTAGCTCGGGCCTCGAGCGCTCCCGATGCGCTCGTGGTCTGCTCGCTCGAGTCCTGGGGGCTGGTCCGGCGCCGCATCCGGATCCTCGTCGACGAGTTCGTCGCGCGTGACGATCGGCTGCGCGTGCTCTACGTCGCGCCCGCCGTGGACGTCCTCCACGAGGCGAGACAGGGCCGGGTGCGCACGACACGGCCCCCGCGCCTCGAACAGGTCCACCCGCGGATCCACGTGCTGCGCCCCCGCAAGTGGCTCCCCCGGGTCGCGGGGCCCTTCGCCCAGCGCACCCTCGAGCGACAGGTCGTCCGCACGGCGGGGATCCTCGGACTCGCGCATCCGCTCCTGTGGATCAACGATGCCGCGTACGCGGAGCTCGTCACGCGGACCGAGTGGCCGAGCCTGTACGACATCACGGACGACTGGCTGCTCGCCCCCTTGGCCCCGCGCCAGCGGCGACGGCTGATCGCGGAGGAGCGTCTCCTCCTCGGACAGTGCGACGCCGTCGTCGTCTGCTCGGAGGAGCTCGCCGCGACGAAGGGTCGCGATCGCTCCGTCGTCCTCGTCCCGAACGGTGTCGACGTGGACCTGTTCCGTGGCGACCACCCGCGCCCGCCCGCACTCCCGCCGTCCCCAACCGCCGTCTACGTCGGCACGCTTCATGCCGAGCGGATCGACGTCGACCTCGTCCGCGACCTCGCCACCGCCCTCCCCGACGTGGCGGTCACCCTCGTCGGGCCGAACGAGCTGCCGGCACCGACGACTGCCGTGCTGGCCGCGATCTCGAACGTCCACCTCCTCGGACCGTGCCCTTACGAGCAGGTGCCGGCCTATCTCCGCAACGCCGACGTCGTCATCGTCCCGCACCTGGTGAACGCCTTCACCGAGAGCCTCGACCCGATCAAGGCCTACGAATGCCTCGCAGTCGAACGTCCGACCGTCGCGACCCCGGTGGCCGGCTTCCGCCAGCTCGCAGGACCGGTCACCGTGGTCGGGCGGGAGGGGTTCGCCGGCGCGGTCCGCACCGCACTCGAACAGGGCTCCACGAGTGCCACCGCGACCGTGCACGTCCCGACCTGGCACGAGCGGGCCGACGCCATGGCACGGGTGATGGCGAACGCAGTCACCGGGCGGGTCGGTCGGTGAGTCGGCGGCCGACGGGCGCCCCGTCCGGTCGGGACGTCGCCAGACGCAGCGATGACCAGGTCAGTGAGTCCGCGAGCCCGTATCCTCGTCCTGGTGGGGCGCGCGCCCCGAAAGTGAGCACGACGTGACCTTGAGGGAGATCCTCCAGACGCTCTGGCGGAGGAAGCTGACCATCGTCGTCAGCGTGGTCGTTGCGGTCGTCGCCGCGCTCGCCTATTCGAAGCTCCAGACCCCGAAGTACCAGTCGACGGCGCTCATCCAGATCAGCTCCCCGTCCGGCACGACCGGCCAGACCTCCTCGCCGGTGACCTTCCCCGACCCGCTCCAGGAGCTCAACTCCACTGCGGTCCAGGCGGAGGCGGCGAGGCTCCTCTCCGAGCCCAACGTCTCCGCAGTGGCCTCGGCCGTGACCGGCACGGTCGACACGACGACCGGCGCGCTGTCCATCACCGCCACCGACTCCGACCCGGCCCGGGCCCAGCAGGTGGCGAAGGCCTACTCGACCGCCTACATCGACCAGATCCAGGTCATCGCCCAGGGGCAGATCGACAAGATCACGACGGTGATGAGCGGGCTCTCGAGCAAGATCGCGACCCTCTCCTTGCAGCCTGGGGCCGCGACGAACCCTTCGATCACCTCGCAGGTCACCGCGCTGCAGCAGACGTACAACACGTTGCAGGCCGAGCAGTACAACATCCAGGTCGGCGAGCCGTACGCCAGTGTGCAGGTCGCCGCCGGCTACCCCACTGCCTCGAACGGGCTGAGCACGAAGAAGCTCGTCGGCATCGGGGTGCTCGTGGGCCTCCTGGTCGGCTGCGGCATCGCCCTCGTGCGGGACCAGTTCGACACCAGGCTGCGGACCAGTCCGGATGTCGAAGCGGTGACCGAGGCGCCGGTTCTCGCGGAGCTCCCCGAGGACGGTGACGTCCGAGCCGGCAAGATCCAGGTCGCGATGGTCCAGGCGCCCCAGTCGCTCCTCGCCGAGTCGTTCCGCGAGCTCCGCACCAGCCTCCGGGTCATCCTCGACGACACACCCTGTCCGGTCATCGTCGTGACCAGTCCCGAAGCCGGTGACGGCAAGACCTTCGTCACCGCCAACCTGGCAGCGGCCCTCGCCCTGAGCGGCGGCAACGTGGTCGTCGTCTCGGGGGACTTCCGGCGACCGCGGCTCGAAGAGATCCTCGACCGCCAGTCGACCGGCTTCCCCGGCTTCGCCGACCTCATCCGTGCCTCGTGGAAGGAGCCCGAGGCCGACACGCGTCCCGTCGCCCCTCGGGAGGATCCCGCCGCCGGGCCGACCGGCGAACGACGCCCGCCGGTGGTCGCCGCACCCGGGCCCGCCCGGGGCCGCCGCGACGCCGCGCCGCTGGCGGACGGGGTCTCGATCTCGTCGATGCTGGTCGACACCGACATCAACGGGCTCCGACTGCTGCCCGCGGGCACCGCGCTCGACAACCCGGCCGAGCTCTTCGGGAGTCCGGGCCTCCAGCCGGTCATCGAACAGCTGCCGCTCGTCGCAGACATCGTCCTCGTGGACACCCCGCCGGTCCTCGCGGTGCCCGACACCGCCATCCTCGGGAGCCGCGCCCATGGGGCCATCGTGGTCGCGACCGAGGGCCGCACCGACCGGGAGAGCCTCGAGCGCACGATCCACCGGCTCGAGACCACCCACTGCACCGTGATCGGCCTCGTCCTCAACCGGGTCCGCCGGTCATCGGGCGACGCGTACCAGTCGTACTCGTACAAGCAATGAACGTGCCGCCATCGGCGCCGTCGGACCGGCCCGGTGGCGGCGGTACGGTAGGGCCGATCGAGGTGCTCGTCGTCGCCTACGGCTCGCCCGGGCTCCTCGAGAGCTGCCTGGCCGGCCTCGAGGACCGCTTCCCCGTCGTGGTGGTCGACAACTCGTCTGATCCGGCGGTCCACGACGTGGCCGCACGCCACGATGCCACGTATGTCGATCCGGGGCGCAACCTCGGCTTCGCTGCAGGCGTCAACGAGGGGCTCACGCACCGGTCCGCCCCCGACGCCGATCTGCTCCTGTTGAATCCCGACGCCGTCATCTCACCGGACGACCTCGACGCGCTCGGACGGTGCCTGCACGAGCGCGACGACCTCTGTGCCGTTGCCCCAAGCCAGGTCGACCCCGCCGACGGGAGCGCGGCGAGGGTCGGCTGGCCGTTCCCGAGCCCGGTCGGCGCCTGGATCGACGCGTTCGGACTCGGCCGGCTCAGCCGTCGGGTCGACTTCCTCATCGGCTCGGTCCTGCTCATCCGGGCCCAGGCGCTCGCCGACGTGGGTGGCTTCGACGAGCGCTACTTCCTCTACGCGGAGGAGACCGACTGGCAACGTCGGGCCCGTGACCACGGGTGGCAGGTGGCAGTCTGCCGCGACGCGTCGGCCACCCACGTCGGGGCGGGCACCGGTGGCGACGACGAGCGTCGAGAGGTCCACTTCCACGCGTCGCACGAGCGCTACATCCGGGCCCACCACGGCGCGATCGGCTGGGTCGTGTATCGCGCGGCGCAACTCGTCGGGGCCTCCGGACGCGTCCTCGTGCTGCGCGGGGTGCGCGGTCGGCAGGCCGCTGCCAGATTCCGCCTCTATTGGGCCGGGCCGAGCCGGGTGGAGGCACGACTCGACCCGTCGCCCGGTGCGGGCCGGGCGGAGTTGCCCCACTCGGTCGCGCACGTCGTCCTCACCGACGGGTTCGCCGGTGTCGAGCGCTACGTGTGCCAGGTCGCCGGTGGCCTCGTCGCCCGCGGCCACGCCGTCACGGTCGTCGGCGGTGACCCGGTCCGCATGCGCGCCGAGCTCCATGCGGAGGTCACGCACCGACCGGCGTCCTCGCTCGTCACAGGAGTCCGGGCGCTCCTCCGCGAGCACCCGTTCGACCTCCTCCACGTGCACATGACCGCAGCCGAGGGTGCGGCGTTCCTCAGCCGACCCCGCCAACCCGGACCGGTGATCGCAACCCGTCACTTCGCGCAGCACCGCGGGTCCAGTCGACTAGCGAAGCTGTTCGGCGCCCTTGCGGCGCGACACATCAGGGCGGAGCTCGCGATCAGCCAGTTCGTCGCCGATTCGGTCGAAGGTCCCTCTCTCCTCCTGCGCAACGGCGTCCCCGATCGCCCGTCCGCCCCGCTGGACTCGAAGACCGTCGTGATGCTCCAGCGCCTGGACACGGAGAAGGCACCGGAGGTCGGGCTCACCACCTGGTCCGCGTCGGGACTCGGGGCGGAGGGCTGGCGCCTCGTGGTCGCCGGCAGCGGCGAGCTCGCACCGGCGCTCACGCGACTCGCGCGCGAGCTCGGCATCGACGGCACTGTCGACTTCCTCGGTCGAGTGGCCGACACGGACGGCCTGCTCGCCCGCGCCGCGGTCTTCCTCGCGCCCGCACCGACCGAGCCGTTCGGGCTCTCGGTCGTCGAGGCCATGTCCCACGGTCTCCCGGTGGTCGCCGCAGGCGGCGGGGCCCACCTCGAGACGATCGGGGACGACGGGATGCTCTTCGCGCCCGGCGATGCCGAGGATGCCGCCACCTTGCTCCGACAGCTGGCCGAGCAGCCGTTGCTGCGCCGGCAGGTCGGTGGTCGCCTCCAGGCCCGGCAGCGTCGGCTGTTCTCCCTCGAGCGCCATCTCGACGGGCTCGAGCAGGTCTACCGGGATGTCGCGGGCGGAGCCTCCGTGACTGACTAGGGACGTGCGGCGTCGACTCCAAGCGCGCCGCGGTAGAACGCGAGCTGCTCCTCCGCCACGCGCTCCCAACTGAACCGTCCGGCTTCGGCCAGGCCGGCCGCACGGAGGCGCGCCCACAGGTCCGGCTCTTCGATGAATCGGACGAGCGCGTCCCCGAGCGCGGTCGGATCCCCCGGCGGCACGAGCAGTCCGGCACCGGCGACCACTTCGGGGAGCGCGCCGCTGTCGCTCGCGACGACCGGGACCCCGGCGGCCTGGGCCTCGACGACCACTCGTCCGAACTGCTCGCGCCATCCCGGCTGCGGGAGCGACGGGACCGCGAGGACGTCGAACGCCGGATAGACGGTCGGCAGGTCGGACGCTCCCACATGCCCGTGGAACTCGACCCGTCCCGTGATCCCGAGGTCGCGGGCGAGCAAGCGGAGGTGCTCGAGCTCGGGGCCGTCGCCGACGACCTCGGCGGTCAGGCGATCGTCGGAGGCGACGGTGCGGAGGAGGATGTCGACTCCCTTGTGGGGGATGAGGCGACCCACGAACCCGACGCGGAGCCGGCCGGCGGGGGGCTCGCGGTCCCCAGGGCGGAAGCGCCCGATGTCGACACCGAGCGGCAACACGGTCTGCACGCCGCGGAGGCCCTTTGCGCGCAGGATCCGCCCCGCGTCGACGTTGCACGTGTAGGCGCCCGCCGCTCGGGCGAGCGTTCGTCGCTCGAACCAGCGGAACGGTGGCGGGTACCGCTTCTCGATGTTCTGCGCCGACGAGACCACGAACGGGAACCGCACCGACAGGAGACGGCAGAGGCCGAGCACCTCGGCGACCGCAAGGCCGAACGGCTCCTCGTGGAAGTCGACGAGGTCCCAGTCGCCTTCCCGCAGCAGTCGTGTGATCGGCAACGGGTCGTAGAGGAAGAGGTTGGGGTGCCGTCCGACGGTCCGGACCGGCACCACGAAGGAGTCGCCGGCCGGCTCGTACGAGACCATGGTCCCGCCCTCCTCCCAGTGCGCGGCCGTCACGAGGGTGAGATCGACCCCGAGCCTCATCAGCGCGCGTTCACGCTCGCGCCAGGCAGTGACCACACCGCTGTGGGAGATCCGGAGCACCCGGAGCCCCCGCCCTCGTACCACCGCTTCGTCCCGCCGGTCGCTCATCGGCAGCCAGGGGTCTCCCGCCACGTCGTCCAGGTCACTCGTCCCCCTTTCTCCGTGCGCGAGATCCCGCGCAGGCGTCGCGCCGACAATCGTTCGGACAGAGCGCTTCACGCGTCATCATGCCAAGCCCGCGGCGCCAGCGCGTCCTGCACCAGGTGATCGCGGCGCACTGGAGACGGCAGGCACCTTCCGGGCCGGTAGATTCGGTCCTCCATGAAGGTGCACGTCGCGAGAACCCGATCACCGATCGCGAATTCCTGTGTACCGGTCGTGATCGAGCTGCTGCAACACCAGCGTCGACCGCACGTCCACCTTGCCGTCGCGGACCCCGCGGACGCCGACGTCGTGCTCTTCCCCGACTGCCACCTGCTCGCGAAGGACTGGCGCCTGCATGAAATCGCCGCCAGCGATGCCGGACGGCGCTATCCGCACAAGATCGTCGTCTACGACGAACGCGACACGCCGTGGTGCCGGTTTCCCGGCATCTATGTGAGCATGCCCCGCCGCAATTTCGCCCGACGGTGGCAGGTCGCTGCCGGCTACTACCGCGTGGAGGACCCTGCCACGAGACTCGACGGCGAGGCAGACACGATCGAACCGGACTTGCTCGCGAGCTTCGTCGGCGGGCGCACACACCCGTGCCGAGGGGCGCTCCTCCGCCTCGACGGTCCGCGGATCCACGTCGAAGCGACCGACGGGTTCGTCTTCTACGACCCCAGCTCTGTGCGCTTTGCGGAGCGGCGACGTTCCTACGCGAAGATGCTCTTCCGGTCGAAATTCGTCCTCTGCCCGCGCGGGGCGGGCACGTCTTCGATCCGGCTCTACGAGACACTCGCCGCAGGTCGCGTTCCCGTCGTCATCTCCGACGAGTGGGTCCCGCCGGAGGGGCCTCCATGGGACGAGTGCACGATCCGCTGGTCCGAAGACCGGATCGAGGAGCTGCCCGGCCACCTCGCCGATCTCGAGTCCCGCGCCGAGGCGATGGGTCGCAGGGCACGCACCGTCTACGAGGAGTGGTTCGCAGCCGACGTCGCGTTCTCCATCGTCCTCGACCAGTTGGACGAGCGCCGACAGGCGCCCGGCTACCCGGACCTGCCCGCCGCCGGACGGCACGACGGGCAGTTCGTTCGGGCCGCGACGGCCCGAGGGGCGATGGCCTACCACGCTGCTCGGGCCCGTGTCGCAGCTCACCTTCCGGGTCGCTGAGCGGTCCACGGCGCGCCAGTTCAGCCCCTTTCATCCTGTTCGACGGCCTCTCACCACTCAGCGTGATGGGACCTTCGTCATGAAGAGTGAGATTCTCCTAAAGATGACCCCCTCCGGGCCGATGAGGCAATTGTGGAGTGGGCAGGAGGAAGTAGGGCTGCTTCGGCATGCCCGTGGCGCAGAATCGCCGCAACTGCAGCAGGACTCCTCACCGTCCTCGCACCCCTCGTTGCACTGACCGTGGCCCCGGCGCGCGCCGCGACTCCGTCCCCGCAGATCGCCGGCTCGGTGGCCGCCCCGTCGGCATCCGAGATCAGCCCGATCTGCGCCGCACCGGACCCGACGGGCATCCTCGGTCCCGCAGCGAGCCTCCCGTCCTCCCCGACCACCACGGTGGCGACGCCCGCCGGCGGCGTCGTCGGCTTCACCGCGACGGCGACCAACCTGTACGTCAACACGGGGAGCGCGCTCGACATCTACAGCCTCTCGGGGAGCCCCGTGGGCTCGTTCGCACTCCCCAGCGCCTTCGCATCCTCGAAGGAGCCCACCCAGCCGGTCGTCGACCCGACCGGCAACATCTACCTCGCGAGCAACTACGGCCAGGTGGTCGACAAGTTCTCCCCGACCGGCACGGTCCTGTGGTCGGTCGATCCGAACTCCGGTAGCCCGATCGGACTGTTCGCGGTGGGCTCGGGCGCGAGCTTCGGCCTCGCGGTGAGCTTCGTGCAGAGCTCGTCGTCGAGCGACCTCCTCGACCCCTCGACCGGCGCGGTGACCGGATCGTTCCCCTTGGTCGACCACTTCGGCTACGTGACCTTGGAGTCGAATGGGAACTTCCTCTACTCGGCCGGCGGCTACGTCGAGACGGTGAGCCCGACCGGCCAGGTCCTCTCCAAGTTCGGGAACTCCCAGTCCGAGCAGAACGGTGCACACACCGGCGCCGGCACCGAGTTCGCTGACGGCGGCCAGGCGGTCGCCGGACCCGACGGCACCATCTACACGACCGACCCGAACCACACCATCGAGGCGACCACCCCCCAGGGCTACCTGATCGGCACCACCAGCCTCAACAACTCGCTCGCGATCGGGGGCGGCGAGTCCTACCTGGTCGGCTCCACGCTCTACTTCCATGGCGGCCCGACGTTCAACAACACCGCCGATTACATCTCGTCGATCACGCTCGCGACCCTGAGCCAGGAGCTCAGCGCGCCCCACCCGGCACTCAACTCGATGGGATGGGGTGCCGGACTGACCACCTCCGTCGCCGGCAACTACTTCCTTCCGGGGACGGCTCCCTCGGTCACCGCCGCCTTCGATCCGTGGTGGACGGAGCAGGCGTCCCACCTCGAGCTCTCCTACTCCGTGGAGAACACCTCGTCGCTCACTGCGGAGACCGTCCCCACGCCGACGACAGTCGCGCTGCCCACGAACGCCTCCGGTCTCGCGTCGATGCCGCTGACCATCCCGTCGGCCGACCAGCTGCCCGGGCCCTATCTGGTCCAGGCGTCCCTCTTCGACACCTCGACCTCACCGGCCACCCGGCTCGGGACCAGCTGCCTCCCCTACACGGTGGGGGCCACCGGTGACGGGCTCAACCTCGCGTCGCTGCCGTCCGGGATCGGGGCAGGCGGACCGAGCGATCCGCGCGGCGTTGCCCTCAACGCGCAGCTCGGGCTGAACGGGTACCGCGGGGCCACCGTCGACTGGAGCACCTACCTCCCCAACTGTTCGTCGTCGGCACCCACAGCGGCGACCTGCGGACCGGCCGCGATGACCTTCACCAACGCGTCGACCGCGTACTTCAAGGCCGCGGCCACCGCGCTCGCGGACCACGTGACCTTCTGGGTCCAGGCGAGCGGCGGTGACGGCGTCTCGATGGCGCTCGTCAACGGCGGCTGGTGGCAGTCGGACGTGACGGCGCTCGTCTCCCACTACGCGACGGTTCCCAGCGGCTGCGGGACCTGCGCGCCGGTGACCATGTGGGAGCCGTGGAACGAGTCGAACAATACCGGTTGGGGGAATGCTGCCCAGTACGTGTCACAGGTGCTCGCCCCGTTCTACGCCGCCGTCAAGTCGGTCGAACCGGGCTCGGCGTCGACGGTGATCGGAGGATCGACCATCGACGTCTCGTACGGTTGGTGGCAGCAGCTCGTATCGGCGGGTGGCCTCTCCGATCTCGATGTGGCCGCGATCCATCCGTACACGGGCTCGAACGATGCGTTCGAGGAGGACGGCAAGCCCGCGCAGATCGGCCAGCTCGAGGCGCTGCTCGGCTCCAAGCCGCTCTGGTTCACCGAGGTCGGGTGGTGGAGTGACGGCGACTACAACTACCTCAGCCAGGCGAACGTGGTGACCCGGGCGATGATCTGGCAGAAGGTGCTCGCGATCCCGGTCTGGAGCTACTTCTACGACGAGGGCAACTGGGGCAACGACGGCGTGAGCTTCTCCCTCGTCCAGGCGAGCAACGTGGACGACTACGTGAAGCCGGCAGCGCTCGCCACGATGACCACGTCGAACCAGATCGCGGCTCGTCCCTACCTCGGGATGCCCTCGACCGGGATCCCACAGACCTACGAAGCGACCTTCGGGCCGGCCGCAGCGAGTCCCAATCGGCTCGCCGCCGTCTGGTCGGACGGCCTGCCCGTGACCGGATCGGTGACCGTGTCGGCACCGGGAGGTGGGTCGATTCCGGTGACGGTCACCACAGAGTACGGACAGGCCACCACGGTGTCGGTGACGTCGGGCAGCGCCTACAGCCTGCCCATCTCCGACCAGGTCACCTATATCTCCTACCCGTCGGGTGACACGCTTGCCGTCGCGCCGACCCAGACCTTCGGAAGCGATCGCGCCGCTGCATCCAATGGCGCCAGCGCGTCGGCCACGAGCGGCAGTGCCTGGGCCGCCATCGCCGGGCTGCCGGTCGGGTACGGCAACGGATGGAGCTCGAGCAGCGGCGACACCACTCCGAGCCTGACCGTGACCCTTGCGTCGCCGACCACCGTCAACCGGATCATCGTCGACACCCAGTCGGTCGGATCCACGGCGACGAGCGTGCGCAACTACACGGTCTCGGTCAACCAGCCCTCGCTCGGATGGACGACGGTCGCGACGGTCTCCGGTCAGTACCGCAATCACGAGGAGCTGCTCGCGTTCAGCCCGATCGTCGCATCCGCGGTCCGGATCTCGGTCTCCGAGGTGAACTTCGGCGGCTACGACGGAGGCGGGATCCCACCCTGGTGGTCCCCCACACAGACTGGCACCGCCTTCCTGCACGCGCTGCAGGTGTACGCGGGCAACGGCAGCGTGGACCAGGTCGTGGGCGCCGGCCTCACCCCGCTCACAACCGGCGACCAGGGGCCGCCTCCGACGACCACGACCACGACCACATCGACGACGACCACGGTGCCGCCGACCACAACCACCACGACCACGGTGCCGCCGACCACGACCACGGTGCCGCCGACCACGACCACCACGACCACGGTGCCGCCGACCACGACCACGGTGCCGCCGACCACGACCACCACGACCACGGTGCCGCCGACCACGACCACCACGACCACGGTGCCGCCGACTACGACCACCACCACGACGCCACCGCAGGGGGCGGATCCGCCGAACCGGGGTGGACCGCAGCAGGGCCCGAGGCGGACCAGGGGGTACTGGATGGCCACGAGCAACGGCATGATCTACAGCTTCGGTAGCGTGCCCAATCTCGGATCAGTGGGCACCATGGCCCTCAACATGCCGATCGTCGACATGGTCTCCACGCCGGATGCCCAGGGCTACTGGATGGTGGCATCCGACGGCGGGATCTTCACCTTCGGTGACGCAGCATTCTTCGGGTCCACCGGTGGGATGGCGCTCAACAAGCCGATCGTCGGCATGGCTGCGACTCCGGACGGCGGCGGGTACTGGCTGGTCGCGTCCGACGGCGGCATCTTCGCCTTCGGCGACGCGTCGTTCCACGGTTCGACCGGTGGGCTGACACTCAACAAGCCGATCGTGCACATGGTCGCCACCCCCGACGGAGGCGGGTACTGGCTGGTCGCATCCGACGGCGGCATCTTCTCGTTCGGCGACGCCTTCTTCTACGGGTCGACCGGCGGGATGCACCTCAACAAGCCAATCGTCGGCATGACGGCCACCCCCGATGGTGGTGGATACTGGCTGGTCGCGTCCGACGGTGGCATCTTCTCCTATGGGGACGCCGGCTTCTACGGTTCGACCGGTTCGATCGTGCTCAACGAACCGATCACGGGCATCGCGACCTCGCCTGACGGGGGCGGCTACTGGATGGTCGCGTCCGACGGCGGCATCTTCTCCTTCGGGGACGCCGCCTTCTACGGATCAGCCGGTGGTCTCGGGTTGAAGGACCCGACGGTCGCCATCTCTTGAGTCGCCGACCGGTGGGTCGTCGTCTCAGGCGGTCCAGTCGGGGCGTCGGCTCCGGATGACGCGTGCAGGGACGCCGACCGCGACACCGTCCTCGGGGATGTCGTCGGTCACGACTGCGTGCGCGCCGATCACCGCGTTGGACCCGATCGACACGCCCTTGGTGACGGTGACCTTTGCGCCGATCCACACGTTGTCGCCGATGCTGACCGGCTCCGTCGAGCGACCCTGATCGAGGATCGACCGATCGGTCGAGGAGAACTCGTGGTCGTGATCGCGGATCGAGACCAGCTCTGCGATGAGGCAGGCGCTGCCGATCACCACCGACTCATCGGATGCGAGGGTGCAGTGATGGCCGAGCACGGTCCGGTCGCCGACCTCGAGCCGTCCCCGGCTCTCGACGACGAGGCCGCGGTCGAGCACACACTCCGCGCCGAAGCGCACTTCCGCACCTCCGGCGACGAGAAAGTGCGCGCCGGGCCCCACATCGCACCGGGCCCCGAACCGGACACGTCGATGGCGAAGCCGCGACCAGGTCAGGCCCAGGCGCCGACGGAGCACCCCGCGTATCCAGTGGGGGACGCCGAACTCCTTCGGCGAGTGCTGTCGACCCGCGCTGTCCGCTGCACGCCTGTCGACCACCGACCCACCCTACAGAACCACTCAGCGCTGACTGGCGATGCAAATGGCGGTCACCAGGAGATCTTCGTCGCCGCCGAATCGCTGAATGCGGAGCTCCCGACCGCCCACTGCTCGGGTGGAATGCGCGCGGACGGCACGACTGTCATCGATCCACTCGTGCCGGGAAGTCGGAAGGTCACGACCACCGTCGCCGATCCTCCTTGCGAGATGGTGACCGGCGCGGCGAGCAGCCACGTCGGTCCCTCGGGCCCCTTGGCCGAGAGCGGTCCCGCACCCGTCATCGACAGGGCGGTCGCCCTGGCCGGGAGATTGACGGCAACGATTCCTGTGTATCCCCCGTAGGCGACCGGCACTCCGGGATATGGACCGGCGACGAACTGGGACTGGCCCGGCGGGGTGTCGTTCGAGAGGCGGATGGTCATGGTGACCGCGGTCGACGACCCCACGCGCAACGTGTCGACCGCGACCTTGACCGGAAGGTACTGGTCGAGCTTGTTCCCTCCTCGGTTGATGACGGTGACCGCGAGCGAGTCCGGGGTGAGCGTCCCACTGACTCCGCTGACCACCCATGCGGCCTGTGCGGCCGGATCGGACGACCAGAGCAACAGGTGCCGCCCGGCGACGGCGCTCGACACCGCGTTGGCAAGGGTGTGCAGGTCGGTCGTCTGACCCTGGAGTTGGCGGAGAACCTCGCTCGCCAGGCTCCCGAGCGCGTCCTTGCGGGCTGCCGTCCCGGCCGCGTTGTCGGACAGCCCTGCATACTGGTCGTGGAGCAGGAACGTGACGACGTTGTCGGCGGAGATCGTCTGCCCGTTCACCTGGACCGGCCCCGTCGCCTCGAGCAGTTGGCGGACGCCCTCGACATCGAGCGCGAGCACCCCGTTCACCTGTTGGCCGGTCAATGCGGCCCACATCTGTGCGGCGAGCTTCGCCGTGACGTCGAACTGCGGGGTGACGCCGAGATTTCGCCAGTCGACACCGGGTTCGAGCCAGCCCCAATTGCGCGCGAGGTCCCCCGTCGCCGTGACCGCACCCACCGGGAGGGTCAGGTCTCCCGAGGGTGACAGGTCGCCGAGGTGGACCGTGCCGTCGCCCGTGGTCGCCGCGCCGACCTCGAGGAACGCGCCCGAGCCGGCCCGCATCTCCGCGTTGTTCGACGCGAGGACCAAGTAGGCCTGCGGACCCTGCAGGATCGTCGCGACCACCGCCGACACCGCTGCGGCCTTGGTCAGCCGCGATCTCGCATCGTCGAGCTGTGAGACGAAGGTGGCGTGCTTGCTCGCGAGCGGACCGATGAGCGCTGTCGACGGACCCGGATCCACACCGGCGAGGCGGCGTTCAGCGGACAGCGAGAGTGCGGCGAGCTTCCGGAGCGACGCGACCCGCTCAGGACCGGCGCCGTGCGGCTGATTGAGCAGCCCGTGCACGCTGTCGAGAAACGACGACCCGACGCCCGACACCGTCACGGCGGCATCGTTGAGTGCGCGCACCGCACGGACCTGCCGGCCGATCACCGGAACGACGGTGAGGGGGTCGAAGAGCGGGGACGAGAGGTCGGCCTGGGCCGCGGCGAACTCACCGTGGGCGACATCGAGGAGTCGCACGGATTCCTCGGCCGTCAACTGTCCAGGTGTGAGGTTGGACCGCACCGTGGAGAGCGCGGCGAGCCCTTGCTGGTCGTGGCGGTAGGCGGACCAGGTCCTGATCGAGAGCACCGCGAGCCACGCCACCACGAGGACGACGAGCGCGCCGATGATCCACCACCGCCCTCGTCGGCGCGGTCGGACGGAGACGTCGTCAGCCATTCGCCCTGGACACCATCGGACCGGTCTCCGGCGTGCGCTGACCTGTGGGCTCCGCTGACAAGAGCATCTGATGGTACCGGAGTGGATCGGTCACGCGGTGGCTCCGGCCGGGACACGGACCCGTCGCGCCCCACGATCGGTCTTGGCGACCACGGTGAGCGAACCTCGCGCCGCTAGCATCAGCCCGTGTCGTTCACGACCATCCGCATTTCGGTCGGACGGGTCGTACTCGTGGCGGGAGTGTTGATCCTCTTGTTCGTGCCCTACCTCTTGTGGGGCACCGGGCTCATCACCGCGCGCAACCAGGCGACGCTGCGCACCGAATTCCAGACGGCCCAGCACCGGGCCGGCGAGGTGCCCAACGGTGGACAACCCGTCAAGGCACCGAGCGTCGCAGGCCCCGCGCAGGTCGCCCCGAGCACCGCCGATCCTCCGATCGGCGGCCCGGTCGGTGTGATCACGATCCCGAAGATCGGGCTCTCGATGATGGTCGTCGAGGGGACCGGTGAGGCGCAGCTGCAGGCCGGTCCCGGTCACTACCCCGGGACCCCGATGCCGGGTCAGGCAGGCAATGCCGCGATCGCCGGCCACCGGACCACGTACCTCCATCCCTTCTACAGCCTCGACGCTCTGGTGCCCGGAGACGAGATCACCATCGAGACCCTGCAGGGGATCTTCGCCTACCACCTGGTGAGCAGCCAGGCGGTGGACCCGGGTGACATCGCCGTCGTCGCGCCGACGCCGACACCCGAGCTCACCCTGACGACGTGCAACCCGCGCTACAGCGCGAGCCAGCGGCTCGTCATCCACGCCGCACTCGTCGCGAGCCTGCTCGTCCACCCAACGGTGGTGTCCACGTCGACACCAACTCCCGGGCCACATGCCGCGAAGCCCCAGTCGGCGACTCCGCCACGGAACTGGTGGGCCGCCATCGGTTGGGGCGTGCTGGTCGCCGCACTCATCACCGTCGTGTGGACCCTCGCCCGACGGACCCGGAGCGTCACTCGCGCCGCGGTCCTCGTCGGCGGGCTCGCGCTGTGGCTGCTCGTCGACTTCTACTTCTTCGGAGCGGTCGCGCCGCTCCTTCCCGCGAGCTACTGATCGGTAGGTGCCAGCTGGCGCTTGATGCCGATCAGGCGTGCACGCGGCGACGACGGACCATCACGCCACCGATCACGACCGCGCCGGCGCCGATCACGGTCAGCTCGGCGACGTCCGCACCGGTGAACGGCAGGCTGCTCGACGGGCTGCTCGGACCCGCAGCCGTCGGGGTGACCGGACCACTCGCCGGCCCTGCCGTAAAGGGAAGGCCTTGATTGTTGTCGATGGTCGGCGGGGTGCACGTGTAGCAGCCCGTGTCGGCCGCGTGCGCGACCAGCGGCGTCGCGAAGAGCGAGGCCGCTGCGAGCCCCGTTCCGACCAAGAATCGCCGAACCCAGATCATCATTGCCTTCCTTCTGCAGCGGGGCCTCGATCGCACGGAGTGCATGACGGAGTGCTGACGCGCTGCGTAACCTGCCCGCTTCCCATGATGCCCGCTCGTAGCCGGCCAGGCAATCAGCCGACGCGGGCCGCGGTCTTCCGACCACTTTGCGTGCTCAGCGAGACCACCTGATCAGCCCGGGACCAGCTGGCCGAAGGTCGAGCACAGTCCCGCCGCTTCGATGGTGACGAAGAGCGCCACCAACGCGAGCACGACCACCCGGCGCCAGCGGGCGGCCCGACGAGTCATCGGCGCGGGCATGTACCACCCGGGCAGCAGCCCGCCGACCTGCCCGAGGTAGGCCGCGATGGGCATCGCGTCGGGTTCGACCGGCTCGTCCGGATCGGCAGCAAGCGCCAGCTCGCACAGCTCCTCGTCGCTGAGCGGCGGCACGCCCGACGACCACGGTGTCCCCGCCAGTTCGCTCTCCGGCCGTCGACGGCGACCGGGGTCCTGCGGGATCGGAGGGCTCACAGCAGGTGGACCAGCGATTCGAGGGCGACGATCACCACGCCGACGAGCACCATCCCCGTCACGGAGGCCACCCGTTTCCCCTTGGGCCGACCATGACCGGTCGTGCCGATGCCGATGACCGCGAGCGCGAGCACTCCGATCACGTCGGAGAGGGTGAAGGCGACGCTCACCGACCAGAGGTGCAGGCCGGCCAGCGTGAAGATGGCGGTCGAGGGGATCGCAGCCGAGACGATCGGCCACGAGCCGTCGAGCTCGCTCGTCACGTCCGACCAGCGCAAGTCCAACTCCTGCCACGACCGCTTGATGACGAGGCGGGAGAGGGTGTGGGCGAACCAGATGGCGAGTGCGCCCACCACGATGACCCCGGCCGAGGTGAGGGCCTCGGGATGCGTCTCGAAGGTGAGCCCGGCCAGCGCCACCAGGGTTGCGATCGTCCCGTAGACGTAGTCGGCCATCCAGTGCACCGACTGGTCGTGGGACGAGGCCGGGTGTCCCGTCGAGGCCGGCTCGGTCATCGGCGCGTCCTTCGGTCTGCGCGGAGCCCCCGGCGCCCGACAGGAGCGAGGAGCGAGGAGCCGAGTGACGGATCGGACCGGGAATCCTCGAGCCATGTGGGCCGACGCAACACGCAGGGTGGAGTGCCCATCAGTCAGAGGATAGACAGCACGGCCCGTGGAGCCTCCTCACGCCGCGGCTCAGCCCTGCTCGGCGTCGATGGTGACGAGGACCTTGCCGCAGTCCTTCGATCCTTGGAGCTTCGCGAGCCCGTCGTGGAACCGCTCGAGCGGGTAGCGGTGGGTGATGATGCCGGAGAGGTCGCGGCGTGCGAGCAGGTCGACGGCGTCGGCGAACCTCGCCGGGTACTCGATCGAGCCGCGGATGGTGAGCTCCTTCATCAGCACCGTGAGGTAGTTGGTGGGGACCGGTCCGTAGTGCAGGGCCACTACGGACAGCCGGGCTCCCACCCGCGCGTGGTCGACGACCTCGCTGATGACGTGATCGGCACCGGAGGCCTCGATGTAGGCGGCCGTCGCCGGAGTAGGTCCGAACATGAACGGCGCGGTGCCGTGGAGGCGGGCGAGCTCGTCCCACACGTCGGTGGTCGTCGGGTCGAGCGCCGCCTGGGCTCCGAGGCCGAGTGCGAGCCCGAGCCGGGTCGGGCTCGGGTCCACCGCGACGACCTGTTCGTGACCGCGCTCGACGAGCGTGGCGATGGCGGCGAGGCCGATCGGGCCGCAGCCGAAGACGCACACACTCTCGCCGGGATGGACCTCGGCCTGCTCGGCGGCGTGCATGCCCACCGCGAGCGGCTCCGCGAAGGCCGCGACGTCGAGCGGGACGTCGTCGGGCACAGGGTGGAGCCGCCCCCGGTCTGCGTCGACGACGAGGAGGAGCGGCGCGAGACCGCCCTGTGGTGCGCCGTTGCCGATGCGACCGAGCTCGTCGTTGCCGGGTTGCACGACGACCCGGTCGCCGACCCTGACGCTCGCGACGTCGAACCCGACCTGGTCGACCGTGCCGGCCATCTCGTGACCCAGGCACATCGGACTGGCTCCCGGTCCGGCGAGCCCGCCCATGGCGATGTAGCTGAGATCGCTTCCGCAGATCCCGCACGCGGCGACCCGCACGACTGCGTCACGCGGGCCGGGGACGGGTTCGTCGATCTCGTCGATGCGCACGTCGCCGGGGCCGTGGACGCGCACTTGCAGCATCGACGCGTCGTCTCAGGTCGCGTCGTGCTCGGGATGGAACAAGAAGGCCATCGCGTCGCGCATCGCGGCATCGACGAGCTCGAGCCGCACGCCGAGCACCTCGTCCCGGTGGTATGCGAACGACACCGGGGCCTCGTCACCGGCACGGCCGCACAGCTGCAGCGGGCAACCACCGGTGCCCAGATCGATGCTGTCACCTGCCAGGTCGTCGGACCAGAACCCGATGTGGTGCAGGTTTGAGTGCTCGTTGCGCGTCCAGACCGTCCCGGGCACCTCCTCGATCAGCTCGAGGCAGGGATCGCCCACCGAGTAGCAGATGGTGGTCGGCAGGACGAGGTCCGCTCCGGAGCCGTTGCGGTAGTCGGTGGCGTCGAGGTGCATCACCGGACCCCAGGTGACGCCAAGCAGCCCGGTCAGGTGCGCCCGGGCGACCGGCAGATCGTCGACGACGATGCCGACGTGGTAGTGGGTGGGAAGCGTCGGCACGGTCACACCAGGAGGTAGCCGCCGTCGACGGCGAGGACGTGACCGGTGATGTAGCTGGCGGCCGAGCTTGCGAGGAAGAGCACCGCCGCGGCAACCTCGCAGGGTTCTCCGAGACGGCCCAAGGGTGTGTGCGCGACCTCGGCCGCGAGCAGCTCGGGCAGCGCGGCGAGCGGTGCGGTCATCGGGGTCTCGATCACTCCCGGTGCGACTGCGTTGACCCGGATCCCCTCGGCCACCCACAGGCGGGCCAGGTTGCCGGTGAGCGCGACGAGCCCGGCCTTGGCGGACGCATAGCCCGGGACCAATGGGACTGAGCGGAACGCCGCCATCGAGGCGAGGCTGATGACGCTCGCACCCCCGTCGAGGCCGCTCGCCCGCAGGAGGTCGCGGCACCCGGTGGTCAACCGCATCGGACCGCTCAGGTTGAGGGCGAGCGCCGCTTGGAAGGTCTCGGGCTCCCACTCGTCCCTTCCCCCCGGAAAGTTCGCGCCGGCGTTGTTGACGAGCACGTCGAGCTGATCGAGCGAGCCCGCCAGCGAGTCGATCGAGGTCGGATCGGTCATCTCCAACTGGTGGTAGGTGAATGCCGTAAGGTCCGTCCCGTACTCCTCGGGGGTGCTCCGGGTACCGGTCACCGTGACCCGGGCGCCCGCCGAAGCGAACGCCGTGGCGATGGCGTGGCCGATGCCGCTCGTGCCGCCGGTGACCAGCACCGCTGCTCCGCTGAAGTCGAAGCTCACCCGGTTCATGGGACGACCTCGAGGCGATCGGCCGCCCGGCGCAGCCATGCCGACTCCCAGAAATTGGACGACTGCGCGAGCAGCGCGCGGTTGGCTGCAGCGGCGACGTCACGCGCCGGGTCGTCGTCGGGACGTGCCGCAAGTACGAGGTCGGTGAGGTGAAGTGCCTCGACGGACCGACCGGCGTCGAGGTGGGCGCGAGCGCTCGCCACGAGCGCCCCGACCCCGGCCGCGGCGACGACGTCAGGTGCGACCGCAGAGGCCGGCACCCCGTAGAGCTCGGTGGTGGAACGGTGGTGGAACCAACCGGCGTAGGTCTCCCAGACGGCCCGCACGTTCCACGAGGTCTTCCCGTAGCCCTCGCCCACGTCGAGGTGGTCGGGCACGGCGATCTCGCGCATGAGGGTGTGCACGTCGACTCCTGCATTCATGCCGTCGACGGTCCGGTCGTGCACCCACTCCATCGCCGCGGCCAGCGCGGCCAGCTCGTCATCGATGCGCTCCGCTCCCTCGATCGGATCGAAGTGACCGGTGATGAGCCGCTCAGGTCGTAGTGCGCGGACCCGCTCGAGGGAGTGGAGATAGGCGAGCGCGTCTCGGTAGCGGTCGCCGCGGATGGTGACCAGATTGGGCACGTGGCCGAAGAGCGGCCCGAACAGGTTGCCCGTGAACGCGGTGCGCGAATCGGGGAGCCAGACGACGAGCGAGTCGGTGGTCTCGCCGCCTGGCACCGAGTAGAGCTCGAGCAGGCGGCCGCCGACGGTGAGCTCGAGATGGTCCTCGAACGTGGTGGTGGCCTCCGGTCGGGCCTGCGCGGTGGCGCCCACGCCGACCGATTCGGCGTAGGCGACGGCTGCGAGGATGGCGTCGATGAACGCGAACGCCGCGTTGCGCGAGCGAAACGTCTCGAGCCGCTCGTTGTCGGCCCGCCACGTCGCGAAGTTCGCCTGAGCCACGACCTCGGTGTCCTCGTCGCGGAGCACGTCGACCCCGCCGACATGGTCGTAGTGGCCCTGGGTGAAGATGACGGCGCGGGTCGGGGCGACGTCGATGCCCGCATAAGCGCGCTGGTGAAGCGGACCCTCGAAACCCATGCCGGTGTTGATGACGACGCGACCCTCGCCGGTCGTGAGGAGGTAGCTGTTGGACAGCCCCGGTGACATCCAGATCCCGTCGTCGAGGTCGACGGCCGGCGACCCGGTGCATGCGGCCATGGCCTCGGCTCCGGGTCGTTCGCGGTGGATGCCCGGCATCAGTGCACCTCTCTCAGGATCTGGGGAAACGCTTCGAAGTACGGGGCGAAGCGATCGTAGAGCGCGTCCGGTTCGATCCCGAAGTCGGCGCGCAGGTCGTAGACCACCCGACCGTCTCTTCCCCGCGGATTGCCCGCGAGGTAGCCCTCGAGCTCGGCCGTGACGGCGTCGGTGACCTCCAGACCGGCGACCCCGAGGATGCGCGCCGCCATCCCGATGTCGTCCTCCATGAAAGCGCCGAACTCGACGTCGACGCGCCGCCCTTCCGGGATCAAGCTGACGTCACGCACCGCCGCCGTGAGCAGCCGGTCGATGCGGTCGATCCAGTAGGTCACGAGCTCGTCGGCGTCGATGCGCACCCTCCGCAGCCGGTCCCCGTAGGCGAGCATCGTGACAGCGGACTGGACCACCGCGACCGGGTCGCGCAGGGTGAAGGCGATCGTCGCGTCGGGAAAGGTCTCGAGCAGTGGGCCGAGCTGCTCGAGGTGTTGGGGTGTCTTGAGGACCCAGCGGTCCGGCCCTCGAAGGAAGCTGAGCACCTGCAGCTCCTTCCGGAAGAACGCGTAGTGCGACCGCTGGTCGAGCGCCAGGTACCGGTCGCGCCACGACGGCACCCGAGCGTGCCACTCCAAGGTGTACGAGCAGAGGTCGAGATCGACCAACTCGCAGTCCTCCTCGATGCTCCACGGAGGACGGTCGTGCATCAGGGCGGTCAGCGGTGCGACCGAGCGCGTCGACTCCCAAGCGGCGAGTGAACGGAGGTACCGCGGGTCGACACCGTCGCGGCCCGGGCCGTCGCCGACGACGGGAACCGGCTCGGTCACCTCCCACCACGGCATCGACCGGAGCCGACTGTCGGCTGCCAACAGGTTCACGAGATGGGTCGTGCCCGAACGCGGGAGACCGACCACGACGATCGGCGGTTCGAGCTCGACCTCGAGGGCCTCGGGATGACGACGCACGAACTCCTCGAACCGCAGGCGAGCCCCCAAGAGGCCGAGCAGCCGGTCTCGCACGATGTAGCGGCCGAGCCCCGAGAGTCCTGCATCCTCCTCGACGGCGGCGACCTGTGCAGAGAGCCGGTCGAGCAGGGTCTCGTCCCCGAAGTCCTCGAGGCCCGTCGTCGCCCGGGCCCGCGCGGCAAGCTCCTCGGCATCGAGCTCGACCACCAGGGAGCAGGCCCACTCGTAGAGCGCCTGCTCCTTCGGCGTCCGCCGCGGCTCGCACAGGTCGTCGATTCGCACCTCTCTCACCGGCAGCAGGATGGCACATCGCCGCAGACGGGCCCGCCTCGAGCGTGTCCGGACGCCACGTGAAACGCCCCCGCTCTCCCCGGACGATCAGTCGTCGTCAACCGGCGCGAGCTCCTCGGTCCACGCACGGCCGTCCCAGAAACGCAGCGAACCGCTCCCTGCCGGATCTCCGTACCAGCCCGGAGGCGCCGCCGTGGGCGGCGACACCGGAGCGATCCGCTCGGGTGCGATGGGAAGCGCCAGGACGACGAGCAGGGCTGCGAACGGCAACACGAAGATGCCCACCGTGAGCATGCCCACGACTGCCGTCGCGCCGACCAGGCCGGCCGCGATCATCCCGGCGACGCCCACCTTCGTCGACCGGCGCAGGACCCGCCAGATCACGCTCGCGGTCGAGACCGCGAGGGCCACCGCGAGCCCGGAGAGGATGGCCCGGACCGGACCTGGGTCTACCTGGTACAGCGAGGATCCCGGACTCGTGATCCGAATGACGTGGCCGGGCGTCGCCGTCACGGTGGTCGAGGGTGATCCGTCGACCGTCATGGCGGCGAGCACCAGTGCTCCCCAGACCAGGTATGCGACCACAAGGAGCACGAAGCGCAGGACCACCTGCCTCGTGCGGCGAGACCGGTGACCGACGGAGCCCACGGTCACCCCTCGCCCGACGTCGGGCTCGCGGCCCCTTACGCCCGAAGCTCTACGAGCAGCCGCTCGTCGCGCCGCAGCTCCCGCAGACGTAGCACGACCCGGCCCGCTGCATCACGTTGCCGCACTGGTAGCAGTAGGGCGCGTCACGGGGTTCGGCCCGGGCGAGCAGATGGTCAGAGGTGCCCGCAGCGACGGACGACCCGGATCTCGGCGGCGCTTCGAACGGTGACGGCGCGCTCGCGTCGACGACCGTCGAGGTCACCGGATCCACGCTCTCGACGATGCCGCTCGACTCGGTCGCGATCTCCTCCACCCCGGGCAGGGTCGGCTGCATCCGCTCGGCGGTCGAGAGCACTCCGAGCTCCGCGCGCTCCTCGAGCGGCAGGTAGTCGACGGCAAGGCGACGGAAGATGTAGTCGACGAGGCTCGTTGCGATGCGCAGATCGGGATCATCGGTGATGCCGGCCGGCTCGAACCGCATGTTCGTGTATTTGCGCACGTACGTGGCGAGCGGCACCCCGTGTTGCAGCCCGAGGCTCACCGAGATCGAGAACGCGTCCATGATCCCCGCGAGGGTCGAACCCTGCTTCGAGACCTTCATGAACACCTCACCGGGTCGGCCGTCCTCGTACTCGCCGACTGTCACGTACCCTTCGCAGTCGGCCACCCGGAATGCGAACGTCGACGAGGTCCGTCGCCGCGGCAGTCGCTCGCGGACCGCGCCGACCAACACGGGATCGGACGCACGCGTCTTCTCGTGGGCGAGTGCGGCTTCGAGGCCCGCGATCTTCTCGGCCAGCTCCCGCGCGTGGGCCTCGGCCTCGGAGCCGGGAGGTGCCGGATCGCCCCCGTCGAGTGCCGCCGGACCTTCCTTCTTCGTCGTCGAGAGCGGCTGGGCCACCTTGCAGTTGTCGCGGTAGATCGCGATCGCCTTGATGCCCATCTGCCAGGCATCGATGTGCAGCTGCTCGACGTCTTCGACAGTGACGTCCTCGGGAAGGTTGACCGTCTTGGAGATGGCACCGGAGATGAACGGCTGGACCGCCCCCATCATCCGCACATGACCGAGGTAGTGGATCGTGTTGTCGCCCATCGAGCATGCGAAGACCGCGAGGTGCTCGGCCGAGAGGAACGGCGCACCGACGATCGTCTTGTGCTCGTCGATGTAGCGGATGATCTCGTCGACCTGGACGGGCGAGTAACCGAGCCGGCCCAGAGCCCGCGGCACGGTCTGGTTGACGATCGACATGCTGCCGCCACCGACGAGCTTCTTGGTCTTCACGAGGCCGAGATCGGGCTCGACCCCGGTGGTGTCGCAGTCCATGAGCAGACCGATCGTCCCGGTCGGCGCGAGCACGCTCGCCTGCGAGTTGCGCACGCCGTACTCGTCGCCGAGCTCGACCGCGAGGTCCCAGGCCTCCTGCGCCGCTGAGAGCAGCTCGGTCGGGACCGCCTCCTCGTCGACCGCGGCGACCGCGTCGCGGTGCATGCGAAGGACGTCCCGCATGGCCTCGGCGTTCTCGTGGAAGCCGGCGAAGGGCCCCATCCGCGCCGCGGTCCGGGCCGAGGTCGCGTACGCGTGACCGGTCATGAGCGCCGTGATCGCCGCGGCCCAGGCACGGCCCTGGTCGGAGTCGTAGGGGAGGCCCTGCGCCATGAGCAGTGCACCGAGGTTCGCGAAGCCGATGCCGAGCTCGCGGAATCGCCGCGAGTTCTCGGCGATCTTCTCGGTCGGATAGTCGGCATTGCCGACGATGATCTCCTGCGCGGTGAAGACGACCTCGATCGCGGCACGGAACGACTCGACGTCGAACGACGAGTCGTCGTGGAGGAACTTCATGAGATTGAGGCTCGCCAGGTTGCAGGCGGAGTTGTCGAGGTGCATGTACTCCGAGCAGGGATTCGAACCGTTGATCCGACCGGAGTTGGGCGCGGTGTGCCACCGGTTGATGGTGGTGTCGAATTGCATGCCCGGATCGGCGCATTCCCAGGCCGCATGCGCGATCTGGCGGAAGAGGTCACGAGCCTTCACCCAGCGGATTGGCTCGTCGGTGCCTCTCGATGTCAGTGCCCAGTCGCGGTCCTCGACGACGGCCAGCATGAAATCGTCGGTGACCCGCACCGAGTTGTTGGCGTTCTGGTACTGCAGGCTGATCGCGTCCTTGCCGTCGAGGTCCATGTCGAACCCGGCGTCGCGAAGCGCGCGGGCCTTCCGCTCCTCGATCGCCTTGCACCAGATGAAGTCCTCGATGTCCGGGTGGTTCGAATCGAGGATGACCATCTTCGCCGCACGTCGGGTCTTCCCGCCGGACTTGATGGTGCCGGCCGACGCATCCGCGCCGCGCATGAAGCTCACCGGACCCGATGCCGTTCCGCCGCCCTTCAGGAACTCGTGTGAGGACCGGATCTTCGAGAGGTTCACGCCCGCACCCGAGCCACCCTTGAAGATGACGCCCTCTTCCGTGTACCAGTTGAGGATCGAGTCCATCGTGTCCTCGACCGAGAGGATGAAGCACGCCGAACCCTGCTGGGGCACGCCGGCAACGCCGATGTTGAACCACACCGGTGAGTTGAACGCCGCCATCTGGTGCACGATCAGGCACTTGAGCTCTGCACGGAAGGTCTCGGCCTCCTCGTCGTCGACGAAGTAGCCGTCCTTCACCCCCCAGGCGGTGACGGTGTCGACCACCCGGTCGGCCACCTGGCGGAGCGAGTGCTCGCGCTCGGTCGTCCCCGGGGTCCCGCGGAAGTACTTCTGGGCGAGGATGTTGGTCGCGTTGAGGCTCCAGTCCGCGGGCACCTCGACGTCGAGCTGCTCGAAGGCCACCGTCCCGTCACGGAAGTTGGTGATCCGCGCGTCGCGTCGCTCCCAGACGACCTCGTCGTAGGGATGGACACCGGACGTGGTGAAGTGCCTGCGGATGCCGATGCCGACGCGCTGGGGTGCGATGGCCATGGAACGGTCCTCTTTCTGTCGTGCATTGGATGACTGGTGATGGACTGCCGGGTGCAGCCCCGGGGGCCGAGGAACCGTCCGTCGCCGTCCCCACCGCCTACTTCCAGGCTACCGGGATTCCGTGACGCCGACACGACCGAAACACAAGATGTTGTGGTTCACCCTCCCCAGGGGTACGAGATAGTGGGTCCATTACAGCAGCGTAGTTACACCTCTGTCAACCAATTCTTCGCCATCCGGCCACCATCCGATGTCCCTTCCCTCCTGCTCAGCGGGGTGCTCGCGAAGAATTGCAGAACGCTGCTCCACGCGAGCGCGATCGTCGCCGGGACGACTCCCTCCGCGGCGGTCCCATCCTCGTGCTCGGCGGGGATCACTACAGTCAGCCCGTGCCCCGCCGGTCGCCCGTCACCATCGCGATCGACGCCGGGACGACCGGCGTCCGCGCCCTCGTCGTCGACGAGCACGCCACGGTCGTCGACGTCGCCTACCGCGAGCTCACCCAGCACTTCCCGCGTCCGGGATGGGTCGAGCACGACGCGGCACAGATCTGGGACCAGGTCCGCGCGACGCTCGCCGAGGTCGTCGGTCGGCTCCCGGACGCCGACGCCGTGGTCGCTGCGATCGGCGTGACCAACCAGCGCGAGACGGTCGTCTCGTGGGACCGGCGCACCGGTGCGCCGCTCCACCGGGCGATCGTCTGGCAGGACCGCCGCACCGCACCCGCGTGCGCCGAGCTCGAGGCAGCCGGACACCTTCCGCTCGTGCGCGAGCGCACCGGACTCGTCCTCGACCCCTACTTCTCGGCGAGCAAGATGGCCTGGCTGCTCCACGAGGGAGGTGTGGCCGCAGGAGATGACCTCGTGCTCGGCACGGTCGATGCCTGGGTGCTCTGGAACCTGACCGGCGGCACGGATGGCGGCGTGCTCGCGACCGACGTGACGAATGCGTCGCGGACCATGCTCTTCGACATCGTGACCCGTCGGTGGTCGCCCGAGCTCCTCGACCTCTTCGGCGTGCCTGCCGCCGCCCTGCCCGAGGTCCGGCCGTCGTGCGGGCGGTTCGGCCGGGTCGCGGCGGAGGTGCTCGGACCGGATGCCGCCCTGGCCGGCGTCGCCGTGAGCGGTGTAGCCGGCGATCAGCACGCGGCGCTCTTCGGTCAGGCATGCTTCGACCGCGGCATGGCGAAGTCGACCTTCGGGACCGGCGCCTTCGTGCTCGTGCACGCAGGATCCACCTGCCCGCCACCGGTCGACGGTCTGCTCACCACTGTCGCCTGGGACCTCGGAGACGGGGCGATCGCGAGCGGCCGCCCCGGCGTCGCATACGCCCTGGAGGGATCGGTGCTCACCTCGGGCGCGGGCATCCAGTGGCTCCGCGACGGCCTCGGCGTGCTCGAGGACGCCGCGGAGACCGAGACGATCGCCCGCTCCGTCGACTCCACTGACGGCGTCGTCGTGGTTCCGGCCTTCACCGGGCTCGGGAGCCCGTACTGGGACCCGGCCGCACGGGGCACCATCGTCGGGATCAGCCGTGGCACCGGTCGGGCCCACCTCGTCCGGGCCATGGTCGAGGGCATGGCATCTTCGGTGAGCGACGTGCTCGACGCGATGGCAGTGGGCGGGACCGCCCCGACCGAGGTGCGCGCCGACGGCGGTGCGTCGGTCATGGACCTGCTGCTCCAACTCCTCGCCGACCGGTCGGGCGTGCGGGTCGTCCGACCGCGCTCGGTCGAGACCACCGCGATCGGTGCCGCGGCGATGGCCGGCCTCTCCGAGGGTGTCTGGGGCACGCTCGACGATCTCGCCGCCTGCTGGAGCGAGGAGGGCGCATTCGAACCGGCCACCTCCCGGGCCGAGGCGGAAGGTGCACTGCGGGCCTGGCGCTCCGGGCTCGACCGATCGCGGGGCTGGGCCGCTGCGGACTGACGGCCGACGAGCGGCCGACGAGACGAGCAGCCGACTAGACGAGCGCCCGCCAGCCGGAGTCGGCCAGGTCGGCCATCACGGTGACCCACCGTCGCTCGCGCTCCCGCAGGACCGGATGGGCCCGGCCGACCACCAGCACCAACCCGGCGTCGGCCATGCCGACCGACATCACCGACACCTCGGGTCCCACTCCCCCTTGACCGTTGGAGAACGGGCCCTCGATCTGTGGCACCGCTCCCCCGCCGTTCGCCAACGCAGCCAGCTCGTGCGCATCGGGCAGATCCCCGGACGCGGCGACGGGACCGTCGCCGCCCCGGGCGAGCGCGGCGGCGAAGTCGGCGTCGAGGCTGTCGCGCACCCGGGTCACGAGCTGACCCAGGAGGTCGGCCGACGTTGTCCGGCCGAGCAGCCCGCCGACCATCTCCAGCAACTCGCCGTAGAGGTCCGGCAGTGCGCCGTCGACCTCGCGGACCGACTCGATCGTGACCCCGTCGACTTCGAGGATCTCGTCGCGCAGGAGATCGAGGAGGTGCCCGCCGGCGAGCCGCACGCCGAGCTCGTCGACCACGACTCCTCCTTCCCGTTGGAGGATGTCGATCGAGATCACGTCCGCACCGACCGAGCCGATGCGGCTGGCCACCGCCCCGAGCGCGCCCGGTCGATCGGGGAGGCCGACCCGGATCAGATAGTTGGCCACGACCTCAGGCTAGGTCCCGTGTGTGACGGGACGATTTCGTCCGGATTACGACATCGCCACAGGCGATGATGCCCATCTGCTCAGATCCGGCCGGTCGTGGAGGCGGCCCGGCCACTCGCCGGCGCGGGCCCCGTTTCCTTCTTCGAGCGCTTTGCATAGGTGTGCACGTACTCCTGGCCTGAGAGCCGGGCGATCTCCGCCATCAGGGCGTCGGTGACCCGTCGGTATTCGTCGGCGGTGTCCGGCCCGTCGGATCCCTGGCCGTTATCCGCGCCGACCGTGCCATCCGCGACATCGAGGGGCGGTCCGAACCGGACCGTGATCGTCCGGAAGGGACGCATCAACCGACTGCCAGGGGGTTGCACGACGCGGGTGCCGCAGATCCCCACCGGGACCACCGGGACCTTGCACCCGAGGCAGAGTCGGGCGACACCGGTATGTCCCTTGTGCAACCGCTCGTCGGGGGCACGCGTCCCTTCGGGGTAGATCGCGAGCACCCCGCCACCCTCGAGGACGCCCGTCGCGGTGTCGAGCGCTCGCTGGGAAGCATCACCCCCGTCGCGATTCATCGGGATCTGGCCCACAGCGCGGAAGAACCAGGCGGTCCGCCATTTCTCGAAGTACTCGGCCTTCGCCACGTAGGTGACACGTCGCGGGACGACCAGCGGAAGGAAGAAGGAGTCGCAGAAGGACTGGTGGTTCGCAGCGAGCACCACCGGACCGTCGCGCGGGATGTGTTCGCGGCCTTCGACCTTCACCCCCCAGAACAGGTAGAGCGGCACACTCAGCACCGTCTTGAAGATCCAGTAGACCACAGGGCAACGGTATCCCTGCCTGTGCTCTACTGCACCCCATGCCCTCCGCGTCGACCAGCGCACCCGCCGGGCCACGCGTCGCAGGGGGCGCCGACGCCGCAGCAACGAGCTGGACGGTGCTGGGCCGGACGGTCTCGCTGCCGGTGGAGGTCCGCGCGGCCTCGCAGTGGAACGTGCAGTACCTGGTCCCGGCGCGGGCGGCCCAACGGATCGTCGCGCCCACCGGGCTCGAGGTGACCGGACCGCTCCCCGGCCGGGCGCTCGTCGCGCTCGCTGCCTGCCGCTACGACGACACCGACCTCGATCCCTACCACGAGGTCGGGCTCGCGTTCCTCGTCCGCCCGCACGACGCACCGCCGCTCGCCGGCCCGGCCCAGCGGCTCCGCGAGCTCGCCGCCGGCGACGTGGGCGCCTACATCCACCGCCTTCCGGTCGATCAGGAGTTCACCTGCGCGGCGGGGCGCGACCTGTGGGGATTTCCCAAGTGGGTCACGTCGATCGACATCGACGCGCCGGACCACCGGGACGAGGGCTCGGCGACGGGCACCACGATCCGCCTGGTCGACGACGGCGCCCACGTGCTCACCCTGACCGTCGCCTCCGGTGGACGCCTCGCCCTGCCGGACCGGGCACCGCCGAGTTACTCGTTCCGTGATGGCGTGCTCCGGCGGACCGAGTGGACGACCACGACCGAGGGGTCGACGGGCCGACCGGGCGGGGCCACCATCGTCCTCGGGGACCATCCGATGGCCGACGAGCTGCGCGCACTCGGCCTGCCCCGACGAGCGCTGTTCTCGTCGTCGGCCGCGCAGATGCGCGCCTCGTTCGGCGCTGCCGAGGTGGTCGAGCCCCGTCGCCCCCGGACCGGTGATTGACCGCACGTCGCCGCGGCCGTAGCGTCCGACCCCGATGACCCGGCGTCTCACCCCGAAGGGTGCACAGCGCAGACGCGAGCTCATGGACCTCGCCGCACAGCTCTTCGCGACCGACGGCTACCACACCACCTCGGTGACCCGCATCGTCGACGAGCTGGGTGCGGGCAAGGGGGTGTTCTACTGGTACTTCGAGTCGAAGGACGCGCTCTTCACCGAGATCCTCCGCGACGCGATGACCTCGATGCGCCTGGCCCAGCGCGACGCGATCGCCGGTGAGCCGGATCCGGCGCGTCGGATCGAGCAGGGCATCCGTGCCTCGCTGGTCTGGCTCAGCGTGCACCGGCACCTCTTCATCCTCATGGAATTCGCCCGCACCGAAGAGCGGTTCGCACCCACCATCCGCCAGGGCGACGAGCAGACCGTCGCCGACGCTCTCCCCCACGTGAGTGCCGGCATCACCGCTGGAGTCCTACGTGGCGAGGACCCGGTGGTCCTCACGACCGCGATCCTCGGGGTGACCGCGCACCTTGCCAAGGTCTTCGTCCTCGAGCAGGGCCGTGACGCCGAAGACGTCGCGGCCTCCGTGATCGCCTTCTGCCGGCACGGATACGGAACGGCAGGAGCCGCCGACATCGGACGGAGGATCGCATGAGCGCGAACACCCCCCGCCGGGCCGAGCCGTTCGTCGAGGGTCTCTCCTTCGGCGAGTGCCCGAGGTGGCACGACGACCGGCTCTGGTACTCGGACTTCCACCGGAGCACCGTGTCCTCCGTGGACGAGACCGGCGACGTGCGCGTCGAGCTCGAGGTGCCCGGCGACCCGGCCGGGCTCGGCTGGCTGCCCGACGGACGGTTGCTCGTGGTGTCGCGCCTCTCGCGCACCGTCCTGCGGCTCGAGGCCGACGGACGGCTCGTCGAGCACGGGGCTCTCGGCCCGGCGGCGACGTTCCACGCGAACGACATGGTGGTCGATGCGGGCGGCTTCGCCTACGTCGGCAACTTCGGATTCGACCTCGACCGCTTCATCGACGAACGCGGGGCGGCGGCACTCGTCGAACCGCCAGGGCCCCCGTCCACCGCGCTCATTCGGGTCGACCCCGACGGCAGCGCGCAGGTGGCGGCGGCCGACCTCGCGTTCCCGAACGGTACGGTGATCACCGCCGACGGTACGACGTTGATCATCGCGGAGACGCTCGCCGGGAGGCTCACCGCGTTCGACCATGCGCCCGACGGCGAGCTGTCCAACCGTCGCGAGTGGGCGACGCTCCCGTTCGTTGCGCCCGACGGCATCTGCCTCGACGCGGCCGACCGGATCTGGGTGGCGAACGCAGTCACCTCGGAGTGCCTGCTCGTCGAGGCGGGCGGCACCGTCGTCGACCGGGTGGCCACCTCGCAGTCGTGCTTCGCCTGCATGCTCGGCGGCTCGGCGGGGACGACGCTCTTCTTGATGACCGCGCCGACCAGCACGGAGTCGGTGGTCAGCCTGATCCGAGAGGCGCGGATCGAGCGGGTCGAAGTCGACGTGCCCCACGCCGGCCTCCCTTGAGCCCGAAGGGTCTCAGCGCAGCTTGGTGAGCGCTCGCCGAAGGCTGCGCACGCCCTGGTTGATGCGCTGCTCGTTCTCGATGAGGGCGAACCGCACGAACTCGTCGCCGCCCGGACCGAAGCCGACGCCGGGCGAGGTGGCGACGTCCGCCTCGCGGACGAGGAACTTGGCGAACTCGAGGGATCCGAGCTCGCGGTAGGCCTCGGGAATCGGCGCCCAGACGAACATGGTGCCCCGCGGGGGATCGACGTGCCACCCGATGCGCTCGAGCCCCTCGCAGAGCGCGTCGCGACGCGCCTGGTAGGTCTCGTTGATGACCTTCGGATAGTCGGGCGCCTCGTTCATCGCGACGATCGCGGCGATCTGGATGGGCTGGAACGTCCCGTAGTCGAGGTAGCTCTTGAGCTTGGTCAGCGCCTGGACGATGTCCCCGTTGCCCACGAGGAAGCCGACCCTCCAGCCCGCCATCGAGAAGGACTTGGTCAGCGTGTACAGCTCCACCGCCACGTCCTTCGCGCCCGGCACCTGGAGGATCGACGGCGGCGTGTAGCCGTCGAACGCGATGTCCGCGTAGGCGAAGTCGTGCACGAGGACGATGTCGCGCTCACGTGCGAACTCCACGAGACGGGTCATCCAGTCAAGATCGACACAGGCGGTGGTCGGGTTGTGCGGGAACGAGAGCACCACCACCCGCGGCTTCGGCCACGCGGACTCCCAGGCCTCCCGCAGATTGTCGAAGAATGTCTCGCCCGAGCTCGTACGCTGCTCGACACCCGGGTCCAGGCGGACGTGACGGACGTCCGCGCCGGCGAAGAGCGGGGCGTAGATGTGGATCGGGTAGGAGGGTGAGGGGACGAGCGCGGTGTCGCCCGGGCCGACCAGTACCCACATCAGGTGCGACAGCCCCTCCTTCGCTCCGATGGTGGTGACCACTTCTCGGTCGGGGTCGAGCTCGACCTCGAACTTGCGGAGGTAGAGGTCCGCGATCGCGCGGCGGATCTTCGGGATGCCCCGGCTCGCCGAGTACCGGTGGTTGCGCGGGTTGCGGGCCGCCTCGGCCAACTTCTCGACCGCGACGTCCGGCGAGGGGAGATCGGGGTTGCCGAACCCGAGGTCGATGACGTCGTGGCCGGCCCGACGAGCGTCTGCCTTGAGATCGTTGATGGTGGCGAAGACGTACGGGGGCAGGCCGTTGATCCGTCGAAACTCCATGGTCAACGTTACCGCCGGCATCGACCGCGACGGTCCATCAGCGGTCGCGCACGGCCCCCGCGGCCTCCGCGATCACGTCGAGCGAGTCCGGCCAGGCGCAGACGGCCCAGGTGGCCCCCGCGTCGGCCAGCTCGGCGAACGTTGCTGCCGCGGCGTCGACCGTGTCCCCGACCGGACCGCCCCAGGTCACCTCCCCACCTTCGGCCGAGAGCTCGGCGACGCGGGCCGGATCGGCGTCCCAGAGGTTGACGGGCACACCGAGGCGACGGGCGATCTCGACCATCGGCGGGCGTCCCCCACCGATCCACACCGGCACGCCCACCCCGATCAGCGCGGCCGCGACCCTGGTCAGCGTTGCCCGTCGCTCGTCCGCGGAGGCGAACGGGACGCCGAACGCCTCGTTCTCGGCCCGGCTCAGGTGATCGCCCGTGCCGAGGCCGGCGATCAGCCGACCATCGCTCACCGTGGAGACGCCGAGCAGCGTGGAGACGAGGACACGGTCGGGGACCAGCCCGATCCGTGCGACGAGCGAGCCGACGGTGATGGTCGAGGTCGCAGCGGCCAGGGCGCCGAGGAGCGGACCGAGGGAGATCGCGGGTCGACCGGGCTGGCCCATCGGCCAGAGGTGGTCGAAGCAGAACACCCCGTCGATGCCGAGGACTTCGGCCCGACGCGCCGCCGCGAGTGCGGTGTCTGCCTCGTCGCGGAATTGTGGCAGGGTGACGCCAACCTTCACGCCGGCCGCCGGACCACGAGCGGGTCGGCCGTCACGCGGTCGACTCGACCCGGGCCTTCAGATCACGCAGCGCGATCGACATGATGCGGCTCTGGGCACGCATCTTGATGAAGCCGGGGAGCGGCACCTTCATCTCGACCTCGAGGTGGTAGGTGACCTCGGTGCCGCCGTCTCCCGACGGCTTGAAGACGTAGCAACCGTCGAGCTTGGAGGTGATGTCCCCCTTGGTCTGCACCCAGGCCAGCACGTCAGGTGCCTGCCCGTAGTCGTAGGCGAGGGTGTAGTTGGTGCTGCGCCCGAACGCGGCCGCCCGGAAGGTGACCACGGTCGGTCGTCCCTGCCCGTCCCGCTCGTCGACGGTGACGTCTTTGATGTCCGCGGCCCACTGCGGGTATGCCGCGAGGTCGGCGCTGACCTCGAAGCACCGCTCGGGTGAGGCCGCAACGACCATTCGTTCGGTGGCTTGTTCCGCCACGATCGACACTCCTCTGTACGTCTCTCTGCGTCGGTGGTTCCGGACGGGAAGGTCATCAGCCTCCCACGCCGGAAAGTGCCGCGGCCAGCCTACGGGCCAGCCGGTCGTAGTCGAAGGATGCCTCGACCCGACGGCGCGCCTCTCCACCCATTGCGTGGCGGCGTCCGTCGTCTGCGAGCAGGTGCTCGATCGCACGGGTGGCAGCGGCAACGTCGGTCGGCCGACGCACCAGGAGGCCGGTCGAGCCGTCGATGACCGCTTCGTGCGCGCCACCGGACCACCCTGCCACCTGGGGCACTCCGGCCGCCGCAGCCTCGAGGAAGACGATGCCGAAGCCCTCCTGCTCGAGGCCGAGCCAGCGCGAGCGGCACAGCATCGCGAAGACGTCGGCCGCGCCGACGAGGAGGGGCAGGTCGTGATCGCTCACCCCGCCGAGGAGCACCACCGGCGCGCCGTACTCCGCGATCCGACCGGCGAGCCGTTCAGCGTCGCGGCCGCGGCCGCCGATGGCGACGGTCACGTTCGGGAAGCGGCTCCGCAGGCGCACTGCGGCGTCGATGAGCACGTCCATCCCCTTGCGGGGCACCAGCCGGCTCACGCTGACGACCAACGGGCCGTCGACAGGCAGGCCGAGCTTCGCTCGCGCCTCGTGGCGCTCCGACTCCGAGAGCGGACGGAACCGGTCGGGGTCGACCCCCGGCGGCACTTCGATGACCTCGGGCATCCCCCGTCCACGCAGCGCGCGTGCGGCCGCCGCAGCCGGATACGACCCGGCCGAGATCGCGAGCACGCTCCGGCGCAGCACACGGGCGAGCAGCTCGCGGCTCGCCGGCAGCCTTCCGGGGATCGCCACCTCCGCGCCGTGGAGCACGACGGCGTACTCGATGCCGAGGTGGGGACCGATGAGCCCGAGCGGGAAGGCCGGATCGAGGACGACCAGGTCCGCACCGCTCTGGCGCGCGAGGTCTCGGACCTGGCGGACCAGGTGCGGGGTCGGGAGGAGCACCGGGCTTCCCACCCGCCGGATCCTGATCCCCCGCGAGGCCTGCTCGAGGTCGAACCGGTCGGCGTCGGGATGGGATCGAGCGGTGAGCACGACGAACCCATCGGGGTCGAGTCGCCGCCACAGCTCCCAGAGGTAGGCCTGGATCCCACCGACCTTCGGAGGGAAGTCGTTGGTGACGAGCAGGTGGGTCACGCGTCGCCGATCAGGTCGGCCCGGCCGAGGGACCGGGCCGCCCAGCGCGCGTGCTCCGCGAGCATCGGATCGGGGGCGGCGACCCACCGGCGGAGCGCCTCGACGGTGCCGGGGTCGCCGCCGTCGCCCACGTTGCCGAGCGCGACGAGCGCGTTCCGCCGCAGGTGGTTCGGGTCCCGTCCCGGGATGTACCAACGACCGTGCGCAGCGAGCAGCGCGTCGTCGGAAGCGGCCAACATCCCGAGGAGGTCGACCGAGTCGGGTGGGCGGATACCGGTCGGCAGCGTCGTGCCGCCTGAGCGTCGTTTGTTTACCGGGCAGACTTCCTGACACTCGTCGCAGCCGTAGACCCGGTCGCCGACGGCAGGCCGGAGCGCTTCGGGGATCGGACCGGGCGCCTGGAGGATCCATGCGAGGCAGCGGCGCGCGTCGAGCTCGCCGGGCGCGACGAGCGCGCCGGTCGGACAGCTGTCGAGACAGGCGGTGCAGCGACCGCACCCTTCGCCGTGGACGGCCTGTCGGCGAACCGGCGCGGCCTCGAGCGGAGCGTCGGTGACCACCGAGCCGAGCACCACCCATGATCCGACGCCGCGCAGCAGGACAAGCGTGTTCTTCCCGTACCAGCCGAGCCCGGCCCGGTGGGCCGCGGCCCGGTCGACGAGGCCGTTGTCGTCACAGACGACGACCGCACGCCACCCGCCCGCACGCAACCGGTCCGCGACCGGTCCGAGCGCGCGCCGGAGCGCCGCGTAGTGGTCGGCGCGGGCCACACGCGCCACCTGTCCGCGCGGGCCGGACGGACGTGGGAGCGCCGCGGCGTCTCCCCCGTCGTGATAGCTCCACGCGCCGACGACGAGCGAGCGGGCGCCGGCCAGGATCCGGTCGGGGTCGGTCGACCGGTCGGGGTTGCGGTAGGTGAACTGCATGCCGCCGTGGAGCCCCCGGCGCTTGCGGTCGACCAGCACCTCGCGGGTCTCCGAGAACACCCCTGCCGGAGCCACGGCCACGGCGGCGAGGCCATGGCTGTGACCGATCTCGACGAGCTCGGCGACGAGCTCGGCGCCGCCGACCTGCGCCACGGCACGGGGCTGCTCGGCGACCGCGGGATGGGGCATCCCACATGGTCGCACGCCCCCGCGTTCGGCCCGGTTCCGCAGACGTAGCCCGGAGTGCGCGGAGTTCAGCCGACCCGACGTTCGTGCCGACTGCCCGGGACGAGGCCGGCCCGCTCGAGCAGCCGGACGGCCCGCGCCTCCTCGGCGTCGACGACCACGGCATCGTCGACGTCACGGTCGACGATGAACGAGACCACGCACTCCGAACAGACCGTGCTGCCCTGGTGGCGGCAGTCACCGCAGTCGATGGTGAAGGACGCCTCCTCCGGCACGGCCCGGATGTGGCGCCGCGGCATCGGGACGGGGACTCGAAGCTCGCTCTGATCGCGCACGGTGCACCTTCCTCGCATGTTGTCGGATCTCCGCTCACCGAAGCGTGCACGAGGGGTGTGACACCCTCCCCCGAGGCGGCCATGTCGGCCGCCGGAGGGCAGGGGTCAGTAGCCGGCGGACGGGTCGACGAGGCCGACCAGGGGCTCGCCGGCGGCGAGGCGCGTCACGTTGGTCCGGATCCGGTCGGCCAACAGGGGACGGACCATCTCGATGGTGTCGGCCGTGTGCGGGGTGATGATGCAGTTGGGCTCGTCCCACAGGGGATGGCCGTCCGGAAGCGGCTCGGGCTCGGTCACGTCGAGCGCGGCACCCGCGATCTTCCCGGCACGCAGGGCGGCGGCCAGTGCGTCTGGGTCCACGTGGCGACCACGGGCGACGTTGACCAACCAGGCGGTCTCGTCCATCAGTGCAAGCTCGGGCGCACCGATGATGTGGATCGTCTCGGGGGTGAGGGCGAGCGCGAGGAACACGACGAGCGATCCGGGCAGGACCGCGTGGAGGCGGTCGACCGTGACCGTCCGCGCCGCTCCCGCCACGGGGTCGTCGGTGCGGCGTACGACGGTGGCCTCGACCCGGAGCGGTGCGAGCAGCCCGAGCAGGGAGGTGGCGATCCCTCCGCCGCCGAGGATCGTGACCCGCTGGTCGTAGAGGGAGGTGCCCGCCGCGCGGCCCCACGATCGGGCCACCACGCGGGTCTGCAGGTGGCGGAGGCCGGCGAGCGCCAGGCACAACGCGTGCTCCGCGACGGGTTCCGCGTACGATCCCTTCGCACACGTCCAGACGTGGTCGTGGTCGAGCAGGCCGTACTCTGCGACCGGCTCGATCCCGGCGAAGGGAAGCTGCACCCAGCGGGCGCTCGGCGCCCGGGTGAGGTGCTCGGCCAGGCCTGCGACGTCGTAGGGATCGAGCCAGACAAGTCCCTCGGGCCCGTCTGCGACGTCGACGAGCGTGCCGCCTCCCGCCGCGACGGCGTCGGTGGCGAAGGACTCCTGGCGCGGACCGACCGCGATGCGGGGCGAGCTCACGGCTCCTCACACTAGCGACGGAGGTCGCGGCGACCCGACGCCGACGCGACGGCAACCGTGTTGGCTAGGGTCACGGCAGCAGCGCTCCGGGGGTGAGTCCGATGATCGTCCACTTCAACGTCCGGGACTTCCTCGACCGGGCGGAGCGCGCGTACCCGGACCGGATCGGGCTCGTCGACGAACCGGACCAACCGGCCCGCTCGTGGGGGCAGATCACCTTCGCGGACCTCGCCGAGCGGGCACGCGGACAGGCCGCCGCACTGGACGGACTCGGAGTCGAACCCGGCGAACGGGTCGCGATCGTCTCCCAGAACTCGGCCCGACTGCTCACGTCGTTCTTCGGGGTGAGCGGCTGGGGCCGCGTCCTCGTTCCGATCAACTTCCGCCTGTCCTCGGCCGAGGTCGGCTACATCGTCGAGCACTCGGGCGCGTCGGTGCTGCTGGTCGACCCGGAGCTCGAAGACACCCTGTCGGGCGTCCGTGCCCGCCACACCTTCGTCCTCGGTCCAGAGAGTGACGAGCTCCTCTTCGCGCCCGGCGACCCCCGACCCTGGACCGCGGACGAACAGGCGACCGCGACGATCAACTACACGTCGGGCACCACCGCCCGGCCGAAGGGAGTGCAGCTGACCCACCGCAACTGCTGGGTCAACGCCGCGGTGTTCGGCTGGCACATCACCCTTTCCGACCAGGACGTCTACCTCCACACACTGCCGATGTTCCATGCGAACGGCTGGGGGATGCCGTGGGCGACCACGGCGATGGGCTGCCCGCAGGTCGTCCTGCGCAAGATCGACGGCACCGAGATCCTCCGACGGGTCGAGCGTCACGGGGTCACCCTTCTCTGCGCGGCGCCTGCCGTCGTCAACGCGGTGCTCGAGGCGCTCCCCACGTGGGAGCGCGCCGTTCCGGGACGCGACGGCACGCGGGTGGTCGTCGCCGGCGCGCCACCGCCGACCCGGACGATCGAACGGGTCGAGTCAGAGCTCGGGTGGGAGTTGATCCAGATCTACGGGCTGACCGAGACGTCCCCCTTGCTCACCATCAACCGTCGACGGACCGAGTGGGACGATCTCTCCTCCGCGGACCGCGCCCGCAGGCTCATGCGCGCCGGCGCGCCGGCAGTCGGCACCGCCCTCGAGGTCGATGCGGACGGCGAGGTGCTGGCACGCAGCAACACGGTGATGGAGGGGTACTGGCACCAGCCCGACGAGACCGCTGCCGCCTTCGAGGGCGGGTGGTTCCACACGGGCGACGGCGGAGTGCTCGACGAGGAGGGCCACCTCAGCATCCTCGACCGCAAGAAGGACGTGATCATCACCGGCGGCGAGAACGTCTCGTCGATCGAGGTCGAAGATGCCATCTTCTCCCTCGACGGAGTCGCGGAGGTGGCGGTGATCGGCGTGCCGCACGAGACGTGGGGAGAGATGGTGCTCGCCCTCGTCGTCGTGGTCGACGGCGTGCCGCTGACCGAGGATCGCGTCGTCGCCCACTGCCGCACGCTGCTCGCCGGTTACAAGTGCCCGAAGCAGGTCGAGTTCCGCCGGGACCTGCCCCGCACGGCGACGGGCAAGCTCCAGAAGTTCCGGCTCCGTGCGCCCTACTGGGAGGGGTTCGACCGCCAGGTCAACTGAGTGCGCCACCAGCGCCGGCCGCGGAGACCATCGAGCATCCGTCACGTCCCCTGGAGGTCCCGCGACCTGAAGAACCCCGCGCCGACCAATGCGCCGGCCGCGCCGAGCGCGACGAGCACTCCGTCGACCGTCCAGTTCGGCGCCACCGCTGGTGCAGCGGAGATCTGGTGGAAGAGTGACGTGTCCGCCACCCAGTGGCCGATCGAGCCGATTCCGCCCACGACCTCGATGAGGAGCGACCAGGCGAGCAGCCCGTAGACGACGGCCGCGGTCCATCTCGGCCAGACTCCGAACGCCAGCACCCCGCTCCCGAGGAGGCAGAGAGCGGGCGCGACCACGTTGAGGCCGGCCGCGAGCAGGCTCCCCACCCCGACACCGGAGCGCTGGCTCGCCGCAGCGGCCCAGGTGGAGATCCCGGCCAGCAGACCGCTCACCACGAGGACCGCAATCGCCACACCGAGGCGCGTCCCGAGCCATCGCCACCGCGAGACCGGCCGGGCCGCGAGCTGGTCGAGCCGTCCCTCGGCCTCCTCGTCTCTCGCAGCGGTCACCTGGCCGGCGGCGGCGAACGCAACGAGCACCGCGACCGTGAGGAAGGCGACGCCCAGGTAGGCACGCGTGCCCTCCCCGGGCGCACCGAGCCGGGCGAAGACCTGACTGACCGACGAGCCCGAGATCGTGGCGCCGGCGGCCTTCGCCACGAGGCCCATCAGGGCACCGGTGCAGGCGATCGCGATCCACCAACCGAGGATCACCGGTCGCAGGGTCCGCGCTGCGAGACCTGCCGGTCCGGACAGCAGGCCGAGCCGCGCCGGTGCGGACGTGCGACTCGCCAGCAGCCCCGCACCGACGTCCCGGCGTCCCGAGAGGTGGACCGCGGCTCCCGCGCACACCACGACCAGCGCGGCGATCGGTACCAGTGCGACGGGATGCGGTGCTGTCAGCGGCCGGAGCTCCTCGACCCAGCCGAGCGGCGAGGCCCACACGAGGCCGTGGAGCCCGATGCCCGCGTCGGCCACCATGCGCAGCCCGTAGCTCGCGCCGAGAACGATCGCAGCGAGTGACGCGGCCTGCCGCCTCGAGGCCGCCAGCTGGCTCGTGAGCGCCCCGATCGCCATGAACATCGCCGCTGCGCAGACGAGCGCGAGTGCGAAGAAGACGGACGGGCCGGCCGCGAGGTGGACTCGGGGCGAGCGGCCGGCGAGCACGATGACGGCGGCGGTGCAGACGAACAGGGCTGCCACGCCGGCGGCGAGACCGGCAACCGACTGTGCGGTGGCCCGGCGGCTCGTGGTCCGTCCCGCGCAGAGCACCTCCCAACGTCCGGCGTCCTCCTCGCCTCGGAGGACCGACGTGCTCAACAGGAGCGCCCAGACTGCACCGACGATCGTGAGGGTGAGTGACGACTTGAAGACGGTGAAGCCGGCCACGGTCTGCAGCTGCGGTGCGGGTCCGAACAGTGCGGCGCTCGCGTGGTTTGCACCGAATGCCGCGGCAAGGTGTTCGCGATCGGCCTGCGTCGTGTAGATCGACGTGTAACTCACCGCGGACGACGCGACGACGGCCCCGAAGACGATCCCCCAGAGTGCTCCCGACCTCGTCGCGCGCCGGGCGGAGAGTCGGGCGACGATGCGACCCGCCCCGGGGTCTTCTGGGCCCCGCCCCGGGGCGGCGTCAGCGGTCACGATCGGACGTGGAACGCCCGGACGGCCCGTCGCCGTACTCGGCGAGGAAGAGCTCCTCCAACGAAGGCTCGCGGCTCAGCAGCTTCACCACGCCGGTGCCCGCGAGCGCCTCGAGCAACGGCTCGACGGGTCCCTGCACCCGGCACCGAAGCGTCGTGCCGTTGTGTTCCACCGCACTGACCCCGGGCACCTCGCCGATCTCGGGTGGCGGGCCGGCGAAGGACGCCTCCACCGCCACGGAAGAGAGGTGGCGCAGGTCGCTGAGCGTGCCGAGCTCGACGAGGCGCCCGCGGCGGAGGATCGCGACCCGGTCGCAGACTGCTTCCACCTCGCTCAAGAAGTGGGACGAGAGGAAGACGCACTGCCCGCGCTCGCGCGCCTCGCGCACGCAGCCACGGAAGGCCTGTTCCATCAACGGATCGAGCCCGCTGGTCGGTTCGTCGAGGAGGAGCAGGTCGGCCCGGGTCATCAGCGCGGCGATGAGCGCGACCTTCTGCCGGTTCCCCTTCGAATAGGTGCGAACCTTCCGCGTGGGGTCGAGCTCGAACCTCGTGACGAGCTCGTCCCGGTAGACCTCGTCGACCGAACCCTGGACCTTCCCGAGCAGATGCAACGTCTCCGCACCGGTCAACGAGGGCCAGAGGCTGGGCTCGCCCGCCACATAGGCCACCCGCCGGTGGACGTCCACCGGGTCGCGCCAGCAGTCCGAGCCGAAGATCTCCGCTCGACCCGCGCTCGGTCGGGCGAGCCCGAGCAGGAGGCGGATCGTCGTCGTCTTGCCCGCACCGTTCGGTCCGAGGTAGCCGAGCACCTCGCCGGCGGCGACTTCGAGATCGAGGGTTTCGAGCGCGGTGAGCTCGCCGTACCGCTTGGTCAGCCCTTCCGTACGCAGCGCCGTGGGTGCCAAGCCGTCACCTCCTCGGCGCTGCGCTCGCGGGCGCCCGGATCAAACCTAGCGATGCTGCCTCGTGCGGCGGGCGACCCTTCGACCTGCCGTCGACGGAACGGCGACCTACCGACGTCGGAGTCGCTTGTCCGCGACCGCCGGTGGCGTCCACCCCGCCTCGGCGCCGTAGACGTCGGTGCCCGGTGGCACGATCTCGTCGATGCGGTCGAGCAGATCATCGCCGAGCACCAGGTCGGCGGCTGGCAGCTGGGACTCGAGTTGCTCCATCGTGCGCGGCCCGATGATCGGACAGGTCACCTGCGGATGGGCGAGCACGAACGCCAGCGCGAGCTCGATCAGGGTCAGGCCGGCTCCGTCCGCGAGGGCCTGGAGGCTGGTCACCGCCTCGAGCTTCCGCTGGTTGTCGGGTTTGGTGAGGTCGTAGCGGTCCGGGAGCATCGCGGAGCGCCGGCTCGTGTTGGCACGGCCTTCGCCGAACGCACCCGAGAGCCAGCCGCCACCGAGCGGACTCCAGCTCAGCACGCCCATCCCGTACCGGCCGCAGACCGGAAGGACGTCGGCTTCGATGCTCCGCGCGAGCAGCGAGTAGGGCGGCTGCTCGGTGACGAACCGCTCGCGGACGCGCCGCTCAGCGGCCCACTGTGCCTCGACGATCTCGTGTGCCGGAAAGGTCGAGCTGCCGAAGTAGCGGATCTTGCCGGCGCGCACCAGGTCGGTGAGCGCACCGAGCGTCTCGTCGATGTCGGTCTCCGGCGAGGGACGGTGGATCTGGTAGAGGTCGATCCACTCGACCCCGAGGCGCCGAAGGCTCTGCTCGCACTCGGCGATGATCCACCGGCGCGAGTTCCCCTGCGCGTTCGGATCCGTGCCCATCACCCCGTGCACCTTGGTCGCGAGCACCACCGAGTCACGGTCGAGACCGGCGAGCGCCTTGCCCACGATGATCTCCGACTCGCCCGCGGAGTAGACGTCAGCGGTGTCCACGAAGTTGATGCCGGCGTCGAGCGCGCGACGGATGATGCGCACCGAGTCGTCGTGGTCGGTGTTGCCCCAGGCGCCGAACATCATCGCCCCGAGGCAGAGGGGGCTGACTTTGACGCCCGTGCGTCCGAGGTCGCGAGTGTCCATGTCGCGGCAGCGTACCCGGGCGACCCCTCCGCGTGGACGGTCAGCCGGTCCGGCCGGCAAGGTCGAGCGCCACTGCCGCCGCATCGACCGGATCGTCGAGCACCACGATGCCGCCGTCGGCCACGCCGTCGGGCCGCTGGAGGGTCCAGGTCCCCACCCCGATCACCGGGGTGCCCCCACGCAGTGCGAGCGCGATCTCGCTCAGTGTCCCGTACTCGCCGTCGAGTGCGATCACCACGTCCGCCGCCGCCACGACCAGCGCGTTGCGCGCCTCACCGAGTCCGGTCGGGACGACGATGTCGATCCACCGGTTCGCCGCCGCCGGATCCGAGCCGGGCAGCAGACCGACCGTCGTCCCGCCAGCCGACTTCGCCCCGCGGCACGCAGCAGCCATCACCCCGCCGAGCCCGCCGCACACGAGGACCGCACCGCGGAGCGCGAGTGCCGCGCCGACCGTCTCTGCGGCACGCTGCACCTCGTCGGACGCTTCGGACCCCCCGACGACAGCGATCTGGGGCGCCATCGACCCGCGAGCGTAGACGCCGGGACGCCGGGGACCTGGTGGCCCGGACGCCTCAGAGCAGTGAGCCCGCGGAGTTGAGGATCGCGGTGTCCAGGTCGGGGAGGAGGAGCTCCTCGGTCCCGGTGTCGTACCACTCGACGAGGAAGGGGGCCGTAGAGCCCCGTCCGCAGAGGCGCTTGACCCGGCAGACCCGGTCGCGCTCGCTCGGGCGCCGCCGACTGATCAGGAGCCGATCCCCTACCTCTGCACGCATGACCTCTCCTCCCGGTTCGTCTGCCCCTTGTATCGTCCCGGCGCCCGGCGAACTTGACCAGGGTCGAACGTCCCGATTCGAGGTGTGATCGTGGCTTTCGGCCCTGGTGGAGGGGGGTGCTGCGTCGTAGGCTGGCTGGTGGGACGGCCCGAGGCACCGGGCCGGTCGAGCGGGGAGCTGGAGATGGCAGGCGAACGCAGTGGAGTGATCGGGATCGTCGAGCGCAGGACGACCAACGAGGTCGGCGACCGGGTCGAGGTCGAGTGGACGCTCGACGAGGTGCCCTCCCTCGAGTGGGCCGAGGTGTTCCAGATGGCCGCCGCCGAGCGGCACGGTCCCCTCGAGTGGGTGCACGGCGGCGGACCCGACGTCATCGGTGCGTCGGTCCGGTGGTTCGTGCCCGCGTCGGAGGTGGAGGCCGCGGACCGCGAGGTCCGCGGGCGCCTGGCCGCCGCCAACCTGCGGCTCGGCGCCGAACCGGCGGCCTGACCGGACCCACCACCCGGCGGCCCGACGCCGCATGGGGGATGATGGCGCGCCGTCCGACACCGAAGGAGCCGCCATGACCCCGGCCGATGCGGCCACGCTCGCCCCCGAGGCGTGGCGGTTCGTCCGCCAGATGCTCGACGACCTCACCAGGACCGTCGAGGAGGACGCCGAGACGGAGCTCGAGCTGGCGGAGGGGATCCGGCTGCTCGGTCGGGCGACCGCGCTCTGCGCGGAGCTCTCCCTCGACGTGGACCCGGCAGCCCCCTGGTTCTTCCCGATGAACACGCGGGCCCGCCTCATCGGTGGTCCGAATCCCGACGGCGAGTACGCGGTCGCGATGATCGACGGACGCCATCGCTACCGCATCCGCGGGAACCGTGGGTCGACGGTCTACCTCGGCTTCCAGGTGCTCGCGGGGATCGGCCTCACGCCGCGGCGCATGACCGCCTACGTCTCCGACCGCGAGCTGGTCCTCGCAGACGACGGCACCTTCGAGCTCGTCCTGGCGGCCGACCGCCCGACCGATCGGGAGCTCGGGCGTGCGACGTGGGTCACGATCCCGGAGGACGCGTCAGCGATCGTCGTGCGCGAGTACATCGGCAACCGTGACGCCGAGGTCTGCGCCGAGCTCGCCATCGAGCCGCTCGACCCTCCGCCACCGCCACCCCGGCCGACCGACGCGCTCATCGCCGAGCAGCTGACCTCCATGGCGTGGACCCTCGCCAAGCTCACCACCCTCCACCGGACGATCCGGCCCGAACTGCTCGACACGCCGAACCAGCTCGTGACCGCCACTGCGGGCGACCTCGGCGCCGCGGACACCACGCCCGACAACCTCTACGAGCTCGGGACCTTCCGGATCGGCCCGGACGAGGCGCTGATCGTCGAGTTCGAACCGCCGTCCACCCGCTACTGGAGCGTGACGCTCGAAAACATCTGGCACGAGTGCCTCGAGCCCTACCGGCGCCGCAGCTCGATGACCAACGCCGCAGCGGTGACCGGGGACGACGGACGGGTCACGATCGTGGTGGCCGCAGTCGACCCCGGCGTCGACAACTGGTTGGACACCGGTGGCCGCCACCGCGGCTTCATCGTCGTGCGCTGGCTCGACCACCCCGACGCACCGCTGGTCACGACCAAGGTCGTCGACGTCGCGGAGCTGGGCCGATGAGCGCCGCCGAGCGGCTCGACGCCGACGCGCTTCTCGACGCGGCCCTTGCCCGTGCGGGCTCCGACGACTTCGGCGAACCGACCTGGCGGGTCGGGTTCGACCGGCTTCTCGACTCGCTGCTCGCCGAGGCACACCTCAACGAGCTCGGGGTCGAGATCGTCGCCGAGGAGCTCGTCGCCTACCTCGCCAACCGCCTCATGATCAATCGGTGGCGCGAGGACCACCCCGGTGTCGCCGACGGCGCGATCGAACGACCGATCGTCATCGTGGGCCAGCCGCGGACCGGGACGACCATCCTCTACGACCTCCTCGCGCAGGACCCCGCGCTCCGGGCGCCGCTCACCTGGATGGTCGACCGCCCGGTGCCGCCGCCCGAGGCGGCCACGCTCCACACCGACCCCCGCATCGCCGAGTCCCAGGCGACGATCGACCTCGTCGACACGGTCATGCCCGGCTTCACCACCTTCCATCCGATGGGAGCGCTCCTCGGCCAGGAGTGCGTGCGCATGACGGGCGCCGACTTCAAGTCCATGATCTTCCCCACCCAGTACCGGGTGCGCAGGTACGACCGGTGGCTGCTCCACGAGGCGGACCTCGCCCCCACCTACCGGTGGCACCGGCGCTACCTCCAGCACCTCCAGTCGTCGCTTCCGACGACCCAGTGGCTGCTCAAGTCGCCCGCCCACCTCTGGCATCCCGGAGCGCTGGCCGCCGAGTACCCGGACGCCATCGTCGTGCAGACCCACCGCGATCCGCTCCGCGTCATCGCCTCGATAAGCGCGCTCGTCACCCACCTGCGCGCGATGGCGAGCGACGAGGTGTCGTTCACCGAAGTGGCGGCCGACTACGCCGAGGACATCTTCTGCGGCCTCGACCGGGGCATGGAGGCCCGCGACCGTGGCACGTTCCCCCCGGACCAGTTCGTCGACGTCCAGTTCGCCGACTTCATGGGCGATCCGTGGGCGACCATCAAGGACCTGTACACGGCGATGGGTCGCGAGCTGAGCGGTGTCGCCGAGCAGCGGATGCGTGCGTTCCTCGCGTCCAACCCGGGCGACGGCGGAGGCGGCGGCGTGCGGTACCGGTTCGCCGACACCGGACTCGACGAAGGCGAGCTCCGCGACCGCTCGACCGCGTACCAGCATCGCTTCGACGTCCCCTCCGAGCCGGTCCCCTGAGCGGCGACGGCGACGGGGTCCCTCGGTGCTGCGCCGGGCCGAACTACCATCGCCCGTCGTCGAACCCTCCTCCCTTCGCTCGAGACCACCCTGTTCGGGTCGGACCATCCGCGCCGCGATCTGCGGCGTCGCGCTGGGCGCCGTGTGCGTCGCAGGCGGCTGCGGCCTGCACATCTCGAAGAACGGAGTGAGCGGCAACATCCTCGGCCACCACTTCTCGGGCTCCACCGGATCGCTGCCGGCCGGCTTCCCGAGCTCGGTCCCCGCGCCCGACAGCTCCCGGGTCCTCGGCGGCGGCGGGGTGGGCAACGACTGGGACGTCGCCTTTGCGGTCACCGGCGACCTCACCTCGGGCACGACCGGCTACCAGAACAAGCTCTCCGCGGCGGGCTACGCCATCTCCAACGTGCAGTCCGGATCCGGGACGGTGCCGACGAGCACCGGGGCCTCGACGGGCACCACGGTGTCCGTGAGCGGTTCCGTCTTCACGGCGAAGAGTGCGACCTGGACCATCGAGGTCGCATCGGGCACGACCTCGTCCAAGGGTGTGCTCAAGCCCGGTGAGTTCGCGATCAACGTGACGGTGGTCCCGACCTCGTCGGTCACCTCGTCGACCTGAGCGGCAGGGTCAGCCCGGGGAGGGGAAGAAGTCGAGGAGGAGTCGGCTGACCTCGTCCGGTGCCTCGATCGGGATCCAGTGCCCGACTCCCTCGATCCGCTCGTAGCGCCAGGGACCGGCCACGTACTCGGACGATCCGGTCATCTGCCGTTCGGTGAGCGCGAAATCGCTCGAGCTCCACACGCCCATGGTCGGTGCCGCCACCGCCGGGAAGTCGGGCGGCGGACCGGCGAGCGCCTCGGGCGGGATGTTGGCGCGGTACCAGTTGAGCGCAGGAGTGAGCGACCCGTTGCTCTCGAGCGTCGTGATGACCGCATCCCCCTCGGGATGGTTGCACCACGCCGTGAAGTTGGCCCAACCGTCCGCGGTCAGCCACTGCTCCGCCGTTCCCTCGAACTGGAAGAGGAGCATGTACCACGACTTCTCGAGCTGCTCGATGCCGGCGTCGCGGAAGGCGAGGGGATGGCCGACCGAGAGCGCGACCAGATGGTCGACGCGGTCGGGCAGCATCGAGCCCATCACCCAGGCGAGCGCGGCGCCCCAGTCGTGGCCCACGACGTGCGCCCGCTCGATGCCGAGATGGTCGAGCATGGCCAGGACGTCGCCCGCCACGTGCAGCATCGAGTACTCCTCGACCCGCTCCGGCTTGCCCGAGGCGCCGTACCCACGGAGGTCGGGCACGACGGCGCGGAAGCCCGCCGCGGCGAGCGCGTCGGCCTGCGGCCGCCACATGGCCCCGGTGTCGGGGAAGCCGTGCAGCAGCACGACCGGCGGGCCGTCTCCCGTCACCTCGAACGCGAGCTCGACCCCGTCATTGACGATCTGCACGCAAGCTCCTTCCTCACGACGGGAGTCGCCGGCTCCTCACCACTGGAGCCACTGGCCCGGGCGGACCACTGCACGGCCCGTGGGACAATCGTCGCATGCCCGAGGCTCCGCCGCCCAACGACGACGACACGCTCTCGGTCACCGTCCGGACCCGGCTCCGGAGGATGCCCGAGCGCGGTCTGCACCGGAAGGCCGATCTCCACGCCGTGCTCGACGCGGGCTTCGTGTGCCACCTCGGCCTCGTCGTCGACGGCGCACCGATGGTGGTGCCGACCAGCTACGGCCGCTCGGGTGACGACCTCTTCGTCCACGGCTCGGCGGCCAGCCGCAGCCTGCGCACGGCCAAGGCGCCGGTGCCGGTCTGCGTGACCGTCACCCACGTCGACGGTCTGGTCCTCGCGCGCTCCGTCTTCGAGCACTCGGTCAACTATCGCTGCGCGATGGTCTTCGGTCTGCCCGAGCTGCTCGCCGGCCGCGAGGACAAGCTCGCCGGGCTCCGGGCCATCAGCGAGCAGGCGGCTCCCGGCCAGTGGGGCTACGTGCGGTCGCCCTCCATGAAGGAGCTCGCCGCGACCACGGTGCTCCGCCTCCCGCTCGAGAGTGCCTCGGTGAAGGTGCGGAGCGGCCCACCGGGGGACTCGGACGGCCCCGACGCCGCACTCGACGTGTGGGCGGGCGTGATCCCGCTCGAGGTGGTGCGCGGCGAGCCGGAGGCCGACCCCGCACTCCGGGCGGGCATCCGACTCCCCCTCCACGTCCGAGAAGGCCGAATCGCTCCGGGCTCGGTTCCAATCGACGAGCGCCGTGACGGCTGAGCCGATGGCCGACCGGCAGGGCCGGCACCGACCACGTCTCGAGAAGTGTGCGAGCATCGGGGGCCGGCAAGCGGACACGGATCGGGAGGGATGACCATGGAGACCGAGGCAGCAATCCTGTGGGGGATGGGCCAGGACTGGAGCGTCGAGACGATCGAGCTCGACCCGCCGAAGACCGGCGAGGTGCTGGTCCGGATCGCCGCGTCGGGCATGTGCCACAGTGACGAACACCTGCGGACGGGCGACCTCGGTGGCGTCTACCCGATCATCGGTGGCCACGAGGGCGCGGGTGTCGTCGAGGAGGTCGGCCCGGGGGTCGAGGGCCTCGCACCCGGCGACCACGTCGTGTTCGGCTTCGTGCCGGCGTGCGGCAAGTGCCCGTCGTGCGCGAGGGGTCACTCGAACCTCTGCGACGTCGGCGCACAATTGATGCTCGGCGGGCAGATCGACGGTACCTACCGGCACCACGCCGCCGACGGCACGGATCTCGCGACGATGGTCTGCCTCGGGACGTTCGCCAAGCACACGGTCGTCAACCAGGCGTCCTGCGTGAAGATCCTCGACCACTACCCGCTCGACAGGGCCTGCCTGGTGGGCTGCGGCGTGACCACCGGCTGGGGATCGGCCGTCTATGCGGCCGAGGTCCGACCCGGCGACGACGTCGTGGTCATCGGCATCGGCGGCGTCGGCATGTCGGCCGTCCAGGGCGCCCGCCTCGCCGGCGCCGAGCGGATCTTCGCCGTCGATCCGCTCGAGTTCAAGCGGGACCAGGCCCTGCGCTTCGGGGCGACCCACACCGCTGCGAGCATCGAGGAGGCCACCGCGCTGGTCAACGAGGTCACCTGGGGGAAGAACGCCGACAAGGTCATCATGACCATGGGAGTGGGCGACGGCTCGCTGATGGAGCCCGTCATGCAGCTGACGGCCAAGCGCGGCCGGGTCGTCGTGACCAACATCCACCCGATGGCCGAGACGGAGATCACGCTCTCCCTCACCTGGCTGACCATTCTCGAAAAGCAGATCGTCGGCACGATCTTCGGCTCGGCGAGCATGCGCTACGACATCCCGCACCTGCTCCGCCTCTACGAGCAGGGTCAGCTCGACCTCGACGGCATGATCACCCGCACCTACAAGCTCGAGGACATCAACCAGGGCTACGCGGACATGCTCGAAGGCCGCAACATCCGCGGTGTCCTCATCTACGAGTAGCCCGCCCGACACGATCTGGTCCCGCGAAGGCCGTCACCGACCTGAGGAGTCGGACCGGCTCAGTCGAGCATCGCGGCGAGCGGTCGGGCCGTCATCCCATGGGCCGCCGCGACCGGCTTGCAGACGACCGCGCCCTCCGCGACGTTGACTCCTTCGGCGAGCGCGGGGTCGGCCCTGACCGCGCCCTTCCAGCCGCGATTCGCGATCTCGACCACGTAGGGGAGGGTCGCGTTGACCAGCGTGTGGGTCGAGGAGTGCGGGACCGCACCGGGCATGTTGGCGACGCAGTAGAAGAGCGAGCCGTTGACCTCGAAGGTCGGGTCGGAGTGGGTGGTCGGATGGGTCGACTCGAAGCAGCCGCCCTGGTCGACGGAGATGTCCACGAGCACCGAGCCCTGGCGCATGGAGGCGACGAGCTCGTCGGAGACCAGCTTGGGCGCCTTCGCCCCGAAGACGAGCACCGCCCCGATCACGATGTCGGCGTCGATGCAGGTCTCCTCGATCGCGTGGGCGCTCGAGGCAACCGTCTCGAGCGCACCACGGAAGTGGTGGTCGACCTGGCGGAGGCGCTCGAGGTTCCGGTCGAGGACGTAGACCTCCGAGTGCATCCCGACCGCCAGGGTGGCCGCGGCCATGCCGGCCACCCCGGCCCCGAGGATGACCACCTTTGCGCAGCGGACGCCCGGCACGCCGCAGACCAGCGTGCCGCGCCCTCCACCGGGCCGCATGAGGTGGTGGGCACCGACCAGAGGGGCCATCCGGCCGGCCACCTCGCTCATCGGGGTGAGGAGCGGCAACGATCCGTCGGGAAGGCGGACCGTCTCGTAGGCGATGGCCGTGTTGCCGGCGGCGAGCAGCGCCTCGGTGCAGGCCCGGGAGGCCGCGAGGTGCAGGTAGGTGAAGAGCACCTGGTCCGCACCGGCCGAGAGTCGCGGGTACTCGCTCTCGATGGGCTCTTTGACCCCGAGCACGAGATCGGAAGACGCCCAGATGTCGTCGACGTCCTCGACGATCTTCGCCCCCGTCGCGACGAAGTCCCCATCCGGGATGGCCGAGCCCGACCCCGCGTCGTGCTCGACGAGGACCGTATGACCCGCGGCGGTGAGCTCGCGCACCCCGGCCGGCGAGATCGCCACCCGGTATTCGTCCTTCTTCAACTCCTTCGGAACGCCGACGATCACGTCGGGGCCACCGGTCCTTTCGGCGACGGGGAGATCCGTCGGCCCCTTACTCGCCGATCTCCGCGTAGGCGATCGGCTTGGTCTTGAAGAAGCCGCCCTTCGTGGTCACCCTTGCGATGATCACCAATGGGATGCCCAGCAGCAAGGTGACGATGTCGGCGCCGGCCCCGCTCCAACCCGCCGCCTTGATCACCTCGTATCCGACCCACAACAGCGCGGCGCCGCCGAGGAACGGCAGGAGGATCCCGGTGAAGAAGAACCGGGTGCTCTGGAACGCAACCTTCCGATATGCCCACGCGCAGGTGATGCCGGTCACCCCGTAGTAGAACGCGATCAGGACCCCGATGCTCGAGATGAGATGGCCGAAGACCGTGCTCACCGAGCTCACGTTGGACACGAGCACGATACCCATCAACGAGAGGAAGGCCAAGATGAGAGTGCCGACCATCGGCGTCTTGAGCTTGCCCTGGATGCTCCCGAACACGTGCGGGAAGACCTTGTCACGAGACATCGAAAGGGTGATGCGCGCCGCCGGCAACAGGGTGGTCTGGGTGGTCGCCACCGTCGACGAGAGGACGGCGATCAGCATGATGTAGCCGGCCCAGTGTCCGGCCGCCTGCTGTGCGAAGTAGAGCAGGATCGTCGACTGATTCGCGTTCCACGCGCTCGCCGGAAGGAGCATCTGGGCGGCGACGATGTTCAACCCGAAGACGAGCAGCAGCAGGAACATCGAGATGACCCCGGCCTGTCCGGGGATCTTCGTCCGGTTCTTCGACTCCTCGTTGAGATTGGCGGCGGTGTCCCAGCCCCAGAAGAAGAACGCCCCGAGGACGATTCCCGCGGTCAGTGCACCGAAGCCCGAGAGCGAGAACGGGTTGAGCCAACCGACGTGGAAGCCGGTCGAGCCCTTGGGATGTGAGACGGCGACCTTGACGATCCCCCAGATCGAGAAGCCGATGACCGCCGTGTACTCGATGATGAGGAGGAGCCACTGGAAGTTGCTCGTCCACCGGATGCCCCAGATGCAGATGAAGGTGATCAGCGCCAGCCAGAACGCGGCCGCAACCGCGGCAGTCCCCACCGACGCGGCCGTCGACGCCGAGATCCAGCCCCACTCGTTGAAGAGCTGGAGCGTGTACTGACCGGCCACGATCGGAGCCGAGACGCAGAACAGGACGCTGGTGGCGACCTGTACCCACCCGTTGAACCAGCCCACGTAGGGGCTCACCAGCTTCGACAGCCAGGCATAGGACGCCCCGCAGTCCGGGTCGCGACGGTTGAGGTGGAAGTAGGCGATGGCGATGAAGAGCACCACGACGAACGACATCCAGATGATGGACGGGCCGGCATAGCCGATACCCGTGGTGAGGAACAGCACCGCCATGGTGGCCGCCAATGTGTAGGCCGGCGCGACCGAGGAGACGGCGACCACCGTCGAGTCGAACAGGTTGAGCGTGTCGGCGCGGAGCGTCGCGCCCGCTTCGTCGCTCGGTACCGGTGCCCCGAACGGGCCGGGTACCTCGGGCGGAACCCCGCCAGCTAGCAGATCGGCATCGGCATCCGTCGTCATCTTCGCCTCCCCAAGTTGGTAACTGGTCTGGTCGCCCCGCGTGCCATTGCTCAGCCTGCGATGTAGCTCATCACATGCTTGATCCTCGTGTAGTCCTCGAACCCGTAGGACGAGAGGTCCTTGCCGTAGCCGGACTGCTTGAACCCCCCGTGTGGCATCTCGGCGACGATCGGAATGTGGGTGTTGATCCACACGCAGCCGAAGTCGAGCGCCTTGGCCATCCGCATCGCCCGGCCGTGGTCGCGAGTCCACACGCTGGAGGCCAGGCCGTAGCGCACGCCGTTGGCCCACTCGATCGCCGACTCCTCGTCGACGAACCGCTGGACGGTGATTGCCGGGCCGAACATCTCCTCTTGGATCATTTCGTCGCCCTGCTCGAGACCGGCAACGACGGTCGGCGCGAAGAGGTAGCCGCGTGTGCCGACCCGGGAGCCACCCGTCACCACCTCGGCGTGGGCGGGTGTGCGATCGAAGAAGCCGACCAGCCGCTCGAGCTGGTTGGCGTTGTTGAGGGGCCCGAAATCGGCATCCTCGACGTCGAGGCCACCGACCGTCTGGGCCTCAGCCTGCTCGGTGAGGGCCGCCACGAAGTCATCGTAGACACCCGGACCGGCGAGCACCCGGGTGGCCGCGGTGCAGTCCTGGCCGGCGTTGAAGTAGCCGCCGATCGCGATGCCCTCGGCCGCGGCCGCGATGTCCGCGTCGTCGAAGACCACCACCGGCGCCTTGCCACCGAGCTCGAGGTGGACCCGCTTGACACCCGGCGCCGCAGCGGACGCCACCTCCATGCCCGCGCGGACGCTGCCGGTCACCGACACCATGGCCGGGGTGGGGTGCTCGACGAGCAGCCGCCCGGTGTCGCGGTCGCCGCAGACGACGTTGAGTGCGCCCGCCGGCAGGAATTCGGACGCGATCTCGGCCATGAGCACCGTCGACGCGGGCGTCGTGTCGGACGGCTTGAGCACCATCGTGTTTCCGGCTGCGATCGCCGGCGCCCACTTCCACACCGCCATCATCAGCGGGTAATTCCAGGGCGTGACCGCCGCACAGACCCCGATCGGCTCCCGCCGGACGAACGAGGTGTGGTCCTTCAGGTACTCGCCGGCGGACCTGCCGTCGAGTTGACGGGCCGCCGTGGCGAAGAACCGGATCTGGTCGACGAGCGCGGGCAGCTCCTCGGCCATCGTGACCGCGATCGGTTTCCCGGTGTTCTCGCACTCGACACGCACGAGCTCTTCCCCCGCGCCTCGATCGCGTCGGCGATTCGGAAGAGGGCGAGGCTGCGTTCGGACGGCGTGGCGTCGCGCCAGGTGGGGAATGCGGCCGCTGCGGCGGCCATTGCCACGTCGATGTCCTTCCGGCCCGACACCGGGGCCTCGAGGTACGGATCACCAGTACTCGGATCGACGATCATCGCCGAACCTCCGTCGACGGTCGCCACGGACTCGCCACCGACGAAGTTCGCCACCTGTCGACCGGTGGCACCTGCCTCCTGCTTGGCCATCCCCACTCCCCTGGGCTGTCACGACTCCCACTCGACCGGGGCCCCACTCACGCCCGGCCGTCCATCGACTGCTCGCACGCTCATAGTGACCGAAGAATTGCCGTGAGACAAGCTTTTTCCGAAGAGATTTTCCGGTCTGCCACGAATTCATTCGAAATTCTCCCAATTTCTTGCGCAAACTGCTATAACCAATTCGAAATGGACGTGCCGCGCACCCTCCGCCCCTGCTCGTCCGGAACCATCCCGGTTCACGTCCCGGTCGTCCGCCGATGAGCGCGTCCTACCCGTCGACACCGCCGAACGGTCTGCTCGACGCCGTCAACAAGGCGATCGTCGAGGAGCTCCAACAAGACGGGCGCCGCACCTACGGTGCGATTGCCGAGGCGGTCGGGCTCTCGGAGGCGGCTGTCCGGCAGCGGGTGCAGAAGATGCGCGAGGCCGGCGTCATCCAGATCGTGGCGGTGACCGACCCGCTCCAGATCGGGTTCCGCAGCCAGGCGATGGTCGGCATCCGCACCGACGGCGACGCACGCGACGTCGCCGAGAAGCTCGCCGCCATCGCAGCCATCGACTACGTCGTGATGTGTGCGGGCTCCTTCGACATCCTCGTCGAGCTCGTCTGCGAGGACGAGAGTGCGATCCTCGACCTGTTGAACGGCGTGATCCGGAAGATTCCCGGCGTCCGTGACGCCGAGACGTTCATGTATCTGAAGCTGACCAAGCAGACGTACACCTGGGGGACTCGATGACCAGATCGGACGATTCTCTGCAAGAAGCCGCCCGCCGCCATCTCTGGATGCACTTCACGCGGATGGCAGCGGACGGTGGCGACATCCCGGTCATCGTCCGCGGGGAGGGAGTCTGGGTCTACGACCAGCACGGCAAGCGGTACCTCGACGGGCTGTCAGGTCTGTTCACCAGCCAGATCGGCCACGGTCGGACCGAGCTCGCCGAAGCGGCCGCCACCCAGGCCGAGACGCTCGCGTACTTCCCGGTGTGGAGTTACGCCCACCCGATGGCCGTCGAGCTGGCCGACCGGCTCGCCGACCTCACGCCGGGTGACTGCAATCGCATCTTCTTCACGACCGGTGGCTCCGAGGCGGTCGAGTCGGCCTGGAAGCTGGCCCGGCAGTACTTCCGGCTCACCGGCGAGCCGAACCGGACCAAGGTGATCAGCCGCCACATCGCCTACCACGGCGCGACGATGGGCGCGCTCTCGATCACCGGCCTCGCCGACATCAAGACACCCTTCGAGCCGCTCGTGCCGGGCGCCATCAAGGTGCCCAACACCAACTTCTACCGTGCGCGGTACTTCGGCGACGACGTCACCGCCTTCGGACAGTGGGCAGCGGACGCCATCGAGCAGGCCATCGTCATCGAGGGTCCCGACACCGTCGCTGCGGTCTTCCTCGAACCGGTGCAGAACGCCGGCGGCTGCTTCCCGCCACCTCCCGGCTACTTCCAGCGGGTGCGCGAGATCTGCGACCGGTACGGCGTCCTGCTCGTCTCGGACGAGGTGATCTGCGCGTTCGGCCGCCTCGGCCACTGGTTCGGCGCCGAGCGCTACGACTACCGGCCGGACATGGTCACCATGGCCAAAGGGCTCACCAGCGGCTACTCGCCGCTCGGCGCGCTCGCGGTGAGCGACCGGCTCGTCGAGCCGTTCCTCGAGGGGCACAGCTTCCTCCACGGCATCACCTTCGCCGGCCACCCGGTCAGTGCCGCGGTCGCGCTCGCCAACCTCGACGTCTTCGAGAAGGAGGGAGTCCTCGGGCACGTCCACGCGCAGGAGGGGACCTTCCGCGCATCCCTCGAGACGTTGCGTGACCTCCCGATCGTCGGTGACGTGCGCGGGGCCGGCTACTTCTACGGGATCGAGCTGGTCAAGGACAAGAGACTCGCGAAACGTTCACCGACGACGAGGCCGAACGTCTGCTGCGCGGCTTCCTCTCCGGCGCCCTCTACGACGCCGGGCTCATCTGCCGGGCGGACGACCGGGGCGACCCCGTCGTCCAGCTCGCCCCGCCCCTCATCTGCGGCGAGGAGGAGTTCGCGTACATGACCTCGGTGCTCCGGAGCGTGCTCACCGAGGCGTGGTCCTACCTCTGAGCGCATCCCCGGGCGAGGCGTACCGGCGACTCTCGCTCTGGTGGGACGGACTGCCGGGGCCGATCGGGGTCCGCGACCCCCTGCCGGGTGCGATCGACGTCGACGTGGCGATCGTCGGCGGCGGGCTGACCGGCCTGTGGACCGCCTACTACCTTCACGGGTCCGATCCGAGTCTCCGTATCGCCGTGCTCGAGCGCGAGCTCGTCGGCTTCGGTGCGTCGGGTCGCAACGGCGGATGGTGCTCCGCGCTCTTCGCGGTCGGCGAGCAACGCCTCGACCGCACAGCGGGCGATGGGGCGGGCGCTTCGATGCGCCGCGCCATGGAGGGAACCGTCGACGAGGTCGGTCGCGTCGTCGCCGACGAGATGATCGCCTGCGGCTTCGCGCGCGGCGGCACGGTCGTGGTCGCTCGGACGCCGGTTCAGCTCCGACGTGCCGAAGAGGAGGTCGAAGCGGCACGGGCCCGCGGGGTCGGCGAGGAGGATCTGCGACTCTTGACGGCGGATGAGGCGACCGCGAGGGTCGGGGCGACGCGGGTCTGCGGGGGGACCTTCACCCCGCACTGCGCGGCGGTCGATCCCGCCCGACTCGCTCGCGGGCTGGCCGACGTGGTCGAGTCGAAGGGTGTCCACATCTACGAGCAGACAGCGGTCTCGTCGATCACGCCGGGTCGCGTCGAGACCACCGCCGGGACGGTGCGGGCTGCCGTCGTGATCCGTGCGACCGAGGGGTACACCCGGACGCTCCGGCACGAGGAGCGGACCCTCGTCCCCGTCTACTCGCTCATGATCGCGACCGAGCCGCTCGGCGATGACGTCTGGGGGGAGATCGGCCTCGTGCACCGGGAGACCTTCGCGGACCACCGGCACCTGGTCATCTACGGCCAGCGCACCGAGGACGGGCGCCTCGCATTCGGCGGCCGGGGGGCGCCGTACCATTTCGGCTCGGCCATCAGGCCGGAATTCGACCGCGACGAACGCGTCCACGTGGCACTGCGCGAGACGCTCGTCGACCTCTTCCCGGCGCTCGCCGGCGTCGAGATCACCCACCGCTGGGGTGGGCCGCTCGGGATCGCCCGCGACTGGTTCCCGTCGGTCGGTTTCGACCGGACGACCGGGCTCGGGTGGGCCGGCGGCTACGTCGGTGACGGCCTTTCGACGACGAACCTCGCCGGACGCACCCTCACCGACCTGGTCCGCGGTGAGCGGACCGAGCTGACCGTCCTGCCATGGGTGGGCCACCGGTCGAGGCGCTGGGAACCGGAGCCCCTGCGCTTCCTCGGGATCAACGCCGGTCTCCGCCTGGCCGCCGGTGCGGACCTGAGCGAGGAGATCTCCGGACGTCCGACCTGGCAGTCACGGCTGGTCGGCCGGTTCACCGGCGGCTGAGGTGGGAACCTGATCGTCGCGGGCCCGCGCCCGTGCAGGGATCAACCTGCGCCGAGGAACGGTGCGTCGTACGCGAAGACGCCGCCGTCGGCCGCGACCAGCCAGTAGCCGCCTGTCGCCCGGTCGACGGCCATGCCGGCGATCGGTGCGGTGAGCTTCGTCCCGCTCGCCGCACCCGCGAAGACCGCCGATCCATAGGTGAAGACGCCGCCGTCGGACGCGATCTCGAAGTACCCCGCACCGTCCGGGGCCGCGGCCATCCCGACGATCGGGGCGTTGAGCCTGGTGCGTCCCGCCGACCCGTAGAAGCGGGCGTCGCCGAACGCGAACAGGCCACCGTCCGAGGCCACCTCCCAGTACCCCTTGCCCGACGGGTCGACTGCGATGCCGACCACGGGCTGCGCGAGCGCAGTCGTGCCCATCGAGCCGAAGAACGCGGCGTCGCCGAACGCGAACACTCCGCCGTCGGCGCCGACCTCCCAGTAGCCCTGGCCGTCGGGCGTGGCCGCCAGGCCGACGATCGGAGCCCCGAGCTGGACGCCGCCCATCGACCCGAAGTACCCGGCGTCACCGAAGGTGAAGACGCCTCCGTCGCTCGCGGCCTCCCAGTAGCCCTTGCCGTCGGGCGTCGCCACGGCGCCGACGATCGACCCGACGAGGTGGTTCGGGTCGATCGTGCCGAGGTTGGAGACCGACCCGTGGGTGCCGACCGCACCGGCCCAGTTGGTCAGCCAGTAGCCGGTTGCGCCGGAGTTGGCGGCGATGCCGACGATGGGCGACGTGAGGGTTCCGACCGATCGGTAGCCCGCGCCGGTCACCGCGGTGACTTCGCTCGACGGCGCAGACTGCCCGAGAGCGTTGGATGCCCGCACGACGACCCAGTAGGTGGCCCCCGCGGCAAGGCGGTCGACCGCGTACTGCGTTCTCGCGATCTGAACCGTTCCGTTCGCGGGTGTCGAGCCCTCACCACCGGCGCTCGTCCCGACATAGACGTCGTACCCCGTGATCGGCGATGCACCACTCGACGCCGGGACATTCCACGTCACCCGGAGCGACTCACGCCCGCCTGTCACCTTGACCGCCTCGGGTGGCGTCGGGGTCGCGACGAGGGATGCCCGGAGTGCGAGCACCTGTCCCGTGGGGATGACCGGTGCCGCCGACTGCACCGCCGGAGTGACCGGTGCCGCGGACTGCGCCGCAGGAGTGACCGGTGCCACAGACTGCGCCGCCGGAGCGAACGGTGCCGCCGACTGCGCCGCCGGAATTGCAGGTGTCGCCCCGATCGCCGGGGATCCTGAGGCCGGGGCCGCGGTCTGCGCGGGCTGGTGGTGGGTGCTGGTGGCCGCCTTGGGTGTCCGCTTGCGGGAAGTCCTGCCAACCTTCGACCCATGCGAGCGACTCGGCGACGTGGTGGTTGTCGAACTCCCCGACCCGGAGCCGGACGGGCTCGACCCGCTGCCGGAACCTGTGTCCGACGCGCCGGATCCGGTCGCACCCACGGTGCTCAATGCGTTGATGTCGGCCGGCACCTGGTTGCTGCCCGCCGGCTGTTTCGCGGCTTTGGCCGGCGCGCTCGGACCGCCGACGAATGCGACCGCAGCGACCAAGAGGAGCGCGACCGCCCCCGCAGTGCCTGCCAACGTCAACTGCGAGCGCCCGTCGGGGAATCGTCCCTCGCCGAACAGCCACAGGCTCCACTGCTTCAATCCCTGTGACCAGCTCTTCATCGGTCTGCCCCTTACGTCGCGGCATCTGCGCATCACGGGAACGGCGTGGCGACTCGTGTCCCGGCCCCCTGCCCGCCCCGGTCACGACCCCCGAGCGACAGGAGTGGGCGATCAGCGAGCGTGATGAGTATACCTGTCACCCCTCGGGACCAATAGGGCGGGGTGCAAGGCAAGCCCACCGGGGTGCGAGGTTCAAACGACGAGCGTGACCTGGGCGGTCGTGACCGCTTGGCCCCCCACGTGGACCATCGGACCGGCCAGGCGAACGGAGAGCCGACCCCCTCGCGGCGACAGCTGCGCGGCGGTGAACCGGTCCCTGCCGGTCCGGTTCGACCAGTGGACGGCCAGCATCGCGTGGACGGACCCGGTGACCGGGTCTTCCGGTATCCCCGCGTTCGGCGCGAAGAAACGGCTCACGAAGTCCGCACCGTGACCGTCACCGGTCGCGGTCACCGCGACACCCCGTGGCGCGAGGGTCGACAGCGTGCGGTGGTCGGGCTCGAAGCTGCGGACGGCCTCCGGATCGCACAGCTCGACCAACGCGTCCTCGCGACCGCGCCCGAACCACCGCACATCCGAGCCGGCGAGGCCCGCCGGCAGCGGCGCTTCGGTCGGTGGATCGGCCGGCAGCGCCAGCTCGATCCAGCCGCCACCGGATGCGGTGCAGACCAGCGGTCCGCTCCGCGTCCGAAATCCCACCGATCCACCGAGGAGATGCGCGGCGGCGATCGTCGCATGGCCGCACAAGTCGACCTCGACGGTCGGCGTGAACCACCGCAGATCGAACTCGCCGTCTCCGCGGGGCACCACGAATGCCGTCTCCGACAGTTGGAGCTCGCTTGCGACCGCCTGCATCCGGTCGTCCTCGGGGAACCGGTCCACGATCGCCACCGCCGCCGGATTCCCCGTGAAGGGAACGTCGGTGAATGCGTCGACGACGGTCAGGCGGAGTCCCACCCGGGGATCGTACCGGGGCGGCCTCTCCGCCCACGCGCTCCGGTGAGATGCACGGCCGGCGGCGTCGCACCACGGCGGGGCGGCCCACACGCCGACCGCCTGGGCAAACGCACCGGCAACCCAGGTTGCCCTCCGGGTTCAAGTCGCCGGGTGAACCGGTCGACACCAGGGGATGGCTTCCGTCGACCGCGGGGGGACACCCCTGCCTGATCCCGCCTCTGCCTCCGCGGTCGCCGTCACGGCAACTGCGGAGGATCTCGAGGGACCGCAACTCGGCACCGTCGAGCCGACCGGGACACAGCGGCGGATGTCCACCCAATACCTCGCCTACCTCATGGGGCCGGCCGCGCTCTTCGGGATCCTCCTCCTCATGCACTTCGGGCTCATCGTCAACAAGCCCATCTGGCTTTGGATCGGTGTCTTCGTGGCGATCCCGACGGCGAACCTGGTCTTCGACCTCTACTACGAGCGGCGTCCGTCGCCGGCCACGTTGCACCTCCGCATCGCCGTGCAGGCGGCGTCGGTCACCGCGGTGATCTACCTGACCGGCTGGGGACCCGTGCTCCCGTTCGCCTTCGCGATCCTCGCCCTCGAGAACGTGGGAGAGGTCGGCTCGACGGTGTGGCCGATCACCGCGTTCTGGAGCCTGGTCGGGATCACGGCGGGCCAGGTCGCGATCGTCGAGGGTTGGGCACCTTCGAAGCTGAGCGTGACCGAAGCAAACACCCTCGCCGCGATGGGCGCGTTCGTGCTCTTCTTCATCGTCCGCATGGCCGGCTCGACGATGTTGCAGAAGGAGGAGGCCGAGTCCGAGACGCGGCTCAGCGAGGATCGCTTCCGGTCGCTCATCCAGCACTCGTCCGACCTGACGGTGGTGATCAACGAGCACGGGCTGTACTCCTACGTCAGTCCGGCCGTCCGGGCGCTGCTGGGATTCGAGCCCGAGGAGCTTGTCGGTCGGGCCGCCACCGACCTCATCTATCCCGACGACCGGCCCCATGTCGAGGACCGGCTCGGTCCGGCCTTTCAGGCGTCGCACGACACCGTGCTCATCCAGTTCCGGATGGAGCGGCGTGACGGCACCTGGCGGGATGTCGAGGCGGTCATCACCAACCAGCTCGATCGCGCCTCCGTCGCGGGCTACGTGGCTCACGTGCGCGACATCACCGAGCGCAAGGAGTTCGAGGCGCTCCTCGCCCACCGGGCGCTCCACGACCCGTTGACCGGACTGGCCAACCGCCAGCTGATCCTCGACCGTGCCGAGCAGATGTTGGTGCGTGCCCGACGGCTCGGGATCCCGGTCGCCGCCTACTTCATCGACCTCGACAACTTCAAGGAGGCCAACGACACGCTCGGCCACGAGGCCGGCGATCGGCTCCTCCAGGCCGTCGCCTCCCGGTTCACCGGCCTGCTGCGCGACAGCGACACCGTCGGTCGCATGGGGGGTGACGAGTTCGTCATCCTCACCGAGGGCGGCGCACTGCTCGAAGGACCGATGACCGTCGCCCAGAACATCCGTGATGCACTCCGGAAGCCCTTCCACGTCGAAGGCTACGAAGGCATACCAATCACCGTCGGCGCGAGCATCGGCATCGCTGCGGGTGACCGCGGCTCGGCCCAGGAGCTCCTGCGCGACGCGGACATCGCGCTCTACCGTGCGAAGGCGTCCGGACGCGACTGCTGCGTGCAGTTCGAGTCGTCGATGCAGTCGGCGGCGCTCGACCGACTGGAGCTCCGATCCGATCTCGACTCGGCGCTCGCACGCGATCAGTTCTTCCTCCTCTACCAACCGATCTTCGGGCTCGACAGCCACCACGTCCGCGGGGTCGAGGCGCTCCTGAGGTGGCGCCACCCGGTGCGCGGCGTCATCGGGCCCGACGACTTCATCCCCATCCTCGAGGACAGTGGGATGATCGTGGAGGTCGGCAACTGGGTCCTCGCCGAGGCGTGTGCACAGGCCGCTCGCTGGCGCGATCGGGGCCACCGCCTGACCATGTCGGTCAACGTCTCGATGCGCCAGCTCGAAGTCGACGGACTGGTCGACGAGGTCGAGCGCGCGCTCTCCGCGACGGGCCTCGACCCGTGCTCCCTCATCCTCGAAGTCACCGAGTCGACGCTCATGCGCGACGCAGACGCGACGGTGTCGAGGCTGTGCAAACTGAAGGAGCTCGGCGTGCTGATCGCGATCGACGATTTCGGGACCGGGTTCTCCTCGATGTCCTACCTTCGCCAATTTCCGGTCGACGTGCTCAAGATCGACCGCTCCTTCATCTCGGAGATGGACGGCACCGATGACTCGTCCGCCCTCGTGCATACCCTCGTCGAGCTCGGCCGGACACTCGGTCTCGAGACGCTTGCCGAGGGGATCGAGGACGACACCCAGCTCGCGGCCCTCCGCGAGGAGCAGTGCGACAGCGGCCAGGGCTTCCTCTTCTCGAGACCGGTCGAGCCCGAAGTGGTCGAGGCACTCTTCGCCACGCACGGCACCGTCACCGCACCCGCCGTCCGATCGGAGCGCTGAGGATCCTCCTGCGTCGCCGCGGCCACGGTCAGGTGGTCGGGCGGAGCGAGGTGAGCTCGAAGGAGCCCGTCTCGCTGTAGGTGGACGTCCCGAGGATGGTGTCGGTGCGGACGTCGAAGCTCCGCCGTTGCTCGAGCACCAGCCCGTCCGACGGATCGATCCAGAGGTCGGTGTGCTCGGTGCCCTGCTGCGCGCCCGAGAGGGTGCGGGTCCGGAGGAAGTGCGCGGCCTCGATCCGGGTCGATCCGATTCGCACCGTCGTCTCCCCGATGTACCGCTCGTGCCCCGAGCTCACCCCGGTGCCCGGCGCCGCGGTCGACGTGGAGGTGCAGCGGGCTGGCCAGGCCTGCCCTGGCGACCGTTGCGTCGGTAGCAGCATCGAGCCGGAGTCGCAGGTCGACACCGTGAGGTCGGTGACCGCCACCGGTCCGACCATCCACTTGTGCCAGGTCTGCCCGCGAACCTCTTCGATGCCGGCCGCGCGTGTGCAGAAGGTGGTCGACTCCCAGTGGTTCGTCGAGTAGTCGATCCGGAGCTGCCAACAACCGTCGGTCGAGAGCTCGACCGTTCCGGGAATGGTCGGGCCCTGTGACTGCGAGAGCGGCGGGACCGTCAGCTGTTCCGTGCCGGAGCCCGCATAGGTGTACACACCGGGCGCCGGGTGCGCGCTGCCGCCGGCCGGATCCGTCGAGTGGAAGTTGCGGGCCGCCTCGCTCACGCTCACCTGGCGCGCCCGACCCTGGTAGGAGAGGAGCGCTGAGACACCGATGACGATTGCGAGGACTCCGAGGACGGACACCAACACCCACCGCAGCCGGTGGTGACGGTGGGGACGGGCCTCCCTGCTTTCCTGGCCCCGGCCACCGTCGTCGATTGCGCCCACCAGGCCAGGTTCCGCCCTGAGCCCGCAGGGCCGCCAGGGTCGAAGGTCACGCCAAACTCACAAACCGGTCGACCGGGGTCGCCGACGATCAGAAGCCGGGGAAGATGCGACGGAGTTCGTCGAGGGTGAGCGTCGGCGAATCGACCCGGACCTCTGGCGGCGTCCACTGCGCTGCAAGTCGGCCTGCCAGCAGGCGAAGATAGGCCTCTGCCGGCGCGGTGAGGTGGCTGTCGGTCGCCGAAGGGGTGGCCTCGACCGAGACGGAGTCCCCGAGACGGAGCCCGAACGACCGCTCCGGATCAGTCGTCGCCACCTCCACCAGGGTCGCGTCGCCCGGCGTCACCCCCCGACCGAGGAAGCCGATCAGCGGCCCGGAGCGGTCGATGAGGACGACGACCGCAGAGGGGACGAGCGTCGCCGTGTGGTCGGAGACCACCTCGAGGTCCCAGAGGTGGAGGGTGGTCTCGTTGAGGCGGAGGGCGGCGAATGTCGCCAGGTCGGCCGGTGCCGGGAGGAACGGGAGCGGGACCCGCAACTCCTGTCGCGCGACGGCGTCGAGCGACGTCAACCGTTCGACCAACGCCGTGTTCGCCTCGACCGACTCCTCTGCCCGTCGGATCGGGCTCATCCCGTCCCAGCGGTCCCAGACGGCCTGGTTGTCGAGAGCCGGGCCATCCGCACCGGCGATCGCCGCGTCGAGGGTGTCCAGGGCCAGGACCGCACCACTCCCGAGGTGACCGAGCACCTGGGAGACGTCCCAGTCCGCGCAGGCGGACGCCGAGGTGACTCGGTCGTCGTCGAGACGCCCGACGAGGTCGACCAGACGGCGGTGGACGTCGGTCAGCGCCTCGATCACCTGGTCGGCCGGAGTCGCGTCGTCCTCGGTCATCGGTCCTCCTCCGTCCCGCGGCCAGCCGTCGCCGGTCGCTGCCACCCAGGCCAACAGCCCGCGCCCGGGATCCATTTCCGATCGCCACCGGGCCCGGACCGACCGAGCCCGGCCGGTGGCGCCGGTGCCCTTGTAGCCCGCGGGCAAGCGCGGCATCCTCCCAGGTCAACAGCGAATTCGGAAAAGCAGAAGAAATTCCCTCAAGTCGACGTCAGGTCGTGCCGATACCCCCACCGCAGGTCTGGTCACGGCCGTGCCGGCTCAGAGCACCAGCGGCTCGACGAGCTCCGGACCGTCGTTGCGCACGTTTCCGACGGCACGGCTCACCGGCGTGCGCACCAGGGCCCCCGCAGGGCCCGCGCGGAGCAGCGGTTCGAGCTCCTCTCGTTCGGTGACCTCCGGGTCGAGCCAGTGCTCCCAGGTGTCCGGCTCGAGGACCACCGGTTGGCGGTCGTGGATGGGCATGTCGGGCCCCGCCTTCGTCGTGATGATCGTCGCGGTCCGCAGCTCCGTGCCGTCGTCACCTTTCCAGTACTCGCGCAAGCCCGCCAGGACGACCGGTTCACCGTCGGCGCGCCGGAAGGCGAAGGGCTGCTTCGGGGTCCCGGCCTTCCACTCGTAGAAGAGGTCGACCGGCACGAGGATCCGCGACCGCTTGAACGCCGATCGGAACGTCGGCTTGGTCGCAACCGTCTCCGCACGCGCGTTGAAGGTGGCCCGCAAGGCGGCGGGTTCCTTGGCCCAGCCCGGCACGAGTCCCCACCGGTAGGCGCCGAGCGTCCGCGTCCCGTCGTGGTCCTCACGGACTCCGACGATCCGCGTCATCGGGCCGATGTTCCACCGCGGCCGCCACCCGGCGAGCAGGTCGGGATCGACGCCGGCATCGAACAGCCTCGCCAGGCGCTCCGGCTCCTCGTAGAGGGCGATCCGTCCGCACACGTCGCCGAGCCTACGGCGCGGCGCCTCCCTGCACCCCGATCGGAGGACGATCGAGTGCCGTACCGGTCAGGCCGTCGAACCGACGAGACCGCCCGGCGGCGGCGGTCCGGTCGTCGGCGACCGGTCCGCCGGATCGGTCCCACCGGCATCGAGCCGGAACGGTGGGTACTCGTCCCGCATGAGCGCCGCGTACGCCAGCACCCGGTAGCACCAGCGGTTGAGACCCATCACGAACTCGAAGATCGAGTCGGGATAGCGACCACCCACGCCGAGGATCACGGCCGCGATCAACGCGAGCAGACCGATCAGACCGAAGCCGCCTCCGGCCGCTGTCCACCCGTTCCGCATTCCGATCCCCCAGCCACCGAGGAAGACGCCGACCACCAGATACTGCGGGATCGCGAGCAGCCACCACTTCACGAGGACGAGTCCCCGCGAGAGGTGCTCGGGATAGTCGATCGAGAGGTCGGCGGGATACGTCGGATCGTGGGCGAGACTGAACGGCGGGTAGCGGTCGGTCCCGAACGCGCTGATGGCGTAGAAGGAGACCCGCCACGTCCACCGCATCACGCCCACGTTGAAATCGAAGATGCTCCGGGGATAGCGACCGGTGAAGAGGATCGCGAAGCCGGCGATCACGGTGAGGACGCTGACCGCGAGCCAGAGGAACGCAAGCACGATCGCGTGGGGGAGTACGAGCAGCCACTTGAACAACCAGATCCACCGGCCCAGCTCCGGGTCGAGGTGGCCGTCGAGGTGGACGGGGTAGGGCGTGGTTGCGCCGTGCCTCGTCGCAGCGAGCTCCGGTACCGGCGCCGGACCGCTCGTTGGAGCGCTTGCGGCGATCTCGTCGCGAGGCCGGCGGGTACCGAAGACCAAGAGGAGCACGGCGCCGGCCAGCGCCAGCAGGCCGATCGCTCCGATCGTGGCACCGATCGGCACGAGGACGCCGGTGTTGACGCCCAGGTCGAGCACGACCGAGACACCCTGCGACGCATTCGCGTTCATCACGACCGCGGTCCACGCCCCCGATGTGGTCGCCCAGGTGAGCGTCCGCGTTCCCGGACCGGCGACCGAAGCCACCCAGAACGCCTCGGCGCTCGGCGGCACCGGTGCACTGTTCCCTCCGACCGGGGTGGTCTTGGTCTCGAAAGGTCCGACGTTGAGGCTCGTCACGTGGGTGTGCGACACGCCTGCGAGCCAGCGATCGACGTCGTTCGTGGGCGCGATGCCGACGAACACGGGGCGACCGGCGGAGCCGGTGGCCCGGATCCGCACCGTCCCGAGCCGGTCGAAGGGAACCCAGGTGTGCTGCGTGGTGCGGGCACCGAAGTCGACCTGGGAGGTGAGCGCGTAGGACCCCGTGTGCAGGGGTTGCGCCTGGGTCGTGTAGTAGCCCTGCGCGTCGCGCTGGGTGGCGTTGACCCAGAGCAGCGTGCCACCGGCCGCCATACCGGCGAGTCCGACGAGGACGAGCACCGATCCCAGGACGATCATCACGACTTTGGCCGGACGCATGTCGTTCACCTCCGTGAGCACGGCGCCGGTCGCCAGCGCGACAGTGCGGCCCGCGGCCTCACCACCCCATCAAACGCCTGTCGCCCGGCCTTCACTAGGGCCGAAAGTCGAATAGGCGCCCCGGTCGGGCGCACCCGGCGTCTTCATCGTCCGTGGGGTCGGCGGGACCGCCGCCTTCGGGTACGGCTCAGGAAAGCCCCCGGAGCACCGTCACGACGCCGGTCGCCAGAAGGAGGAGATCGACCGCCCAGACGAAGTGCGCAGGATCCAGTCTTCCGGTCAAGCGCGCGCCGAGCGCGACGCCGGCCACGCACGGGAGGAGTGACGAGGCGGCGACGGCGAGGTCGAACGCGGTGACAAGGCCGGCCAGAGCGAGCAGCGGCAGACCGATCAGATTGGAGATCACGAAGACCGCGGAGATGGTGGCGCGGAATCGATCGTCACGGAACCCCGATCGTCGGAGCTCGTAGACGAGCGGCGGGCCGTTGGTGGCGAGCGCCGTGTTGATCGCACCGCTCGCGACCCCGAGCGCCAACGTGCGAGCCGGCCGCGGCCGAACGACCTCGGTGCCGAGCACGCGTGAGGAGACGATGATCCAGACGGCAGCTGCCGAGGTGGTGACCCCGAGGACCACGCGGAGGGTCGTCGGTGTGACCACGCTCAAGATCGCGACGCCGATCGGAGCGCCGATGACAGCCCCGGCGCCGAGCCGACGGGTCATCGGCCAGTCGATTTCACGCCGGAGCCGGACGGCGAGCCAGCTGCTCACGATTGCGCCGTCGAGGATGACGACGATCACCGCGCTCTTCGCAGGCAGCACGAAGGTGAGGAGCGGGACCGCGAAGAGCGCGAATCCGAATCCGACCAACCGTTGCACGATCGCGGCGGCGAAGACGATGCCGGCCACGGCGACCAGGGTTCCGGCGGACGGCACGCCGAGACCCTAACGGCGCCGGCGGCGGGTCAGGCGCCGCTCGGTGCCGGGTCGGCGTACCTGCCGATCAGGTCGTGTACTCGAGCGACGGGAACCAATCGTCGCCACGTCCGATGGGGGTGAGATCGAAGACGTTCCACAGCGGCCACATCGAGTCGATGTGGCGCGGGTTCTGGTTCGGGGCGTCGGCGTCGGTGAAGGCCAGCTCGGTGCTGTAGGCGTGCCGCACCCCGTCCGACGTCCGCACGAAGACATGGCCGATCGGCCGCTGGTCGCCCTGTTCGTCCTCGCCGAGGTAGTCGCGGTTGAACGTGTTCCCCGCCGACGAGAGCAAGCGGACGTCCCGCCAGCCCCGACGGCGGGCGTGGGCGCGGAGTCGCTCAATTGGGTTTCGGGCGACGATCGCCAGGTTGATCCGTTGGTTGAGGTGCCGGACCTCTCCGTCGAGGGCGTCGATGAACGACGTGCACATCGGGCACGGTGTCTCCATCGCCGGTCCGTACATGAAGTTGTAGAGGAAGAGGACGTCCTTGCCATCCTCGAACAGCTCGGAGAGTGCCACGGGCGCAGTGGTGTCGGAGTCGACGCTGCCCTCCTCGAAGACGTAGTCGGTCGGGACCCGACCGCCGAGCGGCAGGCGCCTCCGCTGCGCCGCCACCGCCTCCGTCTGACGTCGGAGCTCGACCTCTGCCCGGAGCAGTTCGTCCCTCGCGTTGCGGTAGTCGGGGCTCTCCCCTGGGAATCGCACATCGTGGTGGATCACGTCCGTCATGATCGGTTGCTCCTTCGTCGCTGTTGGTCTGCCTTCAGTCCGGTCGGTCGGATACCCGGCTATGCGATGGTGGTGATGTACGCGCCGACGAGCGTCGCCGTCTGCTGGTCCACGTCTCCCTGCCGGCGGTCGCCGTGCCCGTCCTGGAAGACGGCGAAGGCGGGCGTCGAAGCGATCGGGTTGGGCTCGTCGTCGCGGTGGCCGTGGAAGGAAACGTGGACGAACGAGTCGTCAGCCAGCCGGAGGACGAGGTAGCTCACGTTGTCGGGACGGGCCTCGTCCAGCTCGGCGAAGACTCCTTCGATGCGCCGCTGGTTCTCGTCGGCGTCCGCCGACGACTTCATCGTGTAGCGCGTGACCAGTCGCTTCTCCACCGCACACCTCCTGTTCGTCTTGTTCATCTTGTCCGTCGGCCTGTCGGGCACCACGCGGCCCAGCCGGAGGGCACCATTGCTCTTTCAGCCGGCACCCGCAACACCGTCGTCGCGCCCCTGCCGGTCAGTGCCAGCGTCGCGTTGCGGTGGTGATCCGACCTCGCCGGATCCCCGTCGGTGCGTGGGCTCGTCGAAGGTGACCGTTGCGTCGATGATCGGACCTCGTGGGTCGAAGGTCCGGACCAGGCGCTGGCGGCGTTCGCGGCGTTTCGGACTGACCGCGAGAGCCACCCGGTCGATGGCCCACACGACGAGTGCGATCACGACGATCGCCGCCACGACCGCAAGCATCACGAGCCCGATGAGGGCGGTGGCGATCACGATCGCCACGACGATGACGCCACCGAGGAGCGGCCCCAGACATCCGAATCCCGACCGACCCGCGCTTCCGGGTGGGCCGTGCAGTTCGGGACGACCGTCGCTCACCGTTCTGCCTTTCTCGTCTGCACCGGGCACACGTCCGGCGGGCCCCCTCCACCTTATGCGGGTGGAGGTGCCATTCCACCGGCGGAAGAGGGGTTCCGTGCAGCTCCCCGACCGGGTCGTTCGAGCGGGTCATGGTCGGCTCATGGGCCACCCGGCCCCTCCGCCATTTCCTCCCAGCCGCGCACGCCCAAGTACGCGAACGCGGACAGGCCAGACTGCCAGAATGGCCCGAATCGTCGGCGTCGGGAGTGAGCTGCGTGGAACACCGTGACGGGAAGGCCGCAACGCGATCCGCACGGGTTCGGGTCGGCATCATCGGCACCGGATTCGGTGCGCGGGTGGTGGCAGGTGCGTTCCGCGCAGCGGAGTGCGATGTGATCGACGTCGTCACGGCCCGGGATCCGGCGGCGGTGCGAGCGCTCTGTCGTTCGGACGTCGACCTGATCGCCGTCCATTCACCGCCCTTCCTCCATGCCTCCCACGTCGCGATGGCCGTCGATGCAGGACGCGCCGTCCTGTGCGACAAACCGTTCGGGACCTCGGTCGAAGACGCCCAAGCGATGACCGACGCCGCAGAGTCGGCCGGCGTGCTCCACTTCCTCAACTTCGAATTCCGCTACCAGCCGGCACGGCTCGCCTTGCGAGAACTCGTGGCGAATGGCGCGATCGGACGGCCGGAGCATCTGGCGTACACCGCCTACACCGCCGGATCACGAGTTCCACTCCGACCGTGGGGCTGGCTTTTCGACCGGTCACTCGGCGGCGGATGGATCGGGGCCTTCGGCTCCCATGCCATCGACCTGGTTCGGTGGCTGTTCGGCGATATCAGCCGGACCGGCGCGACGACCTGGATCACCGTCCCCGAACGACCGGACGCGGACGGGGAGTCCCATCGCTGTGACGCCGAGGACGCCTTCACCGGATGGATCGAGACCACCTCGGGTGCCACGGCAACCATCGACACCTCGTTTGCCTCGGGAGCCAATCTGGCACCGAGGATTGTCGTCACCGGTTCTGAGGGAGCCATCGAGAACGTCAGTGACGTACGACTGACCCTCCATGGAATTGACGGCAGCAAGGAGGTGGTCGGCTTCGACCTCCCGCCCGGCGATCCGCACGACGCGGCGATGCACGCCTGGGCTCGAGCCGTCAGGGAGGCGATCCTTCAGCGGGAGCAGATCCTCCCGTCGTTCCGCGACGGCTTGGCGTGCATGAAGGTGATGGAGCAGTGGCGGTCCGAGCCGGCCGTCCTCAGTGGGCGCCCGACCGGACGCTGAGGACTCGTTGCTCCGTCAACGTCGCGGATCGAACAATGGAGACACCTTCTCGACCGAACGTTCCTCGCGGACCGAAAGGTCGATTGTGCGAGCGTTTCCGCACGAAGGTCCGAGTCGAAGGCGATGATCCTCGAGATCCCTCAGGCGCGGACGCTCCGTCCGCCTACAGGCTGAAGGTAGATCCCTTGACCAGGACGAACTTGCCACTCCCGGCGGCGCAGGCCGTGCCGTAGATCGTGTCACCGAGCGTCGTGTAGTTGGACGTGCCCCCGGTCACCACTCCGGAGATGTCCTCTTCGGTGTGTCCCTTCGGGCACACGCCCTGGCCGACGTTCGCGAACGTCAGCGACACCACCGTGGTCTGGCCGCTCTTCGACCACGTGAAGTACGTGCGCGTGGGGTCGAGGACCGCCTTGGCGTTGCCCTTCATGGCCGGCAAGCACGCCGACACGGTCATCGAGCCGCCCACGACGCCGCTCGCCTTCGAGCAGGCGATCGGCTGGCCATAGGTGAACTGATCGGCCGGTGACGTGGCACTGGTGCCGCCGATGGTACTCACCGTCAGGTCGACGGCCTCCGCCGTCTCGCCGGCGGGAGCCGTCACCGTCATCGACGTGTCACTGGTGGGCGCGCCATAGGCAAGGATCCCGCCGAAGTCGACCGACGTCGCTCCCGTGAACCCGGAGCCGGTGATCGTAACCGGCGTGCCGCCCCCGAGCGGACCGGAGGTGGGGCTGATCGACGTGATGACCGGGCGGACCACGAACGTGAACTGGTCGGCCGTCGAGATCGAACCGGTGCCTGCCGCCGAGGTCACGGACACGTCGACGGTCTGGTTGGCCGACACGGGGTCCACCGGCGTGGTGGCCGCAATGGTCGTGTCGCCGGTAACGGTGAACGATGTCGCGGCCAGGCTCCCGAAGTCGACAGCCGAGGCGCCGAGGAAGCCGATCCCGCTGATGGTGACCACGGTCCCCCCCGAGGTGGGCCCGGCTGCGATCGACAGCCCAGTGACCTGCGGGAGCGAGTAGGTGAACTGGTCGGCCGTCGAGGTCGAGCTCGTGCCTTCCGTCGAGGAGACGGTCACGTCGACCGTCGTGTTCGAGGTCACGGCGTCCGCCGGGGTGGTCACGGTGATGGTGGTGTCGTTGACGACGGAGAAGGGCACGCTCACCGCCCCGAAGTCCACGGCGGTGGCGTTGGTGAAGCCGGTCCCGACGATGGTCTCGGACTCACCGCCCACGGTGGACCCGGCGGTAACCGACAGCCCGGTCACCCGGGGCACGGGCACGAATCCGGTGGCCCACTGGAAGTACGCACTCGATCCCGACTGGTACTCCTCGTTGCCGTAGCCGTCGAACGCGGTGAACGTCGGGCCGGCGCCCGGGTTGGTGGGGACCGTTTGGAGCTGGTAGAGGTGGCCGGAGTCGTCCCAAACAGCACCAGAGAAGGCCGTGTAGGTGTGGTGGCCCCCGCCGCCCTTGCCGCTCCCACTGCAGGTCGTGGCCATCTCCACGTTGGCCGACGGGAACCCGGTCGTCGGGTCGAATCCTTCCGCGGTAACGATCTCCTGGACCGGGGTGCAGGAGTGCCCGAGCATCCCGTAGGCGATCGAGCCGGGGATCAGGAGCAGGAGCGGCGCCGGGCCCGTGGCGCCGGCGACGCCCGCCGGGGCGACGGCAGCGGCCCCCGCGACGATGGCAACAGCAGCGAGCAGGCGTCGAAGCATGGTGGTCCTCCATTGGCGATCCCGTCGGCAACCAGTGGGGATTTTACGGGATGTCGGCCGGTTTGCCCAGGCTCGAATTCCGGCGGCAGTGCCCGGCTGATCCGACGGGATTGCCGCAACACCCGTTCCGATGGCGCCGACCGGCACCCGGGCGACCATGGCGCGATCGGGAGGGTGTCCTGCCAGCTCGGCATCGGCACCTAATCCCGCGGGAGGTGGGCCAGCGAGCCGGCAAGATCATCGACTCGGCACCATCTTGATACCGGCGCGTGCCGTGCGGAATCGACAGGGCGTCCGAGAGCTCTCACCGAGTTTGAGTGACAAGGCCGAGTTCGAGGTGCTGGGACGTTGCTCAAACCACGCCGACCATGGGGAACGGATCGCCCGGATACTCTTGGAGGCCCCATCAATGCCTGCGATGCCCATTTCTCGAACCACAAAGCAGGTGCACCGGCTACTCGTGGCGGCGCAGATCGAAGAACTTGCTGCGGCGTACCGGTCTAGGGCCACACTTGTTGAGCTCGGTCAGCGGTTCCACGTTCACCGTGACAACACATCCAGAGCTTTGGATCTGCATGGAACACCTCGCCGATATCGATTATTGGGCCGGTCAAGTATTTTCGGGCCGTCGGGGGTTGGACTCAGGATCGGCCCGAAAGGACGCTCAGGCCTTCTCCACTGAGATCCGAATCTGCCTTTTTTCGACCCACCATGGCGAGGACGAGGGAGGTCATCGGACCCGATACTTCGGGGCCGTCGCCATACTCCCAATCGAGGTCGGTCGCACGAAGTCGTAATCCGGCGATTCGCCGCTTCGCCCCGATAAGGAGATTCGACTTCTTCCAACTGTCGGCAACAGCAATCAGCGCCGCCTCCGATGGCTGGTGGCTCAGACCAAGTGGACGTCGAATGTCCTCACCGTGGACCACAATCTCGCCGAGCATCGCGATGACCGGAGCCGGAGGGTGATTGGTGGTCGTTGTCCGCGCCTTCAATCGGCGCACCAACTCGCCGGGTCCCACCAATGAAAGGCGCTTCGCCGCGCGATCTGTGAATACGTGGAACCTGAAGCCGGCCTGGAGAAGCTCCTTGTAAAAGTTCAAGGGAGTCTGCTCCGCAGCAGCCACGACATGGCCAGCCGTGTCCTGGACGGTCCATCCTTGACACCATGACGGGGTTGCCCACTGCTCTTCTGACAATGAGGACAGAGTCTCCACCAGTGCCTGCCGCTCGGCATGGATGAGGCTCCAAGTATCCGAGTTGTTCATGATCAGCATTCCTCCTTAGGCGTGATACACCATGACACTCTCGTCCCGCTATGACCACTACAGCCCGCTGCCTCTGGTCAAAGACCTTCGCAGTGGCATGGTGAGAAGTCAGCCATCGTCGGGCAGTGGCCGTTGCGGCTGCCTTGGCGGGCACGGTCGCCGCGGACGTAGCGCTCCCGGCCCAAGAACTCGGTGACCTCGGCTTCGAGGGCGGTCTGCATCAAGAGGCGGACGCCGAGATGGGCGACTTCCTCGAGGACCTCGCCGAGCTCGCGGTCGGAGGCGAACAGCTGGTCGATGTCGATGCGGACGCGCTCGATGGGGGATACTCGTTTCGACACGGGTGTGGGATTCCTTTCTTTGCTTGTCAGGCTTGAAAGGAACCTACGCCCGTTTCACTTTTCCACCGCGGAGGTGACGCCACCTGTGCCCTTCCCGTTCGACTGCACTCCCCTTCGAGCTCTGTGGGCGCTGTCGGACTCGAACCGACGACCTGCTGGTTGTAAGCCAGCTGCTCTGACCAACTGAGCTAAACGCCCGACCCGTCAACGCTACTGTTCCGCCCGGCCCGCACTCTGCTTACGCGGAGCCCCGAACTGCCGAACCGAGCGCGTCGAAGAGCGCCGGCGTCGCCGCCGCGATCGGGGCGCGGCGATGGGCGTGCTCGAGGGTCACCAGATCCCGTCCCTCCGCCTCGCCGACCGACGCGCCTGCCTCGAGGCAGACCAGCATCCCCCCGAGGAAGTCCCAGCTCCCGAGCTTCGACCCGCCGACAGCCGCGTACCCGTCAAGCACGCCCTCGGCGACGGCGCAGAGGTCGAGCGCAGCAGCCCCGAGTCCCCGGTACTGGGACCAGCCGAGGTAGCGCGACGGATAGCCCGAAAAGGCGACGATCGCCTCGCGCAGCTCCGTGCAGCCTGAGGGAGCGATCACACGTCCGTCCCGGCGAGCTCCGCCCCCCCGGACCGCTTCGAAGCGCGAGCTCTGTGCGAGGTTGGCCACCACCGCGGCACGCGGTCCGTCCGCGTCGAGCGCGCAGAGGCTCGTCGCGTACCAGGGGATGCCGCGGGCGGCGTTGGTCGATCCGTCCACCGGGTCGACGACCACGACGATCGATCGACCGAGTTCGTGCGCACCCGACTCCTCGGAGAGGACGCCGAACCCCGCGCCGTCCAGGACGTCGAGGGCGGCGCGGTCCGCCACGAGGTCGGAGTGGTACTGGCCGGCCGTCGTCCCGGCCGGCCCCCAATCGTCGAGTCCGGCGAGCGCATCCGCGATGGCCGAGGCGGCGGTGTGCAGGACCTCGAGCAGCCCGTCGTCGTCCATCGCTCGGACGATACCGGAGCCATCCGGCGACCGGTAGGCTGAGCATCCTGTGGCAGTCATCGACGTGGCCGGGTACGTGGCCGACCTGAAGGATCATTCGGTCGACCACGGGTTCCACGTGCACGACGAGCGCCACTTCGTCGAGACCTACTCCCTCCGCCAGGTCTGGGAGGTCGAGCTCCATCCCGAGGAAGGTTGCGGCGGGCCACTCGACCTCCACCTCGCCCTCGAGGTCGACCCGCGCACGCTGCTCTCCTTCGAGGACGCGGTCTTCGGTCTTCCCGAGGACGAATCTCCGCCCGACGAGTACCACTTCCCCCTTGTGTTCACCTGGGCGCTCCCACCACTGCCGACCGGCCCCGACCTGTTGCGCCTCGCCATCGACCTCGCCGGTGTGGGTGGGATCGAGCTCCCCCTCGAGGTCTCCGCCATCGACTCCTACGCCTCGGCGACCGACGCCGCCGAGCGCCGCCTGAACATCGTCGCCCGGACTCCGGTCTCACTGACCCGGGTGCTCGCGGGCGAGGAGATGATGTGCGACGTCTTCGACCGGTGCCTCTCTGTCAGTCGCTTCCTGCTCGAGTCCGCCGGCAGCTGGCTGGGGTGACGGGTTCGGGTCGGCGGCGGCGCCACCCGAGCACGCTCCTCGCCGCCGTCATGGCGGTCGGGCTCGGCGCCGGACTCAGCGCCTGCAGCAATAGCGGGCTCAACCTCGCCGGTGCCGCGTGTGCGCACATCGACCAGTCGATCGGCCTCCTCGACCGGGCGAACCACACGACCGACCCGGTGCGCGTGGCTGACGAGCGCAAGCGCGCCTATCTCGACCTGATCGCCGCGCTACCCATCTCGGCGCAGGCCGCCTACGTCAACCCGCAGTGGCAGGCGCTCATGACCACGCTGTCCGAGTCGAACACCGTTCCGGAGCCCACCCTGGTGCCGGCACTCGAAGCCGACTGCAGCGTCGTGAAGAATTCGGTCTTCGGTCAGCCGGCGCCACCGTCGTCGTCGATCCCGCCGCCGTCCCCCTGACGCAATCGTGTCGTGATGCGAGGCTGCCCCGAGGCCCCGTGCTCTCACGGCGATCGGCGGGCACCTCCGACGACCGGTGCGTGTGCCGCTGTCGCGGTGACCGGTGGTGCGGGCGGGGGTGGTGTCGTCGAGGTCGCCGGCGAGACGAGATTGGCTCCCGCCATCTGGAGACGTCCGACCGCCACGGCTCCCGGCAGGACGTGCTGGTCGAGCCATGCGCCGGCGGCGGCAGTCGGCACGATGTGCACACCGTCCCCGTCGCGGAGCTGGACGCCGTCCAATGAGGTGGCGAACCGTCCTCCCGGACAGAGCATGCTGTCGAAGTCGACGAGCCTGACGGTCGTCGGGTGTTCGGCGGCGACCTGGCGCACCTGCTGGTTGTAGGCGTCGAGGCGGGCGGTCGAGTCCTCCGGCCACGGCAGCCCGTTGTTCTGCTCGCCCGACGCGAAGCACGGCGAGGTCATGAGCTCCATGAGCGCGCCGCTCGAGGTACCGACCTGCACCGCCTGCTCGAGGGCGCCCCTGAGCGCGGCGTCGAATGCAGGGTCACCGATGTGGAGCCACCGACCACCGATCAGCCGGTCCATGACCTCCCACCTCCCCGCGAGCACGACCACCACACTCGGGTGGAATTCGGCCAGATCGCCGGCCCACAGCGTCGGCCACTGCATCGACGCCGGAGAGCCGCTGTTGCATGGAGGTGTGACCGAATCGACCACCCCGTGGGCGACGTACTCCGTGCTGCGGACCAGTCCGCACCCGACGATCGCGTCGTTCACGATGCTCACGTCGTAGGTGTCCTGCAGCTGGCTCTGTTGCATCGCGAAGCCGAGTCGCCAGGCGACCGAGTCTCCGAGGACGAGAACCTTGACCGGAGGTCCCGAGTACTGGGCGCCGGTGACCCGGAGGGCACCCGCCGCCTCTGCCGCAGAAGGAAGCGTGGCGACGACGGTGACCGCAACCACACCGAGGAAGGCTCCCGATGTCATGAGCCACGCCCGCCACTCACTGAGCGACCGCATCCGACCTCTGCGGATCGGCTCCTCGACCAGGTAGAAGGATCCGGTCGCGACCATCAGGGTGATCGCGATGCGCACCGCGAGGAGCGGTGTGCCGTAGAGGTGCATCCGAGCGCCCGTGAGCAGCGCGAACAGCGGGAAGTGCCAGAGGTACGTCCCGTAGGAGACCTTCCCCACATACCGGAAGACGACGTTCCCGAACGCCCTCGACAGCGCGGCGGCCTGTGCGGTCACGATGCCGAAGATCACCACGGCCACTGCGATCGCGAAGAGGAAGTAGCCCCCTTCGAAGAGGAATGCGTTCTGTCCGGACGCTACGGATCCGCTCTGGGTGGGCAGATGGCTCCAGAGGTACGCGATTCCTGCGACCACCGACCAGCAGAGGAACTGCACGACGACGCGGGCGGGACGGCCCGCGATCTCCCAAGCGGCGATCGGCCTGATGCTGGGGCCGCGCCGCCGGTGCAGGTCACGCCGGCGCGGCCGCGGCGGGATCACCCCGGCCGTTCCGGCAGCCGGATGGATCCGTCCGAATCGCCCGATCGGGCCCGGCGGCACCTCTTGGGGGAGGGCGCGGCGCTGCCGTGCCCAGATGGCCATCCCGATCGCGAGCGCGGCCCCGATCAGGATGTCCTGGCTCCGGGTGTCGGTGCCCTCGTAGAGGCGGTTGATCGAGGCGCCGCCATAGAAGCGGAGCCGCATCTCGACTGCCGACGCGAGCGCACCGCCGACGGCGACGGCGAGCAACGGCCAGAGTCGACGGGTCGGCCTGAGCCGGTTGCCGATGCGGAGCATCACGAGGACGACCGGCGGCCAGACGATGTAGAACTGCTCCTCGATCGAGAGCGACCACATGTGAGCGAGCGGCGACTTTTGCGCCGCGAGGTCGAAGTAGTTGCTGCCGGCGAAGATGAAATGCCAGTTCGCCACGTAGAAGAGCGTCGAGAGCGAGTCGAGGCGCAGGTTCGCGTACTCCCCCGGTGCGGCGAAGACCTTCACGTAGATCGCGACGCCGAGCAGCATGACGAGGAGAGCAGGAAGGAGGCGCCGCGCTCGGCGGGTCCAGAACTGACCCAGCTTGATCGTGATCCGTTTGGCCCACTCTCCGAGCAGCAAGGTGGTGATGAGAAAGCCCGAAAGCACGAAGAACACGTCGATGGTGAGGTAGCCGCCGCCGAGGAACGGGGCACCACCGTGGTAGAGCATCACCCCGAGCACGGCGACCGCACGGAGACCGTCGAGCCCGGGGACGAAGCCGAACGTGATCGCGCGCCCGCGCACGATGGGCGCCCTCGACCGGTGGCCGCGCTGAGGAATCGGGTTCGCAATCGTGCTCATGGAAGTGGACTCCCGGCCATCTGCAGTCGTCCGACGCGGACCGCTTCGGGGAACAGCTTCCACGCGAGCCACTTGGCCGACGGCCCGATCGGTCCGTCCGTGGAGGGGTTGTACGGGAAGTGGACGCCGTCCGCAAGGCGGATCCTCACCCCGTCGACCGTCGTCTCGAACTTCCCGCCCGGGCAGACCTGGGCCCCGAAGGCGTCGACCTCGACGTTGTGCGGATGTGACGCTGCGACCTGGGTGAGCATCCGGTCGTAGAGGGCCAGGCGTGCGGGCGAGTCCTCGGGCCACGGGAGTCCGTCGGGCTGCTCGCCCGAGCTGTTGCACGGAGCGGTGAGGAGGATCGCGTAGGCGCCGGTCGACGTCGCAGTGGCCACGACACGGGAGAGGTCGGCCTTCAAGACCGCGTCGTACGCCGGTTCTCCGATGTGCAGGTCCTGCCCGTTGATGACCTGGTCGGCGACCTCCCACCGCCCAGCCATGATGACGACCACGTTCGGCCGCTTCGACCGCACCACGTGGCGCCAGAGCGCAGGCAGCTGCTGCGAGGGAGGGCTCGACGAGCTGCACGGACCGTTCGGTGCGTTGTCGACGCCATGGCTGATCTGTCCCTGGACGACCATGAGCCCGCAGCCGATGACGGCCTCGGCATCGAAAGTGACGTCATAGGGGGCCTCCGCATGGGTCTCGATGATCGAGAACCCGGCCGTGAAGGCCTGCGAGTCTCCGAAGAGCGTGACCCGGACGGGTGGTCCGCTGTACGCCGATCCGGTCGGCATCGGCACCCCGCTGCTCGTCCCCACCGCGCCGGCGGCCGTGGGGAGCGTCGCAGCAATGGTGACCGCGACCACTCCGAGGAAGGCCCCAGAGGTCGCCAACCAGGCGCGCCACTCGGTGAGCGTGCGCATCCGGCCGCGGCGGATGGGCTCCTCGACGAGGTAGAAGGAGCCGGTCGCGACCAGCAGGGTCACCCCGATACGGACCGCGAGCAGCGGGAGCCCGAAGAGGTGCACCCTCGACGCGGTCAGCAGATAGAAGATCGGGAGGTGCCAGAGGTAGGTCCCGTACGAGATCTTCCCCACGTAACGGAAGACCGGGTTCCCGATGGCGCGCGACAGCGGCGCAGCCTGCGCGGTGACGATGCAGAAGATCACCACAGCGACTCCGAGAGCGAACAGGAGGTAGCCCCCCTCGAAGAGCGTGGCGCTCGTTCCGGTCGCCCGGCTCCAGACCAACGCGAGCCATCCGAGTGCCGACCACCCGAGGACCTGCAGCACCGCACGGCCTGTCCGGGAGTCGATCTCCCACGCCGCGATGGGAACGATCCTCGAGCGGCGGACCGTCCTTGCGGGCGGCCGCTCGCCATCTTGGGCCGTGCGGCGCTCGGCCCAGATCGCGAGTGCGATCGCCAGCGCAGCGCCGACCAGGATGTCCTGGCACCGGGTGTCGGTCCCTTCGTAGAGTCGCGTGAAGGACGCACCACCGTGGAAGCGGAATCGCATGTCTGCCGCCGACGCGAGCGCGCCACCCACCGCGACGGCGAGCAGCGGCCAGAGGCGGCGCGAGGGGCCCAGGCGGCGCGTGAGATGGAGCACCCCGAGCACCACCGGGGGCCAGACGATGTAGAACTGCTCCTCGATCGCCAGCGACCACATGTGGGTCAGTGGCGACGGCTGGCCGGTCTGTGCGAAGTAGTCGGCGCCCGCGAAGATGAAGTGCCAGTTGGCGACATAGAAGAGCGTGGACAACGTGTCGAGCCGCAGGCTCGCGTACTCGCCCGACGCCGCGAAGAACCTTGCGTAGATGGCGACTCCGACCAGCAGCACGAGGAGAGCCGGCAGGAGTCGACGGGCCCGGCGCGTCCAGAACTGGCCCAACCGGATGGTCGTCCGCTTGGCCCACTCACCGAGCAACAACGACGTGATCAGGAAGCCCGAGAGGACGAAGAAGACGTTGACCCCGAGGAAGCCTCCGCTCACCAGGGGCGCCCCGCCGTGGTAGAGCATCACGCCTACCACCGCGATCGCGCGGAGCCCCTCGAGGGCGGGGACGTAGCCGAAGACGATGGGTCGGCCACGGCCGGGCGTGCCCGCCGCGGTGGCGATCGCTTGGCGGTCGGTCACTCGGCTCATCGGGTCGGGCGCCTCCGGGCCCGTCGTGGCGGCACGGAGGGTCCTCCCCGATCCGCACGCCGTCTGCCATGTTCGCAGAACGCGACCCGACCACGGTGGCAACCATCCCCGGACACGGGGAGGACCTGCTGGTCAGCTGAGTCAGCTGTTGTGCTGGCGAGTGCGAACCGACCTGTCCGGTCGGCCCTCCTCACACCTTCGGGGTGTACCCGGCCGGAAGGTTGATGACCTTCTTCTCGAGGAAGAGCTCGAGGCCGTCCTCACCGAACTCGCGTCCGATGCCCGAGGACTTGTACCCACCGAAGGGTGACGAGAAGTCGATCGGGATGCTCGAGTTCACCATGTAGGTGCCGGTGCGGATCTGACGGGCGATCGCGACCCCGCGGTCGTTGTCACTGCCGTAGACGCCGCCGCAGAGCCCGTAGTCGGAGTCGTTGGCGATGCGGACCGCGTCGGCGTCGTCGTCGTAGGGGATGACCGAGAGCACCGGACCGAAGATCTCCTCCTGGGCGATCCGCATCCCGTTGTCCACGTCGACGAAGACGGTCGGCTCGACGAACCAGCCCTTGTCGAGGCCTTCGGGGCGGCCACCGCCGACCGCCACCTTGGCACCCTCCTCTTGGCCGATGCGGATGTACCCCTCGACCCGGTCGCGCTGGCGCTCCGCGACAAGGGGGCCGACCTCGGTCGCCGGATCGAGCGGATCGCCGACCTTGAGCGCACGGACCTGCTCGACGAGCGCTTCGGCCACCTCGGCGTAGCGGTCCCGGGGTGCGAGGATCCGGGTGAGGGAGATGCACGCCTGGCCGTTGTTCATGATGGCGTTGGGCATGACCAGGGGCAGGGCCTCGTCGAGGTTCACGTCGTCGAGGATGATGGCGGCCGACTTGCCACCGAGCTCGAGGCTGAACCTGGTGAGGTTCTCCGCGCACGCTCCGGCGATCTTCTTGCCCGCGGCCGACGAGCCGGTGAAGGAGACCTTGTCGATGTCGGGGTGACTGACCAGGTGCTCGCCGACCTCACGACCTGCGGGCACGACGCTCAGGACGCCCTTGGGAAGACCGGCCTCCGCGAGCAGCTCGGCGAACACGTTGGCGTCGAGCGGCGTCTCGGGCGCCGGCTTGAAGATCACCGTGCTCCCCGAGAGCAGCGCCGGGGCGAGCTTGGCCGCAGCGAGGAAGAGTGGCACGTTCCACGGTGTGATGGCCGCCACGACCCCGACCGGCTCCTTCGCGAGCAGGACCGGCCCGAGCAGGCCGTCGCGCACCGAGTCGAAGGCGAACGTCGATCCGAGACCCGCGTAGTAGTCGAGGATCATCGTCGGGGCGAGTACCTGCGCGAGCTGGCCCCACGACACCGGCGAGCCCATCTCGTCCGAGATGAGCGTGGAGATGCCGTCGAGGTCGTTGCGGATGGCGTCGGCCACCTTGCTCAAGACGGCTGCCCGCTCGGTCGGTGCCATGCGCGGCCAGGGGCCGTGGTCGAACGCCTCTCGGGCTGCCGCCACCGCGCGGTCGATGTCGGAGTTTTGAGCCTCGGGGACCCGACCGACCGGCTCGAGGGTGGTCGGCGACACGACGTCGATGACCGAGGTCGATGAGGGCTCGACCCACTCGCCACCGATGAACAGGCGATCGTACGACTTCACAGGACCTCCAAGGGCCGTTCCGGATGTGGTCGGGCCGCCGGCGATGCGCGCTTCGCACGATGCGTCGGCTCGACGGATCGAAATTGTAGTCCCCACGCCCCTGCCCCGCTCCCCCGCGCGCCGGTCCGGTTACGCTCGGCGCCACCCGTCCGCCCGGGTGAGCTCACCGCCCGAGGCCCCAGACTCCGAGGAGTGTCCGTGCTCTCCCCACTCGACGACTACCCGGTCCATCAGATCTCCGAGCCGATGCGGTACGTGGCCACCTCGGACCGCAACTTCTACGACCGCTACTACTTCAACATCCACGGGACAGGAGAGGTCCACGGGACCGACGAGGAGCTCTTCGCGGTCATCGGAGTCGGTCAGTACCCCAACCTGAGCGTCGCCGATGCCTTCGTGTCCGTGCTCTGGCGAGGTGAGCACCGGGTGGTGCGTGCGTCGAAGACCCTCGGCGCCGATCGGATGGACGCGTCGGTCGGGCCCATCCGGGTCGAGGTGCTGAAGGGCCTCGAACAGGTGCGGGTCGTGGTCGAGCCCAACGAGTGGGGACTGGAGCTCGACGCGGTCTACGACGGCTTCTCGGAGGCGCACCTCGAGGCACGCCACTTCGACCGCCAGTTCTCGCGGGTCACCTTCGACTCGACCCGCTTCGCCCAGGTTGGCTCGTGGACCGGCTCGCTCAAGCTCGGCGACCGTGAAGTCCGGTTGACGCCGGACCGCTGGTGGGGCTCGCGGGACCGCTCGTGGGGCGTGCGTCCCGTCGGCGAGGCAGAGCCCCCGGGGATCCGCGTCACCGACGCCGCCGGCGGATTCTTCTGGATCTACGCGCCGGTCCGCTTCGGCGATCACGCCATGGTGACCATCATCCAGGAACGCCCGAACGGCGAGCGGATCATGCAGGACGCGCACCGGGTCTTCCCGATCGGATCGGGGCGCGAGGCCGAGTGGCTCGGACGGCCCGAGCACAAGCTCCGCTTCCGTCCCGGCAGCCGCGCCGTCGAAGGTGCGACGCTCACCTACTACGGCGCCCACGGGCGCAAGACCGCCGAGGTCGAGGTCGAGACCCTGCTCACCTTCCCGCTCCTCCTCGGAAGCGGCTACGGGCTCGAGCCCGACTGGAAGCACGGGATGTACCAGGGCGAGCTCGTCGTGCAGGGCCAAGACGTCCCTCCGGCCGATGCGACGTACTCGAACTGGGGACTCACCGAGTACGCGGCGCGCTTCACCTGCGACGGCAACGTCGGCTACGGGATGTTCGAGTGCGCGGTGATGGGGCCCCACGAGCAGTACGGCTTCGCCGGGTGGGAGTGACCGATCAGACCGGTCTGATCGCGTCCGACTCCCAGTAGGCGCGTAGTGCGGCGATCTTGCCGCCCGGAGAGCGCCGGTAGGTGTAGATGCCGTCGACCTCGACCGCCGAACCACCGGTGAAGGTGATGCGGATCGTCCCCACGTTCGCGACCTCGTCGCCGCAGAGGAACGACTGACGGATGTCGAACCGGATCGCCTCGTTGGCAGCGATGACCGTGTCGTAGAAAGCGGCGATCTCCCCGATGCCCCGATGGCCTCTTCCCTCGGGATCGAAAGGTGACGGACCGATCGGATCCTCCACCACGGCGTCGTCCTCGAAGAGGCTCAGCCACCCGTCTCTGTCGCGCGACTCCACGGCGGCCATCGACGCCTGCGAGAGGTCGCGGACGGAGCTCATCGGCGCGCCTCGGCGATCACGTCGTTCGCGAACCGGCGGAGGTTGTCGAGCTTCACCTGGAGCGTCTCGGTGTCCGGCCCGACGGCATAGGGCCAGCGGAACCCGACGATCACGTCGGTGACCCCGACCTCCTCGAGGCGACGGATGCCGTCGAGCGAGTAGGCGTCGAGCGAGATCACATGGACCTCGAAGGGACGGCCGCTCGTCCCCTCCTCGTCACGGAGGCGGTGGAGCTGCTCGAGCAGGCCCGGGAGGTCGGCGGGATCGCCGCCGCCGTGAAGCCATCCGTCCGAACGCGCGGCCCGCCGGAGGGCGGCCGGTGCGTGGCCGCCCACGAGGATCGGCAGCGGCTCGGTCGGCACCGGGGAGATCTTGACCGGTGGGAGGTCGTAGGCCGTGCCGTGGAACTCGAAGTACCCGCCGGCACTGAGCCCGGCCACCACGGCGATCGCCTCGTCCATGCGACGACCCCGCCCCTCCCATGGGACGTCGCACAGTTCGTAGTCCTCGGGCCAAGGGCTCGAGCCGACGCCGAGTGCGAGGCGGTTTCCGGTCAGCACCGCGACCGAGGTCGCCTGCTTCGCGACGAGGAGCGGGTGGCGCATCGGCAGTTTGAGCACGAAGGTGATGAACCGGAGCCGCTCGGTCACCGCGCCCATCGCCGGGATCAGCGAGAACGGTTCGATGAACGGCTTGTCCTCGAGGAACTCACGGGTGTGGTCGGGCGAGAAGGGATAGCTGGCCTCCGACTCGAGCGGGTAGCAGAGGCTGTCCGGCACCACCATGCCGTCGTAGCCCGCCTCCTCCGCCGCCCTTGCAAGCGGCAGGTAGAACTCGGGGTCGACCATCGACTCGGCGTAGGAGAAGCGCACGGTCAGACTCCCCATTCCACGTGGGCCCGAACGGCCCCGTCGTCCTCGATCCATCCATGTCTGCCCGCGAACTCGAGCATTTCGGCAAACCCGGACTCCCATGCTCTGTCGACGGGTCGACCTTGCCGAGCCGCCGCGTCGGCCGCCAGCCTGCGCACGGCGTCCTCGGAGACGAAGACGTCTCGACCGTCACCGGTCCGCGCGATGCCTGCCGACTCGAGGAGCATGGCGAGACGCGTCGACCGATCGGCGGTGGCTGGAGCGCTGTCGCCCACCCGGACCGCGAAGTGGGCGAAGTCGTGGGGTTCCGCGAGCACGACGCTCCCGTCCGACAGCTCGACGACCAGCTCCAACTCCCCTGCCTCCCCTCGACGGTCCGATGACGACGAGGACCCTACCGTGGCGGTCACGCCGGCCTCAGTCCGGACCGCCGAAGGTGATTCCGTGGGACCGGAGGCGTTCCGCCACCCAGGCGACGCTGTCCGGCTGGTCCATCTGGTCCGCCCAGCCCTCGAGGATCGCTTCGACCTCTGCGAGGGTGGGGATGGTCGCGATCAAGGTCACGACGAGCCGGTCCACCGGCAGGTTCTCGACTTCGATGTCGCCGAACGGCGTCCAGCTGTCGGCCTCGGGGACGAGCTCGAGCATCGCGTAGAGCTCTCCGGTGTCCTCGACCCAGCTCAGCTCGTACCGATTCCCCTTGGCGTCGAACCAGTTGTTGCCGAACTCGATCTCCGCCGAACGTCGACGCCGCTCGTCGGCGCTGTAGAACTGCTCGATGTCCATCGTGCTCCTGTCCGGGGTCGGCGACCCGCAGGCTAGCGCGCGACCTTCGACGCGTTCCCTCCACCGACCTCGTGGTCGGCGAGGCCGTCGATTGGTAGGCTGTGCACCGGATGTGACCGTCGCGAGCCGAGGAGGTGAGCCAGATGAGAGCAGACCCTCCCAGTACTGGCGCCCTCCGACGCGTGCGCTGAGCGGACGTCCAACGTCGTCTCGACGTCGACTCCCGACGCTCTCGAACGACTGAGCTCGATCGACTGAGCCGCCGCACCTTCGGAGGGTGATCCTTCCGGCCCAGTCGCGCGCCGTCTCGTGAGGCGCGGGGCCGCCGACAGGTCTGCGCGGATGCCCGCGTCGCTGTCCCGTATCGCTCACCACCACCGAAGGAGTCGTCATGCACTGCAACGCTTCGCGTCCGGGTTGGACCCGGCAGCGCCTCGCCCGCACTTGTAGCAATCCGTGGAGCCGCATCCCCGCGTGCCCCATGACACCGTCCGTCCGTCAACTCTCCGGTCGGTATCTCCGATGAGCCGCGCCCCGAACGACATCGGCGTCACCGTCGACGATGGCGCCGTCCTCGATCCCGAACACGTGGGGGACATCCGCGGCGCGCTCGGCACGATCGCTTACGGCGATGTGGCCCTTCGTCCACGTCTCTCGTCCAAGCTCAAGACCCTGCTCGCGATCGTCGGTCCCGGGCTCATCGTGATGGTCGGCGATAACGATGCCGGAGCGTTCGGCACGTATACCCAGGCGGGTCAGAACTACGGGACACGGCTGCTCTGGACACTGCTGCTGCTCGTGCCGATCCTCTACGTCAACCAGGAGATGGTCCTCCGCCTCGGCGCCGTCACCGGGGTCGGGCACGCGCGGCTCATCCTCGAGCGGTTCGGCAGGTTCTGGGGCGCGTTCAGCGTCATCGATCTCTTCGTCCTCAACGCCCTCACCATCGTGACGGAGTTCATCGGGGTCACGTTCGCCGTCGGCTACCTGGGTCTGCCCAAGATCCCCTCGGTGGTGCTGGCCGGCCTGGTCGTGGTCGGTGCGGCGAGCACCGGGAGCTTCCGGCGGTTCGAGCGCGTCTGCCTCGTCCTCGTCGCAGGATCGCTCGTCCTGATCCCGATCTACCTGATGGTGCACCCACCGGTGACGGAGATGACGAGGAGCTTCCTCCTGCCCGGCATGCCATCGCACGTGCAGCTCTCGACCGTCATGCTGCTCGTGATCGCCATCGTCGGCACGACGGTCGCCCCGTGGCAGCTCTTCTTCCAACAGTCCTACGTCATCGACAAGCGCATCACGACCAGGTTCATCAAGTACGAACGGGTCGATCTGTGGATCGGAATCGTCATCGTCGTGCTCGGCGCCGCCGCAATGTTCGGGTTCACCGCCGCGGTCTTCCACGGCAGGCCGGGGGCCGGCAACTTCACCACGGCGGCCGGCGTGGCGACCGGTCTCGGCACCTATGTGTCCCGGTTCGCCGGCGACCTCTTCGCCATCGCGCTCCTCGATGCCAGCATCATCGGCGCTGCGGCGGTCGGTCTCGCCACTGCGTACGCGAGCTCTGACGTGCTCGGCTTCCATCATTCGCTGCACCGGCCGATCGGCAAGGCAAAGGGTTTCTATGCGTGTTACGCAGGGCTGATGGCGGCGGCCGCCGCGCTCGTGCTCATCCCGGGCGTTCCGCTCGGGCTGCTCACCGAAGGGGTGCAGTCGCTGGCCGGGGTGCTCCTGCCGAGCGCGACGGTCTTCTTGCTGCTGCTCTGCAACGACAAGGACGTGCTGGGGCCGTGGGTCAACTCGAAGGGACTCAATGTCTTCACCGCAGCCGTCATCTGGTTGCTGGTGGTCCTCTCGGTCATCCTGACGGCGAGCGTGCTGTATCCGGGGCTCTCGGGCGCGCAGATCGTCGGCACCCTCGTCGTGGGGACTGCGATCGGCATTCCGGTCGGGCTGTTCGTGCTCCTCCGGCACCGGCGGTCGGCGTCTGGGACCGTGACCGTCCCGGTCGAGTGGGAGCGTCGCGAGACTTGGCGGATGCCGGCGCTCCGACTGCTCGCCAAGCCGGCGCTTTCGACGCAGCGCAAGATCGGGCTGCTGGCGCTCCGTGGATACCTGCTGGTCGCGTTCGCCCTGGTGGTGGTCAAGATCGTCGAGATCGCCCTGCGATAACCGTCGGGTATCCGGGGACCGCTGATGGTGGGTGGGGACAATGCATGGGCAGTCGACGAGTTCTTCTGGAAATCGGCATGGTACACTATCTTCGTATGCATGAAGATATGCAGGTAGTAGAGATGCCAACCGACGAGCAGGTGCTGGTCGCCAGTGACGGTTTCCGACTGCTCGCCGATCCGACCCGCATCAAGATCCTTTGGACGCTGCTGCAGGGCGAGACTTCGGTGACACGCCTGGCCGAGCTCGTCGGCGCGACGCCCACTGCGGTCTCCCAACACCTCTCGAAGCTCCGGCTGGCCAAGCTCGTCCAGGTCCGGCGCGCGGGGACGTTCGCCTTCTACTCCGCGGCCGACGAGCACGTCTCACGCCTGCTCGCCGAGGCGCTCTCCCACGCGGACCACCAGGTGTCCGGGTTGGAGGACCACCCCGCCGGCGAGCCACCGGCACCGCACCGGAGGCCGCACAGATGACCCGGCCTCACAGTGCGGACACCGATTCACCCACCAGCCACGACCACGCGGGTTGGCGTTCGTGGCTGCCGTTCATCCATACCCACGACCACCTCGACCGCATGGATTCGGCGCTGGCGGTGAGCAAGGAAGGCACCCGTGCGGTCGGTCTCAGTCTCGTGGTGCTCCTCGCGACCGCCGGCGTGCAAGCCGTCGTCGTGGTGCTCACGTCCTCGGTGGGACTCTTCGCCGACACCATCCACAACGGGGCCGACGCACTCACCGCGATCCCGCTCGGATTGGCCTTCGTCGTCGGCAGGCGGGCACCGACCGACCGCTATCCGTATGGATTCGGCCGGGTCGAGGACCTCGCCGGTCTCGCCGTCGTCGCGGTGATTGCCTTCTCCGCTGCAACCGTGATCTGGGAGTCCGTCGACCGGCTCGTCCACCCCCGGTCGGTCACCCATCTCGCCGCGGTCGCGATCGCCGGGATGGTGGGCTTCGTCGGGAACGAGCTCGCGGCCCGCTACCGCACCCGCGTGGGACGTCGGATCGGATCCACGGCGCTCGTCGCCGACGGCCGGCACGCACGCGCCGACGCCGTCACCTCTCTCGCCGTCATGGGTGGCGCACTCGGGGTCGCACTCGGGTGGCGCAATGCCGACCCGATCGTCGGACTGCTGATCGGAGCGGCGATGATCGTCGTGCTGTGGCGGGCTGCCCGCGACGTCTTCCGACGCCTCCTCGACGCGACCGACGGAACGCTCATCGCCCGCATCGTCGAGCTCGCCACGTCCTCGCACGAGGTGCTCGACGTCGACGGCACGAAGGTCCGCTGGGTCGGGCACGAGCTCCACGGCGAGCTCGCCTTGACCGTCGACGCCTCACTCACGCTCCGAGACGCGCACCGCATCGCAGAGGAGGTCCGCCACACGCTCCTTCACGAGATCCCGCGGCTCACGGCCATGACCATCCACGTGGATCCGGCGGTCACAACGGACGGCGACGATCCGCACGGCCTGACCGCCCACCATCTCCCGCGTCTCGCGGAGGCCGACGCGCGGTGATTCCGTACGGGCACCGTCGCTGCTGATCTCGGAGTTCGGCGACGAAGGCAACTGCCACCGCCGCACTTCGTGGGGCCGGGAGGGATCGAACCTCCGACCGAGGGATCATGAGTGAGGTAAGAACGCATTTGGTGTGCGTTCTCTAGGTAGTACCCGGCGTTTGTATGTGTTGAACGCTGTTGCGGGATGAAGGTATTTGCTGATTGATGCGTATTGCGGCGGCGGTTCGATGATGTCTTTCACCGCGCCTTGTCATACGGTCTGGCCTTGCTTGAGTTGCGATTGCGGCAGAGGACACTGTCGTCGTGGTCGAGCACCAGTTCGTTGGTGTTGTGCGCTAGTTGCTTTCAGCCAGGACAGATGTAGACGTGGATTTCGACCCGCTTGTCTGGCTCCTCGGAAGTGTGTGGGGTGCGGGCGTTCGGCCAGGCTCACGCCAGCGAGTATCGACTGCCCCGTTGTGAAGTCAGTGAGGTGCAGACTCAGACATGCTTGAAGACCGTGCTGAAGGTCCCCGCCGCCGAGATCGGGGACGTCGACACCTGGAGAGTCGTACCGTCGTACATCTCTGTATTCGTCGGACTCAAGGACGAGAGAATTGCTCCGTTGTACTTCAAGTCCCCGAATCGGACGTTGGTGAAAGTGGGGATCGGTGTCACGTTCGCGGTTCCGGTAGGGAAGTCGATCTGGGCCGAAAGTGCAGTGAGAGACGCCTGCAGCGGGACCTTGGCACTGGCAGTCTGCCTGTTTGATGTGTCGGTGATCTTCACGGTGACCGTTCCCTTGACCGAGTCCTCGGACATCGCAAGCTTCAATGTGTCTCCTGCTACGGCCGCGATTGCGGCTTGACCGAAGCCGGTTGCGTAGGTGCCGACGTAGGCCGTCGCGCTCGAGTAAAGAGCGGTTCCAGAAATACAGGCGATGGACCATTGGAAATCCGCCTGGTCCGCTGTCGCCGGGTCGACGAGACTGACCTGAGCGAGCATCTGCAAATTGCCCGTCGCGGGGCAGGTCAAAGCTGGGACACTCAGTGTGCCGCTGAAACTCGTGACCGGCGACGGGTCCGTTGCGTTGTAGCCCGCTACATTGGGCGATCTCACCACCAAAGGTCCCGCCGTTGCTCCTACCGCCGGCGCCGAGAACAAGGCCGTCGCGATCAGCGACACGAATCCAGTGGCGCCGAGTATGGTCAGGTTCTTCATAGCCGTGAGCCTTTCTTGTTAGCCACGACGCTCCCGATCTCAACCCACCAGAAGCTCTGCCGCCGCTCACTTGAGCGCTGCCGGTCCTCAGTCTGCCCTATGGTGTCGAAACTGTCATCCGGGTGACCTGAGCAGGACGACGACGTAGGGGCATGCCGCTGTCCTTTCTCGAAAAGGCCCCCAAGGAGTCGTTCTGGGGCTCGATGCAGATCGAGCTGCTGAACCGCCAGAAGTGGCGGACCAACCTTGAGCTGGCCATCGCCATGGCCGACTACATCGAGCACTTCTACAATTCGGACCGCCGACACAGTTCGCTCGGCTATCTCACCCCGAACGAGTTCGACGACCTCCACTCAACCACCACCCAGCCGGCAACTTTGCCCGAACACGTGGTCCACTGAATGGGGTCAAGCCCATCTGGTGAGGCTGGTCAGTTCCGATTGATGCTTGCTGAACCTGGTGGGGCAGGGAGGGATCGAACCTCCGACCGAGGGATTATGAGTCCCCTGCTCTGACCACTGAGCTACTGCCCCGCACACCCCTACCGCCTCGCGCGTGACCTTCGCTGCTCCGAAGCGGGCCTGGCAGTGTCGATCCGACGTGCATCGGCGAGTCGACAGGCGAGAGAAGGGAAGGTTGGCCGGGACACGTCGAGTTGCGAGCGTACAACTCGGACACAGGGGACGATCGGTGGAGCGGGTCTCAGGCCTCCAGGGAGCAGAGGGAGACACTGCTCGGGCCGGCTGACACGCTGATCCGCCATCCTGCGTGCCGCCGACCCGGGCAGTGACCTTGCGCCAAGGGACCGTGGCCGGAAGCGGGGGTTGGGGACCTCCGGCACCTGGTCTCTCGGTCGGCTCCCGCCACCGATGCGTCTCCGGCAGTGTGCTCCTACCGGGAAGCGCTGTCTGTCACAAAGGTGACAGTTCTCGGGGCGGTTTCCGTCTATTCCGAATGTGATTCCTTGCCCGCGGAGGCCTCAGCGCCTACGGTCGGGGACGAGCTCACGACCGCCCGAGTGGCGGCAGCGTCTTTGCGACGGAGGTGGTGCGATGCGGAAGTTCCGGAGCGCATTGGGCGCGGTTGCCGTCGGCATCGCGCTGGCAGGTATCGCGGTGCCACTTGCGGCGGGTGGGTCAGCGGCCGCCACCATCTCACCACCCCGGACGATCGTGCTCACCAATGCGAGCGACGGGTCCACCGTCATCGCGTTCCGCGGTGGCCTGGTCGTCGTCGATCTCACCGGAGGCCCGCTGCGGTGGTCGGAGGCCCAGGTTGCCCCCTCGCCCACCGGGTCGGTCCCGTCACTCGTCCGGGTCTCGGGAAGCGTCTCCTCGACCGGGTCGTCACGGACGATCTTCAAGGTCGTGGCTTACGGTACGGCCCAGCTCGACGCCCTCGGGACACCGGTGTGCGGAAGGGTGCCTGCCTGTCCCATGTTCGTGCTGCTCTGGCATGCGCAGGTGGTGGTTCCCGTGAAGGACCCACCACCTCCGGTTGCCTAGCCGACACCGGATCACGACGACGCCGACCGGAGGACCACACCCGTCCGTGCCGGCAGCGACAGCACACGGCGAGCGCCCGGAGCTCCATGTGCAACGGCCGGACGAGACCGAGGCAGCGGACGAGATGGCGATGGACCGTGCCTGGCTCACCCACCTCCGTGAGAGCGCGATCTGCAAGATCGAAGGTCTGGGCGACCAGCAGCTCCGGTGGAGACCCGCACCCTCCGCGAACTCACTCGGCCAGATCGTCGTCCATCTCGGCTATGCCGAACGCCTCTGGGTGCGCGCGATCTTTGCCGGCGAGGAGATGGACATGGCGTGGCGCTCGCACATGTTCGACCTCCCCGACGGCTGGTCGGTCGACGACGTCGTCTCCTTCTACCGCACCGAGACGACGGCTTCTGATGCGGTGCTCGACCGGGCCTCGAGCTTCGACCTCCCGTCGGCCGCGTCGTTCCGCGCGACGACGCTGCGGTGGGTCGTCACCCACCTGCTCGAGGAGACGGCCCGTCACGTCGGCCACATGGACATCACCCGGGAGCTGATCGACGGCTCGACCGGACGGTGACGGCTCTCCGACCCCTCACCCCACGAGGACGCCGGGATTCAACACCCCGGCCGGGTCCAGGCTCGACTTGGCCGCAGCCAGCGCCTCGGCGAACAGATCCGGTCGCTGCCGGTCGTACCACGACCGGTGGTCGCGACCGACGGCGTGATGGTGGGTGATCGACCCTCCCGCGGCGAGCACGGCATCGCTCGCCGCCTCCTTGATGGCCTGCCAGTCGCCGAGTTGCCGGCCCGCTCGGCTCGGCGCGATCACCGTGTAGTACGGCGCGGGACCGTCAGGGTAGACATGGGTGAAGCGGCAGCTCAGGCTCGCGCCACCCGCGCCCGCCGCATCAAGGACCGCTGCGGTCACGGCGGCGTGCAGCGCTGAGAACCCCGACCAGCTCACCACCGTCTCGAAGGTCTCGACCACCCACCCGAGCCGCGCCACGCCGTCGCGGAGGTACGGCGCCTTGAAGAACGCCTCGCGCCAGGTGCCCGCCGCACCGTCGCGATGGGAGCTCTTCACTCCATCGGGTACCTCGCCGCCGTGGTCGAGACAGCACTCGAGAGCCGCGTTCGCGAGCCCGGTGACCGGAGACGACGGCGACTCGAAGCCGACGAGGAGGATCGAGTGGCCGCCGGCGGCACCACTGGATGCGGCCTCGCCGGGGTCGAGCAGACGGCAGTTCGATGGGAAGAGCCCCGCTTGGACCACGGATCGCGCGGCAGCGACCCCGGCGTCGAAGGTAGTGAAGTGCACCGCGGCCGTTGCACGATGGCGGGGGCGGGCCTGGAGTCGCACCCAGGCCTCGGTGACCACGCCGAGGGCACCCTCCGACCCGAGGAAGAGCCGGTCCGGCGAGGGCCCCGCCCCCGAGGCAGGGAGTCGCCGCGTCTCGAGCGTCCCGGCCGGCGTCACCACCCGGAGCGACTCCACGAAGTCGTCGATGTGCGTGTAGTTGGTCGCGAAGTGGCCACCGGCTCGCGTGGCCACCCAGCCGCCGAGCGTCGAGTGCTCGAATGACTGGGGGAAGTGCCGCAGGGTGAGGCCGGCAGCACGCAGTCCCGCTTCGAGATCCGGGCCGAAGGTGCCGGCACGGATCCGGGCGGCACGGCTCAGCCGGTCGATCTCGACGACGCCCGAGAGCCCGGTGAGATCCACGCTCACGACGCCGGCAAACGCGTCGCGGACGGCGCCTCCCTCGACGCCGCCGACGACCGACGATCCCCCGCCGAACGGGATGACCGCCAGATCCGATCCCGAGGCCCAGTCCAGCAGTGCAACCAGCTCGTCTTCCGCGGCGGGCCGCACGACGAGGTCGGGCGCACCGGAGAGATCACCCTCGAGCGCGCGCACCACGTCGCGGAAGGACTTGCCGTAGGTGTGTGACGCCCGCGACCGGGGGTCGGCCGTGCACCGGTCGGCGAGCGACGCCGGCGGTTCGACGCGGGATGGCGGGAGATCGAGTCCGGAGAGGTCCGGGACGGGAGCGAGCCTCGGCGGGGGACCTGCCGGGTGGCGATCCGCGAGCACCGCGGCGACGCCGTCGAGCTCATGATCAGAGAGGGCCTGGTCTTCCCAACCCCACCCCCACCACGACCGGCGCCGGCCCGCATCGCCGGTCACCGCCAACCCCCCGCGCTGACAGATCCGGACCTCGGTTCCACGGGCCGAGTCTCGTCGACGCGGGCGACAGCTGCGCACAGCGACCACATGCACAGCGAGGCCACGCAGGACAGGTGCGTCAGGAATTCAGCCGTCTGCGAGTCCCGCCACCGCGTCGAGCGCGAGCTCGACGGCACGTTCGGCCGCCCGCTTGGTCTCCTTGGCCATCGCCGCCATCACCGGCACGCGGCCGGGATGCTTGAGCACATAGGCCGCCACCGCCTTTGCGTTGGTCGTCCCGTCCTGGTTCGCCAGGGCGAACAGCTCGTCATTCCCATCGGTCGCCCGGTCGCTGAGCACCCGGTAGACCGTCCAGGGGATCCCCCGAGGATCGCACACCGCGGCAATGGCGGCCGTCTCCATGTCGAGCGAGATCACCCCGCGCTCGCGCAGTTCGGCGAGCTCCCCCGCATCGGTGATGAAGTTGTCCGTGGTCCACATGATGCCGCCGGCCGGGGCGTCCCCGAGCAGCGTCGGATGGAACGCCGCACCGGTGTTGCCGTTGACGACTGTCTCGGGCCACATCAACGTGCCGAGGGGCGTCTCGTCCTCGAGCGCCCCGGTGATGCCGACGACCAGGACCCGCTCGACCTCGACTGCGTCGAGCAGCCGGGTCGCACCGGTGCTCGCGAACGCGGTGCCCATGCCTGTCACCGTCGCGACCATCCTCCGTCCCGCGAAGCTGCCCTCGTGGATCTCGAGCGCTCCGAGGTGGGTCTTTGTCAGCGACAGCCTTCGCCGAAGGGGCGCGAGCTCCATCGGCATCGCGAAGACCATCGCGATCGTTCCGCGGTCTGCCACCTCAGCCTCCGTTTGCGGCCGGCACGTAGCTCCTGCACGGCTCGCCACGCAATGACGGGCAGGCCGGCTGTGCGTCCGGCGGGACTACTCCCGGCAGGACCGAGAGCACGAGCGCCGACGGCGTCGCTCCGCCGAGCCCGACTGTATCGGTCACGGTCCCGTGCGTCTGGAAGGTCGCGAACTCCCATGCGGGCCGCTCCCCGCCGGGCGCGGTGATGGTCGACGCGGATGCGCGAGCCGGTCCGGAAGGCATAGGCGAACGGAAAGATCGGGATGCGTACCTCGGTGAACTGGCCGGAAGGCAGCGGGCGGGCGGTGCTCCCCGCATAGGTCGGCACCGGATGGGTCGCCGTCGACGCCGCCGGGTCGAGCGCACGGTCGCTCGCACGGAGCTCACCGGTCTGCACGAAGAGCTCCTTGCCGTCGGGCCGGACCTCGGAGACCGTGACCTGGAGGTCGGCATCGGCAGCGGTGCTCTTGACCCAGAGATTGAGGCTCGCAGGGCCGACCACCGTCACGTCACGGGTCAGCGGCGGCGAGACGAACCCGAGACCGTTCGCGCCGGTGACAGCTGTCCACTGGTAAGGCGGAAGTGCGGTCCATACATTGCCGACCGGGAGATCGGTGGCCGGGCGCGCCGACGGGTCGGGTCGGTAGGCGACCGACGACGCCACCGGCGGCGTGGGGCCGAGGGTGCCGCCGCTCCCGAGATCGAAGGTCGTCGCGACCGCGTGGGGAGGTGGCCACGAGGGGAAGTCGAGGCTCCACACCGGCTGCAACGCGCCCGGACCGAAGCTGCCGCCGCCGTTGTCGAGGAGGACGCGCACTCGTGGCTGGGCCTCGAAGGCGACTCGGGCGGCCGCGACACTCGGCTCGCCGGTGAACTGCAACGCGGGGAGCGGTTCGGCAGGCGCGTTTGCGAGCTGCTGGTAGAGACCGGCGGCGAGCGTCTCGATCAACGGCGACGCGCTCGGCAGCCGGTCGGCTACGAAGAGGTCGAGGAACTCGATCCACCTCGACATCGTGCCGGGCCCGAGCGAGTCGATGTGGGTGCCGTTGACGATGGTGGCCCAGACGTGCGGGTCGTGCGAGAGGTCACCGATGATGGCCGGCCACTGCCCCCCGGTCTGCTCGTCCTGGAAGGCCCCCGAGACGAAGACCGGCACCTGGGCGAGCTTCGCCCAGGTCGACGGGGCACGCTGTTGGTAGAGGGAGGGGATCCGGTGCGACGCCACTTGGAGCAGTGCGTTGAGGTTCTCGGTCTGCCCGTGCAGCACCTGGTTCGCGAGGCACTGCCGGTCCCCCTGGGCGATCAGGACCCGCGCGTAGGTCTGGCCGCCCTGCGGCGCGGGCTCGGCATCCGAGAGGCGCTGGGCCAACCAGGACGCGGCGAAGCCACTGTTGTACATCCCACCCGGAAAGCCCGTCGAGTAGAGGTCGTCGGTGAGGCTCATCGGCGCGATCGCCGCGAGCCCGGGGGGCGCGTCCCGGCCACGAACATCTGGGAGATGCCCGAGAAGGAGATTCCGACCATGCCCACCTTGTGGTTGGCCACCCACGGCTGAGCGGCCGCGATCTGGACCGCGTCGTACCCGTCGTAGGTCGTCGGCAGGTCGAAGAGGTCGAAGTCACCTCCCGAGCATCCGGTGCCGCGCATCTGGAGGCTGATCGACGCGAAGCCGAGCAGCGGGGCGATCAGCGAGCCGACGACCGTGGCCGTGTCGGGCACGAGCGGATCCGACGTCGACGCCCCGTTGGTGTGGAGGACCGCATCGACCAGGCTGTGGGGAGCGGCGATCGCGTAGCCGGACTCCTCGATCACGGTCGGGAACGGTCCGTCGGCAAGGGTCTTGCCGGGAGGGAGGCGGAGCGTCGCAGCGAGCTGTACCCCGTCGCGCATGGTGAGGTAGTTGAGGCCCTCGTGGAGGTGCTGGTCCGCGTAGAACGCTGCCGTCGGGGTGTCGGTGGTCGAGAGCACCCGGAAGGGAGCGGTGCCCTTGACCGTCGATCCGGCGACCGCACGGAAGGTGTAGCCCGAACCCGGGACGACGTTGCGCACGACCAGGCTGCCCAGCCGGTCGGCCGTCCCGCCGCCGACACGGTTCCCCGACGCGTCCGCGAGCACGAGCTTCGTACCCGGCGCCGCACCGACCGCGTACGCCTGGTCGATCGAACCGTGGCCGGAGAAGGTCGCCGGCGCGGTCACCGCCGGGGCGGGGTCACCGCCGGTCGCGCTCCCTGCAGCCGAGCACGAGGTCAACAGCCCGCAGCCCAGCGCGACCACCATGACGAGCCTCACCGATCGCCCATTGCGCACTGGCACTCCCCCCGGGCCGCCTGGTCGATCACCACGACCCGTCGGACGGGTCCGGCCCGGGGTGATGCTACTGCCGCGTCCGGCAACGTCTGCGCAGTTGCCGGCGCGACTCCGAGTCCGCGGTGGGGAGGACGGCCGTTCGATGGTCCCGAGCCCGGGTCGCGCAGCCGCCGCCTCGTCACTCGGCGTTGCCGAGGAGGGAGCGATCGGCTCACCGGGCATCGTCGAGCATGAATCTCTGCCGCCATCAACAACATAGCGCGAGGGAGGGGGCTTGCTGCAAGCGACCGAGACGTGCTCATCATGACTCGTTCGCTGAGCCGATCACGGCCGGAACGTCTGGAGCCAGAAGTGGTGGAATGGGTGCGTTCAGCCTTTGCCGGGAAGCGGCGATGACCGGACATTCGGTGGTGATCGCGGGAGGCGGTCCGACCGGGCTGATGCTGGCGGGTGAGCTGGCGTTGGCGGGAATCGACGTGGTCATCGTCGAACGACGGGCCAGTCAGGCGGTCGACGGATCGCGTGCCGGGGGTCTTCACTCCCGCACGATCGAGATACTCGATCAGCGTGGCATCGCAGAGCGGTTCCTCTCTGCGGGGCAGGTTCATCCGAACGTCGGCTACTCCCTGATCCCCGTGGACATCGGCGACTTCCCCACCCGCCACAACTACGTCCTCGCGCTCTGGCAGAGCCACATCGAGCGCATCCTGGCCGACTGGGTCGGTGAGCTCGGGGTGCCGGTCCTTCGTCGTTGCGAGGTGGTGGGCTTTGCCCAGGACGACCGCGGAGTCGACGTCGACCTGTCCGGCGACACGTCGCTCCGGGCGGAGTATCTCGTCGGGTGCGACGGAGGTCGCAGCCTGATCCGCAAGACCGCCGGTATCGACTTCCCCGGGTTGGAAGCTTCGACCAGTTGGATGATCGCCGAGGTCGAGATGGACGAGCAGCCGGAGTTCGGCTTCCGTCACGACAGCGCCGGCACCCATGCCATCAATCGGAGGGAGGAAGGGGAGCCCATTCGGGTCGTGCTCACGGAGCAGGACCTCGGACACACTGGCGATCCGGACATCGGTGAACTCCGCGAGGCACTCGTCGCCGTGTACGGGACGGACTACGGGCTTCGCAGCGCCAACTGGATCTCCAGGTTCACCGACATGACGCGCCAGGCTGCCTCCTACCGACACGGCCGCGTGCTCCTCGCCGGCGACGCCGCACACGTGCATCCCCCGCAGGGCGGTCAGGGTCTCAACGTCGGCGTGCAGGATGCCGTGAACCTGGGATGGAAGCTGGCTCAGGTGGTCGACAGGACATCACCAGAGAGCCTCCTCGACACCTACCACAGCGAACGGCATCCGGTCGGTGCACGGGTGTTGCACACCACCATGGCGCAAGTCGCGCTCAGCCGGCCCGACGACCGTCACCAGGCCCTCCGCGACACCATGACCGAACTGCTGGGCATGGACGAGCCGCGCAGGCGCATCGGAGCGATGCTCTCCGGACTCGACATCCACTACGACCTCGGAGAGGGTCACCCGCTGCTCGGGCGGCGCATGCCCGACCTCGACGTGGCGACCGCCGACGGTCCCACGCGTGTCTTCAACCTGTTGCACCACGCCCGGCCCGTGCTCCTCACCTTCGGCGAACCCGGTGGCTTCGACGTGTCCGCTTGGTCGGATCGAGTCCGGTTGGTCGAGGCCAGTTGCGGTGGCGCATTGGAACTCCCGCTCCTCGGCGAGATCCCCGCGCCCCCGGCCGTGTTGATCCGACCCGACGGGCACGTCGCCTGGGCTGGAGACCTCAGCGACCCAGAGCTGCCTGATGCGCTCGCGACCTGGTTCGGAGGCCACACCGGATCGGTAGCACCCGCCGTCCGAGCCACCCTCCATCCGGACGCCACCGCGCCCATCACCTCCGGGCCGTGATCGTGACCGGGCCTCCGGCCGGATCGATCCGATCGAGCACGCCCGACGGGATCCGGAACACCCGCCCGGGCGCCGCGGGCCAGGGAAGGCGACGGGAGCCCGTCGACCGGCGGTCCTGGGTCACGACCACACGGGGCATCGCGACGTAGCGGTCGGTCCACGCCAGCAGCCGTCCCCTCGGCGGTGACGGGCCGCCGGGTCGGACGACCCCGGGGGTCACCCAGGTCAGCGGCGGTGCCGCCATGAGCCGGAGACCGGGACCGGTCGTCGCCCCGCCATCGAGGAAGGCAACCACCTGTCCCGCGACGTGGCGACCGTCGAGGGCCGCGACGTCCGCGGTGTCGACCGGATGGACGAGGTTGCCGGCGGCGAAGACCCCGGGCCGTGACGTCCCGAGCGCGCCGTCGACCAACGGACCACGGGTGGCGCGGTCGAGCTCGAGGCCCCCCGTCCGGACGAGCTCGTGGTCGGGGATCCAGTCGCCGGTCAGTACCAACGTGTCGCACCTGACCACCTCGCGGGCGCCAGTGTCGAGATGCTCGAGCTCCACCGCGGAGACGCGCCCGTGCCCGATCACCCGGGCCACCCGGGTCCGGCAAGCGACCGGTGTCCCGAGCAGGCCGCGCCCGAGCCACGAGAGTGCCGCGTAGACCTCGGGGGACGGGTACGTCGTTGTCATCAGCGCGGTCGCGCAACCCGCCGCGCGCAGGGTGAGGACTGCCGACCAGCTCACCGCCTCCGCCCCGACCACCACCGCCCGGGTGCCGACCCGTCGGTGCCCGAGGTGGACGAGCTGCTGGAGCTGACCGGTCGTCACCACGCCGGCCGGACGGTCCCCGGCGATGCGACGGGCCGCGCGGGGGCGCTCGCGGGCGCCGGTCGCCAGGACGACCGCTCGGGCCTCGATGCGCATCCGGCCGGCTGCGGAGGTCGCGAACACTGCGTGGTCGCCGTCCCAATCGGTCACCGTCGTCCCGGTCGCGATCTCGGCTCCCGCTGCGACTGCGGATCCGACGAGCCGGCGCGCGTAGGGCGGGCCGCGCAGTGGACGGTGCAGGTCGCGCAAGCCGAACCCCTGGTGGTCACTGTGCCGGGGGATCCCGCCGGCGGACGACTCGCGCTCGACAACCAGGACGCGACGCCGATCGTGACCGGAAAGCGCGGCAGCCGCCGTGAGCCCCGCGGGACCGCCGCCGATCACGAGCACGTCCACCGCTCGGCTGTGCACGATCCCGCTCACCGCACTCTCCTGCTCACCGCACCGTCCCGCTCACCGCACCGTCCCGCCGGACCGCTCGACGATGGTGGTGACGGCCGCACCGCAGTAGAAGCCCTGGCACCGGCCGTTCATCACACGCGTGCGCCGGCGGAGACCGCCGAGGTCGACGGGCGGGATGGTCGAAGAGAACGCGTCGCGTAGCTCGCCGGCGCTGACCCGTTCGCAGAAGCAGACGACCTCGCCGTAGGCGGGATCGGCCGCGATGCGCTCGGCGTCCTCGAACGGGCGGGTGAGCGCCTCGCTCAGGTTGGGCAACTGCGGCGGGTCTGGCAGATCGCGCCGCTCCTCGAGGACGAGCCCTGCGCCGTCGAGCAGCTCGCACAGGTGCTCGGCGACTGCCATCGCGGAGGTCAGCCCCGTCGAACGGATGCCGGCTGCGATCGCGTAGCGCGCCTCCGTGTCGACCTCGACCAGGTAGTCGGAGCGGTCGCTCGCAGCACGGAGGCCGGCGTAGGTCGCGGTCACCTCCTCGTCGAGAAGCGAGGGCACCAGGGTCGCCGCTCGTTCGAAGAGGAACGCGAGCCCCGCCTCGGACGTCCCGGTGTCGGTGCGGTCCGTCAGATCCTCGGCTGTCGGACCGACCACGACGTTCCCGTAGACGGTCGGGCTGATCAGCACCCCTTTGCCCCTTGCGGTCGGGACGGCGAGGACGATCTGGTCGACCAGGGTCCGCGCGAGCTTGTCGAAGACGATCAGTTCGCCGCGGCGCGGGGTGACGGTGAAGCGTTCGTGGCCGAAAGCGTCGTCGAGCACGTCGGCGCCCAGGCCCGCCGCGTTGACCACCCACCGTGCGGCGACCGTGCCGCCATCGGCGTGGAGCATGGTCACGGCAGGTCCGACGTCGACGCGGTCGACCCGGTGGCCGAGCAGGAGCTGTGTGCCACGGAGGACTGCATCGGTGGCGAGCGCGAGCGTGGTCGACCAGGTGCACGTGATCGACTCGTCCGGGACGACGACGCCGCCGTGAGCGCCCGGCCCGAGCGCGGGCACCCGGCGGTAGACCTCGTCGGCGTCGACGCGCTCTGCCGCCCCGTATGCATTCTTCCGGGCGCGTTGGACGATCCCGCCGAGCGCGTCGCGTTGTTCGGCGGTCCAGGCGACCAGCATGGCGCCCGTGCGCTCGACCGGGATTCCGGTGGTCTTCGCGTAGGCGCGCAGCAACTCGGCGCCGCGCCGGACAAGCCGTGCCTCGAGCGTCGACGGCGTGGCGTCGAACCCGGTGTGCAGGATCGCCGTGTTGGCCTTGCTCGTCGCGTCGCCCACGTCGTCGGCTGCGTCGAGCAGCGCGACCCGCAACCGGTAGCCGGAGAGCTCGCGTGCGATCGCCGAGCCCACGACCCCCGCGCCCACGACCGCGACATCGAAAGTCTCGTCCGAGGCCGTCGGTCCGTGCATCCGTCCGTCTGGCTCCCGTTCGCTCACGTCGACGAGGCGGCGTCGAGGGCGGTCGCAACAACGGAGCGCCAGGCGTCGAGGTGCACCGCAGCTCGGTCGGCGCTCCACCGGGGGACGTAGGTTGCGACGGGCGTCCACGGCGGCACCGCGTCGCCGAGCTCGATCGAGCCATCCAGCGCGAGCCGTGCGAGCGCTGCGGCACCGAGCGCAGTCGCGTGCGGGGAGGGGTAGACCTCGACGGCAAGCTGGGTGAGATCCGCGACCGCCTGCAGCAGTGCGGAGGAGCGGGTCAGCCCCCCGTCGACACGCAGGGCCGCGAGCCGCCATCCGACGTCGGTGCCGACCGAGGCACAGACCTCGGCCACCTGGGCGGCGATCCCCTCGAGCACCGCGCGCACCAGCTGCCCCCGGCCGGTCGACAAAGTGATACCGACGAACGTGGCGGTCGCGTCCGGTCGCCACCACGGGGCACCCAGTCCCGCGAAGGACGGCACGCTGCGGACGCCGCCGGCGTCGGCCGCGGCCACCTGGTCGAGATCCTCCGGCGAGCCCAGTAGCCCGACATCGCAGAGCCACCGAACTGCGGAGGCCGCGGTGTAGACCTGCCCGTCGATGCAGTAGGCGGTCCGACCACGGACCTGCCAGGCCACCGAGGTGGAGAGTCCGGCCGTCGAACGCACCGGACGCTCGCCGGTGTTGGCGAGCACGAAGGCTCCGGTGCCGAAGGTGCACTTGGCCTCGCCCGGCCCGGTGCACCCCTCGGCGAGCAGGGCGGCCTGTTGATCGACCGCCAGCCCGGCGACCGGAAGATCGCCCCCGAAGGCACCGGTGTGACCGACCACCTCGTCGCAGGCGACGATGCGGGGCAGGACCTCCCCGTCGAGGCCGAAGAGCTCGAGCAGCGCACCGCTCCAGGCGCCGTCGTCGAGGTCGAAGATGAGAGAACGGCTGGCCGTCGTCACGTCGGTGACCAGCTCGCCGGTGAGGTGGTGCAGGAGCCAGGCGTCCGTGGTCGTCACGATGCCGCCGTCCACGCCCTCTGCCCGGAGCCAGGCCATCTTCGGCGCCGAGAAGTACGGGTCGAGGACGAGCCCGGTCCGCTCTGCGACCCACGCCGCGTGCTCCGAGCGGGCCGCGCACAACGGCTCCGCACGTCGGTCCTGCCAGACGATCGCCGGCGACAACGGCGCGCCGCTGTTGGGATCCCACGCGAGGACCGTCTCGCCCTGGTTGGCGAGCGCGACCGCCTCGATCGGGTCCGACGTCAGGTCGAGGGCCCGCCGCCCCGCATCGAGGACCGAGGCGAGCAGGCTCGCCGGGTCGACCTCGACTCCGCCCCCGTCGAGGAAGCTCGGCCGGACCTCGACCTCGGCGATGGTCCGGATCCCGCCTTCGGGGTCCACGACGACCGCCTTGGTGGCCGAGGTGCCCTGGTCGATCGCGAGGACGCTCACCAGGCGCGGGCGGCGAGCGTCCGTGCCGGCCCGGCCTTCCAACGATCGCAGTGCCGCCCAACGGCCGCCGCGAAGCGGTCGGCGGCCGCTTCGTCGACGGGAAGGAAGAACGACGGCTCGGCCAGCTCGACCTCGAGGATCGCGTCGCGTCCGTCGTCGAGACGGACCAGATCGATCCGCTGGTAGAGCAGCGGTGTGTCCAGACCCAACCGCGATGCACGGCGATCGACCGCACGGACGACCTCGTCGACGATGCCGCACTGTGCCGGGGTCAGCCGGGCGGCCTCGATCGCCTCCCGACCCACTGCAGCGAGACGCTCGCCTCCCGGTCCGAGGACGGGGCCCTTGCGGAAGGCATGGGAGACGGTCCCGTCGAAGACCACCACGCCCACCTCGCCCTCGGTGCTGACCGACGCCACCGCCGGCTGGACCATCGCCGGGCTCCCGGTGGTCAGGATCGTCGCGCCGAGCTCGCGCGCGCGCGGATCGTCGGCGCGGAAGCGGCCGGTCCGCCTGCCACCGGCTGAGACCACCGGCTTCACCACGAGCTCACCTGGTCGCAGGCCGAGGGCGCAGTCGAGCTCGACCGGATCGCGCACGATCCGGGTGGGGATGGTCGGGACGCCCTCGGCGGCGAGATCGAGGAGGTAGCGCTTGTCGAGGTTCCACTCGACGAGCGGCCCAGGGTTGCGCAACGAACCAAGCGCGTGGACCTGGGCGAGCCAGGCGCGGAACTCGGCGAGGCGCTCGACGTAGTCCCAGGTGGAGCGGATCACCACCAGGTCGTAGCCGTCCCATGCCACCGAAGGGTCGTGCCATGCGGGATGGTCGAGGTCGACGCCCGCACGTGCGAACGCCGCGTCGTGGAGGGGACGGTCGACGTCGCCGTCGCCGACGACCTCGGTGGCGGTCGTGGCGAAGGCGATGCGCACGGTCGCACACTCTACCGGCGGCTCGTCGGAACCGGCTTCTTGGCGGCGGAGAGATCGACGGGCGTGATGTCGGGACCGGGACGCTCGCCGATCGGTGTGGGATCACCTCCGTCCGTGCCGGTGCCGGTTCCGGGTTGATGCCGGCGCCGGATCAGCACGAACAGGATGACCATGAGCGTGGCGAGCGTCAGGGATCCGATCACGATGAGCACGATGGCCCAGACCGGAATACCGGTGACCGGGAGAGACGAGTACGCGCCCGGGCCGGTGTGGACGATGGTCGTCGGCGTGGTCGTCGCCGGCATGGTCACCTTTCCCGACCATGTCGCCGTCTGCCCATTGCCGTAGTCGAGGAGCACGTTGCAGGACACCACCGTTCCGAACGGCAGTCCCGGTACGTTGACCACGAGTGCGGCGCCCTCGGTCGGCAGCACGGTGTCCGAGGCGACGGGATAGGACCTGCGACTGCCGCCGACCGTGCACGTCGCGCTCCCCTTGGCCTTGACGAAGGTCTGGCCGGTGTTGTGGGCGTGCACGATGAGACGGGGCATGGTCCCCACCGCGGTAGACGTGACCGTCGGGATCGCGAGGCGGGTCACCATCTGTGACACGGCGCCGACATCGACCACGACCCCCACGCTGACCTGCTCGATGACCACCGCCTGCGCCGAGGCCCTCCCGTTCGACCCGACGGTCACCGGCGCGGGCGGTGCGTTCGGCTGGGCTGTGATGCCCGCGAGGTGCTGCCCGACTCCGGTGCCGGCCGGCACGGTGACGCTGAACGGCACGGTCATGGCCGAGCTGGGTGCGAGGCTGAGCGTCGAGGGCAGACCGGTCACCCAACAGCCGGTACCGACGCACTGGCCGAATGCATCGATGAAGGCGCTGCCCGAGTTGGGAGCGGTGGTGCCGGTCGACGGGCTGAGCTTGAGGGTGATCGAGGTCGCACCCCTGTTGGTGATGACCGCAGCCTCCGTGCCGGTCTGGCCTGGGCTCAGCGACAGCGTGAAGTAGGCCTGCGATCGGCCGTCCGGAAGCGGATTCGGGGTCACCCCGAACGCATCGGGGCCGCCGATGCCGACGGCCCCGGACGCCGTCGCAGGAAGCGTGCCCATGAGGGCAACGGCGGCCAGGCAGACCACCGCTCCCAGGGCGCGTCGTCGAATGGCCGTCCCGCCTCGCCGCTCCCGATCCGTCGTGCTCATCGCCTTCCGTCCTCCGTTCACCGGTCATCCTCCGTTCGACTCGATCGTTGACCCGGTCGCATCGACCACCGGCTTGTTCGCATCGGCATCACGTCCTGTTGCAGTGGCATCCCGCCCACTCGCCCCGGCCTCGAACCGAACCGTCCGCCGCGTCGACTCACGGCGCCGACACCACCGAGAAGGTGATGGTCGAGGTGTAGGTACCCGCCCGCGCAAAGCCGGGAACGTTCACCCACCAACCCACCGGGTTCGCCGCGGAGCTCCCGCCGATGGTCATGGCCCCGAGGCCCGAACCCACCGCGGCGCGAAAGATCTTGAACGGTGCAGGAAAGGAGAGCGCGGTGGTGATCGACACCGGGTAGGCGACCGTGTTCGAGGGCAAGGTGCAGCTCGAGATGCAGGTCACGGTCGGTGCCGACGTCGCGGTCGACGAGGTCAGGCTCCCGTTGGTGACGAACGTCCCGATGTTGGGCAGGGTGGTCGAGCCGTTGGTGAACGTCGTGGCGGAGACGGTGACGTTCCAGCCGGCACCGGTGCCCGTGCCGTCATTCACCGTGTACACCTGATCGGCGGCGGTGGGGTCGACCGTGCTCTGCGTCGTCCCGTTCAGGATCGCCGACCAGCCGAGGACGAGTGGTGCGCTCAAGGTCAGCGTGTTCGCCGCGATGGACACGGCCGGGGTCACGCCGGAATCGACCGGATTGAAGCCGGTCCTGGTCGTGATCGTCGAGGGGTAGCTGCCGACGGTCGCTGTGTTGGTCAGCCCGTTGAACTGGATCGAGACGGCGGTCCCCGCGGTGACGGCAAGGGTGTTGAACGTGTAGGTGAGCGCGGTTCCGACCAGGGAGACGGCGCCACCGGCGGACATGCTCACCGGGGTCACCGTGCCGACGGTCGGAGTCCCCAACGTGCCCGCCGGCACGGTCATCGTCACCGTCGACAACGACGCGGTCGAGGCCGCCGAGAAGGAGTAGGTGTAGCTGGCACCGCTGGCCCCGGCGGTCGTCGACGAGGTCGACCAGATCGGGCTGACCAGCACGCCCGGGAGGATCGTGACGGCCGGTGTGAAGCCGGAGTCGATGGTCGTCGGCGTGCCGGTCTTGGTCACGATCTCCGACGCGTAGCTGCCGGGCGTCGCCGTGTTGGTGAGCCCGTTGATCTGGATCGAGACGGCCGTGTTCGAATTGAGCGTCTTGCTGCTGGAGAAGGAGTAGGTCAGCATGGCGCCGGTCAGGGTGATCGTCCCGCCAGTCAGCCCCGCGGGGGTGACCGTGCCGACGGTCGGGCTGCCACCGGTGCCACTCGGCACCGTCATCGTCACCGAACGCAAGCTGGAAGAGCTCGAGGCCGTTCTGAAACCGAAGGTGTAGCTGGTCGCGGTGGCGCCCGCGGTGATCTTGGACGTCGTCCAGGTCAGCGCAGTCAACGAGCCACCGGTGGCGAAGGTGACTTGCGGCGTCGTCCCGGTGTCCTCGATCGTGGACCCGCTGAGGGTGGTGATCGTCGAGGTGTAGCTGCCGGTGGTCGACGTGTTGGTCAACCCGTTGATCTGGATCGAGATGGCGGTGGCGGCGGCGATCGACGCGGGACCGAAGCTGTAGGTGAGGAGACCGCCGGCCAGGACGACGCTCCCGCCGGACACCGCGGCGGGGGTGACCGTGCCGACGGTCGGGCTGCCGCCGGTGCCGCTCGGCACGGTCATGGTCACCGAGGACAGCGAGACGGTCGATGCCGTATTGAAGGTGTAGGTGTAGGTGGCGCCGGTCGCCGATCTGACGGTGGTCGAGGTCGCCCACATCGGAGCGGTGAGGGCGCCGGAGATGATGGTCACCGCCGGGGTGACGCCCGAGGCGACCGCGGAGCCACCGTTGTAGATCACGATCTGGGACGTGTAGACGCCCGGGGCCGACGTGTTGGTGATGCCGTTGATCGGGATCGTCACCGGGGTGCCGGAAGCCACCACCGCCGCGCCGAATGAGTAGGTGAGGGTGCTGCCGGCCAGGGTCACGCTTCCACCCCTGATGCCCACCGGGGTGACCGTGCCGACGGTCGGGGTGCCCGAGGTGCCCGGGGGCACCGTCATGGCGATCGACGACAGCGACGACGAGGACGACGTGGTGAAGGTGTAGGTGTAGGTGACCCCGGTCGTCCCGTCGAAGAGCGATGTCGTCGCCCAGTTCGGGCTGGTGAGTGTGCCAGAGGTGATGACCACCGGCGGCGTGACACCCGAGTCGACGACCGCCGCCCCGTTCTTCGTGGTGATCGTCGACGTGTAGCTCCCGGCGGTCGACGTGTTCCGGACTCCGGTGATCTGGATCGACACGGCGGTGCCGGCACTGACTGCCGTCGCATCGAACGAGTAGGTGAGCGTGTTGCTGGCCAGCGCCACGCTCCCCCCGGCGAGGCCGCTCGGCGTCACCGTGCCGACGGCGGGGCTCCCCGCCGTACCCGATGGCACGATCATGGTGACCGACGACAGCGAGGACGCCGACACGGTGGAGAATCCGTAGGTGTAGGTCACGCCGGTCGCCCCGGCGGTCGCTGACGAGGTCGTCCAGGTCTCGCCGCTCAGACCCGAGGGCGTGAAGGTCACCGCAGGCGTGACACCGACATCAACCGCGGTCGATCCGTTTCTGGCGGTGATCGTCGACGAGATGCCTCCGGTGCTCGCCGTGTTGGTGAGAGCGTTGACCTGGATCGCCACCGCCGTTCCGGTATTCACCACCGTGGCACCGAAGGAGTAGGTGAGGAGACCGGCCGCGACCCCGACCGTCGACCCGACGGCCATGCTGCTCGGGGTGACGGTCCCGACGACGGGGCTGCCGGCCGTGTCGCCCGGTACGGTCATGGTGACCGAGGACAGCACCGACGTCGTCGCGGTGGTGAAGGTGTAGGTGTAGCTCACCCCGGTCGCTCCGGCGGCTGTCGACGTCACCGACCAGAGCGGGTTGGACAGCGCCGCAGCATTGATGGCGACCGCCGGCGTGACGCCGGAGTCGACGGTCGATCCTCCGTTCACCGTGGCGATGGTCGACGTGTAGCTCCCCACTGCCGCGGTATTGGTCAGTCCGTTGATCTGGATCGACACCGCCGTACCGGTCGCGATCGTGGCCGCGGTGAAGCTGTAGGTGAGGATCCCCCCCGACGTGGCGATCGCATCGCCGCTCGCAACGCTCGCCGGGCTCACCGTTCCCACCGTCGGCATGCCGGTGGTGGCTGCCGGAACGGTCATCGTGACGGACGACAGCACCGAGGTGGTCGCTGTCGTGAAGGTGTAGGTGTAGCGCACCCCAGTCGCCGCCGCGTTGGTCGACGACGCCGTCCAGGTGGGGCTGGTGAGGGATGCGGCACTGGCAGGTGCCATCACCTTCAGCGCCCACACGGAACTGAGCGCGAGCACCGTCAGCGCGCCAACGACGAGACGGGCCCACGGCCGACGTCGCCCGCTGTCGGAGGTCAGTCCGGGACAGCGCGTCGTTCCGCACCGATCAGTGCCAGCCTCCCCCCGGCCGGCAGGCCCGAAGGACAGGCCTCCCCCCGCCATCGGACTTAGGGTCCCGACACCACGGTCGCCGAGAAGGTCGAGACGTAGTTGCCTGCCAGGGCGGTAGCCGGGACGTTGACCCACCACGCGATCGGGTTGGGAGCCGAGCTCCCGCCGATCAGGATCTGTCCCAAACCGGTTCCCACGGTGGCATCTCCCACCTCGACAGGAGTCGGCGAGGTCGGCGCGGTCGTGATGAGCAGCGGATAGGTGATCGCTCCTTCCGGCACCGGCAGCACGCAGGTCGAGACGACGACACATGCGAAGCTCGGGATCGATGTGGAGGAGGACGAACTGACACTCCCGTTCATCGACAGGGTGCCGACGTTCGGAAGGGTCGCTGCACCGTTCGTGAACGTCGTGGCCGCGACGGTGATCTTCCATCCGCCACCGCTTCCGGTGGAATCTTCGACGGTCGCCTGCTGATCAGCGGTGTTCGTATCGACGACCGTCTGAGGAGTGCCGTTCAACAGCGACGACCAACTGAGCGAGGCCGGCGTGATGAGGGTCAGGGAGCTGGCATTCACGTGCAGCGTTCCCGTTCCCGTACAGGTGATCCCTGCGGAGACGGGGGTGCCGCACGCCACCGCACCGGCCGTGTCCGCGGACACCACGAAGGAGGTTCCGGCAACTCCCGCGATCAAGATGGCCGGCGCCAACAGCCGGGCCAGATTCCTGACGATCGATCTACGTTTCATACCCCTCAACTCCCTTCCGGAATCCAGCTTGCTCGCCCACTCTGTGTGGTCGATAGGGCAGAAGGTCCTGATCTCGGGCATCGACACGACTGCTCGAGGGGCTCGAACGCGAATCGAAGACCTGCGAATCGAAGCAGGGGCCGCCAAGGGGTCCACCGGCCCGAGCGACCCGAGGAAGCGAACGACCGACCGGTCTGGAGGCGTGGTTCCGGCGACCCGACCACCGGACGCGGGGCCAAGAGGCCATGGCCGAAGGAAGTGGGGAGCGAGTGCGAGCGCTGCAGGTGCACCAGCTCCGCCAGCCCGAGCGGTGCACCAGCTCCGGGGGTGAGACTCGAACTCACAACCTAGCGGTTAACAGCCGCTTGCTCTGCCGATTGAGCTACCCCGGAAACGGCTCCACCGGTGCCCCGACCCGGTCAGGACGGCAGCGGCGCGCCACCGGAGACTAGCCCTTCGGTCGATGCCCGAAGGTCGGAGATGCGCCGGAGCCGGTCCGCGTGCACAATGTGGCGATGAAGCGCCCGATCGAGACCGCTGTCGCCTTCGGCATCGGCTACTCACTGGGTACTGCGGCCCGCCGCGTACGAGCGGTCCGATCGGCCGGGGCCGCGGGCAGGTCGATCCCCGTCCCGGTGGACGTCGGTCGGGCACTGTCGAAGGTGAAGGCGGTGGCCTTCCTCGGTTTCGAACGGCTCCGCGACACCATCGGGGCTCGGCTCGGGTGGCGTGACGGCGACGAGGCGGCCGATGCGATCGCAGCGGACCTCGTGGCCGAGGTGGTCCAGGCCATCAACGGCCGGGGCGGTCCGACGGCGCTCGCCGCGCCGACCCGGTTCAGGCCTCTTCGAGGTAGTCCCGCAGCAGGTGCGCCGATTCCGGCCGGCGCAGCTTGGCGAGCGTCTTCGCCTCGATCTGCCTGATCCGCTCGCGCGTCACCCCGAACGCCTTGCCCACCTCTTCGAGGGTGCGGATCTTGCCGTCCTCGAGGCCGAAACGAAGGCGCACCACGTCCTGTTCGCGCGGCGAGAGGTGCGCGAGCGCCTCGCGCACCGCGTCGTCGAGCATCATGCGGGCCGCGGCGTCATCGGGTACCACGGCCTCGCGGTCCTCGATGAGATCGGAGAGGCTGAAGTCGTCCTCGTCGCCCATCGGCTGCTCGAGCGACACGGTGTCCTGGTTGATCCGCTGGATCTCGCGGACCCGCTCGATCGTGAAGTCGACCCTTCCGGCGAGCTCCTCCGCGCTCGGCTCACGGCCGAGCTCCTGGAGGAGCTGGCGCTGCGCCCAGACCACCTTGTTGATGGTCTCGACCATGTGGACCGGGATGCGGATGGTCCGTGCCTGGTCGGCGATAGCCCGTGTGATCGCCTGGCGGATCCACCAGGTCGCGTAGGTGGAGAACTTGAACCCCTTGGTGTGGTCGAACTTGTCGACCGCCCGCATGAGTCCCAGGTTGCCCTCTTGGATGAGGTCGAGGAAGGCGAGGCCGCGGTTCCGGTAGCGCTTGGCGATCGAGACGACAAGGCGGAGGTTGGCCTCGATGAGCGCCTCCTTGGCGGCCTGGCCGCGCCGGGCGATCGAGCGGTCGCCCGGTGCCGGCTTCTCGCCGGTCGCCTCTGCGACGGCGATGCGCTCCGCCGCCTCGTTGCCGGCCACGATGCGCATGGCCAGTTCGACCTCGAGCTGCGCGTCGAGCAGCTTCACCTTGCCGATCTCTTTGAGGTACATGTGGACCGGGTCGGCTGCGGAGCCCCGGAACCCGTCCCCGTCGCTGTACCCGTCGGAGGTCGAACGTCGTGGGGCCCGCTCCTTCTTGGCCGGAGAACGAGTGGCCGACTGCGCTCCCCCGTTCGAGGCGTTCCCGACCTTCCGGTTCACCTCGAGTGCGACGATGCGCGCCGGCGGAAGTGCCGATCCGTTCGACCCGACGCCGCCCGACAGTTCCTCGAATTCCGCGAGCACCTCGGTCGCCGCGCCGTCGCCCGGTACTTCCGTCGTCTCGACCGTGTCGTAGGTGAACTCGATGCCGGCGTCGCGGATGCGGTCGACCACCTCGGAGATGAGCTCAGCGCTGAGCTCCACCGTGCGCAGCACTTCCACGACATCGTCCTGGCTGAGGTTGCCGCGTCTCCGGCCGACCTTGATCAGCGCCTCGAACTGCTCGGCCGCAGGTTCGTCGAGCGGCGGCGCGCCGTCAACCCCGCCGGAGGGCCCCGCCGGGTCCGGCAGCATCTCGACGATCTTCGACCGCCCACCTGCTATCACGACGTCCGCCCCGTTTCACCCGTCTGCGATCTCACCGTCAGCCAGGCTACCAACCTCGTTGTGGCTCCGGCCGAGGTGACCGGATCGTCCAGCTCCTGGAGCCAGGCGGTCGCCGCAGCCGCCTCGGCGATCGCCTCGGACGAACGTGCCCCTTCGGCGGACGCCACGGCCATCTCGCGGCGGACTCCGTCACGGACCAGCTGCACGACCACCTCGTCGGCAGCCGCCCGGGGCTCCTCGACGGTCAGTCGGACGAGGAGCTCGGCCACTTCGGGCGGCGAGCTGTCGATCGCCTCGTGGAGGTCGTCGGCTCCGACCAGCGCCACGTAGGCCGCCCGTTGGGTCTCGTCGCGGAAGAGCACCTCCGAGAGGCGGTCCGCCATCTCGGACGGGCGGTGGATCGCGAGGCGCAGGGCCTCGAGGCCCGGACGGAACTCGACGACGTCGCGACCGTCGAGTCCGCGGCCCCGCCCGTTGGCACCGGGTGGTCCGACCGGTCCGGCGCTGCTCCGACCTCCACCGGCGCGGTCGCCGGGGTGGTCGCCGGTGACGGTTCCGTGCCGGCGGATGTGCTCGAGCCGCTCGCGCAACCGGTCGGGCTCGAGGCGGCAGCGCTCAGCCACCAGCATCACGTAGGGGTCCCGGACGAGGTCGTCGGGATGCTCGGCCACCGCGGCGAGCGCGTGCTCGGCGGCTCTCGCACGACCTTCCGCGGTCGAGAGGTCCGAGGCGTCGAGGAGCCGCTCGACCCGGAACCGGAGGAAGGGCCTGGCACCCTCGATCGACGCCCGGAGGGCGTCGGGATCCGTCCTCGCCAGGTCCGCCGGATCGGCGCCCGGAGGGAGCGCTGCGACGGCGACGTCGACCTCGAGGCGGCGCTCCCACTCGTAAAAGCGACCGGCGGCGGACTGTCCCGCGCTGTCCGCGTCGAACGCGAGGACGATCCGGTTGGCGAAGTTGGAGAGGAGCTTCACGTGCTCCTCGGCGAGTGCGGTGCCGCAGGTCGCGACCGCCCGTTCGATGCCGGCACCGAACATCCCGATCACGTCGGTGTAGCCCTCGCAGACGACGACCTCACCGCGGGCGATGATCTCCTTCTTCGCCCAGTTGAGGGCGTAGAGGACCCGGCGCTTCGCGTAGATCGGCGTCTCGGCGGAGTTCTTGTACTTCGCCGGGTCGGTGCTGCCCGGCAGCACCCGGCCGCCGAACGCCAGTGCATGACCGGACGGATCGCAGATCGGGAAGATGATGCGCGACCGGAAAGAATCCTGCAAACGGTTGCGCCGATTGAGAAAGCCCAGGCCCGCACCGGTCGCAGTCTCCTCGGAGAGCCGGAGGGACGTGCACAGCGCGTCCCAGTCGTCGGGCGCCCACCCCAGGCGGAACCGACGCACCACGTCGCCGTCGTAGCCGCGGCTGCGCAGGTAGTCGCGCGCCGCTCCCGCATCCTGGCCGGTCAACAAGCGCTGGTGGTACCACTCGGCCGCCCGCTCGACCGCGTCGAGGAGCGCGCCGCGGCGCTGCGCGTCCTGCCCGCCGCCTGCGTCTTCGCGGATCGTGATCCCCGAGCGGTCGGCCAACCGCCGGACGGCGTCGACGAAGTCGAGGTGCTCGATCTCCCGCACGAAGCTGATCGCGTCACCCTTCGCCTGACAGCCGAAGCAGTAGTAGACACCGAGATCGGCGTTGACGCTGAACGACGGCGTCTTCTCGCCGTGGAACGGACAGAGCCCGACCCACCGCTGCCCCTGGCGCTTGAGCGCCGCGTGCTCCCCGACCAGGGCCACGATGTCGGTCGCCGACCGGACGGCGGCCACGTCCTCGTCAGGGATGCCCATGGTGTCGACGGTACCGCGCCGACCACTGCGGGCGTGCCGCGAACCGACCGGCGGCGCGCGGGACTTCCGACGGACCGGTCAGCGGGTCATCGATGCGGCCGACGGTCCGGGACGTCTCCGGCGAGCACGGCCTGGGCCGCGGCGAGGCGCGCGATCGGGACCCGGAACGGCGAGCAGCTCACGTAGTCGAGCCCGGCACGGGCGAAGGTGGTGATCGACTCGGGATCGCCGCCGTGCTCGCCGCAGACACCGATCTTGAGCGTCGGCCGGGTCGCGCGACCTCGCTCGACCCCCAACCGGACCAGCTCGCCGACACCGTCGGCATCGACGACCTCGAAGGGGTTGCGCGGAAGCAGGCCCTTGTCGAGATAGGCGGACATCATCCGGCCCTCGACGTCGTCGCGGCTGAACCCGAAGGTCATCTGGGTGAGATCGTTCGTCCCGAAGGAGAAGAAGTCGGCGAATTCGGCGATCTCTCCCGCACGGAGCGCGGCCCGCGGCGTCTCGATCATCGTGCCGATGAGCGCTTCGAGCGAACCCGTCCCCGCCTTCGCCCCCTTCGGACGGCCCTTCGCAACGCGACCTCTGCCGGAGTGCTCGTCGGCGACCTCTGCCATCGCGGCCTCGACCCACGAGCGCGCGAGCGCGAGCTCCTCGCGGGTCACTGTCAGCGGAATCATGATCTCGACCACCGGGTGCCCACCCAAGGTGACCCGCTCGTGCGCGGCCTCCATCAACGCACGCACCTGCATGGCGTAGAGACCCGGCTTGATGACCCCGAGGCGCACGCCGCGGGTGCCGAGCATCGGGTTGAACTCGTGCCACGCCTTGGCGGCCTCGTAGAGGCTCGTCTCCTCCTCGGTGAGACCCTCCGTCGCCTCCTTCAGCGCCATCTCCTGGGTGTCGGGCAGGAACTCGTGGAGCGGCGGGTCGAGGAGGCGCACGGTGACGGGGAGCCCGTCCATCGCCTCGAGGATCTCCAGGAAGTCGGCGCGCTGCGCGACACGGAGCGCTTCGAGGGCGGCCTCTTCCTCCTCCGGGCCGGAGGCGAGGATCATCCTGCGCACGATGGGCAGACGGTCCTCGCCGAGGAACATGTGCTCGGTCCGGCACAGACCGATCCCTTCAGCGCCGTGACGCCGCGCGTTGGCGGCGTCGGGCCCGTTGTCGGCGTTGGCACGGACGCCGAGGTGACCCGCACGGATGTCGTCGGCCCAACCGAGGAGGGTCTCGAACTCCGGTGGCGTCTCCGAGGTGGACAGCTCGACTCGGCCGAGGACGACCACGCCGTTGGTCCCGTCGACCGAGATCCACTCCCCCTCTTCGACCACGGTGTCGCCGACGCGAAACGAGTGCTCGCCGAACCGGAGCGCCTCGGCACCGACCACCGCTGGCTTGCCCCACCCGCGTGCGACCACGGCCGCATGGCTGACCAGCCCGCCCCGTGCGGTGAGGATGCCTTCGGAGGCGAGCATGCCGTGGACGTCCTCGGGGGAGGTCTCGCTGCGCACCAGCACGACCTGTTCGCCGCGCTCGGCAGCGGCCTGCGCGGCGTCGGCGGTGAGGTAGACCCGCCCGACGGCCGCCCCCGGCGACGCCCCGAGACCCGTCGCCAGCGCGACGTGGACGTCACCCGCGAACTGCGGATGGAGGACCTGTTCGAGGTGCTCGCCGGTGATGCGGCCGACCGCCTCCTCCCGGGTGAGGTCGATGCCGGCCTCGCCGACCATGTCGACGGCCATCTTGAGCGCCGCCCGGCCGGTGCGCTTGCCCACCCGGGTCTGGAGCATCCAGAGCTTTCCCTGCTCGATCGTGAACTCGGTGTCGCACATGTCCCGGTAGTGCGCCTCGAGCCGGGCGAAGATCTCGAGCAGCTCGCGGTGGATCTTCGGGAACTGCCGTTTCATGGCGCTCAGGGGCTCGGTGTTGCGGATGCCGGCGACGACGTCTTCACCCTGGGCGTTGACGAGGAAGTCGCCGTACTCCCCGCGGGCACCGGTTGCCGGGTCGCGTGTGAAGCCCACCCCGGTCCCCGACTGCACGTCGCGGTTGCCGAACACCATGGCCTGCACGTTGACCGCGGTCCCGAGGTCGTGGGGGATGCGCTCGCGGTCACGGTACGCGATCGCGCGGGGCCCGTTCCACGACGCGAAGACCGCCTCGATCGCGCCGCGCAGCTGCTCGTCGGGGTCCTGCGGGAACGGCCGCCCGGTGACGCGCTCGACGATCTGCTGGTAGGCGTCGACGAGATAGCGCAACAGCTCGACCGGGATGCCGGCGTCGGAGGTCGCCCCCGCGAGCTCTCTGGCGGCCTCGAGGAGGGTGTCGAACTCCTCGCCGGCGATCCCGAGGACGATCCGTCCGTACATCGAGACGAAGCGGCGGTAGGAGTCGAACGCGAAGCGCTCGTCGTCGGTCTGTTTGGCGAGCCCCTCGACCGACCGGTCGTTGAGACCGAGGTTGAGGACGGTGTCCATCATGCCGGGCATCGAGAATTTGGCGCCCGAGCGCACCGAGACGAGAAGCGGGTCGTCCGGATCGCCGATGCGGCTGCCCATCTTCTTCTCGAGCCGAGCCTTCGCCTTTCCGATCTCGCCGCCCAGGCCGTCGGGCCACCCGGCGTCCATGTAGGCGCGGCACGCCGTCGTCGCGATCGAAAACCCGGGTGGGACCGGGAGCCCGAGCACGGAGGTCATTTCGGCCAGATTCGCTCCCTTGCCACCGAGCAGATCCTTCATCTCCATCGGCGGCTTGCGGTGGGCGTGGTCGAAGTCGAAGACGAACGGCATCAGCGATGCTCTCCTGACATGGACGCTGGGTCGGTTCGGCGTCACGTTGCGGCTGGGCGGCGACGTGCCAGCCTACCCAATCGAAGCGGAGCCTCAGGACTGGTCGAAGCGGCTCCGCACCTCGTCGACCAGGTCGTCGACACCCACCCGGACCTGGACCGTCGTGTCGCGGTCGCGCACGGTGACCGCCCGGTCCTCCAGCGAGTCGAAGTCGACCGTCACGCACCACGGCGTCCCGATCTCGTCCTGACGGCGGTACCGCCGGCCGATCGACTGGGTCGTGTCGTAGTCGCACATGAAGTGCGGCTGCAGCGACGCGAGGACCTCGCGGGCGAGCGGCTCGAGGGTCTCCTTCTTCGAGAGCGGCAGGACGCCCACCTGATAGGGGGCGAGCTTCGGGTGGAGGTGCAGCACCGTGCGTGCCTCGCCCCCGACCTCGTCCTCGTCGTACGCCGCGAGCAGGAAGGCCATCATGGCCCGGGTCGCACCGGCGGCCGGCTCGATCACGTAGGGGACGTACCGCTCACCGGACGCCTGGTCGAAGTACTCGAGCTTCTCGCCCGAGGCCGCGCCATGCGCGCGGAGGTCGAAGTCGGTGCGGTTGGCGATCCCTTCGAGCTCGTCCCAGCCCCACGGGAACGAGAATTCGACGTCCGCGGTGGCCGCGGAGTAGTGCGAGAGCTCGTCGGCATCGTGGTGCCGCAACCGGAGGGCGGTCTCGGGGATGCCGAGCTCCGTGTACCAGCGGTAGCGTTCGCCGAGCCAGTACTCGAACCACCGCGGCGCCTCGTCGGGCGGCACGAAGTACTCCATCTCCATCTGCTCGAACTCACGGGTGCGGAAGACGAAGTTCTGCGGCGTGATCTCGTTCCGGAACGACTTGCCGACCTGGGCGATGCCGAACGGCGGTCTCTTGCGCGTCGTCTGGACGACGTTGGCGAAGTTCACGAACATCCCCTGGGCCGTCTCGGGTCGGAGGTAGGCGACGGCGCCCTCGTCCTCGATCGGCCCGGCGTGCGTCTTGAACATGAGGTTGAAGGCGCGCGCCTCGGTGAACTCGGTCGAGCCACAGGCGGGGCAGACCCCGTCGATCTTGTCCTCCCGCCACCGCTGATGACAGGAGCGGCAGTCGACGAGGGGATCGGTGAAGTTGTGCAGGTGGCCGGAGGCCTCCCACACCGCCGGCGGCGAGAGGATCGCCGCGTCGAGCCCGACTACGTCGTCCCGTCGCTGGACCATGGCCGTCCACCAGGCGTTCTTCACGTTGCGGAGCAGGTTGACCCCGAGCGGGCCGTAGTCGTACGTGGAGCGGAAGCCACCGTAGATCTCGGCCGACTGGAAGATGAACCCGCGGCGCTTGCAGAGCCCCACCACCTTCTCCATGAGGTCGGTGGGCTCAGGCATCGGGGGGAATGGTACCGGCTGGGTGCAAGGCCCCCGCTCCGACGACGAGCCGTCGGGTCACCGCGTCGGCGAGCAACCGGCCCCGGACGGTGAGGACGGCGCGACCGCCCTGTCTGGCGACGAGCCCGGAGAGCTCGGCGAGCTCGGGCAGCGAGGAAGCGGGCACGCCGAGCGGGGTCCGGAGACCCAGTGCGAGCGCCTCGAGGGCGCGCGCTTCGGGCGTGAGCACCTCCGCGCCCGACTCCGCGCTGTGGCCGCTGCCGATCAACGCCACGTACCGGTCGGGCGTGCGAACGTTCCACCAGCGGCGCCCCGACCGGTGCGAGTGTGCGGCTGATCCGATCCCCCGGTAGTCGCCCTGTGCCCAGGTGAGCTGGTTGTGCCGGCAGCCGTGACCGGGGCGCGCCCAGTTCGAGAGCTCCTCCCATTCGTACCCGTTCGCAGTCAGGACCTCGTCGGTCCGCTCGTATCGGGAGGCGAGCACGTCGTCCGCGGGGTGGCGGTCGTGCGCGGAGGCGAGCGGCGTCCCCGGCTCGACCGTGAGCAGGTACGCGCTCACGTGCGGCGGCCCGAGGGCGACCACTGCTGCGAGGCTCTTGTCCCAGTCGGCGTCGGACTCCCCGGCGCCGCCGATGATCAGGTCGGCGTTCCAGGTCTGAAAGCCCGCCTCGACCACCGCGGCAACCGCGTCGCCGACCTCGACGGTCCCGTGCCTCCGGCCGAGCCCTTCGAGCACGTGGGGGACCGTCGACTGGATGCCGAGCGAGACCCGGTTCACGCCGGCCGCTCGCCAGACCCCGAGCCGTTCGGGCGCCGCGTCCTCGGGATTGCACTCGACGGTCACCTCGGCCCCGCCGGCGAGCGGGACGGCTTCGACCAGTGCGGCGAGCAGGTCGGCGGGCAGGCGCGACGGCGTGCCGCCGCCCACGTAGAGCGAGGTCGCCGGTGGGATCCCCTCGCATTCGACCGCACGGGCCAGCTCGGCGCGGCAGGCCGAGACGTACGCCTCCATCAGGTGGTCCCGATCGGTGAAGGTGGCGAACGCGCAGTAGTCGCAGCGCGCCCGGCAGAACGGCACGTGGACGTAGACGCCGAAACCGGTCCCCCCGGGCGGCACCGTTCAGGTCACCGGCCCGGCGCGCACCGACTTGAGCCGCCGGTCGAGGTGGACCTCGATGGCCTCGGTCGCAAGCTGCGCGAGCTCGTCGCTGGCCGCCGAACGCGGCTCGGCCAGGACGCCGGCCAGCCCACCGCCGAGCGTGCGGCGGGCCAGGGCGAGTCCGGCGGGCGACAGCGGACGGCCGCGCCGGCACGCCCGACAGAGCACCCCGCCCTCGATCTGGTCGAAGGCGACGAGGACGACAGGATCGGCCTCGCCGCAGGACACGCACGCGTCCAGCATCGGGGCCGATCCCTCGAGGGCGAGCACCTTCAAGAAGAACGCAGGAGCGACCATCGGCGAGTCGTGGGCCTCGAGGGCCGCGACCGCTCCCACCAGCATCTCGTAGAGGCGGGGGTTCGCATGCCGCTCCTGGGCGATCTGGTCGACCACCTCGAGCATCGACATCGCCGCCGCGGTCCGTTCGAGGTCCTCACGCACCACCTTGAAGGTGTCGATCACCTCGACCTGGTTGATGGTGTCGAGGTCACCACGACCCTGCCAGGCGAGCAGGTGCACGTGGCTGAGCGGCTCGAGCCGCGAGCCGAACTTCGACTTCGTGCGCCGAACGCCCTTCGCAACCGCTCGTACCTTGCCGTGGTCCTCGGTCATCAAGGCGACGATCCGGTCCGCCTCGCCCAGCCGGATGGTCCGCAACACCATCCCGCGGTCACGGAACTGGCTCATCGGGGTGCGCCGTCCTCCCCGCCCCGCACGTCGGGTCCCGACCGGCGACCCCTGCCTCCTCCGAGGAGGCTGTTGGCCGCGATGAGGCCGGCGACGACGGGAGGAACCACGACGAGCGGGACGGCCCCGGTGAAGCCGGCGGCCGCCATCGCGACGATCCCGACGTAGAGCAGCGCTCCGAGGACGAGGCCGGTCACGATCCAGACACCGCCGTCCTCGCCCGGACGATCCCTCCGGCGGCCGGGGGACGGGATCATCCGGTCACGCCACCGTAGCGACGCTGGCGCCGCTGGAAGTCGGCGACGGCGGCGAAGAGGTGGGTCCGCCGGAAGTCGGGCCACAGCACCTCGTCGAAGCGGAGCTCGCTGTAGGCGAGCTGCCAGAGAAGGAAGTTGGAGATCCGGTACTCCCCCGAGGTGCGGATCACGAGATCCGGGTCGGGTTGGTCGGGGTAGTAGAGACGTTCGCGGATCGCCTTCTCGCTGACCTTGTCCGGTGGCACGCCGTCCGCGACCAGTCGGCGGACGGCGTCGACGATCTCGGCCCGTCCGCCGTAGTTGAAGGCCATGGTGAGGGTGCAGCGCCGGTTGCGCGCGGTCAGCTCCGTCGACTCGTCCATGCGGCGGAGCACCCGTTTCGGCACCCTCCAGTCCCGTCGGCCGGCGAAGCGGATGCGAACCCCCTTCCCGTGCAACTCGTCACGCCGCCGCACCAGCAGGCTCTCGTTGAAGCCCATCAGGTAGCGGACCTCGTCGGTCGGCCGTCGCCAGTTCTCGGTCGAGAAGGCGTACATCGTCAGCCACGGGATCCCCAGCTCGAGCGCGCCCTCGACCGCGTCGAGGAGCGCGGCCTCACCCGCCGCGTGCCCTTCGGTGCGCGGGAGGCCCCGGCTCGCCGCCCACCGGCCGTTGCCGTCCATCACGCAGGCCACGTGCACCGGGACCGGACCGCGGCGCAGCACGTCCGCCGAGGGCGGGCGCGACCGGTCGGCTCCCGTCCCAGTCGTCGCTCCGTCTCGCCGTCGCACCGGGCCGAACCTATCCGCTGGATTGCACCACCTGGTCCCGGTGGCACGGCGGAGGTTGAGCGGCCCGGTGTCCGGCGACTAGACCCGTCCCATGTCCGCCGGAGCCGCGCTCGCGATCTTCGCGGCCGGGCTCGGGGCGGGCACCGTCAACGTCATCGTCGGGTCGGGGTCGCTCATCACCTTCCCGACACTGCTTGCGCTCGGGTACCCGCCGGTGCTCGCCAACGTCTCGAACACCGTCGGCCTCGTCCCGGGGAGCATGAGCGCGTGCCTCGCCTACCGGCGCGAGCTGACCGGTCAGCGTTCGCGGCTCTCGACCCTCGGGACCGCCTCGCTCCTCGGCGGATCGACCGGCGCGGTCGCCCTCATCGCGCTCCCCCACAGCGTGTTCAAGGCGGCCGTTCCGGGGCTCATCGCGCTCGCCGCCCTGCTCATGGCCTTCCAACCGGCGATCGGCCGCCGGCTCGAGCGGCGAGGGCGGCGGGCCCACGGTGGGATGCCGCTCCTCGTCGGGGTCTTCCTCACCGGCGTCTACGGGGGCTACTTCGGAGCCGCGCAAGGCGTCATCCTCATCGCGTTGCTGGCAATCTTCATCGACGACGACCTCCAGCGGCTCAACGGGACGAAGAACGCGCTCGCGCTCGTCGTCAACGTGGTCGCCGCCGTGTGGTTCCTCGCCAGCACGGAAGTCTCCTGGTCGGTCGTCGGGCTCATCGCCGCCGGATCGGCTATCGGGGGCCAGCTCGGCGGACACGTCGGTCGGCGCCTGCCCGCACCGGTCCTCCGGTCCGTGATCGTCGTGGTCGGTCTCGGCGTGGCGGTCGGGCTCGCCGTCGTGTGGCACTGATGGGCGGGCGTTCCACGATTCGCTCCACGTGCGGCCCCCCGGCGCGGGAGGGGCAGTGACCGACGACGTCAGGGACACGCTCGGGAGGGTCACCACGTCCCTGCCGGGCGGTGGCGAGGCACGCGAGGGGCAGGTCGAGATGGCATCCGCCGTCGCCGACGCGATCGCGGACGCTCGCCATCTCGTGGTCCAGGCCGGCACCGGCACGGGGAAGTCCCTCGCCTACCTCGTGCCGGCCGTGCTGTCGGGGAGGACGGTGGTCGTCGCCACCGCGACCAAGGCCCTCCAGGAGCAGCTCGCCACCAAGGACCTTCCCCTCCTCGCAGCCCAACTCCCCGGAGGGTTCACCCATGCGCTCTTGAAGGGCCGGAGCAACTACGTCTGCGTCCAGCGCGTCACCGAAGTCGCCGGGCACGGCACCCAGCTCACGCTCGGCCCGGGATCTGCCGATCCCCCTGATCCCGACGACCCGCTCGCGGCCGGTCGCGAACCCGGACCCGGACCCGGGGCGCCCGAGCCGGTCGGCGTCGCCGACCAGGTCCGCCGCCTCGTCCAGTGGGCCGCCCGCACCGAATCCGGCGACCGCGCCGAGCTCGACTTCGAGCCCTCGGGACGCGCCTGGGCGATGGTCTCGACCACCGCCCGCGAATGCCCGGGGCGCTACCGGTGCCCATCGGGTCAGGCGTGCTTCGCCGAGGAGGCACGCACCCGGGCGTCCCGCGCGGATGTGATCGTGGTCAACACCCACCTGTACGGCGCGCACCTGGCGAGCGGCGGTGCGGTCCTGCCCGAGCACGAGGTGGTCGTCTTCGACGAGGCCCACGAGGTCGAGGACGTGATGACCGACAGCCTCGGGGTCGAGATCGGACCCGGACGCTTCCGTGCGCTCTCGGCGGCCGCGCGACCGCTCGTCGACGTCGGCGAAACGGGAGGCACCGATGCAGCGGACCGGGTGGGCGAGCTCGCGGAGACCTTCGGCGCGGCGCTCGGTCCCCTGGCCGGACGACGCGTCACCGCGGACATCCTCGCTGGTGCACCGGACGGGACGCGGCCCGGCAAAGACGAACCCGACGGCTTGGAGCGCACCCTTCCCGCGCCGCCGGGCCGGCCGCCCCGCGCGCCCGGGGGTGACGTGCCGGGGATCGCGGAGACGCTCGAGCTCGCGACGTCCCGGGTCGCCCGGCTGCTCGAGGCGCTGCGACGGGCGGACCGCGACGCGGGGTCCGAGGCCGGTGCACCAGACCGGAGCCGGCGCGACCGGGTGGTGCTCGCGGCCGGGCACCTCGCTGCCGACCTCGAGCGATGTTCGTCCCTCACCGCCGACGAGGTGGCCTGGATCGAGGACGGCCGCGCCCCGAGCCTCCGCGTGGCGCCGATCGACGTCGGTCCGCTCCTCGCCGAGCAGCTCTGGAGCGGGACGACCGGGGTGCTCACGTCGGCCACCGTTCCCCTCGGGCTCCCCGAGCGCCTCGGGCTCCCCGCCGGGCGCACCGACCAGCTCGACGTCGGCAGTCCGTTCGACTACCGCACGCACGCGCTGTTGTACGTCGCGCGGGACCTCCCCGACCGTCGCCGTCCCGAAGCGGAGCCGGCCCTCCACGACGAGCTCGAGGTGCTCATCGGTGCCGCGGGCGGGAGGACCCTGGCGCTCTTCACGAGTTGGCGGGCCATGCGCGACGCCGTCGCCGTGCTCAAAGTGCGGCTGCCCTTTCCGATCCTCAGCCAGTCGGACCTGCCCAAGCCCGCGCTCGTCGAGGCGTTCAGCGCGAGCGAGGAGACCTGCCTCTTCGCCACGCTCGGGTTCTGGCAGGGCATCGACCTCCCTGGCCGGACCCTGAGCCTCGTCACCATCGACCGGATCCCCTTCCCCCGACCTGACGACCCGGTGCTCGAGGCGCGTCGCGAGCGGGCCGGCGCGGGCGCGTTCTCGGCGGTCGACCTCCCCCGTGCCGGGACACTCCTCGCCCAGGGTGCGGGACGGCTCATCCGCTCGTCGACCGACTGCGGGGTGGTCGCGGTGCTGGACAGCCGTCTCGCCACCGCGAGCTACCGCCGCGCGCTGCTCGCCAGGATCCCCCCGATGCAGCGCACCGTCGACCGACACGAGGTGGTCACCTTCCTGCGCGCCCTCGGGGCCGGCTCGACCGAGGGCGCGCCGACATGACACCGGTACCTGCGACGCGAGTCCCGGGAGCCGAGCGTCAGAGGCCGAGCCTGTCGAGGGCGTCCTCACGCTGCTGCCAGCCCTTCTCGACGCGCACGAAGAGCTCGAGGTAGGCGCCCGGGGGCAGCTGGCCACGGACGGCGGTGCCGACCTCTTTGAGCACCGAGCCGCCCCGACCGATCACGATCCCCTTCTGCGAGTCGCGCTCGACGAGGATCTCGCACCTGATGCGCGGCCACTCCCACTCGGTGACCCGGCAGGCGATGCTGTGAGGCAGCTCGTCGTCGACCCGGTGGAGCAGCTCCTCGCGGACGAGATCGGCGACCCAGGCTGCCTCAGCCACGTCGGTGACCATTCCCTCGGGGTAGTAGCGCGGCCCAGCGGGCAGCGCGGCGCTCACCAGCTCGACCAGGAGCTCGATGCCCTCGCCGGTCACCGCCGAGACCGGCACGTACTCGACGGCGACAGGCGGTCCGCCGCGCGCCGCATCGGACGCCGCCACCGCCTCGGCGGCCGCCTCGAGCTGGGCGAGCAACTCGCCGCTCCGGACCAGGTCGACCTTGTTGACCGCCACAACGAGGACCGGTGTTCCCGAGTCCGGTCCGGAAGGCTCCGCTTCGGTACCTGTGTGGCCGGACGCCGACGCGACCCGGTCCGCGGCCCGGGTGAGCACCATGGTGTCGCCCGGACCGACCGGTGCGGTCGCGTCGACCACCGCGACCACCGCGTCCACGTCCTCGAGGGAGGCGGCGGCGGACTCGTTGAGCCGCCGGCCGAGCGGGGTGCGCGGACGGTGGAGTCCGGGGGTGTCGACGAAGACGAGCTGCACGTCCGATCGGTCGAGGACCCCGCGCACCTGGCGGCGGGTCGTGTTGGGCCGGGGCGAGGTGATGGTGACCTTGGTGCCCACGATGCGGTTGACGAGTGTGGACTTGCCGACGTTCGGCCGGCCGACCACGGCCACGAACCCCGAGCGCATGGTGGTCACCCGCCGGGCTCGCCCACCGGCTCGGGACGGGAGAGGATGCGGACCCGTTCGATCCGGCGGCCGCTGACCCGGTCGACCACGAGCCGCACCCCGTCGACCGTGACCGACTCCCCCTGCTCGGGCACGTGTCCGAGCAGATCGAAGACGAGCCCGCCCACGGTGTCCCACGCGCCGGTCGGCAGATCTGCGTCGATCAGCTCGTTGACCTCGTCGATCGCCAGCCGGGCGCTGACCGCGAGCTCCTCGGGACCGAGCCGCTCGAACAGTGCCTCCTCGACGTCGAACTCGTCCACGATCTCACCGACGAGCTCCTCGATGAGGTCCTCGAGGGTCACGAGGCCGGCGGTACCCCCGTACTCGTCCACCACCATCGCGAGGTGGAACTTCGCGGCCTGCATCTCGCGCATGAGGCCCGAGACCCGCTTGGTCTCGGGGACGAAACGCGCCGGCCGCAGGTACCCGCGCACGGGTGCTCCGCCGGCGTCCGCGCGCACCGCCCGGATCAGGTCCTTGGTGAACGCGATGCCGACCACGTCGTCGTCGGACTGGTCGAGCGCGGGCATGCGGCTGAAGCCGGCCTCGAGCGCGCGCTCGAGCGCGTGCTCGACGGACTCGTCGGCACCGACCGTCACCATGTCGGTGCGGGGCACCATGACCTCGCGGACCACGGTGTCACCGAACTCGATGATCGAGTGGATGAGCGCTCGCTCCTCGGTCTCGATGACGTCCTCGTCGAGCGCGACGTCCGCAAGGGCGAGCAGCTCCGACTCGGTCACGTGCGACGAGAAGGTGCCGCCCTTCTCGCCGATGATCCGGTCGGCGAGTCCGATCAGTGCGCGGGAGATCATCCGGATCGGCCAGAACCCGACCACCGCAGCCACGAGTGGTGCGCTGAAGAGCGCGGCCCGCTCGGGGTTGCGGACCGCCCAGTTCTTCGGGACCGCCTCGCCGAACACGAAGATGATGACGATCTCGAAGACCGTCGCGGCCACGACCCCCCAGGGCCCGAACCAGTGGGCCGCGAGGATCCCCACCAGGGTCGCAACGACCAGCTGGCAGACGAGCACCATCAAGAGCAGCGGGTTGAGGAACCCCGGCGGGTTCTCGGTGAGACGCACCAGCACCCTCGCTCCGCGTCGGCCATCGTCGACGAGCGAGAGCGCCTTCGCCCGGGACATCCGCACGAGGCTCGTCTCGGCCAGCGCGAGCACGGCGGAGACCGCGAGCAGGACGAGCACGACCGCGAGCAGCACCCAGTCGGCGGCGGTGACGGTCGTGGCGATGACGTCCCCGGACAGTGGCCTCATGGCAGGTCGCGGTGGAATCGGGCGAGGAGCTGGCGCTCGCGCGCCTCCATCGCCTCGGCCTCCTCGTCGACCGCGTGGTCCATGCCGAGGAGGTGGAGGATGCCGTGCACGACGAGCAACGCGATCTCGTCGTCGAAGGTGACGCCGTGGTCCACCGCGTTGCGGGCCGCAACCGAAGGGCAGATCACCACGTCGCCGAGGAGGAGGTGGTCCGGTGGCCCGCCCTCGATGGACGCCGGTCCGGTCCCGCCCTCGTCGGGAGAGCGCCCGGTGGGCACGGCATCCTCCTCGATGGGGAAGGCGAGCACGTCGGTGGGACCGTCGGTGCCGAGGAAGCGGTCGTTGAGCGCGGCGATCGTCGCCTCGTCGACGAAGAGCAGCGAGACCTCCGTGTCGCGCAAGAGGCCTTCGGCTTCGAGGACCGAGCGCGCCAACTCGGAGAACCGGTCGATGGCGACCGGATGGTCCGACTGCTCGTCGGCAGCGTAGACGTCAAGCGTCACGGCGGTCCCCGGACGGCTCGCGACGCTCGTATGCGGCGACGATGTCCGAGACGATCCGGTGCCTGACCACGTCGCGGTTGGTGAGGTAGACGAAGGCGAGGTCCGGTACACCGGCGAGCACCTTGTCGAGGTCGACGAGGCCCGATCGGCCGCCGGGCACGTCGATCTGGGTGACGTCCCCCGTCACGACCGCCTTCGAGCCGAAGCCGATGCGGGTGAGGAACATCTTCATCTGCTCGGGCGTCGTGTTCTGCGCCTCGTCGAGGATGATGAAACTGTTGTTGAGGGTTCGGCCACGCATGAACGCGAGCGGCGCGACCTCGATCGCGCCCCGGTCCATGAGCCGCTGCGCTCCCTCGGGCTCGAGCAGGTCGTGGAGCGCGTCGTAGAGGGGGCGCAGGTAGGGATCGACCTTGGCCATGAGATCGCCCGGAAGGAAGCCGAGGCGCTCGCCGGCCTCGACCGCAGGTCGGGTGAGGATGATGCGGCTCACCTCACGTGCCTGGAGGGCCTGGACTGCGAGCGCCACCGCCAGGTACGACTTGCCGGTTCCGGCCGGGCCGATCCCGAAGGTCACGATGTTGGCGCCGATCGCATCCGCGTAGGCCTTCTGGCCGCCCGTCTTCGGCCGGACCGCGCGCCCTTTGGCGGACCGCAACAGCTCGGAGGTGAGGACCTCGGAGGGGCGCAGGTCGTCGTGGATCATGTCGATCGTGCGATTGACCTGTACCGCGTCGAGCCCCTGGCCCGACTCGAGGAGGATGATGAGCTCCTCGAAGAGCGAGGCCACCCGTTCCGCGCCGTCACCCTCGATCGAGATCTCATTGCCCTGGACGGCGATGCGGACCCCGTCGAACGCGCCCTCGATCACCCGCAGCAACTCGTCGCGATGACCGAGAAGGCCGGCCATGAGGTGGTTGCCGGGGACGAGGATCTTGACCTGGGTGCCTGCCACGTGCGTTCTGGTCCCCGACCCTACCAGCGGGCCCGCCCGGACGATCCGATGCCCGCGCCCGCTCCGACCGGTCGACGGGTCAGCCGGGCGGCCAGCCGAGTCCGCGGCCTCCGAGCAGATGCACGTGCAGATGAGGGACGGAGTTGAGCGCGTCGGGTCCGACGTTGAGCACCAACCGGTACCCGCGGTCCTCGCCGCCGATGCCTTCGGCGTCGGCGATCGACTTCGCCGCGAGCAGCAGTGCCGCGACCACTTCGGCGTCCTCGGGTGTCACCGTCGACGCGTTCACGATGTGACGGCGCGGCACCACGAGTACGTGCACGTCGGCCTGCGGGTTGATGTCACGGAAGGCGACGGTCCACTCGTCGTCGTGCACGATGTCCGCCGGCACCTCGCCCGCGACGATGGAGCAGAAGAGGCAGTCGTCCATCGGGGTCAGCCTGCAGCCGGCGACGCGATGCCCGTCGGCGGCAACTGGGCGCGGCCGTTGCCCTTGACCTCCGGATAGAGGTGCTCGAGGCTGCCGGGTGCGATGCGGCTCGCCTCGATGAAACGGTCGACGTCGGCCTGCTGGACGCGGATGACCCGGCCGAACTTGTAGGCGATCAGGTCGCCCTCGTCGATGAAGCGGTAGAGGCTGCGCAGCGTGACGCCGAGACGCTCGGCGGCCTCCTTGGTGCTCAACCAGTGGATCTGTTCGGCCACGGTCCCGACCCCTCCGCCAATCACACGTGGACGAGGAGGCCCAGCTCGTCGAGGCGGGCCCCCATGCTGTCCGGGGTCACTCCGAAGAGGCACGCGATCGCACGGACGTCCTCGGCCCGGATGGTGATCATCCGACCGTTGAAGTCCTGGCGGTGTACCTGGATCATGCTCAGGAACCTGCGCAGCAGGTCGCGCTCGGGACCGCTCACGGTGTGGAGCTTGGTGAGGTCGATGGCGATGCGGTCGGTGCCGTTCCCTGCCTGGATGGCCCGACGCGCCGCCAGGGGTACCGCCTCGTCGGCAGCGCCGTTCCCCCATCGGGTCACCGCGGCGTCGTCCGCCGGGAGGAGCTGGTCCACCGGCACGTCGTAGAGCTTGGCCAACCGCTGGAGGCGCGGCACCGAGATGGCCCGCTCACCACGCTCGTAGGCGCCGAGCACGGAGGCCTTGAACTCCTGCTCGGACATGGCCTCGACCGCCTGGAGGGAGAGGCGCATCTGCTTGCGCATGGCCCGCAGCCGCGAACCGACGGCCCGGGCATACGCGATGCGGGCCGCTTCTTCCTGCTCGTCGTCGTCGAGGACGTCGAGCGTCTTGTCGATCACCGTCATGTCAACCTCCGCTGCTCCCCACCATCGCCCCCCGAGCTTTGGTGCTCCCTGTGTGTCGAAGGCGCACGTCCGGTCCTTCCGAACCGCCGACCGAACCCCGCCGGCGGTTTCTGTTCGTCCTGCTCACCAGGACGCCCTGCCTCTCTGTGTAGTCTTGCTCACGGAGCGTGGTTACGCAAGGGCGCCCAGCACACGGCTCCGCAGCGCACAGAGGAGTCCCCCGGCCATCACGGCGGCGGTCTCGGACCGGAGCACCGTGGGCCCGAGGCTTGGTCCGGGCGCGTATCGGGCCAGCTCATCGGGGTCGAATCCGCCCTCGGGCCCGACCGCGACCACCGGCGAGGCGAGCGTGGGGCGCTGCCCGTCCGGTCGGGCGAGGCAGGCCGGGGCCCCGGCGACCTCCGCGATCCCCTCGAGGCCGCAGACGTCCGTGACCTCGGGCAACCAGGTCAGCCGCGCCTGCGACGCGGCCTCCCGGGAGATCCGTCTCAAGCGATCGATCGCACGCTCGCCACGCACGCCCTCCCAGCGCACGACCGACCGGACGGTCGTGATCGGGACGATGCGATCGACCCCGAGCTCGGTGAGCTTCTGGGCCACCCACTCGGGACGGTCCCCCTTGGCCGGCGCGAACGCCACGGTGATCGGCGGTGCCGGACGGACCTCCTCGTGCGCCGGGCCGTCGACCTCGAGCACGGAGGTGGGATCGACAGGGCCGACGCGGCCGACGGACCCGACCGCCGCCACCCGGCAGGGTACCCAGCGGCCGCGGCCGTCCGCCGCGACGACGTACTCGCCGGGCCGCAGGCGCAACACGACGAGGAGGTGGTGGACGTCGGAGGGGTCGAGGCGCGGGGCCGCGGGATCGTCCACGAAGACGAGTGCGGCGGCGGCCACGAGTCGCGGATCGGGCCGGCGTGCCCCGTCCGCGGTCCCCACGCTCAGCTGAGGGCCGAGCGCAGCTTCGAGAAGAGGCCCTCGCCCTGCGGGGTCGACCCGAGCTCCTCACCCCGCGCTCCGGCGAGCTCGGCGAGGAGCGCCCGCTGGCGGTCGTCGAGCTCGGTCGGCGTGTCGACTTGGAGGTGGACGAGCAGGTCGCCGCGACCGCGTCCTTTGAGCCTGGGGACTCCGAGGCCTTTGAGCTGGAGCACCGTGCCGGTCTGCGTGCCGGGCGCGATCGCGAGCTCGCGCACGTCGTCGAGCGTCTCGAAATCGACCGACCCCCCGAGCGCAGCGAGCGTGACGGGAAGGTGGGCCGTCGCATGCAGGTCCACGCCCGAGCGCTCGAACCGGGGATCGGGTGCGACCGAGAGCTGGACGAAGAGCGCCCCGTTGGGGCCGCCGCGGAACCCGGCCGGTCCGTGACCCGCGAGCCGCAGGGTCGAGCCGTCGTCGACACCCCCGGGGATCTCGACGGTGAGGGTCCGCTCCTCGATCCGCCGGCCCTCGCCGTCGCAGTCGACGCACGGGTGCTCGATGAACTGACCGGTTCCCTGACAGCGCGTGCACGGCACGGCGGTGATGACCTGGCCGAGGATCGACTGGCGGACCCTCCGCAACTCGCCGGCCCCCTGACACTCGGTGCACCGGGTGGCGGCCGTGTCGGGCCGGGCACCCGACCCTCCGCACGTGTCGCAGTGCACCGGGGTGCGGACGTCGACCTGCCGGTGAACTCCGAAGACGGCTTCTCGGAAGTCGAGTCGGACCACGAGCTCGGCGTCGGGTCCGGGGACCGGGCCGGTGCGGCGCCCGCGACCCGCCCCGCCCATGCCGCCCATGCCGCCCGCTCCGCCGAAGAACGCGTCGAAGAGATCGCCCAGACCGCCGCCGAACGGGTCGCCCGCGCCCGCACCGGCGGCCGGACCGAACACTCCCTCGGGTCCGAACCGGTCGTAGCGGGCACGTCGCTCGGGGTCGCGGAGCACCTCGTACGCGAGGCTGATCTCCTTGAACCGCTCGCCGGACTCCTCGTCCTGGTTGGTGTCGGGGTGGTACTCACGGGCCTTTGCCCGGTAGGCGCGCTTGAGCTGTTCGTCGGTCGCGTCACGTCGCACGCCCAGCAGCTCGTAGAGGTCCGAGGTGGTCACCGTCGCCTGTCCCTCACCGACCGGACTCGCCCAGGCGCTGGCCGAGCCGGTCACCCACGACCTTGGCAGCGGCGAGGGCCAGCGGGTAGTTCATCCGGGTCGGGCCCAGCAGGCCGATGGTCCCCGCCTCGACCCCGTCCGCCGAGAACGGCATGACCACGATCGCGCAGCTCGCCAGCGGCTCGACCCCGTGCTCCGTGCCGATGGCGACCGAGAGCCCCGTGTCGAGGATGTCCCGGAGCAGCGTGACGACCACGAGTTGCTGCTCGAGGATGGTGAGGACCTCGCGGACGGTGTCCACTGCGTCGAAGGCCGCGGCCATGCGCGACGAGCCGCCGACGAAGAGCTGATCGCCAGTGTCCGTGGTCCCGAGCGAGCGGAGCGCGGTGATCCCCGCCCCGACCACGGCGTCGGTGACGGCGTCGCCGCTCACCGGCACCGCTGCACCGATCCGTGCGATCGGGCTGCCGAGCGCGTGGGCCGACAGTCGGGCGGCGGCCTCTCCGAGCCGGGCGTCGTCGACCTCCTGGTCGAGCTCGATCGACTGCTTCTGGACGGCACCGTCCGAGAGGACCACGACGAGGAGTGCGAGGCGCGACCCCAGACCGACCAGCTGGATCGACCGGACCGTCGCCGACTCGTGGGACGGGCCGATCACCATCGCCGCGCAGTCGGTCAGGTCGGCGAGGAGGCCCGAAGTCTGCTCGAGCATGAGCTCGATCTCCCCGTGGGCGTGGTCGAAGAAGGTGCGGACCTGGTGGCGGCTGACCGCGTCGAGCTTGCCCGGACCTGCGAGGTGGTCGACGAAGAAGCGGTACCCCTTGTCGGTCGGGATGCGACCGGCACTCGTGTGCGGCTGGACCAGATAGCCCTCGCGTTCGAGGGCGGCCATGTCCGACCGGACGGTCGCGGACGAGACGTTCACCCCGGGCGCGTCCACGACGTGCTGAGAGCCGACCGGCTGGGCGGACCCGATGTACTCGGAGACGATGGCGTTGAGCACCGCGGTCTTCCGCTGGTCGAGCTCTGCCGACGCGGTCGCGGGCTGCTCGGTTCGCCTCTCGTCCTTCGTGGGCATGGGTGCTCGCCACCGGCATCGTTCGGGGCCCTGCTCGGAGCGCAGGACCGCTTCGACCAGATTCTGGCACTCCACTCTAGTGAGTGCTGACCCACACCAGCACCGCGCCGCAACCGGATCGCAGGTCGCCGGGCCTCGTGTGCCTTCAGGCGAGCGCGACGAAGAGCCGCTCGGTCATCGCCGGACCGACAGCGACCGTCCCGTCGTCGACCACCAGCGTCATCGTGCCGTCGGGCGCTCTGGCCTGCACCAGCGCGGTGATGCCGGGGGTCAGCCCGTGGTCGCCGAGGTAGGTGAGTGAGGCGGCGTCGTGCTCGACGCTTTCCGTGATGCGCTCGAGGCGGACGTGCTCGCCGGGTTGCGCCTCGGCGAGCCGCCGGTGTGCCGGGAGGTCGCCGTCCGCTCCGGGGATGGGATTCCCGTGGGGGCAGGTCGTCGGGTTGCCGAGCAGGACGACGAGCCGGGCCTCGACCTCGTCGGAGATCACGTGCTCCCAGCGGCCGGCCTCGAGGTGGGCCTTGTCCCAGTCGAGGCCGATGATGTCGACGAGCAGTCGCTCCGCGAGCCGGTGCTTGCGCACGACGGCCGTCGCCAGCTCGGCACCGGACGCGGTCATCTCGATGCGGCGCGAGCTGCGGACGATGAGCCCGTCGGCCTCGAGGCGGTCGAGCATCTCCGACACCGACGGTGCGGCCTTGGCGAGCCGCTCGGCGAGGCGAGCCTGGATGACCGGGATGCCCTCCTCTTCGAGTGCGAAGATCGTCTCGAGGTACTCCTCGACCGGTGGGTGGAATCGGTCAAGCACGGAACGATCCTACGGGGCGCCCGGCGGCGGCGTGCCATGGCCGCCTGACGCCGGGCTGCGGGCACGGCCGACGGGCCGGCCTGCGGCGGTACGGTGGAACGGTGCACGACGAGCCACTGGAGGAGCGGGTGGACGACGTCGAAGGGGACGACGTCGAAGGGGGCGACCCGCTGCGGTTCGACTCGTGGCGCAGGCGCTCGGCCACGGGCGCAGTCCTCACCGGTATCGCGATGGGGCTCCAACAGGCGCTCGTCGAACCCAAGCCGCAGCCGGCGATCGTGATCGAAGCCTCCGGGGAGCCCGTCGACCCTGACGCGCCCATCGAGCTGCACTTCGATCCCGATCATCCCTCCGCGACCGTCGCCATCGTCCGCGACCGGCGACGAGACGACAGCGACCGGCCCGACGCGCAGGCGGACGCCGAGGGCGCCGAGGACTAGGCGCGGCTCCGGATCACCTCACCGAGCCACCACGCTGCGGAATCGACGAGCAGGACGACGGCGACACCGAGGACGAGCCCGAAGAATGCGTCGGTCGGGTAGTGCCACCGCAGCGCGACGACAGCGACGCCCATCCAGATCGCGAACAGGGTGGAGACGCCCACCACCCACCACCGCCACGCCGCCGGTGCCGCCAGCACCGCGGCGCACGCGAGCGCAGCTGCCCCCGTGGTCGAGCCCGACGGGAAGGAGTACGAGCCACCGAGTGTCCGACCGACGGCGGGCTTCGCGACGAGCTCGCAGAGCACGAGCGCGAGCGGCGGCCCCGACAGGCATGCCAACGCGCGCGGGAGGTCGCGGGTGACGGTCAGGAGGCAGAGGACCGCCGAGGCCGCGACGACCACCCACGGCTGGCGCAGCGAGGTGACCGACCAGAACGCGGAGCCGGGCGACCCCGGCACGGCGGAGAGGAACCAACCGTCGACGGTCCCGGATGCCGGCCGGAACGCGAAGTACCAACCGGCGAGCGCGACCGCCACCGCTCCGGACCCACCGACGATCGCCTCGACGGCGGCGGAGCGCCGACGCAGGTACTGGTCGTCGCCACCCGCCGCCGACGTCACAGCGACGACGCTACCGGCACGAATCCGGCGTCCCGTGGCGGGCAGGTGTCCTCGGGCACGAGCGATCGGACACCGGTCCGTGCGGGGCGCGACGGTAACGTTGCCCATCCTTCCGACCGGCGCTCTCCGTCCCGCCTACCGGCCCCACCGGTGACCCATCGACTGGCACTCGCGGCGCTGGCGGCCGGCGACCCGATGGGCCAGCAGGTCTACGAGCGTGAGCTGCTCCGCCGCGCCGGTGCTGAGCTCGGTGAGACGTGGTCTGTCGAGGACCTGCGCATCCGCACCCTGCGGTCCCCGCTGACTGGCACGATCCGGCTCCCGTCACGGCTGCTCGTGGGCGATGCTCCCGCGCTCCGACGGGCCGTCGGCCGCCGGCTCTACCGAGGATACGAGGTCGTCCACCGCCTCGACCTCCGCCTCCCACCGGCGCCGCCTCCGGAGGTGCTCACCGTCCACGACGTGGTGCCCTGGCGCTTCCCTGACGAGGGCCGGCCGCCGGCGGATGCCGCCGAGACGGCGCGACGCGCCTCGGTGGTCATCTGCCCGTCCCAGTTCTCGGCGGGCGAGGTCACCGCGGAGCTCGGAGTGGTCTCGCCGGTCGTGATCGCGAACGGGGTCGACCGCGCCTTCTTCTCAGCGGCTCCCCTCTCAGGGAAGGCGCTCGCGGCCCTCGGGATCCGACGCCCCTTCGTCCTGCATGCGGGCGGGTGCACCGTGCGCAAGAACCTCGACGGACTCGCGGACGCATGGCGGAGGCTGCAGCCGGCCCGAGACGAGGTCCAGCTCGTCCTCGCCGGGCCACCCGACGACCGACGCGACCGGCTGTTCGCACCGCTCGCCGCAACCGTGCAGGTGGGGCGCGTCGATGATGCGACGCTGCGCGGACTGATGGCCGCCGCGTCGGTCGTGGTGGTCCCCTCCCGCTACGAGGGGTTCGGGCTGCCGGCGTTGGAGGGGATGGCCTGCGGGGTGCCGGTCGTGGCCGCCGCGCGCAGCTCGTTGCCCGAGGTCTGCGGCGACGCGGCCTACCTGGTCGAGCCCGATGCGGAAGGGCTCGCCGGGGGGCTCGCCGCCGCCCTCGACCGGGACGCGGCGACCGACGCGATGGTTGCCCGTGGCCGCCTCAGGGCGGCCTCGTTCACGTGGGAGGCGAGTGCCGCAGCCCACGCCGACCTCTGGCGGTCGTGCATCCGGTGAGGATCCTCACCAACGTGCACGGCACGTCCCCGACCGGCGGCTTGGAGCTCCAGGTGCTCCAAGTCAGCCGCGAGCTCGTCGCGCGTGGCCACCGCGTCGACCTGCTCCATGTCGAGAACGGCGACCTCGAGGCGGAGTACCACGCGTTCTGCGCGTCCGTCACCCGGGTGCCGAGCGTCGACTACTGGTTTCCGGACGGGCGCCGCGGCAAGCTCACCGCGGCTGCCGAGCTCCTGCCGGCGATCTGGTCGGCCGTGCGCCGGCACCCCGACGTCATCTACTGCAACCGGGTCTTCTCGATCGGGTGGGCGGTGCCGGCGGGACGACTGGTGCGGGCGCCGGTCGTCTGTCATCTCCACGGCCACACCTCGCTCTCGCCCGAGCGGATCGCCTTCCTCAACCGGCGCGTCGACCGCTTCCTCATCATCTCGGAGTTCGTCGCGGCCGAGTGGTTCGCGTCCGGGCTCGACCCCCGGCGCGCCGAGCTCGTGCACAACGGGATCGACCCCGACGCGTACCCTCCGGGGGGACTCGCAGAGCGAGCCGTCGCTCGCCAGGTACTCGACCTGCCCGAGGACGCATTCGTCGTCACATTCGTGGGCCGGGTCGACCGAGAGAAAGGGGTCGATGTCCTGTTGCGCGCATGGGGATCGCTCGGGTTGGATCCACGAGCGGGCCGGCTGCTCGTGGTCGGCTCCTCGATGGTCGACCACGACGGCGGCGCCTACCGGGCGGAGCTCGAAGCACTGGCCACCGACTCGGTGCGGTTCGTGGCGGCAACCGGGGACGTGGTGACGCCGCTGCACGCCGCCGACATCGCTGTCGTGCCATCGACGTGGGACGAGCCGTTCGGCCGGACCGTCATCGAAGCGCTTGCGACCGGTCGGCCGGTCCTCGCCTCGCGAGTCGGCGGCATCCCGGAGATCCTCCACGGATCCTTGTCGCGCTTCCTCTTCGACCGTGGCGATGCGAACGGTCTCGCTGCGCTCCTCGCTGCCCACGCCGGCTGGCGGGAGGAGGAGCCCGAGCTCGCATCGGCGTGCACGGCACGGGTTGTCGGGGAGTTCACCCTCGCCCACATGGTCGACAGAATCGAGGCAGCGCTCACGAGCTCGCGTTGACCGGTCCGGTCCGACTCCGTCCGATCCGTCCGATCCGTCCGATCCGTCCGGGCCACCCGGACGCCGGCGACCACGCCGGTGACCGACGCGACCGCCACCACCGCCGGGCGCACCAACGCGGCACCTGCCGCGCGTGCCGCGCCGGCGAAGTCGCGTGCCCGTGCCCGGTCGGCCGCGCGGCGGAATCGATCAGCTCCATCTCTCGAAGCGTCCCGCAACGACACCGAGAGGTAGCGCCGCACGATCAGCCCACCGGCACCGAAGTTGCGAACGAGGAGGACGAGGTGGTTCTTCTGTGCCCAGTACGCGTAGCGGAGGTCGAACCGCTCTCCCTTCGCATACGGCGCAGCCACGTGCTCGACGACCGCGTCCGGCGCGTAGACGAGCCGGTATCCCGCGGCGGCCACCCGGAGGCACAGGTCGGTCTCCTCCCTGATGCAGGTGCCCGCGAAGCCGTCCCGGATCCCTCCGAGCTGGTCGAGGACCGTCCGCCGAAAGGCCATGTTCGCCCCGAGGAGGTGGTCGACGTCGACCGGGTGTCCGGGATCAGCGGCGAAGTACCCGGTCAGCGTCCCGTCGTCGCGGAGTGCTCCGATGGCGTCGAGGCCCTCGGCCAGTTCGCCCGGCTGCCCGCGGATCTGACGGCCCCCCACTGCGCCGACGGTCGGGTCGTCGAAGTGGGCGAGGAGCGCGCCGAGCCAGGCCGGTTCGGCGAATGCATCGTCGTCGACGAAGGCGAGGACGTCTCCGCCGGTGTGCCGGTAGGCGATGTCACGGGCGGTCGCCGTCGCTCCCCGGCCCGCGGGGCAGACCTCGTAGCGGACATCGGGGAAGCGCGCAGCGACGAGGTCGGCCGTCTCGGCACCGACCGACGAGTCGACGACGATGACTCCGACCGGTTGGGTGGTCTGCGCGGCCAGGTGCTCGAGGCAACGGGCGACGAACGACGGCCGTTCGTAGGTCACGACGGCGACCGACGCGGTAAGTGGGGTCATCGCGCCGGTGCGGTGAGGCGGCCCGGGACGCGTGTGGTCCGGAGCCACGTGGGAGCCCCCACCGTTGGCGGGTGCCGGCGGATCGGTGTGAGCAGTGAGGTAAGCCGTGGATGGCGGCAACGGGCCAACCACAGGTCGATCTCCGCGTTCCAGTCGAACTCGTCGGCGTGCCCCGAGATCGCCGCCTTCTCACGGAGCTCGGCCTCCGATCTGACCCACGAGAAGTGCCAGATCGCGTCGTCCGGTGCGACCTGCTCGTCGACCGGCGCGTCGGGCGGGTGTGCCGGGTCGGTATTCCGACCTCGGAAGTCGACCCGCCAGGTGGGCACGTCGCACTGGCGCGCGAGGGAGAGAACGGTTCCCGCACGCACGGCGACCGCGCCGGGGTATCCGGCGGACACCCCCCACCCCCGCCGGCACCGCTCGAGATACCGTTCGCCGCCGACGTGGCCGTAGAGCCAGCGAGCCGGGTACTCGAGCGCGCACCGACCCGACGTGTCGGCATGGACGACGGACTCGAGCAGTCGGTCGGGGTTCGCGACGACCTCGTCGCTGTCGATCTGGAGCACCCAGTCGACGCGACCCCCGAACGAGGCGATCGCCGTGTTGCGCTCGGCCGTCTCGAGTTCGAGCGGGGCGCCGTCGGGCCGGTGGAAGTCGCCTGTGAGGTGGCGGACTTTACCGGCCGTGTCGATCGGCTCGAGGGCATCGAGGCACTGTTCGATCGGGAGGGGCCGACCGGCCCAACCCAATCCGTCGCCGTCGTAGACCGCAACGACCTCGTCGACAAGGTCATAGTAGGACCGCACACTCTGTACGAGGTGGGCCGGGTCCCCGATCAACACGTATGCTCCGACGCGCAGTGCACGGTGATCGTCCGGCGACAGGTGGGGGGAGGAGCTCTGCGGTGCCGACGTTTCGCTCATTGCCTCACAGACGGTACACGGCACGCAGACGGGTGCTCCCGACGCACGGGTCCCGCTCTGGTGCACCGTTGGCGGAACGGGAGTGACCGCGACACCGACGTGGTTCGGTCGGGGCGAACGACCACTCTTCGGCTGGCTCCATACCCCCGACGACAGGCTCGCGTCCGGTGCGGTGGTGTTCGCCGACCCGCTCGGCCACGAGGCCGCCAACGCGCGCTCGGCCTTCCAGGTCACTGCCGACCGACTCGCCGCGCGTGGCGCTCTCGCACTGCGATTCGACTACGCATGCACCGGCGACTCGGCCGGCGGTTCCGACGACCCCGACCTGGTCGATGCGTGGCTGGAGAGCATCGGCGGCGCGGTGGGGTTCGCACGCAAGATCGTCTCCGGACCGGTCGTCCTCGTCGGCATGCGGATGGGCGCGCTGCTTGCGATCCGCTCCGTCGAGCGCGGCACACCCGTCGACGGACTCATCCTGTGGGACCCCTACCGGTCGGGCCGTGCGTTCCTCCGCGTGGAGCAGACCCTGCTCGCCGCCGGATACGGTGCCACCCAGCTCGGCGACGGCTCGGTTGCCGGACCGGCCTTCCGTTACGCGGCGGCAACGGCGGAGGCGCTCTCGCCGATCGCTTTCGCACCGCCGGCCGGCGTCGACGGGCTCCCGACCCTCGTGCTCGCACGCGAAGGCGACCGCGGCGTCGAGGCGGCGCACGCCCAGTTCGACGCGGCGACCGAGTGGCACGCGGTCGCCGGCCAACAGGACCTCCTCGACGTCCCCCCGACTGCACGGTGCTGCCCAGCGATGCGATCACCACGGTCGTCGGGTGGTGCGTGGCCAGGCTCCCGTCCGAGCGCCGCGAGCTCAGCGTCGAGCCGGTTTCGCGGGCGACGGTCGCGAGCACGCCCGACGGGCGCACGGTGACCGAGCGGCCGGTCCGGCTCGGGCCACACGGGTTGTTCGCGATGGAGACGTCGCCCGGCCGAGACGAGACGCCTGACCGGCCGATGCTCGTCTTCCTCTCGGCGGGTGCGCTCGACCACACGGGCCCGGGCCGGCTCTGGGTCGACCTCGCGCGCTCCTTCGCTCTGGCGGGCCTGCGCTCGCTGCGGGTCGACCTCGACGGGATCGGCGAGACGTTCGGTCGCCCAGCGCAGGGTCGCAACGTGCCGAAGCCGCCGGAGGCGATCGACGACCTCTGCGACCTCGCGCACGCGCTCGACGATCCCGACGCCGAGCACCTCGCCCTCATCGGGCTCTCCTCCGGTGGCTACCACGCCATCGAGGCCGGACTGCGCCTGCACCCCACCGCGGTGTGCGCGATCAACCCGGGACTGGCGAGCTGGGTCCCAGAGGTCGACGAAGGCCAGGTCGACCCGCGCCGACGAGCGTACCGACCGATGCCCGAGCCGCTTCGTCGGCTGGCGATCAGGCACGCCCGGGTCGCACGTTGGATCTGGCGGGGCGCGCTGCAAGTGCGGCCGTCCGCGTCGCCGACCGCCCCGCTGGCGGAGGTGGCCGAGCGCGGCGCGAGGCTCTTCGTCATCGTCAACGAAGTCGACGCGGACCAGTTCGTCCCGACCGTGCAGTGGGCGGTCCGGCGGCGGCGGCTCGAACGGAGGGGTCTACTCGAGATCGAGATCGTGCCAGGCGGCGACCACTCGCTCTACACAGCCGACGGGCGCCGGCGCGCGACTGAGTTGCTCGAGCGGTGGGCGGCGCGGGCTCGGTGCACCGGCGCGCTGAGCCTCGCCACAAGACGGCCGACCTGAGAATGGCAGTTTCTGGTGGCCCGGGTGGGCCGACCGGAACTCAAGACATGCCTCCGTGGCCACGTCCCTGTCCTACTTTTTCGAGCGTACATCTACATACATCTACATACATCTACATACATCACCCGATGTATGCTCTCCCAGGAACAGACGGGCCGATTCGCTCCCGCATCGTCTGCACGATCACCGGAGACCGACGGCGCGGTCGAGCGCATCGAGTTGGCCCGTGGCACTCTGGGCGAGACAGCCTCGTCACCAGCACAATGAGCCTGGGTGGCGCCCGGGTGGTCGCCGAGCCTCAGATCACGTCCGCGAATCCCCGCTCCATCTGCTCGAAGATGAGCGCGCCACCGAGGAAGACCACGATCGGCACGGCGATCGAGAGCGCGATCTGCCAGCTGGGCGGTGCCGGCTGGTCGAGGAACGACCAGCGGAACTCCGCCAGCAGCCAGGTCAGCGGATTCGCCTCGTAGAAGACCGTGTAGCTGTTCTTCGGCACCGCGTAGCCGATCGGGCTCGCGTAGAGCAGGAACTGCAGCACGAAGGGGACGATGTAGGCGACGTCGCGGTAGCGCACCTGCAGCGCCGCAGAGACGAGGCCGAGCCCGCTGGCGAACAGGATCACCATCACCGCCCAGACGGGGAAGAGCAGGAGGGCGACGCCCGGGCGGATCCCGTAGATCGCCTGGAGGATGAAGAGGAACACGACCGAGACGAGGAAATCGGTGATCGTCGAGACCGAGGTCGCCAGCGGGACGAGCATCCGCGGGAAGAAGACCTTGGACACCAGATCGCGGTTGGAGACGAGGGAGGTCGCGGCCCGGGTGATGATCCCGCTGAAGAGGTTCCAGGCCAGAAGGCCGCAGAAGATGAAGACCAGCGGGGCCACCCCTCCGGTCGGGAGCTTCGCCACCTTGTGGAAAACCAGGGTGAAGACCGCCGCGACCAGCAGCGGTTGGAGGACGACCCAGACCACGCCGAGCAGGGTCTGGCGGTAGCGCAGCGTGACGTCACGCGCGCCGAACCGGTAGAGGACCTCGCGCGCTTCCCACAGCTGGCTCACGCTCGGGAGGGAGAACTTTCCCGGCGGGGTGATGACGATGTTGGCCATTGCTCCTCAGACCTGCGAGTAGTCGAAGTCGGGGAAGACGATTCCCCGGTCGGTGCCGTCGGGGGTCGTCGGGTGCGGATACGGGCTGACCGGCAGGACCTGGAAGTGACAGGCCTGCTCCCAGATGTCCGTCGCCTTCCCGCCGGCCCGGATCGCGAGGTCGACGGTATAGGCGCCCGGCTTGAGCCACGGGGTCCGAAGTGTGAGGCGTCCTGTCGCGTCGGTCGAGGGATCGAGCCAGAAGTCGACGACACGCGAGTCGCACTGGGCGATGACCATGCCGTCCTCGTTGTTCACGAAGCACGAGACGTGGTAGCGGTTGCCGAAGCCGGGGTTGGCCCCGACGGAGAAGGTCACCACGAGATCGTCACCGGGCTTGGCGATGTCGTCGGAGACCGACGCCTCGCCGATTCTCAGCTCCCCTGTGCCCGGACGGAACGCCGCGTCCTTCAACAGCGGGGCGACCCGGGTGAAGCTCCGCTTGTACTCCTCCATCGCCTCTTCGACCGATCCGTGGAGGACGAGGTGTCCCTGGTCGAGGTAGAGCGCGGACTGGCAGAGGTCGGAGACGGTCTGGAGCTGGTGGCTCACGAGCAAGACGGTGCGCCCGTCGCGGGCCACCTCGCGCATCTTGCGCAGGCACTTGGCCTGAAAGTCCGAGTCGCCGACGGCGAGCACCTCGTCGACGAGGAGGATCTCGGAATCGAGGTGGGCAGCCACTGCGAAGGCGAGCCGGATGTACATCCCCGTCGAGTACCGCTTGACCTGAGTGTCGAGGAACCGTTCGGTGCCGGCGAAGTCCACGATCGCGTCGAAGCGCTCCTTGATCTCCTTCCGGCGCATCCCGAGGAGCGTCCCGTTGAGGTAGACGTTCTCCCGTCCGGTGAGCTCGGGGTGAAAGCCGGTGCCGACCTCCAGGAGGCTCCCGACCCGTCCGCCCAGCTCGATGCGCCCCGTGGTCGGCGCGGTGATCCGGTTGATGATCTTCAAGAGGGTGCTCTTGCCGGCGCCGTTGCGGCCGATGATGCCGGTCACCTCGCCCCACGGGATCTCGAAGCTCACGTCGTGGAGGGCGTCGAACTGCTCGGGCTTCTTCCGCCGCGAGCGGCGGCGGACCTTCTTCAAGAGCGCCTGGGCGGCGTAGGTCTCTTGATCCTCGCGACGCAGGATCCGGTAGGTCTTCGACAGGCTCGCAACCGAGATGGACGCGCCGGCCGACATCGTCGACACGTTAGTGGCGGCCACCGGCTCCACCGGTCTCATCGGTCCGGCGGCAGGCCCCGACGTCAGTCCTCGAGCCGGAGGGCCGAGACGAACGCCTCTTGGGGGACCTCGACCCGCCCGATGTTCTTCATCTTCTTCTTGCCCTCCTTCTGCTTCTCGAGAAGCTTTCGCTTCCGGGTGATGTCGCCGCCGTAACACTTGGCGAGCACGTCCTTGCGCCGAGCCTTGACCGTCTCGCGGGCGAGGACGCGGCCTCCGATGGCTGCCTGGATCGGCACGTCGAAGAGCTGGCGTGGGATGAGCTCGCGGAGCTTCTCGGTCATCCGGCGGCCGTAGAACTCGGCCTGGGACCTGTGGACGATGGTGGAGAACGCGTCGACCGGGGTGTGGTTGATGAGGAGGTCGACCTTGACGAGCTCCGCGGTCGCATACCCGGACGGCTCGTAGTCGAGGCTCGCGTACCCGCGGGTCCGGCTCTTCAGCTGGTCGAAGAAGTTGACCACCACCTCGGCCAGCGGAACGGTGTAGACGAACTCGACGCGTTCGGGAGAGAGGTACTCCATCTTGACCAGCTCGGCCCGGTGACCCTGGCAGAGGTCCATCACGGTGCCGGTGAACTCGGCCGGCGACAGGATCGTCGCATGCAGCATCGGCTCGTCCACGTGGTCGAGCCGGGTCGGCTCTGGGAGTTCGGTCGGGTTGGCGACGTCGACCACCGCACCGTCGTTCAGGTAGGCGCGGTAGGCGACCGACGGAGCGGTCGCGATGAGGGAGAGGTCGAACTCCCGCTCGAGGCGTTCGCGCACGATTTCCATGTGCAAGAGCCCCAGGAAGCCGCAGCGGAAGCCGAAGCCGAGCGCGCGCGACGACTCTGGTTCGTAGGTGAAGCTCGCGTCGTTGAGGCGAAGCTTCTCGAGCGCGTCGCGCAGGTCCGGCAGCTCGTCGCCGTCGATGGGAAACAGCCCGCAGAAGACCATGGGCTTGGGGTCGCGATAGCCGGCGAGCGCGTTGGGCGCGGGATGGCGCGCATCGGTCACCGTCTCGCCCGAGCGGGCACCCCCCACGTCCTTGATGCCGGCGATCAGATAGCCGACCTCACCCGGACCGAGCTCGTCGACCACCACGGTGTCAGGCAGGCGCACCCCGAGCTCCTCGATCTCGTGATCGCTGCCGGCCTGCATGAACCTGAGCCGGCTGGCCGACGTGAGGGTGCCCTCCATCACCCGGATCGAGCTCACCACCCCGCGGTACTGGTCGTACGCGGAGTCGAAGATGAGCGCGCGCAGCGGGGCGGTCGGATCGCCGCCGGGCGCGGGGATGCGCTCGACGATCGCGTCGAGCAGCTCGGAGACGCCCTCGCCGGTCTTTGCGGAGATCCGCATGATCTCGGCGGCGTCGATCCCGAGGACCTGCTCGATCTCCGAGGCGCAGCGGTCGGGATCGGCGGCGGGCAGGTCGATCTTGTTGAGCACGGCGAGGATCTCGAGGTCGTTGTCGAGGGCCTGGTAGCAGTTGGCGAGGGTCTGGGCCTGGATGCCCTGCGATGCGTCGACGAGCAGGACCGCCCCTTCGCAGGCGGCAAGCGAGCGGCTCACCTCGTAGCCGAAGTCGACATGGCCGGGCGTGTCGATGAGATGGAGGGTGTGGCTCCGCCAGAGAACCCGGACGTTCTGCGCCTTGATGGTGATCCCCCGCTCGCGCTCGATGTCCATCGAGTCGAGGTACTGCTCGCGCATCTGCCGGGGATCGACCGCACCGGTGAGCTCGAGGATGCGGTCGGAGAGGGTCGACTTCCCGTGATCGACGTGGCTGATGATCGAGAAATTGCGGATGGCATCGGGAGCGAGCACGGGGAGGCCAGCGTACCTAAGCTGCGCCCGTGCCCAGTCCCGCCGGATCCGTCCGCCGATGACCGCGGTCACGGTGGTCGGTGTGCTGCTCCTCGTGGTGGCGGTGGTCGTCGTCGTGACGGTCCTCTTCTGGGTGGTGATGGCGGTGTTGATCCGACGTGGTCGCCGGACCCGGGCCCGCCGCCTGGCCGCCCATCCGGACACCTCTCCCGAACGGCCGGAGGCAGGGGACCTGCACGGCAGGCAGTCCTGACACAGGGGCTGCTATCGTGGACCCCCTCCGGCGCTCCCTCCCTTGTGCGGACCGCCGGGGTCACCGCTCCGGACGACCGTCGGAGCCCGCACGACCCGAGGACGAGTACCACCTGTGGCAAACATCCGAAGCCAGATCAAGCGCAACCGTCAGACGGTCAAGCGGAACGCCCGGAACAAGGCGGTCCGCTCGGAGCTGCGGACCCGCTCCAAGCGGGCGATCGCGGCGATCGACGCCGCAGGCGAGGATGCGGACGACGCGCTTCGGCTCGCCATCAAGCGGATCGACAAGGCGGCCGCGAAAGGCGTGATCCACAAGAACCAGGCGGCCAACCGCAAGTCCCGGTTGATGAAGAAGGCCGCCCGGCACGCCTGATTCCCGTCGCGTCCCGACAGGGCGCGGGGTGGTCCGGCCCGCGGGCCCGGACGCTCAGGGCTTCGAGTAGTAGTAGGGCTGGTCGCAGCGGTATCCGTGCGAAGGACCCGTGGTCGGGGGGTCGTCGAGCCGCAGGAACTGCCCGTTGGTGATGCGGGCGAGGATGTAGCAGTTGGAGGGGATCTTCCCCGCCGGGTTGGCCGCCGCGATGATGTTGCCGCCCGAGAAGGACGTGATCGCCCGCAGGGCTTTCAGCACCGAGCCGCGGCTCGGATCGGGGCCGGCGGCCCTGAGACCCTGGGCGAAGAGCTCGGCCGACACCCATCCGAATAGGGTGAAGAGGTCGGCTTTGAAGCCGGGTGAGACGTTCTGGACCCAGGTGAGGAACGTCGAGACCGACGGGATCGCCGAGGCGTCCTCACCGAGGTAGAGCGCCGTGTTCTGCTCGAGATATGCGCCGTCGATGGCCGCCGCACCGCCTGCGTTCGCCACGAGGGCGTCGCTGTAGGTCGACGCGCCGAGTACGACGATCGGGTGAAAGTTCTGCAAGTTGAGCGCGCGATACACCGCGGCCGCGTAGTTCTGGGGCATCTGCTCGATGAAGAGGATCTTGACCCCGGCGTTGCGCATGGCCACCACGTGCTGGCTGAAGTCGGTGGTGGTGATGTCGAACTGCTGGTCGTAGACCACCTTGTAGCCGAGGTGGTTCATCGCGCTCGAGCTCACCGTTCCACTTGGTGATCGCGGACGTCTGGTCTGCGATCAACGCACCGGCGTGCAGCACCGCAGAGGGATAGTGCTCTTTGAAGTACACGAGCGGACCGAGCTGCCAGCCGTTGGCCGCGGGCGACGGGGAGAAGCTGTTGGGCAGGTTGGCCGTGGCGGTGTCCAGCGAGACGGTCACGTTGGGAACCTGGGGATTGGCCGCGAGCACCTGCCCCCCGAAGTTGTCCTGCAGCGAGAAGCTCCCCACCATCGCGAAGTCCTTCGCGACACCGGCCGCGGTGAACTGCTTGTTCGGCGCACCCTGGAAGCTGTCGTCGGCGCTGTCGACGATCAGCTTGCGGCCGTTGATCCCGCCCTGGGCGTTGGCGTACGCGGCGTATGCGCGGGTCCCGACGACCGCACCTTCGAAGAGGCCGGCCACCTGGGTCGAGACGTTGCCGATCGACACCGTGGACGAGGTGAGCCCGGTGCGGTCGGAGAACGCGGACGTCGGGACGGTCGACTTGGAATTGGACGACGCGCTGGCACCGGTCGTCTGGGTCGACGAGCACCCGGCCAGGGTGGTGGCCAACGCCGTGCAGACGACGAGCGTCAGCCGGACGCGCGTCGATCGCACAAGACCTGCAACGGTGGAACGTCTCACTGGTGCCTCCCCCATCTCGCGGTGCGAGCCGGCACCTCCCCAGGGGGTGCAGGCCGCTATGACTCTAGAGAACCCGAATCCGAACCGCCCGACGTTGCACCCGTTCGCCCGCCCGGACGGCGGTGCAGGCGTTCGATCCGAGCCCGGTCGAGGCGCGCGAACTCGCCGCGGGCCTCGACGGTCACCACGCCGTCCTGGACGAGCCGTCCCTCGCTGAAGGTCCGGCGTCCGTCCACCGAGGTCACCCACGCCTCGAAGACAGCCTCCTCGCCGACGAGCGTCGGGCTCAGGAAGGACAGGGTCAGTGTGACCGTCGGTCCCGCGCCGTCCGCGAGCACATTCGCGCCGGTCAGGATGATGTCGAAAGCACCGGCGAGCGCGGCACCGTGCACCATGCCCGGTCCGCCCTCGAACTGCGGGCCGAAGACGGTGCGTCCGATGGCACGGTCACCTTCGAACTCCATCTCGATCGGAGGGGCGATCGGGTTGCACCGGCCGATGACCATGTCGAAGGGCATCGCGTCAGCGAGGCCGGTCGCCTCGCCTGACGCGACCGACTCGTCGGCGAAGCGCGCCCGGGGGTGCGGACCGGGCACCGGTACCCAGCGGTCGAGCTCGTCCGCGAGCGCGCCCGCCCGCTCCGCTGCGTCCCGGAGGACCTCCTGGGTCGCCGAGGCGGCGACTGTCAGCGATGCCAGCCGCCGCACCGCGGTTGCGAGCTCCTCGCGGCCGCCGCCGCTCCAGGGCTTGCCCGCCTCGGCCGACCCACCGGGTCCCGCGGCGCGGTCGTCAGCCATCACCGCCCCCGAACCGCTCGAGAAAGCGCACGTGCACGTCGAGCACCGCCCGCATCTCGTCCGCGCTCCCCGAAGGCACTCGCAGGACGACCTCGGTGATGCCGAGCGACTCGAAATGGTCGAGCTTCTCCTCGCTCGGGACCGAGCCGAACGGCACGACCCGGATGTCCGCCCGGTCGCGACCTGCCGCTTCGCAGGCGTCGGACAGCTCGGGGATCGCAGTCCGAAGACCCGCCCCGCCGACGGGCATCCAGCCGTCCGCGAACTCGGCGACCGCCGCGAAGACCTGCGGCGTCGCACGGCCCCCGATCAGCACCGGAACGCGCGACCGTCCGTACGGCTTGGGCCAGCTCCAACACGGCTCCAGCGAGACGTGCTCCCCGTGGAACGAGGCCTGCTCCTCGCTCCAGAGCGCCTGCATGCAGAGCAGGTGCTCCCTTGCGACGGCGCGACGCGACGCGAAGGCCACCCCGTGGTCCTCGACCTCCGCGCGGTTCCAGCCGTAGCCGACGCCGAGCACGGCCCGGCCCCGGCTCAGGTGATCGAGCGTGGCAACCTGTTTGGCGAGCAGGATCGGGTCGTGCTGCGCGACGAGCAGCACCCCGGTACCGAGCTCGATGCGCTCGGTCACCGACGCCATGGCGGCGAGCGCGACCATCGGATCGAGGCCCCGGCGGTAGTCCTCGAGGCGGACTCCTTCGACGAGGCTCGGCGGGGTGTCGGCCCGCACCGGCAGATGGGTGTGCTCGGGGAGGTAGCACGACGCGAACCCGCGCACTTCCACCTCGCGCGCGAGGTCGGCCGGAGTCATCGACTGGTCGGTGAGGAATGCCGTGATCCCGAGTCGCACCCCCCGATCACCCCCCGAGGACCGCGGCGAGCCCGGCGCCGGGGTTGGCTTCGGGGTCGGAGAAGAGCGCCGAGAACGCGGCCTCCTCGCGGCCGCGGGCAGCGGCGACCGCCGACGACCGCTCGGCGAGCAACAGGCGCTTGATCTCGCGGGTGGTACGGGGAGGGAACGAGGCGATCCGCGTGGCGAGGGCCATCGTCTCGACGAGGACGGTACCCGGCGGGCACACCCGGAGCGCGAGCCCCGCGGCGACCGCGTCGGTGGCGCCGATCCACTCCGACGCGAGGAGCGCTGCGGCCGCGCGCTGCCAGCCCATGCGGGCGGGGAGCAGCACCGAGCTTGCGGCCTCGGGCGGGACTCCGAGCTCGGCGAAGGGGACCTTCAGCCTCGCGTCGGCATCGATGAGCGCGAGGTCCACGTGTCCGAGCAGGGTGAAGCCGAGCCCGACCGCGACGCCGTTGACCGCCGCGAGGAGCGGCTTGTCGAACGCGCAGAGGGTGTCGAGCAGTCGGCGGAACCCGCTTCCGGCCGCGGGACCGCCCTCACCGGTCGCGATCGCCGCCATCTCGCGGAGATCCTGGCCGGCCGTGAACGCGGTCCCCCGCCCGGTGAGCACGACGGCGTGGACCCCGTCGTCCGCGAGCGCGCCGACGAGCGCCTCGTCGACCGCGGTGTACATCGCGTCGTCGAACGCGTTGCGTGCCTCGGGTCGGTCGAAGGTGACGAGACGGACCCCGTCCCGATCCTCGACGCCGGCGCGGTGCATGGTCACGCCGGGCTCACCCGAGGATCGAGCACCTGGATGCCACCGCGGATCACGGTCGGAACACCTGGCCGCCGTCTGCGTTGTAGACGTGCCCGGTCATCCACGACGCCTCGTCGGAGAGGAGGAACAGGCAGAGCCCGACCAGGTCGTCGGGCTGCCCCTGCCGCTTGATCGCGAGCGAGTCGAGGATCGGCTTCATGAAGACCTCCGGCACCACCGATCGGGACGCCTCGGTGTCGATCGGTCCCGGGGCGATCGCGTTGATGCGGATCTTCGAACCACCGAGCTCGTGCGCGAGCTGCTGGGTGAGGGAGTTGACCCCGGCCTTCGCCAGGCCGTAGAAGCCTGCGTAGAGGTAGGCCGCGGTCGACGACTGGTTGACGATGGCGCCGCCGCCCCGCGTGCGCATCGCCGGATAGGTGGCGCGCACGCAGTTGAGCGCGCCGAGCAGGTTGACCGAGAGGAAGCGCTCGAGGTACTCCCAGTCGACGGTGAGGAGGAGGTCGAGCTTCATCCCACCGAAGATGGCAGCGTTGTTGACCAGGTAGTCGATGCCCCCGAACCGCTCGACCGCAACGTCCGCCATCGCCGCTGCAGACGTGGGATCGGCGACGTCCACGTGCACCGACTCGGCCGCGCCCCCGCCGTCGCGGATCTGCCGCGGCGACTGTGTCCGCGCCCGCCGCGTCGATGTCGGCGACGACGACCGAAGCGCCCGCACCGGCCAGCGCCTCGGCATAGGCCTGGCCGATACCTCCACCCGATCCGGTCACGACGGCGACCTTCCCCGAGAAGTCGAACCGGACCATCGGGCTCCCCCCGCCTGCCGGGCCGGCGCCGGTGGGCCCGCTCACGAGCGGTCCTTCGCCCGCTGCGCGATCACCCGTTCCGCGACCTCGTTGACCCCGGTCGAGAGCGGCCACCCGATGTAGTGGGTGAGGTGCACCACCGTCTCGCGCACCTGCTCGACGGTGAGCTCGTCGCGCTCGAGGGCGCAGCGGAACTGGATCTCGACGAGCGGCGAGAGCCCGAGGGCCGCCAGCACCCCGATCGTCATGAGCCGTCGGTCGCGTACGTCGAGGCCCGGCCTCGTCCAGATCTCGCCGAAGAGGTGGTCGACCGTGACGTCGACGTAGGGGCCTGCGATCGTGTCGGGGTCGACAGAGAAGCCGTAGACCTCCTCCATCTTCGCGATCCCCCGGGCGCGTGCCGCGCTGGGCCCGGTCCCCTCGGTCTCAGCCTCACTCATCGCTTCCCTCCACGTCATCTACCGGCCGGTTCGGCCAGTGCCTTCGTCTCGAGGTACTCCTCGAAGCCCGCGACGCCGGACTCCCGCCCGACGCCAGAGTGCTTGTACCCGCCGAAGGGGACGTCCGGGCTGAACCAGAGGCCCCCGTTGATGCCGATGGTGCCGGTGCGGATCCGGTGCGCGACCGCGAGGGCGCGCTCGCGATCGGCCGACCAGACCGACCCCGAGAGCCCGTAGGGCGAGTCGTTGGCGAGCGCGACCGCGTCGTCGTCCCCGTCGTGTGGGATGACCACGAGCACCGGCCCGAAGATCTCCTCTCGGGCGACCCGGGAGTCGTTCGCCACCCCGACGACCAGGGTCGGCTCGACGAAGAAGCCACGCGCGAAGCCGTCAGGACGCCCGCCTCCGGTCACGATCGACCCGCCCTCTTCGGTCGCGAGCCGGAGATAGCCCTCGACCCGGTCGCGCTGGCGTGCGCTGATGAGCGGCCCGCAGATGGTGCCGGGGTCGGTCGGGTCACCCGCGGGCAGCTTCCCCATCACACGGGCGGTCGACTCGACGGCCTCGTCGAATTGGCGACGGGGCACCAGCAGGCGGGTCGTGATCGCGCATCCCTGGCCGGCGTGCGTGCAGACCGTGAAGGCCGCCGTCGCGCAGGCACCTCGGAGGTCGGCGTCGTCGAGGACCACGAAGGCCGACTTCCCGCCGAGCTCGAGGAAGACCTTCTTGAGCGTCGCCGACGCTGCGGCCATCACCTTCCGGCCGGTCGCGGTCGAGCCGGTGAAGCTCACCTGGTCGACCCGCGGGTCCTCGGCGAGCAGCGCGCCGAGGGCGGGGTCCGAGGACGGGACGATGTTGAGCACCCCCGGCGGGATGTCGGTCTCCTCGGCGACCAGCCGGCCGAGCACGGTCGCGCACCACGGGGTGTCCGGTGCGGGCTTGAGCACGACGGTGTTCCCGGCGGCGAGCGCGGGGCCCAGCTTGGCGAGGTTGATCTGGTGGGGAACGTTCCACGGGGTGATGGCACCGACCACGCCGCTCGCCTCGCGGCGAACCCAGCGGTGCGAGGGCATCCCGAGCGGGGCCGCGTCACCGAGGTCGACCTCGAAGGGGTAGGACTCGGCGAGGTCGGCGACCCAGGTGAGCGACGACACCGGCGAGTCGAGCTGTGCCGAATAGGTCATCGACAGCGGGGCGCCGGCCTCCGCGACGGTCAACGCGCGGATCTCCCCGTCGTGCGCGCGGAACGCGGCCTCGAGCTGGCGGAGGCACCGGACCCGGAGTGCGAGGTCGGTCGACCAGGCCGTCGAGTCGAAGGCCACCCGCGCCGCGGCGATCGCCTCGTCCATGTCTGCGGCGCCGCCGTCCGCTGCCACTCCGAGGGACTCTTCGGTCGCGGGGTTGACGGTCGGGAAGACCTGACCGGACCTGGCCGCGCGCAGCTCGCCACCGACCAACAGGCGCTCCTCGCCGACCACTCCGGGGCTCACCCGGGCACCCGATCGGTCGAGAGACCGAAGATCGCGTCACAGCGCTCGTCGGTCATCACGGCGAGGGGGAGCGTCACGCCGAGTGCGCCGCCGAGCTCGAGGGCCGCGTGCAGGTCCTTGTGGGCCAGCAGCGACGCCGAGCGCATCGCCTCGACGAGGCCCGCGTCGTCGCCGTCCTCGAAGGGCGCGACCGTCGAGCGGAACATGAGCGTCGAGGCGCCGCCGATCTTCGCATCGCTCGCGCGGATCACCTGGGCGAGCTTGGCCAGGTCGACCCCGGCCGCCTCGGCGAGCACCTGGGCCTCGTAGGCCGCAAGCCACGACGCGTACTGCACGAGGTTCCGGGCGAGCTTCGCAGCCAGCCCGGTCCCGAGCAGGCCCATGTGCACCGTCAGCGAGCCCATCGCGTCGAGGACCGGGCGCGCCCGCTCGATCGTCGCGGCGTCCCCTCCGACCATGCAGACCAGCTCGCCGCTCGCGGCCGCACTCGGCCCTCCGCTCACCCCGCAGTCGAGGACCGGGTGACCGAGGTCGGCGGCCTCCCCGGCGACCGCGTCGATGCACGCCGGGGTGATGGTGCTCACCACGAGGAAGATCGTGTCCGGCCGCGCGGCGGCAAGCGCACCATCGGCTCCGGAGAGGACCGCGTGCACCTGCGCGTCGTCGACCACGGCGACGACCACGACGTCCGCGTCGCGGGCGAGTGAGGCCGGCCCGTCCGCCACGGTCGCCCCGTCGCGGTACCGCTCCGTCGCCTCGGCACGCACGTCGCACACGACGAGCGGCAGCCCGGCCCGCAGCACGCTGCCGGCGACGCCGTCACCGATCGCACCGAGTCCGATCACCCCGACGACGGGACGCCGGTCGGCATTGCCGGCGGGATCCTCGGCTGGCATGGGCACTCCTCCTCGCGCCCGCCCCGTCGGGCGGCCGTCACCGGGTCCCGGGCGCCACGCAGAAGGCAGTGCGCACACGGGGGCTTTTCCTGGACAGGTGTCTAGACTATAGTTCAGACATATGACCGATGGCAACACGACACCGACCTCCGCAGACCCGCAGGACGGCGGCCTCGAGGACTACAGCGGACCCTTCCAGACCGACTTCCGCTACGAGGATCTCTCGAAGCCGGCGCTGGTGCGGCTCGTCCGCGAGTTCGCCCAGATCGTGCACCTCCTCGACCGCTCGATGTGCGCGGCGATCGGGATCAGCCACGGCGGGGAAGAGGTCCAGCGACTCGCGATCGAGGAGTGGCGCGGCGCGAGCCCCGTCTACGGCGAACGACTGCGGCGGATCCTCAACATCACCGGCGACACGGTCCAGGACATCTTCAAGGTGCTCCAGGTCGACCCCGGCTTCCCCCACCACTACCTCGACGTCCGCTACGAGGTGGTCGACGAGCGCCACGGCTTCTTCGAGCTCGCCTACTGCGGCGCGCTGATGGACGCCGAGCCCTGGGGCGACAAGATGGTCACGGGGATGTGCCACCACATCGAAGACGGCACCTTCGACTACACGGCCCAGGCCGTCAACCCCAAAGCGCACATCCGCCACGTGCACCGACCGCCGCGCGTGCCCTCGGACCGCTCGCCCCACTGCCGGTGGGAGGTGACGATCGACGAGGAGAACGAGACCCTGCCCGAGGCGGACATCACGAAGATCGTCCGGGCGACCACCGCCGCCACCTTCGAGTACCCGCCGATGCGCGACGGCACCCCGCACGTCCCGCACAGGGCGGCCGACCGGTGAGCGTGGCGGACTCGGCGGCGCACGAAGCTCCGCGCCGCTGGCTCACGGAGCGCCAGGCCGAGGCGGTCGACGAGCTGCTCGACGCGGCCGAGGCCGAGGTGGAGGTCACCGGGTACGACGGGCTCTCGGTGCGGAACGTGGCCCGCCGGGCGGGGGTCGCACCGGCCACCGCCTACACCTACTTCTCGTCGAAGGACCACCTCCTCGCCGAGCTGCTCTGGCGCCGGGTCCGCGCGGTGCCACCGCCCGACCCGGATCTCGTTGCACCGACCGCGGAGCGCATCGGGATCGCGGTGCACGACCTCGGCACCATCGTGGCCGGCAGCCCGGTGATGGTGGCCGCCTCGACCCAGGCGCTCGTGAGCTCCAACCCCGACGTGAAGGGGCTCCGCGACCGGATCGGTGCGGACATCCACCGCCGGTTGACCGCCGCCGCCGGACCGGGGTGCGACCCCGCCGTCGTGCGCGTCCTCGTGACGACCTACTTCGGGGCGCTCCTCAACGCCGGGATGGGCCACATGGAGTTCGGCGCGGTCCCCGACCTCGTGGCGGACGCGGCACGCCTGATGACCGGCTCCGCATCCGCCGGCCGAACCCTGCGGGCGGCCCGATGAGCCTCGCCGTCGACGGATCGGCGCTGTTCAGTCCCTACGACTACCAGTTCCACGAGGACCCCTACCCGACCTACGCAAGGCTCCGTGCGGACGCGCCCGTCTACCGCAACGACGAGTTCGACTTCTGGGCGTTCGCCCGGCACGAGGACGTGCAGACGGCCTTCCGCAACGTGGACGTCTACTCCAATGCGAACGGCGTCTCCCTCGAGCCCTCTGCGTACGGGCCCGATGCCCACCGCACCATGTCCTTCCTCGCGATGGACCCACCCCGGCACACGCGGATGCGCTCGCTCGTCGGCAAGGGGTTCTCGCCACGGACGGTCGCCCGCCTCGAGGACCGCATCCGTGAGATCGCGCTCGAGCACCTCGATCCCGCGCTCGAGGCGGGCAGCTTCGACCTCATCTCGGAGTTCGCGGGCAGGCTGCCGATGGACGTCGTCTCCGAGCTCATGGGCGTGCCGGTGGCCGATCGTGGCGAGCTCCGCCGGCTCGCCGACCTCGTGCTCCACCGCGAGGACGGGGTCTTCGACGTGCCACGAAGCGGCATGGAGGCAGCCCTCGAGCTCGCCGCGTACTACGCCGACATGGTGACCGAGCGCCGCGCCCGCCCCCGCCCCGACCTGACCTCGGAGCTGCTCGTCGCGGAGCTCGACGGCGACCGGCTGAGCGACGACGAGGTCATCGCGTTCCTCTTCTTGATGGTGGTGGCCGGAAACGAGACCACCACGAAGCTCCTCGGCAATGCGATCTACTGGGCGTGGCGCCACCCCGACGAGCGGGCCAAGCCTTTCTCCGATCCGGCGCGCATCCCCGACTGGGTCGAAGAGACCCTCCGCTTCGACGGCTCGACCCAGATGCTCGTGCGCAAGGTGCGCGCACCCGTCGAGGTGCGCGACACCCCGCTCGACGTCGACGACCGCGTCCTCCTGCTCATCGGATCGGCGAACCGCGACGAGGACGTCTTCCCCCGGGCGGACGTCTACGACCTCGACCGGGACACCACCAAGCTGGTCAGCTTCGGCGGCGGGCGTCACTTCTGCATGGGTGCGCCGCTTGCCCGGCTCGAGGCACGGGTGGCGCTCGAGGAGCTGGTGCGGCGGGTCGCAACCTACGAGATCGACGAGGAGCGCGCGACGCGCGTCCACTCGATCAACGTGCGCGGCTTCGCGGCGCTGCCCCTCGACGTGACCCTGCGCTGATGGCCCGCTTCGCACCGCATCCCACCCGGCGCCCGGCGATCGTGACCGGCGCGTCTTCGGGGATCGGACGCGCAGCGGCCCAGGTGCTCGCCGCGGCGGGACACCCGGTGGCGCTCGGCGCCCGCCGGGTCGAGCAGTGCGAGGAGATCGCGTCGGCAGTGCGCGAGACCGGCGGAGAGGCCCACGCGTTCCACCTCGACCTCGCAGACCCCGTGTCGCCGGGGCGCTTCGCCGCCGAGGCGACCGCCGCACTCGGGGCCGTCGAGATCGTCGTGTCCAACGCGGCCCTCAACCGGGCGGGTGCGGTGCTGGACACCGACGACGACCTGCTCGGCGCCACGCTCGAGGTCAACGTCGAGGGGACCCACCGGCTGGTGCGCGCGCTGCTCCCTGCGATGGTCGACCGCCGCCGGGGCGACCTCGTCTTCGTGACCTCCGACGTCGCGGTGCGCCCACGGCCGTCGATGGCGGCGTACGTGACGTCCAAGTGGGCGCTCGAGGGGTACGTGCGCAGCCTGCAGATGGAGCTGGAAGGCACGGGCGTGCGGGCGACGGTCTTCCGACCGGGTCCGACCCTCACCGGCATGGGGATGGACTGGGATCCGACCACGACGGCTGAGATCCTCGACCAGTGGGTCGCCTGGGGGTTCGCCCGCCACGCGGCCTTCATGCGTCCCGAGGGGGTGGCCGAGGCGGTGCTCGCGGTCGTCGGCATGCCGCGGGGCACCCACGTCACCACGATCGAGCTGCAACCCGAAGCCCCAATCCTCGAGGAGGACCGATGACCACGTCCCTGGAGCTGCGCGAACCACCACGGGTGTCGGGGGGCGACCTGCCCGACGGTCACCTCGAGGAGCTGCGCACCGATCCGATCGCACTCCTCGAGCGGGTACGCGCCGAGTGCGGCGACGTCGGGGTCTTCAAGCTCGGCGGCCGCGACGTCGTCCTCCTGTCCGGGGCCGAGGCGAACGAGCTCTTCTTCCGGGCCCCCGAGGAGGTGCTCGACCAGGCCGAGGCCTACCCCTTCATGACACCGGTCTTCGGTGAGGGGGTCGTCTTCGACGCGTCGCCGGAGCGCCGCCGCGAGATGCTCCACAACCAGGCGCTGCGCGACAAGTTCATGCGCGGGCACGCGGAGACCATCGCGGGCGAAGTCGAGACGATGACCTCCCACCTCGACGACGAGGGCGAGCTCGACCTGCTCGACTGGTTCGCCGAGCTCACCATCTACACCTCGTCGTCGTGCCTCATCGGCAGGCGCTTCCGCGACCAGCTCGACCACCGGTTCGCCGAGCTGTACCACGACCTCGAACGCGGGACCGACGCGCTCGCCTATGTCGATCCGTACGCGCCGATCGAGAGCTTCGCCCGCCGCGACGCGTCACGGCGGGAGCTGGTCCGTCTCGTCCAGGGAATCATGGACGGCCGCGAGGAAGAGGGGCCGACGGCACCCGACGATCGCGACCTGCTCGACGTCCTCATGTCGATCCGCGACGAGGACGGTTCGGCGCGCTTCACGGCCGACCTGATCACCGGCATCTTCATCTCGATGATGTTCGCCGGGCACCACACGACCTCGACCACCGCGTCGTGGATGGTCATCGAGCTCCTCAAACACCCCGACCTCCTCGCGAAGGTGACGAGCGAGCTGGACGAGCTCTACGCGGGCGGCGCCGAGGTGAGCTACCAGGCGCTGCGCGAAATGCCCTGGCTCGAGGCGTCGCTCAAGGAGACGCTCCGGCTGCACCCGCCGCTCATCCTCCTACTCCGCGTCGCGAAAGAGGACCTCCAGTTCCGCGACGTCGCGATCCGCAAGGGCCAGATGGTCGGCGCGTCCCCGTGGGTGTCCAACCGCATCGTCGAGGACTTCGTCGACGCGGAGCGCTTCGACCCGACCCGCTACCTCGACCCGCGCGACGAGGAGAAGCAGAACCCCTGGACCTGGATCCCCTTCGGCGCAGGCCGCCACCGCTGCGTCGGGGCCGCGTTCGCCCTCATGCAGCTCAAGGCCATCTTCTCGGTGCTCCTCCTCGACTGGGAGTTCGAGCTCGCCCAGCCACCCGAGACCTACCGTGCCGACCTCTCGAAGATGGTCATCCAGCTCCAACAGCCGGTCGCGATCCGGTACCGCCGTCGGACCGGCGTCCGCGCGGCTGCCACCCGGTGATGCGGGTCCGCCTCGACGCCGACCTCTGCCAGGGACACGGCGTCTGCGAGTCCGAAGCGCCGGACGTCTTCGAACTCGGCAAGGATCCTCCCGTCAGCATCATCGAGGAGCATCCGACCGAGGACCGGCGCCGTGCGGTCGAGGGCGCGGTGCGCTACTGCCCGACGTCAGCACTCACCATCACCGAGGAGGAGTAGACCATGCCGTCCTATCCACGCCACGAGCTCGAAGAGATGATGCAGCGGTGGGTCGACCTCAACCGCCGTTGCGAGGAGCAGCTCGACTGGACGCCGATGGCGGAGATGTACACCGAGGACGCGACCTACGGCTGGAACGTCGGTCCCAACGACGAGTTCATGGCCGTCGGGCGCGACCAGATCCGCGAGTACGCGCTCGGCCTCGAGATGGAGGGCCTCGGCGGGTGGAGCTACCCGTACCAGCGGGTGCTCATCGACGAGGCCCGGGGCGAGATCCTCGGGCTGTGGAAGCAGATCGCCGACGCGACGAGGGCGGACGGCACCCACTACGAGATCGCCGGGCTCGGGGGGAGCTGGTTCCGCTACGCGGGCGACTTCACGTGGAACTGGCAGCGCGACTTCTTCGACGTCGGCAATGCCACGGCCATCTACTTCGAGATGATCCGCGACGACACGCTGAGCCCGGGGATGCGTGCGCGGATCGAGCGGGGTGCGGCCGGCGGCCGGCCGCCGGGGCACTACCCGGTCGGCAAGGCGCCGGTCGGGCTGTGGGAAGGGATCTGAGCCGGCAGGTGCGAACCGGCGGTGGGGCACCGGTCGGGTCCGGCCGCGCTGCGGGGCGTCTGCGAACAGACGCCCCGCAGGTACGACCTTGCTGTTGTGAGACCGGAACACCCGTGCGGCGCCGGATGGGACCTGGGTCCGGCTAGGTGGTCCGGTAGGTGTCTGGCTGGGATTCGCCAGGGGGAACAGCGAGCCGCCTCAGCGGCCAGCCACCTCCAGGGTCCCAAGACGTTGACTGCTCAGTTGGACCACCTCCTTCCTCTGGTACGCATCATGTTATCGAGCACGTCGCGCTGATCGGGTGAGCCCCCGGGCACGCCGGGGCGTCCCCTGGGCGGCATCGCGTCGGAGACGATAGTGTCGAACATATGTTCGCCCCCACACCCGGCGAGCTGGGTGCCGTCGCCCTGGAGGAGGGCTCCCGGACGCCTGTCGCGTCGCGTTCGCGACCGCAGCTCGCTGGCCCTGCTGGCCACCCGCACCCGGCCGGTCGCCGAGAGCCGGACCCGCCTCCTCCCGGTGGTGCCACCCCTCGCGGACCTGCTCCCCGAGCACGGCCTGCGCCGCGGGAGCACGGTCGTCGTCGGCGCGGGCCGGTGCGCGGCCGGGCCGGAGACCGGTGGCGCCAGCGCGCTCACGCTGGCCCTGGTCGCCGCGGCCTCGGCGGATGGCTCGTGGTGCGCGCTCGTCGGGCTGGCCGGCTTCGGGGCGGTCGCCGCCCACGACCTCGGGCTCGACCTCGCGCGCACCGCCGTAGTCGGCCGCCCGGGGGCCGCCTGGGCCGAGGTCACCGCCGCGCTGCTCGACGGCGTCGACCTGGTGGTGCTCTCCCCACCCTTCCCTCCCCGGCCGGCCATGGCCCGCCGGCTGGTGGCCCGCGCGCGACAGCACCGGTCGGTCCTCCTCGTCGTGGCCGGTCCGCGCGGGTGGCCCGACCACCCCGACGTCCACCTGGCCGTGGACGACCTCTCGTGGGACGGAGCGGGAGCGGGCGAGGGGTACCTGCGCCGACGCCGGATGACGGTGACCGCGACCGGTCGGCGGAGTGCGGGCCGACCCCGTCGCCGCCAACTGTGGCTCCCCACCGCGAAGGGCGCCGTGGAGGACGCCACCGGAGCTGGGAGCGCGCGCTGAATGGAACGTCTCCTCGTCGTGCGCTGCCCGGACCTGCTCGCGGAGGACGAGGGCGGGACCGCCCTCCGTTCCTTCGCCGACGTGGTCGGTGCGGTGGAGGCCTACTGCCCGTGGGTCACCGTGGTGGCACCCGGCATCTGCTCGCTCCCCGCCCGCGGTCCCGCCCGTTACTTCGGCGGCGAGGCGGCCCTGGCCGGCGCGATCGGCGAGGCGGCCGCGGCGCGGACGACCGTCGAGGTCGGGATCGCGGACGGGCTGTTCGCCGCCGTCCTCGCCGCGCGTCACCGCCTCGTCGTCCCCGCGGGGGGGACCCGGGCCTTCCTCGCCCCGTTCGCGGTGGACACCCTGGTCGACCCCGAGCTGGCCGGAGTCCTCGGCCGGCTGGGCATCCGCACCCTCGGGGAGTTCGCCGCCCTGCCCGAGCCCCACGTGCTCGGCCGGTTCGGGGCCGGCGGAGTCGCCTGCCATCTCGTCGCCACGGGGCGGAGCGGCGAGGCGGCCGGCCTGCGACAGCCTCTCTCGGCCCGGCGCGTCGACGAGCACCGGCACCGGCGACGGCAGGGCGCGGACCACCCGGGCGGGGAGACCGGCTTCTGGGGCGGGGTGAGCGACGCGGACGCGCGGGCCCACCGGGCCTTTGCGGCCGTCCAGGACCTCCTCGGCCACGACGGCGTGGCCACCGCCCGCCTCCAGGGTGGCCGCGGGCCGGCGCAGCGCGCCCGGTTCGTCACCTGGAACACCGGGGAGCACGCCGGGCGGGACGCCGTCGAGGCCCCCTGGCCCGGCCGGATCCCGCCCCCTGCGCCGGCGGTCGTGTACCCCGCCCCTCTCGCCGCCGAGCTCGCGGACGCGGCCGGCGAGCCGGTCGTGGTGTCGGGGCGCGGGCTCGCCACCACGACCCCGGACCGCCTCTCGGTGGAGCGCCGGCCCTGGGCGACGGTGACCGCATGGGCCGGGCCGTGGCCGACGGAGGAGCGGTGGTGGTCGCGGTCGCACCGTCGGAGCGCGCGCATGCAGGTGGTCGCCGGTGCCGAGGCCCACCTCCTCCTCTGCGAGCAGGGCCGCTGGTGGGTCGAAGCCACCTACGGATGACGGACTCGTCACGATGGCCTACGCCGAGCTCCACGTGCACTCCAACTTCTCCTTCCTCGACGGCGCGAGCCATCCCGAGGAGCTGGTCGCAGAGGCGGCCCGGCTCGGGTTGGGCGCGCTCGCGCTCACCGACCACGACGGCCTCTACGGGGTGGTCCGCTTCGCAGAGGCGGCCCGGGCCTTCGGCCTGCCCACCGTCTTCGGGGCCGAGCTCACCCTCACCGGCGCCGTCGGCACGGCGGTCCGCACCGGCGTGCCCGACCCCGACGGCACCCACCTGGTCGTGCTCGCCCGCGACCCCGAGGGGTACGCGCGCCTCAGCCGGGTCATCGCCGAGGCCCACCTGGCCGGGGGGGAGAAGGGCAAGCCGCACCTCACCCTCGAGCAGCTGGCCGCCGAGCACGGCGGCCACTGGCAGGTCCTCACCGGGTGCCGCAAGGGCGCGCTCGCAGCCGCGCTCGGCTCCGGCGGCCCCACCGCCGCGGCGCGCGTGCTCGACCGGCTGATCGACGTCTTCGGACGCGACCACCTCGCGGTCGAGCTCTGGGACCACGGCGACCCGATCGACGCCACCCGCAACGACGCCCTCGCCTGGATGGCCGTCGAGCGCGGGGTCGCCCCGGTCGCCACCAACAACGTGCACTACGCCACCCCGGCGCGCTTCCCCTCGCGACCGCGCTGGCCGCGGTGCCGCGCGCGTCGCTCCCTGTCGGACCTCGAGGGCTGGCTGCCCCCCTCGGCGAGCGCCTGCCTGCGCGGGGAGGTCGAGCAGCGACGGCGGTTCGCCCGGTGGCCCGGGGCGGTCGCCCATGCCGCCGAGCTCGCAGCCGCCCTCGCCTTCGACCTCCGTCTGGTCGCACCGCGCCTCCCCGACTTCCCGGTGCCCGAGGGGCACACCGAGCAGAGCTGGTTGGTGGAGCTCGTCGCCGACGGCGCCACTGTGCGCTACGGACCGCGGGACGCGGAGCGGGTGGCCGGTGCGTGGTCCCAGCTCGACCACGAGCTCGCGGTCATCGGCGAGCTCGGCTTCGCGGGCTACTTCCTCACCGTCTGGGACATCGTGGCCTTCTGTCGGCGCGAGGACATCTTCTGCCAGGGCCGCGGGTCGGCGGCCACGTCCGCGGTCTGCTACGCCCTCGGCATCACCAACGTCGACGCGGTCTCCCTCGGGCTGCTCTTCGAGCGCTTCCTCTCCCCCGCCCGCGACGGACCGCCGGACATCGACGTCGACATCGAGTCGGGCCGGCGCGAGGAAGTCATCCAGTACGTCTACGAGCGCTACGACCGCCGGCACGCGGCGCAGGTGGCCAACGTCATCACCTACCGGTCCCGCTCCGCGCTCGCGCGACGTGGGCAAGGCGCTCGGTCACGCCCCCGAGGAGGTCGACGCCTGGGCGAAGTCGGTCGACCGGGGCGAGCCGTTCGCCTCGAGGGACGACCTGCCGCCGCTGGTGGCCGCCCTCGCCACCGAGGTGCTCGACTTCCCGCGCCACCTCGGCATCCACTCGGGCGGGATGGTCATCTGCGACCGACCGGTGGTCGAGGTCTGCCCGGTCGAGTGGGGGCGGATGCCCGGGCGCAGCGTGCTCCAGTGGGACAAGGACGACTGCGCCGCGGCCGGTCTGGTCAAGTTCGACCTCCTCGGGCTCGGGATGCTGACCGCACTGCACCACATGGTCGACCTCGTGGCCGAGTTCCACCACGTCGAGGTCGACCTGGCCCGGCTCGACCAGGAGCCAGAGGTCTACGACCTGCTGTGCCGAGCCGACACCGTCGGGATCTTCCAGGTCGAGTCCCGTGCCCAGATGAACACCCTCCCCCGCGTCCAGCCCCGCTGCTTCTACGACCTGGCCATCGAGGTCGCGCTCATCCGACCCGGCCCGATCCAGGGGAACGCCGTCCATCCCTACATCCGGCGGCGCAACGGCACCGAGCCGGTCACCTACCTGCACCCCTCGCTCCAGCCGGCGCTCGAGCGGACCCTCGGCGTCCCGCTCTTCCAGGAGCAGCTGATGCAGATCGCCATCGACGTGGCCGGGTTCACCCCGACCGAGGCCGACGAGCTGCGCCAGGCGATGAGCGCCAAGCGGTCGGGCGAGCGGATGGCGCGCCTCCGCGACCGGCTGTTCGCGGGGATGGCGGCGCGGCAGATCTCGGCGGAGGTGTCCGAGCAGGTCTACGCCGCGCTGGCCGCGTTCGCCAACTTCGGCTTCCCCGAGAGCCATTCGGTGGCCTTCGCTCACCTGGTGTACGCCACGGCCTGGTGCAAGGTGCACTACCCGGCCGCGTTCACCGCCGGGCTGCTCAACGCACAGCCCATGGGGTTCTGGTCACCCCAGAGCCTCATCGCGGACGCCAAGCGCCACGGGGTGACCGTCCGGCGCCCCGACGTCGACCTGAGCCAAGCCGGTGCGTCCCTCGAGGGGGAAGGGGGCGCGGCACCGGACTCGGCCGGCCTCCCCCCGGGGCAGGCCGCGATCCGGCTCGGGTTGGCCTCGGTGCGGGGCGTCGGGAAGGAGACCGCCACCCGGATCGCCGAGGGGCGCCCGTGGTCGGACCTCGAGGACCTGGTGCGCCGCGCCGGCGTGACCCGGACCCAGCTCGAGGCCCTCGCCACCGCGGGGGCGCTCGACGCGTTCGCCCCCGCGGCCCCCGACCGGCCCCGGCACGGGCCGGACCGGCGCTCGCTGGTGTGGGGGGCGGGCGCGGCGGCGCAGGCCACCCCGGACCGGCTTCCGGGCGTGGTCACCGGGGCGGATCCCCCACCGCTGCCGTCCCCGACCTGTTGGGAGGCGGTCTCCGACGACCTCTGGTCGCTCGGGATGACCCCCGAGGTGACCGCCATGGAGCTGGCACGGTCGGGGCTCACGCGTCGCGGGGTCCTGCCCGCCGCCGCGCTCGTGTCGCGGCCGGCAGGCGAGCGGGTGACCGTCGGTGGGGTGGTCACCCACCGCCAACAGCCCGAGAGCGCCCACGGCGCGGTCTTCTTGAACCTCGAGGACGAGACCGGGATGGTCAACATCGTCTGTTCGCGCGGCGCCTGGGTGCGCTGGAGGCCGGTGGCCCGGACCAGCCCCGCCCTGATGGTCCGTGGCCGGATCGAGCGGTCGGAGGGATCGATGACCCTGGTCGCCGAGCGGTTCGAACCCCTCGAACTCGGTCCCGTGCCTGCGTCTCGAGACTTCCGGTAGTTGCCCCTTGACTACGGACAGTGTTGTGATTAACACTTGGAGTGTTGATGAAGTGCCACAGCAACGCCGATGCATTCCATAGCAGCACCTCGTCATCACACGTCGAGAGCAAAGCCTCCTGACGAAGAAGCACCCGCAGGACCGCAGGACCGCAGGACCCGTACCGACCGCAACACCAACGACATCGGCGCAACAGGAGGCTGTGGCACATGACCGGACAACTCGCAAGCACGAGCGTCTTCTCTCTCGAACTCGTCGCGATCATCGTGGGCATCTCGATGATCGCCGGGACGGTGGATCTGGTCCGCCAACCCGGATGGGCGTGGAAGAGCGCCCAGGAGTCGAAGATCGCATACCTCGTCCTCGTCCTCCTCCTCCCCCTGGTCGGACTCGGCATGTACCTCTTCGCCGCCCGACCGAAGGTGGTCGAGATCGCCGGAGCCGGACGGGCCGCGAGCCTTCCGTTCGAGCGCTTCGGCGAGGAGCCGCGGCCGGCGGCGGCGGCCCCGACCACGACCGGTCTCGGCAGCTTCGGTGAAGTCTTCGACACCTCGCTGCTGGCCGACGGCGTCCCCGCCATGGAGGCCGTCGCCGTCGGCGCCGGCGCGACGTTCTTCAGCACGGGCGGCGGCAGCGGAGGCGGCGGCACCGCGGTCGCGACCGCCCGGCCCCACCTCGGTCTGGCGCGCCAGTACCGGCCGAAGCAGCGTGCGAACCTGCCGACCGCCGTACCGAGCGCACGCACGGTGCCGGCCGGCTGGAAGGCCGATCCCACCGGTCGCCACCAGTTCCGGTACTGGGACGGCACCCACTGGACCGAGAACGTCGCCGACCGCGGCGTGCAGGCGAAGGACATGATCAGCTCGTAGCTCGACTCCCCGGCCGTGCCGGCAGCGTCCCTATCCTCCCTGACGGACCAGCCGACTGAGTCGGGCTACGAGCACTTCGAGCACCAGCTCACCCGGAAGCGCCGTCGATCCCCGCAGATCGAGGTCTGCCGCGGCCAAGAGCTGAATGGCCCGGGCGATGCGGTCCGTCCCCAACCGCGTCGCCTGGGCCAGTGCTCTCTTCGCCGGGTACGGGCTCCGCAGCCCGAGCACCGTGGCGGCCTGCTCGGGTGAGGTGATCCCCGAGCCGTCGAGCCGGAGCATGCGCCGGAAGTGGCGGTGCAGGAGCGCCAGCACCACGAGGGGGTGCGTCTCCCCCGCCGTCGTCATGCGGTTGAGGACCTTCAGCGCGGATCCGGTGTCACCTGCGTCGATCGCATCGGTCAGGTCCCACGGGGCGAGCGCCCCGGCCTCGCCGAGGAACGGCTCGAGCTCCTCGAGCGAGACCACCGCACCGGGCCCGTACGCTGCGGCCAGCGTGTCGAGCAGACCCGAGAGCCGCCCGACATCCTCGCCGAGGTGGCCCGCGAGCCTCGAGGCGGCCGCGGTCTCCAGGCGGACCGGCGCGTCGCGGAGGTGCCCCGCGAACCACTCCGAGCGCGCCCGTCCGGTGCCGACCTGGGTGTCGACGACCTGACCGGCACCGTTGACGGCACGGGTGAGCCCTTGAGGCAGCGCGCCGCCGCCCGCGACGAGGACGAGGGTGGTGGTCTCGAGCGGATCGCCCAGGTACGCAACGAGCCGGGCCGCGTCCGCCGCGGTGAGCTGGCCCGCGTCGCGGACCACGACCACCCTCCGGTCGACGAGGAAGGGGGGAGTCGTGCACGCGTCGACCACCGCTGCGATCTCGAGCCGGTCGACCCCCGCGCCGCCGAACTCCTCGACCGCCATCGTCGGGTCGCGGGTCCCGACGAGTTGCGCGACGAGGGCGTGCGCCGCCTGGGCCACCAGCGACGGATCGTCGCCCTTCACAAGGTAGACGGGGCCGTCGGCGGCGGCCGTCGGGTTCGCCGCGCGCGTGCGGGCCGCCGCGCTCATCGAGCCGTCTCCATCGCACCGGCGCGGGCAGCTCCGACCGCCGCGAGTGCGGCGACGACCTGGCGGTGGGCGGCGACGTCGTGGACGCGGACGATCCGGCACCCGCGGGCCACCCCGAGGGCGGCCGCTGCGAGCGAGGCGTCGCGACGCTCGTCGATCCCGAGGTCGTACAGCACGCCGAGGAAGGTCTTGTTCGAGGCCGACAGCAGGAGCGGGTAGCCGAGCTCGGCCAGGTGGTCCGACGCGCGCAGGAGCGCGAGGGAGTGGTCCGCCGACTTGCCGAGGTCGAGTCCCGCGTCGAGGACGATCCGGTCCGGGGGGATGCCCGCTGCACTCGCCCGCTCCGCCCGCTCGAGGAGGAACTCGGCGACTGCCGCGACCACGTCGTCGTAGACCGGCTCGGGATCGGGCACCCGTGGGGCGAGCCGGATGTGGGTCGCGACCACCGTCGCACCGGCCGCGGCGGCCACCGGCAGGTACTCGGGGTCGGCGAAGCCGCTGATGTCGTTGCCGACGACCGCCCCGACCGCGTAGGCCTCTTTCGCCACCGAGGCACGCCAGGTGTCGACGGAGAGCGGAACGTCGAGCCGGTCGTGGAGGGCCGAGAGCGCGGGGATCACACGGTCGAGCTCTTCGGCCTCGCCGACGGACGGTCCGGGTCCGGCCTTCACCCCGCCGACGTCGAGGAGGTCCGCACCCTCCGCGACGAGGAGCTCGGCGCGGTCGAGGAGGACGTCGAGGTCGAACGTCGCCCCCTTGTCGTAGAAGGAGTCGGGAGTCCGGTTGAGGATCCCCATCACGAGCGCACGCGTCGTGATGTCGAAGCTGGTGTCTCCGAGGGTCAGCTCCGTCGCGCGCACGCCGGTGACGCTACCGTCCGGCGGCGCGAGTCGGTCAGAAGAGCCGGGCGGCGAGTCGCTTGCGGTAGCCCGTCGTGCGCGGATCGTCGGAGCCGAGCGTCTCGAGGAGATCGAGGAACTCCTGGTGTGCGGCCGGATCGTCGCGCACTCGCTCGAGCAGGCCGTCGAGGAGGTCCGCGACATCGGTCGCCGCGGGGTCCACCTGCTTGGCGGCGAGCCGCGCCTCGGCGAGACGCAGGCGGGTCTCGGGTGTCTCGGGTATGCGACGCAGCAGTGCGATGGCTTCGTCGGACGCGCCGCGGCCGATCAGGCGGTCGGCCAGAGCGACGATGGCGCCAGGGTGGTCCGGTTCGAGTTCGAGCGCCCGGCGCAGCGGCTCTTCGCTGCCTGACGCAATCCCCTCGTCGACGAGGAGGTCGGCCTCGGAGGCCTGCGGCGCGAGCCGCGACACGAACTCGGCGACCGCCGCCTCGGGCAGCGCACCGATGAACTGGTCGACGACCTTCCCGTCGTGGACCGCGTACACCGCGGGGATCGACTGGACCTGGAAGCTCGCGGCGATCGTCGGGTTCTCGTCGACGTTGACCTTGGCCAGGACCACGTCGCCCCCGGTCGCGTCGACGACCCGCTCGAGGATCGGCCCGAGTGTCCGGCACGGCCCGCACCACGGCGCCCAGAGGTCGACCACGACCGGGACCTCGGCCGAGCGCCGCAGGATCTCCTCTTCGAAGGTGGCATCGGTGACGTCGACCACACCCAGACCCTACCGAACCGGTCCGGTCCACCGTCCGCCGTCAGGCTGTCGCGGCGGACCCCGTCGCCCACGCGCACCGGCCCGGAGACCGGGAGCCCGTCCGGGGCGCGGGTAGCGTCGTGGCATGCCCGCAGGTCACTCCCCCGTCGATGCCGTGGTCGAGGGCATCGACCACGCACGCGTCTCGGCATGGCTCGCGTCGACGGTCGAGGGTGCCGAGCCACCCTTCACCTTCGAGCTCATCGCCGGCGGTCGGTCGAACCTCACGTACCGGGTGACCGACGGGGCGGGCTCGTCCTACGCCCTGCGACGCCCGCCGGTGAGCCACGTCCTGCCGACCGCCCACGACATGCGTCGCGAGCACACCGTGATCTCGGCGCTCGGGACGACCGGGGTGCCCGTCCCACGGACGCTCGGGCTGTGTACCGACGAGGCGGTCAACGGTGCGCCCTTCTACGTGATGTCCTTCGTCGAGGGGCACATCCTGCGCGACGAACGGACCGCGGCTGCCTACCCCGAGGCCTCGCGGGCACACGCGGGCGAGGCGCTCATCGACACCCTCGCCGCTCTGCACGCGGTCGACGTCGACGCGGTCGGCCTCTCCGACTTCGCCCGCCGCGACGGGTACATCGCGCGCCAGCTCAAGCGCTGGCACGGTCAGTTCACGCAGTCGACGGTCGACGGCGTGCCCGGGCCTGCGGTCATCGACCGCGTCCACGAGCTGCTCGCTGCCCGGATCCCCGAACAGCAGGGTGTCGCGATCGTCCACGGCGACTACCGCCTCGACAACACGGTGCTCGACGACGCAGGCAACGTGGCCGCGATCCTCGACTGGGAGATCTGCACGCTCGGCGACCCGCTCGCAGACCTCGGGCTGCTCCTCGTGTACTGGGCCGAGCCGGACGACGCCGAGGCCGCGCTGCTCGGCGTGGCCCCGACGACCCTGCCCGGCTTCTCGCGGCGCGCCGACCTCCAGGCCCGCTACGCGGACGTGTCCGGTCTCGACGTCTCCGCCGTTCCCTACTACCGGGCGTTCGGGTTCTGGAAGCTCGCCTGTATCCTCCAGGGCGTCCACGTGCGCTATGCCGGTGGCGCGGCTGCCGGCGATCGCTCCGGTGCCGACCAGTTCGCGGCGCACGTCGGGCGACTCGGCGAGCGTGCGCTGGCAGAAGTGGAGTCCCTGTGAGCGATCCCGACGCACCGCCCCTCTACCGCTTCGACCCCGAGTGGGGAGAGCCGCCATCGCTGCGACTGACCAGCCCGGTGCTGGTCATGGCCCTCGAAGGGTGGGTCGACGCCGGCATGGGTGCCTCGTCCGCCCTCACCGAGCTGCTGACCGCCTCACCGATCTCCGAGGTCGCGACGTTCGACACTGAGCAGTTCATCGACCAGCGCGCCCGCCGACCGATCATCCACCTCGAGGACGGGGTCACGACCGAGCTGACCTGGCCGGCCATCCGGCTGGTGGCAGGCAAGGACCGGGACGGTGCGGACCTCCTCTACCTCACCGGACCCGAGCCCGACTTCCGCTGGCCGACGTTCATCGCAGCCGTCGTCGACCTGGTGGGACAGCTCGGGGTCCGCATGGTCGTGGGCTTCGGCGCGTTTCCGGCACCCACCCCCCACACGAGGCCGGTCCGCCTGGCGTCGACGGTGCCACCGGAATCGGCCGAGCTCGCGCGCAATATCGGCACGGTCCGGGGCACCCTCGAGGTCCCCGCGGGCATCCAGGCCGCGCTCGAGGTCTCGCTGGGTCGGGCCGGCGTGCCGACGGTCGGGCTCTGGGCGCGTGTCCCCCACTACGTCTCGGCGATGCCGTACCCCGAGGCCGGCGCGGCACTCATCGAGGGGTTGAGCGGGGTCACCGGTCTCGCGCTCGACGCCTCGTCGCTGCGAGGCGCCGGCGATGCGACGAGGGTCCAGGTCGACGAGTTGATCGCGGCCAACCCCGAACACGTCTCGATGGTCCGGCGGCTCGAGGCGGCGCTGGACTCCGAGGAGGCGAACCTGCTCGGGCTCGACGCCGAGATGCCGAGCGGCGACGAGATCGCGGCCGAGCTCGAGAAGTTCCTCAGAGGCGAAGGGCACTGACCGCTCGGACGGGTGCCGGCGTTCCGCTTGGATGCTTGACAAGGTGCCCCGCGGCGACCGCCAAGAACGCGAGCGACGCCAGGAGCACCACGACCAGCACCACGAGGATGAGCCAGCGGGTGTTCCCGCGGAACGACTCGGTACCACCGGGTCCTGCGTCCGATGGTGTCCGGGCGGCACTCCGCTGCTGTCGCACGGGTCGTGTCGGCGCGGGTGCGGCGAACACCGGAAGCTCGGTGACGATCCGTTGCAGCTCGTCGATGTCGGTCGCGGCGGCGAGGTCGCGGAGACGGAGCTCGTAGTCGGCAGGAGGCAACAGGCCGCGTTCGGCGGCCCGGTCGAGCAACGAGCCGTACCGGTTGCGGTCCTCGTCGGTCACGCCCTCCGTGGTCGGTCGGGCCACGAGCTCGGGCACCGGCGCGGGCGGCGGCACCGGGGCGCCGGCGGACGCGGTCCCGTTGGCGTGCCGAGGAACTCGGGTCGCGCGGTCTCCCATGGACGAATTCTCGGCCACTGGAGCCGTTCGCTTGACGAATTTGCAGGTCGATCCGGACGGGTGAACGGGCGGGTTACCGTTGGCCATGTTCGTCGACGGACTGCTCGGGCTCGACCCGGGCGACGCAATCGTGACCGCACGTCGTGCCGAGGCGGCCGGCTACGACGGCATCTGGTCGGCAGAGGCCTCCCACGACCCCTTCTTGCCGCTCGCGCTTGCCGCCGACCACACCGAGCGGCTGATGCTCGGCACCGGCATCGCCGTCGCGTTCGCCCGAAACCCGATGACGCTCGCCGTGGTGGCCAACGACCTCCAGACCATCTCGGCGGGTCGGTTCATGCTCGGGCTCGGCTCGCAGATCAAACCGCACATCGAGAAGCGGTACTCGATGCCCTGGTCGCATCCCGCACCTCGGATGCGCGAGCTCGTCCTCGCCATCCGGGCCATCTGGGCGAGCTGGGCCGAGGGCACCCGACTCGGTTTTCGCGGTGAGTTCTACCGGCACACCCTCATGACCCCCATGTTCGACCCCGGCCCCAATGCGTTCGGGAACCCCCCGGTCTTCGTCGCCGCAGTGGGTCCGCACATGACCGAAGTCGCCGGCGAGGTGGGCGACGGGTTGCTCACCCACGGGTTCACGACCGAGCGGTACCTGCGCGAGGTGACCCTGCCCGCGCTGGAGCGGGGGCTGGTCACGAGCGGGCGGATCCGTCGTGACGTGCAGGTCTCGTACCCGGGCATCGTGGTCACCGGCGCCGACGAGTCCGGCTTCGACGCGGCCAAGCAGGCGACGAGACAGCAGCTCGCCTTCTACGGGTCGACCCCCGCCTACCGCCCGGTTCTCGAGCTCCACGGCTGGGGCGACCTGCACGGTGACCTCAACCGGCTCTCCAAACGCGGCGAGTGGCGCGAGATGGCCGAGCTCATCGACGACGAGCTGCTCGAGACGTTCGCCGTGGTCGGCGAGCCCGACGACATCGCGCCGGAGGTCGCGCGCCGCTACGGCGACCTCGTCGACCGGTTCAACCTCTACGCTCCCTACGAGATGGACCCCGACCAGTGGGCGACCGTGCTTGCCGCCTGCAAGGCGGTGGAGACGGTCACACCACCACGTTGACGAGCTTCGGCGGTCGGCTGATGACCCGCCGGGCCGCACCGCCGTCCAGGGCCTCGACGACCGCCGGTGTGGCGAGCGCGAGGCGGGTCGCCTCCTCCTCGCTCACGTCGATCGGCACCTCGATGCGCTCGCGCACCTTTCCGTTGACCTGGACGACCATGGTCACTGCCGCTTCGGCCGCGAGCTCGGGATCGGCCACCGGCCAGCTGTGGGCATGGACGTGGTCCCCGTGGCGCCGCTCCCAGACCTCTGCTGCGAGGTGCGGGGTCATGGGGGCGAGCAGGAGGACCAAGGTGTCGACGGCCTCGTCGAGCACCTCGGGGTGGCCGCCGTCGCGCGCGTAGGGCGCGACGAGGTGGACGAACTCCTGGCACGCCGCGACGGCGGTGTGGTACGACCAGCGGTCGTAGTCACGGCTCACCCGGTCGATGAGCCGGTGGGTCGCCCGCCGGATCTCGAGGTCGGCCGCGCCGAGGTCGCGGACCGTGCCATCCGCGGCAGGCCGCGGCAACTCGATCGCGAGGCGCCAGACCCGGTCGAGGAAGCGGGCGCACCCGTCGATGATGCTGTCGGTCTGGTCGGTCCAGTCGACGTCGTCCGCCGGCGGCCCGACGAAGAGATGGAAGAGTCTGAGGGCGTCCGCGCCGACCGTCGAGAGATACGTCTCCGGCGCGACGAGATTCCCCTTCGACTTCGACATCTTCGTCCCGTCCATCCGGATCATCCCCTGGGTGAACAGGCGGGCGAACGGTTCGCGCAGGCCCTCGGGCGCGAGCCCCACGTCGCAGAGCGCCTTCGTGTAGAAGCGCGCGTAGAGGAGGTGCAAGATGGCGTGCTCGATGCCGCCGATGTACTGGTCGACCGGCATCCAGTGATCCGCCAGGGCGGGGTCGAAGGGCGCCGAGGCCGACCACGGGTCGCAGAAGCGGAGGAAGTACCAGGACGAGTCGACGAAGGTGTCCATCGTGTCCGTCTCGCGGGTGGCGGGCCCCCCACAGCGCGGGCAGGTGGTGTTGAGGAACCCGGGACTCGTCGCGAGCGGTGACTCGCCGGTCGGCCGGAACTCGACGTCGTCGGGGGCGAGCACCGGCAGGTCTGCGGCCGGCACCGGGACGATGCCGTCGTCAGGGCAGTACACCACCGGAATCGGACAGCCCCAGAACCGCTGCCGCGAGACCAGCCAGTCACGCAGGCGGTAGTTGACGGTGCGCTTGCCGATGCCCTGCTCCTCGAGCCACTCGAAGGCCCGTGCCTTCGCGGTCGGGAGGTCGAGTCCGTCGAGCCACGAGCTGTTGATCTTGATGCCGTCGCCCGTGTAGGCGCGTCCGGGTCCGCCGTCCGGTCCGCCGTGCTCTTCGAAGCCCTCAGGCGGCCGCACGGTGCGCACGACCGGGAGCCCGTAGGCCTCGGCGAAGTCCCAGTCGCGCTGGTCCTCGGCGGGCACCGCCATGATCGCGCCCGTGCCGTACCCCATGAGCACGTAGTCGGCCACGTACACCGGAACCGGTTCGCCGGTGAACGGGTTGATGACCGCCGATCCGGTCGGCGCACCGCGCTTCGCGAGGCTCGCCGCACCGCTCTCCGAGAGGCGCTCGACGTCTGTGCTGGCAGCCGCCCGCGCGTGGAGCTCGTCGACCGCGTCACGGTGCTCGGGGGTGGTGAGCGCGTCGACGAGCGGGTGCTCGGGTGCGACCACCGCATAGGTCATGCCGAATGAAGTGTCCGGCCGAGTGGTGAAGATGCGGAGGCTGAGCGGCTCCCGACCGTCGGAGCCGTCCCGGCCGTCCACCACGAGGTCGTACTCGGCGCCCTCCGAGCGACCGATCCAGTTGCGCTGCATCGTCTTGACCCGCTCGGGCCATTCGAGATCGTCGAGGCCGGCGAGGAGCTCGTCCGCGTAGGTGGTGATCCGGAAGAACCACTGCTCGAGGTCGCGCTTGACCACGGTGTCGCCGGATCGCTCGCAGGTGCCGTCTGCGAGGACCTGCTCGTTGGCAAGCACCGTCTGGCAGCCCGGGCACCAGTTGACCGGCGCGCCTGCCCGGTAGGCGAGACCCGCCTCGAGCAGCGCCAAGAAGATGAACTGGTTCCACTTGATGTACTCGGGATCGTGGCTGCGGATCTCCCGTCGCCAGTCGTAGACGGCACCGAGGGACACGATCGAGCGCTTGAGCTCGGCGATCCGGGCTTCGGTGAAGACACGCGGATGCGTGCCGGTCTTGATCGCCGCGTTCTCCGCGGGCAGGCCGAAGGAGTCGAAACCGAACGGGGAGAGCACCGCATAGCCGAGCATCGTGCGCTGGCGCACGAGCAGGTCACCGAAGGTGTAGTTGCGGACGTGCCCCATGTGGGCGGGACCCGAGGGATAGGGGTACATGGTGAGCACGTACCAGGGCGGCCTGGGGTCGTCGGCATCGACCTCGTAGGTCCCGTCGTCGGCCCACCGCTGCTGCCACTTCTTCTCGATCTCGATCGCGTCGTACGCGCGCGCCATGGAGGACGATGGTACCGGGGTGGACGTCACCCAGATCGACGCTGCGCGGGCGGCAGTCCGATGCCGTCCGTTCGGAGTGGTTCGGCTGCGGTGGACCCCGGGACGTCTAGGCAGTCGAAGCGAGCGCGGAGACCACGCCCTTTAGGCGCGAGCCCGCATCACGAAGCGCTGAGACGACCGAACCGAGATTGGTGACCTGGGAGGCCGGCGGCACGGTGGCCGAAACCGGCGATCCGTAGCCCGAGAGCCCGACAGTGACGGTGAGCGCGCCCACGCCCGAAGCGACCGGGCTCGTCGTGCCGAACAGCGTCCGTGAGAGTGCGCCAGTGAGGTCGAGGGTGAACGACACCTGGTGGACGAGCCCGTCGGTGCCGACCCAGACCGAAACGGGAACCGGGGTCGTCTCGAGCCGCCGGACCGCACCGGCAAGTGGACCGGCGGTCGCGGCGCGACCGGCTGACTGTGGGCCGAAGGCGTGTCGGTTGATCGCAGAGACGATGCCCGCTGCCGGAATCGTGGCGCGGTACTCGGTCGTCGTTGAGCTGTTCAGTTGGACGGTTCCCACCTCGGTCACCTTCCCGCCCGAGGTCGCGAGCAGGTCGAGCAGCACGGACGGTTCTGCGATCGCCGACGCGGTGAGCGAGACCGCAGCCGACCTGCCGAGCGAGGTCGCGCCGGGCACGCTGGTCTCGAGCCATGTCCTTCCACCGAGGAGGAAGGAGAGCCACGGCACACCGACGTAGAGCGCGGACCCGTGTGAGACGAGGGTCACCGTCGGACCGCGCTGGCTCCCGAGGAACGGGGTGAGAGCCGGGATGGTCGCCGAAGTACTGCCCACGCCGCGAAAGAGATCGACCGCGCCGGAGCCCGACACCAGCGTGGTGGTCGTCGCGGGGGTGGCGAGCGTCGCCGAGTAGGTGAACGCCGCGCTCCTCGCGGACTTGGACGCCGAGGCGGAGGTGGACACGCGGTCCGACGGCGATTGACCGGATCGGTCTGCCGTTGACGGTCCGGAGGAGGGCCCGGTCGTGGCGATCGCCGCCGCGGTGACCGCGGTTGCGGCGAGCACGGTCGCCACCACGACCATTGCGACAATGCGAGAGGGAACCGTGCGAATCCGCCCACTGCTCCTTCCGTCGCGACCCCGCCCGCCTGATCCGCCGGTCCTCTGGCCAGCTGCACCGAAGAGCGGCACCGGGTCCGCGTCGGGGCGTTCCGCGAGGTCTGTGCCGGGTCGCTTCCTCGCCGGCGGACCTCCGCGGAACGGCACGATCGAACCGCGCGTCTCGTGGGCCGGATGGTCTCCGCCCTCGTGCCTGTGGTCGCTCAACGACGTCCCCTCGTGGTGTGTCGATCTGGTCTGCCCGACGACGAGCGGCTGTCGTCACCGGCATCGTCGCCGACGGAGCTGACGCACTCGTGAAGGGTGCCGCGCACCCGATCGGGTACTCGGCGCGGGGTTGCCTGCCCTCCGGCGATGGTACCGACCGGGGTCTTAGATGTCCGGGCAGGAGCGAAGTCTTGGACCTCCGGAACACGTCCCGTGATGGGCGGTCAGCCCTCAGGGATCGGGACGTGACCTGGTAACCTGACCCAACCCCCGGGGGCGTAGCTCAGCTGGTAGAGCGCTTGACTGGCAGTCAAGAGGTTCGAGGGTTCGAGTCCCTTCGCCTCCACTGGAACACGCAGGTCAGAGCCCATCTGGCCGGGAGTACTTCACACCTGGGGTACGCTCTGTAGCAACGAATGTAGCAACGGAGTAGAACCGGGTAGAACGTGGCCGGACGAGCGGCGAATGGTGAGGGAAGCCTCTACCAAAGAGCATCGGATGGGCGGTGGGTCGGCGCTGTCTTGCACGGCTACGACGACACCGGTCGGCCTCTGCGCAAGACGGTCAGCGCGAAATCTCGGGCTGAGGCCGTCGGCAAGCTACGAGAGCTTCAACGCAACATCGACGACGGCTTGCCTCCACCCGACGATCGGCTCACAGTCAGTGCGCTTTTTGACGACTGGCTCGAACAGGTGGTCCCGCTCCGAGTGACGCCTGCCACCGTCGCAAACTACAAGTCCGTCTTCAACACGCACATCAAACCGACGCTCGGCCGAAAACGACTCACACGGCTCCAGCCGGACGATGTCCAGCGGTTCATCCACTCGAAGCTCGATGAGGGTCTTTCATCGAGAACCGTTCGGCTACTCCGAGGTGTGCTGGTTCAGTGTCTTGAACACGCTGTGCGTCAAGGGCGAGTAGTTCGCAATGTCGCAGCACTCACGGATGGCCCGCGCCAGCAGTCAGGAGGCAGCGGTCGCTCACTATCAGTAGAACAAGCGAAGGCACTACTGAAGACTGTCAAAGGGGACCGGCTTGAGGCGCTGTACGTCCTCATGCTGGCCACGGGGATGCGCCCCGGAGAAGCATTCGGCCTACCCTGGCGTTTCGTCGATTTGAAGAAGGGTCAAGTCTCAATCCGCCAATCTCTTGTCAGACAACCAGGAGGGGTTGTGATCGGACCTGGGAAAACCAACAGGAAGGGATGGCGGACGATCCAGCTTCCGGGCTCAGTGATCGCTGCACTCCTTGACCACAAGGATCGACAGGACAAGGAGCGCGTCACCGCTGGCGACGCATGGGAAGAACATGGACTCGTCTTCTGCACTTCTCGGGGCCAGCCGCTTGATCCCGACAATCACCGGCGAGCATTCGCCGAGCTGACTCAGAAGGCGGGCATCGGTCGGTGGCATCCTCACGAGCTGCGACACTCAGCGACGTCGATCATGCTTGCCCAAGGAGTGCCCATTGAAGTTGTGTCCAAGACCCTCGGACACACCTCGATTCGAATCACCGCCGACGTCTACGGACACATCCTCGATCAGCAACAAGATGTCGCCGCGAAGGCAATGGAATCGGCGCTATGGCAATGAATAGTCGGAGCTGACGGGTAGCGCTCGTGGTGTTAGCCGATTTCGCAATGTTACAGACGTGAACGTCACCTGCCTGGGGCCCCAAATCGAGATCACTCGCTAATGATGGGGGTGTTCGCATCTTGCTACGCCGAGCGAAGCTTCTCATCCTCGTGATCCTGGAACAGCGGAAGCCAACTCGTGCGACACCTGCGACTGCCAACTGAATAACGTCACAGGTCGGCGCTACGGACTTGAGGTTCCGTGGGCAATGCGAATCGCGTCGTCAAGAGCAGCCACAATCCGACTCCCGCGCCTCCGGTAGCCAAGCGCCTGAATCGCTGCTTCTCGCAGCTCATCATCTGTGCGGAGAAGCGTGTCGGATTCGATCCACCGGATCAGTCGCACAAGTTGCGACTTCGTGTAATCAGTGATGGTCAACATCGGGGCTACGGGCATAGGTCCGACACGTGCCGCGACTTCTTGACCTAGCGGCATCGCTCCGTCTTGGTGCGTGGCCTCACCACCCACAAACTTCCCACCTTGAACAGCGGTACTGTGTTCGGCCGTTTCGTGGGCATCGATCGCGGCGTTGTAAGCGGCAACGGCACGCTCGACTTCGCGCTCGCGATGGTGGAACCATTCTTGCGACCAGATTCTGTGGAACGACCATCCAAGGCGTTCGAGGTGCTCTTGACGCAGGCGATCTCGGTTTCGAGCGGTTGGGGACGAGTGGTAGGCGGCCCCATCGGCTTCGATTGCCAAGATCATTTGACCTGGACGCGTTGGATGTTGTGCGGCGAAATCAATCCAGTAGCCGGACACGCCGTACTGCGGGACGAGGGGAATCCCTGCATCGGTCAACTGAGCCTGCACGTCACGCTCGAACGGATTCAAATCAATCGCTGATCGGGCGTGTGGTCCGAGGTCGGTGCCCTTCGATTCGGCGTAGGCCAGTAGGCGCTGCAGCATTCGGGGGCCCTCTGAGTTCAGCTTCGTGGGATCCATCTCTTGTGAGGAAAACGAGGACACGATCGTCATCCGTCTACCGCGCACGGGTGGCGGCCACATTGAGGCGACGCTCGCCCCCTTCATTGTTGATGGGCCCAAACCGGTAGTAGAGCCTTCCGTCGGCTGATTTCCCGTAGCCAACCGATATGATGATGGCGTCACGCTCGTCTCCCTGGACCCTTTCAAGATTCTTTACGAAGAGCTGTTCTCCGGAGATGTCCTCGTCCATGAACCTGTCCAGCACGGGATCCTTGATTCGAGCGAGCCGGAGCGCCTCATCGATGCGATTTGCGTGTTCGCTCCCGAAACCGATGATGCCGACAGACTCGTCAGGATGAGTGCGGGCATGATCGGCGACCAACTCCACGACCCGACGAACCTCGGCCGTCGATGATGATGTCTTCTCTTGTTGTCCCGGCACGAATGGAATCAGGGCGTGAGAGACGGCATCGTCGACCGTCGTTCCGGGGAACGTGGTGATCGACCAATCGTAGAGAGACTGCTGGGCGTTCGAGAAGGCGATCAGCCGCTCATCTCGGCTCCGGTAATGCCATTCGAGCGTCTTGGTCCCGTTCGGTGGCGGCAATAGTGCACCCATAACGTCCAGAATGGATTCAAGACCCTCGACCAGGGCCGTGGAGTAATCCCCATCATCTTCTTCGGATTCGTCGGCTGAGGACGCGAAGAATGCCGTCGGTGGTAACTGGTGCGGATCTCCAGCAACGATCGCATGATGGGCACGGGTGAGCGCTCCGACTGCTCCTGCGGGCGTGACCTGGGAGGCTTCATCAAAAATGCAGACATCGAAGCAGCGTTCTGCGGGAAGCAGCTGCGACACGAGCAGTGGGCTCATCGCCCAACACGGCTTGAGGGCGGCCAAGACATTTGGCGCCTGTGCGCGCAACTGCCGGATAGTCAGGTGCTTGCGCTTCAGTCGTGCTTGTTTGGCCATCAGTTCTGATTCCCGTGGGAACTCCCGCGGGCCGCCGTCACTCGCTCTGCCACGAGTCGGCTGATCCGTTGTGGCGTAGCTGCGATGTGAGACGTATCCGCGCTTTGAAAGCGTTCGACTGTCACCCGGTGCACATCGCCATCGAATGCGGCGATCGTTGGGTCGGCCGACCACACGGCGTCCAGCACCGACATCAACCAGGCGTAGCGTAGGGAGGATGTTGCTTGTTCAGCTCCGAGATTCCGTGACGCGACATCGACGAGTATTTGGGACAAGCCAGCACCAGCAAGAGATCGCTGCAGGCGTGACAGCTCGGGCAGTCTCTCCAGTGTGTCGTCATCGTTCTCCATGCGGCCAAGCTGGTCGATGAGGGTATCGAAGGGTTGTTCGCCGATTCTTGGGAGCACGGCCACCGCTCCCACTGCACGTAGCTCAGCCGAAAGTTGCCAGTAGGCACTCTCGCTTCCAGCGAGATCGCGAGGGGCTCGTGGAGGAAGGCCGTCCGATGCAACCCTTCCCCACAGATCGATCTGCTGACGAGCGAACACGATCGCCGCGTACATCTGACCCGGTGCAACTTTGCCGCCGCGCCACAATCCGAGCACCGCTTTCTTGGCCTTTCGGTAATTCGCTTTGGTGACCGATGCGAGGGCTCGAACCGGCCCCCCGCTTTGTGCAGGAGCGAAATCAGCGAGCACCTCATCGAGTGGATACGTGAAGACGGATGCATCAAGGACCGAAAGAGTGGCTACCACCCCGTCGAGGAGCGCAAAGAGCCCAACCCAGGCTTCGATGTTCTGAGGCTCCTGCAGACCACATTCGCTGAGGACTGCCTGCAGTCGGCTGGCGGCGTCAGGAACGGTCTGGGTCCGTAGCCTTTCCGTCGATGTTCGAACCGCCCTGACTGCGTCCGGGCTCGTCACACTTCCGGCGCTCAGCGTGCTGGACCACGGTGACACGCCTTGAACGAGTGGCAGACCACCCAATAACACGAGGCGTTCCAGATCAGCTTGATACCCAACGAGGCCTGCCTCTGTCATCTGGGAGAGAAACACGATCGGGATGCGAGCCTCGGTTCGAACTAAGGGTTCAATGCCCGGAAGCTCAGCAAAGATCTCCGAGGCGGAGATGCCCCACGGTTCGCGCATCTCACTCAGGGCTCTCGATCGTGTCACCAGTTCTGCCCGCCGACGAGCCAGGTCCTGCTGTGTCGGGGAATGATCGATCAGAAAAGTCGAACTGGCAGAACGCAATGCTCGATCGAGGTCACCGATGATCTTCGCCCGCTTCCCGACGCCATCGTGGAGATCGAGCACCAAATCGCCAAGACCCACCTTCTCGAGTCGCTTCAAGACGGCGTCGATAGCGGCTCGC
>CAVYNA010000005.1:0-284337 GCA_963769765.1 uncultured Acidimicrobiaceae bacterium | reverse complement strand
CAGGTCGCCACTGTCCGTAGTCGTTGCTTGACACGATGTCGCGCCACCTACGAGCATGAGCGCAGGGCTGTGGTCGGCATGCCCGCGAATTGGCAAGAGGGGCAGTGCTTGTGAGGATCCCGATGCGAGCTGCGTTGGCGGGGGGGTGTCTCGTCGCGGCCCTGGCCATCAGCACCCCCGCGTACGGCGCCCCGAGCGCCAAAGCCCGTCATGTGACATCGGTGACGGTCACCTCCTCGAAACCGGGGCCCTCGGATGCCTTCACCGGCTCCGCCCTGGTCCTGCACGCTGCGATCACGCCCGCCCTCATTCGACGGAGGACGCACATCAGCGGAACGGTGACGTGGACGATCATCGGCCATCATGGCATCGACCTGACGTGCACCAGTACGAACCCTCTCGGAGCACGCGGGAAAGCAACATGCAGGATCGCTGCAGGTCGGTTGCTGGCCAGCGAGTCCCCGTACCGGGTGAAGGCCTCGTACTCCGGGGACACCCATTTCGCACCGAGCTCGACCATCTTCTTCCAGTCGGTGACACCGAGGCTCGTCCACCTCCAGGTGCGGCTCGATGCAAAACCCGAGAGCGATCTGCCGACCACGATCACCGTGGCGGTGAGGAGCGGGATGGCCGCGCCTCTGGTCACCGGGTACATCGGGTTCACCGTCCAGTCGAGCGTTCACCGGGTGAACCCGGTCTGCAAGGGTGGGGCGGAGCAAGAGCTCGTCAATGCCAGTGCGACCTGCGTGCTCCCAGCCGGATGGTTGCACGTCAAACGGGTCTCGAGGAGCGACCGTCACCCGGTGACCGACTGGTCGATCGTGGCCAGCTACGGAGGAGGGCACTGGGGCGGCCAGGTCAATTTCGTCGCAGTCACCAAGGAAAAGAAGGGCTCGGCCAACATCCGTACCGCGGGACGTCTCGGACGTTCGAACTCCTCGGCTGCGTGTCGCCGTGCCTCCCGCCGGCAATGCAGCCCCGACCGGCGATGCCACCTCTGCCGGGACCAGGGTGGCCGAGACGCATGTCCGACAGCGCGAGCCGGTCTCGTCCCACACGCGGCCGACTGACGGATCTCGACCTGCTTCCCTCCTGGCTCGCCCTCGAGCCAGGTTCGACGGCTCGAGGCGCCTGAAGCGGATCTGACGTGGAGCCCTGCAGGGCTTGCCGAGAACTTACGCCCGCTTCACCTCTTCACCGTCCACACGAGTCACCCCTGCAGTGTCCAGGTGTCATGCAGATAGCCCGAATTTGCGAGGTTCGTGCTGTCGTAGCCCCCGAAGAGAAGCGGTGGCCCTACCACTCCGTCCGCGAACTGAGCAGAGACACGCGGCTCGGGTGAGACGATCGTCTTGACGAACGACCACCGGGTACCGTCGAAGATCCACGTGTCGTTACCGAATCCGTTGTCGGCAAGCGAGGGCTCGTAGCCGCCGAACAACACCAGTCCGCCTGCCGAACTGTCGTACGTGCTCGAGGCGTTTTCGCGAGCAGGAGGGGAGGGGGAAAGTTTCAGCTCCGACCACGAGCGACCGTTCCACTCCCACGTGGCGCTCGAGACCTTCGGGTGCGCGCTGAGGTCGAAGCCGCCGAACAACACCAGCGAACGCACCGCCGGCACGTAGCTCATCGAGGCACCGTACAGCCCGGACACACCACCGGAGAAGGGAACCGATGCCGTTCGTGACCACGTGGTGCCGTCCCAGATCCACGTGGCGTCGTTGCCGATCCTTCCCCCACCGCCCGTGAGCACCACCGTCCCTGTCGCCGTGTCGTATGCCATGGCGTAGCTCGTGAGGAAGGGCGGGGACACCGTCGGGTGCTCTCGGTGCCACGTCCCGTCGAAAGTCCACGTGTCCGAGTAGGCGACCTGACTCGGCCCGCCGACACCGACACCACCGAAGAGGACAAGGTTCGCGGTTCTGGCGTCGTAAGCCATCTCGATGCCTTGCCGCGGATCAGGTCCGTTCGACGCGATGACGGACCAGGTCGTGCCGTCCCATCCCCAGGTGTTCCCGAACGTCCCAGGTGTCCCTCCGAACAACACGGTCTCTCTGAGCGCGGGGTCGTATGCCATCGCGCCGTTCGCCGTCGGCGGTGGGCTGACGGGCGGCAGCGTCGGCTGCCACGAAAACATCCCCGCTGCCGCGTCTGCACCTGCCCCGGACGACCGTGTCGGTACCACTGCGAGGAGCACGAGGAGCGACGAAACGCCGAAGGCAATTGCCCCGAACCTTCTCATGTTGCCCCTTCCGAGGACGGACCCGAGCACGATGCGAAATGCTTCATGACCGAAACCACACCTCGGCATCGAGGTCCGGTCGATGCCTTGACTGTAGCTGCGCGGTCTTCGTGATGAAAGAGCACAAAAGGGAATGATGCGAGTTCACTCGATGGACACGTCAAAGTTCACAGAGTTGCCACAAGTGACGTGGCTGCGCGCGGGTCCTTCAAGGTACGCCGACCCGCCAGGTGCGGACGAAATCGCTCGGCGGCGTTCGGGTGATACGTCCCGGGCTGCCTGACGGTGCGCGTCGTTGCGCAACGGAGAGAGATCGAACCCTGCAGTGTTCTCGTCGCACAACTGGAAGAGCTCGGCACCGAGCGTGAACTCGGTGCCGAGCTGCCAGGCCATCGCAATCTGTTGGGCGCCTTTCGGCCAAGTGTTAGCCCGTATAGGTGAAGAGGTCGCCTGGCTCGTTGATACCGCTGGTTCCGTTGGGGTCGGAAACGGTGACGTCCACCGTTCCCGAGGCGGCCGGTGCGATCACCGTGATGGTCTTCGAGTTGACCACCGTGACGCTCGTACCCGGAGTCGAGCCGAAGGACACCGTCGTCGACCCTGCAGGCTTCTTCAAGAACTGCGACCCCCTGATCGTCACTTTCGTCCCCGCGACGCCACTCGCAGGCGAGAGGTAGTCGACGACCGGAGCATCGACCACGTAGTCGAACTCTGTCACCGAATCGATGGGAGTTGTTTGACCCGAGGCGGTCACGACCACCGGAACGTTGCCGCCGCTCTCAGGGCCCGGGGATGTGGCGGTGATCTCCGTGGGTGAGTCGACGACGTAGCTTGCGGTCACACCATTGAAGGTGACGTCGGTCACACCCGTGAAGCCGGCCCCGGAGATGGTCACGATCGTTCCACCCTTGGTCAGTCCGGCATGGGGTGACAAGCTCTGAATCGTCGGTCCAGCGACGTAGTTGAACACGTTTCTCGCGGTCGGCGTGCTCGAACTGGTTCCGTTCGGTGTCGTCACGGTTACGACAACGCTGCCTGATCCGGCCGGAGCGATCGCTTCGATCGTGTCGGGGCCTCGAACGAACCATCCGGTCGGCGCCGGATTCGACCCGAAGTCCACGGCTGTGGCGCCGTCGAAGTTGTTCCCCGTGATGCTCACGAACGTCCCTCCACCGACGGGTCCGTTCGCGGGGGACACCGATCTCACGGTCGGCGCCGTCGAGCCGGTCGCGCTTGCCGTGTTCGATACGGCGGCGGTGAAGAAGCCCGCCGCCAGTAGGGATCCAAGCACAAGAACACCTATCCGTCTTCTCACTTTTCCCAGCCTCCGAATCTGTTAGGTCGCTCGCGGGTCGAGCACCGCCATCGTGACGGCTCCGAAGACGGGCGGCAACCCAGGTCGGCCCCTCCGGGAGCTTCAACGGTCGAGACGCGCTGAGCGTTACGTCGCGCGGAGGACCAGCGATGCACCGCGGCCGTCTCCCCAAAATTGGGGGCGGGCAGAGCGCATCAACTCACTCGGAATGACGTGAGCGACCATGCCGCGCGCCGTGGGCGACCAACTGATCGCTGACCCGATCCTCTTCGGATCGCTGGCTTGACACGCTTGCCCAATGCGGGCAGCCGAATGACGCGAAGTACCCGCGGCCGCAAGCGACGACGTGGGAGCTGCGAGGTGCTGCCCACATCGACCCGACGGAAGCTTCGTGACCGTGAAGCTCGATTCGATCCTCAACGTGATCACGACGGAGTGACCCACCGTGCGGAGATGGTATCCATCGGCTCGCCACTCAGCGCGTTCGTTCTGACCATCCGATTGAGTCGCGAAGGTAGTGTCGAACCGCAGTCGTTCGGTGACAGGGGGACTGACATGAGGGATCCGATCACGACCCGAGGCTGCTCGTGACAGCGATACGTCGTCCGAAGGTGAGCCGCGATGACCTGCGGCGACTCTTCGTCGACGCGGGCCGCGCCATCGTCCGCGACGAGGGTCTGGGGGCGGGTGGCGAGGTCCTGACCTTCAAGCGGGCGCGCGAGCGGGTCGAAGCCGACACCGGCATCCGCGTGACGAACGCCTCGATCATCGGTCGGGTCTGGGAGAACCAGGACGAGTATGCGACAGACGTGCTCGTCACGATCGCGGCCGACTACAGCTCGTCAGAGATCGAAGACACCCTCCGTTTCGTCGCGCCGATCCTCGCAGATGCCGATACGACCTCTGTGGACTCCCGACGGTCTGCACTCCGCGAGGTGTGCCGCGTCGGGAGCGCCGTCCAGCTCGAGGGGCTTCGACGCTCACAGGAGTTTCCACAGTGGACGGCCGTCTGGGCGCTGACCGCGCTGGGTGCGTCGACCGGCAACCGTCGTCGCGTCGAAGAGGCGTTGCAGCGGTCGTACGACGCTGTCGCGGAGCATCTCGACGAGATCTACCGACTCGTCCTGCAGCTCGTGGGCTTCCGACTCCGCGAGGGACTGACGCTCCGGCAGTTCACGATCTCGGCCGAGGGGATCACCGAGGGCATGCTGCTGCGCGAGCGCGTCAACGGCGAGCACTTCGAAGGGATATCCCGACCCACCGGCGCCGACGGTGAGCTTCAGGAGTGGACGTTGGTCGGCGTGGCAGTCGACGCGCTTGTCGAAGCCTTCTTGGAGATCGATCCGGACTGGGCCGCGCCGAACACCGTTTCCGACACGGCGTTGCCACCGCTGAAGTCCCGAGCTGAGCCGACCGTCACGCCCGAACCGACCGGCGACGCCGGGACCGAGGCGCGACGGGGGCCCTAGGATCACCTCGGTGCGACGACAGCTGATGCGTGCGCCGGTGCTGCTCGCGCTGTGCGCGTCGACGCTCCTCGCGCTCGTCCCGGTGCGCGCCGGAGCGGCCACCGCACCATCCGGCGGCGGACCTGTCAACTCCGAGCTCCCCTGGCACCCCGCTGTCGTCGACCCGCTGGGGAACCTGCTCGCGTGGTACCGACCGAACCAGCAGCTCGGCTACGACGAAGTGCTCCGGCTCGGTTGGAACTTCATCGAGCGGAAGGTCCCCGATCAGCCCGGCACCCGACTCAAGACGTACCTCGTCAACTCGGTCTTCGACGGTCGGACCCTCGCCGGTACGTACTGGCAGAGCAATCCGGCGATGGTCTTCGGATCGTTCGTCGACTCGGCTCTGGCCTGGTACCCGTACTCCGGTGACCGCGCCGCGATCCACACGGTCGGCGCCATGCTCGACTACTCGCTCGCCCACGGGATGACACCTTCGACCTGGAGCTGGGGAGGGGTGCCCTTCCCGACCGGGTGCGGCGGCCGACCCGTCTACGGCCGATGCCTGTCCGATATGCCGAAGGACTTCTACGGCGGGATCGAGCCGGACAAGGTCGGAGAACTGGGCATCGGCTACCTCCGCTTCTACGAGATGACCGGCGACCGCACATACCTCGAGGCTGCGATCCACTGCGCGAACGGGCTCGCCGCACACGTACGACCCGGCGACGACTCCCACACCCCCTGGGCATTCCGGGTGGACGCAAGGACCGGAGCCACCCTCGACGGTGAGACGTTCGGCGGGGCCGTCGTGTCCCCGCTTCGGCTCTTCGACGAGCTCATCAGGATCCGTCAAGGGAGCGACCGTGCCTACGTCAGGGCGCGCAAGATGGCACTCGGATGGCTGCTCACCCATCAGCTCGACCCGACGAGCGCGACCTACGACGACTGGAGCGGCTACTTCGAAGACGTTCCGAAGGACACGGGCAACGTCAACCAGGCGGTACCCACCTACACCGCCCTCTACCTCCTCGACCTCCCGAACCCCGGCGCGGTGGACCCCGGATGGAGCGCGCAGGTGGCCCATCTGATCGGCTGGGTCCTCCAGCACTTCGGGGTCGGCCCCTTCGACGGCGCCTGGGGGATCAACGAGCAGGGTCCGCGCGCTGGAGGGCCCTCCCTGTGCTGCTCGTCGGCCGGCCTGGGCAGCGACACGGCGCGGTGGGCTGCGGTGATCGCGCTCTACGACGCGAGGACCGGCTCTGCTGCAGGGGGTCAAAGTGCGGTCGAATCACTCGACTACGCGACCTACTTCGCTGACGCCTCGGGACGGGTCTCGTGTTGCGGACACAGCCTCGGGACCTTCCAGTACTGGTTCAGCGACGGGTACTCGGACTACCTCCGCAGCTTCAACTGGGCGATGGCGGCGATGCCCCAACTCGCCCCCGCCGGCGAGGACCACCTCCTGGGTTCGACCTCGGTCGTCCAAGCAGTCGACTACGGCCACCGGCGCATCTCGTACCGCACCTACGACGACAGCGCCACCGAGGTCCTCCATTTGACCTTCCGGCCACGGTCGGTCGTCTCCGGGGGCCACCCGCTCGGTGAACGGCACGCGCTCGACGCCGCGGGCTACACCCTCGAGTCGGTATCCGGCGGAGGCTTCGTCCTTCGCGTGCGACATGTGACCTCCAACCAGGTGCAGCTCACCGCGTAACGGCCCCGTACGACTTCCTCCGTTGGAGAGGTGGCGGTCGTACCTTCAGCCTGTCGGACCGCCGGACGAGCTCCCGCCCGAGCCTCCGGCCATCGGGTTGTCGTCCTCGAGCTGGAGGGCCTTCGCCGCGACGGCGTGGGCGAGGTAGAGGGTGGTGATGTAGGTGAGCTCGAGGATCTCCTCGTCACCGAAGTGCTCGGTGAGCCCCTTGTCCACCTCCGGTGGAATCTCTCCGTAGTCGAGCACCAGCGCGTCGACGTACTCCAGGACCACTGACAGCTCGGGTGTCAGTCCGGGGACGGACCCACCGCTCCGCACCGCACGCACCGTCTCCTCGGACAGCCCGGCAGCGAGCGCCGCCCGCGCATGCTGGCGCTCGACGAAGGCGCTCTGTGCACGCACCCCCACCCGGAGCTGCGCCAGCTCCCGCACCTGTGCGTCGAGGACGCGGCCGGGGCTCCGGTACACCAGGAATCCCTGGACGGCGTGTTCGAGGACGTCGGGGACGAGTGCGTAGGTCGTCCACCAGTCGCCCCGCGTGCCGTCGGCCGTCCCGGGGTCGTCGACCGGACATCGGTCACCGAAGACGTAGTCGTAGGCCGCGAGGACCGTCGGCGACGTGACGTCGGCCCGGCGCACCTCCGAGAGACGGGGCACTACGGGGTGCCGACCGCGCGGGCCGGCGCATGGGAGACGTCGGCGTCGGTGAGGGGCCGCGTCCACGCAGCCAGCTCGAGCAGGATCCCGTCGGGATCCTGGAAGTAGACCGAGCGCACGAAGACGCCCTCGTGCAGATCGGCCGCGATGCCCCACTCGCTGTCGTCGTGGTTCGCGACCTCGCTGCACGGCACCCCGGCGTCGACCAGCCGGTCGCGGTAGGCCTCGATCTCGTCCGCGGGAACCGTCAACGCGACATGGTTCATCGAGGAGATCGAGCTGGTCAGCGTCCCCTGGTCCGGCCGCACCCCGGGCCCGCTGACCCCGCGCTCGGCCGCCGCCGCGTCCGGAAACCAGAAGAAGGCCAAGTGGTCCCCTCCGCCGCAGTCGAAGAAGAAGTGCTGACCCATCCCTTCCGGCAGCTCGATGGTCTTGACCAGGGGCATCCCGAGGACGTCCCGGTAGAACCCGACCGTCGACGCCATGTCCGAGCACACCAGGGCCAGGTGGTGGATCCCACCGAACCGCATCGTTTCGTCGTCCATCTCCCCCCTTCCGAACGCGCCGGTCAGGGGACAACCCTACGCGGAACCAGATGTCCCGGACGTTGTGCGATCAGGCGCCATCGGCGAGAGTTGGACCATGCCGATCCTCGCTCCCGAGCACGACCTCGCGCACCCGGTCGAGTCCGACATCGCATGGAGCGAGTCGTACTACTTCAACGCCTACGACCCGGGCACGGACACGGGCTTCTTCACCCGGATCGGCGTCCGGCCCAATGAAGGCACCATGGACGTCGGCCTCTCGGTGTGGCTCGCGGACGGCCAGCTCGCCGAGTACCGCTCCGTGGTCGACCAACACGAGATGGTCGAGTCACCGCTCGTCGTCGGCGGCGTCAGGTACGAGCTGATCGACGCGATGCGGTGTTGGTCGATCGTGGCCGACGTGGAGGCGACCGCTCGCCCCTGTCGGTCGGCGGGAGGGGAGACGCGTCCCGTCCACCTCGTGGCGGACGTCCGGTTCGACGCCGTCTCGCCGGCGGTGGGCACCGACGGGCAGCACCCGGGCGGACCCCGGAGCGCGGAAGCTTCCGCGGCGACTGGCACGACCGGCAAGGGCCACCTCGAACAGGCCGGCCGGTGGACCGGCGCGGTCACGGTCGACGGCGTCCCCTCCGTATGGGACGGCGCCCTGGGCAACCGCGACCGTTCATGGGGACCGCGCCGGTGGGGCGGTCCCACCATGTGGCGATGGTTCAGCATCAACATCGGGGACTCGCTCCACCTCGGCGGCATCCGGCTCGGCACGTCGGCCGGCGACCTGCACCGCGGGTGGGTGTTCGACGACGGCCGGCTCTCCAGCATCAAGGAGTGGCGGCTCCGGACCGAACTCGGAGATGACGGGTTGACCCAGCGCGTCGTGCACCTCGTCGCCGCGGACAACCACGGCCGTGAGCATCACCTGACTGGCGACGTCTTGCGCGTCGCGGACATCGGGAAGGCGGGCGGCACCGTCGTCAACGAGGGGCTCACCCGGTGGACCCACCTCGGGGATGACGGCACCGAGCGGACCGGGTACGGCATCGCCGAATACCTCCACCAGGTCGGCGCCGACGGGCGCCCGGGTGTACCGGTCGAGTAGGTGACGACCGGGCCGGGTGCACAGCAGACCCGGGACGCCACCAACGTCGCCGACGTCGCCGGTCGCCTCGGAGCCGCGCTCGGCGGTCGCGTCGTGTCGGTCCGGCGGCTTTCGGGGGGTGCCTCACGGTTCACCAGCGCCGTCGATCTCGAGACATCTACAGGAGACCTGCGGGCCCTGATCCTCCAGGAGGTGCGGGGCACCGTTTCGACCCGGCCATCCGCGGTCGAAACGGAGGCAGGCCTGCTGCGTGCCGCCCGGACGGCGGGGGTGCCGGTACCCGGCGTCGTCGCCGCCGGCTCCGCCGACGGCCTGCCCCAAGGATGGCTGGTGCTCGAGCGGCTCGAGGGGGAGACCATTCCGCGCCGCATCCTGCGGGACGAAGGGCTCCCCGCGATGGCGCCGCGCCTCACCGAGCAGACGGCCCGGGCGCTCGCCGCAGTCCACACCGTCGATCCGGCCTCACTCCACGGGCTGCCGGAGGCCGACCCGCTGCGCGATCCGCTCGAGGTCCTCGATACGCTCCACGAGGTGCGGCCGGTGCTCGAGCTCGGGGTCCGATGGCTGGCTCACGATCCGCCCCGCTCGGAGGAGTCGGTGGTGGTTCACGGTGACTTCCGGATGGGAAACTTCCTCGTCGACGACGGAGGTCTGCGTGCGGTGCTCGACTGGGAGCTCGCCCATCTCGGCGATCCGGCGGAGGACATCGGATGGCTGTGCGCACGCTCGTGGCGGTTCGGAGGGCCGGGTCGGGTCGGTGGATTCGGTGACCTGGACGCGTTTCTCACCACCTACGCGGCCGCCAGCGGCCGGACCGTCGACGTCGACCGGGTCCGGTGGTGGGAGGCGTACGCCACCGTCAAGTGGGCTGTCATCTGCCTGCTCCAGGCGTCGACGCACCTGAGCGGGGCCGCCAGGTCAGTGGAGCTGGCGGCGATCGGACGGCGCGTCTGCGAGAGCGAGTGGGACCTCCTCGACCTCATGGGAGTTGCCCCCACCGTGCCCGGACCTGCAGTCGGCACGCCGACGGCCGCCGACCGCGACCGACCACCGCCGGTGCCGGACCCGTCCTTCGACCGGCCCTCGATGGTCGAGCTGGTCGCGGCCGTCTCCGACTATCTCGAGACGAAGGTGATGGCGACCTCGGACGGTGCGGCCCGGTTCGAGGCACGGGTGGCTCGCAACGTGCTCGCCATGGTCGGCCGCGAGCTCGAGCAGGGGTCCGCGGGCAGGGCGGCGCACGCCCGGCGCCTCCTCGCCCTCGGCGTGCCCGATGACGCGGCGCTCGCCGCGGCGATCCGGGCGGGCGCGTACGACGACGACCTCGTCGGGGTGGGAGGGGTGCTGGCCGGACGCGTGCGCGACCAGGTCCTCGTGGCCAATCCGTCCCACCTCGACCGACCCTCCTGAACTCCCGTTTGGGCCGATCGGCCCTTCCCACGGAGCTCGTCGAGCGCGACGGTGATGACGGGGAGGAGCGTGGCCGTGGACACGAGATGCGGGCCGATCGGGAACCGTCCAGGCAGGTCGGGAGAGATGGAATGCCGCCGCTCTTGAACGCGCGCTGCGCGGGACACGCTCCGCCCGGGCGCGACGAGCCGCCGTTCGACCGCGATCCCAGGTTCATCCAGCGCCAGCTCGCGGCCGTCACCCGGTACGTGAACTACTTCTCGCCAGAGGTCCGGGGGACGGACCACCTCCCCGCCAGGGGGCCCGTGCTCGTCGTCGGGAACCACTCGACCCTCTTCTACATGCCCGACATCTGGGTGGTCGGGCTCGAGATCGTCCGACGCCGAGGGCTCGACGAACCCGCGTACGCCCTCGGCTACGACCTCCTCTTCGACATCCCGGTCGTCGGCCCCTTCCTCCGTCGCATCGGGGCGATCCCCGCAGAGGGGCGCGCCGCGGAGCGGGGGCTGGCCGACGGCGGCCTCGTGCTCGTGTATCCGGGTGGCGATCGGGAGGCGTGCCGACCCTGGACGCAGCGGGACAAGATCGACCTCGGGGGCCACAAGGGATTCGTCCGCCTGGCACTGCGGGCCGGCGTGCCGGTCGTGCCGGTGGTGGCGCACGGCGCGCACGACGCCGTCGTCGTCGTCGCGCGCGGCGACCGCCTTGCGAAAGCACTCGGCCTCCACCGCCTCCGCATCAAGGTCTTCCCGATCCTCCTCGGGCCGTTCGGCCTCACGACCGTCGTCGCACCGCCACCGCCGATGCCCTCGGCGATCAAGGTGGAGTTCCTCCCCGCGCTCGACTGGTCCGCCTACGGTCCCGAGGCCGCGGACGACCCGTCCGCCGTCGACGCCTGTTACGAGGAGATCACCCGTGCGATGCAGTCGACGCTCGACGAGCTGCACGCGCGAGGACCCGCACCCCGTGCTCCGCGGGTGGTCGAACCTCCTCCGACCCGGGCGGGCCCGACTCGCGGTCCCTGCGGTCTGAATTCGTCGACGCGCACCGACAGGCGCCAGCGCAGGTCACGTCGCGTCCGGCGGGACTCCCGGTCGGCGCAAGGCCGACGCGGGCCGACCGTCAAGTCCCCGCACCTCGAGGCCCAGCTCCGCGATGAGGTCGAGGCTCACGTGCCGCCGTCCCGTGCGGTCGATCGGACAGTCGCAGAGGGCCACCACCGCTTCGACCATCTCCTCCATCGACTCGATCTGGTCGGGGCGGAGGGACGAGCCGACCAGCGCATCGGCCCCTTCGCTCAGCACCGCGGCCCGGGGCTCGACGGCGTTGATGCGCACGCCCGTGCCGTCCACCTCCGCCGCCAAGGCGTTGGTGAGCCGGTTGAGCGCGGCCTTCGAGGCTCCGTAGACGCCGGTGGTCGACCCGAGCACGCCGAGTTGGAACGGACGTTCCCACAGCGCAGCCGTCGCGCTCGAGACGTTGACGATCCATCCCGCGCCCCGCTCGATCATCGACGGGAGGACCGCCTGCGCGAGGTCCGTCGGCGCGTGAGTGTTCACCTCGAAGATCAGACGGCGACGCTTGAGCGGGAAGTCGGCCAATGACTGGTAGATGGCGGCGGCCGCGTTGTTGACGAGGATGTCGATCGGACCGCCGAGGCCCGCTTCCGCCCTCGGAACGACTGTTGCCCGGTCGTCCCCGTCGCTCAGGTCGGCCGCGACGACCGTCACCCGCCCGCCGAAGCGACGGATACGCTTCTCGGTCTCGGTCAGGGAGCCCGACAGGGTGGCGTGCCGGTCGACCGTGCGGGCGGTGACCGCGACATCCGCGCCCTCTGCGGCGAGCCGGTGCGCGACCGCGGCACCGATCCCGCGGCTCGCGCCCGTCACGATCGCGCGTCGCCCCGCGAACCGACCGCCGCGATCGCTCACCGTCCGCCTCGCCGGGCGGTCTGGCCGGGCCCGTCTACACGAGGTCGGGCGGGCGGACACATCACGGTCGGACGAACGCCGGCGACCGGTTGCCCGTCCGGCACGCCCTCGTACGGCACGGACAGCTCCTCGACGGTGGGTCCCACGCGGTCGGCGATGGGCTGGAGGTGCTCGATGTCGAAGCCGTAGAGCGCGGCGGCGTTCCCGCCGAGGACGCGCCGCAGCTCCGCTTCCGACGCGTCGTGGAAGGCCCGACGCAGTCCCTCCCGCGTGTTGGGATACGTCGACTCGTCGTGCGGATAGTCGCTTCCCCACATGAACCGGTCGGCGCCGAATTCGTGCCGGCAGGCGGCCTCGAGTGGGGAGGGGAAGCTCACCCCGACCCAGCAGTTGCGGTTGAAGTACTCGCTCGGAGTGAGGGGGAGCACCTCGCCCGGGTCGTACTTGAGCTCACCGATCCGACCGTCCCGCTGCATCTGCCCGTGGTAGCGGTCGAGCTGCTCGAGAGTGGGAGCGATCCACGACGCACCCTGCTCGGTGAGGACGAACCGGAGCGACGGGAACCGCTCGAAGACCCCGCCGACGATCAGCTGGATGAGCGGCCGATGCGAGAAGAACGAGGTCTCGAGGATCCAGAGGAGACCGGCAGCCGGGTACGGTCCGTAGCTGGGCATCCCACCGCCGCCCGAGTGCGTGTTGACCACGACGCCCAGCTCCGCGCAGATGGCCCACAGCGGGTCGTAGTCGGGGGCGTAGAGGGGCTTGAGGTGGGGCATGTCGTCGGGCGCCGGCTGGACGAGGACCCCGCCACGGAGGCCGTGCTCGTGGCACCAGCGCACGTCCGCGATCGCGTCGTCGAGGTCGTTGAGGAAGATCTGGCCGATCCCCGCGCGGCGCTCGGGGTGGAGCCGGCACCAGTCCGCCAGCCACCGGTTGTGCGCGCGGATGCCGGCGAGTCGCAGCTCGTACTCGTCCGGCATCGGCGGTCGCGCGACGACCGCGCCAGTGGGGAAGAACGGGGGGATGGTGTTCGGGAAGATGACCTCGGCGACGACCCCGTCCTCCTCCTGCTCGGTGATCCGGCGCCGGTCGTCCCAGTTCCGGTCCCTCGTCCCGCCCGTGAGGTCCTTGAAGGGGTTCGAGTAGCGCGCCCGCCACGCGTCGAACGCTTCGAGGTACCGCTCCTCGAGGTACGACCGGTACTGCTCGTGGTTGCCGCCCGCGTGCCCGTCCGCGGAGACGAGGACGAGATGGTGGCTGCCGGCGCGACCGGTCATTGGAGGAACTCCTGCGCACGCTCCCAGATGTAGTCGACGTCGTCGTCGGTGAGCCCGTGGTTGGAGGGAAGTACGAGGCCGTCGCGCATGACCCGGTCGGCGTTGGGCAGGCCGCCCGACGGGAGCCTCCAGGGCAGGGAGGCGAAGGCCGGCTGCCGGGTCACATTGCCCGTCCAGACCATCCGTGTGTCGATGCCGTGTGCCTCCATGTGCGCTTGGAACTCCGACCGCCGGATGCCGGACTCCGGCCGGATCAGCACGGGGAACATGTGCCACGCGGTCTCCAGCCCGGCGGTGGTGCGCGGGAGCACGAAGACGTCGGAGCGCTGCCCGAAGTGCCTGCACAGGCGGTCGAAGTTGCGCGTGCGGCGTTCGAGATTGCCGGGCAGCTTTGCGAGCTGTACCAGCCCGAACGCGGCCGAGAGCTCGGAGGGTTCGAAGTTCCATCCCACGGCGTCGAAGATGAAGAGGTCGTCGTACTCCAGCTCGCCGTCGATCGAGGAGAAGAACCGGGTGCCCCTCCCCTTCGCCGAACCGAAGAGCTTGACTTCCGAGCGCCGGCCCCACCTGCGCAGGAGCAGGCACCGGTCGGCGAGCTCGCCGTCGTCCAGACAGACCATGCCTCCGGTCCCGGCCGCCGTGATGATGTGGCTCAGGGCGAACGAGGTGACCGAGAGGTCGGACCGGAGGCCGGTCGGCGTCCCGCGGAGCGTGCTCCCGAGCGCGTCGCAGGAGTCCTCGACCACACCGAGCCCGTGCCGGTCCGCAAGGGCCCGGATCACGTCCCAATCCGGCGCGTTCCCGATCAGGTTCGGCACGAGGATGGCCTTGGTGCGCGGCCCGATCATCTCCTCGATCCCGTCGACGTCGACGTTGAAGGTGTCCGGCTCGACGTCGACGACCGCAGGGACGACGCCGGCGCGGGCGAGCGGCGCGATGTCGGTCGAGAACGTGACCGCGGATGTCACCACCTCGTCCCCGGGCCGGAGGCCGAGGAGCTCGACCGCCAGCTCGAGGGCCGACGAGCCCGAGTTGCACATCACGCCGTGGCGCTTCCCGAACAGTTCGGCGACGCCCTCCTCGAACGCCCGAACGCACTTGCCGATGCGCAGTGCCTGGGGCCCGCCCCGGAGCACCTCGCAGACGGCCTCGATCTCACGCTCGTCGTGGACGCTCCCGAAGTAGGGGATGCGTCTGGTCGCGGTCACGAGGCGATCTCCCCGGAGCCGTCGCGGAAGGGGACGTCGCGGAGTTCGTCCACGAAGCGCTGCAGCAGCGAGGCCAGCTCGGTGCGGTCCGACGGAGACCACCCGGTGAGCACGTCCGCCAGGTGCTGCTCGCCGATCGCCCCGAGCCGCCGGCGGACCTCTTCCCCGCGCGGCGTGGCGCGCACGACGATGACCCGACCGTCAGCTGCGTCCCGCGAGCGGGTGACCAGCCCGTCCTGTTCGAGCTGGCGGACCTGGCGTCCGGCTGCCGCGGGGTCCATCCTGGCGAGCCGAGCGAGCTCGCCCATCGTGAGCGCGCCGTCCCCGTCGAGCCGCCGCAGGAGCAGGAGCCCCGGCTGCGAGATGACGACCCCGGCGACCGCGGCCCGGCGCGCGTGCACCTTGCGACTCGCATTGAGGCGGAGGAGCTGCTCGACCGCCCGCTCGATGGCCGTGAAGCCTTCGTCGGCGGCGGCACCATTCGCACTGTCAGCCCGCACGGCGGCCACCTCGCGATCGTAGATTAGTTGTAAGACTCTGGCAACTAACTCCCCAGGCCATCACGCCCGTGGGTTCTGGCGGGTCTCATGGCATGAAGTAGCCGGCGATCCGGTGGTCACGAGGCCGCTTCCGCACGGCGTTCGCCGCCTGCAGCCCCGAGAGCACCGCAGCCTCGATGCAGCCCGCGTTGAGCCCCGAGTCCGTCCAGTCCCCCGCGAGGTACAGGTTGTCGTAGCCGCTCTCGTCCGACCGGAGACGGAACCGGTCGGTTCCGGGAAGCGACTGCACGTAGCGGTCCGAGAGGTCGACGTTGGCCGTCCAGTACTGCGAGTCGAAGCGCTCCTGACCGACCCGGTCCCCCGCGCCACACAAGGCGTCCCACCGGAACCCCCCGGCACCGACGGCACCAGGGAGCAGGTGCCGCAGATCCCGCTCCAGGAATTCGACGGCGCCGTCCCGCACCCGTGCCCGGTCGAGCGCGGCATCCGGGGCTCCACCCGGCGCAGCGCCGGCGAGCGCGCCGCAGAAGTATGCGATGGCGCCCGGGCGGTCGTGGGCGGGCCAGTCTTCGACCTCGATGAGCTGGGGCATCGACGACCAGGTGCTGAAGGGTTCCACGAACGAGCTGAGCGTCGAGCCGGCATGCGACCATCCGAGCTCGTCCTCGCCGTCACGGAGCCACAGCTGGAAGGATTGGGTGGCCACGGTACCGAGGCCGCCGAGCATGTCCCGCCACTCCGCCCGCTCGGCTGCGAGCTCGGCGCACGTGTGCGCCGCCATCCCCGGGGGGATGGCGAACACGATGACGTCGAACTCCGCACCGTCCCGCAGGATCCGCTGTTCCGCATCCGGCCAGTGGCACCAGTGCGACTCGAGTGGCTGCCCGGCGATCCCTTCAGCGCCCACGAACTGTTCGGTCCGCGGCGTCGCGGGGAAGCACGGCAGCCCCTTTGCGAGGACGAGCGGGTCGTACCGGTCCCGACCCGGTTGCAGACGGACCTGTCGTCCGACGGTGAGGGCACCGATCCTCGTGCCGTCCTTCGTCGGATGCAGGCGGTCGACACGGTGGAAGAACTCGAAGCCGACGCCCCGCTGCTCGAGCGCCTCGAAGAGGGGGGCGAAGACGACGTCCCCCATGCCGGCGGTCATCTTCCAAAAGACCGAGCCCTTGTAGTCGAAGAGCGTCTTTCCACCGAAGAGCGCCGCGATGCCCGCACCGAGCGACGGTCTGGAGGTGTCACCCTCCGCGAAGCCGAAGACCATGTCGTAGACGGACCGCACCACCGAGAAGTCCGCCAGGTCCGCCGGACCACCGTGCCGACCGAGCCAGTCGAGGTACTCCTCGTCGTTGATGGACCGGAAGCCCCCGGGGCCGGTGAGCAGGCCGTCGGTGACGATCCCGCGGAGCGCGGCGGTGGCGAGCGCCACACCCTGGCTCGTCCGCACGAGGGGGTCGCCACCGCGGCCGCCCTCTTTCGGCTGCGACGGAGACGACCCGGCCAGTCGGAGCGCTTCCGAAGCGACGGCGGCCACCGACACCGGCACGCCCGTCCCGAACGACCGGGCCCACCAGGGGTCCGCGTCGGGACGGGACCCGGCGAGCGAGTCGAAGTAGCGCCCGATGAGGCGCATCGCCTGCACCGCCAGCTCGACGATCGTCAGGTCACGACCCGACGTGCCCGGGTCGCCCGGCCGCCGGCCGTCGCCGGGGAGGTCCATGACCCACGGTGTCCAACTGCCGTCCGACCGGTCCGCCATCCCGATCTGGTTGGAGGGCACGAGTGCCTCCGACAGGGTCCGGACCGGCGCCTCCGGGCGATGCGTGGGTCGGTCGAGCTCCTCGTAGCACTCCCCGAGCAGTCGGAATGCGTTCTCGTACCAACCGAGCCACACGTGGAGCCCGTGCTCTTCGATCCGCCCGTTGACCCCGCGACTGCTCGCCCCCTTGCCCCCCAGCCGCCAGCCTCGCTGGTAGACGGTGATCGACTCGAACTCGTCGTGCCATCCGGGTTCGCTCAGACGCCAGGCCGCCGCCAGCCCGGCCATCCCACCACCGAGGATCGCAACCCGCTCGCGGGCGCGCCTCATTCCACATCGGCGAGCATCGCGACTGCCCGGTCCACCTCCGGATAGGGAGCCTGACGCCCGAACCGGTCGACGGCACCTTCGACCTCCGGGAGATACCGGCGGTCGAGTCCGGCGAGCTCGAGTGCGGCGCGAAGCTCGAACAGGACGGCGTTCTGACGTCGGGCGATGTCCAGGGCGTCACGGAGCATTTCTTCCCTTCCCTGTGGATGCAATTCGACCCGCGCCCGGTGACGCAGGGTCTCCGAACGCCAGAACTGCATGCCGGTCTCCCCACCCAGGCGGAGGGACTCGTCGAAGAACGTCTGCGCGGCGCGCTTCGCTCCGGCGGCGGCATGCAGGGTCCCGACCACGGTGAGGTAGTAGGGGAGAAAGAAGCGCGTGTCGGTCAGCTTCCAGACCTCGGTCATGCCGGCGAGCTCCGACGCATGCTGGGAGAGCACTGCGACAGCCGCGCCGTCGCGGAGCGCGCACAGACCGGCGAGCACCATCTGCTGGGTCACCGCCACCATCGTCCATCCGTCGAACCCGTGCTGAGCGGCGATCGCGGTCAGTCGCGTGATCCGGTCCGCGGCTCCGTCGAAACGTCCCAGCTCCAACAGCGTCCAGGCCTCCAAGGTCAGTGCGTAGGCGGCGCTGTATGGCCCCTGGGGGAAGTGCATCTCATCGGCACGTTCGTGCGCGGCGGCAAAGGCCTGGTCCGCCCGGTCCAGATCTCCGCTCATGAACCGGACGAGCCCGACGCAGGTCAGGATCACCGTCACCGGCTCGTTCGGATTGGTCCACTCGGCGAGGAACCGCTCTTCCTCCGCCGGTTCGCGCGTGGAGTCGAAGAGCTCGAGGAGGTCGTGGGCAGCGGCCAGGTCCCCTTCCCAGCAGTCCAGGATCCCGAAGGCGGCGATGTTGAACCGCAAGTACCACTCCCGTCGCCCGAGGCTCCGGAACGTGGACTCACTGATCTGGCGGCAGTGGGTGAGCTCGCCCCTGACGAAGTGGTAGGTCCACAGGACGATCACCGTGTTGAACATCTCGTCGCCCATCGGATCGGAAGCCGTGAGCTCGAGGCACCGTTCGTAGTCGGCCGCCGCGGCCGGGCTCGCCAGGCCTTCCTCGGAGACCGCGAGGTATCCACGGTGCAGTCGCAGCCTGACTTCGTCGACGTCGCGTTCGAGACTTCGGTCGACGCTGGACCAGAGCAGCTTGATCGCCCGATCGAGGTGGCCACGTGCCTCGCGGAACGCACCCCGCATCCGGGCGGCGGTCGACGCCCGCTCATGGGCGACGGAGGCCTCGGCGTCACGTTCCGCCCGTTCGAGATGCGACGCGACGACGCTCCAGTCGACGACGCCGTCGGCGACGACACCGGAGGCCAGGACATCGGCCAACCTGTTGTGCATCGCCTGACGACGCGACGGGGGCTGGAGCTCGTAGGCGACCTCGCGGAGCAGCTCGTGCCTGAAGCGGTACTGCCCATGCTCCGAGTCCCGTTCCTCGAGGACGCCCCGCTCGCAGAGCGCGTCGAGTGCGGCGTCGATCACCGGGCCGTCGACCTCGAGCACCTGCCGCAGCAGCTGGCCGTCGACGTCCCGACCGATGGCGGCTGCCGCGGAAACCACCGGGACGATGTCGGTCGACGAGGCGAGGCGGGCGGCCAACAGGTCGTAGAGCAGGTCGGGCACCGCACCCGACGTGCGTCCCCCCAGTTCGTCCGGGGCCGCCGCTACTCCGTGTCGGATGTTCGCCACGAGCTCTTCGATGTAGAGCGGGATGCCGTCACTCCGGTTGACGACGTCGCCGCGCAACTGAGGATCGATGTCCGTGTCGGCACAGAGCGCGTCGACGAGCCGACCGCTGTCCTCTCTGGTGAGCGATCCGAGGTCGATCACCTCGACCCCGTCGAACGGCTCGAAGCCGGGACGGGCGGTCATCGCCACGACGCACGCACTCCTGCGGGCTGCCACGCGTGCCACCAGGTCGAGGGTCGAATGGTCGAACCAGTGGACATCTTCGACGACGAGGACGGCGGCCCCGTCTCCGAGGCATCGTTCGAGGTAGGCGTACGCGGCCTCGAAGATCTCCTCGTTGAGCCGCCGGGCGTCCATCGGTTCGGCGATGTACCCCGACGCCGGTTCGAGCCCGAGGATCGGTGCGAGCAGCGGAACCAGCCGCTCGGACGCGAGTTCGCGGCGGACCAGCTCGGCGCGGAGCCGTTGGAGTCGCTCGACGCCCCCGGTGTCGCGTCGCACACCCATCGTCCGTTCGAGCAACCGTCGGACCGGGTAGAAGCCGACATCCTCGAAGAACGCTGAACCGACCAGCTCGACCACCGTCGCGCCCTCGCCTCCGGCCAGCCAGGCGATCCTCGATGCGAGACAGGACTTCCCCACGCCCGGCTCACCGCGCAACAGCATCGCAACGGCTCCTTCCTCCCGGGCACCGGCCGCCCCACTCCACGCCGCGCGCAGCCGTTTCCACTCCTCGGTCCGGTTGATCAGCGGTGACACCGCAGTCTGGCGCTCGGACAGGTCGAATCGCTCGCCGACGACGCGATGGATGCGGACGGTCCGGTCGAGTCCCTTGACCTGCTCCGGTCGCCCGGCGTCGGTGTCGAAGAGGTGGCCCACCAGGCGCTGCACCTCGTCGGAGATGACGACCTCGTTGGCCTCGGCGAGGTGTTGCAGGCGCGCTGCGACGTTGACCGCGAGCCCGTACACGAAGTTGTCCGGGGTCCGGTAGACCTGGCCGCGGTGGACCGCGATCCGTACCGCGAGCTCCTCGCCCTCGTCGTGTTCCGTCTCGACCGAAAGGGACCGGACCCGCTCGACCGCCTCCAGCGCCGCCCGGACCGAGCGTTCCGCGTCGTCGCCGCGGGCCTGCGGTGCACCGAACAGGGCGAGAAGACCGTCGCCCTCCACGTTCACGACCTGACCGCCGTACCGGTCCTCGATGGTGGCTCGGACCTCGGCGACGTAGCGCCGCACCAGCAAGCCGTAGCGTTCGGGTCCGTGGCGCCCGGACAGCTCCGTCGAGCCGACGAGGTCGCAGAAGACGACCATCGCGCGTGACTCCCAGCCCGCCCCTCCGTCGAAGGGCGGTCGAACTGACGGTTGGTCCGTCGTCATGTTCTGCCGGTCAGGGGATCACGAGCCACACGGGAACCGGAGCGTAGCCGTGGACCTGATTCGCGCTGTCACGTGGCGTCACGCTGCCCCAGTAGGTCCCCCCGGGCAGACCCGACAGCTTCCGGGCATCCACCGTAAGCCGGAAGGCTGACGCACCGGCAGGAAGAACGCCGGGCTCCACGGTCAGCGCAGCCGTCGGGATCTCCTCGGGCGCGAAGCCGGCCCGGGCGATGCCGATCACGAGCGGGCTCGGGTCGAGCGAGCGGCTGACCGACGCGGGCGGCGTGGAGAACTCGACCGAGACGTAACGGGAACGGGTCCCTCCCTTGCCCATGCCCATCCACGCGAACGGAAACCACAAGAGCTCCGACCAGCTCCCGAAGAGCGCCTGGCCGTCCTTCACCAGCTGGTCGAGTTCGCTGTCCAGTCCAGTCGGCATGCGGTGGCTCCTCGTCGATGGTCGGATCAGTGACGTGCGACGGTCAGAGGTCCGACGCACCGGCGCGGACGGACCCCGGCAGCACGTCTGCCCAGAACTTCGCCAGCAGCGTTCCGTGCCGGACGAGATGGTTCGACAACTTGGCGGCATCGCCGAGATACGTCGTCGGCCCGTACGAGCCCGCGGTCACCTTGGACATCGAGGTGCGCAGGTCCTGGACGCACTCGTCGAAGATCTTTTCCATCCCCGCAACGAGCTGGTCGACCTGCGGGGCGCCGGTGCCCGGTTGGCCGGCGCCGGCCGCCGACCCGCCCGGGTTCGCCCCGGCACCGCCCCGGTGCGATCCCACCGGGTGGAGACGGGACGGCGAGACGCCGGCCACCTTCTCGATGAAGGACTCGGCATTCGAGTTGTACCCCACGATCCAGACGAACCAGGCGAGGCCCGCAGCTTCGAGGGGGGACATCCCCGAGAACGCGTGGAACTGCACCCGCTTGGTCGTGATCACCTCGACCGTGGTGCCGACCTGATGGACCACCAGGCTGCCCTCGTCGACCGTGACGAGGCCGTCCCCTCCGACGGCCGGCTGGTTGTCGACCAGTCGGTACTCGAGGACGGAACCGGACCCGTCCCCGAGGTCCGAACACCTGAAGTCGAGGACCGTGTTGAGGGGAACGAGCGGAGGTACACCGGTGCAGTCCACGTTGATGACCTCGAGGCACCGGCCGGACCACGGGGTGACGCCGAGGGTCGGCGCCGGTGCGGCCCACCGCATGGCGCACCACGGCGGGTCGACGTTCGTCCACCGGCTGGGGTCGAGGATGTCCGCGACCTGGTCGCGTGCGGCGGCCATGCCGACGGCAGCCGGGACGTCCACCAAGGTCCGCGTCTCGAAGGCCACCGCCGGACCGCCGCCGGGGGTCGTCGGGATCACCGTGAAGCCCATCGGGCTCATCGAACGGTCGGCCACGGACTGGCTGATCAGATTCTCGCTCAGTGCCTTTTGCATCATCGCCCCCCACGATCCGATGACCGGATAGTCGTGGGCGTTCTGCAAGATGGCGACCAGGCGGACTGCCCGGGTCTCCGGATTCCACGTGCCGAGGTAGTCGGGGTGATCGACGACCGGTTCGAGCGCGCCCGCCAGATCCGCGTCCGTGACGGCGAGCGCCGAACTGTCCGGGGAGGTGCCCGGGGGTACCGGGGCGGAGGCGGCGCGTACCCGGCTCAAGAGGGTGATCGCAAGCAGACGGCGGGTCACCAGGTGGTCGGTGCCGGCGCCTTCCGAGAGGTTGTCGAGGGCCTCGACGACCGTCGGGAGCTGCCCGACTCCGAGGGGCTCGACGTCCCGTTCCTCGCCTTCGCTCCGACGAAACTCGACCGCGAGGTCGGACCAGGTCCGGATGCCCGTGAACCATCCCGCCGCTCCCTCGGCGTAGGCCGGCACGAGCGCCGCGACCGTCGGAAGCAACTTCCGATCCTTGACCACCGCCTCGTCGACCGCGCCGAACACGGCCACCAGGTCTGCGAGTTCGCTCATGCGCTCCCAATCCTGTCGCCTTTCGCCTACCCTACCGGAAGGCCGGTGGGCGACGCCTCGCCTTCCGAGGCCAGACAGCAGCCTGACGGCAGCCGTGCGGCGGGCTCCACCCAGGATGTGAACGATGCCCGAAGAGCGAAGAAAGGGCGTCCCCGGCGGGGGTGTGCCGTGGGCTTTCGTCCTCGATCCGGCGGCGAACGTCAGGGCACTCGGCGACGTCCAGCGTCGCGGCCTCCAGGCCGCACGTGAGCTGGTCGGCCGGGTGGTCGAGACGATCGACGGGTCAGACCCACCACCGGCATTCGGGCCGACGAACGGCGCATCGCCCCCGGGCTCGGGAGCGGGCACTCCGCTCGACCAGCTCATCGGGGTCTGGTGGGAGCTCGGGGCCCAGATGTTGGCCACCCTCGCCGCGGTCCCTGGGGCAGGCTCCGGCCCCTCCCCACGCTCCGGCCCCTCCCAACGCTCCGGGGTGCCGCAGGGAACGGTGACCGTGGACGTGATCGCTGGTGCAGGAGCCATCGGATGGCACCTGGAAGCGGAGCCCGACGGCAGGCTCCGCGTCCCTGCCGAGCTGTGGCTCCGCAACCCGACGCCTGAGCCGGTCGGCCCGCTCCGGCTCACCGCCGGTGCCCTGCTGGCATCGGACGCAAAGCTGATCGATGCCCGGTGCATCCGGTTCGATCCGGCGGACATCGGGGTGCTGCCCGCCCGGTCGGCGCGCGGCGCCTCGGTGACGCTGTCGTTCGAGCGGCCCGTCGCACCCGACACCTATCGGGGCGTCGTTCAGGCCGAAGGGGCCGCCGAGCTCTGCATCACCCTCGCGGTCTCCGTCGAAGACCGGTCATCGTGACGACGACGGTCCCGGTCACCTCCGTCGAGGCTGTGCTCGCACAGGTGGGCCGTGACGTCCGCCGCGCCATGCTGGACGCGGTCCCCGACGGCGAGCCCCACAAGTGGCTCTACGAGCTCGTCCGCATCTACCCGGGTCGCCCCGGCAAGGCCATCCGACCTGCGCTGTGTCTGGCGACGTGCCGTGCGTTCGGCGGATCGGACAAGGACGCCTTTCCCGTCGCAGTGGCGATCGAGATGTTGCACAATGCCTTTCTCGTGCACGACGACATCGTCGACGGAAGTGAGCGGCGTCGGGGCCGCCCGACGCTCTCGGCCGACTACGGCGAGGCCTTGTCGCTCAACGCAGGCGACGCCCTGGTCGTGCTCGCAAACCGCGTCCTCCGACGGCAGACGCGCACGCTCGATCCCGCGCTCGCCGACCGGATCCTCGACGAGTTCGATCTGATGGCGCTGCGAACGCTCGAGGGACAGGCGACCGAGCTGGGATGGCGCCGCGACTGTGTCACCGACCTGGATCCGGAGGACTATCTCGACCTCATCCTGCACAAGACCTGTTGGTACACGACCATCCTCCCCCTCCGAGTGGGTGCACTCCTCGGCTCAGGATCGGCCGCCACCCTGCAGTCCATGGTGCACTTCGGGTTCTACCTCGGCGCCGCCTTCCAGATCCGTGACGACCTCTTGAACCTCGTGGGCGACGACCGCGCCTACGGCAAGGAGATCAACGGGGACCTCTACGAGGCCAAGCGCTCGCTGGCTCTGATCCATCTCCGGCGGGAGGCACGGGCCGACGACGCGGAGATCCTCGACGCATTTCTCTCCCTCGATCGATCCGAACGGACACCCGAGATGGTCGACACGGTCCGCGCCCTCTTCGACGGATACGGAAGCATCGAGTTCGCGCACGACTACGCCCGGGGCATCGCCGTCGCCGCCGGGGAGGCGTTCGAGGAGGCCTTCGGTGACTGCCCCGACACCGAGGACACGCGGTTCGTGCGCGCGCTCGTGCCCTACATGCTGGGGCGAACGTCCTGAGGCGTCCCTCGTGACCGGGGCGTACGATGCCGGGGTGCCCCGGGACGCTGCGAACGAGCTCATCGGTCAGCTCACCGATGCCACGGTCCACCTGGTCAACGTCAACCTCGATCTCGTCCAGCGGATCGCCGGCGGCGCCGCGGACCGCACATCGGAGGGCACCGGGCCGGCGGAGGACGCCTGGCTCACCTGGACCGAGAGTGCCGGCGACCTCGTGCAGATCACGTACCTCACCGCCCAGCTGGTCGACGAGGTCTGGGGCCGCCGGACACCTCCGGACTCGAGCTGACCGGAGCGGATCGGATGGACGGCGACCGACCCGGCGACCGCCTCGCCTACGACGCGAAGGACGCGGTGATCAGGTTCTGGACCACTCTCCATGGTGCGGCCTATCGGGCCAGTGGTGGCAAGGTCCTCACCCGCGTGCTCGGAATTCGCGTGATCCAGCTCACCACCACCGGCCGCCGAACGGGTGCACCGCGGACGACCATGCTGACCGCACCGATCGTCGAGCACGACCGGATCGTGCTCGTCGCCTCCAACGGAGGTGACGACCGCGACCCCCAGTGGTACCGGAACATCCTCGCGTGCCCCGACGTCACGGTCTTCTACGAGGGTACCGACCTGGCCATGCATGCCCGCGTCGTTGCCGGCGCGGAGCGGTCCGACCTCTGGCAGCAGATCCGGGCGTCCACCCCGACCTACGACCACTATCAGGCGAGGACGCCGCGCGAGGTGCCGGTGGTCGTCCTCGAGCTGACGACGCGACGGTGAGGCCCGTTCCCCCGCGTCCGCCCTTCACGCGTTCACGATACCGCTGAGAGCCCCTTCGTCGAGGACCTGCAACTGCCTCGACTCCATCGAGATCCATCCCTGCCTCTGGAACTCCCGCAGACAGCCGTTCACCCGCTGTCGACTTGCGCCGATGTTCGCAGCGAGCTCTGACTGGGTCACCTTGATCCTGGCGTCCGGTCCGAGCTGCTCCTCGTACTGGAGCAGGAACTTGGCCACCCGTTGCGCGAGATCGAGATGGACGAGGTCGGAGGCGACCCCCGTCATCCTGCGCACCATGTCGGACAGCCGCTGCAACAGGGCGGTGGCGACGGCGGGCCGCTGCCCGATCAGGTCGACGACCACCGAGCCGGCCAAGGTGATCACGACACTCGGCGCGGTGGCCTGCACCGTGGCCGAGCGAGGTCCCTCGGAGAGCATCCCGATCTCACCGATGGTCTCGCCCGGCACGACCTTGTTGACGATGAACTCCGCCCCGTCGCTCGAGTAGGTGACCACCTTCATCCGACCGGAGAGCAGCACGAACAGCGAGTCGGACGGATCCCCTTCGCTGAAGACGATCTGACCTTTGCCGATCTTCCGCTTCGTGCTCCGCTGAGCCAGATAGGCGCGGTCGTCGTCGTCAAGTGCACCGAGAATGCTCGCCCCGGCGAACGGGTCGCTCTCCAAGCTGTTCACGCCGGCTTCTCCTCGCGCGTCCTTCACCCAGATCCTACGGTCCGTCGACTGCTCCGCCAATGGACGCCGTGCGGTGCGAGAGGTCCTCCACGTTCGGGCGTCACGCGGTCGTCGCCGTCCGACGTTGTCTCCACCGTGACAGACACCTGGCACCCCTTGGCGCATCATCGGTGGAGCGGGCTTGCGAAGTCCACCTGCCGAAAGCGAGGGACCATGTCGACCCGACAGCACAGCGCTTACATCTTCGCTCGGCTGCACCTGCACCCGAGCGTCGCGACCACCGAATTCGACCTCTGGCATCGGGCCCTGGCCACCGTGGCCTGTGCCCCGCGCTACGCCCGATTCGACGACGGGCTCTGGCTCGCGAAGGTCATCGAACCTTGCAACTTCGACTTCGAGGTGCGCAAGATCCGGTGCGTCCTCTGGTACGGGGTGCGTCCGGTCCGGGCGCTCCTCGAGATCACGAAGTGGTCCGAGGTCGAGTGCGAGTCCTCGATCCGACCGCTCACCCACACCTGGCCGGTGTGGACCGACGGTTACGCGCGTCGGGTGAGCCAGTTGGTCGGACAGATCGTCGATGCCCTCGAAGGACGGGTCTCGGTGCCGAACTGCGTGCCGGACCGGCCGCTCGTCACTCCGCGCGTCGCATCGTCATCGAGCCGCGTCCCGACCGGAGCTGCACGCAAGCGCGGTGTCTACGCTGCGGTCGGGAGGAGCCAGGTGGCGTCCCTCGACCTGCCCGCGTGAGCCGAGACGTCGTCGAATCCAGGTGGGTTCTGTGACAGAGTTGCCGCGTGCCGCCGCCCATCGCGCCGTCCGTACTTCGCGTGGACTCGGACGGCGTGACCCTGCTCGGCGGCCGGTCAGCAGCGAGCGGCAAGCGTCACTTCCCGCGATCGGTGGTCTGCCCGTACACCGGCGCTGACGACGTCGTACCGGTGGACCTGCCACGTGCCGGCACCGTCTGGCTGCACACGACCGTCCATCTCGCGCCGCCCGGGTACTCGGGTCCGGTCCCCTACGGATTCGGCATCGTCGAGCTCGACGGTGAGCCGACGCTTCGCATCGTCACCCGGCTCGACGGCGAGGGCCTCGAGCGCGGCACCCGGGTCCACCTGGACGGCGAGACGCTGCCGGGGCCCGACGGCGAGCCGGTCCTCACCTGGGTGTTCCGACCGTGACCGACGTGCGGATCACGGGCGTGGGGCTCCATCCCTTCGGCCGGTTCGAGGGCCTGACGGGAACGGACATGGGGGTGGCGGCGGTCCGCGCGGCACTCGCGGAGGCGGACATCGGCGTGCACGACGTGAGTGCCGCGTTCTGCGGCACCGCATACGGTGGGATCGCGGCCGGTCACCGGGTGCTCGGCGCGCTCGCCGGGACGGGCATCCCCATCTACGACGTAGAGGCCGGGTGCGCCTCGGGTGGGGCTGCGCTGCAGCTCGCCGCCGCGGCGATCGCTTCCGGCCAGCACGAGCGGATCCTCGTGTTCGGGATCGAGAAGATGCCGAAGGGGGTCATCCGCTCCTCATTCTTCGCCCCATGGCAGGAGGCAGGTGGTCTGACCCCGGCCCCCGCATACTTCGCCCTGCGCGCGCAGCGACTGCTCGCAGAGACCGGATTGACCACCGACCACCTCGCACAGGTCGTCGTGAAGAACCGGCGCCACGGGATCGCCAACCCGGACGCGATGTACCAGAAGGCCGTCACCACTGACGAAGTCCTCGGTTCACGGATGATCTGCCCGCCGCTCACACTCTTCATGTTGTGCTCGCCCAACGAGGGGGCGGCCGCGATGGTGCTCAGCCGAGGAGGGAACGGCGTCAAGCTGGCCGGCATCTCGCTGCGATCGCATCTCCCCGGCAACGTGCTCGGTGAGGACTCGCCGCTCTGCGGTATCGACGACGTCGGCATCACCCCACCCACGACGCTGGCGGCAACCGACGCCTACGCGCAGGCAGGGTTGGGACCGGATGACCTCCACGTCGTCGAGTGCCAGGACACCGATGCCGCCCGGGAGCTCATCGCGTGGGCCGAGCTCGGCCTGTGCGAGCCCGGCGGGCAGGCGAAGCTCCTCGCGGAAGGGGAAACGCAGGTCGGAGGTCGCCTGCCGGTCAATCCCTCTGGCGGGCTGCTCTCGAAGGGGGAGCCACTCGGAGCCTCGGCCCTCGGCCAGGTCGTCGAGCTCGTCCGGCAGCTGCGCGGCACGGCTGGTGCCCGTCAGGTCGAAGGAGCCACCGTCGGGCTCGCCCACGTCATCGGCCGGGGCGCGAACGCGTGCGTCAGCGTGTTGACGCGTTGACACGTTGACGTACCAGCGAAACGGGATGCACGGTCGGCGCTGACCGCTCCACCACGGCCAGGACACTCAATCCGCTGGCCTTCGTCGACGAGGAGCGGCGGGTGCTACTGCTCCGCCATGATGCGCTCGAACTCGACCATCGGGTTGACCGGGACGTGCTCGGCGAGCGTGACGGTGACCGAGTGGATGGTGGCGCTGCAACGGAACGGCGCCCGGTAGTCCTCGCCGACCGCGGGACCGAGCTCGTACCCGCAGGTCATCCCCGCGCCGGTCGCGCTGAAGGCCATGACCGTGAACCGAGGGATCTCACCGTGCACGACCTCCTCGCCGTCGACCTCGAGCGCGCCCCGGCCACCCGCACCGGAGAGCTCGAACCGGTAGGCAAGCGAGTGCCGGCCGGGCCCCACTGTCCCGGGTGCGGTGATGATGTGGCGCTCCTTGCCGTAGAGGTTGTGGACGTAGCGCGGCCGGCCCCCGAACAGCTGCAGCGAGAATCCGCCGAGCACGGAGCCCTGGGCGAGCAGAACGCCCTCGGGGAGATCGCCCTCGGGCACGGTGAGATCGACCTCGATGGCGTGGCTCCGGTTCTTGACGTTGGCGGCGACGGTCTCGGGGACCGGGGACGTGCCTGGGTGGTAGGTCCAGACCAGCCGCGGTGCTCTGCGGTCGGGCTTCGGATAGACGAGTGCGTGGAGCACCCGGTTGTCGAGCGGGAGGACCTGGTTGTCCCGTGCCTCGCTCCACCACCGCGCGACCAGCTCGGCGAGCCGATCGGGCTCGTCGCCGGCGAGGTCGTGGAGCTCCGTCGGATCGCAGGTCCGGTCGTAGAGCTCCCAGCGGTCTTCGTCGAACGGGGCGTTCCAGTTGAGCCCGTCGCCGTAGAGCGGACCGATCGGCTTGAAGGTCACCGCCTTCCAACCGCCGTGGTAGATCGCCCGGCTCCCGAACATCTCGAAGTACTGGGTGCTCCGGTGCGGTGTCGCCGCCGCACCGTCCGGTGAGAGGAGCGACGCGAAGCTGACCCCGTCGAGGCGGCTCTGTGGCACGTACGCGATCGAGGCGGGCGCGCGGACGCCGGCCAGGTCGAGCACGGTGGGCAGGACGTCGATCGCGTGCGTGAACTGGTGGCGCAGCCCGCTGCCGCCCGCGAAGCGTGCCGGCCAGCTCACGATGCACGGGTCGGCCACGCCACCCTCGTGGACCTCACGCTTCCACCGCTTGAAGGGCGTGTTGCCCGCCATGGTCCAGCCCCACGGATAGTTGTTGTGGGCGGTCGGACCGCCGAGCTCGTCGATCCGGCGTGCGAGCTCGTCAGGACCTGCCGGGTCGACGTTCTGCAACCGGTTGTCGTTGATCGATCCCGTCGCCCCGCCCTCTGCGCTCGCGCCGTTGTCGGACACCAGCAGCACGAGGGTGTCCTCGAGCGCGCCTGTCTGCTCGAGGAAGGAGAAGACACGCCCCAGCTGGGCGTCCGTGTATGACAGGTAGGCGGCGAAGCATTCCATGAATCGCGCGGACACCCGCTGCTGCTCCGGCGGAACGTCCTCCCACGCGGGCACCCAGGCCGGGCGCGGCGCGAGCTCGGCGCCGGCGGGGAAGAACCCCTCGCGCAACTGCCGCGAGAACACGTCCTCCCGCCACGCGTCCCAGCCCCGGTCGAACTGCCCGCGGTATCGCTCGATCCACTCGCGGGGGGCGTGGTGGGGCGAGTGGCACGCGCCGGTGCAGAAGTAGAGGAAGAAGCGCCGATCGGGGTCGACCGCGAAGAGATCGGCGAGCTGTCCGATGGCCTGGTCGGCGAGGTCTGCGCTCAGGTGATAGCCGTCCTCGAACCGCCCTGGTGGTGCGATCGCGTGGTTGTCGTGGTAGAGCGCCGGGACGAACTGATGGGTCTCCCCGCCGTGGAACCCGTACCAGCGGTCGAATCCGCGGGCCAGCGGCCAGCTGTGGCGCGGCGCCGCCATGTTCGTCTCGTCGTCGGGCGTGAGGTGCCACTTCCCGACGGCGTAGGTCGCGTACCCCTCCTGGCGGAGGATCTCCGAAAGGAAGCCGTTCTCGCGCGGGACCTCGCCGTTGTATCCGGGAAAGCCCACTGCCAGGTCGGCGACCCGACCCAGACCGTTGCGATGGTGGTTGCGACCGGTCAGGAGGCACGACCGGGTCGGCGAGCACAGGGCCGTGGTGTGGAAGTTCGTCAGTCGGATGCCACGGTCCGCGAGCGCATCGATGGCGGGGGTGGCGATGTCCGATCCGTAGCAGCCGAGCTGGGCGAAGCCCACGTCGTCCAGCACCACGAGGATCACGTTGGGCGCGCCCTCGGGGGGCGCCACGGCGTCTGGCCACCATGGGGTCGACGTCCGCCAGTCGTCACCGATCACACCTTCGAATGCTGGGGTCTCCATCCCGATCTCCACTTCTCTGCCGACGGCACGCGCGGTCGTCCAGGTACGCCGACTGCGATCCTTGCCGAGATCCGGTCGTTCCTGCAGGGGTCGTCGCACCGCACCGTGCGGGAGCGCACCGGTCCCCTCCCGACCCGTGGGTGACCCCTGGCGGGACGGTCTTCCCGGTACGATCGAGCTTTCACCTGCGGCCCTTTCGTCCCGGTGACGTGCGGCCGGTCACCTGACGGCCGAGTTGGAAGCCCCGGAGCCCCGAACCGAGTGAGCGACAAGACGTCCAGAGGCACGACGAGCGAAGAGAGGCTGCGCTCGCTGGGCGACGAGATGGCAGCGGGCCGCCGTCGGGGATCGGTCGCCAACCAGGACGGGCTCGACGCCCTCGGCGACGAGGTCCGGCGCGCAACCACGCGCCGCGGCCGGCGCAAAGCCAAGGCGACCTCCCGGCGCCGTCGTCGGACCAAGCGGATCCTCGTGATCTCCCTGGCCGTGCTGCTCGTGGTCATCGGCGGCGGGGCGGGCTACGCCTACTACCTCACCCATGACCTCAACCGGACCGACGTGCGGGGCCTCGCCGGTGCACTGACCATCGGCCAGGAAGCAGGGACCGAGAACATCTTGATGGTCGGCTCGACCGACCGGTGCGCCCTCAAGGTGCAGAACCCCGCGTACGGCATCTGCGGGCAGGGGGTGACCGGCGTGAACAGCGACGTCATCATGATCCTCCACGCCGATCCGGCCCACCACCGGTTGGCCCTGCTCTCCATCCCGCGCGACCTGTTCATCCCCAACGCGCGGAGCAACGGACCGAACAAGATCGACGCGGGCCTGTTTCAGGGGCTCACCCAACTTGTCGCGGCCATCGAGGAGGACTTCGGCATCCCGATCCAGCACGCGGTCTCGCTCAACTTCGACCAGTTCTCGAACATTGTCGACGCGCTCGGCGGCATCAACATGTCGTTCCCCGTGTCGGTGTTCGACTGGGCACCGACAGGTGGTGGCGTGAGCGGCAACCAGCCGGTCAGCTCCGGACTGAATGTGAAGGCGGCGGCGTGTGTGCACCTGAGCGGTATCCAAGCCCTCGAGGTGGTCAGGGCCAGGCACCTGCGCTACGAGACGCCGCAGTCGAACCCGAATGACCCCTACGCCTGGCCTCAGGAGGCCCAGAGCGACCTCGCGCGCATCCGGCGTGACCACGAATTCCTCCGGGTGCTCGGGAGTGCGGTGGCCAAGCAGGGGCTGGGCGACCCGATCGCCGACATCAACCTCATCAACTCGGTGAAGAGCGACCTCACCTTCGACCAGTCGTGGGCGGTCACCGACATGGCCAATCTCGTCCTCGACTTCCACTCGGTGGACATCGGCTCAGTGCCCCAGCTGACCCTTCCGGTCTCGGTGGTCTCGGACCCGAATGGTGCAGGAGGCAGCCTCCTCTACAAGGGCTACTACTACGGGGACTCCGAGTTCCCGGCGGGCGCCCAGGACCAGGCCGCGATCGAACAGCTCCTCGGAATCAGCGCCGCGACCGACTCGATGACCGGCGCTCCGTTGCCGGCACCGTCGTCGGTGACCGTGTCGGTCATGAACGGAACCGGCGGCTACAACCAGGCGACCAACACCGCAACTGCCCTCACCGCGCTCGGCTTCCACACGGTCGGGGTCGGGGACACGACCCCGGTCGGGGATCTCGCGGAGACCTACGTCTACTACGGCTCGCGCGCGGCGGCGACGCAAGCGGCCGCGGAAGCTGTTGCGCGGTCGATGTCCGGTTCGGTCATCATGGCCTACGACCCCACCAAGGTCGTCGACGGCGCGCAGGTCACCGTGGTGACCGGCACCCAGTTCAGCGTCAACCCCCCGCCACAAGTCCCGTCTTCATCGACCGCCGTCACCCCGTCGACGGTGCCGTCGACGACGTCGACCTCGGTCGCCTCCGGTGCAATCGCCGCGCCGACTCCGACCACGTCGAAGCTGCAGCCCTGGGACCCGAGCGCGTGCGCACCCGGCGCGGTGCCGACGGCACCGGTGCCGAACCCCACCTGAACCTGCCGCAGTCGCGCCCGGGCGGCCCGCCGGGGCACCACCGGCCGCCGGGGAGCTTGACCGGGTCGCGTGCACCCGGGCTACCCTGCGCTGGGCGGACCGAGCAGAAGGGACACCGGACGGACATGGCCATCCCGAGCGGCATCGGCATCGTCGACACCATGCTGGGCTTCCCCCACCCGGACATGAAAGAGGTCTACCGGTTCATCACCCGGCAGACCAAGGACGCGCAGTCCAAGGAGGAGTTCGCGTTCCCGGCCGAGTACATGTTCAAGCACGTCCCGGAGAAGGAGCTCACCGGAACCGACGACCCGGTCGGGGTCACGCTCCGCGAGATGGACCACTGGGGAATCGAGAAGGGCCTGATCGGTGTCGGCGACCCGGCCGGAACCGGCGTCCGGGCGCTCGAGCGGCATCCCGACCGGTTCATCCCCTCCTCGACGGCCGATCCCAACGACGGCATGGAGGGCATCCGCCGATTGGTCCGGGAGTACGAGACGTGGGGAGTGCGGGCGGTCGGCGTCTTCCCCGCCGGCACCTTCCCGCAGGTGCCCATCAACGGCAAGTTGATGTACCCGCTCTACGCCAAGTGCGTCGAGCTCGGCATCCCGATCTTCTGCTGCGCTGGAGTGCCGGGTCCACGACTCAAGGCCGCCTGCCAGCACGTCGAGCTCATCGACGAGGTCATGTACGACTTCCCCGACCTCGTCTTCGTGACGCGCCACGGTTGCGAGCCCTGGACCGAGCTGGCCGTGAAGCTGATGCTCAAGTGGCCGGGCCTGCACTACTCCACGAGCGCCTTCGCACCGAAGTACTACCCGGATGACATCGTGCACTACGCCAACACCCGGGGTGCGGACAAGATCATCTACGCGGGCTACTTCCCGATGGGGCTCTCGATCGAGCGGATCATGACCGAGATGCCCGCCGTGGGCTTCAAGGACGAGGTCTGGCCGAAGTTCCTGCGGACCAACGCGTTGCGGATCCTCGGCCTCGACGGGGGAGGGTCGTGACCGCGGTCGTGTCCGATGCCCGGGACGCCACTGCCGCTCCGACGGTCGACACCGCGTGCTTCGACGCCGACAACCACTACTACGAGGCCACGGACGCCTACATCCGCCACATCGATCCGGCCATGGCCAAGCGTGCGATGCAGTGGGCGGAGGTCGACGGCCGGCAGCGCCTCCTCGTCGGCGGCAGGGTCAACCGGTTCATCCCGAACCCGCTCTTCGATCCGGTCGCGAAACCCGGGAGCCTCGACGAGTACTTCCGCGGACGGAACCCCGGGGCGAAGGACATGCGCGCGCTCTTCGGCGAGCTCGAGCCGATCCGCCCGGAGTACCGCGACCGCGACGCGCGTCTCGCGGTCATGGACCGCCAAGGCCTGGGCGGCTGCTTCCTCTTCCCCACCCTCGGCGTGGGCATGGAGGAGGCGTTGGCCCACGACCCGCCCGCGCTCGTCGCGGCCTTCGGCGCATTCAACCGCTGGCTCGAGGACGATTGGGGCTACGCGTACCGTGAGCGGATCTTCGCGGCCCCGATGATCACCTTGGTCGACGTCGACGCGGCGGTCGCCGAGGTCAACCGGGTGCTCGACGCCGATGCGCGCATCGTGTGCGTCAAGGGAGGTCCCGCCCATACGCCCGCCGGCCTTGTTTCCCCGGCCGACCCGCGCTTCGACCCCTTCTGGGCCGTCGTGAACGAGGCGGGGGTGACCGTCGGGATCCACTCGGGAGACGCCGGCTACGGGCGGTACCTCTCGGACTGGGAGCCGACCGGCGAGTTCCAGGCCTTCCGGCACGCGCCGTTCCGGATGGTGGTCGGTGCGGACCGTCCGCCCTACGAGACGATGGCCGCCCTGGTCTGCCACGGCCTCTTCGACCGCTTCCCGAGGATCCGCGTCGCGAGCATCGAAGCCGGTGCGACCTGGGTGGCACCACTCGTCGCGAAGCTGAAGAAGGTCCATGGTCAGTTGCCGTCGGGCTTCGCGTCCGACCCGGTCGAAACTTTCCGCGAGCACGTGTGGGTCGCCCCCTTCTACGAGGACGACCTGGCCGAGCTCAAGGACGTGCTCGGGCTCGAACGGCTGCTATTCGGCTCGGACTGGCCCCACGCCGAGGGGCTCGCCGAGCCGCGCACCTTCGCGGCAGACCTCGAACGTCACGGGTTCACCGCCCCGGAAGTCGACACGGTGATGACCGGCAACGGCTGGGTGCTCACGAAGCGCATCCCGTAGGTAACTCCGGCCCACCGGGGTCGGGACGGGACCTTCGGAACTTCCGACGACCGGCAGTTCGGGTCACGATGGATCCGGACGATCGGACCTGCGCCTGCGCCTGCGCCCCGAAAAGAGGTGCCGGGTGGTCCGGGGCCAGCGGTCCATGCAGGTGGCCAGCGACATCTTCCTCGAGTGGGACACGGTCGAGGGGGCCGACGGGATCACCCGCGACCTCTCCATGCGTCAGCCCTGGGGCTGGATGGTCGCAGCGAGCGTCGAGACGACGATCCCCGAGATCATGCGCGTCTACGCGCAGATCTGCGGCTGGACCCTCGCCCGGCTACGCTACGAACACATGTTCGATCTCGGAAGCTGGGACGCAGGTCTCGACGAGGCGCAGCTCACGGTCGCGACCCACGGGGAAGGTCCGCTCGTCGTGATCGCCGGGGCCGGCACCGGCAAGACCCGGGCGCTGACGGCCCGGGTCGCCAGGCTCCTCGAGCGCGGCGTCGCGCCACAGCGGATCCTCCTGCTCACCTTCACCCGGCGGGCCGCTGACGACATGGTCGCCCGGGCAGCCGCATTGGCCGGCCTGCGCGGCGCCAGGCAGCCGGTCGGCGGCACCTTCCACGCAATCGCCCACCGGCACGTGGCGGCGCACGCCGGCTGTCTCGACCTCGCACAGGAATTCGGCATCCTCGACCCCGCCGGCGCGGTCGACCTCATGGATCTACTGCGCAATGAGCACGGACTGGTCGGCGAGGCGACGAGGTTCCCGAGGGCGGCCACCCTGGTCGACCTCTACTCCCGTTGCATCAACACGGAGCGCCCCCTCCGCGAAGTGGTCCCGGCCGAGTACCCGTGGTGCGAGCCCCACCTCGACGCCATCGCATCGCTCTTCCGGGAGTTCACGGTCCGCAAGCGCCGTTCTTCGCTGCTCGACTTCGACGACTTGTTGTTATCGTGGCGCGCCCTGCTCCTCCACCCCGAGCTCGGCCCGGAGCTCGCCGACCGGTTCAGCCATGTGCTCGTCGACGAGTACCAGGACGTCAACTCGCTGCAGGTCGATATCGTCCGGCACCTCGCGCCCGACGGCGCCGGCCTGACGGTCGTCGGGGACGACGCACAGGCCATCTACGGGTTCCGCGGCTCGGACCCCCGCCACCTCCGCCGGATGGTCGACGCGTACCCGAACGCCACCACCGTCCGGCTCGATCGGAACTTCCGCTCGCACCAGGCGGTCCTCGATCTCGCCAACGAGGTCCGCCCCGGCGAGGAGCGACTCGAGCTGTGCAGCGACCGCGGCTCCGGCGCACGGCCCACCTTGCTCCGCTGCCACGACGCGCCCTCCGAGGCCCGGGCGGTCGCCACGAGGATCCTCGAGGCTCACGAGCGCGGTATCCGCCTCCGCGACCAGGCGGTCCTCGTTCGGGCGGCACATCACAGCGACCTCATCGAGATCGAACTGTCCGTCCGCAAGATCCCGTACCGCAAGTACGGGGGGCTCCGCTTCCTCGAGGCCGCGCACGTGAAGGACTTCGTCGCCGCGGCCCGCCTCCTCGACAACCCGCACGACGAGGTCGCCTGGTACCGGGTGCTCCGCCTGCACCGGAACATCGGTCCGAGCCGTGCGCGCGACCTCCTCGCCGTCGTCGCTCCCGCGGAGGCCGACCCGTTGCCACGCTGGCCGGAGCTCGTCGCCGCCGCGCCCGCCGCCACCCGCGGCGCACTCTCCACCACCCTTGCCTCCCTGGCAACCGCCCGGTCGGCGCGGACGCCGGGCGCACGCGCCGGAGGGGTCCTGGACGCGCTCCGACCGCTGCTCGACGAACGCTACGCGGACGCGCCGGCGCGCCTGGTCGATCTCGAACGCCTCGTGGGTGCTGCTTCGGCCACCGACGACCTCTCGGCCTGGCTGGCCGAGCTCACCCTCGACCCACCGGCGTCGACCACCGATCAAGCGGGCCCACCCCACCTCGACGACGACTACGTGACCATCTCGACGATCCACTCGGCAAAGGGCCTCGAATGGACGGTGGTCCACCTCCCGCACCTGGTCGACGGCGACCTCCCGATCGACATGGCACTCTCCACCCCGGCAGGCCTCGAGGAGGAGAAGCGACTGCTCTACGTCGCCGTGACCCGCGCCCGGGACGAGCTGCACCTCTCCGCACCGCTCCGGATGCCTCACCATCGACACGCCCGCGACGACCGCCACAGCTATGCGCCGCTCAGCCGCTTTCTCGACGACGCCGCGCTCGCCACGTTGGAGGTCGCCGACGAATCCCTCGGACGGACGACGTTCGTCGCGGCCGGAACCGCAAAGGTCGCGGTCGACCTCGACGCGCTGTGGACCTGAGGGGCGAGGGTCCCGGACCCGACCGGACGGTGCTCGGTACCGGATCGACCGACCCGGATGACCACGGGGAGTGGTGACTTGTCGAACGCGTAGCGCGGTCATAGGATGGGGCGGTTCCGAGACGGACCTGCGCTCGGAGCGCGAACACGACCACGGCAAACCCTCCGCGAGGAGGGGACGCAAAACCACGGGACTCCTCGAGTCGGCCGGGTTGCCGGATCGACTGCACCCACGGGAGGCGGTCGATCTGCCCCTCCGTTCTCGCGGGGAACGGAGGGGCTGTGCAACCTGTCCACCGCAACACCGCGCACGGCGCGCCGCACTCGAACCACCAGCTCACCACCGGTCTTGCCCGGTCCTCGATCGTCGCCGCCGCCCTGATCGCGTCGCTTGGGGTCGTCGGAACCGCCGCCGCGACACCGCGGTCGGGGGGCCACCACGAAACGCGCGCTGCGCCCACCACGGCCGGACCGCCCACCACCCCCGCGTCGACCACCACGTCGTCCCCGGTCACCACACCGACCATCGGGCCTCCGGGTGCGGTGTCGACGGGCTCGACCCCGGCCACGTCGTCGACGACCGTGCCATCGGCCCCGGTGGCCACACCTTCGACCGCGGTTCCGGCACCGGCTCCGGTACCGGCACCGGCACCATCGAATGCGAATCCGCCCTCACCGCCGGCGTCCGCCACCACCAACCCCGGCTGTCAGCCTGATCCCTCCGCTTCCATCGAAGCACTCCCGCCCGGAGCCGTCTTCAACGGCTCGGGTTGTTACACGGTGCCGAACGGCATCCTGATCACCAAGTCGGTGACGATCAACGGCGGTACCTACGACGACCCTTCCAACTTCAATCCCCACTTCTCGCCCGGAGGTCTGAAGCCGATCATCCGGATCAAGGACACCGCGGAGGTGACCATCGAGAACGTGGTGCTGAACGGCGTCAATCCCGGCGGCTTCCACCGTGACCTGGTCGGCGAGGCCGGCATCGACGTGCTCTCCTCGGACCACGTCTCGATCACGAACGTGTCCATCAACAATACCTTCGGAGACGGAATGACCCTCTTCGCAAACATTCCGAAGGACAAGTCTCCGACGACGAATCTGACGGTCGACGGCGTGACGATCACCAACGCCGGCCGACAGGGCCTCACCATCGCCGACGTCATGGGAGGCACGATCAGCAACGTGGACGTCGTGTCCTCGGCCTCGATGGGCTGGGACTTCGAGAGTGACATCGGAAATGTGGGCTCCGGGTACCTGACGATCAACAACCCGGTCAGCAGGGGTGGCATGCGGTTCATCGAATCGCTCCACGGTCCGATCACGGTCAACAACTGCACCTGCAGTCGCCACGTCACCGATTGGTCCGGGGCGGCGGCGTCAGGCGAGCCGATCACGTTCAACGGTGGCAGCATCCCCCTCGCCCGTAGCGACAACGGGATGCCGCCGGGTGGGATCTTCGTCGCGGGACCGGGTCACCTGGTCTTCAACCACGTGGCGCTCGGTCTCGAACCGGGCACCTCACCACCGAAGGGGCCGAGCTGGTATCTCACGGGTGGCGCTCACCTCGAGCTCGACGAGTCGCCGGTAGCCGGGCCTCCGGGCTATCACGACGCGGCCTCGGCGGTAACCATCGTCCCTTAGCGAGCTCGACGGCGGCCGGACGGCCTTCCGCGCAGTACCATCCGGGCACGAACAGTCCGATGAGCTCCGTGGGGAGGAAGCCACGTGGTCAACACGGTGCTCGGGCCGATCGACGGGGACGCGCTCGGTTCGACCCTCATGCACGAGCACGTCTTCGTCCTGAGCCCCGAGATCGAGAAGACCGCCGCGGAGTGGGACGAGGATGCGTCGCGTGCGACCGCCGTCGAGCGCCTGCACGAACTCAAGCGCTGCGGCATCGACACCCTCGTCGACCTGACGGTGATCGGCCTCGGACGCTCGATCCCGCGCATCGCCGCAGTGGCAGAACGCGTCCCTGACCTCAACATCGTGGCTGCGACGGGCGTGTACACCTACAACGAGGTCCCGATGTACTTCCATTTCCGAGGTCCCGGCACCCTCCTCGGCGGCCCCGAACCGATGGTCGAGCTCTTCGTGCGCGAGATCAGCGAGGGCATCGGCGACACAGGCGTCCGCGCTGGCATCCTCAAGTGCGCGACCGACGCGGCCGGCATCACCCCCGGCGTCGAACGGGTCCTCCGGGCGGTCGCCCGAGCCCACCGCGAGACGGGTGTCCCGATCTCGACCCACACCCCGACCCCGCCGCAGCCGTGGGGGCTCGAACAGCAGCGGATCCTCGCCGAAGAGGGCGTCGACCTCACCCAGGTCGTGATCGGCCACTCGGGCGGCACCCTCGACGTCGACTACCACGAGGCACTGCTGGCGGGTGGCTCGACCCTCGGATTCGACCACTTCGGCATCGGGACCATCCCGATGGAGGACCGCGTCGAGTCCGTCCGGGTGCTCTGCGAAAGGGGGCACGCCGGGCGCATCGTTCTCTCCCACGACGCGATGTGCCATGTGGACTGGTTCCCGCCCGAGGTGGCAGGCGCGTGGAAGGAGTGGCGCTGGACCCACCTGCCGTTGGACGTGCTCCCCGCCATGCGACGTGCGGGGATCTCGGAGGAAGACCTCCAGACCATGGTGGTCCACAACCCGCGCCGCATCCTCGAGGGATGCGACCCGTACTGAGCCGTCCGGTCGGCCGACGGGCCGTGCCCGACGCGCTCCCGGCTCGATGACCTCTCCCGCCGACGAGGTCGCGGCGTGGGCCGCCCTCGAGCCCGAGGCGACGGCGTGGCGCAACCTCGCGGACGGCTCGTCGCTCTCGTTTTCGCAGTGGGACACGGACGCGGACCGCCTGGCGCGGGGACTGCGGAAGCGAGGGCTCGCAGACGGCGACCGTGTCGCCATCGCGATCGCCTCCGAGGAGCCACTCGAGTGGCTGGTCGCCTACGTCGCGACGCACCGCGCCGGCGGGGTCGCCGTGCCGGTCAACACGCGGCTCGCCGATCCCGAGGTGCGTGCCGTCCTCGACCACGCGGAGGCATCGATCGTGCTCGCGAGCACGGCGGACGTCGACGGCGCGCCCTTCGACGGCGCCCGCGGACCGCACGGTGTCCGCCAGGTGGTGACAACGGCCAAGAGGCCGGGCGCGTTGAACTGGGAGGACCTCCTCGACGACGGCGACTCCACGCTCCCGCGGCCGGAGCGCGAGGGACCGGTCGACCTCATGTACACCTCGGGGACGACCGGCGCCCCGAAGGGCGTGCTCGTCCGGCACCCACGCTTCGATCCTGCGGCACGGCGCGCCCGGTGGAGCGGGCTCGGCTTCCTCACCTCGTCCCCGTTTTCGACGACCAGCGGCGCCCTCCTCGTCTTCGGACCACTGCGCGGCGGGCTCTCCGGCTGGTTCCTCCCGAAGTTCGACACGGGTCGATGGCTCGCGCACGTCGAAGCCGAGCGACCGGTCACCGCGTTCGTCGTTCCGGCGATGGTCCAGCTCCTCGTCGTGCACCCCCGGTTCGCTGAGGCGGACCTCTCCTCCCTCGCCGCGATCACCATCGGCGGTGCACCGGTCGCCCGCGCGACGCTCGAACGCCTCCGGGCGGGGATGCCGGGCACCGAAGTCCTCGTCGGCTACGGGCTCACCGAGTTCGGCGCCGTCTCCCGCACGCCGATCGGCGACGCCGGGCGCCACCTCGGGTCGGCGGGAACCGTGCTCCCCGGCGTCGAGGTGCGGATCGTCGACGCCGCGGGCGTTGTCATGCCGGCGGGCACCGTCGGAGAGATCACCGTGCGCGGGACCCAACCGCCGCGCGCCTACCTCGACGATCCGACCGCGTCCGCCGAGACCTGGCGCGACGGATGGGTCCGCAGCGGTGATCTCGGCCGCATCGACGACGACGGGTTCCTCTGGATCACGGGCCGCAGCAAAGAGTTGATCATCCGCGGTGGCAACAACATCGTCCCGGCCGAAGTCGAAGAAGCACTCTTCGCCCATTCCGCGGTGGTCGACGCCGCGGTCGCCGGCATCCCCCACGACGTGCTCGGCGAGGATGTGGCAGCCTGGGTCGTGCTCGGTGCGGGGACGACGACCACCGTCGACGAGCTCCAAGGGCACCTGCATCGGCTCCTCGCCGACTACAAGGTGCCCCGCCACCTCGAGCTCGTCGACCGGCTGCCGCGCAACGACGCGGGCAAGGTCGACCGCCGCGAGCTCGTCCGGTCGCGATCGACCGGGACCACTCCGCCGGCGGACCGTGGGGACGATGTCCGCTCCTGACCCGACCGTGCTCGCAGAGCGCCTCGGAGCCGTCACCCGGCTCACGCTCAACCGACCGGACCGGCACAATCCGCTCACCCCCCGCTGCATCCGGGAGCTCCTCGGAGCAGTGGCGGACGCCGAGGCCGACCGGGAGGTCGCCGCGATCGTGATCCGCGGGTCCGGCCCTTCCTTCTCGTCGGGCTATGGCTACCTCCCAGAGGACGCGGACCCGACTGATCCACCGGGTCACCCCGGTATCGAGGCCGACGCCACGGCGATGCTCGGGATCGCCTCGGGCTGGACCGAGCTCTGGCACTGCCGCATCCCGGTGATCGCGCAGGTCCACGGCAACTGCCTCGCGGGAGGCACCGACCTCGCCCTCCACTGCGACATCGTGCTCGCCGCCGACGACGCGCGCCTCGGCTTCCCGCCGGTCAGATCGATGGGCGTCCCGCCGACCAACATGTGGCTCTACCACGTCGGCCCCCAGTGGACCAAGCGCCTCCTCTTTACCGGCGACACGCTGAGCGGCAGTGAGGCGGCCGCCATCGGGCTCGTCCAGTCGTCCGTGCCCTCGGCGTCGCTCGACGACGCGGCGCTCGCGCTCGCCCGACGCATCGCGCTGATCGGACGCGACCTGCTCGTCGCCAACAAGCGAGTGATCAACCAGGGGGTCGACCTCATGGGCCGCGCCCAGCTGCAGCAGTTCGCCGCGCTCAACGATGCGATCGCGCACCGCTCCGCGGAGGCCCGTGCCTTCACGGCGCGCGCGGGCGAGATCGGCCTCGGGCGTGCGGTGCGGGAGGTCGACGCCCGCTTCGACGCCGAAGGCGCCGGCTGACGCCGTCCCGGCCGGGCGCCCGGGGGAGCCCTGTGCGACGATGGCCGCGGGGCGCTTCGTCCCGCACGGAGGAAGGGGACGTCGATGGAGGACCTCGAGGGGAAGGTGGCGGTGGTGACCGGCGGCGCTGCCGGCATCGGTCGAGGCATCGTGGAGGCCCTGCTCGAAGAGGGCTGCCGCGTCGTGATCGCGGACATCGAGAAACCGGTCCTCGACCGGACCGTCGGCGAGCTCTCGTCCCGCGGTGAGGTGACCGGCGTGGTCACCGACGTCTCCGACGACGCCTCGTTCGAGGCCCTGGCCGCCCGCGTGTACGACGAGCACGGCGCCTGCCACGTCCTCTGGAACAACGCAGGGGTCACCTCGGGTGGTGGTGGCAATCCGTGGGACCAAGAGCTCAACGACTGGCGGTGGTGCTACGGCGTGAACGTGTTCGGCACCGCCAACGGCGTGCTCGCCTTCGTGCCGAGGATGCTCGCGTCCGGCGAGCCGGGCGTCGTGGTGACGACCTCGTCGGGGGACGGCGGGATCGCGCCCGTCCCCTACGCATCGGTCTACGCCTCGTCGAAAGCGGCCATCAGCTGTTTCACCGAAGCCCTCGCGCACCAGTTCGTGGCCAGGGGCACCAACCTGCGTGCCGCGATCTTCTACCCCTCGGGGGGCCTCCTCGAGACCGGTCTCTGGGAGGCGCAACGGAACCGGCCCGCCGAGCTCGCACGCCGCACGCCGCGACCGCCCGCCCCGGGCACGACATTCGCCGAGTTCAAGGCCGCCCTCGCCGCAGCCGGCCGTCCCACCGACACCGTCGACCTCGCCGAGCTGGGCCGGTTCGCCGTGCGCGGGGTCAAAGAGGGACGGTTCGTGATCATGCACCACCTCGACGACGCCGCGCGCCTCTTGCACGCGCGGGCCGACGCCATCGGGATGGGCGCACTCCCGCCGTCGGCCCTCGAGGGACTGACCTGAGTTGGTAGCGTGGTTGACCGTGGAGCCGGAGGGGACGGTCCCGTGAGGGTTGGGAACGGTACGGGCGGGCGCTACACCGTCATCTCCGCGGACGCACACGCGGGCGCAGATCTCCCCGACTACCGGCCCTACCTGGCCACCCACTGGCACGACGAGTTCGACGCGTGGGCCGCGAGCTACGTCAACCCGTTCGCCGACCTCCTCGCACCCACTGCGTACCGGAGCTGGGACTCGGACCGCCGGCTGGCGGAGAACGAGGCCGACGGCGTCGTCGCCGAGGTCATCTTCCCGAACACCGTGCCGCCCTTCTTCGAGGAGGGCAGCCTGGTCGCCTTGCCGCCGACCGAGGCCGACTACGACCGGCGGTGGGCAGGACTCCAGGCGCACAACCGTTGGCTCGCAGACTTCTGCGCCGCGGTGCCGGGTCGCCGCGCCGGTGTCGCACAGATCTTCGCCAACCGGATCGAAGATGCGCTCGCGGAGATCGCCTGGGCCGCGGAGCACTTCTCGCCCTTCGGCGGCATCCTCCTTCCGTCACTGCCGCCCGGGGCCGGGCTCGCCCCTCTGTGGGACCCGGCCTACGAGCCGCTCTGGACCCTCTGCGAGGAGCTCGGGGTGCTCGTCAACATCCACGGCGGCGGCGGGATCCCCGACTACGGAGACGCCGAGGTCGCCCGCGCGATCATGCTGGTGGAGCTGCCTTGGTTCTCGCACCGCTCGGCATGGCACCTCATCTTCGGCGGGGTCCTCGAGCGACACCCCACCCTCCGGGTCGTCCTCACCGAGCAGGGCCTGGCCTGGATCCCCCGGGGGCTCGAGACCCTCGACTGGTTCTACGGGCGGATGACGCTCGGCAACGCGGCCGAGGCCAACTTCTTCGGGGCGGCGGCCAAGGGCATGTCGATGACCCCGAGCGAGTACTTCGCGCGCAACTTCTGGGTCGGCGCGAGCTTCCTGCGCTCGAGCGAGTCCGCACTCCGCCACGAGGTGGGCGTCGACAACATCATGTGGGGCGCCGACTACCCCCACTCGGAGGGCAGCTATCCCTACACGACGGAGGCCCTGCGCGCCGCGTTCGGCGGCTGCGACCCGGACGAGACCCGCCGGATGGTCGAGACGAACGCCGCCGCCCTCTACGGGTTCGACCTCGACGCGTTGCGGGTCATCGGGGACGAGATCGGGCCGACCGTCGAGGAGGTGGCGACACCGCTGCCTGTCGGGGAGTTCCCCGCGGACTCGACCTGCAACGCATTCGACCGTCACCAGGTCCTGCGGTCCTGGTGACGCGAGCGGTCAGGCTCGGAGCCCTTCAGCCCGCCGAACCGATCCCGTACTCGGCCTTCCACCACCGGGCGTTCGCCCGGTCCTCCGGGTCGCTCCGGAGCGTCGGATCCTGCCCGAGGGAGTCCGGCGTGGGTCCGATGGCCGCCGCAATCGGGCGCAGCGCGTCGAGATCGAAGCCGTAGACCTTCGCCGCGGTCAACCCGAGCATCTCGGCGGTGTCGTCGACCGGCACGCCCGCGAAGTCGGCCCGCAGCCGCGGCAGCGTGTTCGGCCACGTTCCCTCCGGGTGCGGGTAGTCGGTGCCCCACATGACCACGTCGGTCCCGATGACGTAGCGCCGCCGGATCTCCTCCCTCGACATCGTGGAGGCTCCGATGAACAGATTGGTGCCGAAGTAGTCGGACGGCGGCTTCGAGATCTTGCCGGCGAGGAGCGACGCGAGCTTCTTGGTGGTGTGCCCGCCGCCCATGTACTGGTCCCACTTCCACATCATGTCCGGCGCCCAGTACGCCGCCGCCTCCGTCACCACGAACTTGAGCGCCGGGTACCGCTCGAAGACGCCGCTGAAGAGCAGGTGCCAGGCGGGCCGCACCGCCCACCAGACCACCTCGGCCAGGTACACACCGGTGTGCTCGCCGTACTCCTCCATCGGGGCCTCGCCCGAGTGGGTGTGGACCGGCAGGCCGGCATCGGCACACGCGGCCCAGACCGGGTCGTAGACCGCGTCGTTGTACGGCGGTCGGTCGTGCCACATGGTCGGGATCATGACGCCTCGGAGCCCCGGCTGTTCGGCCACCCACTCGATCTCACCGACCGCGCGGGAGACGTCGTGGGTGATCGGCACGAGCGCGATCCCCCCGCGGCGATGAGGGGAGTGCGCGCACATCTCCGCGAGGAACCGATTGTGGGCGCGCGCGCCGGCGAAGGCGAGCTCAGGGTCCTCGATCGCACCGGCGAAGAGCCCGGCTCCGAACGGCGGCGAGGCCATCCCGGTCACCGCGTCCGCGTCGGCGAAGAGCACGTCGGCCGCGACCCCGTCGGCATCGAGCTCCTTGTCGCGGATGATCGGGTCGTAGGCGCCCTTCAGGCCCTCCTCGTTCTCCTTCTCCCAACCCATGATGTAGTCGTAATTGAAGGCGAGCGACTCCTCGCGGTGCGCCGCGCGCTCGGCCAGGTACTCGTCGAAGGCGTCGAAGTGCCGCCGGTCGAGGTAGTCGCGATACTCCTCGCAGGCGAGTCCCGCATGGCCGTCGGCTGAGATGACGACGTAGCGGTCGGAGCCGGATCCCGGGACGTCGTCCATCACTTGGCTCCGAGCACGCTCAGGTCGTCGTACCGCTGGTGCAAGAAGGGCAGCAACCAGGCCGCCGGCACCCGACCGACGATCTCGCCCCGCTGGGTGGACGCGAGCTCCGCGAACTCGAAGGACACCACATTGCGGACCGGGAGGTCGGCGATCGGGTCCAGCGGCGCCTCGAGCAGCTTGCACTCACCGGTCACCGGACGGACCGCGCGGGCCGTCTCGTGGCGGTGGCAGTAGACGAAGGCCGGATCTGCCTCGAGCCCCTCGCCCGAGGGGTCCGGCAACGGCTTGAAGTAGAAGTCGAGCTTGTCGATCTCGTAACCGGGCTGGGCGGGGCCGAGCGTTCCGCTCACCTCGGCGACCGTCGAGCCCATCCGAGCGATGCGGCCGCTCAGGCGGTCACCGTCGACAGCGAGCTCGACCTCCCCGATCTTCTTGGGCTCGCCGTACGTCTCGCGCCCCCCGACGGTGGCCTGCTCGGTGGTCATCGGCATGAAGAGCGGGTACTCCCCCTCCACGTCGCCGTGCCGGGCGCGCACCCCGAACCAGCCGGCGCCGAACGGCCGCATCCCGTTGCCGAGGTCGACCACCGCGATGCGCAGGCGCGCGGTCGGTGCGGCCGGTTCGAGCGGCCGCGGCAGGACCGCGGCGACCGCCTCCGGATCGGTCTCGAAGATGACGGTCACCGCCTGGGACCAGATCTGGGCCCGGGTCGCCTCGACCTCGCGGTTGGTGACCGCCTCGAGCGCCTTCGCTCCGTACCTGACTGCACCCACCGTGTCCCCCTTTTCCCACGCCGGACGGTCCTGTCCGTCCCACGAAGCATGGCACGCCCGCTTCACCGACGCCCGGCCCGGACGGGTCGCGTGGCAGGATCAGCGGACACGGCCGACCCGGACGGCGGCCACGGCAACCGGAGGCGCGAACCGATGGGCTATCCACTCGACGTCGGCGGGGTCGACGACTACCCGGTGAAGGTGGGGAGCATGCTTCTCACCCTGGTCGATCCGGCCGAGGGATACGAGCGCGCCTACAACCGCTGGTACGAGCGCGATCACTACTACGGAGGGTGCATGGTGGGACCGTGGCTCTTCGCCGGCAGCCGCTGGGTCGCGACGCGTCCGCTGAAGGAGCGCCGCTGGCCCGAGACGAGCCCGATCGCCGAGCCCACCGGCACGGGCAGCTACCTCGCCGTCTACTGGGTCGAGGAGGGGCACCACCACGACCACTTCGCCGTCTGGTCGATCCGCCAGGTCCGCGACCTCTACCTGCACGGACGCGGCTTCGCCGAACGGACCCACGTGCACACGTCGACCTTCCGCTACGTCGGCACCACCTACCGCGACAAGGACCCGGTGCCGGTCGAGCTCGCCCTCGACCACCGGTACGACGGCCTCTACGTCCTCTGGTGGGACGCGGTCGAGACGACCGGAGCGGAGCTCCACGCGCAGCTCGCGTCGGACCGTACGACGCAGCTGATCGAGGGGTCGCCGATCGCGATGGCCACCTCGTGGATCCCCCCCGAGGTCGACGACGCGGCAGGTGGGGCCCCGATGGACCTCGGTTCGCCTGCCGGCGGGGCAGAGCGTCTGGTCCAACTGCTCTTTGTCGAGGGTGGCGTCGACGACGTCGCGGCGGCGATCCGTGCGTACACCGACGGGGTCGAAGCTGACGGCACGGCCCACCTGCTCCTCGCGGCACCGTTCCTCCCCACGATCGTGGGCACCGACACCTACGTCGACCAGCTCTGACCGCCCGGTCGGGGTCGGTCAGCGGGACGGAACCGAGGGCGTCACGCCGCCCGGCGTGAGCGCGACGATGCCTGCATTTCGCGCGTTGTAGGTCGATCCCACTCCGAGGACCACTGCGTCACCGACAGTGGCGACGCCCGACCAGTTGGCCTGCGGCAAGGTCACCTTGTTCACCAGCGCGCCGGTCGCAGAGAGGCGGACGTCGAGGTACGGACCGGAGAGAGCGGGGCCGTTGAAGGTGAGCCCGCCGGCGACGGTGGTCGGCGAGAACGACGCGCCGTGCTGGGCCTGCCAGACCACTGCGCCGGTCGCCGCGTCGAACGCGTGGACGGTCGGCTCCTGAAACGGGACATCGCCCGGATTCCCCGGGTCACAGAGGATCGCGCCCGCACCTTTGAACCGTCCGTAGTCTCCGATGGCCGTCGACCCGTAGACGTGGCTGCCGTCGTAGGCCGCGGTCGCGATGAACCCGCCGGTGAAGCCGCCGAAGACGACCCGCGTCGCCCATCGTTGCTGTCCGGTCGCGGGGTCGAGCGAGTAATAGATCCCGTCCTTGCTCCCCACTCCGAGAAAGGTCGCCGTGCCGTCCGGGGCGAGCCCTGCGTTGGGCGTCGCGCCGAAGTCGAGGTCGCAGGTCGGATCCGGCCGGACCGGGCGGAACACCCAGGCGAGGCTGCCGGTTTCGATGTGTAGTGCGAACACCGTCTCGTTGTACGGAGGCGGGTTCGAGAACTGACAGTCCGCGACGTCGAAGACGACGAGGCCCTGTGCGGGCAGGACGGTGCCGGACGACCACACGCTCCCGCAACCGTCGTTGAGGAAGTACCCGTCCACCGAGGCGTCGGTTTGGAAGTTCCACACCGGCGCCCCCGTATCCAGGCTCGCCGCGACCACAGAGCCGCGGTACCCGAACGACCCGTCGACGTCGACCCCGAAGAGCACCTTGTCACCGACGACGACCGGTGACGAGAAGATGCGGGTGCTGTCCTTGTTCGGGTTCGGCGGCAGGTCCGGCCGTCCGGTGTAGTCGTGCGACCAGTAGGTCGCCCCGGTCTCCGCATCGAGCGCGTAGAGCGTGAATCCGCCGCCGACGATGACCAGGTCCGGTCGGATCCCGTTTCCGGGCTCGTACCAGGCGGACGAGGTCACCAGTCCACCGTCGGAGGTGATGTCCCGGACCTTCTCGCCCGGGTAGGGGGTGATCGCGTCCTGAGACCTGAGCCGCACCTTCCAGCGCAGTCGACCGGTCGCGAGGTCGACGGCGTAGAAGTAGTCGTCCCACGACCCTGCGTACACCGTGCCGTCGACGACAGTCGGGGTCGCGGTCACCGCGTCTCCCGTTCGGAAGAACCACGCCTGCTTGAGCGTGCCGGCGGTCGTCGGTGTCAAGGTGGTGCGTCCGGCGAACGTGTGTTGCGCATCGTGTCCGTAGCTCGGCCAGTCGTAGGGGCCTGGTGCCCGGACCGGCAACGTTCCTGGCGTCGCCGACACGCCGGAGCACGCGGTGAGCACGAGTGCGACTGACACCAGGCACCCGACGCGGCGTCGGCCGCGCCGGAGCCGAGCCCTTCGGGCCATCGCGCTCAGCCGAAGCCGGCCGTCGCCGGAGCGCTGGAGGACGGCCCGATGGCGGGTACGTTGTTCTCCGACGGTCCCGACGCCGGCGGCACCAACCGCCCGGTCGGGTACGGGCAGACCTCGACCGAGGGCACGCACACCGTCACGCTGGTCGGGAAGTCGAAGCCGGAGTTGACCACCTGCGGTGTCCCCGGCCGGCCGCCGGTGACCGGCACCCGCATCACCCGCCCCCCGTAGTCCGCCGGCCCGCACCCGTCGCCGATGATGTTGTTCTTGCACGTGATGTGGATGTCCACGAAGTAGAGCGTCCCGTCGGGAGCGATCGCGAGCCCGAACGGGTTGTAGCCGTTCGGATCCTGGCCGAGCTGGGCGAGGGTCTCACCGGGCACCGACCCCCGACCTGGTGCTGGCTGGCCCGACGCGGTGAACCAGGCGATGGAAGGGTTGCCGAAGAAGCTGGAGATCGCGTAGCAGTTGCAGGAGGCGTCGTAGGCCACTCCGTTCGGGAAGGGCAGCATGGTCGACGAGCCCTGGAAGAACACCGAGGTCCGCAGCTTCCCGGTCGGGTAGAGGCCTCCCGGGCACGCTGCCGCGCTGGTCGGGAGCGACGTGTGGTCGACCTTCAGGACCTGGTCGATGCCGGCTTCGGGCAGGAGCACGTCGCCCGAGGTCGTCGTGGCGAGCATGCCCGGCTGGCTGAGCCCGCCGGTACCGTCCACGTGGTGGGGACCGACCCCGCCGGCCGTCGGTCCGGCCACGATGCAGTAGCTCGAGTAGGACGGAGCGAACCACTCCACGAGACGGCCGTCATTCGGGACCGGGAAGCTGCCCTGCGCGGTCCCGATGTCGGTGGCGAGCAAGTTGCCCGAGTGGGTGAACACGCAGCCCGTGTAGGTGCTCTGGCCGTTGAACACACCGCTCGAGTCGGGCGGCGAGTCGTCGCCGATGCTCTGGCCCGGCAGCTTGTACGGACCCGGCACGTAGAGGACCTGGCCCGAGTACGAGCCGTTCGCGCGGTTCAGCTCCTCACCGATCGCGGGCGCCTTGTAGGGCTTCAGCCCCCCGGGGTTGTGCTGGCTCGGGATGGTCGGGTCGAGCCCGCCGACGAAGCGACCCGAGCGATCCGGGAGGACGCAGACCTGGCCGTTCAGATCCCAGGCGGGCATCAGCTGACCCTGTTGGCCCGACGGCATCGAGAGCAGGTCGACCTCTTCGTTCTGGTCCCAGTAGACGAGGTAGCCCGACTTGGCCGTCACCCCGCCGGCACGGGTGGTCGACGTGGTCGACGCGGAGGTCGTCGTGCAACCGGCGGCGACGAGGGCGAGGACCGCAGTGACTCCCGCCCACGACCGCGCACGACCGCGACCCGCTTTCCGACATGTGATCGACCTCGAGCTCACGGATCCCCCTCCTGACGGCGATGGTGTCCTACTACGGACGTCGAGGCGCGTCAACCGATCCGGTCCTTCCCGGAGGCGGCCGCCGGCCTATCGTCAGCGGCGTGCGACGGGGTCACAGGGCATCGCCTGTTCGCTACGACGGCTCGGTCGCCGTCGTCACGGGCGCGTCGTCCGGCATCGGACGCAGGGTCGCGCTCGAGCTCGCCGATCGTGGAGCGATCGTGGTGGGACTCGCTCGGCGCGACGCGCTCCTCGAAGCGGTCGGCGCCGAGCTCCGGCGGTCCGTGCCGGCGTGTACGACCCGGGTCTGCGACGTCGCGGACACCTCGGCGTTCGAGCGGGTGCTCGCCGACGTCGAGGACCGCCACGGCCGCATCGACGTCCTCATCAACAACGCCGCGATCGAGCAGCTCACACCGGTGGACGACGGCTTCACACAAGCCTTCCGGCAGATCTTCGACGTCGACCTCTTCGGGGTGGTCGCCGGCACCCTCGCGGTCCTTCCCGGCATGACCCGACGCGGCTCGGGGATCGTGGTCAACGTCGCATCAGATGCCGCGAGAGCCCCCGAACCCGCCCACAGCGCCTATGCGGCAGCCAAGGCCGCGGTCGCCGCGTTCACCGAGTCCGTGGCACACGAGGTCGCGGCACGCGGCGTCCAGGTCCACGTGCTCTATCCGGCGTGGGTCCCGACCGCAATGGGTCTGTCGGGGACCGACGACGGCGGCAAGCTGCCACCGAAGCCGGTGCGCCGTACCGAGGCCCAGGTCGCAGCCAAGCTGCTCGACCGGATGGGAGGTCCAAGGATCGAGATCAATGCCTCGGCCCTCCCGTTGCTCGCGCCGTTCGCACGGTCGCTCGCGCCCATCGCCTACCAGAGGTCCATGCGGCGGTTCTCCTCCTGATCGCCCGCCGTCTCGACCGACCGACCGCCACGTCAGAAGTTGGGGCCCGGTCAGCGGTCCTCGGGGAAGAACCGCGGGAGGAAGCGTCGGTTGGCCTCGAGCAGCGTGTCGGCCAGCTGCTCGGCGAGCGGGTACTGGCCGACCAGGGGATTGGCGACGAGCGCGCGGATGGCCGTGGCGCGGCTCCCGCTCAGGGCCGCCTCGACCGCGAGTCGCTCGTAGGCCTTGCAGTGCCCGACCAGCCCGGCCATGTCGGGGGGCAGCGGGCGCTGGGCGACCGGCCGCGCGCCGGAACGGTCGACCACACAGGGCACCTCGACCACCGCGTCGTCGGGCAGTCCCGGCAGCGCACCGTCGTTGCGAACGTCGACGACCTGCACGTCGCCGGTGCCGGCGTGAAGCGACGCCACGAGCCGGACCGCCGCCTCCGAGTAGTACGCACCGCCCCGGTAGGAGAGCTTCTCCGGCTTGGTGTCGAGCGCCGGGTTGCGGTACATCTCGAGAAGCTCCGACTCGAGCACCGCGACGACCTCGGCACGCGAGCGCCACCCCGGAGCGGACTGCTCCGCCAGATTGTCGGCCAGGCAGTAGTAGTAGTGCAGGTAGTAGGAGGGCAGCGCGCCGAGGAGCTCGAGCATCCCGCGCGGCACACCCGTCTCGAGCTCGAGCTCGGGTGCGAAGCGCGCGAGCAGCTCACCCATGCGGTCCACCCCGTCGACCCTGGCCGAGCGCGCCCAGGTGAGGTGGTTGAGCCCGACGTGCTCGAGCTCGACGGTGTCGGGATCGACGTCGAGATAGTGGCCGATCCTCCGCTGCACGGTGATCGCCACGTTGCAGAGCCCGACCGCCCGGTGGCCGTCGTCGAGGAGCGCCTGGGTGACGATGCCGACCGGATTCGTGAAGTCGACCACCCAGGCCCCGGGCGCGCCGCGGGCAGCGGTCTCCTCGGCGATCTCGAGGACGACCGGGACGGTGCGAAGAGCCTTTGCCAAGCCGCCGGGACCGGTCGTCTCCTGCCCCAGACAGCCGTATCCCACGGGCAGCGTCTCGTCGGTGTGACGCGCCGCTTGTCCTCCCACCCGGAGCTGGACGACGACGAAGTCGGCGCCGTCCACGGCCCGGTGGCGGTTGTCCGTCGTCACGAGCCGCCCGGTCCAGTCGCGGCGTCGCAGGATGCGCTCGGCCAGCCCGGCCACGACGTCCAGACGCTCGAGGTCGGGGTCGAGAAGGACGAGCTCGTCGACGACCAGCCGGTCCTCGTGGGCGCAGAGGCTGTCGACGAGCTCGGGCGTGTAGGTGCTTCCTCCGCCCACCACCGCGACCTTCGTCCCCACGTCCGAAACGTAACATCACCGAGATGACGGTCCACGGGGGTCGCGGGTAGTGGCGCGAGCGGCGGACTCCGCGGTGCTGATCGCCGCTGACGGCGGTGCGTCGAAGACCGACGTCTGGATCGTGGCCACGGACGGGACCCTCCTCGGCTCGGGGCGTGGCGCAGGGTCGAACCACCAGTTCTCCGGGATGGACGGCGCGATGGACGCGCTCGGCGTCACCATCGCGACCGCATTGACTGCGGCCGGGCGCGATCCTGCCGATCGGCCCGCCGTCGACACCGGCGTCTACTGCCTTGCCGGTCTCGACCTCCCGGTCGACGGGGAGCGGCTCACCGCCGCGATCGCCCGGCAGGGCTGGAGCACACGGGACGTCCTGCGCAATGACACCATGGCCGTGCTGCGCGCGGGAGCGCGCTCCGGCTGGGGCATCGGCATCGTCTGTGGCTCCGGCCTCAACTGCGTCGGCCTCGGGCCCGACGGCGCGGTGGTGGCCTTCCCGTCGCTGGCCGAGCTCTCCGGCGACTTCGCCTCGGGAGGATCGTGGCTCGGTGTCCGCACCCTCGGACTGGCGCTCCGGTCCTCCGACGGACGGGGCCGTCCGACCGTGCTCGCCACGGCGGTGCCCGGGCACTTCGACCTCCCCGACGCCGAAGCGGTCCTGACCGCGGTCTACACCGGCGCGATCCCCTACGGCCGCCTCTTCGAGCTCGCCGCGGTCTGCCTCGACGCTGCAGGGGCCGGGGACCGGGCCGCGACAGAGGCGGTCTCCTTCCTCGCCGACGAGGTCACTGCGATGGCGACGGCCGCCATCCATCGGCTCGGACTGGACGACGCCGCGGTCGAGGTGGTCCTCGGCGGGGGCCTCTTCGACGGGGGACACGTCGGGTTCGACCAGCGGATCGAGCGGTCGGTCCGCGCTCGCGCAGCGCAGGCGCGGTTCCGACGGCTCGAGGGCCCACCAGTGCTCGGTGCCGCACTGCTCGGGCTCGACGTGCTCGGAGCGCCCGAAGGGGCCGAGCGGCGGCTCCGGAACGCCGCCGCAGCGATCGTCCCCTGAGCGGCCGGACCGTGTGAGTCGGTCCGCCGCCACGGATCCCTCACCTGGGCCGGTGCACGAGGAGCCCTACGCGGTCCCCAGGTCGGCGAGCCTCGGCACCACCCGCTCGCCCAGCGCGACCGCCCATCCCACCGGGTCGGGGACCAGCGGCATCACGTCGACCTGGTCGATCCCGAGCCGGGCATAGTCCTCCATGCTCGAGAGGAACGCGTCCTCGTCCTCGAGCGGGTCCGCGAATGCGAGGATCGTCCGTTCGATGTCGGCCGGGTCCCGACCCTCGGCCTCGCAGTGGCGGTCGAGGACCTCGAGCTTGTGCGCGACCACCTCCGCGTCCGGCGCGAACAGGTTGCACGAGTCCGCGTACCGCGCCACCAGTCGCAGGGTCTTGCGCTCGCCGCTTCCACCGACCAGTACGCGCGGACCGGGACGGCTGAGCGGCTGCGGCGAGCACACCGTCTCGGCGAGCCGGTAGTGCCGGCCCTCGAAGGGGCCGTCGTCGTCGCTCCACATCTGCCGGCAGATCTGGAGGGTCTCCTCGAGCCGCTCGAAGCGCTCACCGACCGGCGGGAACGGCACCCCGAGCCCGAGGTGCTCCCGCTCGTACCAGGCGGCACCGATCCCGAGCTGTGCGCGACCACCCGAGAGGACGTCGAGGGTGGTGACCACCTTGGCCAGCAGTCCGGGGTGGCGGTAGGTGACGCCGGTGACCAGCAGGCCGAGCCTGATCGACCGCGTCTGACCCGCAACGAACCCGAGCGAGGTGTAGCCCTCGAGCATCGGATCGTGGGCGTCTGCCATCGTGTCCATCTGGAACCAGTGGTCCATGAGCGTGAAGAGCGCACACCCTCCCTCGTCCGCAGCCCGGGCGGTATCCGCGAGCGTCGACGCGATCGATGCCGGGCCCCCCGGCAGGGAGAAGTTGACGAAGTGGATGCCGAGCTTCACAGGTGCCTCCTCGGGGTCTGACGCTCAGCGTATGCGGATGCTCCGCGGTTCGCGGGGGGACCTTCGGTAGCGTTGGCGGTGCCGTCAGCGGTCCGGAACGGGGTCCGGCCCGCAGCGCCACCCGCTGGCGACCGGTGGTTCGAATGTCGAGGTGAGGGGACTTTCGACCCTGTTTGCCACGCGGATGGCTCAATACGCTCCATTTCAGGAGGTCACACCATGCAGAGCATTTCGGCAGTCCTGCTGCAGGTCTTCGGCAGTCTCGTCAACCTGACCGGGCCTGGCCACTACGTCCACTGGGGATTCATCCAGCTGTCCGTCGCGAACCTGATCGTCATCGGCCTCATGCTGCTCGTGTTCGTGCTCGCGATCGTGATCCCCTTCCCACGACACGGAGGCGATGACGAATGACCGTCGGCACCGAACCCACTCCGACGGCCTCGGCCGACCGTCCGGAGGACGCGCACCAGCTCAGCGCCAAGCTGCGCCACGCGGCGGTCGACGCGCTCCCTCCGCAGAAGCTCATGCCCGACCGCCAGCCGGCGTACGTGGCGTCGTGGATCTACGTCTTCGGCGTGCTCACCATCTCCGCCCTCACCGTGGTGATCCTGACCGGCATCGTGCTCGCGATCTTCGGGCCGTCGTGGTGGCACACCTCGACCGTGGGGCTGTTCGTCAACTCGCTCCATCTCTGGAGCGTCGAGGTCTTCTTCTTCTGCATGGTCATCCACCTCTGGGGCAAATTCTTCATGGCCGCCTGGCGCGGAAGGCGGCGTGCGACGTGGATCACCGGTGTCGTCTCCTTCATCGCCTCGGTCGGCACGGCCTTCACCGGCTACCTGTCGCAGCAGAACTTCGACTCGCAGTGGATCTCGACGCAGGCGAAGGACGGGATCAACGCGACCGGAGCCGGCGCCATCTTCAACGTCACCAACTTCGGGCAGATGCTGATGTGGCACATCGTCCTCCTCCCCCTCGTCGTCGGCATCCTGGTCGGGATCCATGTGCTCCTCGTCCGGCTCCGCGGCGTGGTGCCGCCGTTCGCTCCGCCCGGTTCCGAACCTGCCGTGGCGCCCTCCGGGTCCACGACCGGTGATCCGGTCCCGTCTCCGACCGGTCCGCCGTCGGCCGACGGCCCGCAGGCCTCAGGCGGAGCCGACGAAGGGACGCCGTCGTGAGCGCCGCCACCGACACCGCCCGTCACCATCGGAGCTTCAAGCCCGACCGGGACGTCGAGGAGTGGCACGGGAAGTACGTGCCCTACGACCTCGTGCCGCGAGTTCCTCATCGCGTTGCTCGTCGTCGTCATCTTGGTGGTCGGGTTGGCGGTGATCTTCTCGTCGCCCGACGACAAACCGGTCACGGTCAAGTCGTGGTCGACCGCCACCCCGGTCGACTTCGCCCAGACGGCCATCACCGAGCTCGACGGGACGAGCGCGACCGCCACCTACGGGCCGCCGTACAACGCCACGTCGGGATCCTCGCAGTCGATCGGGCCGATCTCACCCGAGTCGTGGTTCGGCGCCACCCACCCGATCGACACGGCCACCGACTACGTGATCGCGCCACTGCGGACGCTGCCGGACCGGCCGGACCTCGACGCGGCGATCAACCGGTACACCTCCGCCTCCGCCGACCAGCAGGCGAAGTGGACCGCCGCGTACGAGAAGGCCGTCGCAAACGCGACCTACTCGAACGGCACGCTGACCGTGCCGGCGGGCGACTACGGGCCCGTCGGGATCATGATCTCGTCGCTCACCTCGATGGCGCGCAGCGGTGCGCTCGACGGTGCGCTGCTCAGCTCACGGCAGTTCTACGGCACCGACTACACGAAGCCCTTGCTGTTCATCGCGGACGGCACGTTCCTCGCCGATCTGGGGGCCGCGCAGCACCTCTCCGGTGACCAGTGGGGGATGATGAACGAAACCGGCAACTTCCCCGGCCAGGCATGGCTCTGGCTCTACACGATGTGGTACCAGGTCCCGCCGTTCAAGACCTCGTCCAATGCCGACCTGCAAGTCTGGGCGGTCATGATGGTGCTGACCGTTCTGTTGGCGATCCTCCCCTTCATACCGGGGCTCCGGTCCATACCGCGCTGGACCCGTGTCTACCGGCTCATCTGGCGCCGCCACTATCGGAGCCTGGCGAGCGGCTAGCCACACGACCTCTCCACACGTCCGTCGGGGTCTCCCCCGTCCCCGACGGTGGCGGTGTCGGAAGAGCAACAGGCCGGGGCCCACCGCCCCGGCCTGTTGCGCACCCGTCCTCCCGATCCGAGGGTGTCGAGCCCGACGATCGCTCCGCTCCATCCGGGTGCATGGCACACTTGACCCGCCGCACCGAACCCACCTGGGGAGGATGGACCGTGCTCACTCCACATCACACGCATCGTGCGCACCGGACGGCGCTGGCGGTCGGCGTCGCCTGCGCGCTCGCCGTCGTCACCGCCGCATGCTCGAGCAACTCGAGCAGCTCGACCACGACGGGCGCACCTTCGACCACCGCGACGACCGTCGCACTCCCGACGGCCACGATCCCGCCGCAGTCGGCCAACCCATCCATCGCGGCCACGGTGCCCGCACCGGTCCGCTCGAGCGGAACGATCGTCGTCGCCCTCGACGCCACCTACGCACCGGACGAGTTCATTGCGCCTGACGGGACCACCATCGTCGGGATGGATGCCGATCTTGCAACTGCGATCGGTCAGGTGCTCGGGCTCAAGGTCAAGCTGGTCAACGCGACCTTCGACACGATCATCCCGGGCATCCAGAGCGGGAAGTACGGCATGGGGGCGTCCTCGTTCACCGACACGATCGCCCGTCAGAAGGTCGTCGACTTCGTCGACTACTTCACCGCGGGCGAGGGCTACTACGTGAAGGCCGGTTCGCCGCTCGCCTTCAACGGTCTCAGCTCCCTGTGCGGGCACACCGTGGCGGTCGAGTCGGGGACGACCGAGCAGACCGACGCCCAGACCCAGGCCAAGGCGTGCACCAAGGCCGGCAAGTCCACCGTGACGGTGCTCTCGTTCGGCAACCAGAGCCAAGCGAACCTCGCCGTCTCGAGTGGCCGGGCCGAGGTCGGGTTCGCCGATTCGCAGGTCGCCGGGTACATCGTCGCCACGTCGAACGGGGTCTTCCAGAACAGCGGGACGGCATTCTCGGTCGCTCCCTACGGACTGGCCCTCCCCAAGGGCAACGGCATGGCCGCACCGGTGCAGGCGACCGTCAACCTGCTGATCGCGAACGGCGTCTACAACCAGATCCTCACCAAGTGGGGCGTGCAGGCCGGCGCGGTCACCTCGTCGGTGATCAACGGCGCCACCAGCTAGGACCACCCCGGCGCCGGACGCCGCCGGGCCGATGTCACCAGATCCAGCCGACGAGGGTCACCGCCACGCCCGGGGCAACGGCGGCTCGGAGGACGCGGTCGTCCCCACCATCGTCCCGGTCCGTCACCCGCTGCGATGGGTGTCGGGCGCGGTGGTCGTGGTGCTGCTCGCGATGCTCGTCAACACGCTCGTCTTCTCGCACATCGTGCGGGGCGGGGTCCGCGAGGGCAGGTTCCAGTGGGGCATCGTGGGCAAGTACCTCTTCGCCGCCCCGGTGCTCCGCGGCATCGTCGTCACCCTCGAGCTCACCGCCATCGCCATGGCGGCGGGCATCGTCCTCGGCGTGCTGCTCGCCATCATGCGCCTCTCCCCCAACCGCCTGCTGTCGGGTTCCGCCTGGGTCTACATCTGGTTCTTCCGCGGCACTCCCGTCTTCGTCCAGCTGTTCTTCTGGTACGACGGGATCAGCTACCTCTACCCGCACCTCTCCTTCGGCATCCCCTTCGGACCCGGATTCGCGACCGTCAACGCAAACGTGGTGATCACCTCGTTCGTCGCGGGCGCCCTCGGCCTCAGTCTCAACGAGGGTGCCTACATGGCCGAGATCGTCCGAGCGGGGATCATCTCGGTCGACGACGGCCAGACCGAGGCGGCCCAGTCGCTCGGCATGAGCAAGCGCCAGACGCTCCACCGGATCGTCCTTCCCCAGGCGATGCGGATCATCATCCCCCCGACCGGCAACGAGACCATCTCGATGCTCAAGACGACGTCGCTCGTCTACGCCATCGCGGTCACCGAACTGTTCACCGCGACCCAGAACATCTCCAACGCCAACTACGAGATCGTGCCGCTCCTCGTCGTCGCGAGCCTTTGGTACCTCTTCTTCACGTCGATCCTGACCGTCGGCCAGTACTACGTCGAGCGCCACTACGCCAGGGGCTCTACGCGGCGAGCTTCCGCCCACTCCGATCCAACGACTCCGTCAGAGCGTGTTCCACCTCCGCGTGAAGCCGGTTCCCCCGCTCGCCGAAGCGCCCTGGGCCGCACCCCATGACTGACGCCGTCGATGTCCCGCTGATGGTCCGCGCCCGTCAGGTGCACAAGCGGTTCGGCCGCCTCGAGGTGCTCAGGGGCATCGATCTCACCGTCGCCCATGGCGAGGTGCTCTGCCTCATCGGCCCTTCGGGCTCGGGCAAGAGCACCTTTCTCCGCTGCATCAACCACCTCGAGAAGATCGACGGGGGCGAGCTCTCCGTCGACGGTGAGCTGGTCGGGTACCGCCAGAGCGGCGACCGCATCTATGAGCTCCGCGACCGCGAGATCTGCGGCAAGCGGGCCGAGATCGGAATGGTCTTCCAGCGCTTCAACCTCTTCCCCCACCTGAGCGTCATCGACAACGTGATCTCCGGTCCGCGCTGGGTCCGGAAGGAATCACCTTCGTCCGTCCGCGAACGCGCACGGGCCCTGCTCGAGCGGGTCGGGCTCGGCGACAAGATCGCGAGCTATCCGAACCAGCTCTCCGGCGGGCAGCAGCAGCGGGTCGCCATCGCCCGCGCCCTCGCGATGCGGCCCAAACTGATGCTCTTCGACGAGCCGACATCGGCCCTCGACCCCGAGCTGGTCGGCGAGGTGCTCGACGTGATGCGCTCCCTCGCCGAGGAGGGGATGACGATGATCGTTGTCACCCACGAGATGGGGTTCGCCCGCGAGGTCGGCGACAACGTGGTGTTCATGGACGGTGGAGTGGTCGTGGAGCAGGGCGATCCCGCGACCGTGCTGTCGGCGCCCCAGCACGAGCGCACGCGGGCCTTTCTCTCGAAGGTGCTCTGAGCCCGAACCACCGCTTGCACCCCAGAGCCGGGCTGTCGGCAGATCAGGTCCTGATCCGCTCGTTCGACGGGTCGAAGGGGGCGCCTCGTCCGATCGAGGCGACACAGACGTGGCCACCCACGTCGACCTCGTAGCGGCCGGTCGTGAGGTGCTCGGCGGTGACCGGCCCACGGTCGCGGCGCCAGACATAGGCGAGCCCGACGCAGGCGCCGAGGGTGGCCGACCAGGCGACCGATGTCACCTGCCCGGACGCCTCCCCGTTGCGGAGCAGGAGCTCGCCTCCCCACATCATCTGTTCGGGATCCTCGAGCCGGAACGAGACAAGCCGACGACGTGGACCCTCGGCGATGACCTGCTCAACGGCCGCACGGCCCACGAAGTCGACATCGGAGGCGAGCTTGCACGTGAACCGGAGGCCGGCTTCGACCGGGTTGTGATCGGGTGTCAGGTCAGAACCGAACGCGCGGTAGCCCTTGTCCAGCCGGAGCGAATTGATCGAGTAGTAGCCCGCATCGGTGAGCGGGAGGTACTCGCCGGCGTCGAACAGGGTCTCATAGACGCCGACCGCGAACTCGCAGGGCACGTAGAGCTCCCAGCCGAGCTCCCCGACGTAGGTGATCCGGGTCGCCCGCACCGTCGAGTGCCCGAGGTCGATCTCGCGACTCGTGGCGAACGGGAACGCCTCGTTCGACAGTTCCGCGCGCGTCACGCGCTGGAGGAGGTCCCGTGATCCCGGGCCCATCACCCCGTAGACCGCGTACGAGGACGAGACGTCGACGACCGCCACCTGCTCGTCACGCAAGAGGTGACGTTCGATCCACGCGGCGTCCCGCACGACCGACGCCGAGCTCGTCACGAGCAGATAGCGGTCGTGGGCGAGGCGGGTCACCGTGACGTCCGCCTCGTAGCCACCCCGCCGATTGAGCATGCCGGTGTAGACGGCACGACCGACGGGCACTGCGACGTCCGCCGTGCAGAGGCGCTGGAGGACGGCCTCGGCGTCCGACCCGGTGATCAGCAGCTTCCCGAAGGAGGTCTCGTCGAACAGCGTGACCGAGGTCCTGGTCCGGTTCTGTTCACCGACAGACCACGGCAGCCAGTTCGGCTTCCCCCACGTGTACTCGAGGCGGGGCGCCTCCCCCGCCGGGACGAAGACGTTGGCGCGCTCCCACCCCATCTTGGACCCGAACTGTGCGCCCGCCTCCTCGAGCAGGTGGTACACGGGCGACCTTCGGAACGGACGTGCGGTGACCAGCTCGCGGTTGGGCCAGGGGATCTCGTAGTGCAGCCCGAGGATCTCGCCGACCCGGTCGCGGAGCCACTGGACGTTGTCGTTGAACGCGGCGAATCGCCTGATGTCGACCGCGGCCAGATCGGTCGTGGGCTCGCCCTCGACGATCCACTCGGCGAGTGCCCGCCCGGCGCCGCCCGCCGATGCGATCCCGACGGAGTTGAAACCTGCACCCACGAAGAAGTTCGCCAACTCCGGGGCTTCACCGAGGATGAACTGGTTGTCCGGCGTGAAGCTCTCGGGCCCGTTGTAGAACTTCCGGATGCCGGTGTGGTGGAGGGCGGGGATGCGGAGCAGTGCGCTCTCCATGAGGACGGAGAAGTGGTCCCAGTCCTCGTCGAGGAGCTGGAACTCGAACGGGTACGGCAGCTGATCGGGGGCGACCCACGGCTTCGCCTCGGGCTCGAAACCGCCGACGACCAGTCCGCCCACCTCTTCTTTGAAGTAGGTGTAGCCGTCGGGGTCGCGCAGGATCGGCAGGTCCGGATGGACCCCCTCGATCTGCTCGGAGACGACGTAGAAGTGCTCGGCCGAATGCAGGGGTACGTGAACGCCCGCGAGCGCCCCGACGGCGTGCGCCCACTGCCCGGCGCAGTTGACGACCACCTCCGCTTCGATCGTGCCCCGGTCGGTCATCACCCCGGTCACCCGGCCGCCGTCGTGGTCGACACCGATCACACGGGTGTGCTCGAAGATGCGTGCCCCCCGGGCGCGTGCCCCCCGGGCCAGCGATGCGGTCACATCGACGGGGTTGGCCGTGCCGTCGCCGGGTAGCCAGAGGGCACCGACGAGATCCCCGGTGGCGAGGATCGGGTAGAGCTCCCTCGCCCGTGCCGGCGAGATCAGCTCGCACTCCAGGTCGTAGACCTCCGCGGTCGCGGCGGTCCGCTGCAGTTGGACCATCCGGTCCGCTGTCCGCGCGACGGTGACACCCCCGCAGCGCTTGAACCCCGTGGCGAGCCCGGTCTCCTGCTCGAGGTCGGCGTAGAGGCCCGCCGAGTACTGGACGAGACGGGTACCACTTTCCGTCGCGCGGAGCTGGCCCACGAGTCCGGCGGCGTGCCAGGTCGTTCCCGACGACAGCTGGCCCTGCTCGACCACGACCACGTCGGTCCAGCCGAGGTGCACGAGGTGGTAGGCGGTGCTCGTCCCCACGATGCCCCCGCCCACGATGACCACCCGCGCCCGGTCGGGCACTTCTCTTTCCACATGCGTCACGTGATGTCCTCTGGTGTGCGTTCCGGTCCGAGGTCGCGCCCTGGGGCGACCTGGACGGCCGGCTTGCGGCGGCTCAGTCGTCTCTCTGCACGTCCTCGATCAGGCGGTCGAGGAGCGGGCCCCGAAATGTCTCGACCGCCCGCTCGTACTTCTCGAGGCCCCAGGGCCAGAAGGCGAAATCGATGCTGCTCGTGGCCTCTTGGATCGACGCCCACAGCGTCCACCCGTACTGCGACATCAAGCCGAAGAGCCGTGCACGGGCCAGCTTGTTGGCCAGCCGCCGCCCATAGTACGAGGTGACCAGGTGATCGAGCTGATCGCCGTCGAGATGGCACTCGCTCGCGATGTTCCCGAGCTCGAAGCATGCGTCGTTGTTGCCGGCGTATTCGTAGTCGATGAGCCGGATCTGGACTCCGTCGTCGATGAAGTTGCCGGCCAACAGATCGTTGTTGCACGCCACGGTCGGCTCGGCACGCACCGCGAGCGCTCCCCGGACCCGCTCGACCTCGGGCTCGAACTCGAGATAGTCGGAGGGCAGGCGGTAGCCGTGTTCGAGCACGATCGCGAGGTAGCCACGCCGGATCTCGAACATGTCGAACTCGTTGACGAACCTCGCCCCACCGTGCAGCTTCCGACACGAGGCGGCGACGCGTTCGACGACACCCGGCGCCGCGAAGTCGTCGTCCGTAAAGGTCCTTCCCTCGATGTAGCCGATCACGAGGGCCGACTCCTCACGGAGGTAGGCGTGCACCGGAGCGCCGACTCCGCATGCCGCCGCGATCATCGAGTTCCGGTACTCGTGCTCGCGGTCGATGGCCAGTGCGCCGGACGCCGGATCGGAGAGCCGGACGACGAAGATGCCGTCATCGGTCGTCACCTTGAAATTTCGGTTGGTCAACCCCCCGGCGAGCTCGACGACCTCGTGGGCACTGACCCAGAGCGTCTCGATCGTGCGGTGCAGCGGCCGCGGGAGCGGCGACGGGCCCGCGGGTGCCACGGGCCTCACCGACCTCCGGCCAGCGTCAGATGCCGGCGATCAGCTCCTCGTCCGACATGTCGACCGTCCGCCGTGGCCCGGTGAACCAGTTCTTGACGGAGAGGTGCCAGTACGCCCAGAGGAGGATCATGGCGGCGGGCACCACGAGGATGGTGTAGTTCACGTACTTCCAGGCGAAGCCGCTGTACCACGGGATACCGAGGTTGGAGGTCGGCATGAACGCCATGAACGTGATGAGCACGACATCGATGAGGGCGATGACCGAGACCCACTTGTACTTGGCGCCGATCGTCCATCCACCGGGCACGAACTCGTCACCCATCCGCCACCGGTGCCAGATCGGGATGGAGAAGCACCAGTAGAGACCGATCACGCCGATCGAGACGACGGCGAAGAAGGCGACCGGGCTCGGGGCCCCATTGATGTCGACCGGAATCAGGGCGGGCGCGGTGAGGATGACCGAGATGATCGCGGTGAGGATCACGCCGGCGACCGGCACCCGCTTGGCGCTCAGCCGCGACCAGCGCTTGTGACCGGGCACCGCGCCGTCACGGCTGAAGGCGAAGAGCATCCGGGTGGTGCTCGTCATGCAGGCCATCGTGCAGAAGAACTGCCCCACCGTCGAGACGAAGAGCACGGCCGCGCCCCATCGGCTGGTGAGTGCCTGGGCGAAGATGGTGGCGACCCCACCGCCCGCCGCGGTGACCTTGGACGCGTCCTGGACGGCGAAGAGGAAGGACAGGAGGAGGATCCACCCCCCGATGGCCGAGTAGAAGATCGAGCGCCACATCCCCTTGGCCGCGGTGTCCGCCGCCCTGTGCGTCTCCTCGGAGAGATGGGCGGACGCGTCGTACCCGGTGATCGTGTACTGGGTCAACAACGCGCCGATGGGGAGGACGACGAACAGGTACCCGAGTCCGCTGGTCTTCGTGCCGAAGATCCCGGTGTTGTTCACCCGGTTGGTGAACACGAACGAGAGGCTCGCATGGTGGCTCGGCACGAAGACGAGGACGAGGACGATCGCGGCGGCCCCGAAGACATGCCACCACACCGAGATGTTGTTGACCATCGCGAGGAGGTGGCTCGAGAAGATGTTGACGATCGCGGCGATGACCAGAATCGCGATGAAGAACAAGAAGATCGTGTTCAGGCTCCCCGAGTGCCAGCTGGTCGAGAAGAAACCCAGCGTGAGGTCGAGGAAGGTGGCGCACCCGTAGGCGACCGACGCGGTGATGGCCAGCAGACCGATGAGGTTGAGCCACCCCGTGTAGTACCCGGCCTTCGCACCGCCCAGCTTGGAGGCCCACCAGTAGATGCCGCCCGACGTGGGGTAGGCGGAGACCAACTCGCCCAAGCTGAGCCCAATGCACAGGATCAGTGCCGCGAGGATCGGCCAGCCCCAGGCGATGGCGGCCGGCCCCCCGCCGTTCCACCCGCTCCCGAAGGTCGTGAAGCAGCCGGCGAGGATCGAGATGATCGAGAACGAGATGGCGAAGTTGGAGAAGCCGGACCACGACCGACTCAACTCCTGCTTGTACCCGAGCTCGGCGAGGAGCTCCTCGTCCGTCCTGACTCCGAGATGTTCGGGATCGATCTCGAGTGGCTCTACTCCCTCGGGCACTGGCGTCCCCTTTCTGGTCGTTGCACGCGAGCCGTGGGATCGGATCGCAGGTCGCGAACCCCTCGTGTCAGCCCCGTAAAGGACTCGTGACAGTTTCGGAACGTAACACCTGGCATGCGACGTGTCGAGTGTTTCGCGACCTGCGAACTTGCACTCCGGAGGCTGCCGTCGGACTCCCGCAGACCTGTGGTCCGCGACGTCACGACCGGCACCGACGACCGTCGACAGCTCGTCGTCCGTGCCGGTAACGTCGGTCCCCGCCGCGACCGGTACGACACGGTGCGGAACGACACCGTGGGCGAGGGGGGACATGGCGCTGGAGATCGGGGAGAGGCGCCTCCGGGCCGCGGTGCGCCGGGCCCACGTCGAAGGTCGGCCGGTGCCGACCGTCCTGATCGTGGGCGGCGGGCTCTCGGGGCTCGCGATGGGCATCCAGCTCGTGCGTGCCGGTCTGCGCAGCTTCACGATCGTCGAGCAGAACGATGGGGTGGGAGGGACCTGGCGGGACAACACGTACCCGGGCAGCGGCTGCGACGTCCCCTCGCACCTCTACTCCTTCTCGTTCGCGTCGAAGACCGACTGGACGCGGCGGTTCGCGGAGCAGCCCGAGATCCTCTCCTACGCCGAGTCGTGCGTCGAGCGCTTCCACCTCGGTCCCCACCTCCGCCTCGCCACGACGGTGACCCGGGCCGAGCTCGACGAGGCACGCGGCGACTGGGTGGTCGAGCTGGTCCGCGAAGGGACCTTCGAGCGCGTCCGCGCGGACGTCGTCGTGTTCGCCTGCGGTCAGCTCAACCGACCGCACGTGCCGACCCTCGACGGTCTCGAGACCTTTGCGGGCCCGACGTGGCACTCGGCGAGATGGGACCACGACACCGACCTCGCCGGCCGACGGGTGGCGGTCGTCGGGAGTGGGGCGAGCGCCATCCAGTTCGTCCCGCCGGTGGCCGCAGCCTGCGAGGGCCTCACGATCTTCGAGCGCACCCCCAACTACGTCGCCCCGAAGCGTGACCGCCGCTACGGTCCGGTGGCACGGTGGTTCCTCGACCGGGTGCCGGTGGTCGAACGCGCCTATCGCTGGTCGATCTACTGGGGTCTCGAGGCGCGCTGGCCGTGGTTCCGTCGCGAGAGCCTGGCGTCTCGGATGCTGACCGGCCTCTTCACCAAGGGGATCCGTAAGGATGTGGTCTCCGAGCGACTCCCTGACCACCTCGTCGTGCCCGACTACCCGATCGGCTGCAAGCGGATCCTGATCTCGAACGACTGGTACGCGGCCCTGCACCGGCAGAACGTGGCCGTGGTCGGCGAGCCAATCGACCACGTCGAGCCGGATGCGGTCGTCACCGCGGACGGGACCCGACACCGAACGGACGTCCTCATCTTCGGGACGGGTTTCGAGACGACCGACTTCCTCGCCCATCTCCGCGTGGCCGGACGCGGCGGGCGCCTGCTCTCCGACGCGTGGGCCGACGGGGCCCACGCCTACCTCGGCACCGCCACGTCGGAATTCCCGAACTGCTATCTGCTGTACGGACCCAACACCAACCTCGGCCACAACTCGATCCTCTTCATGGTCGAGCGGCAGGTGAACCTGATGCTCCAGGCCCTCGCGCTCCAGACCGACGCGATGGACGGCACACAGACGCCGCAGGTGGGGGTCACCCCCGAGGCGGATCTCCGCGACGACGAGCGCGTCCAGCAGATGGCCGCCCGGACCGCCTGGGTCGCCAACTGCACAAGCTGGTACAAGACGGCCGCAGGTCGCGTGACCAACAATTGGCCCACCTGGACGGTGCGCTACTGGCTCGACACCCTCGTCCTGCGCCCGTCCGAGCTCGGCCTGCGCGAGCCGGCTCAGACGCGGGACGCGGCCGGTCGGCAAGCGGCCACGGCGGGACATCGGAAGCAGGGGAGCCAACCCCCGAAGGCACCGGTGGCCGCCGCCCGCTGACCGGCCCCCGCCGCCCGCTGACCGCCTACGAGCCGAAGTGCTGGGCGGGGACCGTCCCGAGCCTGCCCGCCTGGTAGTCCTCGAACGCCTGGGCGACCTCGTCCTTGGTATTCATGACGAAGGGGCCGTACGCGTAGACCGGCTCACCGATGGGCCGTCCCCCGAGCAGGAGCAACTCGAGCGACGCGGCAGGCCCCTCCTGGCGTTCCGCCGATCGCACGGTCAACGCGTCGCCCGCGCCGAAGACGGCCAGCTGGCCCCCTCGGACCGGCCGGCGCTCCCCTCCGACGTCGCCGTCCCCGGCGAGCACGTAGACGAGTGCGTTGAACTCGGGCCGCCAGGGAAGTCGCATCTCTGCGCCCGGCGAGAGCGTCGCATGCACCATCGCCATCGGCGAGTGGGTCGAGCCCGGACCCTCGTGGCCGTCCAGTTCACCTGCGATGAGTCGAACGAGCGCGCCCCCGTCGGGCGTCCGCAGGAGGGCGACCCTCCCGCGTCCGATGTCCTGGTAGCGGGGGGCGATCATCTTGTCGGCGGCCGGGAGGTTCACCCAGAGCTGGACGCCGTGGAAGAGTCCCCCGCTCGCGACCAGCTCCTCGGGCGGCGCCTCGATGTGCAGGATCCCGCCGCCCGCGGTCATCCACTGGGTGTCGCCGTCGGTGATCAGGCCGCCGCCCCCGATCGAGTCCTGGTGCCGGAAAGTCCCGTCGATCATGTACGTGACCGTTTCGAAGCCGCGGTGGGGATGCCAGGGCGTGCCTTTCGGCTCGCCCGGCAAGTACTCGATCTCGCCCATCTGGTCCATATGGACGAACGGGTCGAGCCGGGCGAGGTCGACCCCCGCGAAGGCGCGCCGTACCGGGAACCCTTCTCCCTCGAATCCACTCGGGGCCTTCGTCACCGACAGCACCGGACGGACGGTCGAAGCCGGCCCGGGCTCCTTGATGCTCGGCAGTGTCGTGATGTCCTCCACCGTGACCGCAGGCATGATCATCCTCCTCGTTCGCGGGTGGTCGCTCCGTCCGGAGCACGCCTCGCGCACACTCCTCTCCAACACTAGTTGCACTCGCAACATTCCACCCTCGGGCGTCGATCGCTCAGGTGACCAGGCCCGTCTGCCGAGAATCCAATGTCAGCAAGTACGCTTGAACCGAAAAGCGACACAGGAGCAATCAGGTGATCCGGCCACGCGGCGGAACCACTCGCCGGCGCGACGACGAGCAGGAACAGGCGATCTCCTCGATCGAGGAGATCGGGCGGCAGCTTCGTGGGGCGAGAGAGGACCGAGGGCTCGACCTGCTCGCCGTCCACGACCGATTGAGCCGGCCGATCACCCAGATCGAAGCGCTCGAACACGGTGATGTCGGGAGCCTGCCCGATCAGGCCCTCGCGATCTCCACGCTCCGCCGGTACGCCACGTTCCTCGGGCTGGACGGCGACGCCCTGGCCCTTCAGATGCTCGACGCCTGGTCGGTCGTGGTGCAGGCCTCCTCCGGGCGGGCGTCGGCACCCGTGACCAGCGTCGTCGCGGCCGTCTCGACCGGACCGGACCACCTCCGCGCATTCACCCAGACCGGCAAGGTCCCGAAGGTCGCAGGGCGATCGACGTCGGCCGCAGGTGGGTCGGCCGCCTACGACTACGGCGTGGCGACAGGACCGCCGACGGGCACGTTCCCAGTCGTTCCCCGCCGGGAGCTCCGCCAGTCCAAGCGGGCGGTGGCCCGGGCCCGACGTCAGCTCCGAGCGCCGACCTCCGTCAAGGTTGTCACCTGGGCGGCCGTCCTCTTTCTGCTCGCGGCGCTGGTCGGGCTCGGCATCGACCAGACACGGCCACAGTGGTTGGCTGAGGCCCACCTCCTCCGTGTGGTCCCGCCCGGCACCGTGTCGGCCGGCCCTCGCACGGCACCGAACGCGCCCACCGGATCAACACCGGGCGCGTCGTCCCACCAACCGGTGGTCGCCGCCGGCATCACGACGCCGAACAGCACCGCCTACACCGTCCACCGCCCGTCGTTCGTACTCCGCGTGGGAACGACCGGACCCTGCTGGCTGCTGATCACCAGCTCGACCTCGTCCATCCCCCTGGCGACCGGCGTGCAGCCCGCCGGGAAGCAGTTGGCCTTCCCCTCGTCGGGGACGATGACTGTGCAGGTCGGCTCCTCGGCGGTCCTCGTCGGGATCACCGTGAAGGGCAAGGGGGTCTTCCTCGCCGCGCCCCACGTCACCCCCTACACCTACTCCTTCATGCCGTCGGGCGGCAGCTGAGCCGACCGACGAGCGGGGACGCCGCGAGTGGCGTCGGGTCCCTCAGCGTCAGAGCAGCATGACGAGCATGTAGCCCATCGTGATGCACATCGCGACGTGGCAGCCCCCCTCGAGCCGTGGGGCGAGCCAACGGTCGGCGGGACCTGCGTCCAACTCAGGGGCGGCTCGCACGGTCGTGACCGCCCGCACATCGCCTCCCACCAGTGTCGACCCCGGTCGCCCCTTGCGATCGGGCCCCTCGGCGAGCCCGATCGGTTCGGCGATCCGGATCGGTTCGGCGAACCGTTGAATGCCGTCCACTTCCCACACGGCGGAGGCGAACAGCACGGTCACGAACACGAGCGGGAGCGCGACGAGATCGGCGGCCACACCCGTGGCTCCGTTCATCGCCATGCCGGCGCCGCTCGAGGGTCCGACGCCCGGAACCGCGACCGCGTACATGTAGAGCATCGCGCCGGCCATCACGAGATGGGTCACGTAGTGCGAGAGGTGGTGCACGTGATCGGCGTCACGCCCTTCGATCCCGCGGTCGGCGACGAATGCCACGCACCGGACCACGAACCAGGCCGCGAGTGCGGCGAAGACGACCTCCCAGGCGCCGTCCGGCACAGGGTCGAGTGTCGCGGTGAGCATCCCGGCCATGGCGACGCCCATCAGCACGTGCGCGATGTCGACGTCGACGTGCGTGGGTCGAGACCACGCCCGTCGGGCGACCAGCCGACCGCACGAGACGAGCGCCACGACCACCATGACCGTCGCGAAGGTCGCGTCGAGCCAGTCGGGACCCCGCATCTCAGGTCACCCCGTCCGGGGGATAGGGGGCCGGCGCCGCGGACGACGACCGCCAGTACGCGGCCGCGAGCAGCACGAGGAGCGGGCCCGAGTTGAGGTCGGTCCCCCCGTTGGTCAGGATCCCGCCGAAGTTCTGACCGGCGATCCAGCACCCAAGGGACACGACGGCCGCGACAACGAGCATCGCGTTGCCCGCGCCGGGTGGGAGGAGCACACTGACGGCGATGCCGACGATCACGACCGCGAGAACCACCGCAATCGCGGTGCCGTGCCCGGCGGAGAGCGATGCGAGGTGCCGGTCCACTCCGGCGAGCCACCCCGGCTCGCCTGCGGCGAGGCCCGCGATCAGGCCGTGGATCCCCTGCGACGAGCGATTGGCGCCCAGCACGGCGAAGTACGCGAGCGATCCCCACAACACGATCCAGACGGCTCGCGCCACGCCGGTCCCGAGGGCACGCGCCGCGACGAACGGCGCCGGCGTCGCCGAACGGTCGGCCGGCCAGAGGACCACGGCCGCGAGCCCGTAGAGGACGGCCGCGCCCGGGGCCCCGGTCAGCGGGTCGGCCGCGCCAGCGAGCACCCCGCCCATCCCTTCTCCGACCCACCAGACACCGAGCGACCAGACGATCGAGGTGCCGAGTGCGAACCTGAGCGTCGGCCGGAAGGCGATGCCCAGCGCGAGCGCGAGCTGCACGACCGCGAAGACCGTGTTGACCGCCACCGCGTGGTGAGCGATGCGCTGTCCGGACCAGTCGATCGGAGCGGCGATGACCGTCGGATTTCCCTGGGCCACCATCGGGATGAATCGGGCACCGAACGCACGCGTGAAGAAGTACGCCTGCAGCTGGAGCACTCCGTCGAGCAGCCAGAGCGTGGCGAGCACGAGTTGCAAGGTGCGGCGGAGGTCCGGTCTGGTCCAGACGCCGACCGCCTGAGGAATTGCCGACGTCCGTGACGCCATGACCACGGGGTCGGGGATCACGACGCTGCTGCTCACCTCGGTGGCACCCCCTCGGGCCGCGGGCCCGCCACCCCGTCCTCGATCAAAGCTCCGGCGGAGCGCTGCACGACGCCCGGTCGTAGAGCGAAGTATGTCCAGGTCGCCCGCGACCGTCAAGGGCGCGGACCGGCCGTCGCCGAGGCACACGCGCCGGGTAGCGTGGCGGCTGGCGGCGAGAGGGAGGTGCGGACAGATGGGCTCGGATCGGCGTCACCACCTCCACGAATGCTCCGGATCGGCGGTCCGCCGATGATCGAGCAGGAACTCGTCGGGATCGTCGGTGCGGCCAACGTGTCGACCGGTGAGGACGTGCACGAGGAGATGACCCACGACGAGGCGCTCGGCGCGGTCGCAGTGTGGCCGCGCGCCGTCGTCTTCCCGGCGACGACCGACGAGGTGGCCGCAGTCGTGCGCGCCGCGGCGGCTGCCCGCGTCCCGTTGACGGCCCGTGGGTCGGGGACCGGGCTCTCCGGTGCCTGCACTCCCGTCGGAGGCGGCATCGTCGTCTCGTTCGAGCGGATGAACCGGATCCTCGAGATCGACGTCGACAACCACGTGGCCGTCGTCCAGCCCGGGGTCCGCCTCACTGAGCTCGACGAGGCCCTCGCGGCCCACCGGCTCGTCTACCCGGTCTACCCGGGGGAACAGTCATCGAGCCTGGGCGGCAACGTGGCCACCAACGCCGGCGGGCTCCGGGCGGTCAAGTACGGGGTCACCAGGCACCACGTGCTCGGCATCGAGGCGGTCCTCGGCACCGGCGAGGTCATCACGGCGGGTGGCAAGTTCGTGAAGTCGACCAGCGGATACGACCTCACCCAGCTGGTGATCGGGTCCGAAGGGACCCTCGCACTCGTCACCCGCGTGATCCTTCGGCTCCAACCCCGGCCGGAGCACCAGTCGACCCTGCTCGCGCCCTTCGCCAGCCTCGAGGGAATCGCGTCGGCGGTGCCGCCGGTCGTGGCGAGCGGCGTGGCCCCACTCCTCATCGAGTACATCGACGTCGTCTCGATGGCAGGGATCACTGCCGCGGCCGGTCTCGAGCTCGGCGTACCCGACGACGTCCGAGCGCGTGCACTTGCCTACCTGGTGATCGTGCTCGAGGACCACCATCCCGACCGGCTCGAGGAGGACACCGCCTCCCTCGCCATGCACCTCGAAGCGCTCGGTGCCCTCGACGTCTACGTCCTCCCGCCCACTGCGGGGACCGATCTCATCAAGGCCCGCGAGGGCGCATTCTGGGCCGCCAAGGCCTCCGGTGCGGACGACATCGTGGACGTGGTCGTCCCGCGGGCCACGATCCCCACCTACCTCGAGCAGGTCGCGACGCTCGCGACATCGACGTCCTCGTTCGTGGTCGGCTGCGGGCACGCCGGCGACGGGAACGTCCACCTCTCGGTCTTCCAGCCCGACCCCGAGGTCCGCCGACACCTCGTCCACGACATCATCGCGACGGGCGTCTCGATGGGTGGGGCGATCTCCGGCGAGCACGGAATCGGCACGTGCAAGCTGGCCGAGCTCGCCGTACTCGAAGACCCTGCGAAGCTCGAGCTCATGCGACGGATCAAGGCCGCGTTCGATCCCGAGGGGATCCTCAACCCGGGCACCATCTTCGACCCGGTGGCGTACGCCGTGGCGCCGACGTGAACGGCGCCCAGGCGCTCATGCGCACGCTGGTCGCGCGCGGGGTGGACACCTGCTTCATGAATCCCGGCACTTCGGAGATGCACTTCGTCGCGGCGCTCGACGACGTCGCCGAAATGCGCAGCGTCCTCGCGCTCTTCGAGGGCGTCGCGACCGGAGCGGCGGACGGGTACGCGCGCATGGCGGATCGCCCCGCGGCGACCCTCCTCCACCTCGGACCGGGCCTCGGCAACGGTCTCGCCAACCTGCACAACGCACGCCGCGCCCACAGCCCGGTCGTGAACATCGTGGGCGACCATGCGATCAGCCACCGTGTCTACGACGCCCAGCTGCAGTCGGACATCGAGACTGTCGCACGCAACGTCTCACCGTTCGTCCGAACCTCGACATCGACCGAGAAGCTCCCCCACGACGCCATCGACGCGATCGACGCCGCCATCGGACCACCGGGGTCCGTCGCCACGCTGATCCTTCCCGCCGACGTGTCGTGGTCGGACGGTGCCGCCCCGGTGCCCGACATCCGACCGCGAATGGCGCCGCCGGGGCGCAGCCCTGACGACTCGGTCGTCGACGCAGCGGCGCGCGCGCTCCGCTCCGGAGAGGCGGCTGCGCTCCTCATCGGAGGTCGCGCCTGTCGGGGCGACCTCCTCGACGCGGTCGCCGACCTCGCGGCCACCACGGGGGCCAAGCTGTTCGCGGAGACGTTTCCCGCCCGCCTCGACCGGGGCGCAGGGCGGCCACCGGTGGAGCGGCTCGCCTACCTCGCCGAGTTCACGGTCGCGCAGCTCGAGGGCATCCGCCATCTGGTCCTGGTCGACGCGAAGTCGCCGGTCTCGTTCTTCGCGTACCCGGGGAAGCCGAGCGACCTCGTCCCCGGGGGCGCCGAGGTCTATCCGCTCGCCGGGCCCGCCGACGACGTCGGGGCAGCCGTCGCCGCCCTCGCAGACCGGTGCGACACCAGGCCCGGATCCGCAGCCCGTCAGCCACTCGCGACACCCGGACTGCCAACCGGACCGCTGACCGCGCAGGCCGTGTGCGCGGCCATCGGGGCCCTCCTTCCCGAACGGGCCATCGTCTCGGACGAAGGAAACACGTCCGGCCTGTTCGCGCCCGGTGCGACCGCGGGGTCACCGCCCCACGACTGGCTCTGCCTCGCCGGGGGAGCGATCGGCCAGGGCCTACCGGTGGCCGTCGGGGCAGCCGTTGCCGCGCCGGGACGGCGCGTGCTCGCGCTCGAGGCGGACGGCAGCGCGTTGTACACCGTCCAGTCGTGGTGGACGATGGCCCGCGAGGGACTCGACGTCACGACCGTTGTCCTCAACAACCGTTCGTATGCCGTGCTCAACATGGAGCTCGACCGGGTCGGTGCCGACGCTCCCGGTCCTCACGCCCGAGCGATGCTCGACCTCGACCATCCGCCGCTCGACTTCGTCCGACTCGCGACCGGCCAGGGCGTTCCGGCCGCCCGGGCGGAGACCGCCGAACAGTTCTGTGACGAGCTTGCACGGGCGCTCGCGAGCCCCGGACCGAACGTCGTCGAGGCGATGGTCCCCTCCCTCCTCTGAGGGGGATCCGTGCGCCTCTTCGTCGCGGTCGATCTACCGCCGTCAACGACGCGTCGCCTCGCGGCGCTCGACCGTCCACCAGGGCCCACCCTCCGATGGACCGATCCGGTCCAGTGGCACGTCACGCTCCGATTCCTCGGCGAGGTCGACGAGCCGGAGGACATCGTCGCGGCACTCGTCCCGGTCGGGAGCGTCCTCCATGAGGTCGCACCCGGACCGGTCGAGGCGCACGTCGGCCCATCGACCGCCTGGTTCGCCGGCCGCCGCGTCCTCCACGTGCCCGTCGCCGGCCTCGACCCGCTCGCCGACGTGGTCACCGGCCTGACGACGTCGCTCGCCGCCGCAGACGACGCGGGCTTCGCGGGCCACGTCACGCTGGCCCGGACCCGCGGCCGCCACCGGGGCCCGGCGGCCCTCGCCGGCCAGCTCGTCGAGGACCACTTCGAGGTCCGTTCGATCACCCTCTACGCATCGACCCTCGCCCCCGACGGACCGCGCTACCGCGTGGTCTCGACCTTCGCGGTCGGCTGAGCCGACGGACCCGTGACGTGCGGGCGCACTCCTCCTCGAGCGCAGGTGACCGCGCTAGGTTGGCCTCGATGTCCACGCGGCGCCGATGCACGTTGTCCGGACTCGTGGTCGTCGCCGTCATCGGCTCGGTGCTCACCTCGTGCTCGTCCAACTCCACGGCGCAGGGACCCACGACGCAGGTCACCATCGTCCGTGACCACGCGGGCATCCCGCACATCACCGCCTCCAACTTCACCGCGCTCGGCTACGGCGACGCGTGGGCGTTCGCCCAAGACAACCTCTGCACGCTCGCCGAGGACTTCGTGACCGTCAACGGCCAGCGGTCCCGCTACTTCGGCGCGAAAGGGCTGAGCCTCAACTACTCGGCGGGCACTCAGGACTCGAACCTCAACTCGGACTTCTTCTGGCAGTCGGTGAAAGAGGGCGGGATCGCGACCGCACAGCTCGACCAGCCACCACCCATCGGTCCCCTCCCCCAGGTCCTCTCGGTCTACCGCGGCTTCATCGCCGGCTACAACGCCTACCTGGCCTCGGGCGACCTCCACGACCCGCGCTGTCTCGGCAAGCCCTGGGTGCGCCCGATCACCATGACCGACATGCTGCTCCGCGGCGTGCAGATCACGACCGAGGCCTCGAGCGCGCAGGTCATCAGCGACGAGGTAGCGGCCGTGCCACCGTCGGGCCCGACCCCGACCACGACCACGACGGCCGCCTTGCGGAGCGTGACCCCGACCGGCACCTCCGGCGGTCCTTCGTTCGCGGCCGGTCTCGCGACGTCAGGGACCTCGGTGACCGGATCGAACGGGATCGGGCTCGGCTCGCAGGACACGGCGGGCGGTGACGGGATGCTGCTCGCGAACCCCCACTTCCCCTGGCAGGGCACCGAGCGGTTCTGGATGGCCCAGCTCACCGTGCCGGGCCAGTACAACGTGCTCGGAGGCACCCTCGAGGGCTTCCCGCTCATCGGGATCGGGTTCAACCAGCACCTGGCCTGGACCCACACCGTCTCGACCAGCTACCGGTTCACCTTCTACCAGCTCCAGCTCGTACCCGGAGATCCCACCAGCTACCTGGTGGACGGTCAACCGCACAAGATGGGGACGGTCGTGGCCCGGGTCGACACCGGCCACGGCATCCAACACCACACCTTCTACACGACTCAGTGGGGCAGGGTCCTCGTCGTGCCCCAGGCCAACTACCACTGGACGTCCACCACAGCCTACGCGTTCGACGACGCGACCATCGGGGACGGGACCCGGGCAGCCAACCAGTATCTCGAGATGGGCGAAGCGACCTCGGTTCAGAGCCTGCTCGACGTCGAGTCCACGTACCTCGCCATTCCGACGTTCAACACGATCGCTGCCGACGACACCGGACACGCGCTCTACGGAGACGTCGGGAATACGCCGAACGTCAGCCAAGCCCTCATCTCGTCGTGCACACCGAGCGGCGCAGCTTCGCTCGTGTACGCCGCGGCCGGGGTCGTGACGCTGGACGGCTCGCGCGCCGCGTGTGCATGGGCCACCGACCCCGGCACGCCAGTTCCGGGGATCTTCAACGCCTCACACATGCCCCACACCATCCGGACGGACTACGTCGAGAACTCGAACGACTCGTATTGGCTCGCGAATCCGGGCGCGCCGTTCCCCGCCTTCTCCCCGATCATCGGCAACATCGACACCATCCAGGGACTGAGGACGCGGCTCGGCAATCAGATGATTGCGGCGCGGGTGGCCGGCACCGACGGGCTCGGTCCACCGAAATTCACCATCTCCACTCTCCAGCAGATGTGGCAGGGCGACCAATCCCTCGAAGCCCAGCTCGTCCTCGACGCGCTCGTCGCGGACTGCCGCGCGACACCGTCGGCGAACGCGACCGACGGGAAGACCGTCGCGCTCGCACAGGCGTGCACCGCGCTCGCCGGCTACGACAAGACCGGCAAGCTCGACGCGTCCGGTGGCTGGCTCTTCTCGGAGTGGGCGGCTTACGCACCGACCAATGCGGGCGAGTTCTGGGCCGATGCATTCAACCCGGCCGCGCCGATCACCACCCCATCACAACTCAAGACCTCCAATCCCGCCATGCTGACCGCGTTGGCGGACGCGGTGGAGAACCTCCGGAGCCACGATGTGCCGCTCGACGCGACCTACGGCCAGGTCCAGCACGCCACACGGAACGGCACGCGCATCCCCATCCCTGGCTGCGACACCGGCTGCTTCAACGCCATCTACGCGTCCGACGGTCAGGGCGGGCCACTCTCCGCGTTTCCCTACGGTCAGGTCCACGACGGTTCCTCGCTCGTTATGACCACCGAGCTCACGCCCCAAGGACCGATCTCACAGGGCATCCTCACCTACTCGCAGGCGACCGACCCCACCTCTCCGTGGTACTCGAACATGACGACGCTCTACTCGCAGGGTCGATGGGTCCCCCTGGCATACACGGCAGCACAGCTGGCGCGGGCCGGTGGTGGCACCACCGTCACGCTCGACGCTCCGACCTGATCTGCGGGTCAGATCGGCCCGGTTGCGTGTTAGACCGGTGCGGTGGTTGCGAGAGGGCACGGGGTGACGACGCGTGCGCGCTGGAGACCTTCGCAAGGTGTGTCCGCGCGGTTCAGGATCCTGCTCTGGTGCACCCTCCTCGTGGCGGTGGCGCTGGCCGCGTCGGTCGTCACGACCCGGATCATCCTGCTCCGCCAGCTCTCGGCCGAGGCGGACAGCGAGCTCGTGCACGAGGTTGCAGAGGTCGCCGCGATCCAGCGGACCGGCCTCGACCCGCTCACCCGGCGGCCGTTCGTCGACGCCGACCAGGTCCTCGAGGTCGCGCTCGCCCGTGCGGCGCCGATCCGGTCCGAGGAGCTGCTCGCGGTCTCCGAGGGAAGCGTATTCGCCCGCGTCCCGGGCCATCCGATGCTCCCACTCGAGCGCGATCAGGGCTTGGTGAGGCAGTGGTCGCAGGTGACCCGCCAGACATTCGGGACGATCTCCACGTCGGCCGGAACGGTGCGGTACCTCGCGGTACCCGTCAGCCTCCATTCCGTGCCCGGCACCGGACCCGACGTCTTCGTCGCCGCCTCCTTCCTCGCACGTGAGCAGGCGGACGTCAACAACACGGTCGGCATCGCCGCGACGGTCGGCGTCATCGCGCTGCTCCTCGCCATCGCGCTCGCCTGGCTGATCGCGGGACGGATCCTCGCCCCGGTCCGCGACCTCGAAGAGGCGGCGCGCTCGATCACCGAATCGGACCTCTCCCACCGTCTCGACGTGCGGGGCCACGACGAGCTCGCCCGGTTGTCGGCCGACTTCAACGAGATGCTCGACCGCGTCGAGCGGGCCTTCACCTCCCAACGGCAGTTCATCGACGACGCCAGTCACGAGCTGCGCACGCCGATCACGGTCATCCGCGGCCACCTCGAGCTTCTCGGCGACGACCCGGGTGAACGCGAGACCGTGCAGGCGATCATGCTGGACGAGCTCGACCGCATGAGCCGCATGGTCAACGAACTGTTGCTGCTCGCCCGTGCGGAACGACCGGACTTCCTGCAGCTCGCCGAGGTCGACATCGCCACCGTGACCCGTGACGTCCGGGCGAAGGCCACTGCGCTCGCCGATCGCCGATGGCTCGACGGAGGTTGCGCCGAGGTCGACGTCGTTGCCGACGGACAGCGGCTCACCCAGGCGTGGATGCAGCTCGCCCAGAACGCGGTGCAACAGACCGACGAGGGTGCGTCGATCGAGATCGGATCGCGCGTGCGCGGCGGGATCCTCGAAGTCTGGGTCGCCGATTCGGGACCCGGCGTCCCGGTCGCCGACCGCGACACGATCTTCGAGCGGTTCGCCGTGGTCGGTGAGGACCGGCGGACCGCCGAGCACTTCGGTCTGGGCCTCCCGATCGTCCGAGCGATCGCCGAAGCCCATCACGGCCGAGTCCGGGTGGAGACGAGCTCGATGGGCGGGGCCCTGTTCACGGTCGAGCTCCCGCTCGCCGTCTCGTCGAACGGGCGCCCGCCATGAGCCGCATCCTCGTCGCGGAGGACGAAGCGGGCATCTCCTCGTTCATCGTGAAGGGCCTCACCGCCAACGGGCACACGGCGTTGGTCGTCGAGGACGGTCTCAGCGCGATGGAGGCCGCACGGTCAGGAGCGTTCGACCTCGTCGTCCTGGACCTCGGGCTCCCCAAGCGGGACGGGCTCTCGGTCCTCCACGACCTGCGCCGCGACCGCATCGACATCCCCGTCATCATCCTGACCGCCCGTGACGGCATCGACGATCTCATCAGCGGTCTCGACTCCGGCGCCGACGACTACATCGCGAAGCCGTTCCGTTTCGACGAGCTCCTCGCCCGCATCCGCTCGCGCCTGCGCGACGCGCACCGGCCCCATGAGGACACACTCCGCTCCGGCGAGATCACGCTCGACCGCTCCGCGCGACGGGTCGAGCGCGCCGGCGGCCAGGTCGAGCTCACCGCCCGCGAATTTCTCCTCACCGAGGCGTTCCTCGAACATCCCGGTCAGGTCCTCAGCCGTCAACAGCTCCTGAGCCGCGTGTGGGGTTTCGACTACGACGGAGCCTCCAACATCGTCGACGTGTACGTCCGCCACCTCAGGCGCAAGCTCGGACCGGAGGTCATCACCACGATTCGTGGCCTCGGCTACCGCCTCGGCGAACCGATCGCCGATCCGGCGGACCACGGTTGACGGGCAGCGTTCGGTCGACGCCGTCCACCTTCGAGACCTTTGACATTCAGACCGGATCGTCGACCGATCGGGGCGGGTCCCGCGGGAACACCGCCTCGACGGAGGTGCCTGCGCCCGGCTCGGAGCGGATCTCGAGCCGACCGCCGAGCAGCCTGGTGCGCTCTCCCATGCCGAGCAGACCGAGGTGCGCCGAGCCCTCTGCGTCCGGAGGGCGACCGTTGAATCCCCGCCCGTCATCGGTCACCCTCACCGAGACGTCCGACTCGCGGAAGTCGACACTCACGTCGAGGCGGTGCGCGGCGGCGTGGCGGACCGTGTTCTGGACCGCCTCCTGGACGATCCGAAAGATCCCGAGCTCGACGTCGGGTTGGAGCCGCACGATGTCGCCGCTCACGGTGTACGACGCCTGGACGGTGCCTTCCTCGCCGATGTCGGCGACGAAGCTCGAGATCGCAGGGACCAGTCCGAGCTGGTCGAGCGCGGGAGGTCGGAGGTCGCGCGCGAGTGACCGGAGCCTCGCTGCAGCGTCCAGCGCCTGCGAGCGGGCGAGTTCCAGCCCCTCCGCAACCGGCCCCGGCACGCCTTCCGCGTCGGCCAAACGCTCGAGTCGGCGTGCGAGGTGCAAGAACAGCTGGAGCGGCTCGTCGTGGAGCTCACGCGCGAGGCGACGTCGCTGCTGCTCCTCCGCGTCGACCACCATCTGCGCGTACCTCGTCGCACGACGTCCGACGTCCCGCTCGTCGGTCACGTCCTCGAGGACGATTTGGACGAGCGATTCGTCCCCGCTCCCGGGTACCGACACGAGTCGGAGCCGGTAGTCGCGTCCGTCCGGAAGCGCGACCACCTGCCCACCCAGCTCTCCGAGCGGCCGGTCGTCGCCGAGCAGCTCGGTCGCCGCCGAGCCGAGGACGTGGTCGCCGAGGACACCCACTGCTGCCGGGTTCGCGTCGGTAACCCGTCCTCCGCCGTCGAGCACGAGGATCGGCGCGAGGTTGGCCTCGAACAGCTTCCGGTACCGCTCCTCGAGCATTGTTGCCGCGGCGGTTGCGCGCTCGATCCGCGTGTGTGCGAGCCGCTCCATCTCGATCCGCTGCCCGAAGACGATCGCGACGACGACCACGAGACCGAGCTCGATGAGATCACCGCCCGCATGCCCGTTGTCGCCGGGCAAGAAGAGGTCGGGAATCCACAACAGGACGGCCCACGCCGCTGTGGCGGCCGCACCCGCGAGCCCGTAGCGCAGCGCGGCGTACCCGACGGGAATGATCAGCAGCGCCACGGGGATGCCCGACGGGAACGCACCGGCGTCGTTGGCGAATCCGAGGTCCACGCCGATGTGGAGACCGGCGACCACGAGCACCGTCAACTGGATCAGCCAGAAGCGGAATTCCCGGACGGGCGGATGGGCCGCCCGTCGCAAGACCGCCGCGATGTCAGTCCCGGAGGTCGCGGTCCCCATCGGCTTCCGGGGGGACGAGGCGGTGACCGAGCGCGTACGCGACCGCCTCGGTCCTCGTTGCAACCCCGAGCTTGCCGAGGACGCCGGCCACCAGGCCCTCCGTGGTCCGCACCCCGACGCCGAGCTCGGACGCGATCTCCTTGTCCGAGCGTCCCCTCGCCAGCAACGAGAGCACCGTCGTCTCCCGATCCGTGAGCGCCCGTCCCTCACCCAGGTTGTTGCGCCACCGTCGGGCGAGACGACCTGAGATCGCCCGGTCGAGCACGAACACGCCGTTGGCGACCGCGCAGACCGCGTCGACCAGCTCCTTGCCGGTCGCGTGCTTGAGCAGATAGCCACCGACGCCGAGCTCGAGCGCCTCGGTCACGTAGGCGTACTCGTCATACGCGCTCACGATGAGGATCCGGACCGAGGGCGCAGTCTCCCGGACCACCCGCGCGACCTCGAGGCCGCTCCGGTCCGGAAGGTTCACATCGACGATCGCGACGTCGGGCCGGAACGCCTCGATCGTGGTCACGCCCTCGTCCGCGGTTCCGGCCTGGCCCACCACTTCGACGTCGGCCAGCTGCTCGAGGAGCTCGACGGTGCCCTCCCGGACGAGGACGTGGTCGTCCACGATGACCACGCGGATCGTCCGCGGGAACCCGCCGGCTTCAGACGCCGTCCGCTCTGGCCCCCCCGAATCCCCGCGGAATTGTCCCTCCGCTTCGGACCGACTCACTGCTCCCAGTCTGCGCCGCCAACTGGGAAAACGCCACACCCTCCGATCCGGTCCGGCTGGTCGCCGGACATGGCTCAGGCCGGGGGATCGGGCTGGCTCGACTGCCGCGCGCGAAGCCGTTCGAGGGATGCCACCAACGAGGCCTCGATGAGCCGGTCGTTGTCCTTCGAGATGAAGTGGTGGACCCGCCGCTCCAGCAGCGCACGCATGACCGGATTGAAGGCCTCGTAGGTCTCGCGGAAGTGGACGCGGGTGCGGCCCTCCCCGAGACCTTCGAGCCGGGTCCATCCCGACGCCCGCGACCACAGCGGCTTGCCGATCGCGTCGTACCGCCACGTGAGCGGACGCTCGGCCTCGGTGATCCACTCCCAGGACTGGGCCCGCCCCCTCGAGAGCAGATACCTCGGCACCGGGAAGCTGCAGTGGCGGACCAGACCGTTCCCGTCCTCGTCGCCGGGGTGGAAGATGTCAATGGTGACCGTCTCGGTCACGACACCCTTGCGCATCCTCCGCCAGAAGACGTCCCAGACCTCGTCGGGCGTCCCGTTCACGACGAAGTCAAACCGGTGGTCTTGCACACGTCCTCCCTGTTCCGTTCGTGCCCGCGGCACCTTCCATCGCTCCCACCCCTCTTCGGGGCGACCTCATCACCCCGAGCCCTCCGATGCCGCCGGTGCCGCCCGGACCAGCTGCGCCTTGAGCACCTTCCCGCCCGCGTTCCTCGGCAGCGCGTCGACCACGACGATGGTCCGTGGCACCTTGTAGTCCGCGAGCTGTGACCGCGCGAACTCGCCGAGCTCCCCCGGAGACGGTGCGCAGTCTCCGCGGAGCACGACGTACGCCGCGACGTCCTCGCCCAACACCTCGTGAGGGATCCCGACGACGGCGGCCTCGACGACCCCGGGGTGCTCGTGCAGCACCGCTTCGACGTCATCCGCGTAGACGTTCATCCCTCCGCGCACGATGACTTCTTTCTTCCGCCCGACGACGAACAGGTACCCCGCGTCGTCGACGTACCCGAGATCGCCGCTGTGGAGCCAGCCACCCGACCAGAGTCGCTCCGTCGCCTCCGGATCCTTGTAGTACTCGCGGTGCCCACCCTTGTTCCGCGTGCAGATCTCACCGACCGCGCCGGACGGACGGTCTCGCCCTTCCTCGTCGACGATCCGTACCTCGACGCCAGGTCTCGGTCGTCCGACGGCCCCCGGTCTGGATCTGGCTCCCTCGGGATCCATCGAGAACGTGGCGTAGCCCCCCTCGGTCATGCCGTAGCTGTTGAGCACGTCCGCACCCGGCAGACGCTGCTGGAGTCGGACGAGCGTGTCCGGAGCGAGCGGTGCGCTCCCGAGGACGACCTTCGAGAGGCTCGAGAGATCTGCCGATTCGAAGCGCGGAAAGTGGACCAGCAGCCGGGCCATCGCCGGTACCAGAAAGGCGATCACCGGACGTTCCAGTTCGACCACCGAACACCAGTCCCCCGGATCGAAGGTCGGAAGATGCAGGACCGAAAGCCCGAGCTTCATCGGGTTGTAGATGAAGCCGAGCCCCGCGAAGGTGAAGACCGGCGTCGCGGTGAGCCAGCCGGCGCCACGCCACTCAGGCAGCGTGTTCGGCGACATCGCGAGATTGCCGTGGCGGACCGCTACCCCTTTCGGACGGCCGGTCGTCCCCGAGGTGTACATGACGTCCGCCAGATCGTCGTGGTCGATCGGCACCTGAATCGGCGAGTCATCGTCGTCGAGAGCCACCTCGAAGGTGATGCCCGGTCCGGGCGGATCCCCGCCGACGACGACCACCGTCCGCATCGACCTCAGGTCCGCGGCGATCGGATCGACGGCGCCGACGAAGGCAGCGGCGACCAGCAGCGCCCGCGCCTCGGCGTGCTCGAGGATCGTTCGGACCTCCGGCGCCGAGAGGCGGTCGTTGATGGGAACCGCGACGGCCCCGAGCTTGTGAACCGCGCTGTACGAGACGATCCACTGGAGGATCTGTCCGGGCTGGAGGTAGATCGCAACGAGGTCGCCCTTCCCCACCCCGCCGGCCCCCAGTCCCCGCGCGAGGCGGTTCGATCGGCTCTCCCACGCGCCGAACGTGAGCGACGTCCCGTCACCCATGTTGCGGTACGCCACCTCGTCCGGATACGCACCGGCCATGAGGCGGAGCTGGTCGACGAGCAGATCAGTCACCGCGATCGAATCGGTTCCACGTGTCGCGTCCACTGACTGGTCGTCGTCGCGGAGGCCCCGACTCCCCGGAACTCGACGATCATGTGCAGCTCCACGACTTCCGGGCCCCGTCGTCAGAACCGGGAGCGATCCGCGTGCCATGCAACGGGGCGGGGGCTGATCGGACCGACCCGACTCTAGTGAACCGTTCCGATCAGCGCCCGGTAGCGTCGCGTCCGTGCCGCCCGCTGGGCGGTCGTTCGTCGGACCGCGACGCAGCCGAGGTGGACCATGACCCAGCACACGCAGGCAACCCGGACCCGCGACTTCTTCGACGTCGTGCTCGGACAGCGTGCCGCGCGCCAGTTCAGCGGTCGTCCGGTTCCCGCCGAGCTCATCGACCAGTGCCTCACCGCCGCAGTCCATGCCCCGAGTGCCGAGAACCTCCAGCCCTGGGTGTTCGTCGTCGTCGAAGATCCACTCCGTCGCAACCGGATCGCGGAGCTCTACACGAGGGCGTGGCGCGAAGGCGGACGCGCCCACTCCGTCGGCCGCCTCTCCGACCAGCTGTTGAGCGACGTCGAACGGGGCGCCGAGGGCGGACTCGGCTCTGCGCCGGTGCTCGTGGTCGTGTGCGGCGATGCAGCGATCGGTCTCGCGGCCACGCTGCCCGCATCGGTCTTTCCTGCAGCCCAGAACCTGCTCCTCGCGGCCAACGCGCTCGGGCTCGGTTCCGCGATGACCACCCTCGCGCTCGTGCACGCCGACGAGCTCGCCGCGATCCTCGACCTTCCGCCGTCCGTGCGGCCGATGGCGGTCATCCCGATCGGCTGGCCGGAACGCCCGCTCGGCCCGCCCCGGCGCCTCCCTCTTCGCGAGCGCGTCCACCGCGATCGCTACGGCACCCCATGGTGATCTCCGGCCCGGCGACGACGAGCGCAGGGCGGTAGTCTGCCCTCAGGTTCCGGCGCGGTCGGGCCGGGGGAGGCGAGCGACGTGGCAGGTCGGGAAGGTGATGCCCTCCGATCGGGCAAGCCCTACATCGTCGTCTCGGCCGATGGTCACGCCGCCCCGGACGACCTCGAGCAGTTCCTCTCCTACGTCGACCCGACCCACCGAGAGGCGGTCGCCGCGTTCGGCGACCTCTCCTCTGTCGCGATCCCGGCCTTCGGTGGAGTGGATCCCGGCGAGATCGACGAGACGGATCCGATCCGCGCGGTCGCCTCCCGTCGGCTTGCGGGCATGGGTGTCGACATCGAGGCGGCGGCCGGTTGGCTGGCCAACTACAGCGCCGACTGGGTCTGCGCGTCCGGCGGCAATGGCAGGCGACTCGAGGTCACCGAGGAGCAGGGCATCCATGCCGAGGTCATCTTCCCCGGTCCCGTGCTCGCCGGGGGGCTCTCCCCGGCCATGTACCTCGGTGGCCACGCGTCGACCGGACTCGAGCCGGTCTGGCCGGCCCTGCATGCGTACAACCGATGGCTCGTGGAGTTCTGCGCCGAGGCGCCTGGTCGGCGCGCGGCATGTCTCCCGATCGACCTTCACGACCTCGACCGCGCGATCGAGGAGATCGCGTGGGCACGCGCCTCGGGCATCTTCGGCGGCATCATGCTTCCGGCGATGTCACTGCGGTCGGGCCTTCCCGGGTACGCAGACGAGTACTACGAGCCGCTGTGGAGTGCGTGCGAGGACCACGAGATGGTGGTCAACCTGCACACGGGCGCATCGGGCACCGCAACCGATGCGAAGCAGCTCTACGACAAGAAGCACGGTGGCTTCCTCGGTCTCTACGAGGTGTTCGTGTTCACCCGCCGACCGCTCTGGTTCTTGCTCTTCGGTGGCGTCTTCGACCGCCATCCGCGCCTCAAGGTCGCCATCACCGAAAACGGGGTCCAGTGGCTCCCCTCGCTCGTCCGCGACATGGAGTCCTTCTTCGACACCCACGGCGGCGCACCGATCCGCTCCTACCTCGCGATGCGCCCGTCGGAGTACGTCGAGCGCCACGTCTACCTGGGCGGGTCTCTCATGAAGCGGTACGAGGCAGAGATGCGGAACGAGGTCGGCGTCGGCCACATCATGTGGGGCGCCGATTACCCGCACCTCGAGGGTGCCGCGCCGATCCACCGGCTCCTCCTCCGCCAGGTCTTCGGCGGTCTCCCGGAAGAAGACGTCCGTCGCATGCTCGGACTCACGGCCGTCGATGTCTTCGGATTCGACGTCGATCTCCTCCAGGCAGTCGCCGACCGGGTCGGTCCGACGGTGGAGGATCTCGCGACGCCGATCGCCGCGGAGGATCTGCCCGACACCTTCAGTTGGAGTCTCGCCCGTCCGGTGCCGCTCGCCTCGTCGCGCGCCCCTGCGTGACCGGACTCGACACCCGCGGCCGTCGGGGCGAGACCACCCGGGCTGACCTGCCACACGCACTGCACGATTCGAGCGCACTTCGTCACTCGTCGGCCACCGCCGGTGGTCACCTCAGCCTCACCATGTGAACTTTCTGTCAGGACGCGCTCCCGGCGTGAGCCACCGATTGACGCAACGTGGGCACGGGGGGAGACTGGCATCCTGCGCGGGGGAAGGCGGCGTCGGTATGGACGAGCACGAGGCGTCCGAGGTCCATCGATTCGCACAACCGATCTCGCGGCGGGCCGCGCTCCAAGTCATCGGCGGCACGGTCCTCACCGGTGCGGTCGCGCTCGGCACCGACCCTGCGTCCCTCGGAGCAGCCACCCGCTCAGGGCCGGGAGCGCCAACGCTCCTCCTGAGCGGCGCCGCTCGCCGCCGGATCGGCGGCACTGCCCCCACCTTCACGGCTCAGGTGACGCGCAGCCAGGACATGCTCGCGCTCACCTTCGACTTCTACAACATGCAGCTCAACACCGCGACCTCTCCCGCGCAGGTCGTCCCGGTGACGACGACCCAGCCGTCGTACCTGGTCGTGGTCTTCCCTCCGCAGCACTTCGGTGAGCAGGCCATCCCGTACCCGAATCCTCCGCCAGCCGGATGGCCGTTCGATCCACCGTACGGAGGAGTCCTCTCCGGCGAGAGCTGGCTCGCCTTCGGCGTGCCCGGACCGATCGACTTCACCGTCGCGTCGCTGCTCACCTGGACGTCGCTGACTCCGGAGCTCGTCCCGGTGGCCGTGCCGACCGTCGGCGCGAGCCCTGCGCAACCGACCGCGGTCCAGACCTCCATCGAAGCCCCGTGGAGCGTCATCCTTTCGCCGGACCCGCAGGGGACCTGGCACCACTCGGCCTCGCCGAACACCCATGCCACCATCACCGAGCTCTGGCAGACCCGGCTCGGGACCACCAAGGGGGAGCCGCCCGCGGTGACGCCAGAGGTCCGCGCCGTCTGGACCCCCGGCTACCCGTCCAACCCCCCGCAGGACCCGTTCACGATGGCGCTGACCCCGACCAACCGGACCGACCTGGTGACGCTGAGCTCCGGTGGCATCGGTCCGACGGGCGGGCCGATCACCGGTGTCCCGGTTCCGGTGGACCTCCTCATGCTCACGCCGCTCGGTGCGTGGCTCGACCTGAACGGCTCGTGGACGCCGGCCGGGCTCTCCCTCATCGGTTGGGTGCAGAAGTCGACGGGAGGTCGGGACAGCTACGTCAAGACGGTGACCGCCGGCTACCTCTTCCCCACCGGGCACAAGGCGGTCCGCATCACCATCACCGACCGGGAGTTCTGGGTCGACAGCAGCGGAGACGTCGTCGCCAACCTGATCCAGAACACCTACGTCGACGTGGTTCAACAGACCGTCGCCTACCCGACCTCCGCGCAGCCGGACGCGGGACGCCAGAACCCGTTCACGTCGATCAAGATCACCACCAAGGCCACGCCCTCGCTCGACGTCGACGCGGTCGGAGATCCACTCATCACGGTGCCCGGATTCACCACCGACCAGGCAATCTTCGTGCGGTCTGCAGGACAGGACGTCCCCTTCACCCACGTCGCCACCGACATCGAAGGGCGCGAGGTCCATTTCACGACCGGCGCCATCTGGGTCGATGAGGCCGCTCTCAGCTCGGTCATCGGAGCCGTCTCCACGCTGATCGCGGATTACGAGAGCGTCGACCCGGGCCGCATCACCCCGAACTTCGGTGGACAGCTCATGGCCTTCGCCGAGCCGATCAAGTCCGGGCCGGGGAAGACGGCCCTTCATGTCGACTCGTACGAGCTCGGGGCTGTCGCCTCTCCGAGTTCGAGCGTCCTCCCCGGCTACTTCCCGGTGATGACCACGGCCACGGTCAGGTTGCCCGCGGCCGAGCAGATGACGGGGTCATCGCTGTCCGCTCCGCTCGTCACCTACGACCCCGACTACCTGGCGACCGGCTTCCTCGCCGGCTTCCCCGAGGTGTATCTCGACGTCATCTCCGGAGGACCTCCGCTCGCCTTTCCCGGAAAGAACACCGGTGGGTCCGCCCAGCCGAACTTCCAGATCAGCGCGGTCACCCGTGACTCCGGGCCGGCCGGTGGCAACCCGCACAACCTGCGCAGCGGCACCTTCAACCCGACCGACTTCTTCCCGACCGGCAACGGAGCCCTGCTCCTTGGTGCGATCGAGATCGCGGACATCCTCGAGGCGTTCATCTCGAGCGGCTCCAAGGCGAAGGGCCAAACGCCCAAGCTCCACTCGGTACCGGAGTATCCGAAGAACGACCACACGAAACCCCCGACCGCGATCACCACCACCCTCGACTGGACCCCCAAGGTCACCAAGGATCCACTGGGCTTCTTCATCCCCAAGAGCGGCTCGAAACTCGCGATCCACGCTCGCATCCACACGCCCTTCGCCAATCCGGGCGCGACCACGTTCACGGTTGACGTCTCGCTCACCAAGTTCGAGCTGCAGCTCTTCGGCAGCGCGGCGCCGTTCATCGGCGTCACTTTCGACAAGGTCACCTTCAAATTCGGGACCGGATCGAAGACCGTCGTCGAGCCGAAGATCAACTCGATCACCTTCCTCGGTCCCCTCACGTTCATCAACGATCTCGAGCAGCTGCTCACGTCGATCGGCGGACCGTCGATCGAGTTCTCGGGTGGCGGGATCACCGCGAGTTACGGGCTCCCCCTCCCCGACATCACGGTCGGGGTCTTCTCGCTACAGAACCTGAAGCTCGAGGCCGGCCTGACCATCCCCTTCGATGGAACCCCGGTTCGGGCCCGCTTCGGTCTTTCGACCCGCGACGATCCCTTCATCCTCACCATCGAGTGCTTCGGCGGAGGCGGTTTCTTCTCGCTCGCCGTCGGCGCGGACGGCATCGAAGCACTCGAGGTCTCCCTCGAGTTCGGCGCGGCGATCGCGCTCGACTTCGGCGTCGCGAGCGGAAGCGCGTCGATCATGGCCGGGATCTACTTCGAGCTGCAGACGATTCCGACCCCGCTCGTCCAGCTGACCGGGTTCTTGAGGGCCGACGGCAGTCTCGAAGTTCTCGGGATCCTCACGCTCACCGTCGAGCTGTACCTCGCGTTCACCTACCTCGATCCGGGCAAGTCCTACGGAGAGGCGACGTTGACCGTGTCCGTCAAAGTCTTCTGCTTCTCGGCCTCGGTCAGCCTCACCTACCAGAAGCGGTTCGGTGGGAGCGGCGACCCGACCTTCTCCCAGGCCCTGTCCACGTCGGACTGGTCCCAGTACTGTGGGGCCTTCCTGTGAGCGCGGACCAGCGGATGGTCTTCACGGCGATCCCCAAGGGGACCGCCGGTGGGAAGGTCCTCGTCTCGGTGCACATTGCGCCGCGGCTCACACCCACATCGTCGCCCGGACAGCTCGGCTCGTTCCCGGACTGGCTCCCCTGGCCCTCGACCGCGCTCAACTGGGGATCGGTCACCGTCAATGGCGTCGCACACACGGCGACGGTGGTGAGCCCCGCACCGAGCGTCGCGCTCTGGAACCTCCTCTTCTCGTCGACCACGCTCGTGGCGCCGTTCGGCTACCAGTCGCTCGCCACCCAGAAGTTCTTCTCCTACCCGGCCGGCAACGTCCGCGATTACTTCGTCAACGCGTACACGCAGCTCGCGTCGACGACTCCGACCGAGTGGCCCGACGGGAGCAGTCAACTCCTCCAGGGGACCTTCGCCAACCTCCCGACCAGCGACGACGCCGAGAGCGCCTACGTGAGGAGCCTGTTGGGCTCGTTCGTCGGTGGCAGAGGGGGCTCCGTCCCGGGTGAGGGGGTCATCCCGCAACGGGCGCCCGACCCGGGACTCGACCTGGTGCAGGCGAAGCTGTTCCTCAACACGCTCACCCCGGTGCTGCCCGCGGGTGCGAACAACACCAACACGCCGAGCCCGACGCCACCGACCATCGACTTCCACAAGATCCTGTCGCTCCTCGCGCGGCACCCACCACTCCTCCGGCTGCTCGGCCTGGTCGTCGACCTGTCGATCCCGGTCCCCACAGGCGCACTACCGAACCCAGTCTCCGTTCAGGTGAACCCCACCTGGTCCCCGAAGATCATCGCCGCCGGGGGCACCAACACCGACGTCTCGCCGACGGTGATGGCTGACCCCACCACCTGGCTACCGGCACCCCGTACCGTCGCTCCCGAACTGGCCGCGGGCCAGCTGCGGCTGAGCGACCCCGCGGCCTATGAGCTGCTCGAGTTCGATCTCGACGGAGCGACTGCGAAGATGCTCGCCTTCGCAAAGACAGTGGCGCGCGCCCTCGGCCCTGCTCGGTCCTTCGACACACCGACGTCCTACGCCGTGCCGACCCTGCGGTCGGCCGGGCTCTCGCTCGCCCGGACCGCCAACGCGGCCGCCGCTCTACGGCGCCCTGCAGAGCTCGGACACGCTGAACTCGGAGCTCACCACCTCACCGCCTCCGCCGGTGACGCTTTATGCGGAGGACATCACCCAGGGGTACCGCCTCGACGTGTACGACCAGACGACCAAGACCTGGGGACAGCTCTGTGCCCGCTCGGCAGCCCCGGCCCCCGGTCCGGGCGGCTACGTGATCGGTTCGCCGGGGACGACCGTTCCGGTGCCCTCGGGCGACGAGGGATGGATCGAGCTCGGTCTGAGTTCCCCCGGCGACGGCACCTCGGGCAATCAGTGCCTTCCCGAGACCCTCATCGGTTGGCGCGGTTGGAGCCTGGTCGCTCCGCGACCTGGCCAGCATCTCTCCGATTCGCCCACCGACGGGCTCACGCCGGAGACCTACAATCCGGCGACAGGAGCGTTCCCCTTGCAGATCGCGTACGCCGCCACGCCGGGTACGCTCCCGCCGCTCCGATTCGGGCACACCTACCAGATGCGGGCCCGTGCGGTCGACCTCGCCGGCAACAGCATCCCGTTCTCGACGGACACCTCGGCGGCCGCCTTCACCTGGGCCAGCCCCGCGGGGTTCTACGGACGCGCTGAACCGGTCGCGACGCCGGTGCTGGTCCCGACCGGGCCGCGCACGCCGGGTGACTCCCTCGAGACCCTCGTCATCCGCAGCAACTACAACATCCCCGACTCGGATCCTTCCATCCTCCCGACCAGCCGTTGGGTGGCACCGCCGACCACCTCGGTCCAAATGGCCGAACAGCTCGGCGCGCTCGACGACAGCACGGGCAAGCCGCAGGTCAGCCTGTACGCCACCATCGCCGGCCTCGACGGACAGACCTTCGCCACACCGTCGGTCATGACGGCCGAAGGTGGAATAGACGACACGCAGCCGCTCAACGCCGGCCAGCAGTGGGTCTACTACCCGGGTAGCACGCTGGCACTGCCGTACATGCCCGACCCGATCGCGCGCGGTGCCGCGTTCCAGTTCCTGCCCGGCACCACCGCTACGAGCCCGACCACCCTTGTCCCCATTTCGGCAGCGTGGCCGAGCGCGCAGCTCTTCTCGCTCGAGGTCAAGGCCGGCTCCGCGCCACCGACGCTTCCGACGTCGGGCAACAACTTCACCCTCACCGCCCTCGCGCCCAAGGCGTCGGTCACCACCGTCCGGGTCAGTTCGTACTTCAACTCCGCGGATCTCGCGCTCATGACCTTGTGGAACTGGCTCGAGCAGGCCGGCCTCGCGTCTCCGTCGCTCGAAGCCATGATCCTCGCCGGCCAGCACTGGATGTTCACTCCCTACCGCGAATTGACCATCGTCCACGCGGTCCGACAGCCCCTCCTGGCACCCGACCTCCCGGCGGTCACCCCGACCAGGACGACCGGTGCGACCTATGCGTCGATCGACGGGGACATCACCTTCGACCCCCCGTCCACCCAGAGGCTCGACGTGCTCGCCCAATGGACCGAGCCGTTCGACGACGGGAAGAACAAGTTGGGCTCGATCGAGCTCGCTGGCAACAGCCGAGTCGGCGAGATCGAGATCGACGCGGGATCGCCGGCAACCGTGCCGCTCGGGGCGATGCGTCACGACTTCGGTGACACCAAGCACCGCAACATCGACTACCAGGTGCTCGCCACGACGCGATTCCTCGAGTACTTCGCCGAGTACGCCACGGTGACCTTGACCGGCACGACTGCCGTGACGGTCAACGCTGCTGGTCTGGCGCCGGGTGCCACGGTCGTGACGGACGCGACGACCTCGCTCGGGTATCAGTCGGGTGTGGACTTCACTGAGAACGACACCACGGGGACCATCGCAAGGATCGCCGGCGGCGCAATCCCTTCGGGCGCGGTCGTCAACGTGCAGTACGTCGTACCCTCGGTCACGCGTTCGAGCCTCGAGGCCAGTGCGAGCCCTCCGACGCCGCTGGGGGCACTCGCGAACATCCCGAGCTCCGCCCGTCCGGCTCCCCCGGACATCCGCTACATCCTTCCTGCCTTCCAGTGGCGGACGAAGACGAGTTCGACCAAGATCTCGAGCAACCGCGCCGGCAACATCCTGCGCGTCTACCTCGGCCGACCGTGGTGGTCGTCCGGAGAGGGCGAGCTGCTCGGGGCGATCGTTGCAGACCCCCCGCCCGACTTCACGCTCCCGTCCGAACTGACGCCGCTGGTGACTCAGTACGGACGCGATCCCCTGTTCATCTCCGATCCGGTCACCGCGGTCCCTTCGCTCTCCGATTTCTTCTCTACGTCGGCGACGCAGACCGGGGTGCTCCTCGCCGAACAGACGGACTCGACACCCTGGGTCGACGTCGCCGGCCACACGGTCAACTGGGACCCGACCCATCAGCTCTGGTACACGGACATCGTCCTTTTCGCCGGAGCGAGCTACTGGCCATTCGTGCGGCTCGGTCTCGTCCGTTACCAACCCTCGTCCGTGCCCGGCAACGAGATCTCCCGGGTCACCCAGGCGAACTTCGCGCAACTGGCTCCGGACCGCTCGGCGACGCTGACCTTCCCTACGACGACGTCGGTCAAGGTGGTCGTGTCCGGCGTGGGCTACTCCTTCAATGCCAACGAGTTCACCCCGACCATGACCGCGGTCGTCGAGACCCAGCTGCCCGGCGTCTCCGATCCCGAGCTGCAGTGGGTCCCGACCGGAGCGGCGATCACGCTCTCGGCTTCGACAAGCCCACCCGTTACCACCTGGAAGGGCACGCTCAGCCTTCCCGTCGTGCGCGGAACCCAACCGATGCGGATCCTGATCGCCGAAGCCGAGCAGTACACGTTGCAGGACGCTGGCGATGCAACCCAGCGGATCAGCTACTTCGACGCCATCCAGATCTGACGCCCGGCACCGATCCGCAACGCGTCGGCGACTTCGTCCCAGAGTCCGAGCGCGTCAACGCGTGATCCAGTCGCCACCCCCACTGCGTTGCAGTCACCGCCTTACGGCGCTCCGTTCTGCTCACGCCACGCGATCGCGTCCAAGCGGTAGATGCGAAGTGGATATTCGTGTTCCGGATGGACCGTGTCCCGGTCGACCCGCATGCCGAGCCGCTCCATCACCCGGCCGGACGCAATGTTGTCGACTTCGTAGATCGCGATGATCGTCTCGAGATCCAGGGTGCCGAAGCCGAGCCCGAGCATGGCCCGGGCCCCTTCGGTCGCGAGGCCCTTGTGCCAGTGGGCCGGGTCGAGCCTCCAGCCGATCTCCGGGGTCGGCATCGCCTCGGGAAGCCACTCGGGCAATGACAGTCCGATGTACCCGATCAGGTCGCCCGAATCGCGCAGCTCGGCCGCTCGCTCACACCATCCACGTTCCTCCTGCAGACGGATCCGGGTGGCCAGGTACCGTTCGGTCTCTGCGCGGGTGAAACCCCGCCGGAATGGGAAGTGCCACACTTCCGGCTTGGCGAAGAGGTCGCTCAGCGCGTCGAGGTCGCCCTCGGTCCACTCGCGTAGCCGGAGTCGTCGGGTGTCGAGTAAGCCCGCCACGTGACGATGATCGCAGATCCTCGAAGGTCGGACCGACGCGGCAGGAGGTGCCGATCTCTAGCGCTTGCCCAGCATCTCCAAACCGGCGACGACCTCGCTCTCCACTGAGGAGGGATCCGTCTCGAAGTCCTCCCACCGCGTCGTTCGAGCTCCGAGAACGAATCGATACTCGTGTCCGAGTGACCTGGCCATCATGACGTAGTGCGGGTACACGTACTGTGTCGAGAAGATCTCGACGACCAATGCGGTGTTCGCGAAGAGGAGATTCGTCAGGCCGGCCCCATGAGGAGCAACGACCGCCTCGGCGTCGTAGAACAGCTCGACCTGTTCCAGAAAGGAGAGATGCTCCAACTGGACGGGACGAAATCCGTGGCGATTCAACGTTCGTAACAGTTCCTCTTCATTCGTCACTCTGCGAGCGCCTCGTCGGACGACGTACAAGCGCTCCGATCGACGCGGAGGCCGATCGGGCACGAGCGCCTGGCGTAGTCGGGTCACGTACCACGACGGCAGCCACCCGCTGAACCTCCAGGCGGGAAAGGTCGGGAGCGCGAGGCGCTCGGCCCGGACCAGCCGGTCAGTGCTCAACGGACGCAACGAGACGTTCGGCGGACGGATCCGGTCGAGGACGAGGCGCTCGACGGCGGTGAGTGGCCCGTTGTACAGCACCTCGACATGGTCCGACGAGAGCGGGGACAACCCGAACGCGCACACACGCGCCAGATTGTCCACAAGCGAGTGGTAGTAGTTGCGGCCCGGAGAGAAGAGCAGCGACGCCGTCTCGGTGACCGAAGACGGTCGGAGCTGCAAGAGCCGCCGCAGTCGAACCGACTGCTCAGGGCCGGAGTTCAGGGACTCGACCCCGGTGTTGATCGACTCTGCGACGATCCTCCGCGACCATCGAGACAGGACCAGCCCATCGGCTGGAGCGATCAGAGCGTTCGGGAGGAACCAGGCCTGCATCGGTCGAGACGCCGTCGACGCCGAACGAACGTCGGTGGTCTCGGGATCGAAGGGCAGCCCCTCGAGCGTTGCGCCATTCCAAGGTTCGCCCTCGGTCAGCGAAATGGATGGAGCATTCGGCGCGATGTCGGCCACCGGCAACGGAAAGAAGACTCGGCGATTGATTTCGGCGTGTGCCGCCCGCTTGACCTTCCGGCGCAAAGAGGGGCCGGCTCCGGGCTGACGCGAATGGGTCGTCGAATTGTTCGTCATCGCAGCCCGAAGGAGGACCGATCCACACAACGGATGGGTCGCACCGAATTTATCAGAGACGCCCTACCAGATTGATCGAATGATGGTTTGAAGCCTGCGAAGGATCGGACGAGCGTCGTCATATGCACGTCATGTGGCATCCGTACTCTGCGATCAGCAGTCCGTTGATGGCCGACGTCCATTCCACAAGACGTCGGCCATCAACGATCAGCGTTCGCCCGCCAAGGAGTACACGTGAGGAAATTCGCCGTTTCCGTCAGCGTCGCCGCCGTGCTCGTGTCGCTGTCGGCAGCATCGGTCGTGTCCGTTGTGCCCGCAGGTGCGGCAACCGTGAACATCTATTCGGCCGCGCAGAGCGGGATCCCCGGATTCGAGTCGAGCATGGCGTTCACCCCCACTGCCGACCCAACTCTCCTGGCCCAGCTCGACAACCAGCAGGGCAGCGATGCCGACACCACGGGCTACTCGCAGGCGTTCCAGATCCCTGCTGACGGCACCGTCAACACGGTGACCTGGTGGGGTACCGGTGCCAACCAGGCGGGCTTCATGGTGGCGATCAGCGACGGGGTGTGGCCGGGGTCGCCGCAGACAAGCCTCCCGAACGGACCGGTGGTGAACGGCACCCTGGTCAACCTGAGCGTCGTGCCGATCGCCAGCGTGTCCCGTACGCCGTCGATCAACGGCGAGACCCAGTTCCAGATCCAGATCCCGCCGACGGTGATGTATGCGTCCCATGCCTACCGGGTTTCGGTGACGGCCATCGGTGGCAACTTCGAGTGGGACGAGTCATCCGCCCCGGGCTGCTGCACGGGAACGACTGGGATCAACTGGGTCCGTGGCCGGCTCCAGTCCTACCTCTCCATGCCGAACGTGTCCTTCTCCCTCGACAACAGCACCACCCCGGTACCGCTGCCTCCCCTCGTGACCACGACACCCGCAGGCACGTCGGTGACGGTCGGCCAGTCGTACTCGTTCACCGCAGCGGCCTCGGGCAGTCCGGCACCGACCGTCCAGTGGCAGAGCTCGACCGACGGTGGAGTGACCTACTCGGACATCGCGGGTGCGACCAGCACTACCTACACGGGGGTCGCGACCCCGGCCGACAACGCCCACTGGTTCCGTGCGGTGTTCACCAACGCATCGGGCTCGGTGACCACGGGCGCCGGCGCGCTGACGGTGACCCCTGCACCGGTGGCGCCACTGGTCACCACGTCGCCGACCAGCACGTCGGTGACGGTCGGCCAGTCGTACTCGTTCGTGGCGGCCGCATCGGGCATCCCAGCTCCCACCGTGCAATGGGAGCGCTCGACCGACGGCGGGCTCACTTGGGCCCCCGTCACCGGCGCGACGTCGGCGTCCTACTCGGCCACAGCGGCTCCCGCTGACGACGGTGCCCAGTTCCGGGCCGTGTTCACCAACAGCCAGGGCACGGCCACGACATCGCCGGCCACCCTGTCCGTTCCCCTGTTGCCGGTGGTGACGACATCCCCGCTGGCGGTCACCGTGGCCGCCGGCGCCTCCTTCAGCTTCACGGCGGCGGCCTCGGGCTATCCCACGCCGACCGTGCAGTGGGAGCGTTCGAACGACAATGGGCTCACCTGGGCCCCCGTCGTCGGGGCCACGTCCACCACGTACACGGCGACTGCCGCCGCCGGCGACCAAGGTGCACAGTTCGAGGCTGTCTTCACCAACAGTTCGGGCTCGGCCACCACGACCCCGGCAGTCCTGTACGTCACCCAGCCTCCGGTGGTGACGACGTCGCCGGCATCGACCTCGACAGCAATCGGCGGGGCGTACACGTTCACCGCCACTGCCACCGGCCAGCCGGCCCCGGACGTCCAGTGGCAGCGCTCGGGTGACAACGGGGTCACGTGGGGCCCGGTGACCGGTGCCCTGACCGTCGTCCACCCCGGGGTCACGACCACCACCTACACGGCCACAGCAGCAGCCGCCGACGGAGGCGCCCAGTTCCGGGCGGTGTTCTCCAATACGACCGGGTCCGTAACCACGGCCGGGGCCGTCCTGTCGGTCACCATGGCCCCGACCCTGGTCTCGTCGCCTGTCTCCCAGACGATCAATGTGGGGACGTCGTACACGTTCATGGCCGTCGCCTACGGGATCCCCGGGCCGACCGCCCAGTGGCAGCGCTCGAACGACAGCGGGCTGACCTGGTCGGACATCCCCGGGGCCACCTCGTACTCGTACGCGGTGATCGCGGCGCTCGCTGACAACGGTGCCCAATTCCGTGCGGTGTTCACCAACTCGACAGGCACGGTCACCACGGCCGTCGCCACCCTGGGCGTGACCACCACCACGTCAATGACCCTCAAGGCGGCCCACCCGAGCATCAAGGGCGGCAGGAAGGACACGCTGACTGCGACGGTCATGTCACCGGTCACCGGCAAGGGCAAGGTCACCGGTGGCACGGTCACCTTCTTCGACGGATCGACGGCGGTGGCCACCGCCACCGTGGCGAACGGCAAGGCGGCGGCGGTGGTCACGCTGGCCAAGGGCACCCATGTGATCCGGGCCATCTACGGCGGCTCGGGCTCAGTGCTGGGCGGCCAAAGTCAAGTCGTTCTCGTGACGGCCACGTAGCCCGAGCATGGCCACACGTTGAGCCCGATGGCTCGGGTACGGGTGCCCCACTCGTGCCGTTACACGGGTGATCCGTCAGGCCTCGGCTTCGATCATGGATGCACGGATGGAGGTTTCCGTCCAGCGCAACCGTGCATGAGAGGCGACGATCTGAGCATCGGCCTCATCACTGATCATCGTGACGGTGGACCGGTAGTGCAACATGAACATTCCGTCCGAGGGTCTTGTCCGTCGCCATTTCATGATCCTGATTGGCCACATTCACTTCTAGGCTGATCTCGTGTCCGCCAACGATCCACAACGGCTGCTCAACGAAGTCCTCGCCACGGCCAGGGCGATCAACGCCACCGCTTCGGAGGACGGCGAGTGGGATGCAATGTGGAGGGCGCTCTGTTCGCTTCGTCCCCTGGGCCGAAAGGCCTTCGATCGGGCACTTACCCTCTTGAAGGGCGATAACTGGGATCGCTCCTTGGGTTGCGACCTGTTGGGAGTTCTCTGTGCTCCGGACGACGAAGGGTGGAGCCACGAGGCGGCACTCGCCCTGGTCGCGGCAGCTCGAAGTGAGACCGACCCCGAAGTTCTTCAGTCCCTCGCAGGAGCGCTCAACAACGTCGCCGATCCTCTCGGGGTCCCAGTCCTCTCCGAGCTGGCAGGTCATCCGGACGAGGACGTTCGGTTGGCCGTCGCGGGCAGCATCCCGAGCTGCAGGTCCTACGAAGACGAAGAGGACACTGCACCCATCGTGCATGTCTTGCTCCGCCTCATGGTCGATGACGATGCTGGCGTTCGAAACTGGGCCACATTCGGCCTCGGTCAGCAAATGGACGACGACAGTGCCACAATCCGGGAGGCCCTGGTTGCGAGGCTCCGTGATCCCGATCACGACGCCCGTTGGGAAGCGATCATCGGACTGGCACGGCGTCATGATCGTCGTGCTTTTGAGCCCCTTCGAGAGGCCCTAGCCGGGGGTGGGGTCCCCCTGCATGGTGTACGTGCCGCAAGCTGGCTAGCTGACGCCCGACTGCTGGATTCACTTCAAGCCCTGACCGACGATGATCAGCTGTCTGAGGAGGTCCTCGAAGCCATCAGGCGCTGCGATCAAAACCTTGCAGAACACCGGGTTCTAGCGATGACGGAGTTCTTGGAGAAGTTGTACCGAGCCGCGGAGCGAAGCCACCCAGGGCTCGTTGCCTCCTTCTCGTGCCCCCGGCTTGAAAACAGGGTGGAACTCACTCTGGCCATCGACGGCCAAGAACTACAGCTGGCCTGGGACGCCGAATTCTTGTTGGAGCGTAAATGTGCTGGAGATTCGGATGAGGCTGCTCTGGCAGTCTTAGCGGACTTGCCCCAGTGAATCCCTGACCCGGTCCCGGCGGTCGGGGACGCTCAGTCGCCAACCCAATCGTCCATCATTTCCTTCTTGAACATTTCTGTGTGGAGGACCATTGCTCCGAGCATCTCTTCGTCGTTGATGCCATCGCTCATTCGGAACGCCCACTTGGGCTTACCGTCTTCGTCCAGACACTTCACCATGCAGAGCGACTCCAGCGGAGTCCACCCATCTGGAAGCGATGTAATCGTCACTCCTCGTAGGGCGTCGCCGATAGGTATCTGCGATTCAGTCATCGCGGCGAGCCTAGCGATCGGACGATGTCCTCCGAGGCGACTGCCTCAGGGATCTGGCGGTCAGGGGCACTCCCGGATCTGGACGGCAGGAAACTTTCCGGGGGATGACGGGGGCAAATTTGAGACTACGGACCGGCCGGTCGTACAACCGACGGAGGGGTGGCCACATGTGGAGACGCATCGATCTTCGAGTACGTCACGGTGCCGGTCGAATTGCCACTGCGGGTGCCGCTCGGCCCGGCGAATCCGTGCAGCAAAAAGGTCTCATTGGTCACGTAACCGCCTTCAACCGTGACGCGTGCGGCAACCGGATATCGCTGACGGGTCACGAAGTAGGTGGGACCAAAGTTGGAACAGGCCGTATTGAAGCTGGATTTGCAAGGCGCTTCGACTGACGGATAGATGAGGGTTTGGAGCCATACGGGGGGGCCTGTGGCCACCATGCTGGCGTCATAGACATCTCCATGCACCCCCGTGACGCGTAGCCCAAGCGCCTGATGCAAGTAGAGCAACGCGTTGGCTCGGCCTCCAGTGGAGGCAGCATCAACGGGCTGTTGTATCCACTGCCAGGGGAACCCGGCTGGAAGGCGGCTGTAGGAAGCGGCACCGATCGTCAGAACGGTAGAGCCCTGCGATTCCACCGAGGTCCGATTCGGCGCCTCGTAGATGAGCACCTGGCCCGGTGAGCGCATCGTGAAAATTGCCGCCCCGATCGTCCGTCGAACGGCTGAAACGAACGCCGCAGACGTCGTAGACGCCGCAGACGACGTAGAAGAGCTGCATGCCGCGAGGGCGACTCCCAGTCCCACCAACGGAATGAGAACATTCCGGGTGCGTCCGAGTTTCATGCGCCCAGCTTCACACGTTTCGCTGAATCGGCCGCCCAGCGTCGGGGGTGCCCCACTCGTGCCGTTCACGGGCAGACAACTATCACGAGCAATGGTCAGGGATCGCCCGCCAGACCTCGCTGAGGTTCGGGAGGCGGGAGACCTCGCCTTACGTGAACCTCCCCATTTCAACGCGTGGAGCCCGATGGCTCGCCTGATCGATCGAAGCATGTCGAAGAGGCGCCTCGCTCAGCAGCGTTCAGGCGACGAGTGTTCGGCAACGGACTGCTCGAACGTGTCCTGAAGGAGGTCGGATGTCTCGGTGGGGATGTCTCGGTGAGGTTCGGTGGGGCTCGGTGGGGCTCGGTGGGGCTAGCAAGAATCGAACTTGCGACCTCAGCATTATCAGTGCTGCCCCCTCTGTCCCCCGTACCAGGTCCCGTTCCCCTGCCCCGCGCCGCCCTCCGGCCCTCGCCGTGTCGTTCTCCGCCCTTGCCCGCCGTCCTCGTGTCTCGTTCTGGTCGCCCCGTCCGTCCCTCGTGCTCGGCCTCCTGTGCCGGTTCGTTTTCTGCCGCTTCTCGTCGGCGGGCGGGGTGCCTCCGCCGGGGTGCCCTGGCGCGGTTCTTCTGCCGTGGTCGTGGCGCCGCGGCGGTCGGCCACATGGCCGTGCGGCGGCTGCGCCGCACCGCCGACGTCTACGCTGCCTCTCGCGGCAGGGGCTTGTCGGGTCGGCCCGTCGCACCGACTTGTGCGAGGCGGCCACGGTGTCTCGTGGCTCGCGGGCCGCGGGTGCGCCGGTCCACAGGGCCGGCGGCCCGCGGGTCCCAGGGTCGCGGTGCGGCGGGCCACGGTCCGGCAGGTGCGCGGTCGCGGTCCGGCTGGGCCGCGGGTCCTGCGGTTCGCGCGTCTCGCGTTGGTGGCTTCCTGGTTCGGCCTCGGCGGTGGGCCTTCGCGGTCGGCTCGTCGCCGGTCCCGTCTCTTCGCGGGCCCACGTGGGTGCTCGCGTGGGGATAGCTCGATCACCGAACTTGACGCTTCGGATGGAGCGCATATTGCGACTTGTTCTGTTGGCTCCAACCCAAACGGGATGGCGTTCGACGGCGCGAGCTGTGGGTGAGTTTCATCTACGGCAACGAGGTTGAGCGCATCGACCCGACAACCTGCCTTTCGTCGGCACCGATCGCAGTGGCAGCGCGCCCGGCGCGATTGCATTCGACGGATCGAACATCTGGGTGACGAACATCGGCAGCAACTCCGTCTCGGAGATCTCCGTGGCCTCGTCGTCGGTCATCGGCACGTACCCAGTAGGGTCGGCGCCTAACGCCATCGCGTCCGACGGAACGAACGTCTGGGTTGCGAACGCGGGCAGCAACAACGTGACCGAACTGTCTGGTGCTAACGGAAGCACACTCGGCACGTTCACAACTGGCAACGGTCCGAGTGGCGTCGCCTACGACGGTCAGAATTCTGGATAACGAACCGCTACGACGACACCGTCTCGGTCCTTCGTGCGTCGGACGGCAGCCTCGTTGGAAAGTATGCCACCGGATCGGAGCCAACGGGAATCGTCTTCGACGGCAAGGATATGTGGATCGCCGATAACTCGGCCGGTGCAGTCTCCGTGCTTTCCGATGCCACAGGAGTCACCGTGCATACCGTCTCTGGTTTCGGCGTCCCCACCAACCTTGCATTCGATGGGGCGGACGTGTGGGTCAGCGACTGGGGCCAGGGTGAGGTCTGGAAGCTGTAATGGATCAAGGCGTCCGCGTGTCAACGCAGACGCGTGCATTGGAGTGGCCGAGCGGGAAGCTGCCCGTCAGCAAGAACGCACGTCCCGCGTCTTGAGCGCGTCGGGCGTCAGTTACGTCATGACGGTGTGCGACCTCCGCGCACTGCACGAGTTCTCCACCAGCTAGTGGCATACCTTCCTCTCGGCGTGCGGCCAGACGATTGCGAGCGAGTCGCTGCCAGCACTAATGCCGCGTGTCACCGAACCATCTACCCTCCCTCCAACCAACAGTCCGGGTGATGGACTCAGGTCACCGGCGGACGGATCTCAGGAGTTCGTGCAGGGCGGCACGACCCGAGTGGCCCAAATGGGCTCACGTTCGATGAGGTCAGTCGCCCCTTAGCGGGACCAGATCTGGACTCCCCGCCCAAGATGAACGGCGCGTCGCGGGCAGCCGCTACAGTGATTCCGGCTGGTCCGCTAGAGCTACCCCTGCGGGTGAGTACAACCCAGGGGTGAGCCAAGCAGGACCTACGAAAGGAATCGTCGGGTGGCAGGCCACCACCCGCAACAGCCAAATAGCCGTTGGATTCCTGGAGTAGGTCACATGTTCGCGGAGTTATCGTCAACCAAGGTACTTGAGCGGCTCGGCTACACGCTGGCCGAAGCCTGCCAGGTCATCCCCATCTCCCGCTCGAAGCTCTACCGGGAGATCAAGGCCGGGAACATTCGCACGACGAGGCACGGAACCCGGGTCCTCATCTCCCGCGCCGCCATCGAGGAGTACCTCGGGGACCGTCCGTCGGCCGCTGAGTCGCCTGGTTTCGAGCGATGACCTCTAGCAGGTCCCAAATCGCGCGGATTACGCGCGTTCCGGGGGTGGACATGGTCCGCCTGCGGGTCGCCGTGGATCGTCCTCGCTACTGGGAACGCAAAGTCCCCCTTGGGGAGTCCGTCTGCTACATCCGCGCAGCCCGCGGGTTCACGGCGGTCGAGTTCAACCCTTCGCGCTTCGTGGACCCGTACGGCGACGGTCTCGCCACCGTCGAGGAGGCCCTCGACATCGCTCCGCGAGTCTGGCGCACGCTCTGCTCCGTCTTGGGCGACACGTTCGACGCAGCACCCGACCTCTCGGCTGCCCACGTCACCCGACTCGATCTTACGCGGAACTTCTTCGGCGCGATGGAACCATCCCGACTGATTGTCGGACTAGAGCGCGTCCCACGACCGAAGCAGGGCGACCCCGAAGTTCACCTGAACGCCAAAGACAACAGGGTGCAATCTCTGAGGGTCGGCAGCCAGGCCAAGCGAGTGATCCTATACAACAAGTCCGCCGAGTCCGCGAGTGCCGTGACCAACGCGACGATCCGCTGGGAGGCTCAGCTCCGACCTCCAGCGCTAATGGACTCCTACTCGATTTGCTCCTTCAGCGACATCACCCCCGACCGCGTTATCGCAGCTGCGCAAGAACGTTGGGAATGGTCGAGCATGTACTTACCGGTGCACAGTCAGGTCCACCTCCGCGGAGTGGTCGATGCTCACGGACAGAAGGAGGGCTGGAGCGAGAGCAAGAGGGCCAAGCTCTACTGGGACCTTCAGGACTTCGCAGCGACTGGGGCTCGTCCGGGTAGCTACCACGCTCGGCAGACCCTTTCGGCGCTGATTCGGGACCACGGATCCTTCGTCAACGACATCGTCGGCATCCCGCTGACTGAGCAGCTCGACTGGGAGAGCGGAACCGTTATCTCTGTCCCGGGTGGCCCCGACGTAGGGGTGGCCACGTGAGAGGACCGGTCACCGTTAGCTCCGTAGGCCATGGTGCTTTCGTTCTAGCAATCGGGCCATGGTGCCATTCCCACGAAGGTTCCACGTCCGGCTGGAGCGCCACCACGTGCGCATCCTCGCCGCGCCTGTCCGGTCGCGTACGTAGGCGGCCATGATGTCCGCCACCGATTGCACCGCTCGCGCCCACGAGCATCTTGAGGCTGCGCAGGCAGACCGACCTGAAAGGCCCAAGATTGCATTCCAAGGAAATCATCAGCGCCATCATCCTGTCGCCGACCCGACGGTCCTCCCCTACGTCAGTCGTCATTCTCCACGGCTTCGGACCCGCAATGCTTACAAGAAACGCTCGATTCCTGTAAGACCTCAAGCAGTGGCACGTCGACCGCATAACACCACGGACCCCACGTTCGCAATCGGGTATGTCCGGGTTTCGACCGCGGAGCAGGCTGACAGCGGACTTTCACTGGACATTCGAGCGCGCCGCGATCCTCAGCCATTGTGAGCAGAAGGGATTGACGCTCGTCGAGATGATCGAGGACACGGGCTACTCGGCAAAGAACCTGTCCCGACCCGGCATGGCCCGAGCCCTTGATCTGCTCCGCACCCGTGCCGCCGGAACGCTCGTCGTCGCAAAGCTCGATCGGGCGACGCGCTCGGTCATGGATGCAGCCAACCTGCTCGCACAGGGACAGCGAGAGGGCTGGTCGTTCGTCGCCCTCGACCTCGGACTAGATCCCACGAGCCCAGCCGGTGAACTCGTCGCGAACATCATGGCCTCGGTCGCCCAGTGGGAGCGTCGAGCGATCGGTGCTCGGACCAGCGACGCCCTGGCCGCGAAGAAGGCAGCCGGGGTGCGACTAGGTCGACCGGTAGCCCTCCCCCCAGCGGTCGAAGCCCGCATCGTGGACTGCTTCCTCGCCGGTACTTCCCTCTCGGGTATCGCCCGCGACCTCACCGCCGATCACGTGCCCACCGCCCACAGTGGAGTTTGTTGGTACCCAAGCACTGTCACGCGGTCATTATGCGCTCCGACCTGCTGACTGCGAAGGCGCAATGAGCACCTTCAAGTCCGAGTTCGAGCGCGCGGGTTGTGATGACGGTGCCGAATGTGAACGGATGTTCGGGTACACGGCGCCCCGGGGACCGGGTTCTCTTCGCCCACGAGAGCCCGATTCTCGTCGTTCTCAGCGGTCCGATCGGAAGGTGGCGTGCCTTCTACCCCGTCTTCGTCGCGAAATAGAGAGCCCGGGTCCTCGGTAGATGGCGTGGTTGGTGCCGTTGGGCAAGGGGAAGGGCGGCAGGAACCGCTACAAGGTGCGTTGGCATGGACCAAACGGCAAGGTGTCGAGCAAGACGATCGCCGGCTTCGACGAAGCTCACGCGTTCAAGAATCTCGTAGAGGACAGTCTTCGGTCTGACGAACCCGTGCCGGGTCGGCGACCGAGGCGCACGTTCGAACAGATTGCGATCGAGTGGCAAGGCGCGACCGCCCTACGCGGCAAAGTCTCAAGCAGCACCACTCGCGACTCCGCAATCCTTCGTCTGCACATCCTCCCCGTCATCGGAGATCGACCTATCGGGTCCATAGATGAGGACGACATCCAGGTGCTTGTGAACGCCTGGCGGGATCGCTACGAATCAACAACTGTGAGGCGTCATCACGCCGTCCTTTCGGCCGTCTTCGGCTACGCGGTTCGGAAGAAGTACGTCGACACATCACCGTGCCTAGGGGACGTCCGCCTTCCGACCGTCGTGCCCGTCGCTCGCCCCATCCTCGACGGATCCACCCTTGAGCGGCTTGCACAAGAGCTCGGCGGTCGAATGGCGCCGTTTATGTGGCTGGGTGCAGAGTCTGGTCTTCGGTGGGGTGAGGCCGCGGGTCTGACCAAGGACCGCGTAGATGTCGACAACCGCGTCATCACGGTCGACCGACAGCTAAATCGCGATAACCGCCTCGCCCCCCTGAAGAATAAACAGAGGCGCACCATTGCGATCGGGGCTCGGCTCGCTGAGGATCTCAACAGACTGGCTTTTCACAGGTCATCGCTCTCTTCATCCGATCACCTCATCTTCACGGACTCGCGGGGCGGATGCCTGCGGTACTCCAACTGGAGAAGGCGCGCCTGGTTTCCGGCATGCCGGCGCGCCGATGTCCCAGGGCTTAGGTTCCACGACCTGCGCTCTCTGAATGCGACGATGCTCGTGGCTCTCAAAGTGGATCCGAAGACCGCGCAAGTGCGGCAGGGTCACACGCACATTTCCACGACGCTGGACATATACCGCGCCCTGTCACCAGCAGCAGACAGAATCGCCGCGGATGCGCTCGAAGACCACCTCAGATCGCACGTGGAGGCCTCCTCGGAGAGGGCAGGCTAGACGCCTGAGTCGCGCCCTATGTGTGCCAAGTTTACTTTCATACCTCGACGAGGCTCGGCAGCCACGAATGTCTGTCACCCTCCGCTGACGTGAGTTTGGCAGACACTCTCTACGCTGTCAGCCACGAGATGCCGCTACGTCGAGCGACTCACGGACGGAACCGCGGTCGTTTCACTGGCGGCGGCTTTGATTGTGTTACCTCTTGAGGATGACGCTGATCGAACTCGCCAACATCCGTGATAGCTAGACATTGAGCATGTCTGTTCAGTGTGACGGTGAACTGGTCGAAGAAACCCACCTGACCCAAGACGAAGTTCCAGGGCGGACTCTCCCATCTAGTGAAGAAGCCGACCTGGGTTTGCCACTGATGAGCAAGCGAAGGATCGTATCCTCCCTCGAACAACTCAGTTTCAGGCGGAAACAACTGAAGAGTCACGTCGGCAAAACGGACACGACGTGATTTTCCGCCGATCCCGAGGCTGATCTCTCGGTTCGGGTCAGGCGTAACGCCGATATCTTGAGCGACCCATGGCGCGGCAAGGACATGATCAGCTCCGGAATCAACGAGGGCTACGAGGTTGTGGTTGCCTGCCCGGGCGCCTACCGGTCGAACGATGACAACCGGCCGGAGAAGCGGTTTCTCAAGGAAGTGTCGGCCTTCAACACGCAGTTCTTCCTCATAGGGGAAGACCCAAGGAAAGGGACGCGGGGCCAAACTTTGCTTAGCCCAACCCCACGAGTTCCGGTTCCTCTGCGCCGGGAACCCGAATGATCGTGGTGTCGGTAATGTCTCTCTCGTGGAGGATCGCGACGAGTTCGTATGGCGTTGACCGTGCTTCGACCACCTCGCCATCCTTCAGGGCAACCCACACGCCCGCGTACTCCTTCTGGATCCCCACGAGACTCGGGCGACTAGGTCTGCTCCTAGGCATACGCCTTCTCCATATTCGCCTCAGCCAAGAATCCATCCTGCCACCATCCTGACCATATCGTATAGCACGATTCGCGCTATACGATATACTCTACACCGACAAGGCGCGCAGGCAATGGACCAGGAACAAATCCGACGGCTGTCAAAAGCTCTTCTCGGTAATGCCTACCGACTAGAGATCGCTGACGCCGTGAGTCGAGCTCAGACCGAGCTGGTCACAGCACAAGGTCTTTCGACGGACCTTCAGATTCCGCACAATCTCGTCAGCAAGCAGCTCAAGGACTTCGTCCTCGCCGGCGTCATGAGTGACGTGCCTCCCGTCGAGGGCATGAGGTATCGCTACTTTCGGCGTCTCAGCGATCCGTACTGGTCATCCGCGCAGGTGTTGCTCGCAGAATGGAGGGGGCGGTCAATCGCTGGCATAAGTAGCTCCGGTCTCCGGGGCCCTTGAGGCGACTGAAGGGGTGCGCTCGACGGGCTAGGAGATCGGTGAAAGTCAGACTTGAACGCGGGTTCCGCAATCGTTGGCAATACAGGTCACTCTCGCTGCCGCCGAGCTGGCCCGCATCCGTCCAGCGATGCACATGTCTGACACATACCGTGAAGCCGCGCCCCGTTCGCGCCCTTTGGCACAGATTCCGGGGCCACCCGCGAGCTATTTGCCCTGGTGGGGCTAGCTGGAATCGAACCAGCGACCTCAGCATTATCAGTGCTGCGCTCTAACCAACTGAGCTATAGCCCCCTGAAGCGGACCTCGACGCTACACCACGAGCGGGCCCCACTCTGGTGTCCGCTCGAGACATCCCGGGGTCAGCCACCGTTGTCGTGCTCGGTCCCGACCTCCCCGGCCACCCGCGCCACGGCGGCGACCGCGTCACCCTCCCCGAGGTTCATCACCCGTACACCGGTCGCGTCCCTTCCTTGCGAGGCGATCTCCCGCACGGCGGTCCGGATCACGACACCGGTGCTCGAAATGAGGAGGATCTCGTCCTCGAGGCTCACCATGAAGGCCGCGACCACGCGGCCGCGTTTCGCGGTGAGCCGAATCCCGCGCACCCCCTGCCCGCCCCGCACCTGACGGTTGAAGCGCTCGACCTTGGTCCGCTTGCCGTACCCGGCGTCGGTGACGAGCAGGATGTCCGCCTCGTCGCGGGCGATGTCGCACGACACCACCTCGTCGCCCTCCTTCAGCCGTACCCCGCGCACGCCGGTCGCGTCCCGCCCCATCGCGCGAACATCCTGCTCCGAAAAGCGGATCGTCATGCCCGAGCGCGTCACGAGGAACACCTCGTCGTCGCCGCGGGTCTCGACCACGCGGACGAGTTCGTCGCCCCCGCGAAGGTTGATCGCGATGAAGCCCTCCCGGCGCGACTTGTCGTACTCGCTGAATGCGGTCTTCTTGACCTGACCGAGCTTCGTGCTGAAGACGAGGTAGCTCTCCGCCGAGAAGTCCCGCGTTCCGATGACGGCCTGGATCTGCTCGTTCGGTGCGAGCGGCAACAAGTTGACGATCGCCGTGCCGCGGGCGGTCCGCTCCTTCATCGGGATCTCGAGTGCCCGCAGCCGGAACACCCGGCCACGGTTGGAGAAGAGGAGCAGGTGCGCGTGCGCAGTCGTGTGCACGACGTCGTCGATGAGATCCTCCTCCTTCAGCTTCGCGCCCTGGACACCACGACCGCCCCGCCCCTGCGTGCGGAACGCGTCGGCGGAGACCGCCTTCACATATCCCGCACGACTCATCGTGACGACCAGTTCCTCGTCCTCGACGAGGTCCTCGACGTTCATGTCGCCGGGATCGTGGGTGATGATGGTGCGGCGCTCGTTGCCGAACTTCTCACGCACCTCACCGAGCTCGGTTGCGATGACACCGCGGAGCTTTGCGTCGTCGCTCAGGATCGACTCGAGCTCTGCGATCTCCGCGCGGAGCTTTTCCATCTCCTCTTCGAGGTTGGTCCGACCCAGGCGGGTCAGCCGTGCGAGGGTCATGTCGAGGATGTGGTTGGCCTGTTCCTCCGAGAAGTCGAACGGGTCCGCCCGCAGTGCACCGAGGGCTGCCGGGCGGTCGTCGGAGCCCCGAATCGCCGCAATGACCGCGTCGAGCATGTCGATCGCCTTGAGGAGGCCCTCGACGACGTGTGCCCGGGCGCGGGCCTTGTCCAGCAGGAACTGCGAGCGACGGGTGACCACCACGATCTGGTGGTCGACGTAGTGCCCGATCATCTCGGCCAGGTTGAGCGTCTTCGGCACGCCGTCCACCAGCGCGACAGCATTGACACTGAACGTCGTCTGCATCGGCGTCTGCTTGAACAGATTGTTGAGCACGACGTTCGCGTTCGCATCGCGCTTCAGCCGAATCACGAGCCGCGTCTCACCGCCGGCAGAGTCGTCCTGTACTTCTGCGATGCCGTCCAGGTCACTCGAACGCACCAGGTCTTCGATCTTCTTCGACACCGAGGCGATCGAGGTCTGGTAGGGCATCTCGGTCACGACGATCCGCGTCTCGCCCGCCTTGCCCTCGTCGATCTCCGCGACGGCCCGCAGCTTGATCGAACCCCGACCTGTGCGGATCGCGTCCTGGATCCCCTGGCGTCCGAGGATGAGTGCTCCGGTCGGGAAGTCGGGACCTTTTACGAACGCCATCAGATCGTCCGGTGTCGCATCCGGGTGTTCGAGGACATGGCGTGCGGCGTCGACGATCTCACGGAGGTTGTGCGGAGGGATATTGGTCGCCATGCCGACCGCGATCCCCTGCGATCCGTTGACCAACATGTTGGGGAACCGGGCCGGAAGGACGGTCGGTTCTTCAGAAGTCGCGTCGTAGTTCGCGACGAAGTCGACCGTCTCTTGGTCGATGCCGTTCATCAGCTCGAGCGCGAGTGGATCGAGGCGGCACTCCGTGTAGCGCATCGCGGCAGGCCCCTCGTCGGGTCCCGTCCCGCCGAAGTTTCCGTGGCCGTCGATGAGCGGATGCCGCATGGAGAAGTCCTGCACCATCCGAGCAAGGGCCTCGTAGATGGCCGAGTCGCCATGGGGATGGTAGGAGCCCATGACGTCGCCGACGACCTTCGCGCACTTGCTGTAGGGGCGGTCGGGCAGGAGCCGCTGATCGAACATCGAATAGAGGATCCGTCGGTGGACCGGCTTCAGGCCGTCGCGAACGTCTGGGAGCGCGCGCGACACGATGACCGACATCGAGTACTCGAGGAACGACCGCTCCATCTCCTCTTGGATCTCGATCGGTTCGATGAATCCCGAGACTTCGGCGGTCAGGTCGGAGCCGCTGCCGGCAGGGTCGTCACGTCGCGGCATACCGCGCTCCCGTCTGCAACTGCCTCGCCGTGCCTCGGTCGGTCATCTCAGAAGTCGAGGAAACGAACGTCTTTGGCGTTGGTCTGGATGAACTGCCTGCGCAGCTCGACGTCTTCGCCCATCAGCACGGAGCACACCTCGTCCGCGATGGCGGCCTGCTCGACTGCTACCTGCAGGAGCGATCGCTGCCCGGGGTCCATCGTCGTGTCGCGCAGCTCGGCGAAGTCCATCTCGCCGAGGCCCTTCAGACGTTGGAATTCGTCATTGTGATTGGGGTGCTCGGCGAGGAATACGGCCTTCGCCTGGTCGTCCTTCAGGTACCGCTTCTCCTTGCCCACACGGGTCGAGTACAGCGGCGGCTGGGCGACGTAGACGAAACCCCCCTCGACCAGCGGCCGCATCTGTCGGAAGAAGAACGTGAGCAGCAGGGTCCGGATGTGCGACCCGTCGACATCGGCGTCGGCCAGGATGATCACCTTGTGGTATCGGATCTTCGTCTCGTCGAAGTCCTCCGCCAGTCCGGCGCCGATCGCGGAGATCAGCGCTTGGATCTCGGTGTTCTTCAGCATCTTGTCGACGCGCGCCCGCTCCACGTTCAGGATCTTGCCGCGGATCGGGAGGATGGCCTGGGTGCGCGGGTTCCGTGCGTCCTTCGCGGAGCCGCCGGCAGAGTTGCCTTCGACGATGAACAGCTCGCTTTCGCGCGGGTCACGCGACGAGCAGTCGACGAGCTTCCCGGGTAGCCCAGCCCCGTCCAACGCGGACTTGCGACGGGTGAGGTCCCGTGCCGAGCGGGCCGCCACTCGCGCCCGCGCTGCGAGGAGACCTTTCTGGACGACCTGGTTCGCCTCCCGCGGGTTCTCCTCGAACCAGTCGGTGAGCTTCTCGTTGGTGGTCCGCTCGACGAGCGAGCGCACCGGCACGTTGCCGAGCTTCGCTTTCGTCTGGCCTTCGAACTGCGGGTCCTGAAGTCGGACCGAGACGATCGCGGTGAGCCCCTCGCGAATGTCCTCACCGAGGAGGTTGTCGTCCTTCTCCTTCAGTGCACCCTTGGCCCGCGCGTACTTGTTGACCACGTTGGTGAGGGCCTTCTTGAACCCTTCTTCGTGCATGCCTCCGTCGATCGTCGAGATCCCGTTGGCGAAGGAGTGGATGCTCTCGTAGAAGCCCGTGTTCCACTGCAGCGCGATCTCGACCTCCATGGACTCCTCACGCTGGTCGAAGGAGCACACCTTTCTGAAGAGGGCCTCCTTCGATGCGTTGAGGTGCCGCACGTAGTCGACGATGCCGTCCTTGTAGCGGAAGCTCTGTGGCGCCTTCGCGTCCGGTCGCTCGTCGGCGAATCGGATTTCGAGCCCCCGGTTGAGGAAGGCCATGACCTGGAGGCGTTCGGTGACCGTCTGTGCACGGAACTCGGTTTCCTCGAAGATGCTCGGGTCGGGCCAGAAGGTGACCGTCGTCCCCGTGCGTCCACGGGGGGCCTTCCCGGTGACGTGGAGCTTGCCCGTCGGCTTGCCGCCGTCGGCGAACTCCATCACGTGGTGGTCACCCTCGCTGTCGATCTCGAGGGTCAGCCGGGACGAGAGCGCATTGACCACCGAGACCCCGACCCCGTGCAGGCCCCCGGAGACTTTGTAGCCCCCGCCCTCGCCGAATTTGCCTCCGGCGTGGAGCACCGTGAGCACGACCTCGGCGGCGCTCCGCCCCTTGTAGCGGGGCATGGGACCGGTCGGGATCCCACGGCCGTTGTCAGCGACCCGAACTCCCCCGTCCTCGAGGATGGTCACGTCGATCTGGGTGCAGTATCCGGCCATGGCCTCGTCGACCGCGTTGTCGACGACCTCCCAGACGAGGTGATGGAGGCCGGTCGGACCAGTCGATCCGATGTACATCCCCGGCCGCTTCCGCACCGGGTCGAGACCTTCGAGAACCGTGATGCTCTCGGCGTCGTACCTGTCAGTTTTCAGCGCCACAGGCGCGCCCTTTCAGCGTTGTTCGACTGGTCGGGAATCGGCGCACCGCGCCAACTCCGGAAACGTCCGACGCACGCACGAGTGGGGGGCGATCCCCCGATTCCAATGCCCCAGTGTAGCCGCCCACCTCGTGCGGTCGGGCCCAATTCGACCCCTCGACCGCCCGTTCACCTGCGAACTCGCACCTCGAGTCGGGATGGTCTCGCAACCCCCGTGGCATCGGCCACCCGGTCGAGGAGATCCTCCCCGAGATGGCGGACCTGGGTTGCCCACGCCGGATGGTCGACGTTCACGACGAGTGCCTCCCGGTCGAGTCGGACCGGGTGCACGTGTTGGGCCATCGCGGGTCCGACCGTCTCCTCCCAGCGCGAGAACAACCGCCCGAGCGTCCGCGCATCCTCGAGCCCGAGCCGCCGGGAGAGCTTGTCGAGGGACGCGTCGAGCGGTGCGGGTCCGTGCTCGCGGTCCGGTCGGAACGTCATCGCGGCATCGTCCGTGGCGTGGTAGCGACCACCTCGCCACCGGCTTCGATCGTGTACGTCTTCGCGACCGCCAGCTCGGTCGGTACCGGCAGAGCGGTGGTCACGAGGGCCTGGCCGGCGGGGAGACCGGCGAGCAGCGCCCGCGACCGGAAGGGATCGAGCTCGGAGAAGACGTCGTCGAGGAGCAGCACCGGGGGGGAGCCCAGCCGCTCGGTGATCAACTGGTGTGCTGCAAGTCGCAGGGCGAGTGCGAGCGAGCGCTGCTCCCCCTGGGACGCCTGACTCCGTGCGGGAAGGCCGCGAACTCCAAGGTCGAGCTCGTCGCGATGGGGTCCGACCTGGGTCACCGCCCGTTCGACGTCGCGCGCACGCGATCGTTCGAGCGCTTCCGCGAGGCCTCCCTCCCACGACCGCCGGTAGGCGAGGTTGACCAGGGTCCGCGCTCCGGCGAGCTGTCCGTAGTTGGCCTCCGCGATCGGCTCGAGCTCCGCGACGAGCGCTTCACGCGCATCGACGAGCACCGTTCCCGCCTCGACGAGACGGCCGTCCCAGATGTCGAGCGTCGTGACCACGTCCTCCGTGAGCTTGCGCGCCGCGTTTCGCAGGAGCGCGGTCCGCTGGCGGAGGATCTTCTCGACGTCTTCACTCGCGCGCGCGGCCCTCGGATCAAGTAGCTCGAGGGTCGCGTCGAGGAATTGCCGTCGCGCCGCCGGGCCGTCGCGCACCACCGCGATGTCCTCCGGTGAGAAGACCGTCGTCCGCAGGGCGTCGCGGAGATCGCTCCTCCGCCGCACGACCTGTCGGTTGACCATCGTCCTTGCCTGCCCGGCCACCGGGATCTCCGCCTCGATCGTGAAGTGCCGGTCGCCGGCCCGCGTCTCCGCCCTGAGGATCGCACGATCACAACCGCGCCTGACCATCGTCTCGCGGGGGGCGCTCCGGAACGAGGCGAGCGTGCCGAGGTAGGCGATGGCTTCGAGAAGGCTCGACTTGCCCGCGCCGTTCAACCCGGTGATGACCGTCGCACCGACCGGATCGGGCTCGATCGAGGTCTCGGTGATGTTCCGGAAGTCGGTGGCGTCCAGGGATGCGAGATGCACGTGGTGGTCGTGGCGCCGTCCGCGATCAGGAGACGCGGACGGGCATGAGGAGATACTGGAAGTTCGTCTCCTCGACCCCGCGCACCGTCGCCGGCTTCGTCGCGTCGACCGTCTCGAGAAGGACCTCGTCGCCGGTGACAGCTTCGACCCCGTCGATGAGATAGGTCGGGTTGAAGGCGATGGTGAGCTCTTCTCCGTCGAAGTCCGCGTCGACTGTCTCGCTCGCATCCCCGACCTCCTGGGAGACGACGGTCAGGTCCACACCGCCCGGGCGCATGGCCAACCGAACCGGTGTGGTGTTGTCACGGACGAGCAGCCGCACCCGCCGGAGCGCGTCGAGCAGTGAGTCCTTCGCGACATGGAGCCGATTGGGGTAGACCGCAGGGATCAACTGCCGGTAGTCGGGATAGGTGCCGTCCAGGAGGCGCGTGCTGACTTTCACGTCACCGGCGGTGAAGGTCACGTCGTGATCCCCGATGGCGAGGCCGATCCGTCCGTCGTGAGACGTTGCTCCGCTGCTCTCGCCGCCGCCCTCACCTGCTTGGTCCTTGGTGCCCGCGCTCAACGCGGAGAGCCGTTGCAACTCGGTCAGCGCGCGGGCAGGCACGAGGATCTGCGAACTTCCCGCAAACGTCTCGCTCCCGTCGATATCCCGAAGCGCCAACCGGTACGAGTCTGTCGCCACCAACCGCACACCATCGCCCTCCGGGGCGATCAGGACCCCTGTGAGGAGTGGTCGCGCGTCGTCGCTCGACGCGGCGCGTACCACCTGGCGAAGCGCGCTCGCGAGATTGCCCGCTCCGAGGAATGTCGCCGGCGTCGGTGGTTCCGGCAACGTCGGGAAGTCGTCACTCGGGAATGTCCTGAGGGTGAACCTGGAGCGCGCCGCGCTGATCTCGACCTTCTCGTCCTCGGACTCGATCGTCACGGCGCCAGGCTCGAGTGAGCGAACGATGTCAGCGAGCAGCTTGGCCGGCGCGACACAGACCCCGTCGGTGATCCCGATCGCCTCGGTCGAAACGTGGACGGTCAGGTCGAGATCGGTGCCGACGACGTTGAGGAGGTTCCCCGCCGATTCCAGCCGCACCCCGTTGAGCGCAGCCTGGGTCTGGGTGCGCGAACTGACTGCGCGTCCGGCCGTCGTGAGTACTTCCACCAACGAGTCGCGCTCGCATCGAAACTTCACCGGTCGTCCTTTCTGACCTTCTCTTCTCTTGAGATATCAATTCTTCTAGTGATGGTAGTAAGGCCTGTGGATTGTGGATAAGTACGCGTACGACCAGCGCAACGGCGTCGGGGCTGTCCCGGATTGGTCCACCGGGACAGCGACTGGTCGACAGGGAGGTGTCCGTCGTGTGGCGAGGTATGGACAAGTTCATCTTCGTTCACACAATTGCCCCAGCGGACACCCGTTCTATCCACAGTCCGTGCACAACCTCCGGATAGGCGAGACACCCGGTGTCGCCGGATCTCGCGCAGACTTGCGAAAGCTCTGATGAGAGAAGCGGAGGTCTTCACGTACCGCTCTTGATCCGGAGGATGAGGTCGGTCACCTGGTCGTAGATCTGCTGGCGCGCCTTCATGAGCGTGGAGATCTTCTCGACCGCGTGCATGACGGTCGAGTGGTCACGTCCACCGAACTCGCGGCCGATCGCCGGATAGCTGAACTCGGTGAGCTCGCGGAAGACGTACATGCTCACCTGGCGGGCGGTGACGAGAGGCCGGCGACGATTCGGGCCGCACAGCTCCTCGACCGAGAAGCCGAACTCGTCGGAGGTCGCCTCGAGGATCATCTGGGGGGTGATCCGTCGGGGCAGGTCCGCCGAGACGATGTCAGAGAGGACGCGCTCGGCGATCTCCCGGGTGAGGGGCTGGCGGTTGAGGCTCGCGAACGCGGTGACCCGGATGAGGGCTCCCTCGAGCTCGCGGATGTTCTCGGTGACGTGGGTGGCGATGAACTCGAGCACGTCGTCGGGAACGGCGACGTGCTCGTGGATGGCCTTCGTCTGGAGGATCGCGATCCGGGTCTCGAGCTCGGGAGGCTGGACCTCGGTGATCAGACCGGACAAGAACCGGCTGCGGAGCCGGTCCTCGAGAGTCGCGATGGACTTCGGTGGCCGGTCCGAGGTGAGGACGATCTGCTTGGACGCTCCATAGAGCGAGTTGAACGTATGGAAGAACTCCTCTTGGAGGGACTCCTTCCGCTCCATGAACTGGACGTCGTCGATGAGGAGCACGTCGCACTCGCGATAGCGGCGTTTGAAGGCCGTCGTGGCGTTGGTCCGGATGGCGTCGACGAATTCGTTCATGTAGGTCTCGGTCGTCACGTAACGCACGTGGCGCCCGGCGAAGTTCTCCTGGACGTAGTTGCCGATCGCGTGGAGGAGGTGGGTCTTGCCGAGCCCGGCGTCGCCGTAGATGAAGAGCGGGTTGTAGGAGCGGGCCGGAGACTCCGCCACTGACTGGGCGGCCGCATGGGCGAACCGGTTCGAGGAGGCGATGACGAAGGTCTCGAAGGTGTACCGGGGGTCGAGGAGCCGGGCGGGCTCGACGTCCGGCCGTGCCTGGCGACGGGGCGAGGGCTCGCGCCAGGTCGAGCCACTTGCGGCCGTGGGCGGGGAATCCGGGGCGGCGGGCAAGGTCTCGCCGACCGGTTCGTGGTTCGGGGCGACGACCTCGAGTTCGATCGTGAGATCGCGCCCGACCGTGCCGGTGACCGTGTCCTGGATCAATCCGAGGAACCGCGACTCGACCCGCTCACGGATCAGGGTGTTCGGGACTCCGAGGACGAGCGCACCGTCGTTGACCGCAAGGGGTCTGATCCCCGAGAGGTAGGCCTGCCAGATGGCGTCCGAGACCTGCTCACGCAACGCCTGGGAGCACGATATCCACAAGCCTTCGGTGTCGTTCACATGGGCCTCCGCCCGCCGCCAGGACAGCCGGTCCACATGGATATCCACAACTGTGGACGACCATCGACCGCGGGCACGCTCCGCCGGGGGACCGACGGGGGTGCTGGTGGAACTGCTGGCAGGGCTGCATCGTTCGTTCGAGCACGCCGATCCCAAGGGCCGACCACGTGATGGGTGGGTGTGCTGCTGCGTTGTTCGGAACGGTACACCGTGCCCGAGCGGCGTGCTCCGGCCCTCACGACTAGAGGCCACCCGCGGTTTCGGCGTACCATGTTTCGGAATGCCCGGATGCCGGCCGTCGGGGCCCCCGGTCGACCACCTCTGTCCGCACACCCGGACGAGGAAGGATGTGGATGGATGAAACGGACGTACCAGCCGAACGTGCGCAAACGCGCCAAGACTCACGGATTCCGCAAGAGGATGTCCACGAAGGCCGGGCGAGCCGTGATCAAGGCCCGCCGGGCGAAGGGACGACACCGGCTGTCGGTGTGAAGCCGACCACCGGTCAACGGTCACCCCGGGTCGACCGGGTCAAGGCCCGCCGGACGTTCGATCGCCTGGGTCGTCCTGACGGGCGCGGCCGGTCTGGCACGCTGGTGGTCCGCTTCGTGGCCGAGCCCGATTGGGCGAGGCCGCAGGTCGCCTACGCGGTGGGCCGACGAGTTGGGCCGGCGGTGGTCCGGAACCGGCTGCGACGCCGGCTGCGGTCGATCGTGGCGCAGGGGGCCGCCGACCTGCGACCGGGCGCCTACATGGTGAGCGCAGGACCGGAGGGGCCGTTGCTGGGATTCGAGGAACTGAGGATGGCCATGGGCCAGGCTCTCGAGAAGGCGATGAAGGGCGCGGGCTCGACCGGTCGCGTCGACAGGAGGCGGGCTTCGTGACGACCGGGCTCACCCTCGAACAGGCGGACACCAGCGGGTCGCGGGTCGCGGAGCGCCACGGGAGGCGCACCGCGCGGACGCTCGCCGCGGCCGTCCGCGCCTACCAGGCTGCCCGGTCGGGCCGCCCCACCGGCTGCCGCTACGTGCCGAGCTGCTCGGAGTACGCCGTCGGCGCCCTCGAAGACCACGGCGCGGTACGCGGCACCTGGCTGGCCCTCCGACGCCTGCTCCGGTGCGGGCCTTGGGGCGGGTACGGACCGGATCCGGTGCCTGAGCGGGGTGCCCGGTGAGCCAACTCGTCCACGGCATCGGCAAGATCTTCCAACCGCTGCTCGACCTGGTCGGCAGCATCCTCGCCTTCTTCTACTCGGTCATCCCGAACTACCCGATCGACGTCGCGCTGCTCACCATCGTCGTCATGGCCGCGCTCACGCCGCTGACGGTCAAGAGCACCAAGAACATGGCCGCGATGCAGGCGCTCGCGCCGGAGATGAAGAAGCTGCAGGCGAAGTACAAGGGCTCGACTGACAAAGCCCAAATGAATGACGAGATGATGCGGCTCTACAAGGAGCACAACGTCAACCCTGCGGCAGGGTGTCTACCGATGTTGTTGCAGATGCCCTTCTTCATCATTCTCTACAGCGTAATTCGTGGCATTACAAACACGGTGACCTATCCGGCGATGACAAAGACCGTCGGTGGTCTCAAGGTAGTCATTCCCGCGCACACCGTCGCGGAGCCCCGGTATATCGGGGCGAGCACCAAGATGTACCACGCCATCGTTGCTGCTCACGGGCAGTTGATCTCTTTCGGGATCAACTTCTCGGACAAATTGCTTTCGCATCACAGCTCCATATGGGCGGCAATCCCATTCCTGATCCTGGTCCTCGCATCTGTCGGCCTTCAGTACCTTCAGATGGCCCGTCTCAACGCGCGAAATCCCGAGGCCTCCAAGGCTAATCCTCAAGCCGCCATGATGCAGAAATACATGCCTCTTATCTTCGGTCTCATTTACTTGAATGTGGCCGCAATTCTGAATGTCTATTTCATCGTGTCGAGTGCTATCCGGATCGCAACCCAGGAAGTGCTCTTCCGGAAGGGCATCGTTCCGGGTCCGGGCGCACCCCCGAAGCCGGCCGGAAAGGCCGGCTCGCCGCCGCCGAGCCCGCGGCGGACCGAAGTGAAAAGGCGCTGCCGAGGCCCAAGGCTGACGCGACCGAACCACAGGACGCCGGGGGGAAGGACGCGACTCCGGCGGAGCGCCGACCGGCCGCGGGTGGCGCAAAGCCCGGGTCCCGGCCGCGTACGGGGAGCTCGTCCGGAGCGGGGAGTGGCTCCGGCGGGTCGAGGAACGGATCGAACGGCCGTGGGACGCCGAAGCGAACGCCGCCGACGAGCACGTCGAACGGTGCGAAGTCGGGCTCCGGAGGCGACGGGCAGGGTGTGCCGAAGGAACACCCGCGTTCGAAGGCCAAGCGACAGAGAAAGGCTCGATAGGACGTGGAGTGGGTCGAGGCCAGCGGCCGTTCGCTGAACGAGGCGAAAGAGACAGTGCTGGACGCGCTGGGCGTGGCGGAGGACGACGCGGAGTTCATCGTGTTGAGTGAGCCGAAGGCGGGCCTGTTCGGGCGCCTCCGGGGTGAAGCGAGGGTCAAGGCCCGGGTGCGCCCCGTCACTCCCCCACCGAAGCGGGCCCGGCGCCAGCGCACCGACCGCAAGCGTGCCCCGGCAGAGCGGTCGAGGACGGACGGCACGAGGCGCAAGAGCAACTCGGCCGGATCGGGATCGGGTGGACGTCAGGCGTCCTCGGAGGACCGACGCGCCAAGGAGACGAGTCGGTCCGGAGCCGGGGTGAACGGGAGCTCGGCGGCGGGCGGCGCGGCGAACGGGCAGGGCGGCGGATCAGCCTCCGCCAACGGCGCGACAGGAGGCTCGTCGAGCGGATCGAAGCGGAGACGACGCTCGCGAGGTGGCAGTGGCCGGACGGGGGAAGGGTCACAGCAGGTCAAGGAGAAGGAAGGATCCGGCTCCGACGCCGGGGAGAGCGGGGAGATCATGGAAGAGTCACTGACGCTCGAGGAACAAGGAGAAGCCGCGCGCGGCTTCCTCGTCGGCCTCGTCGAAGAGTTTGGACTCGACGCCGAGGTGCATGCGGTACAGATCGACGAGGACACGGTCCAGGTCGCCGCGATCGGCGACGACCTCGGGCTCCTGGTCGGGCCTCGTGGCGCGACACTGGCCGCGATTCAAGATCTCACCCGGACCTTCGTCCAACGTCAGTCGGAGAGCCGCACGGACCGCATCCTGGTGGACATCGGCGGGTACCGCGAGAAGCGTTCAGCCGCGCTCCGTCGGTTTGCGATGGGAATCGTCGACGAGGTCAAGGCCTCGGGCGAGGAGCGCGCTCTCGAGCCAATGTCTCCGGCGGACCGCAAGGTCATCCATGACGCGGTCAATGAGATCGAGGGCGTGGAGACGAGGTCGGACGGCATTGAGCCCTCCCGGTACGTGGTGATCCAACCGTCCGACTGAACGACGGCGGGCCGCCCGTCGGCCTGCCGAGGGCAACAGTGGGGTCGGCGACGGACAGCCCGGTGATCGTGAGTCAGTGTGGTCGGGGGAGTGCGACGTGAACCATCGGGGCGCGAGCGACCGGAGTGCGGGTATCCCCCGGCTCGAGGGCTCGACCGGCGAGGCAGTGATCGCGGGCCTCCGGCGTTCGGCGGCTCTGGGGTTCGTCGGACCGGTACCGACCGAGCAGCTCGTCGACCACAGCATCGGCTTCGCGATGGCGATCGAGGGTGTGCTCGGACGGCCGCCCCGGAGCCTGCTCGACCTCGGCACGGGAGGCGGGCCACCCGGCCTCGTCCTCTGTGCGATCTGGACGGAGGCCCGCGTCCTCCTCGTGGATGCGAACGAACGGCGCACCGACTTTCTCAACGGAGAGCTCGATCGGGCCGGCTTCCGTCCGCGGGCGGAGGTACGGCGTGGTCGTGCCGAGGAGCTCGGCCACGACCTCGAGCTGCGCCAGAAGTTCGAGGCGGTGACTTCCCGATCGTTCGGGCGACCGGCGGTGACCGCCGAGTGCGGGGCCCCGTTCGTTGTGGTCGGGGGAGTCCTCGTCGTGTCGGAGCCACCGGAGGGAGGGGCCGGAGGACGCTGGTCGGACGGCGATCTGGCAACCCTCGGGCTCGCCGTCGGGCCGGTCGTCCGGCCGGAGGGCCGGAACGGCTATCAGGTGCTACGAAAGTCGGCGCCGACGCCGGATCGATTTCCGAGGCGCGTCGGCACGGTCGCGAAGCGACCCCTCTTCTGAAGGACACCACGGCCCGGCTCGGGCCCAGGGACCCGCGGGTTGGGCCGCCCGGACCGGTTGCTCCGGGCACAGATGTTTCACGTGGAACATGCCGGACCGCCCCTCTTCCGGGCTGAACGGGGTTTCGAGGGTCCACCGGATGTCCCGGCCATCGATCGGGCAGGACGGCGACGCTCCAGTCAAGAGCAGCGGACCTTCGATCTCGCATCGAGACGGACAGGACGGGCCGACCGCCTGCGTCGATCGAGGCGCCACCGGAGGATGAGAGGAACATCGATGGCAGGACGGTCGTCTCGATCGGCGGGGCCGGTCGGTCGGCCCGGTGACCTGGTTGTATCCGGCGATCGCTCCCCAGCGCGAGATCACGCGTACCGCTCCAGGGTGGCACGTCCGGCTCACGCCACAGCGTCCTGCGCCGATCTGCTCGGGTGTCTTGCCCCGACCAGAGGATCGGCCTCCACCTGGGAATGGGGATCACCCCGACGTTTCACGTGAAACATTGGCGGAGAAATGCTTGACCTCCCAGTCCGGGCAGGAGAGGATGAAGGCCTTGAACCCTCCTGGCAAAGAGCGCCGATGATCATGCGCGGTCGCCGCAAGGGCCGGAATCGGTCCCCTGCCGAGGAACAAGAAGCATCGCGTTCGAGCATTCCAGACCAGGTCGGGACCGGTGCCGTCAAGCTCGTGGAACCGACGCCGGCACCACCTCGCGAACCCGCGATCACCGAGGTCCCGGTCGAGCCCGAGATTGAGCCGTTGGTCGAGTCGCGGGCTTCACCCCCCCTGCACGAGACCTACTCGGATCTCCACTCGGCACACGCTGAACTCGACGACGTCCTTCCCCCTGCGGAGAAGGCACCGCGGAAGTCGAAGGGTCACTCCGGCACCGCGGACACTCGAGAGCCGAGGGCGGCCACGTCAGAGCGCGCAGGAGGACACGGGGTCGCGACCATCGACGCCCCGGCCCCAGATCGCGGTGATCTCGCCCCGTCGCCGTCGAAACCTGCGTCGGCAATGACCGTTCCCGAGCATCCGAAGGTGAACCCGCTCGTCCTCGAGGACTCGACGGACGCAACCGAGGTCGGCGAGCCCGAGGTCCAATTCCAGTCGGCGGCGGGCAACCCGCTTCCGCGGGTGCTCGCCGTGGCGAACCAGAAAGGCGGAGTCGGCAAGACCACCACTTCGGTGAATCTCGGAGCGGCCCTTGCCGAGCTCGGATTCAGAGTGCTCGTCGTCGATTTGGATCCACAGGGAAATGCGACGACCGGCCTCGGCATCGATGCGAGGAATTTCGAGCTCTCGATGTACGACGTCCTGATGCGGGATGCCTCCCTCGAGGACTGTGTCGAGCCCACCAGCATGAAGAACCTCTTCGTCGCGCCGGCGACCATTGCGTTGGCCGGCGCCGAAATCGAGCTTGTTCCCGCGTTCAGCCGCGAGCTCAAGCTCCGTCGGGCCATCGAGTCAGTCACAGACGACTTCGACTACGTCCTGATCGACTGCCCGCCTTCGCTCGGGCTGATCACGGTCAATGCGCTCGCTGCTGCCGGCGAAGTCCTGGTCCCGATCCAGTGCGAGTACTACGCCCTCGAGGGGTTGAGCCAACTCATGCGCAATGTGCACCTGGTCGCCTCCAACCTCAATCCGGCGCTCGACATCTCGACGATCGTGCTGACCATGTACGACGCTCGCACCAAGCTGGCCGACCAGGTCGCCGAGGAAGTGCGGCATCACTTCGGCGCGAAGGTCTGCCGCGTGGTCATCCCGCGGACCGTGCGGCTCTCCGAGGCGCCGTCGTTCGGTCAGCCGATCACCGCATTCGATCCGGCCTCCCGAGGGGCCATCGCCTACCGTGAGTTAGCCAAGGAGGTCAGCGGTGGCACGACGTAGCGGGCTCGGCAAGGGTCTGAGCGCCCTCATTCCGACCGAGGTGACCGGCGACCGGAGCACCGCGTTGCGTGAGGTGCCCATCACCGGCATCCGGCCCAATCCGCGTCAGCCGCGGCAGAATTTCGACGAGGACACGATGTCTTCGCTGGCGGCGTCGATCCGAGAGCTCGGTGTCCTCCAGCCGGTCCTCGTGCGCGAGGTCGGCAGTGAAGAGTCGGAGCAGTTCGAGCTCATCGCCGGCGAGCGACGGTGGCGGGCGGCGCGACGGGCGGGCCTCCATACCATTCCGGTGCTCGTGCAGACTTCCGACGAGACGCGGAGTCTCGAGCAGGCACTTGTCGAGAACCTCCACCGGCAGGATCTCAACGTGCTCGAGGAGGCTGCGGCCTATCAGCAGCTCATCGAGGAGTTCGGCTACACGCACGACGAGGTGGCGAACCGGGTCGGCAAGAGCCGCACCTCGGTCACGAACATCCTCCGGTTGCTCCAGCTCCCGACGGCGGTGCAGCGATTGCTCGCAGATGGTCAAATCACACCCGGCCACGCCCGGGCGCTCCTCGGCACGCCCGACCGTGGCTACCAGGAGGTACTCGCCAAGCAGATTGTGGCAGACGGACTCACCGTCCGCGCCATCGAGGATCTCGTACGCGAGCACACGGAGCAGACCGCGCGCGTCGAGCACGGAGAGCAGCCGGCCGGCGAAAGCGGTATCGATGCTGCGACCGTGCCGAAGCCTTCGGGCCCGGCTCCGAGTCGACTTCCGCCGCCGGGCATCCTCGAGCTCGAAGAGCTCCTTGCAAGCCATCTCAACACCCGGGTCAAGGTGGATCTCACCGCGAAACGGGGGCGGGTGGTGGTCGAATTCGCGACCCTCGAAGACCTCGAACGGATCTACAAGCTGATGGTCGGTGGGGCTGATCTCATCGAGGGTTGAGCGGTTGACCACTCTCTGTGATGGCTCGGACCCCGGCAGCCCAGCAGTTCGCAGTAATTGACCACTCAGCGTGAGAGTTCACATCCCTGAAGCATTGCTGGAGCTTCGTCCACAACCTCATGCACAGGTTGTGGATTACGGGATATCGAGACCTCACCTGGAGGTGGACCCGCGTCTGCCCACCCGCTGGCTCAGTCCCAAGCGGAGCCGGCCCAGTCCGCGAGGGAGTCACGCACCGCCGCGGCGATTGCGGCGGTCTGCTCGACGACCACCGCCGCGGGGCTGATCTCGCAGAGGACGGCCGGCATCCGCGTCTCGCGCAGCAGCGGCACCGACATGCCCCGACTGCCCTGGTCGGGCAGGCCGAGTGAGCTGGTGAGCGCGACCTGGAGGAGCTCCGCGAGCCGACGTCCTCCCGGCGAGGAGTAGCGGTACCCGGCGTAGTAGGCCGTCGAGCAGTGGGGGTCCCCGCTCCCGAGCCGGATCCCGACGTAGACGTCCGCTTCGCCGGCGTTGGCTTCGGAGGCCTGGACGGAGTCGTCAGGATGGTGGTGCGTCGTGACCAGGGCGCCGTCCTGTGCGAGGCGGCGACGGACCGCGCCGAGCACGGCGTCGAGGCCCCCCTCCTCGCCGATCGCGATCCGGCGACCGGCCAGGGTGCGCGGTGCCTGGCGGAGGGCGACGCGGTCGCGCACCGAAGCCACCAATTCGGTCTTCGCGTGCCGCGTGCCGAGCAGGAGCAGCTCCGCGAGGGTCGCCGCACCGGCGATGCCGTCGACCGGCAACCCGACGTTTCGCTGGAACTCCCCGAGGGCCCGCGACGTGAGGTCGCCGAAGATGCCGTCCACCCGACCGGTGTCGAAGCCGAGGGCGCTGAGCCGCTGCTGGAGCTCCGCGACGTCGTCTCCACGGAGCATCGGCGAGCGGCGGTACAAGAACCGGTCGCCGAGCTTGCGTCCGGCCTCGACCAACGCCGACCAGGTCTGCGGACCGCAGGTCCCGTCGAGCCGGAGGCCGCGGCGGTACTGGAAGGCCTCCACGGCCGCACGTGTGCCGTCGCGGTAGGAGCCCAATTCGTCGAAGCCGCGGGCGAAGCCCAGCGCTTCGAGACGGCTCTGGACGTCGGCAACGGCGGGTCCTTCGTCCCCGTAGGCCAGGTTGATCTCGGCGTCTGCGGTCACCGATGACCCGCGAGACCCGCCCGGTCAGCGCCGCAGGTCAGAGGCGCCCGCTGCGGATTCAGAGGTGGGCGGCGATCTCCTGGAGCAGCTGACCCTTGCCCTTCGCCCCGACGATGCGTGCCGTGGGCTCCCCGTCCTTGAAGAGGATCAGCGTGGGGATGCTCATGACGTCGAACCTCCTGGTCACATCCAGGTTGTCGTCGATGTTGAGCTTGGCGATCTCGAGCTTGCCGGCCTGCTCGGCCGCGATCTCCTCGAGCACCGGGGCAATCATCTTGCATGGACCACACCATTCGGCCCAGAAGTCGACCAGCACAGGGACGTCCGAGGCCTTGACATGCTCGTCAAAGCTAGCGTCCGTCAACGTCTGCATCTTCTCACTCATGGCGGCTGTTCCCTCCGGACTGCTCGTGATCTGGTCGGTGCGGTGCATCCGACACGCTAGGTCAACGCCCCGCACCCCGGACTGATTCCCGCAGGCCCCGTCGGTCAGTGCGTTCGGGCGTGGCGCTCCTCGAGCCAGCGCTCGACGTCGATCGCCGCCATGCAGCCCGAACCAGCCGCGGTGATGGCCTGCCGGTACCGGTGGTCCTGCACGTCCCCGCAGGCGAACACGCCCTCGACGCTCGTCCGGGTGCCGTCGAACGTGCGGAGATAGCCGCTCTCTTCCATCTCGAGCTGGCCCTTGAACAGTCCGGTATTCGGCTCGTGCCCGATGGCGACGAACAGACCGGCGAGCTCGAGCTCCGACTCCTCGCCGGTGACGGTGTCGCGCACGCGCACCCCGCAGACGGTGTTGTCCCCGAGGACGTCGATGACCACCGCGTTCCAGAGGAAGGAGATCTTCTCGTTGTCGAACGCCCGCTGCTGCATGACCTTCGACGCGCGCAGCTCGTGGCGCCGGTGGATCACCGTGACCGAGTCGGCGAACCGGGTGAGGAAGAGCGCCTCTTCCAGGGCGGAGTCACCGCCACCGACGACCGCGATCTTCCGATCACGGAAGAAGAAGCCGTCGCAGGTCGCGCACGTCGAGACGCCGTAGCCGAGGAGGCGCTCCTCGTTGGGTAGGTCGAGCATCAGCGAGCGGGCGCCGGTCGCGATGACGAGGGCCTCGGCCCGGTAGGCCGGCTCGGCTTCGTCCGGATCCGCCACCCAGATCGAGAACGGACGCGCCGACAGGTCGATCTTGGAGGCCTTGGCCGTGAGGAATTCGGCGCCGAACCGCGCCGCCTGCTGGCGGAAGGCCGTCATGAGCTCCGGCCCCATGATCCCGTCGACGAAGCCCGGGTAGTTCTCGACCTCGGTGGTCAACATGAGCTGGCCTCCGGGTTGATCGGACGTCGAGGACGGCTCGCCCTCGATGACGAGCGGCGCCAGCTGTGCACGGGCCGCGTAGATCGCCGCGGTGAGCCCCGCCGGGCCTGAGCCCACGATCACCACCTCACGGTCCTCGGTCATCTAGGCCCCTTGGTGGCCGGCGTCGGGCGTGCGCCGGAACCTCCATGCGACGAGCCCCGCGATCACGAAAAGTGCGCCCACCACCAGGTCCGACAGCCAGACGCGGCCGTCGAACGCGTAGACGGTGAGGATGCGGATGAGCGTGATCGCGAGCAAGGTGACCGTGACAACGCTCGCGGCCAGCACGATGATTCCGAAGACGATCGCCCGGGTCGCGAGAGTCGCCGGACGGACCGTCTTGTCGCGCAGGAGCTCGACGAGCGTGTCCACGGAGGACGTGGCCCTCGAGGGGAGGTCCCCGATGAGACCCGCGGCGGACGGTCGAGTGGGAGCTGGCTCGGGAGAGGACACCATGGCGGCAGGTTACTCGTCGCGCTGGAAACTCCCAGCTCGACGGCGGATCAGTCGACGGTGACCACGCAGATGCCGATCGTGCCGGGACCGGTGTGCGCACCGACGACCGGACCGAGGTCGCACACGACGAGCGGGTGCTCGGACTTGACCCCCTCGAGAAGGCGCAGGAAGTGGTCGAGGTCCTTCGCAGAGCCGTTGGCGACGGCGATCCGGCTGATCGGCGGCGAGGACGTGGCTTTGTCCGCGAGGTACTGCAGTGACCGCGGACGGGTGCGCTGCTTCGACTCCTCCTCGACGACCCCTTCGACCAGAGTCACGACCGGTTTGATCGAGAGCAGCGACCCGAGCAGCGCTCGTGCGCCGCCGATGCGGCCACCCTTCTCGAGATGCTCGAGGGTGTCGACGACCCCGAGCACGGAGGTCCGCGGGATGAGGGCCTCGGCTCGGGCGACGAGCTCGTCGAGCCCGGCCCCGCCGGCCGCCGCCTCGGCGACGTCCAGGACCATCAGCCCCAGGCCCATCGTGAGCGAACGGGTGTCGACGACGCGGACCGGGATCCGATCGGCGACGGCTCTGGCAGCGGCGGTCGCCGCCTGGAAGGTGGCCGAGACGCCCGCTGAGAGGTCGAGACAGATGACGCCGTCGAAGCCTTCGTCGGCCGCATCGGTGAAGGCGGTCTGGAACGCCCCCGGGGAGGGTGCGGCCGTCTCGGGCAGCACGGGGCTTGCCGCGCACTTGGTCCAGAACTCCTCCGGCGAGAGCGAGGCGCCGTCGACGAACTCCTCCTCGCCGAAGCGGATGGTGAGCGGCACGACGACGATGTCGTTCGCTGCGGCGAGGTCCGTCGTCAGGTCGCACGCGCTATCGGTTACCACCCGGATCCGGGCCATGGACGTTCTCCTCCCCGGGATCGCTCCCCACCGGGCGAAGGGTGCGGAGCGATCGGCCGCCTGACTCGCCGTCGAGTCTGCCACGGAACGGCGCGTCGGGGAGCAGGTCCGTGTCGTCGAGCGACGGTGCGGAAGGTGGCGCGGCGTCCGCTCCGACCGTTTCGGGTCGGACGGGCCGACCTCCGCCGGCGGCACGCGTCGCGCGGGCGGCGAGAGTGGCCGCAGTCGCCACGTAGGCGAGGGCTCCGACGACGACGGCGAGAACGACCCGACCGAGCAGGCCCACCCCGGACGACGCGCTGGACGCGCTGAGCGCGAGCACGGTCGCCACCGCCATGACGCCGCTTGCGACGAGCACATGACCGACCGGCGCGACGAGGGCCTGACCACCGAGCCCACCGAGCCGCCGCCGGATCACCTCGAGTGCGAGCCAGGCCGCGAGCGAGTAGGCGATCGAGAGGGAGAGCGCGAGTCCGCGCACGCCGAGCGGTCCGACCAGGAGGAGCCCGAAGGCGACGTTGAGCCCGTTCTCGACGAGGTAGAGCTGGAACGCGGTCCGCGTGTCCTGCATCGCCTGGAGCATGCGCACCATGTACAAGAAGGTGCAGAACCCGGGCAGGCCCACCGAGAACATCGCTAGCGCGGCCCCGGTCGTGTCCGCCTGGGCACGGGTCATCGCGCCGTGGGCGAGGACCAGCTCGATGAGCGGGTGGGACAGGATCAGCATCCCGACCGCCGATGGGATCACGATCGCGAGCATGGCGCGCAGGCCGAACGACATCCGCCGACGGAACGCGAGGAGATCGCCCTCGGCCCAGTGCTTGGCGAGCGACGGGGTGACCGCGCTCATGATGGAGACGGCGATGACCCCGTAGGGAAGTTGGAAGAACGTGTACGCGTAGCTGTACGCGGAGACCGCCCCCGGGACCTTCGCTCCGTCCGCAAGGGCGAGGATGATCACCAGCGCGACCTGGTTGGTGAGCACGAACCCGAATGTCCACCCGGCGAGCCGCGTGATCGTTCGCACCGCCGGGTGGAGCGGCTGGAAGATCGGGCGGATGTGCAAATCGGCGCGCAGCAGCGACGGCACCAACAATCCGGCCTGTACCACGACACCGAGGGTCGTCCCGAATGCGAGCAGCACCAGCCCGTGGTGGTTCGCGTCGACCGAGGCGAGCGTCGGGTGGGGCACCATCGCGTGGAACCCGAGGAGCACCGCGATGACCACCAGATTGTTGGCGATCGGCACGAACATGGGGGCGGCGAACTTGTAGCGCGCGTTGAGGAGCGCCGTGAAGAGTGCGATGAGCCCGTAGCACGTCAGCTGGGGGACGAACCAACGCAGCAGGAAGACCGCCACCTGCTGTTGCTGGTGGACGTCCGCGTGGTGGTTGGTGACGGTATAGAGATCGACGATGGACGGGGCGAATATGAAGAACGCAACCGTCGAGACGACGAGGATCCCGATCGTCACGGTCACCACTGAGGAGATCGCGCGCCACGCCTCCTCCCCTCGGCGCGTGCTGAGGTAGTCGACGAAGACCGGCACGAAGGTTGCGGAGAGCACGCCGCCGATCACGATGTCGGTGAGGATGTTCGGCGTTGTGTTCGCGAGGTTGTAGGCGTCCGCGAAGCCACCTCCGCTGACCGCGGCCGACAGCGCCACGACGCGGCCGACCCCGGTGATCCGCGACAGGAGGGTGCCGATCGCCATGCCGACCGTGGCGCCGGCGAGTCGACGCTCCTCGCCGGACGCGGTCGAGGGGATCTCGTCGATCTCGAGCTCGTTCATCGGCCGACGGGTGTGGGTTGACGATCGTCGTCGGCAGGTCCGTCGTCGCTCGCCGCACGCCGGCGCACCCAGGTGCGGACCCACCAGATGGCGAGCACCACCACCGCGCCGGCGGTCAGGGCGATGCCGACCACCGAGGTCGTCGTCGATCGCACGTCGACGGCTCCACTCGCGAGGAGGAGCGGACCTCCGGGTGCACGGAGGGAGATGTCGACGCGAAAGACGCCCGAAGTCCTGGTCTGCACGGTGACGAAGTAGACGTTGGTGGCGTGGACGAGCGTGACCGACTGCGTCCACTGCGTGGTGCCGGCAGGACCGAACAGGAGCTTGTCGCTCGTGAGCGTCATCGTCGCGAGAACGGGATAGCCCGCGGACTTGTCGATGGTGATGGGCACGGTGCCCTGCCGGCTGGTGAGCGTCACAGTGCGGTCGCCGGCCACACCCAGCTGCCCGAGTTGCGCCTCGAGTGCTGCGCCGGCGTTGCCGACCACGGCGGACTGCTGGACGGGTCGGAGCGCTTCGGACTCGCCCGCGAGGACGAGGTCACCGAGGTCGATGGCAAGGGCCTTCGCGGTCGGCGCGGCAGCCGCGAAGCCGGCTATGCGCTGCCGCTCGAGCCTGATCGCGGCGGTCGGCAGCGAGGTCGCAGTCGACGAGCCGAGGAGACGGCATCCGGTTCTGCAACTGGTAGGGGAGGCGAAGAGGTCGAACAGCGCGGAGACGGTGACCGGTTGGATCATCGGGTTGGCTTCGAGCGAGGAGAGCAGGGCGTCGACGAAGATCGGATCGGCGGCCCACGACGACGGCGCGACGACGGCCACCCCGCGGGGCGTGATCGCATTGGGCTTCTCGTAGTAGAGCTGTGCGAGCTCGGCGACGAGCTGGTGTGCGGCGAGCACCGGGTTTCCGGGGTCCGCGAGGAAGCGCGAGGCGAGGTCGGCGTTCGAGGCGAGCGTGGTGAGGGATCCGCGGGACCCGGTCACCGTGAACGGTTGAGCCGTTGAGCCGTTGGTCGGCGGGGAGGCGACCTCGGACGATGGGAGCACCAGCTGGCGGTAGCCGTCAGCCGCGAGCGAGGAGACGGATGCGGCGTCCATCCCGTCATTGGTGATCCATGCACCGAGATCCGGTGCACCGCCGGGGCTCGGCGTGCCACCCGGGTGCAGGTTCGACGCTGCGAGGATCGCGGTGCCGCGTTGGACCTGGGCGGTGAGCTCGCTCGAGAGACCGCTCGCCACCAAGACGGAGGCGTTGACCGGTACGAACGGTGCCGCCGCGACCTCGTGGACCGCCGGGGATGCGGCGAGCTCGGTCAGCGACGCGGCGCGCGGGCCGATCAGGTCGACGGTCTGCCCGCTCGGCTCGAAGGTGAGGGGCACGGTCGGGTAGCGCTCGGCGGCGGTTGCGGCGACGCCGGCGACCCCCGCGACCGCGCCGTTCGACGGGGGGGTGAGGGCGGCGGACGGTCGGACGCGTAGCTCGGCCGCGGGGGGCTCGGCGGCGGGCCCGAGGGTCACCGTGATGGGGAGCACCACCGCGACGCGAAGGCGTTGCGTCCCGGATCCCGCCTCGGTGAAGACGAGATGGGTGGTGAACGAGGTGATCGGCGTTCCGGCCGAGGTGTCGACGAGCTGGACGCGCACCGGGTAGACGCCCGATGGGGACGCACCGCACTGCGCGCCCGACGAGGTCAGGTGGATGGTGAACGGTGCCGGCGGGGAGGCGCTGGTCTGCCCGACGACCACCGGCATCGAAAGGTCGACCACCCCGTTGCCGAGCTGGGGCAGGCTGTCGGTGGCGACCGGGGTCGACATGGAGGAGATGGGGGAGCCGGTCGGCCCGGCAGGCGCCTCGGACTGGTCGAATGCCGACACACTGGAGAGACACGGGTAGACGGCGACGGAGATGCCGAGACGTCGGTTGGGCGAGCGGTCGACGACCTTGAGCTTGAGGTCGAACTGACCGCCTGGCGCGACCCACGGCGACTGGCCGATGAGGCTCAGGGCGGGGCCCGTCGCACGAGCGGCGACCGCGGTCTCGGCACCCGTGGCCGGCCAGCTCGCTGTCGACGCGACCGACAGGGCGGTGGTCATCGCCGTGGCGAAGAGCAGGATGCCTGCGACGAGCCGCATGGTGAAGCGGGCGTGTGGTCGTCCCACCCCGATGGTCGGGGCGGTCCCTTCCCCGTCCGGCCCGACGCCAGGGGGATCGCTGCCGCTCGGGCGGAAGCTGCCTCGTACCCGATCCACTCCGGACGGCAGCCTAGGCGAGCCGCACTACCCTCATCGCGTGTTCCCCGAGCGACTGCGTCCATTGGTGCAGGCCACGGCCGATCTCTCCGACCGGTTCCGATCGGCGGGCCACTCGCTCTACTTGGTGGGGGGCTCGGTGCGGGACGCCATCGTCGCCAAGGTGCCGAGCGCGAACGACGGCGCCGCCGGCGACCTCGACTTCACGACCGACGCGAGGCCCGACGAGATCGAGCGCCTCCTCGCCGGATGGGCGGACGCGGTGTGGACCCAGGGAAGACCGTTCGGCACCATCGGCGCCAAGCACGCCGGGCGTGTCTATGAGATCACCACCCACCGCGCGGAGGTCTACCGCCCGGACTCCCGGAAGCCGGTGGTCTCGTTCGGGTCGAACATCGACGAGGACCTGGGACGGCGCGATTTCACGATCAACGCGATGGCGCTCCGTCTCCCCGAACTCGAGCTCATCGACCCCTTCGACGGCCTGGGCGATCTCTCGAGACGGCGCCTGCGGACGCCGCTCGCGCCGGAGGTCTCCTTCGGAGACGATCCACTCCGGATGCTGCGTGCCGCGCGATTCGCCGCGGCGCTCGATCTCGAGGCGGAGCCCGAGCTGGTCGACGCCGTGCGTGCCGGCCACCACCGGCTCTCGATCGTCTCGCCGGAGCGGATCCGCGACGAGCTGGACAAGATCATGGTCCTCCCGGTCCCCTCGGTCGCCCTCTGGTTCGTGGTGCACACCGGCATCGCCGACGAGTTCCTGCCGGAGCTGCCCGGGCTCGCCGTCGAACAGGATCCGATCCACCGCCACAAGGACGTGCTCGCCCACACCCTGGCGGTCGTGGACAAGACGAGCCCCGACCGGCTGCTCCGGCTCGCGGCGCTCTTCCACGACGTCGGGAAGCCGAGGACGCGGGCGTTCTCCGGGGGTGGGGTCACCTTCCACCACCATGAGGTGGTCGGCGCGCGCATGACCCGGCAGCGGATGCAGGCGCTCAAGTACTCCGGCGAGGACGTCGACGTGGTCAGCGAGCTCGTGAACCTCCACCTGCGGTTCCACACCTACCGACTGGGCTGGACCGACCGGGCGGTCCGCCGCTACGTCCGTGACGCGGGACCGCTCCTCGACCTCCTCAACGAGCTCACCCGCTGTGACTGCACGACCCGCAACGAGGCCAAGGCCAGAGCGCTTGCGAGGAGGATGGACGAGCTCGTGACGCGGATCGCGGAGCTCCGCGAGCGGGAGGAGCTCGACGCCATCCGGCCGGACCTCGACGGGACCCAGGTGATGGAGGAGCTGGGCATCACCCCGGGTCGAGATGTCGGGCGCGCGCTCGACTACCTGCTCGAGCTCCGGCTCGAGGAGGGACCGCTCGGCGAGGAGGAGGCCCGTCGCCGGCTGCGTGCGTGGTGGGCGGGGACGGACTGAAGGGTCAGTCCGTCGGCCAGCTCGGCCCCGCGGATCCCTCCGCGAACTCCTCGACGAGGATCCGTGCCTGGTCGTCGTGGTACTGCACCGGCGGCGACTTCATGAAGTAGGCCGAGGGCCCCACGAGCGGTCCGCCGATGCCGCGGTCGAGGGCGAGCTTCGCGCACCGGACGGCGTCGATGATCACCCCGGCCGAGTTCGGCGAGTCCCAGACCTCGAGCTTGAGCTCGAGGTTGAGCGGGACGTCGCCGAAGTTGCGCCCCTCCATCCTGATGTAGGCCCACTTGCGGTCCGCCAGCCAGGGCACGTGGTCCGACGGGCCGATGTGCACGTCGTCGGAGGGCAGGGTCCCGTGCTCGATCTGACTGGTGACCGCTTGGGTCTTCGAGACCTTCTTCGACTCGAGGCGCTCGCGTTCGAGCATGTTCTTGAAGTCCATGTTGCCGCCGACGTTCAGTTGATAGGTGTGGTCGAGCGCGAGGCCGCGGTCCTCGAAGAGACGGGTGAGGATGCGGTGGACGATGGTGGATCCGACCTGGCTCTTGATGTCGTCGCCCACGATCGGGAGCCCCGCGTCGCGGAACCGCCGGGCCCACTCGGGGTCGGAGGCGATGAAGACGGGAATCGCGTTGACGAACGCGACCCCCGCGTCGAGGCAGGCGGACGCGTAGAAGCGCTGTGCGTCCTCCGAGCCGACCGGGAGGTAGCTGACCAACACGTCCGCACGGGCATCCCGGAGAGCGCCGGCCACGTCGATCGGCTCCGCGGGCGACTCCTCGACTGCCTGCTTGTAGTACAGACCGAACCCGTCGAGGGTCGGACCGCGCTGGACGGTCACCCCGAGATCGCCGACCGACGCGAAGCGGACCGTGTTGTTCTGGCCGGCGAAGATGGCCTTGCCGAGATCGGTCCCGACCTTCGAAGCGTCCACGTCGAACGCGGCGACGAACTCGAGGTCGCGCACGTGGTAGCCGCCGAGCACCACGTGCATGAGGCCCGGGACCAGGTCGGCCGCATCGGCGTCCTGGTAGTACTCGACTCCCTGGACCAGCGAGCTCGCACAGTTGCCGACACCGGCGATGGCCACACGGATGGTGCTCATACGATTGTTTCCTCCATGGTCGTCTCGGCGTCCCCGTCGAGGGGATCGCGGTGGTTGATTCGTGCTCCTGCCTGCTTCGTGCGCTCGGTTTCGATGAGGCGGTCGAGCCAGGCGATGTCGTGCTCGGTGGCCTCGGTGGTGTGCTCGACCAGCGAGCGCGCGTAGACGTCGAGCGAGCGCCGGGTCGCCCGCTGCCGGTCGCCCGCGAGCCGCCGGGTCAGCTGGGCGCGGCGCCGCTCGAGCAGGGCGAGGCGGGCCTGGGGCGCGAGGTGGCGGGCGAACACGAGCCGCAGACCGAAGCTGCGGGCGTCGTCCCCGCCGGCCGGCTCGTCCGCGTCGAGCAGCTGCTCGAAGCGGACACGGCCCGACTCGGTGATCCGGTAGACCTTCCTCGACCGTCGCGATCCGAGGGACGCCCCTGCCCGACGTGCGCGGAGCCCCGCCCGCTCGCCGCTCAGCGAGCCGGTGAGCGGTATCGCTCCGACCGACGGTGCGGACGTCTCGGTCACCTCGACCGCGCCGAGCTTCTCGAGCCGGGAGAGTGCGGGATAGAGGGAGCCGAAGGAGATGTTCGCGAACAGCCCGAGCTCGTCGCGCAACCGGCGGCGGATCTCGTAGCCGTGGAGCTCCTGTTCGTGCAGAAGGCCCAGGATCGCGAGATCGAGCACGCTCACACGGACCGCCTGTTCACCGACTGCATACCCTTCACGATATATCAAGTTGATATATCGTGCCAACACACTGCCGGATCACGGTCGCGGTCGAGTCGGGTCCGGAGCGCCCGTTCGGCCGACTCCGCGGAGGGAGACCTCTGACACGGTCAGCCGGTACCCTTGAGCGCGTGAGCTTCGGACGAGGGGCGCTCGTGGGCCTGCGACCAGGCCCCACCGGAGGACGGGTCGAGTACCTGCTCGCCCGCAACGCCGTCGTCCGCGAGTACCACCGCGGACGCCTCTCACGGCTCGACGTCTGCGACGCCCACCCCGAGCTCCTCCGCGCGGCCAAGAACCTCGGGCGCGCGACCGGTGAGGAGTGCCCGATCTGCGAGGAGGCACCGCTCGTCGACGTCACCTTCGTCTTCGGGTCGCGCCTTCCGCCGGGCGGACGCTGTGTCACCTCGAAAGCCGAGCTCGCGCGCTACTGGCGGCGCAAGGATCCGGTCGTCTGCTACGTCGTCGAAGTCTGCGCATCCTGCTCGTGGAACCACCTGACCCGGATGTACCCCGCCGGCGCGGAAGCGCTGGCCGCGGCGCCGGCCCGAGCGGCCGAGCGCCGCTCGGGCCGCTGAGCAGCTGGCTGAGCTGCTCGTCCGGTCGGCCCTCCGCCGGTCCGGCCACTACGCTTGATCGATCCGAGGTCCGCGGCGGTCACGACGCCGCGGCCGCCGCCGGCAGCCCACGGGCGCTGGACGGTCGACGAGGAGGATCAGCCATGCCCGACCCCCGGCAACGTGGGCTGACCGTGCCCGCGGTTCGGGCCGCGAAGCGCCGGGACGGGCATCCGCCTCTGGTGATGGTGACTGCGTACGACGCCCCCGGCGCCCGCATCGCGGACGCGGCCGGAGTGGACCTGATCCTCGTCGGTGACTCGGTCGCCAACAACGTGTTGGGGTACGAGACCACGATCGAGGTCACTGTCGACGACATCGTCCACCACACCGCGGCCGTCGCCCGGGCGCGGCCTGCCGCCCTCGTCGTCGCCGACCTTCCGTGGCTGAGCTATCACCTCGATCAGGTCGACACGGTGCGCAACGGGGCGGCGCTCATCCGGGCGGGTGCGCAAGCGGTCAAGCTCGAGGGCGGCGCTCAGCGGGTGCCGATGATCGAGGCGCTCGTCGCTGCGGAGATCCCGGTGATGGGCCATCTCGGCCTCACCCCGCAGTCGGTGCACGCGCTCGGGGGCTTTCGGGTGCAGGCCAAGGACGACGCCGCCGCCGCCGCCCTGGTGGCGGACGCCAAGGCGATCGTGGCCGCCGGCTGTTTCTCGCTGGTGGTCGAGGGGGTGCCGGAGCGGGTCGGGGCGGCCATCACGAGAGAGGTCGACGTCCCGACGATCGGCATCGGGGCCGGCCCCGCCTGCGACGGCCAGGTGCTGGTCTTCCACGACCTGTTGGGCTACAACCCCGCGACGCCGAAATTCGTCCGGCGCTATGCGGACCTCGCCACCGTGGCCACCGCGGCGATCGCCGCGTACGCCGAGGACGTGCGCAGCGGCGCCTTCCCGGCCGACGCGGAGGTCTACCACTGACCACGGGCTAAGCTCGCCCGGTTGTCCGGCCGCCCAGGGGTGGCCCCCAGATTCCGACCTGCCCCGCACGACGGGGCCCGGGTGCGATCTCGTGCCCGGTCCGAAGGGAGGTGAGCCGCACATGCGGCCATACGAGACCATGGTGATCTTCGACACCGCCGCCGACGAGGCCGCGGTCAACGGCGTCCTCGACCGGGCGCTCGACGCGCTCAGGGCGGGCGGCGGCAATCCCGGCAGGGTCGAGCGCTGGGGTCGGCGGACCTTCGCCTACGAGCTCCAGCACAAGCGTGAGGGTTACTACGTGGTCATCGAGCTGACCGCCGAGCCGGCAGCCGTCGCCGACATGGAGCGCGTCTTCGTGCTCGCCGACGAGGTGCTCCGTCACAAGGTGATCCGGCTGCCGGACAAGGTCGCCGGTCGGCGCGTGGCCGCGGCGGCCACGAGCGGGGAGGTCTGATCGTGGCGAACGGGAACAACGTGACGATCGTCGGGAACATCACCCGCGATCCCGAGCTGCGGTTCACCAACACCGGCCAGGCCACCGCGAGCTTCGGGCTCGCGGTCAACCGCCGCTGGCAGAACCGTCAGACCCAGGAGTGGGAGGAGGCGACCTCGTTCTTCGACGTCGTCTGCTGGCGGGAGATGGCGGAGAACGCCGCGGAGAGCCTCTCACGGGGCTCGAGGGTGATCGTGACCGGCCGGCTCGAGCAGCGGAGCTGGGAAACGCCGGACGGGGACAAGCGCTCGAAGATCGAGGTGGTGGCCGACGAGATCGGTCCGTCGATCCGCTGGGCGACGGCCCAGGTCACGAAGAACGAGCGGCGCGGACCCGGTGAGGGCTCCGGCGGCCGCGGCGGGTCCGGCGGCTCCGGCGGCTCCGGCGGGTCCGGCGGCCAGCGGGGTCCGGCGGAGTCGCAAGGATACGGATACAGCGAGGAGCCGTTCTGATGGCACGCAACAACGATCGGGGGGGCTCGAGCAGGCGGGCCCCGAAGGACACCGGGCGACGGATCAAGAAGAAGCCGTGCGCGTTGTGCAAGGACCGCGTCGAGTGGGTCGACTACAAGGACGTGAGCATGCTGCGCAAGTACATGAGCGACCGCGGCAAGATCCGCGCCCGCCGTGTATCGGGCAACTGCACCCAGCACCAGCGGGACGTCGCCATCGCCATCAAGACGGCCCGTGAGCTCGTCCTCCTTCCCTACACGCAGCGGACCACGACCGAGCGGCCGGGTGGCCGCGGTGGACGCGGCGGTCGTGACGGCTACGCGGGCGGCGGCGGCCGACGGGCGCGGGAGGAAGAGCGCACCACGAGCGCCGACGCGAGCGGTGCAGGCGTCGCCGGCGCAAGTGCGGCCGAGGAGAAGACCGAGGTCGAGGTCGTCGAGGTCGAGGTCGTCGAGCTCGAAGGCGGCGAGGAGATCGTCGTGGTCGAGGAGCCCGCGGTCAGCGGGTCGGGCACGGTCGAATGAAGGTCCTCTTGCGAAGCGACGTCGACGGGGTCGGAAAGCGGGGCGACATCATCGAGGTCGCCGGCGGGTTCGCCCGCAACTTGTTGCTGCCTGCAGGGAAGGCCGTGGTCGCGACTGAGGGCATCGAGAGCCAGGCCGCGGCCATGCGGCGGTCGCGGGACCTCCGTGACGCGCGTGACCGCGAATCGTCCGAGACGGTCGCCAGGGCACTGGTCGGGACCGCGATCACCATCCCCGCCCGCGCGTCGGGCGAGCGGCTCTTCGGCTCGGTGTCGGCGGCCGACATCGTCCGCTACGTGGGAGAACAGACCGGCGCGGTCCTCGATCGCAAGGACATCGATCTCGACGAGCCCATCAAGGCGATCGGCGAGCACAACGTGCGCGTCGAGCTCGTCGGGGACGTCGTCTTCGAGCTGACCGTCGCCGTCATTCCTGAGGGCTGACCTCCTGCCCGCGCGTCGGCGCGCGGGCATCCACCTGCCCGTCACACCCCACGGGGATGATGGCGTCGTGCCTCGCGACGTCCCCAGCCGTGCCCGCGTTGTCCACCGGTCGTCCACACGCGTCCGCGCCTATTTCCTCAGGAAGAAGGCCTTCCTCTCCACAGGGCTCATCGGCGAGGGTTGAGTGGTCATGGTTCAAGCAATCGACGACCCGCGCACGCGCCACCTCCATGGAGCGCGGAGCGGAGCAGCACAGGTCGGTCGGATCCCGCCGAACAACCTCGAGGCCGAGGAGTCGGTCCTCGGTGCCATGCTGCTCTCGCGGGACGCGATCGCGACGGCGATGGAGATCTGCAAGCCCGAGGACTTCTACAAGACCTCACACGGCCACATCTTCGACGCGATTACCTCGCTGTTCAGTCGCGGAGAGCCGGCCGACTGGGTGACGGTCACCGAGGAGCTCCGCCGTCGCGAGCTCCTCGAGGCCGTCGGGGACCCGTCCGTGTTCGTCTCGCTCCAGGCCAACACCCCCTCGATCGGGAACGCGGAGTACTACGCGAAGATCGTCGAGGAGCTCGCGCTCCTGCGGCGCCTGGTCTGGGTGGCCGGTGAGATCTCCGAGCTCGGCTTCTCCATCCCCACTGACGTGACGAGCGTCCTCGACCGGGCGGAGAGCCTCGTCTTCGACGTGGCGCAGCGCCGGGTCGTGGATACCATGACCCCGTTGCGGGACCTGCTCGGGGAGAGCCTCGACCATCTCGAGCAGCTCTACAGCCGGGGCGAGTCCGTGACCGGTCTCGCGACTGGCTACACCGATCTCGACGAGGTCCTCGCCGGACTTCAGCCGTCCAATCTCATCGTGGTCGGCGCCCGCCCGGCCATGGGGAAGACGAGCTTCGCGCTTGGATTGGTGGCCCACGCCGGGGTCCGGCTCAACCAGCCGGTGCTCCTATTCTCGCTCGAGATGAGCCACCTCGAGCTCACCCAACGCCTGTTGAGCTCGGAAGCGCGGGTGGACGCCAACCGCATGCGCACCGGCAAGCTCCGCGACACGGACTGGCCGAAGATCGGCCATGCGATCAGCCGGATGAGCGAAGCCCCGATCTTCATCGACGAGAACCCGAGGCTCACGGTGATGGACATCCGGGCACGTGCCCGCCGACTGAAGAGCCGCGAGGGACTCGGCTTGGTGGTCGTCGACTATCTCCAGCTGATGACCGGTCGGAACAACGCGGAGAACCGCCAGGTCGAGGTCTCGGAGATCAGTCGTGGCCTCAAGATCCTGGCCCGTGAGCTGAAGGTTCCCGTCGTCGCCCTCTCGCAGCTCAGCCGCGGGCTCGAGATGCGACAGGACAAGCGCCCGATGCTCGCCGACCTGCGGGAGTCCGGTTCGATCGAACAGGACTCCGACGTCGTGCTCTTCATCTACCGCGACGAGCTCTACAACCCCGAGTCGACGGAGAGCCAGGGCAGTGCGGAGATCATCGTCGCGAAGCACCGGAACGGGCCGACCGGCTCGGTCCGCCTCGCCTTCATCGGCAACCACGCGCGCTTCGACAACATGGCCAGGGTCTGATCGACTCGGACGGCGGGCCGCTCAGGACGCCGGCGGCGAAGGCGGAGGCGGAGTCGGAGGCGGCGTGACCGTGCCGCCGATCGAAACGAGGATCCGCTCGATCGCCTGGTCCTGGGCCTCGAGGTGCTTTTGGATCTGCAGGGCCTCGTGGAGGACCGCGTCGGCGTCGTTGTAGGTGGCCTCGGACCGCTTGTCGGCGGCCTTGGCCTGGATGTTCTGGCCGACGATGATGATCGGCAGCAGCACCAGCTGGAGGAAGTTGGACGACACCCAGGCGATGATGATCGTGAGACTGTGGGAGGTGATCGCGGACGGAAGGCTGAGGAGCGCGATCGCCGCGAAGATGTAGCCGCAGAGCATGGTCCCGACCAGCAGGGTGATCTTGAGCCCGATCGCGGCATTGACCCGGTGCCAGGCGGTGTCGGTCCTCCGCTGGTCCTGGACCTTGACCGGACCGGCGATCGCACGCTTCGCGATGTAGGGGTGCTGTTCGTGGGTGAACAAGGTCGACATGGAAAGATCGTGCCACCCCGGGTCTCGCGTTTCGGTGATGATTGGGCAGTGCTCGCCTTCGACCTCCCGAGGATCCCCGCGTCGGCAGGCGCCCTCATCGGTGACGGCGACGGACGGATCCTGATCCTGAAACCGACCTACAAGTCGGGGTGGACGGTGCCGGGCGGCCAGATGGAGGCCGACGGCGAGACGCCGTGGGAGGCCTGCCGGCGAGAGGTCGCCGAAGAGACCGGCCTCGAGGTGCACGGGGGCAGGCTGGTCTGCGTCGACTTCCTGCGGCCCCGGACGGGGCGTCCCGGCGGGCTCCGGTTCCTCTTCGACTGCGGCAGCGTCGACACGAACGGTGGGTACCGCATCGTGCTCCAAGAGACCGAGATCGCGGCCTACCGCTGGGCCGCACCCGAGGAGGCCGCCGGCCTCCTCTCGGGACCGGTCGGGCGCCGCGTCGGCCACGGGCTCGGCGCCTCGGGCACCGTGTACCTCGAGGACGGGCGCCCGGTCGCGGGCGTGTCCGCGTAGGGGACCGGTCGATGCCGGAGGAGCGCTACACCCACGGGCACCACGAGAGCGTCCTGCGTTCGCACCGGTGGCGGAACGTGGACAACTCGGCGTCCTACCTCCTCCCCACGTTGCGTCCGGGGATGTCGCTGCTCGACGTGGGCTGCGGGCCCGGGACCATCACCGTCGACCTGGCGCGCCGGGTGTCGCCGGGTCCGGTGGTCGGGGTCGACGCCTCGTCCCAGGTGATCGGCGAGGCGACGGCCGAGGCGGCCGCCGCGGGCGTCGACGTCCGCTTCGAGGTCGCCGACATCTACCGGCTGCCCTTCGAGGACGACCGCTTCGACGTGGTCCACGCCCACCAGGTCCTCCAGCACCTCCGCGATCCGGTGGCGGCACTCGTCGAGATGGGTCGGGTCTGCGCGCCCGGCGGCACCGTTGCCGCGCGCGACTCGGACTACCCGACCATGACCTTCTTTCCTGGCGACGACGACCTGAGCCGGGCGATCGCGGCCTACGGTGCACTCACCCGGATCAACGGGGCCAACTGGGACGCCGGGCGCCTCTTGTTGCACTGGGCCCATGCAGCCGGCTTCACCTCCGTCGTGGCGTCCGCCTCCGCCTGGTGCTTCGCCACCCCGGAGGAGCGTGCCTGGTGGGGTGGGCTCTGGGCGGACCGCTTCACCCACTCGTCCCTCGCCGACCAGCTGGTGGCGCACGGACTCGCGGGGAGCGACGAGCTCGAGCGCTTCGCCGCGGGTTGGCGACGTTGGGCGGCGTCCGCGGACGGCTGGTTCGCCGTGCTCCACGGCGAGATCCGCTGCCGGGCCTGACCTCAGGTCCCGGCGGTCACCGCGCGGACGAAGGCGTCCGGAGCCTCGAGCATGGGGTAGTGGCCGACCCCGTCGAGCAACCGGAGGGTGAGGTCGGCGCGGGCCGACCGGAGACGCTCGGTCATCGCCACCACCGCGATGGGGTCGTCGGTCCCCCAGACCACGGTCAACGGTGAAGGGTGGCGTTCGATCGCCCCGGTGAAGCGGCGCTCGCTGCGCCGTCGCTCCTCGATGTAGCGGATCGTCCTGGGGAGGAGTCGCTCGCCGTCGTGGTGGTGGATCATCTCCCAGACGGCGTCGAGCTCGTCGTGGTCGACGACCGACGACGGGCTGAACGTGCCGGCGACGCCGGCGGTGACGCTCGCCGCGTCGAGGGGCGACGCGTCGCCGAGCCGCTCGTCGGGTAGCGAGAGGAGGAGGTGTTGGCCCGCGCTCAGGTGGGCCATCTCGATGTAGATGCTGCCGTTGGTGAGCGTGCGCTCGGTGATCTCGACCTCCCAGTCGCCCTCGAGCTGACGGGCGAGGAGCTCGCCCCCGACGGTGTCCCCGAGGTCGTGGGTGAGCAGTGCCAGCCGGCCGATGCCGAGCGAGCCGACGAATGCCGTCGCGATGTCGGCCTGGGTCGCGATCTCGTAGTGCACGTCGGGCTTGTCGGAGAGCCCATAGCCGAGCATGTCGAAGAGGAGGACCCGGCGGTCCGCGGCGAGCGCGTCGGCCACGAGGTGGAAGTCGAACGACGAGGTCGGAAAGCCGTGGATCACGAGGAGCGGGGGCCGGTGCTCGACGCCGTGGGGCGGGATCTCGACGGTGAAGATGCGCCGCCCGCAGAGCTCGGTGACCTGTCCCAATGCCGCCCAGTCGGCTGCGTATCCGTTCACGCCACGAGCCGCTCGACGAAGAAGTCGAGCACCTGGTCGAGTGCGGCCCGGGTCGGGGTCCCGGGCCGGTCGTCGAGGTCCTCGGTGAGCACCGAGTGGGCCATCCGGCGGTGGCCGAACGGGTTGCCCCGGGACGAGTCGAGCTCGACGCCGATGAACCGATCCCCGAGCAGCTCGCGGAGGTGCGCGAAACGCTCGGGCGGGCTCCCCGAGTCGCCGGAGAAGCGGAGCCCGAGCACGCACGTCCCGGCGGCGGCCCGCTCGACGACGCGTTCGACATCGGCGTCGGAGATGCCGAGCGCGCGCCGGCGCGCCGCACCGATCGGGAAGGGCAGCGAGGGCTGGCTGAGCACCGGTGCCACCACGACGTCGTCGACCATCATGGCGAGGGCGAACCCACCGGTGAAGCACATCCCGACCACGCCGACCCCCGGCCCACCGCACCGCTCGTGCTCGTGATGGGCGAGCGCGCGGAGCCACGAGGTGATCGGACTGGTCCGGCCCAGCGCGAGCACGGTGAACTCGCGGGAGACGCAGGCCCTGGCGAGCGAGCCGATGGTGTAGCCGACGGTCGGCGCGCGGCCGTCATCGCCGAAGACATGAGGCATGACCGCGGTGAGTCCGCGGGCCGCTACGGCGGTCGCGAACGAGGCGACGCCGGGGGTGATGCCGGGCATCTCGCTGATCACGATCACCGCCGGCCCTTCGCCGGTGCGGTAGACGGTCCGGGTCGTACCGAAGACGGTGAACTCCGACCGGTCGAATCCGGAAAGGGCGTCTGGCACCCGGGGAACGCTACCGGTGGCACCGACCTCAGGCCAGGGCGAGGGTGACGACGACCGGCCGGTGGTCGGAGCCCGCATCGGGGGCGATCCGCGCGTCGAGCACCGCAAGCGGTGAGGAGACGAGCACGTGGTCGAGCTGGCTGTGCGGCCGACCGGCCGGCCAGGTCCGCCCGGTCACCGCTCGCCGCCACGCCGGGAAGAAGGAGGTGACCGGCGGTCCCCAGAGGTTCATGTCACCGGCGAGCACCGCCGGCACGTCGGGCGGTGGAAGTGCGGAGCGGAGCCGCCGGTACTGGGCGGGCGACCAGTGGGTGAGGTGCGACATGTGCGTCCCGAAGACGGCGAGCTCGCGCCCGCCGAGGTCGGACGTACAGCGGATGGCAACCCGCTTGGCGGGATCCCGGCGGAGCTGGCCCAAGTCGACGACACTCACCTCGCCGACCGGCACGCGGGCGAGGACCGCGAGCCCCCACTGCCCGCGCACGAAGCCGCGCCCCGTACGCCGGCTGCGCGCACGCTGGCGTTCGAGTTGATGGGCGGTCGTGCGAAGCAGGGCGAACCGAGGGGCCCACCGGGAGGATTCGGTGGCGACCGGTTCGTAGAGCCGGCCGCGGGCGAGCCCGACCTCGCGGACCAGGTGGTAGCCGAGCGTGTCAGCGACCGTGGCCGCCGTGCTCGGACCTCCACCGTCGGGCGCCCACGACTCCTGGAGGACGAGGAGATCGGCGTCGAGGTCGCGGCACGCCCCGGCGACGTCGTAGGGCCGTGCCCAGCCGTCGACGCCGAGATGGACGTTGAAGGTGGCGATGGTCACGGTCGCCCGCGACGCCGGGTCGGCCACGGTGGTCAGCTGCGGCCGAGAGTGGCCGCGGCCGACCGGAGCTCGTCGCGGAAGTCAGGGTGCGCGATCTCGGCGAGCGCGACCGCCCGCTCCCGGACGGTGCGGCCGGAGAGGTCCGCGGCACCGAACTCGGTGATCACGACGCCGGTGTGGTGACGGGGGGTCGAGACGATCGATCCCTCCGGCAGGAGCGGCACGATTCGTGAGCGGCTCACCCCGCCGGCGAGCGCGGTCGAGCGAACGCAGATGAGTGAGTGGTCGTCGAGGCGCATCTCGGCGCCCGCGACGAAGTCCTCGTGTCCACCGACACCGGAGATCTGCTTGCCGTCGATGTTGTCGGCGACGACCTGTCCGTAGAGGTCGACGCTCAAGGCGCCGTTGATCGAGACGAACGCGTGGTTCTCCGCGATCACCGTCGGGTCGTTGACGACCTGAACGGGCACGAACGCGATGTCGGTGTTGCCGTCGAGCCACGAGTAGAGCCGGGCCGAGCCGAGCGCGAAGGTCGTCACGGTGACGCCGGTGAAGACGGTCTTGGCCTGGTTGGTCACCTTGCCCGCGAGGTGGAGCTCCATGAGTCCGTCGGTGAACATCTCGCTGTGGACGCCGTAGCCGCCGCCCTCACCGGACGAGAGCTTGGAGGCGACCATGTTGGGCACTGCCCCGATTCCGATCTGGAGGGTGGCGCCGTCGACCACGAAGGCGCGGGCCTGGTCCGCGATCGCCTCGTCGATCTCGTCGGGCACGCTCGGCGGCAGCGCGTACGGCGCCCCGTCGGCCTCCACGAGGACGTCGATGAGCTCGAGCGGGAGCGTGTTCGTGTACTCCGGCGGGAGCGACACGGTGCGCGGCAGGTTGGGGTTGACTTCGACGAGGAGGAGCCGGTCCGGATCGTTGCCCGCCTTGACCAGCTCGTCACGGGTCGCACCGAGGTGGAGGGAGAGGTTGACGGTCCCCGAGGCGTCGGGCGGGGCGGCCTGGGCGGTCATCACCCTCGGGGCGTAGCGGGCCAGGATCGGAGCGAATTGCCGGAACCCGCCCGGGACGAGGTCGATGTTGGCGCCCTGGGCGAGCATGATCCGCTCGGCGGGCCCGAAGAAGCCGCAGCGGTACGAGACGTTCGGGTGCGCGAGCACGGCGTACGCGTCGAGGAGGAGCGCCCCGCCGAGGACCAGGTCCTCCCAGTCGCCCCGCCGACCGAGCGCGGTCAAGAAGGCGTGCGGATTGGCCGGGCCCAGTCCGAACCCGATGGTGTCGCGGGTGCGGATCATGGCGGCGGCTTCGTCGGGTGTGCAAACGACGGGTGGCATCCGCTGCAGTCTTCCATCCGCTCCGTCGCCGGGCCCGGTGCGGTGCCGGGCCCGGTCCGGTGCGGAACCGACCCGGGCGGACCGCGCCCTATCCTGCCGGTGGGATGTCCGGACCGGGCCGGCCGCGAGCCGGTCGGTGTGACCGACCAAAGGGAGGCGAGCGCGATGACGACTGGACCTGGCCGGCACGCGGCCTACGACGAGTTCTCGATGTTCGCGGAGAACGCGGGTGAGGTGGGCCTGCCGTGGACGGGGGATCCGCTGGTCCGGCGCGAGTCCTTCGAGGTCGCGCCCGGCCGGCGCATCTCGGGGTTGATCTGGGGAGACGCTCCTCCCGAGCTCGTCCTCATCCACGGGGGAGGACAGAACGCGCACACCTGGGACACCGTCGCGCTCGCGCTCGGCCGGCCGCTCGTGGCGATCGACCTCCCCGGTCACGGCCACTCGGACTGGCCCGGCGATGCGCAGGTACTCGCACCGGTGTCGATGGCCGACGACGTGGCGGTCATGGTCGACGCGGTCGCACCCGAGGCGCGCGCAGTGGTGGGGATGTCGCTCGGTGGCGCCACCGCGATCGCGCTCGCCACGAGTCGGCCGGACCTCGTCCGCCGGCTGCTGCTGGTGGACATCACGCCCGGCGTCAACCACGAGAAGGCCTCGGACATCGCGGCGTTCCTCGCCGGTCCGGAGAGCTTCGCCACCTTCGACGAGATCCTCGAGCGGACCATCCAGTTCAACCCGACCCGGTCGGTCTCCTCGCTCCGTCGGGGGGTCCTGCACAACGCGGTCCAGCGCGACGACGGCAGCTGGACCTGGCGCCACCAGCTCGGGCGCCCGCAGGGCGGGACCGGCCTCCACGTCGACCAGGTCGACTTCGGCTCGCAGTGGGACGACCTCGAGCGCATCGGCGTGCCGGTGCTGCTTGCCCGCGGCGACCGGTCACCGGTGGTGGACGACGCCGACGTGGCCGAGTTCCGTCGGCGCCGACCGACCGACGAGGTGGTCGTCGTCGGCGATGCCGGTCACAGCATCCAGGGCGACCAGCCGGTCGAGCTGGCGAGGATCATCACCGGATTCGTCGACGCGGTCTGACGAGGACCTGCGGCGATGCGTCAGGCGGCGATGCCGCCGATCTCCGCCGCCGCGGTATCGGCAGGCACCGCGAGTGCGGCCGCCAGCACCTCGTGCAGGTCGGACGCGAGGTGGACGGCGATCGCCTCGCGCACGCCCTCGGGGACGTCTTCGAGGTCCGGGCCGTTGCGGACCGGGAGCACCACGTCGGTGAGCCCCGCCCGGTGGGCGGCCAGGACCTTCTGGCGCACGCCCCCGATCGGCAGCACGCGGCCCTGGAGGGTGATCTCGCCGGTCATCCCCACGGTCGACGCGACCGGCACCCCGGTGAGCAGGCTCACGAGCGCGGTGGCCATCGTCACGCCGGCCGACGGTCCGTCCTTCGGGATCGCGCCGGCGGGCACGTGCAGGTGGAAGCGCTTCCCGCCGAACACACCCGGGTCGATCCCCAGCTCGTCCGCATGGCTACGGACGTAGGACAGCGCGATCTCCGCGGACTCCTTCATGACGTCGCCGAGCTGCCCGGTCAAGGTGAGTCCTTCGGTCCCGTCCATGACGGTCGCCTCGACGTAGAGGACGTCACCGCCCGCACCGGTCACCGCGAGTCCGGTCGCGACGCCCGGCACCGCGGTGCGGTCGGCCGCTTCGAAGAAGAACCGTGGTCGACCGAGCCAGGCGCGGATGTCTGGGCCGGCGACGGTGACCGGCCGCTCCGCGCCCGCGCCCGCGATCCTCGCCGCCACCTTGCGGAAGAGCCGCCCGATCTCGCGTTCGAGCGAGCGCACGCCGGCTTCGCGGGTGTAGTCGGAGACGATCGCCCGCAGGGCGTCGTCGGTCACGACGACCTCGTCTTCGGAGAGCGCGGCGCGGGCGAGCTGCCGGCCGAGCAGGTGATGGCGCGCGATGGCGACCTTCTCGTCCTCGGTGTAGCCGTCGAGCCTGATCACCTCCATGCGGTCGAGCAGCGGTGCCGGAATCGTCTCGACGACGTTGGCGGTTGCGAGGAAGAGCACCTTCGAGAGGTCGAGCTCGACCTCGAGGTAGTGATCGCGGAACGTGTGATTCTGCGCCGGATCGAGCACCTCGAGCAGTGCCGAGGAGGGATCGCCGCGCCAGTCCGCGCCGAGCTTGTCGACCTCGTCGAGGACGATCACCGGGTTGAACGTGCCGGCCTCCGTGAGGGCGCGCACGAGCCGGCCCGGCTGAGCCCCCACGTAGGTCCGACGGTGGCCGCGGACTTCTGCCTCGTCGCGGACTCCTCCGAGCGCGACCCGGACGAACGAGCGGCCGAGCGCGCGGGCGACCGACTCGCCGAGGGAGGTCTTGCCGACACCCGGAGGGCCGACGAGGGCGAGGATGGCTCCGCTGCCCCGGCCGTTGACGGGCGCGAGGCCGCGTTCGGCCTGCAGCTTGCGCACCGCGAGGTGCTCGAGGATGCGGTCCTTCACGTCCGGGAGGCCGTCGTGGTCGTCGTCGAGGATGCGGGCGGCCTCATCGATGTCGAGCCGGTCGTGGGATTCTCGGCCCCATGGCAGCTCGAGGACGGTGTCGAGCCAGGTCCGGATCCACCCGTGCTCCGGGCTCTGCTCGCTGGTCCGCTCGAGCTTGGCGATCTCGCGGTCGACGGCCGCCCGCACTTGCTCGGGCAGATCGGCCGCGTCCGCGCGGGAACGGATGTCACCGCCCGGGTCCTCCTCCGTGCCGAGCTCACCGAGCTCCTTGCGGATGGCGTCGAGCTGCCGGCGAAGCAAGAACTCGCGCTGGGTCTTCTCCATCCCCTCTTCGACGTCGGTCTTGATCCGCTCGCGCAAGGTCAGGTCGGCGAGGACCTCCCGGGCCCAGGCGATGACCAGGCGCAGGCGCTCGGTGACGTCTGTGGTCTCGAGGACCTGGACCTTCTGGGCGAGGGAGAGGTCCGGAGAGTAGCCGGCCATGTCCGCGACGAGCGACGGCTCGGTGACCTCGGCGAGTCGTTCCGCGATCCGGCCCACGCCGCGGGAGAGGAGGATGTTCTCGAGCACCGCCCGGTACTCCCGCCCCAGCTCGACAGCGGCCTCGGGGGCGGGCGGCTCGACGATGGCGTCGACTTCGACCCAAAGGGCAGCTCCGGTGCCGGGCACGGCGGTGCCGAGGCGGGCCCGCCGGATCCCCCGCACGGCGACCGCAGGAAGTCCGCCGGGCAGCTCGCCACGTTCGAGCACCTCGGCGACCACCCCGATGGTGGCGTAGCGGCCCTCGATGTGGGGCACGAGGACCATCCGGCCGTCGGCGGCCTCCGCAGCGCCGGCGGCGGCGCGTGCCTCCTCGGACTCGAGCGCCATGGTGAAGACCATGCCGGGCAGCACGACCCCCGAGGTCAGCGGCAACAGGGGCAGATTCTCGTTGGTGACGTCCATCGTTCCTCCGGACGGCCCGGGGGTACTCCCGGTCGGGGAGCGTCCCCGCCGTGCCGAGCGTCAGGATGGTCAACGACGAAATCGAACACGTATTCCCCACGCATCCGGCCCGTTCATCGGAGGAGCATCCGATGTTTCCGGTGCGTTCACCGCAGTGTCGCCGGGCGTTCACCTGGGGTGGGTACGGTCGTGACCAGGGCCTTCGCGCGTCGCGTGTGGGGTCCACCACGAGCACTACCCGATCAGGAGGTCAGCACGGACGTGACGAGCATCCCGCATCCCCGCACGGTCCACGGGCGGCGGGCCGCCTCACCGCTGGTGGCCGGGCTGGCCGCGTTGGGCGTCCTGCTCGCCGCGTGCAGCTCGTCGTCCACCCCGGCGACGACCACCGCACCCCCGGGTGGCATGCTGAGCTCTTCGAACTCGGCCTACCTCGCCGCCGACCTGCAGGCGCCGGCCGGCACGCTCAGCGCATCGGGTTCGACCTTCGTCCAGCCCTTCTTCAACAAGGCCTTCTACGCCTACTCCGCGCAGAACCAGGGACTGACGGTCAACTACCAGGGCGTCGGCAGTGGAGCGGGGATCACCGCCTTCCAGGGCGGCCTGGTCAACTTCGCCGCATCCGACGTCCCGATGTCCGCCTCGGACCTGGCCAAGATGCCCGCATCCGCCGGCCCGGTCATCCAGGTCCCCGACATCCTCGGCGGGGTCACCGTCTCCTACAACCTGCCCGGCGTGGTCGGCCGGGTCAAGCTCGACGGTCCGACGCTGGCGGGCATCTTCGACGGGACCGTCAGGAACTGGAACGCCTCCCAGATCACCGCCCTCAATCCGGGGCTCACGCTCCCCTCCAACGCGATCGTCCCGGTGGTCCGCTCCGACAGTTCGGGGACGACCTACATCTACACCGACTTCCTGGCCAAGGCCGGAGGCACCGGATGGACGCTCGGGACCTCCAAGACCATCGCCTGGCCGCCGGCGGCGGTGCAGTCGTTGCACAACTCAGGGGTCGCAGCGAGCATCCAGTCGACGCCGTACTCCATCGGGTACGTCGAGCTGGCCTACGCCCTCCAGAACCACTTCACCTTCGCGGCGGTGAAGAACGCCGCCGGCGCCTTCGTGGTGCCGTCGCTCACCACCGTCGCGGCCGACGCGGACCAGAAGACCAGCGTGAGTGCGACCGACTTCTCGATCGTCGATGCACCGGGCGCGACGAGCTACCCGATTTCCGGTTACAGCTGGGCCATCCTGCTCGAGAAGCAGTCCAGCGCGACGGCCGGAGCAGGGACGGTGAAGGTCCTCGACTGGACCACCCACAGCGGCGGTGGGCAGGGTCAGGCCGCCAGCCTCGGGTATGTCGCCCTTCCGCCTGCGGTCCAGAACCAGGTGCGCACCCAGCTGCTGACGGTCACCGCTCCCTCGGGGCAGGCGCTGCTCACCAAGTGACCCGGCGCCAGTCCGGCGCGCCGGGCGCCTGACGGAGGACGTGTGAGCGATCTGCAGACCGGGCACCGGCGCCGCAGCGGCCTCCCCGACCACCCCTACCGCGCCATGCTCGCGGTCGCCGCGCTGGTCTTCGCCGCACTCGTCGTCTGGTTCGTCGTCTCGCTCGTCGTCCAGGCCCGGCCCGCCTTCTCCACGCTCGGCTTCTCGTGGTTGATCCAACGGACCTGGGACCCGAGCCACGGTCGCTACGGGCTCCTCCCCTTCATCGTCGGCACCATCGAGACCACCGCGATCGCGCTCGTGATGGCCGTCCCCATCGGGCTCGGGACCGCCCTCGCCCTCGCGTTCTTGGTTCCCGAGCGGATACGACCGGTGCTTTCGACCGCGGTCGAACTGCTCGCCGCGGTGCCGAGCGTCGTCTACGGGCTCTGGGGCCTCGTCGTGCTGGCACCGCTCGTGCGCGAGTACCTCGAGCCGTTCCTCACCTCCGTGCTCGGCTGGACGGGCCTCTTCACCGGACCGAACCTCGGGGTGGGGCTCCTGCTCGCCGGCATCATCCTCTTCATCATGGTCCTGCCGACCATGGTGGCCATTTCGAGGGACGTGCTCGCGGTCGTCCCAGGCGACCAGATCGAAGGGGCGATGGCGCTCGGTGCGACCCGGTGGCAGGTGCTCCGCAAGGTCGTCCTCCCCGGTGCGCGCTCGGGGCTCCTCGGTGGTTTCACCCTGGCCACGGGCAGGGCCCTCGGGGAGACCGTCGCAGTGGCACTGGTGATCGGCAATTCGCCCTATCTCGCGCACTCGCTCAAGTCGACCGCGTCGACCATTCCCGCACTGATCGTGAACAACTTCGGCGAGGCGACGGGCACCGAGCTCAGCGCCCTCTTCGGCGCGGGCCTTGTCCTGCTCGCCATCGGCGTCGGGGTCAACACGGCCGCACGGGTGTTGGTGCGCCGGACGTCCGCCGAGGCCGGCGCCACCGCAGCCCTGGGGGTCGCGTGAGCGCACTCCTCACCGACGCGGGCGTCGACTCGATCCTCGCCCGACGAGAGCGCATCCGCGAGATCGCGGCGTCCTCGCTGAGGCGGCGGATGCTCACCTCGCGGCTGGCCGTCGGCGTGTGCTGGCTCGCGCTCTCCCTCGCGGTCGTGCCCCTGGTGGCGATCCTCGCCTACGTCGTCATCAAGGGACTGCCCGCCTGGAGCGCCGACTTCTTCACCCACTCGACGACACCCGAGGGGATCCCGGGTGGCGGTGTGTGGAACGCCATCGTCGGGACGGTCGAGATCGGGATCATCGCCACGGCGGTCACCGTTCCCGTCGGACTCCTCGGTGGGCTGTTCCTCGCCGAGTCCGACGGGCGGATCGCCGACGGCGTCCGGTTCACGGCGGACGTGATGACGGGAATGCCGTCGATCACCATCGGCATCTTCGGCTACATCGCGATCGTGAAGACGACGGGCCATTACAGCGCGTTGGCCGGTGCGTTCGCGATCGGATTCATCATGCTGCCGATCATCATTCGGGCGGGCGAGACCGCGTTGCGCGGGGTGCCCCACCAACTGAACGAGGCGGCGCTCGCGCTCGGAGCACGCCGTGCGGCCATCGCGCGACGAGTGGTCGTGCCGACTGCGATGCCCGGCATCATCACCGGCGCGCTCCTCGCGATCGCGAGGGGACTCGGCGAGACCGCCCCGCTGCTGCTCACGATCTTCGGCAACCAGTACCTGCAGTGGAACCCGACGAAGCCGATGAACGCCCTGCCGGTGCTCATCTATACGAACAGCAGCCAGCCCTACCCGGATCTCGTGCAGGTCGCCTGGGGTGCCGCCCTCCTGCTGGTCGTCGTGGTCCTCGTGCTCAGCATCGGGAGCCGGGTGCTCTCGGTGGTGCTCCGGAGGGACCGGCAGTGATCGATCCGGTGATCGGCGAAGGGGAGCGACGCAGCGTCGAGGAGCGAGCGTTGCCGTCGGACGACGCGGTGATGCGCCTGCACGAGGTGACCGTCGCCTTCGGCGGCAAGCCGGCAGTGCGCAACGTGACGTTCGACGTCTGCCGGGGAATGGCGACCGCGCTGATCGGGCCGTCGGGTTCGGGCAAGACGACGTTGCTGCGTGCGCTCAACAGGATGCACGATACGGAGCGTTTGGCGTCCGTCAACGGGACGATCATGCTCGGCGACACCGATGTCTACGCGCCCACCACCGATCCGACACTGTTGCGGTCGAGGGTCGGGATGGTCTTCCAGCGCCCGAACCCGTTCCCGACCATGAGCATCTATGAGAACGCGGTGGCCGGGCTCCGCTTCAACGGGGTCCGGAAGAAGGACCTGCTCGACGAGGCGGCGGAGTCTGCGCTCGAGGCAGCCTCGCTCTGGGACAGCGTGCGCGACCGCATGAAAGCGCGTGCGAGCACGCTGTCGGGCGGCGAGCAACAGCGCCTCTGCATCGCGCGGGCGCTCGCGGTCGAACCCGAGGTCCTCCTCATGGACGAGCCGACTTCCGCGCTCGACCCGGTGGCGACCCGCCGCATCGAGGAGCTGGTCGGCGAGCTCAAGAGCCGGGTCACCATCGTCATCGTGACCCACAACATGCAACAGGCGATGCGGGTCTCGGACCGGTGCGCATTCCTTCTGATGGCCGAGGACAAGGCCGGCGAGCTCATCGAGTTCGGCGAGACGCCCACGCTCTTCAGCGAGCCATCCGATCCCCGGACCCTCGACTACGTGAACGGCCGGTTCGGCTGACGTCAGACGCTGAACGGGCCGTTGCCGTCCGTGCCGGTCAACGCAGACGACAGGCCCGACGACGGCGAAGGTGCCGGACGGGTGCCGTCGGGATCGATGCGGAAGCCGACGCCCCGCACGGTGACGATGAAGCGCGGTTCGGATGGGTCGGGCTCGAGCTTCGCCCGGAGCCGGTGCACGTGGGTGTCGAGCGTGCGGCTGTCGGAGAGGTAGCGGTCGGGCCACAGGAGGTCGATGAGCTCGTCTCGCGTGCGCACGCGGCGCGCCGGGGTGAGCAGCACCGACAGCAGATCGAACTCGCGTCGTGAGAGATGGGTCTGGCGTCCGTCGACCGTCACCTCGCGGCGGACGAAGTCCACGTGCACCAGTCCGAACGAGAAGGGTGACCGCTGTTCCTCGACGGTGAAGTCGGAGCCGAAGACCACCGACAACCCGCCGATGGAGCCGAGTGGGTCCATCGGCGGCGAGACGCGCCGGAGGATCGCCTGCATGCGGGCGACGAGCTCGCGGAGATGGAAGGGCTTCGTCACGTAGTCGGCGGCGCCGAGCTCGAGGCCGAGCACCACGTCGAGCTCGGTGTCGACCGCACTCACCATCACGATGGGGACGGCGGCCATCGCCCGCATCCTCCGACAGACCTCGATGCCGTGCATCCCGGGCAGCAGCATGTCGAGCAGCACGATGTCGAAGGGGCGCGCACTGAAGAGGCGCAGTCCCTCGGCGCCGTCGTTGGCAATGGTCACCTCGAAGCCCTCTCGACGCAGACCCGAGGCGAGCGCTTGGCGGTAGGACTCCTCGTCCTCGATCACCAGCACCCTGATGCTCTCGTCCACGGCGGCCATGGCTGTCGGCGACCTCCCGCAGGGACGGTAGGGGAGGGAGGTGAACGCCAGAGAACGGAAGGGCGACCGCGGAGTGATCGTTCTGTGAACATTGTGCGCCGCGGGAGGACATGGTGGGGCGACCGCCAGTGGCCGTGAGTCAGAGCAGCCCGCCGAGGCCGAGGCCGAGGCCGGCGACGGCGACGCCAGCGACGAGGCTGACCCCGAGATTTGTCAGCACGGATGCCCACTCCCCGTTCTCGAGGAGGCGGACGGTGTCGAAGGTGAAGGTGGAGAACGTGGTGTAGGCACCGATGAGGCCTGTCCCGAGGACGGCCACCCAGGCGGTGCCGAGCCCGAGGTGCCCGGCCGCGCCCACGAGTACGCCGAGGGCGAACGAGCCGCTCAGGTTCACGACGAGGGTCCCGAGGGGGAGGTCCGATCCCGCCCGCCTCTGGACGGCGTGGTCGACGAGATACCGCAGGATCGAGCCGACGGCTCCGGCGAGTGCGACGCCGAGCAGGGTCACCGGGGCTCCACTTCCCCGTCGTGTCCGCGATCGACGCCTTCTGCGGTCACCGACGGCCAGTCGTGGAGGAGCCCGAGGTCGTCAGGATCGGGGATCACCCGGTCGGCAGGGAGGAGGCGGATGCGGCCCCGTGCCGCAGCGATACCGAGTGCGGCGGCCGCCATGCCGGCCACCACCGAGACGACGAGGTAGACCGCGGCGAGTACCGCCCGACCGTGTTGGCCGCGTTGGGCGACCTCGACGGCCAGTGTCGAAAAGGTGGTGAACCCGCCACAGACGCCGATGGCCGCGAAGGGGCGCACGTACGTTGTCGGCGACCACCGCTCGACCACCAGGGTCAACACCACGCCGAGCAGCAACGAGCCCGCGACATTGACCGCGAGCGTCGACCAGGGCATGGCGAACCCCGCCGTCGGGATCCCCCGCTCGATGCCGTAGCGCGCCAACGTGCCGATGGCGCCGCCCACCCCGATTGCGGCTGCACGCAGCCATCGCCCGTACGAACGGGACGTCGTTGGTTCGAGGCGCCGCACACCCTCTCCTTCCGAGATCGCGTCCGTCGTCCTTCCGGGAGGAGCCAGAGGCCGGATGCGGTGGCTCGGACGAGCTCCGTCGCCGATCGCACTCTACGCGATGGAGGAGGTTGCCAACCCCCCGGCCAGGACCGGGGTCGTTGCTTCAAGCCGTAAGGGTCCGCCCGTACACCAATCGTCGACCAGTGGGGGAGGGCACGGGCGATGGCGGCGCCGGGCGGACTCTTACGGCTTGAAGCGGTACCCGATTCCGCGCACCGTCACGATGTGCTGGGGATCGGCGGGGGTGGTCTCGATCTTCTTGCGGAGTCGCTTCACGTGGGTGTCGAGGGTCCTCGAATCGCCCATCTTGCGGTCACGCCAGATGCGCTCCATGCACTGCTTGCGGGAGACCACGTGACCGGCCTCGGACACCAGGAGGGCGAGGAGGTCGAACTCCTTGCGCGAGAGCTCGACCGATCGGCCGTCCACGAGCGCTTCGCGTTGGGAGACGTCGACCGAGACCGGTCCGAACGAGTAGGTGCCCACCGTCTGGGGCTCGCCCCCGCGTTGGGAGTCCCCGACCCGCCGCAGGACCGCGCGGATGCGGGCCGTCAGCTCACGCGGGCGCGGCGGCTTCGTGATGTGGTCGGCGGCGCCGGCCTCGAGGGAGAGCACGGCGTCGAGCTCGTCGTCCCGGGAGGTGACCATGATGACCGGCACCCCGGGTGAGCGCTCGGTGATGTGCCCGAAGATGCTCAGTCCCTGTCCGTCTGCGAGCTCCATGTCGAGCAGGATGAGCGACGGGCACACCGAGGCGAGCCTCGCGAGCCCGTCGTCACCTCCGACCGCAGTGACCACGTCGAATCCCTCGACCGACAGGGTCGCCGCGAGCGCGTCGCGCGACGAAGGATCGTCGTCGATGATCAGGATGGTCGGGTGTCCCTCAGGGGGGAGCGCCCGATCTTCGACTTCGCGGAACGTCAGGGTCGTCATCGTTCCGTGACGCTCCGGAACCATGCGCCGTCCGTCGGTCGTGCGTTCCTCGTGCACGTGCGCGGCACGGCGTCACGGTTGCATCGCCGCTCCGGATGGTCCGGATGGGCCGTCGCTGCCGTGAGAGGCAGAGGGGGCCAGTGCCCCGGACGGAGCGAGCCGGCACACCGTGCATCCGAGCTGCCTGCCCGGGACCGGATGCAGGGTGTGGGCCGGTTCGCTGCCATCACCATCACCATAAGAAGGACAGGTGAACGCGGCGCAATCGTCTCGTCACTGGAAGGTAATCACTGCGTAATCTCCTCCTCACCCCACTCATCGGTGGCGGTCGAGCGCCGGCTCGGTACGCTCAACAGGACGATCCTCGAGCAGAGCGGAGAGAGCCGGTGACGCCAGAGGTGACGGGTGCGGTGACCGATGTCACGACGAGCGCCTCGTGGGAGGCGCTCGGCGAGCAGTTCGCCTCGCTCCGCGACCGCAATCTTCGAGCGCTGTTCGCAGAGGACCCCGCACGCGGACGCGAGATGACAGTGATGGCGGGGGACCTCTTCCTCGACTACTCGAAGCACCGCGTCACCCGCGCGACGATGGCCGCCCTGTTCGCGGTCGCCCGCGCGGCGGGCCTCGAAGCGCGTCGTGACGAAATGCTCGCGGGCGCCCACGTCAACACGACCGAGGACCGGGCGGTCCTCCACACCGCACTTCGCCTGCCGCGGAACTCGCAGCTCCTCGTCGACGGCCACGACGTGGTGGCCGAGGTGCACGAGGTGCTCGACTCGATGGGTGCCGTTGCGACGCGCATCCGTTCGGGCGAGTGGACCGGCCAGACCGGCCACCCGATCAGTACGGTCGTCAACATCGGCATCGGCGGCTCCGATCTGGGTCCGGCCATGGCCTACGAGGCGCTCCGCGACGACGTGCTCGATCGGATCGAGTGCCGGTTCGTCTCCAACATCGACCCGGTCGACCTCGCATCGAAGCTCGCGGACCTCGATCCTTCGACGACGCTCTTCGTCGTGAGCTCGAAGACGTTCACGACACTCGAGACGCTCACCAACGCACGGGCCGCACGTCAGTGGCTCCTCGGCGGGCTCGGTTGCGGCGAGGAGGCCGTCGCCCGACACTTCGTCGCGGTGTCGACGAATCGTGACGGCGTGACCGAGTTCGGTATCGATCCTGCCAACATGTTCGGTTTCTGGGACTGGGTCGGCGGTCGCTACTCCGTCGATTCGGCGATCGGGTTCTCGCTGATGGTGGCCATCGGCCCCGAGCGGTTCGCCCAGCTCCTCGCCGGCATGCACACGATCGACCGGCACTTCGCCACGGCGCCCCTCGAGGAGAACCTGCCGGTCGTCCAGGGCATGCTCAACGTCTGGTACGTCGACTTCTTCGGGGCGGAGACCCACGCGGTGCTCCCCTACAGCCAGCGGCTGGCGCGCTTTCCGGCCTACCTCCAGCAGCTGACCATGGAGTCGAACGGCAAGTCGGTCCGGCGCGACGGCACCCCGGTCTCCGCGGCGACCGGCGAGATCTTCTGGGGTGAGCCGGGCACCAACGGGCAGCACGCCTTCTACCAGCTGATCCATCAGGGGACCCGGCTCATCCCCTGCGACTTCATCGGCTTCGCCGAGTCGACCCGCGAGCTCGGCGAGCAACAGGGCTTGCTCATGTCCAACTGCTTCGCACAGTCCAAGGTCCTCGCCTTCGGACGGACGGCGGACGAGGTGGCGGCCGACGGGACGCCGGCCGAATTGGTCGCCCACAAGGTCATGCCGGGCAACCACCCGAGCTCGACGATCCTTGCGCCGCGCCTCAGCCCTTCGGTTCTCGGCCAGCTCATCGCGCTCTACGAGCACACCGTCTTCACCGAGGGGGTGGTCTGGGGCATCGACTCGTTCGACCAGTGGGGGGTCGAGCTCGGCAAGACGATGGCGGTGCAGCTCGCGCCGCTCCTCGCCGATGGGGGGAACCCGGACCTGACCGGGCAGGACAGCTCGACGGCGTCGCTCGTCGAGCGCTACCGCACGCTCCGTGCCCGGAGTTGACCGGCCGTCATGCGGGCCTGTCAGGCCGAGGAGAGAGCCCTCCAGAGCGCGCGGTAGGTCGGATAGGTGGCGTCCTCGGTGAGGTAGCCGGCCCGGACCAGCTCTGCGTGGAATCGCGGGAGGTTCCGCCAGGGAATGCCGGCGTCCACGTGGTGCGCGAGGTGCAGCCCCGCGTGGTAGGGCACGAACCAGAATCGCGCGATCCAGTGCTGCTCCACCGAGTGGGAAGGCACCCGGCGGTCATCGCTCGCCTCGAGCCCGCCGTGCTCGGCGATCGACCGGAGCCGGTTGAGCACACGCCACTGGGTCATCCACGGCAGCCACCACAGCAGCGGGTAGATCCACCAGCGACCGGTCGCCGCCCACAGCGCCGCCCAGAGCGCGAGCTGGACGCCGATGATCGATGCCGACACCCGGCGATAGGCCGACAGTCGCAGCCCCCTCACGAGCGGCGTGAAGTTCTTCCATCCCGAGATGCCCACCGCGTCCCGGACCAGCCTTCGGCGCAGGGCGCGCCTGTCGCAGGGGTAGCCGCCGTAGAAGGCGAGGTCAGGATCCTTCTCCCCGAACTCCTCCTTGTGGTGTGCGAAGTGACCGCGCCGGTACAAGGAGATCGGCGTGAAGGCCGGGTACGCGACGAGCCAGGTGCCGACCCAGTCGTTGAGCCGCTTGTCGTCGAACAGGAGCTTGTGGGCCGCGTCGTGCATGACGATGGCGAAGCGCGCGTACATCGGACCCATCAAGGCGAATGCCGCGAGGTAGGCCAACGGGTTCCCGATCCACACCGCGCCACCGATGATGACCGCCACCCACAGCCACAGCGTGAGGACGGTCACCGCGTTGCGGACGTTGTCGATCCGCCGGAGCTCGCGCCGGAGCTCCGGTCGGCACATCCCGTTGGCGAGCAGGCGCTCGGTCGGAAGCACCTTGGGCCGGGTCGACTCGTCGAGCACCATGGTCGGCGCCATTCGGACATATTACAGTTGCCAGACAGATGATACAAGTTGGTAAGGCTCCCTTCACGGCGCGGTCGGTGCTCGCGAGTGCCCTGCTCGGTGCCGATCCACCCGAGCTGCCGGTCGCGCATCTGGTCCATCTGGTCGGGCTCTTCGGCATCAACGAGAACCGGGCCCGGGTCGCACTCAGCCGGATGGTCGCCTCGGGGGAGGCGGTGACCGACGGAGGCGGTCGGTACCGGCTCGCCGGCGCCCTGGCCGACCGCCAGGTCCGCCAGTCGGCCAGTCGGACCGCGGCGACCTCCGCCTGGGACGGCACGTGGGACATGGTGGTCGTGACGGCGACCGGGAGCGCACCCGACGAACGCGCGGCCCGCCGCCGCCGACTCGCGCTCGCCCGACTGGCCGAGCAGCGCGAGGGGTTCTGGTTGCGGCCGTGCAACCTCCCGCTCCGGCCCGACCCCGACGAGGACCCGGCCCTCGCCCGTTTCACGGGTGCACCCGTCGGGGATCCGGTCGCGCTCGCCGCACGCCTCTTCGCCCCCGAGGCATGGGCGGCACGGTCGCGTGCGCTCGTTCGCCGCCTCGGCGAGCAGCCCACCGAGCGCCCGACCGACCTCGCACAGGGCTTCGAGCTCTCCGCCGCGGTCCTCCGCCACCTCCAGGCGGACCCACTGCTTCCCGCCGAGCTGCTTGCGCCCGACTGGCCGGGCCCCGAGCTGCGCCTGACCTACGACGAGTGGGACCGCAGGTACCGCGAGGTCCTCCGCGAATGGGGACGGTCGCGTTGAGGTCGGGACGGGGAAGCGGGTGGTCGGCCCCCCGTTAGGATCCTGCCGCCGGTGACGGACCGGGCGATCGGAGGAGCCATGACGGACGGACGCGCTGAGGGGTCCTGTGCGGGACGGGTCGCCGTGGTCACCGGAGGTGCCCGGGGCCAGGGCCGGAGCCATGCGGTCGCCCTTGCCCGCGAAGGAGCCGACGTCGCGATCTGCGACGCCTGTGCGGACGTCGCAACGGTGAGTTACCCGATGGCGACGAGCGGCGATCTCGCGGAGACCGCCAGGTTGGTCGAGGCCGAAGGACGCCGGTGCCTCACGTCGGTGACTGACGTGCGCGATCTGGCGGCGATGCTCACTTTCGTGACCGAGGTGCACGACTCGTTCGGCTCGGTCGACATCATGGTCGCCAACGCCGGTGTCTCCGCGCTCGGCTCCGTCTGCTCGATGAGCGCGGCCGAGTGGGGTGAGACCATCGACATCAACCTGACCGGTGTGTTCAACGCGATGCGGGCGGCTGCACCGCACATGCGCCGCGCGCGGTGGGGCCGGATCATCGCCATCTCTTCCATGATGGGTCGTTCGTCGAACCCGGGCATCCCCGCGTACACGGCGTCCAAGTGGGGCGTCATCGGCCTCACCAAGTCGGTCGCGTACGAGCTGGCGGCATTCGGGATCACGGTCAACGCCATCGCGCCCGGCAATGTGTCGACCGACATGATCCACAACGACATGATCTATGGGATCATGCGCCCCGACCTCGAGCACCCGACCATGGACGACGTCGCGGGACCGATGGCTGCGCTCCACGTGCAGCCCGTGCCCTGGCTCGAGCCCGAGGAGATCACCGCTGCGGTGCTCTACCTCGTCTCGGAGGGCGCACGCCACGTGACGGGTTCGGTCATCGACGTCGACGCCGGGGCCTCGGCACGCTTCACCGGCTGATTCCGCGGCGCGGATGTGCTCACTGTCGCGACATTGCGGCGCGCGCGTCGGCTTCGGCCTCGTCGGCACGGTCGCGCGGCGTGAGCACGTCGACCTCGAGCGTGCCGAGGGTGCCCTCGAAGGGGAAGGACCCCTGGTAACGCTCGGAGACGGGCGCGCTGTGGTCGTAGCCGACGCTCGCGCCGACGCTCGAGATGATGGTCATCGCGAAGGGGATCGAGACGGTGCCGCTCGGTCGGCCGTCGATCACGAGTGTCGCCTCCGCACCCTTTCCCGACCGGCGGAAGCGCACCCCGACCGAGGTGACACCGGTCGGGACCGGATGGTCCGAGAACACGACCGTATGGTCGCCGAAGCAGTTGTAGTCGAAGACCAGCAGGTCGGCCTGGACGAAGAGGCTGACTCCCGAGTTCTCGGTGCCCGCGGCGAACAGCACACCGCCGGCGCCGGAGGGTCGATCGATCGAGGCCGTCATGTCCCAGCCGCGCCCTCCCAACGCGGGCGCCACCTGCGCGGGGAGCGGCGCCATCGGCGGCCGGTACGTGTACCGGCGACTCACCGGGTGGGGTGACCGGTCGCGATAGCGGGTGAAGAACAGTTCGATGGTCCGGTCGTCGAGTGGGAGGACGCCGTGTTCGGCCGCTTCCCGCCACCAGAGCTCGATCAGCTCGGCGAGCCTGGCCGGCTCCGCGGTGGCGAGGTTCCGGCATTCGGAGCGGTCCTCGGCGAGGTGGTACAGCTCCCAGTCGTCGTCGTCGAACGAGGTTCCGGGCTGGTGCCGGGTGACCGCCTTCCAACCGTGTGCATAGATGGCGCGGTGGCCCATCATCTCGTAGTACTGCACGCCCTTTGTCGACGGTGCCTCCGGTGAGCCGAACGTGGAGAGCATCGAGGTCCCGGTGACCGGGAGCTGCTCGAGCCCCCGGTAGCTCTCCGGCGGTTCGACGCCGAGCGCCTCGTAGATGGTGGGGACGAGGTCGTTGACGTGGTGGAACTGGTCACGTACCCCGCCGGGGCCCTCGAGCCGGCCGGGCCAGTGCACGACGAGCGGCACATGGACGCCGCCCTCGTGGGTGTTCTGCTTGTACCACTTGAACGGCGTGTTGCCGGCCTGGGCCCAGCCCCACGGGTAGTTGGCGTGACTGTGCGGTCCGCCGATGTCGTCGATGCGGTGGACGGCCTCGTCGGGGGTCTCGACGAGGAAGTTGAAGTACTTCATCTCGTGCAGCACACCGAACGGACCGCCCTCCTGGCTCGCGCCGTTGTCGGAGAGGAGGATGAAGAGCGTGCGCTCGAGCTGTCCGAGCGCCTCGAGCCCGGCAATCAGCCGCCCGATCTGGGCGTCGGTGTGCTCGAGAAAGGCCGCGAAGGCCTCCTGGAGGCGGGTGGCGAGGAGGCGCTGGTTCTCCGGGAGGGTGTCCCACGCCTCGACGCCCTGGTTGCGGGGTGCGAGCTCGGTGGCGGGCGGCAACAGTCCCATCTCGAGCTGCCGCGCGAACCAGCGGTCTCGCGCGACGTCCCACCCTTCGTCGAATCGGCCTCGGTACCGGGCGAGGTAGTCGGCCGGAGCCTGGTGGGGCGCGTGCATCGCGCCGAAGGCGAGGTAGGTGAAGAAGGGCCGGTCCGGACGGATCGAGACCGTGTCGTGGAGGAACGAGAGCGCATGGTCGACCAGGTCCTCGCTCAAGTGGTAGCCCTCCTCGGGGGTGGCCGGAGCGTCGACCGAGTGGTTGTCGTAGACGAGTTGGGGATGGAATTGGTCGGTCTCCCCCTCGAGGAAGCCGTAGTAGCGGTCGAAGCCGCGCTGGCACGGCCACTGGTCGAAGGGACCCGCCGCCGAGGCCTGGTCCATTGGGCACAGGTGCCACTTGCCGACGGCGAAGGTCGCGTACCCGCGGTCGCGGAGCACCTCGGCGACGGTGGCCGCGTGGATGGAGATGTGCCCGCGCATGTGCGGATACCCGCTGTCGAAATTGGAGAGCGAGCGCATGCCGACCTCGTGGTGGTTTCGGCCCGTGAGCAGCGCCGCACGTGTCGGCGAGCAGAGCGGGGTCACGTGGAAGTTGGTGTATCGCAGCCCGCGGGCCGCCAGCCCGTCGATGTTGGGCGTCGTGAGCTCCGAGCCGAAGCAGCCGAAGTGGGAGAAGCCGGTGTCGTCGAGGAGCACGAGCACCACGTTGGGGGCGTCCTCACCGGGGTGGGGTGGCTCGGGCCAGGACGGTCGGGACTCGACCTCGGTCCTCGCGATCACCCCGTCGAACGGTTCGTAGCTCTGCATGGCGGGTGGCTCACCTCATTGGTCCGCACCGCCGACAGGCGATGACCTGGTGGAACCCGATGATATGGCAATGCCCATGACGAAAGAGAGGGCGGCTTCGGACCTGTTGCAGGATGCGCCCGGCCGGTCGACCATCGACCCCACCCGGAGGTCGGCCGAGGACGGCCGTTGCTCAGGCGAACACGTCCGTCCAGCCACCGCCCACGGGCGCCATGAAGACGGTGGTGAGCCGCATGCTCGCATGCAGCCAGCCGGACCCGGTCCGTACGTACTCGTCGTCCTCGAAGCCGCACATCCAGTACGAGGTGCCCTCGGGCGTCCGGCACGGGCTGAGCAGGTCCCACCGTCCCGTCGCGCGATCGCCGTCGACGGTGATCTCCGGCTTGACGAAGAGGTGGCGCGAGAACGTGAGCGTCGGACGCGCGAGGCGCTCGGCAATGGCGGCACGACCGGTGACCCGTCCGAGGGTCGGTCCGCCGTCCCAGACCCCGTCCTCGGTGAACAACTCGGCGGCCGCCGTGGCGAGGGCGTCCATCGTGGCGACGTCGACCGGGGCACCTTCGCAGAAGCGGCGGTCGACTAGATCGGCGTAGCGCGCCTTGAGGGCGTGGATCGCGAGCACGCCCTCGGTGGCCTCGAGCCGGAGTCGGAGCGCGGCCAGCTCGGTGGCGAGCTCCTCGACAGTGGCCATCGCTCCTCCCTCGGGGCCGCGCGACCTGCGTGCTCACAGCTCGCGCCCAGGCCGGGGTCGTTGTCTTGCCAGGTAGTCTGCACCGACGACGAGGCACCGTGTTCCACGCTCTTCGCCCTGGCGGCGGCCACCCAGGTCCGTCGGACGGCGGGTCCGTCGGAAACGTCAGATCGGAGGACGGGATGGACTGCGTGGAGGTGCGCTTCACCATCGACGACTCCGAACGGGCCGATGCGATCGTCGACGCGCTGCTCGCCGGCGGACTGGTCGCCTGTGGTCAGCGGAGCGGTCCAGTGGAGAGCCGCTACTGGTGGAAGGGCGCACTCGAGCGCGCCGAGGAGTGGTCGGTGTGCCTGAAGACGACCGCCGAGCTCGCGCCCGACGTGGTCGAGGCCGTCGGTGTCGCCCACCCGTACGAGACTCCGGAGATCGTCGTGGTGGAGCTCGCCGGCGGCTCGGGCGGTTACCTCGAGTGGATCCGACGGGAGGCCGCCGGGCACCGGTGACGAGCGGTCAGGCGGCCTTCTCGAGGATGTGGATGCCGCAGGCGGATCCGAGCCCGATCACGTGGGTGAGTCCGACCCTCGCCCCCTCGATCTGACGATTGCCGGCCTCGCCCCGCAAGTGCGTCGCCACCTCCCACACGTTGGCGATGCCGGTGGCAGCGATGGGATGGCCCTTCGACTCGAGGCCACCCGAGACGTTGACCGGAGTCGATCCGTCGCGGAAGGGCGCACCGGAGTTGAAGAAGTCGACGGCTCCACCGGGCTCGCACAGCATGAGGTTGTCGTAGTGGACGAGTTCGGCGGTGGCGAAGCAGTCGTGCAGCTCGACCAGGTCGAGGTCGGAGGGACCGACGCCGGCCTGCTCGTAGGCCTGTGTGGCGGCGTTCCGCGTCAGGGTGTTGACGTCGGGGAGGACCTGGCACGACTCCTCCCACGGATCGGTGGTGAGCACCGACGCCGAGATCTTCACCGCACGGCGCTGCTGCTCACCGGAGAGCGTCTTGAGCTTCGTCCCGCTCACCACGACCGCTGCGGCCGCACCGTCGCAGTTGGCCGAGCACATCGGGCGCGTGTTGGGGTAGGCGATCATGACGTCGCCCATGATCTCCTCGAGCGTCATCTTCTTCGTGTAGGCGGCCAGCGGGTTCAGCGTCGAGTGGGCGTGGTTCTTCTCGCTGATCCGCGCGAAGAGCTCGAAGCTGGTACCGCCGTAGCGGTGGCCGTACTCCATGCCGATCTGGGCGAAGACCCCGGGCATGATCTCGGTGCCGATGCGACCATCCACCGGCGCGACCGCCCCGAAACGTCCCGAGGGCGTCCAGGTGTCCGAGTCGTCCTTGCGGCTCCCACCCGAGAGGAGGCCGGCGCCCGAGAGCTTCTCGACGCCGAACGCGAGCCCCATGTCGGCCTCACCTGACTTCACCGCCATGCACGCCACCCGCAATGCGGTGGCCCCGGTGGCGCACGCGTTCGCGACGTTGTAGACGGGGATGCCGGTCTGGCCGAGCTGCTTTTGAAGCTGCTGGCCGATGCCGGCGTTGGCGGCCATCAAGTTGCCCGCGCCGATGACCTCCATGTCCTGCATGGTGACGCCACCGTCGGCAAGGGCCCCGAGGACGGCCTCCGACGCGAGGTCGACCAGGTCGAGGTCGGGGTGCTTGCCGAACTTCGTCATGTGGATCCCGAGGATCCAGAGATCGTCAGCTGCCATGGTCGTCACCCTCCAAGAGGCTCGAAGCCGAACCCGACCGCCTCGGTGCCTTCCGCGTCGGTCCCGACGACCTGGGTGGCCAGGCGCACCGACAGACCGGTCGACACGTGTTCCGGGGTGGGTTCGACGTTGATCAGGTTGGCCCGCACGCTGGTGCCCTCGCAGTCGACCAGGGCGGCTACGTAGGGAACGGGGACGCCGGGCGCAGCGAAGGCCACGATGGTGAAGGCCCGCACCTCTCCTTTGGTGGGCACGGCCACCTTCTGGAACTCGGTCTTGCCGCAGCTCGCGCACGCGTTTCGTCGATCGAAGAACCGGGCCCCGCACGACGTGCACTCGTTGGCCACGAGGTGGGGGTCGTCACCGAGCACCAGATAGTCGACCAGGGGAATCTGCTCGGCCATCACCCTTCCCTTCCTCGTGACTCGCGTCTCCGACGGCTGCGGGCACACCGTAGCGGGAGCGATCGCCGGACCGCTAGCCTGCGCGGCGCGCCGATCGCCTCCGATGGGAACGCCGTACACTCGCGATCGTGGGGTTCCACCAGGGTTCGTGGCTCGCGGGTGCGCTGTTCGCGGCCGTGGTCGTGTTGCGCCTGGTCGCCGCGCAGCGCCGGGCCGGCGCCCGACGCGGTCGGGTGTCGTCGAGCTCCTTTACGGACCCACCGGCCCGGCCGACGAAAGGGGCGCGGGAGGGCACGGTCGCAGACCGTGCGGCCGGGGGGGTCGCGCCGGGCTGGTTCGCGGACCCCTTCTTCAGGCACGAGCAGCGCTACTGGTCCGGCACCGCCTGGACCGAGCACGTCTCCGACCAGGGCGTTCCGGGCAGCGACCCGCCGCCCGGGGGCGGTCGGCCCGCAGGGTGACACCGGGTACGGACATCGGGCCGCGGTCGGGCCGCGGCTCAGCCGTCCTTGAGCTCGATCACCACTTCGAGGTAGTGCGCCTCGCCCACGTTGCGGGCCCGCTCGACACCGCCCCGGTGGACCGGCACGACCGCACCGGGGATCACGTCGGCCTCGAGGTACTCGCGGAACGGACCGGCGGAGTCTGGCTCCGGCACGACCGCGATCCGGTCGCCCGAGATCTGGACGAGGAGATGGTCGAGCTCGTGCCGATGGACGTCGCCTGTCTCGCCGGGCGCAAGGCGGACCTGCCAGACCCGCACCCGGTCGTCCTCGAACACCAGCCGTGTGCCGACTTCACCGAGCTCGCGCTCGGCGCTCACCGCTCCTCCCCGACGATGCCGGCGCCTCGGAGGCAGAATCCGGTGAGGTGGCCGACCGTCTCGGTGGTCGGCCGGCTTCCGTGCATGAGGTGGCTCCGGAGCGTCGCGAACGTGAGCCGGAAGATGGCCTCCGCGTCGGGCCGGCGGCTCCCACCGGTCGGTCCGCAGGCGCCGAGCGCATCGTCGAGGAGGTCGACCAAACCGTCGACCGAGGCCTGCTGCTCGACCGGGAACATCTGTGCGAGCCGGTCCTCGTTGGCGACGAAGGGACGCGATCGGGCGGCGGCCTTCGGGTCGGACGCCTGGGCGAGCACGCCCTCGACCCACGCGCGGACCTTGTCCGGCCCCGCGTCGGCGGCCTCCATGCGGTGGGTGAGGTACTCGACCAGCTGGCGACGGCCGTCGTCGAGCAGCACGAGCAACAGCTCGTCCTTCGAGCGGAAATAGCGGTAGAAGGCCTGGGTGGAGAGCCCGGCGTGGGCGAGGATCTCGCGGAGCGAAGGATCGAGTGTCCCGCTGCGCTCGATCAGGTCGTAGGTCGAATCGATGACGAGGCGCAGCTCGCGCTCGTAGCGGTCCTGGCGGTCGGCGACCGTGCGCTCGACAGCACGGCGGGCGAGGGTCTCGGTCATGTCTGCCAACGGGTCGCCCTCCCCGGGTCACGCTGAACATAGCGTTGTCCTACTCTAAGATCACCGTTCTCGAACGGCAAGAGCAGACAGGAGGCACCGGGGATGAGTGCGTCGCCCCTGCTGATCGGGGAGGTCTTCGCCAACGCGGCCCGTGCGGTGCCGCACCGCACGGCCGCCGTGCTCGACGACCGATCCATCACCTTCGCCGAGCTCGACGCCGGCGCCGACCGAGTCGCACACGTGCTCGCCACCCGGGGCGTGACGAGGGGGCAGCGGGTCGCGCTCTGGTGTTCGACCGAGCTCGACGCAGTGGTGCTCTTCGCCGCGGTCGCGAAGTTGGGAGCGGTCTTCATCCCGGTCAACGGCCTGCTCGGTACGTCGGAGGTGGCACCGATCCTCGAACGGGCACACCCCGACCTGTGCGTGCTCGGACCCGGGGTCGGGCCGGTGCACCCGGGGGTCGAGAGCGTCGGCCTCGACGTGCTCCTCGCGGAGGCGGACCACGACCACGACCACGACCACGCGCCCACTGTCCCGCACCCCGCGGAGTCCGATCCACACGTCGCCTTCTTCACGAGCGGGAGCACCGGCGTGCCGAAGGGCGCGGTGCTCTCGCACCGGACCAGCTACCTGCGCAGCCATCCCGGTGCGCTGCCGGAGCCGAGGGGCGCGATGGTCTGTCCGTACCCGCTCTTCCACATGGGGGCCTGGACGATCGCCCTCCAGCAGTTCCAGGCACGCGACGCGGTCGTGTTGGTGCGGACGGCCACGGCCGAGGCGATCGTCGGCGCGGTCGAGCGACACGGAGCTGTGCGGCTCAACTGCATCCCGGCGGTGTGGCGCCGTATTCTCGACGAGCTCGACCACCGCCATGGTGCGCTCGCCTCGTTGCGCGTCGCCGACACCGGCACGTCCGCGACGCCTGTCGAGTTGCTGACGGAGATCTCCGAGGCGCTGCCTGCGGCGCGGCTCCGCGTCTTCTACGGCTCGACCGAAGCGGGCAGTGTCACCTGCCTCGAGCACGCCGACCTCTGGACGAGACCCGGAAGCTGCGGGCAGCCGGTCCAGGGCGTGCGCGTCAAGATCACTCCGGACGGCGAGTTGTGGGTGCGGTCCAGCACGCTCTTCGACGGCTACCTCGACGACCCGGACGCGACGACTGCGAGCACGGTCGACGGGTGGTACCGCACCGGTGATCTCGCCTGCGAGGACGACGGCGGGTTCCTCTCCGTCGTCGGGCGGGTCGGCGAGGTGATCCGGACCGGCGGCGAGAGCGTCGCACCTGCGGAGGTCGAAGCGGTGCTCGGGTCGGCCCCGTCGGTCGGTGAGGTCGCGGTCGTCGGCGTGCCGGATCCGACCTGGGGTGAGGTCGTCTGCGCGGTGGTGGTACCAGCGGGCGGCGGGGTGCCCACACTCGACGGCCTGCGCACACACTGTGCCGGTCGGCTCGCGGGGTTCAAGCACCCGAGGATGCTCCGGCTGGTGGACGCGATCCCGCGGACGGCCTCGACCGGACAGGTCCAGCGCCGGCTCCTGCTGGAGCGCATCGGCGCCTCCTGAGCCGGTTGCAGAACAGCGTTCTTAGATCATAAGATCATCGATCTATGGAGCGGGCACTCGTCATGAGCGGGATCGGCGGTCAGGGGATCCAGCTCGCCGCCGCCACGCTCGCCGAGGCGGCGGCCGCCGAGGGGCGGGCGGCCCAGCTCTTCGGCAGCTACGGCGGGATGATGCGTGGCGGCGCGACCGAGGCGACCGTCGTGCTCGCCGACGGCTCCCTCGATTCCCCGCCGACCGTGGGGACGGCGTGGGCGGCGATCCTCATGCACCACGAGCACGTGGCCGGACCGCTCGGTCGTGTGGGCACGGGCGGCCTCCTCTTCTTCGATTCCGCCATCGTCGATCCGCCGGAACGCACGGACCTCGCGCTCTACGGGGTGCAGGCGACCGAGCTCGCACAGGGGGTGGGAGGCGCGCTGGCCGCCTCGATGGTCATGATCGGCGCCACTGCAGGGGCGAGCGGGCTCGTCGGGCTCGACGCACTCCTCCATGCGGTCCGGGTGCTGCTGCCGCCGTACCGGGCGCGCCACCTCGAAGTCAACGATGCCGCGCTCCGCGCGGGGTACGGGTCGGTCGAGCGATCGGTGTCAGCCTGGGGCCCGCAGCCGACGGTGGACGCATGAGCGCCGCACCGACCGTCTCACGCGGCACGCTCGTCATCGACGTGGAGGCCTGTAAGGGCTGCAACCTCTGCGTCGACGCGTGCCCTCCGGGGGTGCTCGTGATGAGCGAGGGAGAGCGCAACGCACGCGGCTACCGATTCCCGAAGCTCCTCCCCGGCTGTACGGGATGCAGGGCCTGTTCCCAGATCTGCCCTGACTTCGTCTTCCAGGTCTACAAGTTCGACCCCGCGGGCGACGCATGAGCGCGAGCGCGCTCGCCGAGCCACGGGGACGCCGGCTCCTCGAAGGTAGCGAGATCGTCGCCCGCGCCATGATCGCAGCGGGCTGCCGCTTCTTCGCCGGGTACCCGATGACGCCGTTCACCGAGGTCCTCGAGCACATGGCCCGGCTGCTCCCCGATGTCGGTGGTGTGTGCATGAACGCCGAGAGCGAGCTCGAGGCGGTGGGGATGGCCTGGGGCGCGGCAGCGACCGGCACGCCGGCCGCCACGGGCTCGACCGGCCAGGGACTCTCCTTGATGCAGGAGTCGCTCGCCGAGCTCGCCCTCGCCCGGCTTCCGCTGGTGGTGCTCGATATGGCTCGCGCTCAGGGCGACTACTTCCAGGCGACCCGCGGCGGCGGTCACGGCGACTACCGCCTTCCGGTCCTCGCACCGATGGACGCCGCCGAGGCGGTCGAGCTCGTCGGTCTCGCGTTCGAGCTGGCCGAGCGGTGGCGGACCCCGGTCGTCGTGATGGGGGACTACTACCTCGCCCACACGTCGCGGTCAGTGCTCCTCCCCGACCCCGTGAGCCGGGTGGCGCCAACGTGGGCGCTCGACGGCTCGAGCGGGGGCAGCGGCCACGCGAAGCTCCTCTCGCCACTCGGCAGCGCGAAGCGACGCGACCAGGTCGGCTTCGACCTCTCGGTGCACTACGCGGCGTGCGCCGCCGCAACGGATGAAATGGTCGACGGGATCACGCCACTCGCGGAGGTCGCACACACCGGGGACGCCGAGGTCGTCGTCGTCGCGTTCGGCACCCCCGGCAAGTACGTGCGCGCCGCGGTGGGCGAGCTCCGCGCCGCCGGTGCCGCAGTCGGATACGTCCGGCCGATCACGCTCTTCCCCTTTCCGTCGCGACTGGTGGCCGAGGCGGCCGCGGGAGCCCGGGTCGTCGCCGTCTACGAGAACAACCAGGGGCAGATGATCGACGATGTTCGGCTCTCGGTCCTCGGGGCGGTACCGGTCCGGTTCATCGGCGGGCTGAGCCTGGACAGCTCCGGTTTCGGGATCGCCCCCGACCTCGACGTCGGCGTGCTGAGCTCGAGGATCGCGGGGCTGCTGTGAGCCAGGCCCGATGACCTTCGTGCCCACCGATCGTCCACCCGAGCAGCCCGCGCGGCTGGTCGACGACTTCACCCCGTCGCTCATCGACATCGGTGACCACCACCTCTGTCCCGGATGCGGTGAGCCGGTGGCCATGCGCACCGCCCTCGAGGTCGTCGCGGAGCTCGGGCTCGCCGCGTCGACCGTCGCAGTGTTCGGCATCGGGTGCTCCACCGTGTTCGCAAACAACCTCGACGTCGAGGTGCTCCAGGCGCTGCACGGCCGTGCGCCCTCGCTCGCCACCGGCGTGAAGCGAGCGAAGCCGAAGACGTTCGTGTTCACCGTGCAGGGCGACGGTGACATGGTCAACGAAGGGCTGCAGGAGGTCCTCCACACCGCCGCCCGCGGGGAGAACGTGACCTGTCTCATGTTGAACAACGGAGTCTTCGGTGAGACCGGCGGGCACATGACCGCCACCACGGTGCTCGGCCAGCGCACGAAGACGAGCCTCGAGGGGCGTGACCCGGTGGCCCACGGCCGGCCGATCCTGCTCGCCACGCTGGTCGCCGAGCTAGACGGTGCGGCATTCGTCGCGCGCGGTGCGGTCAACTCCGCCGGCAACGTGGCGCGCACCAAGCGCTACGTCACCCGCGCGTTCGAGACGCAGCTGGCGGGTGCAGGCTTCTCGTTCGTGGAGATCCTCACCATGTGTCCGACCGGCTGGTTCGTCGAGACCGAGGAGGCACCCGAGTACCTCGCGTCCAAGCTCGGCGCCGTGCACATCCCAGGGGTGCTGAAGGACGTGTCGGGACGGTGAGCGGTCCGGTGGTGGCCGTCCACGGCGGCAAGTTCGGCGACGCACTGTTGGCCGGGCTCCGTGCCTTCGCACCGGCGACGACATTCGTCCCCGCGGGAAGCCCCGACTCGGCGGACCGGGCGGAGGTGCTCGCGACCCTCGCCGACGACGCGGAGGCGATCGAGCGGGTGCTGGCAGAGGGTGTGACCTGGGTCCACGTGCTCGGCGCAGGGGTCGACGGCTTCCCGCTCGAGGTTGCCTCCGGGCGGACACTGACCTGCTCGCGCGGCGCGGGTGCGCCTGCCATCGCCGAGTTCGTGCTCGCCTCGATGCTGGCGTTCGAGAAGCGGTTGCCCGATTCGTGGATCACCTCCCCACCGACGACGTGGAACACCGCCGACCTCGGCGGGTTGGCCGGTCGGTCCCTCGGCATCGTCGGCCTCGGGGCGATCGGGAGCGCGGTCGCCGCGCGTGCGGTCGCGTTCGAGATGGACGTCTTGGCCCTGCGGCGCAGCGACCGACCGATTCCGGTGCATGGCGTCGGGCGCGCGGTCAGCCTCGCAGAGCTGCTCGGCGGATCCGACCACATCGTGCTCGCCGCGCCGGCGACCCCGGCGACCCACCACCTCCTCGACGAGGATGCCCTACACCACGTGCGCCACGGCGCCCATCTGGTCAACGTGGCGCGGGGCTCACTGGTCGACCAGGAGGCGCTGCTCGCCGCGCTCGACGAGGGACGGCTGGCGTTGGCGTCCCTTGACGTCGTCGAACCGGAACCGCTCCCGGAGGGCCATCCGTTCTACACGCACCCCCGGGTCCACCTCTCGCCGCACATCTCGTGGTCGTCACCGGCGACGCCGCGGCGCACCTTCGAGCTGTTCGCCGAGAACCTGGAGCGGTACCGCTCCGGCCGACCGCTCGTCGGGGTCGTCGACCTCGAGGCGGGGTACTGATGGGACCGGACGATCTGGTCCTCTGCTCCGGCACGCTCCGCCGCGACGTCACCTTCGCCGAGCGGATCGAGGCGGCGACGGCCGGCGGGTTCCGCGCGGTGTCCCTCTGGGGTCGCGACTACGCCGCGGCGCGCGCCGAGGGGCTCGGCGACGGCGATCTCCGGTCCATGCTTGCCGACGCCGGTCTCAGCGTGGCCGAGCTCGACCCGGCCTGGTGGTGGCTGCCGGGCGCAGACCGGGTCCACATCCCGCCGTCCGCCGACGACCAGGACGTCTTCCGCTTCGGCGAGGCCGACGTGTTCGCCATGTCCGACGCCCTCGCCGCGCGGTCGATCAACGCGGTGGACGTGTTCGGCGGGTCGTGGGGCGTCGACGACGCCGCAGAGTCCTTCGCCGGCCTCTGCGACCGTGCGGCCGAGCACGGGTTGCTCGTCCAGCTCGAGTGGCTCCCGTGGTCACAGATCCCCGATCTCGCGACGGCGCACGAGGTCGTCCGGCTCGCCGACCGGTCGAATGGTGGCCTCAACGTCGACGCGTGGCACTTCACCCGCTCCGGCGACGACGTCGACGCTCTGGCCAGCGTGCCCGGGTCGTCGATCGTCGGAATCCAGCTCGACGACGGCCCGCGGGCGCCGGAGCCGAACCTGATCGAGGCCACCCTCCACGACCGGCGGGTGCCCGGCGAGGGCGAGTTCGACCTCCACGGAATCGTCCGTGCACTGCGCGAGACGGGATCCACGGCGCCGATCGGAGTCGAGGTGTTCTCCGATGCGCTGCACGCGCTCGCGCCGACGGACGCCGCTCGGCGCGTGGGGCGTGCCACCAGACGGCTGCTCGAGGAGGTCGCATGATCCGCGCCGTGGTGTTCGGAACCGGGTTCGGCTGTGTCACCCATGTGCGTGCCCTTCGGGCCGCCGGCATCGAGGTGGTCGCGATCGTCGGCCGCGATCCGGCGAGGACGAAGGAGCGTGCCGCGCTCTTCGACGTCCCGCTCGCGCTCGACTCGATCGACGACGCCCTCGCGCTCGACGGTGTCGATGCGGTGACGATCGCGACGCCGCCGCACACCCACGCGGCGATCGCCCTCGCGGCGATCGAAGCCGGCAAGCACGTCCTCTGCGAGAAGCCCTTCGCCCGTGACGCGGAAGAGGGTCGTCGAATGCTCGAGGCGGCCGAGCAGGCCGGCATCGTCCACCTGCTGGGCTGTGAGTTCCGCTGGGACCCCGGCCAGGCCGGGCTCGCCCGCGCCGTTGCCTCCGGGGCGATCGGCGAGCCGCGCCTCGCAATGGTGCTCCTGCACGTCCCCCTGCTCGCTCCCTCGTCGGCGGAGGTGCCGGAGTGGTGGGGGGATGCAGCGCAAGGGGGCGGATGGCTGGGAGCGCACGGCAGTCAGGTCATCGACCAGCTCCGGGTCACGCTGGGTGAGTTCGAGTCGGTGAGCGCCTCTCTCCCACACGTGGCACGGCCCGACCTTTCCGCCGAGGACGCGTTCCTCGTGCAGTTCCGCATGAGATCGGGGACCGTCGGCGTGCTCCAGAGCACGTCGGGCGACTGGGGACCGCCCCTGGTCGAGACCCGGGTGGTCGGGACCACGGGCACCGCCTGGATCGAAGGGGTCGGTGCGACGGTGAAGGTCGCGACCGCAGCGGGGACGACCACGCTCCCGGTTCCCGACGACCTCCCGACGGAGACCGGCCCGCCGCTACCCGAGGGGGCGGTGTCGACCACCTACGAGCGGATGATCTCCCACGGAATGGACTTCGGTCCGTACACCCGACTCGCCGGCGTCCTCCGCGACCGCATCGAGGGGCGCGAGGTCGCAGCGGAACCGCGCGCGGCGACATTCGCCGACGGCGTCCTCGACATCGCGGTCGTCGACGCGGCCAGGCGCTCGGCCGCCGAGCGGACCTGGGTGGACGTCGAGGGCCTCTGACGCGCGACGAGGTGGGCCGGAGAGGGACGGCGACATGGGCATCACGAGGAGGCTGACCGGCGCGTGCCGGCTGGCGACGGATGTGCTGCGCGACCCGGACGTCCGCCGCTCGTGGACGCTGCGCCTCACGCGACCTCCCAACCTCTTCCAGCCGCACAACGACACCGCGCCGGACCGCTATCCCGGCGTGTTCGGTTTCATCCGAGGAGCGATCCCCGACGGCCCGGAGGCCCGTCTCCTCTCCTTCGGCTGTTCCACCGGGGACGAGGTCTTCTCGCTCCGGTCGTACTTCCCGCAGTCGACGATCACCGGCATCGACATCAGCCGCGCCAACATCGCCGTGTGCCGCCGCCGCAGCCGGCGCGACGGCGACGGGCGGATGCGCTTCGTCCGCGCGGGCACCGCGTCCGGCGAGGCGCCCGGAACGTACGACGCAGTTCTCGCAATGGCCGTGTTCCGCCACGGTGACCTCGCCCGCACGGTGCCGGTGTCGTGCAGGCCCCGGATCACCTTCTCCGCCTTCGACCGCACCGTGGTGGAGCTCGCCGACTGCCTCCGGACCGGGGGCTACCTCGCGATCGAGCACAGCAATTTCCGGTTCGCCGACACTTCCGTCGCACGACGGTTCGAAGTGGTCTGGTCCCGCGACCCGGAACCCGGCGAACCGTCGACCCCGCGCTACGGGCGAGACGACCGGCTGCTCGACGTGCAGGAGTACCGCGACGTGATCTTCTTGAAGGTCGACTGAACCCGGCCACGCAGCTGCCGACTGACGGCGGTCGCGGTCAGCTCCGTCCAGACCCGCCGGCGACTTCGAGGAGGGTCGGATCGTCGCGTAGCTCACGTCGCGCCATCGCCTCGAAGTACCCGATGAACCCCTCGCCGTCGGACCGCCGGAAGAACGAGCGCGCCGGGTCGGGCAGCTCCCGGCCGCCGCCGACGGCCTCGACCTGCCAGGCCCGCCAGCTCCGGTACTCGAGGGCGACCGCCCGCTGGTGCGCGGCCCGCACGCTTCCCGCGGTCACCAGCACCCCGTGGTTCGCGAGCAGCGCCATCTCGGCGACCCCCATCGCGGCGACCGCCTTGGCTGCGTTCTCCGTGGAGTCGACCGGCCCGTCGTACTCGTCGACGACGACGACCTCGCCGCCGCCGAGCGCGGAGCTCTGGTCGTAGCAGGGTGGGACCATCCGGCGGTCGGCCCAGAGCGTCGCGTACCGCGGGTGGCTGTGGACCGCGACCACCACGTCGTCGCGCTGGCGGTGGAGCTCGAGGTGGAGGGGGATCCCGGGCGGGACCGGCCAGACCCCCTCGAGGAGCGTGCCCTCGCGGTCGATCACGAGGACGTCCGCGGGTCGGAGCTCCTCCCAGAGGAGGAGCCACGGATTGCACAGCAGGGTGCCGTCGGGTTGCCTGTAGGTGATGTGCCCGGCGAGGTGGTCGTCATACCCCTCGTGCCAGAGGGTGCGCGCGAGCAGGACCAGCTCCTCGCGGGGCGAGAGGTCGGGCAGGAGGCGCCCGGGCCGGGCCACGAACGGGATGTCGCTCATGGCAGGCAGGTCGGTGGCAGGGGCCAGCGGTAGAGCCGGGCCGCGTTCTCGTGGGTGAGCTGGCGGAGCTCGTCGGCCGGGAGGTGACCCCAGCACCGCTCGATGACGTCCTGGGTGTCCGGCCAGGTCGAGTCGCCGTGGGGGTAGTCGACCTCGACCATGATGCGGTCGACGCCGATCCTGTGGCGGGTGTCGATCGTCGACGGGTCGTCGATGGTGCAGAACCAAAAGTTGCGCCGCACCGCCTCGGCCGGCCGTGTACCGGTCGCGTCGTAGTCGCGGCCGTACCCGGACCGGTCGACGATGTTGTCGAGCCGGTCGAGCAGCATTGCGACCCAGCCGATGCCCCCCTCGCTCATCGCGATCTTGACCTCCGGAAAGCGGGCCGGGACACCCGACCAGAGCCACTCCGCGCAGGCGGTCATCGACATCTGCCCGAAGAGCGTCGCACCGAGCGAGACCAGCGGACCGCCCGTCGGCATGTCGGTGGGCATGTCGGGCATGCCCGAGGAGCCGACGTGCAGCGAGATGACCGTGTCGGTCTCGACGCACGCGGCGATGACCGGCTCCCAGTAGTCGGCGAAGATGCTCGGCAGGCCGATGCGGTGGGGCCGCTCGGGAAGGGTGACCGACCGGAAACCCCGCGCGGCGTTGCGGCGGATCTCGGCCGCGGCGAGCTCGGGGTCGGACAGGAAGGTGATGCCACACGGGATGATTCGCTCGGGATAGGGCTGCCACCACGCCTCGTACAGCCAGTCGTTCCACGCGCGGGTGACGGCGAGACCGAGCTCCGGGTCGCCGGCGGCGGAGAAGATCCGCCCCGAAAAGCCCGCGATCATCGACGGGAAGTTGAGTGACGCCCACACCCCGTTGAGGTCCATGTCCGCGACGCGTGCGTCGATGTCGAAGCAGCCGGGCCGCATGTCCTCGAAGCGGGTCGGCTCGAGCGTCACGCACTCGGGCCTTCGGCCGGCCACCGCGTTCATCCCGACCTGTGAGTACCGGGCGCCGTCGAACTCCCAGAGCTGGTGGCCATTCGAGGTCTCGACCACCCGGGGAGCCCGGTCCTGGAGGTGTCGCGGAAGCCGGCCCTCGAACATGTCCGGTGGCTCGACGAGGTGGTCGTCGACCGAGATGACCGTATAGCGCACCGGGCGCGGCTCCGGATCGGGAAGCAAGGTGTCCTGCCGGGTTGCGATGTCCATGCGCCTCCCCCGCGCCGGGTGCCTCAGGTCACGAGTATGCCCCAGGCCGCATCGACCCGGTACTGGGTCCGGTTGCACGTGGTCGTCGGTACGCTCGCAGGCATCGGGACCACCCCTCGGAAGGAGACACCGTGACCGTCACCGGCCTTGCGAACCTCGCCGTCAAGGTCGAGGACCTGGACGCAGCCTGCAGCTTCTACGCGGCCGCCGGTGCGGAGGTCCGTGACCGCATGGTGTGGCAGAACGGCGAACGCGCGGACGTCTTCCTCGGCCCCCTCATGATCACCTTGTTCACGCGCGCCATCTACGAGGACGAAGTCGAGCTCCCCGCAGAGGGGTTCCTCCACCCCGCGCTCTTCACGGACGATCTCGACCGCGAGATCGCCGGCCACGACGTGGTGTGGGGCCCCGAGGTCGTCGAGGGTGCCTTCGGCAGACGTCGGATCGCGTTCGTCGACGCGCCAGGCGCGATGCGCCTCGAATTCATGGAGCAGCTCGCTCCCCCGATGGCGGATGGTGACGTCACGTAGCAGGGAGTTCACGGACGGGAGTCGTCGGAGCTCTCCCGGCGCGTGCCCCGTTCGAGTGGCTAATCTGCGTCACATCAACGAGGCGGCCAGGGGCCGGGGCGAAAGGCGGAACTGATGCGGGATCATTCGACGAAGCAGCTCGTGTCCGGACGCGGGCGGTCACCGGTTGCACTGGCGCTCGCAATCTGCGCAGTCGTCATCGGAGGGCTCGTCGCCGGCGTGCCTGGTGCGAGCGGGGCCGGTGCGGCGGCATCGACGCCCAGTTTCACGGTGTACAACCCCGTCGCCGCTGCCGGCACGTCGGTCGCCGCGACCGGGACCGGTTGCCTCGGGCCGGCGGGCGCCTCGGTGGTGCTCGCCTCGATCGTCTCACCGCTCGGCAGTACGGTCGCGAGTTCGACCTTCGTCCCCTACGACTCGGCCGGCGACTGGTACGGCGCGATCGCCGTCCCGGTCGGCACGCTTCCCGGCGACTCGTACTCGGTGACCGCGTCCTGTCATGCCCAGGGCCAGCTCTTCGCGTACGTGCCCGTCGCGATCGGTGTGACGGCCGCCACGGCCTACTCGCTGACCGTCGGCTCGCCCGGCCTGCTGGCCGGTGGGTCGACGACCGTGTCGGGCGCGAACTGTCTCCCCCCGGCGGGCTCCACCGCGCCGGTCTCGGTGATCGCGACCCTGCTCGACGACCAGTCGATCCCGGTCGATGCCGCGGCCGTCGTACCGGCTCCCGCGGGGACATGGACGGCGACGCTCACGGTGCCGTCGAACTCACCCCCCGGGGTCGACCTCGTCACCGCGACCTGCGATCAGTACCTGACCGGGCAGACCTACGCACCCGAGAGCGTGTCGGTCCAGGCGGCTTCAGTGTCGCCGCAGACCACGGTGCTCACCTACCGCGGCGCCACGAGCGGCCCGGCCGGATCGCAGCAGACCCTCACCGCGGCTCTGAAGGCGGGAGGCGTCGGCGTGGCAGGCGTCCCGATCACCCTCTCGCTCGGGTCGTCGACGGTGACCGCGACCACCAACCTGGGTGGCGTCGCCCGGGGCCTGGTGACCATCCCGCCGGCGGGGCCGACCTCGGTGACCGCGGGCTTCGCCGGCAATGCCGGCTTCGCGGCTGCGAACACCGGTGCGATCTCCTTCACGGCCGGGTCTGCGCTCGCACCGACGAAGCTCGCGTTGACTGGTTCGACCGACTTCCGCCTGTACTCGGCATCGGCCGTCAGCGCGAAGCTCAGTTCGGGGGGGAAGGCGGTTGCCGGGCGCGCGGTGACCTTCGTGAGCGGCGGTACGGCCACGGCAGCACTGACCGACAAGAAGGGCGTTGCGACCTCCACCACGACGTTCTACGCGCAGGGTTCGCCCTCGGTCGGGCTCGTCTTCAACGGAGCCGGTGACACGAGCTACGCCTCGTCGTCGACATCGTCCCCGGTCACCGTCGGGCCGGCGTTCGCGCCGACCGCGATCGCCTGCGCGACGGCCACGACCTGCACGATCGTCGGAGCCGCCGGTCAGAGCGAGGTGACGACGAATGGTGGAAAGACGTGGACCTGGGTGACGCCGGTGACCGCCCAGACGCTCGCCTCAGTGGCCTGCCCGACCACCAGCCTCTGCCTCGCGGTGGGGTCGGCCGGAACGCTCCTCACGTCGACCAACGGCGGTGCGAAGTGGGTGCTCAAGACTCCGATCTCGAGCGAGCCCCTGTCGGTCGTCAAGTGCACGGGCGCGGCAACCTGCGTCGCAGTCGGTGCCGCGGGAGTCGTCTACACCACGTCGAATGGCGGCACGTCGTGGGTCGCAGGCACGTCGGGAACCGTTCTCAATTTCGACTCGCTCTCGTGTCCGACGTCGACGACCTGCCTCGCGTTGGCCAACAGCGCCTTCAGCGGGGGCACCTTCGCCTCGTCGAACGGAGGCGCCACTTGGTCGGTGGTCTCGTTCTCCGAACCGGCCGGCCCGAGTGTCGGCCAGGACCATCTCGCCTGCACGACCGCGACGTCGTGCATCGCCGCCGGGGGCCAAGGAGCCACTTACCTCACGACAAACGGTGGTGCGACCTGGGTCGAGACGAATAGCCTCTATTTCGGATCGGTCTCGTGCACGTCGGCCACGAACTGCCTGGTGGTGAACCACTACGAGGCGGCGCAGACCACCGACGGCGGGCTGATCTGGATGAATAGCTACCCCTTCTACACCAACGAGTCGAATGTGGACCTGACCTGTACGACGAGCCGGTGCATCGCGGTCTACGGCAGCACCTTCAGTGACGCGACGGCGAAGACCAGCACCGACATGGGCCTCTCGTGGCCGGTGACGGCGGGCCTCTGACCGACCCTCCCGGCCGCGCTCGGCGTCGGCGCGACCAGGCGCGCCTCACCCGCCCGGGGCGCGTGGCGCTCGCGGTCGGTCTGGCGGTCGTGGCCGTGGCGGTACTGGCGGGCGCCGACTTCTTGCTGGTCAACGGCAGGATCGACCACGTGCACGTCGTCTTTCCGCAGGGCGGCACGGGAAGCACCACGGTCATCATCGGCTCCGACACGCGAGCCGAGCTCCCGTCAGGAGCGTCGCGGGCCGCGTTCGGGACGGTCGCGCAGGTGCCCGACCAACAGGCCGACGTGGTGCTGGTCATCCACACGGTGGGCGACCGCACCTCGCTTCTCTCGATTCCCCGCGACACGCTCGTCTCGGTGTCGCCGGGGAACGTCGAACGTCTCACCCTCGCCATGGCGGACGGGCCCCAGGGCGTGGTGGACGGCCTGTGCCGGACGCTCGGGATTACCGCCGACCATCTGGTCGTCGTCGACTTCCGTGGCTTCGCCGACATCGTGGACCGGCTCGGCGGGATCACCGTCGACCTGCCGCACCCCGTCCGCGATCCGGTCGCGTCACTCGATCTCCCGACCGCCGGCACCGTCCGTCTCGACGGGCTCCAGGCGCTCGCGTTGGTCCGGTCCCGGAACCCGCAGTGGAAGGTCGACGGCGCATGGGTCCCTGAGCCGGACGGCGGCGCACAGCGCACCGGCTGGGCGGGCCAGGTCCTCTCCTCGATCCTGCGCGGCGCCCAGGGCGTCGGCTTCGACCCGTTCAAACTGCAGTCCCTCGCCTGGACGGCCTCCAACAGTCTCACCACCGACCAGGGCACGCAGGTGGCCGATCTCGTCGGCCTCGCCCGGATCCACGGATCCGTCCACGCGTTGAGCGAGGAGCCGCTCGTCAATTCGCTCGCGCTCGAGCCCGATGCGGCGTCGTTCCGTGCCCTCGCCGCCGCAGGATATGGCCGCACCTGTACCGCGGCATGAGCCGTCGGCCTGCGGATTCGACCACCCGTGGTCCGCCACCCCATGATGGGACGCGGAGGTGCTCCGGTCGCGCCCGCCGCACACGTGCGGCCCGCGAGCGGTCGAGATGACGAAGCAACCGAAGACGAAGCACACCCGGGACGAGCTCCGGGCGATTCTCCTCGCTGCAGGCCGCGAGATCCTCAACGACGAGGGCCTCGAGACCGGCACCAGCAACCTGACCTTCAAACGGGTCTTCGAACGGGTCGCGCGGGACAAGGGTGTCCGCGTGACCAACGCGTCGGTGATCCGGAGGATCTGGGACAACCAGGCTGACTTCCAGGCCGACGTGCTCGTCGCCATCGCCCGCGACGTCGGTCGCCCGGAGGCGGGCCTCACCGTCGACGCAGTCGCCGGTGTCATCGCGGAGATCGATCTCTCGACGGCAGCGGCCCGCGAGGCGGCGTTGCGCGAGATCTGCCGTGTCGGGGGCGCCGCGCAAGTTGAAGCGCTCGCGATCTCGATGAACTGGTCGCTGTGGATCAACGTCGTCGCGGTCGCCTTCTCGATGGCCGATTCCGACCGACGGGAGCGGATGCAAACGGCACTGGATGAGGGGTACCGCGAGGTCGACCGCTTCTGGGAGGAGACCTACCGTGGCTTCGCCGACCTGCTCGGGCTGCGCATCCGTGAGCCCTGGACGGTGGCGGAGTTCACCCGGGCGGTGACGGCTCTCTCCGAGGGGTCCTCGCTCCGCCGGCGCATCACCGGGTCCTCGGAGTTGACCAAGTTGCCGACCGGCCGCGGCGGCGAGCTGCAGGAGTGGACCATGTTCGCGGTTGGCCTGGAGGCACTCGTACACCGCTACTTCGAGCCCGATCCCGCCTTCGTCGATTCGAGTGTCTGACCACTCGGAAAGCGGTGACCGCACGGTCCGCTCAGACCGGCTGCGGATCTCCGGTCGCCAGCGGCGTGGCGTCGAGTGCACACGAGAGACAGCGTGTCGGCGCGACCTCCTCGGTCGGGACCGGCTCGGTCGTCGTCCGCCGGTCGGGATTTCGGATCCCGACGGCGGCGAGCACCCCGGCGAAGACGCAGAGCATGGCGGCGATGCCCACCGCCGTCCGGAACCCGGCAGAGAGGCGGGCCGGTTCGAGGTACGCCGTCCCGCTGATGCCGGCGACCGCGGGCAGGACCGCCACCGCGAGCAGCCCGCCGACCCGGGCCACGGTGTTGTTGACCGCGGAGGCGAGTCCGGAGTGCTCGTCGGGCACCGCGCCGAGCGCGGTCGTCGTGAGCGGAGCGACCGTCGTCGCCAGGCCGAGCCCGAAGACGAGAACGGCCGGCAGGACCCCGGTGAGGTAGGAGGGGTCCGAGGCGACCCGGGTGAGCAGGCCGAGCCCGACTCCCACCACCACCGGGCCGACGCCCATCTGCAGCCGCGGTCCGATCCGCGCCGCCAGGCCTCCCGACCGACCCGACAGCGCGAGCATCACCACCGTGAGAGGCAGCAGGGCGACACCGGAAGCGAGCGGGGTGTAGCCGCCGGCCACCTGGAGCTCGATGGGAAGCAGGAAGAGCGCGCCTCCCAACGCCGCGTAGACGACGAAGGTCACCGCATTGGTGACGGTGAACTGGCGGACGCGGAACATCGCGAGCGGCAGCATCGGTGCGGCACTCCGGTGCTCGACGACGAGGAAGGCGCCGGCCGCGGCGATGCCGATGGCCAACGCGGCGGGCACGGCCGGGCTTGCCCATCCACGGGTCGGACCTTCGATGAGACCGTAGGTCACGGCCGCCAGGGCGATGACCGCAAGGGTCGCACCGCGCAGGTCGACCGACCCGCTCGCGTCCGGATCGCGTGACTCGGGAACGTGGCGGAATGAGACGGCGAGGACCACGACGCCGAGTGGGAGGTTGATGAGGAAGATCCACCGCCATGACGCTGCCGCGATCAGGTAGCCGCCGAGCAGCGGTCCGGCCGCGTTTGCCACACCGCCGAGTCCCGACCAGGCCCCGATCGCGCGACCACGGTCCTCCGGGTCGAATGACGTCTGGATGATGGCGAGGCTCCCGGGGGTGAGGAGGGCGGCGCCGGCACCCTGGAGCACCCTGGTCACGATCAACATGACGGGTCCGACGGCGAGCGCGCACGCCGCCGAGGCGAGCGCGAACCAGACGACCCCCGTGCAGAAGATGCGGCGGTGACCGTAGCGGTCACCAAGCGAACCGCCGAGCAGGAGCAGGGCGGCGAGCGAGAGGGTGTACCCCGTCACCACCCACGTGAGCGCTCCCATCGTGGCGTGGAACTCGCGTCCGATCGTCGGCAGCGCGATCCCGACGACCGTGGCGTCGATGGCAGCCATGCCGGAGCCGAGCACCGTGGCAGCGATGACCCACCTCCCGCGCGCGGTACCGGCTCGGACGTAGGTTCCGTTCGCGACGGGCGGTGCCGGCGGCGTCGCCCCGTGGTGCGCCTGGTCACCGTCTCCGGCGTGGCTCCGGTCGTCCACCCGTGCGCCGATCCCTCTGGGCGTCTCCACCCGACGATCCCCGACCTCTCCGCCCCTCTGATTAGCATCAAACCGGATCGGACGCCGCCGGAGGGCGCCCGCCAACCGGTCGGAGGAGTGGATGGACGGCCTCGCGGACATCGTCGACAACGTCGCGGCAAGCCGGTTCGAGCTCGAACGTGACGGCCACCTCGCGGAGCTCGTCTACCAGGTGGACGGCGACCGGCTCGTCCTCGTGCACACCGGGGTTTCCGAGGAGCTCGGCGGGCAGGGCCTGGGTGGCCGACTCGTCGAGGCGGCCGTCGAGCGTGCTCGGCGTGACGGGCTCACGGTCGTGCCGGTCTGCCCGTTCGCCCGGCGGTGGTTGCGCCGCAATCCGGATGCGCGTTCCGGCGTCGAGATCGACGTGGACGGAGGCGGTCCGTGACGGCTCACGGCTGGATGCAGAAGGGCGAGGTGGCGTTGATCGTGCTCTCGGCCGATGCCGCGGAGCGCACGCTGATCCAGTTGCTCCCGACCTTCGTCACCACCTCGTACCAGTAGTTGGTCGCGCTGGTGAGCGAACCACTCGTCCACGAGGTCCCGGAGATGCCGGTCGCGACCTGTGTGTAGGTGCCGTTCGCCGAGGTGGTCGCCCGGTAGATCGTGTAGGAGGTGGCGTGGATCGCCGCGGTCCATCCGACCCTGATCGTCTTCGACGTGGTCGGTGCAGCGCAGGTCGCGGTGATTCCGGTCGGTGCGACCGGCAGCGATTGTGCGTAGGTCTCCCCTGAGCTCGCGGTACGGACGGTGAGCGCCCACGACGTCGCGGACCACGCGGTCCCGGCGTGCATGCACGAACCGATGAGCACGGCGGCCCAGAGGGTGCAGATGCGTCGGACAGTCTTCATCGCGCATCCGCACCCCCGGAGCCGTTGTCCCTTCGCTCCGATGACCGGACCGTCAGGCGGTCCAGCCGTCGGTGGCCGGGCTCGTCGTCGCGGTGCCCGGACCACCGGTGGCGGTGACGCCGGTGAGGGAGGGCATCGAGAAGTAGGTGGTCGCACACGCTGCCGGTGCAGCGGTGGTCATGCTGGCGTCGTTGGTCAATGTCACGGTGAGCGGGTTGTTCGCCTGGCCGCTGGCGGCGACCGTCAGGGTCGAGGTGAGCGTGTGCGAGCTCCCGGACGTCCCCGTCGAGAAGTTCCAGACGACGTCGCTCGGTGTCGCGGCCAGGCAACCAGCCTGCGTCGTCGTGAGGGCGCTCGTGGTGTAGCCGGTCGCGTAGGTGGAGCTCGTCGGCAGCTCAACCGAGGTGATGGCCACGGGATAGGGGTTGGGATTGGAGATGGTCACGACGACGTCACCGGTCCCACCGGGGAAGAGCTGGTTCGTTGCCGATGGTGAAGCGACCGCCGTGATGGTCAGGTTCGAAACGGCGGCCGACTGTGCCTCGCCTGAGGAACCGGCACCGAGTCCGATGACCCAGTTGGTCGCGGCATACGTCGCCGTTCCGGTCAACAGGATGCCAAGCGCGGCCGAGATGGCCTTCCAACGTCTCTGGCGTTTCTGGTTCACCTGCATGATTGGCTCCTTGTGCTCGGGCATCGATTCGACGTGCTGGCGTCAAGCGCCGTTGTCACGACCTCTCAGTGCGTCGGGTGTCACCGACCCGCCCTTGAGCCCCGGGGGTACTGAATCGTCTCCGTAGGTGTACGGAACTCGGCACGGTAGGTGCGATGGGACGCGCCAGCGGAACGGTCCGAGCCGCCTGCCGCCGGCCGCCGGCGATGCGGTGCCGGCAGTGTCAGTGCTCGGCGAGCACCGTCCCGGCGGAGTGCGCGTCGACTGCGGCCCTGAGCTGTTCGTACCGCTCGATCGCATCGACCTTGGTACGAACGCCGAGCTTCTTGTAAGCCGTCGCCACGTGCGACTCCACGGTCCGCACGGACACCACCAACTGTTCGGCGACCTGCCTGGCGGTCTGGCCGGTGCCGACGGCCGCGAGGACCTCCAGCTCCCTCGCGGTCAGTGCAGAGAGGGTGGCACGGGCAGCGGCCGCACGGAGTGCGTGCTCCTGGTCGACCGCGCGCTGGTCGGTCAGGTCCTCGATGACGAGGACGGCGTGGAGGGGTTGGTCGTGGTCGTCCGCGACGAGGGAGGCAGAGACCCGACCGATGACCGTGGCGCCCGCGCTCGTGACGAATCGTTGCTCGAGTCGGTAGCTCGGCACCGCACCGGAGACGAGCTCGGCGAAACGTTCGGTCGCGACAGAACGGTCTTCTGGTGACGTGACCGAAGCCAAGGCCACCCCGCACAACCCCGCACCCGTCGTGCCGAGAAGCTCGCACATCGCATCGTTCCCTTCCATCAAGCGTTGGTCGAGATCGACGAACACCATCGGCAGCGGGCTGCCCGAGAAGACCGTGCGAAACCGCGCTTCGCTCCGACGGAGGCTCGACTCGGCCTTCCTCACGTCGGTCACGTCGTGGGTCACCGAGAGCGCTCCGACGATCTCGCCACCACTGCGGTGGGGAACTGTGACGGTCTCGACGATGCGGTAGGACCCAGTCGCGGTCCGGATGCGGACCTCTCCACCTTCGAAGGGTTGGCCTCCGACCGTCTGCTGCAGGTGGATCGCCGCGGAGGCGATGTCTTCGGGATGGAGGAGCTGAGCGAAGTGCTTGCCGATCCACTCGTCACGTTGCAGACCCGTCATCAACTCGAAGGCGCGGTTGAGTGAGGTCACGACGCCGTTCGGCGAGACCGTGGACACCATGACCGGCGCGAGCTCGACCAGCTCGCGGTAGCGCTCCTCGCTGTCGCGCAGGTTCTCCTCGGCTTCGATCCGCGCGCGCATGTCCCGAACGGCGGCCAGGACGAGTCGATCGCGGCCGATCTCGATCGGACCGAGCTGCACGTCGACTGGTACGAGGCTGCCGTCGGCGTGCCGGAGCTCGATCAGGAGGCCGGCACCCATCGGCCGGACGTCGGGCGCGGCCGCGAATCGGTCCCGCCATGCGGCGTGCCGGTCGCGGATCCCTTCGGGGACGATGAGCTCGACCGGGGCACCGATGAGATCCGACCGCGGGTACCCGGTGAGCCACTCGATCCGTCGGTTGGCGAAGCGGACGGCCCCGAGCCGATCGACGATGAGGACGCCGTCGGGCACGGCGTCCATCGGCGCCTGCATCGCCTCGAGCTGCGCGGCAGCCGTGCGCCCGATGGGTGCCAGGGCCAGCGCGGAGTGGGGTTGGTCGGTCGGCATGGGGTCGGTCCGAGGTCACGGCTCCTGGTGAGCCCCGGCGTCGGCGAACACCAATCGTAGGCAGTAGGGGTGCCAAATTGTGTCACCCTCTGTTGCCGCACCCTCTCTTGCAGTGTGGAGGGGGTTGAACCGCGTCGATCTCGCTGCATCTGGGAGATGGGATATCGAAGGGCGCATTCGCTCCCCGAATCCGTCCTCGTCGCGAACCTTGCCGATTCGCGACCAGAAGCACGTATCGAGGTCCGCACATGGACGGACTTCTCGAGCCTGACGACGAGGCGTGTTTGAAGATCGTGCTGAAGGTGCCGCCGGCCGAGATAGCCGAGGGCGCCACCTGAAGTGTTGCTCCGTCGAACATCTCCGATTCGGTCGGGCTCGTGGTCGCCAGTGTCGCCCCGTTGAACTTCGATCCGTCGAAGGTCGCTTTGGTGAACGCGGCGATCGGTGACACGTTGCCCGGCGCGGTGAAGCTCTGTCTCGTCAATCCGGCGGTGAGCAGCGTCATGGAGACGGCTCCGGGAATCGCCGCCGGTGGTCGCGACCCCACCGTTCGCCGAAGCCGCCCGCCTGCATCGGCAGAGTTGAAGGCCTCTCGGGATCTCTACCCGGTGGTCGTCAAGAACCTCGCCCGTTGAGCGGCATCGATCACGTCCAACGTGACGACACTCCTTTCGTGGTCTTTCCCCTCAGCTCACGGTGAGCACGACGGTGCCAGTGTCGACCGGGAGGTGACTGTCGGTGACGGTCACGGTGTAGGACCCGGCGGCGACCGAGGGCACCACGAACGTCACGCCCGAGAAGGATCCGCTCGAGCTAATTGCAGGTGAGGAAGGAGTGGTCGTCACCGACGTCGAGCCCACCTTGACTGTGGCGACGGTCGAGGTGGCGGCGAAGCCGTAGCCGGACAGGGTGAGCGTGCTCCCCGGCGCGACATTCACGGCCGGCTGACCGATCGAGTTCACGAGCACCAACGATGGCGTGATGGTGAAGCCGGTCTGGCTGACCGATATCGAGCCGTCGCTCAACGTCAGGGTGTAGTTGCTCCCGGCAGGAAGGGTGGACGGTGCGGTGCAGTCCTGGGGCTCGATCGCCCCGCCGGCGTCCGAGTAGATCGTGCAGAGGTAGACGTTGGACGTGCCCACGAACACGCGGACCTGGAGCGAATCGCCATGGGGGAACCCGGTCCCCGAAATCTGGATTGCCTGGCCGGCGCCGACGGAGCTCGGGGCGATGAGCGTCGGCGCGAAGACGCGCAGGCTGACCGTGGCCGACTTACCAGCCGCGTCCTTCACCACCAGCGGGTAACGGCCGGCGGTGAGCGACGGGACGGTGAACGACGTCCCGGAGAACTGGCCGTTGCCGCCCACGGTGACCTTTGGCGAGAGGGAGACACTGGCGCCGCCGAGGGTCGCCTTCAGGCTCGCCCCGGCAGAGAATCCGTAGCCGTCGAGCGAGACCGACTGGCCGACGGCGGCGTTCCCCGTGGCCGTTGAGGCCGTTGCCCCGATCATCACCAGGTTCGGGACCATCGAGAACGGCTTGGAGACCGAGACGTAGCCGTCGCTCAGCGTCAACGTGTAGATCCCGGCCGGCAGGGCGTTCGGCACCGTACAGTCCTGTGACTCGAGGGTGCCCGATGCGTCCGTGTACACGGTGCAGAGATACGTGTTTCCTGCTCCCTGGTAGAGGCGGACCTGAAGTGAGTCGTAGGCCGGGAAGCCGGTACCGCTCACTGACAACAGGGCGTTGGCGGAGGCTGAAGCGGGGGCCACCAACTTGGCCACGTACACGAAGAGGTTGACGGTCACCGCGTTGCTCGAGCCGTCGGTCAGCTTGATGGGATAGAGGCCGGCTTTCGTCTCCTTCGGTACGACGAATGTGCTGGCCGCGAAGGCACCACTCGTACTGGTGGCCACGGCGGGTGTCAGGGTCAGGGGCTTGCCCTTGAAGGTGGCCGTGACGGTCGAGCCGGCGGCGAAGCCCCAACCGACAACGCTCACGGTCTCGCCGACGGCGACGTTGTCGGTCGGCTGACCCGCGGCGAGGTAGAACTCGACGCCGGGCGTCACCGTGACCGGGAGGGTCGCCACGACCGACCCGTCGCTCGCGGTGAGCGTGTAGGACCCTGCCGGAAGGCTGGTCGGCACGCTGCACGTCTGGCTTCCGATGTTCTGGTTCACGTCGGAGTAGACGGTGCAGTCGTACAGATTGGAGATGCCCTGGTAGTAGCGGATCTGGATGGAGTCGAGGGCCGGCCAGCCGGTGCCGCTGATGGGCAGGAGCGATCCGGCAGGTTCGCCGATCGGTGCACTCAGCGTCGCCGCGTACACCTCGAGGGTGGTCGTTCCGGTGTGGGTGCCGTCGGTCACTGTGACCGGGTAGTCGCCGGCAGTCAGCGTGGGTACGGTGAACGTGGTCCCCGTGAAGCTTCCGTTGGCAGCCGTGATGGTGGACGGCGAGAGCGTGACCGCGCTGCCGTTGACCTTGGCCGTCACCGCCGTCGACGCGGCGAAGCCGACACCGACGAGGTTGACCGTCTGGCCCGAATTCGCCGACGCGATTGGCGTCGACCCGTTCTCGACGAAGATCCCCGGGGTCAAGGTGAACGGCGCGGTGGCCGAGAGCGGGGTGCTCGCGCTGTCCTGGGCGTACAAGCCGTAGCTCCCGTCGGGCACGCTGGTGGGCACGGTGCAGTTCTGTGAGACGATCGTCCCCGCCGAGTTGGCGGAGACGGAGCACAAGTACGTGCCCGATGCGTTGGTGAGACGGACCTGCACGCCGTCGTACGGGGCCCACCCGCCGCCGCTGATTCCGATCTGGCTGCCGGCCGGCGCACTCGACGAGGACACCGAGATGCTCGGTGTGGTGGCGGAGGCGATCGCACTCGTGGCGACCAGCCCGCCAACCACCAGCAGTGCCCCGACCCCGATCCGCACGACCCGCGTCAACCGCCCTTGCGCCATCGCCATGATGGACCCCCTTCTCGCCTGTGAATCGGGATGCACCGCTCGCAGTGCCTGCCGAAAGAAGGCACTCGCGATCAGGTGCGCGGGCCAGCCTAAACCATTGGGCCATTACAGGCCCGGCCTCGCTCGTCGCTCCGATGGACATGGCCGCTTGGAAGGCTCCAAGCGGCGCGGATGGTCGCTGACCAGGCAGTGCCTGTTGGCCGACGGGGAGGCTGTCGAGCGAGCGCGCGAAGAGTGTCCGAACAGCCGCCGCTCCTCCTCACCTGCTGTCGATGGTCGAGGGACTCCTCAGGAGAGCGGGCTACGGAGAGCGGGCGACGGGAATCGAACCCGCGTTCCGAGCTTGGGAAGCTCGTGTTCTGCCTCTGAACTACGCCCGCGTGGCGACCGCTCAGCGTAGCGCCGCGACGACGGCGGGGTCTCCACTGGGGCGGTTCAGCCCGCGCGCCACTCGCTCGAAGCGACCATCACGATCGCCGCGAGAGCCACGAGGAGGTCGCACGCGCCGACGACGTCGTCGACCGGAGGTCGGTCGACGACGGAGACGAGCAGGCTGCACGCGAGCAGCAGCCAGGCCGCGAGCGCGACGAGCCCTTCGGTCAGCGAGCGCCTGGCACCCCGGGCCGGTCGGGTGAGGAAGAGCGCAAGGGGGAACACCACGGCCACGAAGACGAGCGCCGGCGGATGGAAGCTGTCGTTCGAGACGAGGTGAAGCCACCCGTACCCCTGCAGGATCGAGAGCGCGGCGAGCAGCACGAGCGCGGGAGCGGCGAACCGCCAGTGGGCGTGCACGACGGATCCTTCGGTCGGGCACAGCTCCTCCTCGACGGACCGAGCGGACGCGCCGATGGCTTCGCCGCGGATCCCGGCGGGGTGCATGGTCGGGTCGACATCGCCCGGCTCCGGCACGGGTGACACCGATGTCACCGACGACCAGCGCAGCACGGTGCGGACGTGTCCCGAATGGACGCGGCCTCCCGTCGGCACTTTGATCCCGCTGTCCGCCACCCGCCCGGGTCGTGTCATTCGCAGCCTCCGCGCCTTCGGGAGGAAATTCGGGTACAGCGATCCGGGGATCGCCAGACCCGACCGCCCGACCTCACTGCACCACCGCCGTTCCGCCAGCCAGGAGTGATTCTTGCTGCCGGAAGGCCGCATTGCAACCGTCAGTCGCCAATTGCTACGAGCGCGGTCGACCGGGGTGGCGGATCCGCACCCGGCACGATCGATCAGTCCAGCGTGCGAACTAGGCGGGAGGCACCGCTCCCACTATCGTCTCTCCGGCATGGTGCTCTCCGACCGCTCCATCCGCGAGGCGTTGGCCTCCGGGCACATCGTGATCGACCCGCTGGACGACTCCTGCATCCAGCCCTCCTCGGTCGATCTCCACGTCGACCAGTACTTCCGGCTCTTCCGGAACCACACCTCGCGGGTCATCGACGTCCGCGAGGACCAAGAGGACCTGACCGAGCTGGTCGACATCGGCGATGAGCCCCTCATCCTCCACCCCGGGGAGTTCGTGCTCGGATCGACCAAGGAAAAGGTCACCCTCCCCGACGACCTCGTCGCCCGCCTGGAGGGCAAGTCCTCGCTCGGGCGCCTGGGTCTGCTCATCCACTCGACCGCCGGGTTCGTCGACGCCGGTTGGGACGGGAATCTGACGCTCGAGCTCTCCAACGTCGCGAATCTGCCGATCACCGTCTATCCGGGGATGAAGATCGGCCAGATCTCTTTCCTGCGGATGACCACCCCGGCGGAGCATCCCTACGGTTCTGACGGGCTCGGGTCGAAGTACCAGGGCCAGTGGGGCCCGACTCCCAGTCGGTACGCCGACAATTTCACCGAGTGAGCTGCGGCTCGCCCGCTCCGCTCCAATCGCTCAGCCTTTATTACTCTTCGGTAACCACGTAGGAGGATCGCAGTGCCCGTCAGACTCGCCGTAGGACTCGGGATCACCGTCGTGATGTTCGCCATCGCCGGTCGCCGGTTCTACTGGCTCTACCGGCTCATCTCGTCGGGTCAACCGGCCGTGCCGAGTCGGACGCGGGAGATCGGTCGGCGGGCCAGGGCCGAGATCGTCGAGGTGGCGGGCCAGCGGAAGCTGCTCAAGTGGACTGTGCCAGGCACCGCGCACTTCTTCACCATGTGGGGCTTCACCATCCTCCTCCTCACGATCATCGAGGCGTACGGCTGCCTCTTCCAGCGCGACTTCCACATCCCGCTGATCGGGCAGACCGCGTTCATCGGCTTCATCGAAGACTTCTTCGCGGTGGCCGTCATCGTCTCGCTCGGTGTGTTCACGACGCTCCGCATCATCCACTCACCGGCGCGGGAGAACCGACGGTCGAGATTCTTCGGCTCGCACACCGGAGCGGCGTGGCTGGTCCTCCTCATGATCCTCGGCGTCATGGTGACGCTCATCGTCTATCGCGCCGCGCAGGTCAATACCGGCAACTTCCCGTACGGATGGTGGGCATTCGCGTCACATGGCGTCGCGGATCTCCTCAAGCCGCTCGGCACGGGCGTCAACAGCGTGATCGAGACGGTTGCGCTCCTCGCCAACATCGCCATCATCACCGGCTTCCTCGTCTTCGTCTCCTACTCGAAGCACCTCCACATCTTCCTCGCGCCGGTCAACGTGGCGACGTCCCGGCGACCGAGGGCCCTCGGCGCGCTCGCGTCGACTCCGGACATGTCGATGGAAGACGTCGGCGAGGACGACGAGGTGGTCTTCGGCGCGGGAAGGATCGAGGACTTCTCGTGGAAGCAGTTGCTCGACCTCGCCACCTGCACGGAGTGCGGTCGGTGCCAGTCGCAGTGCCCGGCGTGGAACACCGGCAAACCGCTCTCCCCCAAGCTCTTGATCATGGATCTGCGGGACAACCTCTTCGCATCGGCCGACCGGGTGATGGCCCGCAACCGCGCGGCCGGTGTCGAGGTCGAGAACCTCGTTCCGTCGATCATCGACCCCGACGTGCTCTGGTCGTGCACGACCTGCGGTGCGTGTGTCGAGGAGTGCCCGGTCGACATCGAGCACATCGACACCATCGTCGACATGCGCCGCTATGAGGTGCTGATGGAGTCCTCCTTCCCGACCGAGGCCGGGCTGATGCTCCGCAACGTCGAGAACCAGGGCGACCCGTGGGGCCTCGGAGCGTCGAAGCGCACCGAGTGGATCGGCGCCCTCGACTTCGAGGTGCCGGTCGTGACCGGCACGATCCCCGACGATGTCGAGTACCTCTACTGGGTCGGGTGCGCGGGCGCCCTCGACGAGCGGGCACGCAAGGGCGCGCAGGCCACCGCCCGGATGCTCCACCGGGCCGGCGTCTCGTTCGCGATCCTCGGACCGAAGGAGAGCTGCACCGGCGATCCGGCCCGTCGGCTGGGCAACGAGTACCTCTACCAAGAGCAGGCGCGGGCGAACATCGAGACCCTCAGCTCGGTCGGAGCCAAGAAGGTCATCGCCACGTGCCCCCACTGCTTCAACTCGCTCGCCAACGAGTACCCGGCCCTCGGGGGCGACTTCGAGGTGATCCACCACAGCCAGCTCCTCGACCATCTGGTGAGCGCCGGCAAGATCACGCCCGGCACCGGGTACCGCGGGACCGTCACCTACCACGACCCCTGCTACCTCGGCCGGCACAACCGGGTGTTCGACGAGCCTCGCGTCGGTGATCGACGCGATCCCCGGAGCCACCCAGGTCGAGATGCGGCGGTGTCGCGAGAAGGGCTTCTGCTGTGGGGCCGGCGGCGCACGGATGTGGCTCGAGGAGAACATCGGCAAGCGCGTCAACATGGAGCGGACCGACGAGGCCCTCTCGACGGGCGCCGACGTGGTCTCGACCGCCTGTCCGTACTGCATGATCATGCTCGACGACGCGGTGCGCGGCGAACGCCAAGGAGGAGGAAGTCCGGGTCCTCGACCTCTCGCAGCTGCTGGAGGAGTCCCTCGGCGAGCCGGCTGGGGGTTGAGTCGGAGCGGCCTCGCCGATCTCAGCCGTAGGCGAGCGCGTCGGCCTCGCGCAGACGACCGGCCATCGCCGAGAGCATCTTGCGGGCGATGGTCGGCACGGTCTCGAGCAGCCCGTTGAACTGACGCTGCGAGAGCACGAGGACGTCCATCTCGGTGACCGAGACGACCGAAGCCGAACGCGGACGTCGGTCGAGCAGCGCGAGCTCGCCGAAGTGGCTGCCGGGCCCGAGGGTGGCCACCTTCTTCCCTTTGCGGAGCACCGAGGCGGTGCCATCGACGATGAGGAAGAACTCGAGCCCGATCCGGCCCTCCTCGACGAGCACCTTGCCGGCGGGGACCTCGACCTCGTCGAGTAACCCGCGAATCTTGCGGAGCTCCGCGGTGGTGCAGCTCGTGAAGAGCCAGATCGACTTCAGATCGAGTGCCTTGGGCCGGACCGCCATGCCATGGAGGCTATCTCGGCGCGATCCGCGAAGCAGGGTTTGCCACGCGGTGCCCTCGCCGCGGCGCCGCACCGCAAGGGGGAACGTCCCGGCCTGCTGGTAGCATTCGCCGGTCCACCGGCGGCGCTGGCGAATCGATGCAGCGCCGCACCCGGAGGTCCGCAACTGCCGATGATGGCCCTCGAACCCACGCCCCTCCCGCCGTCCCCCTCCGACCCGGATCGTCCGCACGGAACCGGCGACGCGGCGTCGGAGAGGCCCGCCCGCGTGGGAGCGCTGCGCGGTGCCGGCGTCTCCGCAGACACCGGGGTCGTCATTCGTGTCGCCGTTGCGCTCGCCATGGCCACCGTCGCGGTGGTCTCCGTGGTCCTGCTCGTCGCCGGCTACCAGAAGAACGCCCAGATCACGAGCTTGCGGACGCACGGAGTGCCGGTCGAAGCGACCGTGAGCGGCTGCATCGGGTTGCTCGGCGGCAGTGGCTCGAATGCGGCGGGCTATGCCTGCACTGGCTCGTACGTCCTCGACGGGCACCACCACTCGGTGGCAATTCCCGGCACTTCACAGCTCGCTCCCGGGTCGACCGTTGCCGGCGTCAGCGTGCCCTCAGATCCGGCGCTCTTCACGACCCGGAGTGTGCTGGCGGGCGAGCGGGTCTCCGCGCACGTCTACCTTGCGCCGGCCGTCCTCCTCGTCGTGCTCGCCGCCGTGACCGTCCTACTCGTCGCGCACAGGCGGAGGGTCCGTCGTCGTGGCTGAGCCGCAGACGCCGATCCGGACCCGCACTCGCGTACCCAGGTCATCCAGCACCGACCGCGCCTCGCTGCACCCGTTGCGGGCGGGTTAGCCTGTCGCATGCCCCGAGCTGACGCCGATGCGCCGGACGGCGGCGACGGACCACCGATGACCGTCTGGCAGCGGGCCGTGTCGTGGGTCCGCCCACCCGACCGCGACCCCGACCGACCGTCACTTGGTTCCCGCTTGTCGAGCGCGATGCTCAAGCCCGCACCGGAGCAATCGGCCGAGCCCACCGACTCCTCGACGCTCGAGGAGCTCGAAGCGACGATGAAGCGCGCCGACGACAAGGAGCGACTGATCGGCCTCATCGCCGCGCCGCTCGCCGGGATGGTCGCGGTGATCGTGACGAGCAGTCTCATCGCCGGCGACCCGGCTGCGCTGACCACGACGGGCCAGGCCAATCCCCATCACGTCAACCCGTCGCTCTACCTGGAGGTGGGCACGGTGGCCCTCGTGCTCTCGGGCCTCATGCTGGCGATGGCCCTGTGGCGCAAACGCCTCTACCTGGGCATCACCATGGCCCTCTACGGGCTCTCGATCTTCAACCTCCATTTCTGGGGTTTCGGCCTGCCGTTCATCCTGGCCGGGGCCTGGTACCTGGTCCGCTCCTACCGGATCCAACAGAAGGTGAAGGTGGCCCGGGCCGAGGCACCCTCGTCCGGGCGCGGGATGCAGTCGAAGCGGTACACCCCTCCGTCCACTCCGCGGGGCAAGCCACGGACGACCGGCGGGGACGAGCGCCAAGCCGGCTGAAGCTCCGGACGGTCTCGCCGTCGCAGGTGGCGGTGTCCGCGGTCCTCTGACTGACGGCGGCCGTGTGCGGCCCGGTCGTGTCGTGTGGGAAACCTGGCAGTTCACGCGTTGGTAACACTCGCGTGATCGTGCCGAAATCCCCGGCGAGCATTGTTTGCGGCGGCAGAGCGAATCTGCCTGCGTCTGCCTTCGTCCGTCCGTGCTGCACGCGGTCCGGGCGGTCGGAAGCTGATGTACGAGGCAACTCAGGAGAGGAGCACCCGACCCGTGCTAGCAGCACTCACACAAGTCCCCTACCCGGCCTGGCTCAACCCGGCTGACAACACGTGGCAGATCGTTGCTGCCACGTTCGTCGGTCTCATGAGTCTCCCCGGACTCGCAGTGCTCTACGCGTCGATCGTCCAGAAGAAGTGGGCGGTCAACGTGGTCGCCATGATGTTCGCCGGGTTCTCACTGGTGATGATCGTCTGGTGGCTGTGGGCGTACAAGATGGGCTTCGGCGCCAATTCGTTCGGGGGTGGTGTCAAGAACGGGGTCCAGACCCAGCTCTCCGGAGTGGGGGGCTGGACGCACTTCATCGACAACTTCGTGGGGAAACCCGGGCCGATCACCAGTCCACAGGGCGAACAGGGCCAGGCGATCTCTGCGGCGAACACGGTGATCCCCTTCCACTTCCCGACCTCCTCGCTCGCGTACTTCCAGTTCGTGTTCGCGGCGATCACACCGCTCCTCTTCATGGGAAGTGTCCTGGGGCGCATCAAGTTCAGCGCCTGGTGCCTGCTCGTGCCGCTGTGGTCGACGTTCGTCTACTCGATCGACGCCTTCCTGCTCTGGGGCGGTGGCTACTTCGCACAGGAAGGCGCCCTCGACTTCTCCGGTGGGTTCGTCATCCACATGTCCGCCGGTGTCTCCGGATTCGTCGCGGCCTGGGTTCTCGGACCCAGACTGTTGAGAGACCGACAACATGCCATCCCGAACAACCTGGTCATGGCTGCGGTCGGCGCCGGCATCCTCTGGCTGGGATGGAACGGGTTCAACGGTGGCGACCCGTACTATGCAGGTGCCGACGCGGCCGCCGCAGTGGTCAACACGAACCTGGCGACCGCAACCGGCGTCATGGTGTGGATCGCGATGGACGCCTGGCTCACGAAGGAGCGGAAGCCGACCTTCCTCGGAGGCGTCAACGGCATGATCTGCGGCCTGGTCGGGATCACACCTTGCGCCGGCTGGGTCAGTGGACAAGGAGCGATCTATGTCGGTGCGATCTGCTCAGCGGTCGTCTGGGTGGCCTGGAACTTCCTCTCGAAGGTTGCGCCGTTCTCGCGGGTCGACGATGCGCTCGGCGTCATCTACACCCACGGCATCGCCGGACTGCTGGGAGGGCTCCTCCTCGGCGTCTTTGCCGATCCGGGGATGATCCAATATCCCTGCGGAAAGTTCGTCGCCCAACAGACCTACGCACCGTTGTCCACGGGCTGCACCCCCTTCTCGGTGAACGGACTGCTCTACACCGGGTCGGCCCACCAGCTCTGGGAACAGTTCCGAGCGGCCATCTTCGTGATCCTCTGGTCGGCGATCATCACCTTCATCCTCATGAAGATCATCGGTCTGATCCTGCGTGGCACCCGCTACTCGGATGAGACGCTCGAGGTCGGCGATCTCGCCATCCACGGCGAGGAGGCCTTCCCCGAGGAGACGTTCGCCGAGCGGATCAGCGTGTCCGCGATGTCGGGCGACCGCCGCTCCGAACCAGACGAGGTGCTGCCATCAGGCGAACCGGGCAGCTGACCGGACCACGACGAACAACTAAAGGAGGAAGACGACTGTGAAGCTGATCGTGGCGGTGCTGAAGCCGTTCAAGCTTGACGAGGTCAAAGAAGGACTGAAGAGCCTCGGTGTGCACGGGCTGACCCTGACCGAGGCCCAGGGCTTCGGTCGCCAGCGGGGGCACACCGAAGTGTACCGGGGTGCCGAGTACGAGGTGGAGTTCGTGCCGAAGATCCGGCTCGAGATCCTCGTCGACGACGCGCAGGTGGACGAGGTGACGACCAAGATCGTCGACACCGCAGGGACCGGGAAGATCGGGGACGGGAAGGTGTGGGTGCTTCCCGTCGAGGAGGTCATCCGGGTCCGGACCGGCGAGCGGGGCGCCGACGCCCTCTGAGTGGGGCGCGCCGTTCGGGTCACGGCGCGCCGGAGCGCACCGCGAGGTGCAACACGAGGCGACCGAGGGTCGGCCCATCCGGGCCGGCCCTTCGTCGCGCACGCACGTGGTCAGCCGGCCTGGCGCCGGACGGCCTCGGCGGCCGCCGCTGCGGCTTCGGGATCGCCGAGGTAGCGATTCGATCGCACCGTGAGCTCGTCGGTGAGCTCGTAGACGAAGGGAATGCCGGTCGGGATCTCGAGGTCGACGATCGCGTCGTCGCCGATCCCCTCGAGGTGCTTTCGGAGCGCGCGGAGCGAGTTCCCGTGTGCGACCACCAGTACCGCACCGCCTCGAGCACCCTCGGCGCGTAGGTCGGGCACGAGCGCGTCCTGCCAGTAGGGGACCACCCGCCGGACGACGTCTGCGAGGCACTCGGTGAGGGGGAGGGCTTCGCCAGGTACGTCTCGGTAACGGGGATCGCCTGCCGGATCGTGGACGTCGCCGCGCCCGAGCGGTGGCGGGGGTGTGTCGTAGCTGCGGCGCCAGCGCTTGACCTGCGCCTCACCGTGGCGGGCCGTTGTCTCCAGCTTGTCGAGCCCCTGCAGTGCGCCGTAGTGGCGCTCGTTGAGCCGCCAATGTCGTCGGACGGGCAGCCAGCTCCTGCCCATCTCCGCGAGGGCGAGCTCGGCGGTATGGATCGCACGGGTCAGGAGAGAGGTGTGCAGGACGCGCAGATCGATGCCGGGCTCCGCGGCGAGGAGCCGGCCCGCAGCTGCGGCCTCGGCTGCTCCGAGCGCGGAGAGATCGACGTCGTGCCAGCCGGTGAAGAGGTTCTGTTCGTTCCAGGTGGACTGGCCGTGGCGGAGCAGCACCAGCTGGGGCATGGGATCGAGCGTATCTCGGCAGACCAGCAGACAAGCTGATGGCTAATGCCGAAGAAAAGCTGAGTCATATACGCTCAACTTTGCTATACTGATCTCACGAGGAAAACCCGGAGACGACACCGGAGACGAACGAGAGCCTGTCCGGAGCGGTCAGGCGAGGAGGCAACACGATGGCCAAGGCTGTAGGAATCGACCTCGGCACCACCAACTCGGTGGTGGCCGTGCTGGAAGCGGGTGAGCCGGTCGTCATCCCGAACGCCGAAGGCGGCCGCACGACACCGTCGGTCGTCGGGTTTGCGAAGTCCGGTGAGGTGCTCGTCGGCGAGGTCGCCAAGCGCCAGGCGATCACCAATCCCGACCGAACGATCCGATCGGTGAAGCGGCACATGGGGACGTCGTGGACCGTCGACATCGACGGCAAGGCCTACACGGCCCAAGAGATCTCGGCCCGCATCCTTGGCAAGCTCAAGCGCGATGCGGAGGCCTACCTCGGTGACACGGTGACCCAGGCAGTCGTCACGGTTCCGGCCTATTTCGACGACGCACAGCGGACCGCGACCAAAGAGGCCGGTGCGATCGCCGGGCTCGAGGTACTGCGCATCATCAACGAGCCGACCGCCGCGGCGCTCGCCTACGGCCTCGACAAGGAGGGCGCCGACCAGACGGTCCTCGTGTTCGACCTCGGCGGTGGCACCTTCGACGTCTCGGTGCTCGAGATCGGTGACGGCGTCTTCGAGGTCAAGTCGACCTCGGGCAACTCGAAGCTCGGTGGCGACGACTGGGATCAGCGGGTCATCGACTGGCTCGTCAAGACGTTCAAGGACACCGAAGGCGTCGACCTGTCGAACGACAAGATGGCGACCCAGCGGCTCAAGGAAGCCGCCGAAAAGGCGAAGATCGAGCTGTCCTCGGTGCAGGAGACCCAGATCAACCTGCCCTTCATCACCGCGACGTCCGAGGGTCCAAAGCACCTCGACGTGAAGCTGACCCGCGCGCACTTCAACGAGCTGACCGCGGACCTGGTCGAGGCCTGCAAGGGCCCGTTCGATCAGGCGATCGCGGACTCGGGTCTCTCCAAGTCGGACATCGACCACGTCGTGCTCGTCGGCGGGTCCACACGAATCCCAGCCGTGCAGGAGCTCGTGCAGTCGCTCACCGGCAAGGAGGCCCACAAAGGCGTCAACCCCGACGAGGTCGTCGCGGTCGGCGCGGCGGTACAGGCCGGCGTGTTGAAGGGCGAGGTCAAAGACGTCCTCCTCCTCGACGTGACCCCTCTGTCGCTGGGCATCGAGACGAAGGGCGGTGTCATGCACCGCCTCATCGAGCGCAACACCACCATCCCCACCAAGCGGAGCGAGGTGTTCACCACCGCCGACGACAACCAGCCGTCGGTCGAGGTCCACGTCCTCCAGGGTGAGCGCGAGATGGCCATGTACAACAAGACGCTCGGCAAGTTCCAGCTGGTCGACCTCCCGCCCGCCCCCCGCGGCGTGCCCCAGATCGAGGTGACCTTCGACATCGACGCCAATGGCATCGTGCACGTCTCCGCCAAGGACCGGGCGACCGGCAAGGAGCAGTCGATGACCATCACCGGCCAGTCCTCGCTCGCCAAGGACGACATCCAGCGCATGGTGAAGGACGCCGAAGCACACGCCGAAGACGACCGCCGCCGCAAGGAGGAAGCCGAGGTCCGGAACCAGGCCGACACGCTCGTCTACCAGACGGAGAAGCTCCTGAAGGACCAGGGCGAGAAGTTCCAGGGCGACGAGAAGGAGAAGGTGGAGACCGCACTCGGTGGCCTGAAGGAGTCCCTTGCCGGCAGCGACGTCGAGGTGATCAAGACCGCGACCGAGACGCTGCTGACAGCCAGCCAGTCGTTCAGCCAGCGCCTCTACGAGGAAGCGGCGAAGGGCGAGGAGTCGGCGCCCGGTGGATCGGTCGACGCGGAGGAGGCCTCCGACGACGAGGTGGTCGACGCAGAGATCGTCGAAGAGAAGGGCTGAGCGGCGATGGCGGGACCGCACACGCCTCGCCGGGTGGACGTGGAACACGGAGGTGCTCGCGACGAACCGGTGGGCCCACCTTCGGCCGGCGAGCGCGGCACCGCCCACGCCGTGCCCGAGGGGATCCTGAAGGACGGTGACTCCGTGATGCCGGAGTCGCTGCCGGAGTCGCTGCCGGAGCCGGAGCCGGAGCCGGAGCCGAGCGACGACGAGGTCGAGGTGGGCGAGGTCCTCGTGGTCGACGAGGACCCGCTCGCCGCCGCTCGGGCCGAGCGCGACGAGTATCTCGACGGCCTCCGCCGGCTGCAGGCCGAGTTCGAGAACTACAAGAAGCGGGTCGCCAAACAGCACGGGGACGTCGCGGACCGCGCCGCGGCCTCGCTCATCGAGAAGCTGTTGCCGGTGCTCGACACCTTGGACCTCGCGGCCGAGCACCTCGGAGATGCGGACTCGAGCGACGCGAAGGCCCTGGTGGCCGCCTCGAGCCTGCTCCACGGTGTCCTGGCCAAAGAAGGGCTCGAGCGGATCGATCCGCTCGGCGAGGCCTTCGATCCGACCGCTCACGAGGCGGTCGGTCACCTGCCGGCCGAGCCGGGTGCCGAGGACGCCGGGTCCGACATCGCGGACGGGCCGCTCGTCGACCAGGTGATGCGTCCGGGCTACCGGTGGCACGGCGCCGTCGTGCGCCCGGCGATGGTGACGGTGCGCGGCTGAGGGCCCGGGGAGGTCGCAGAGCCGGCTCAGGACGGAATCGACAGGAACGGGACGGGACAGGGTGGCGCCGCAACGCGAATGGTTCGAGAAGGACTACTACAAGACCCTCGGTGTGCCGAGCACGGCCACCGCGAAGGAGATCACGAGCGCCTACCGCAAGCTGGCGAAGAAGCACCATCCCGACGCCAATCCCGGTGAGGAGGAGATCTTCAAGGAGATCTCCGCGGCATACGACGTCCTCGGTGACGCCGAGCGTCGCAAGGAGTACGACGAGGTTCGCGCGATGGGGCCGGCCGCGGGCATGGGTGGGTTCCCCGGGGGCTTCCCCGGCGGCGGGGGCACGACCTTCCGGGTCGAGGACGCGGGTGACTTGGGCGACCTCTTCGGCGGCCTCTTCGGCCGTTCCAGGCGCGCGGGCGGCGCGGCGCAACGGGGCAGCGATGTCGAGACCGAGCTCCACCTCTCCTTCGAGGACGCGGTCAACGGCGTGACGACATCGGTCAACACGACGACCGACGTGCGCTGTCACACCTGCCGCGGTTCGGGGTCCGCGCCCGGCACGAAACCGGTGACCTGTCCGCGATGCGGCGGGTCCGGCTCGCTGCAGGACAATCAAGGCCTCTTCTCGCTCAGCCAGATCTGTCCGCAGTGCGGCGGGCGCGGCACGGTGGTGTCCACTCCGTGCCCGACCTGCAGTGGCAGCGGCGTCGAGCACCGCAATCGGACGGTCAAGGTCCGGATCCCGGCGGGAGTTGAGGACGGCCAGCGGATCCGGGTGAAGGGCCGAGGAGCTGCCGGTCGTGGGAACGCCCCGGCGGGCGATCTCTACGTCGTCGTCCGGGTCGGCGGCCACAAGGTGTTCGGTCGGCGCGGTCGCAACCTGACGCTCACCGTGCCGATCTCCTATCCCGAAGCGACGCTCGGGACCACGATCACGGTCCCCACCCTGGACGGGCCCGTCACCCTGCGGGTGCCGGCCGGCACGCCGTCGGGTCGGACCTTCCGGGTCAAGGGCCGGGGCGTCCCCGCAGGGAAGAAGAGCACGACCGGCGATCTCCTTGTCTCCGTCGACGTCTCGGTACCCGAGACCCTCACTGACGAACAGCGTGCGGCGGTCGAGCAGCTCGCCAAGGTCATCGAGCCGCCGCCGCGCGACCGCCTGGAGGTGTGAGATGAATGACGATCGACCATCGCGGGCGGTGTACGTGATCTCCGTGGCCGCCGAGCTGACCGGCGTCCACCCGCAGACACTGCGCGTCTACGAACGCAAGGGCCTGCTCGACCCGCGCCGGACCAGCGGGGGGAGCCGGCGCTTCAGCGACGAGGACCTCGATCGGCTCCGGCACATCCAGAGCCTGACCACCGCCGGCCTCAATCTCGAGGGCGTCCGACGCGTGATGGAGCTCGAGGCAGAGGTGGCGCGCCTCGAGGCGGAGCTCGCGACGGCGAAGCAGGAGGCCCGCGAGGCCGTCGCACTGACCCACCGGCTTTACCGTCGGGAGCTCGTGCCGCTCAGACAGTCGCCGGTCGCGACCCACCCGCAGCGACCCAGGGCCACGAGAAATGGAGGACCGCGATGACGCTCAATCCCGAACGGTGGACGATCAAGACCCAAGAGGCGCTCTCCGGAGCAGTCGAGCGCGCCCGTGCCAGCCAGCACGGAGAGGTCACCCCCGACCATCTCCTCGCCGCCGTGCTCGACCAGCCCGACGGCATCGCGGCGCCGATCCTCGCACGGGTCGGCATCGAGCCGGCCGTGCTCAAGCGCCGGATCGGCGACGATCTCGGCCGGGTCGCACGCGCGATCGGCGGAGCGGAGCCGGGGATCAACCGCGCGCTGCGCGATGTGCTCTCCGCTGCCGACGCCGCGCGTGCGGACATGGGTGACGAGTACCTCTCGGTCGAGCACCTCCTCCTCGCAATGGCCGACCGCATCGGGGTGGGCCGGGATCAGCTGCTGAGCTCCCTCGCCGAGGTGCGGGGCAGCCACCGGGTCACGTCGCAGAATCCCGAGGAGACGTTCCAGGCGCTCGAACGGTACGGGCGTGATCTCACCGAGCTCGCGCGCCAGGGGAAGATGGACCCGGTCATCGGTCGGGACGACGAAGTCCGCCGGGTCATCCAGGTGCTTTCGAGGCGGACCAAGAACAATCCGGTCCTCATTGGTGAACCGGGAGTGGGGAAGACGGCGATCGTCGAGGGGCTCGCCCAGCGCATCGTCGAGGGTGACGTCCCCGAGGGGCTGCAGGGCAAGCGGGTGATCGGACTCGACCTCGGCTCGATGGTGGCGGGCGCGAAGTACCGCGGCGAGTTCGAAGAACGCCTGAAGGCCGTGCTCAAGGAGATCAGCGACGCCGGCGGCGAGGTCATCACGTTCATCGACGAGCTTCATACGCTGGTAGGCGCCGGCGGAGGTGGCGAGGGCGCGATGGACGCCGGCAATATGATCAAGCCGATGCTCGCCCGGGGCGAGCTCCGGATGATCGGCGCGACCACGCTCGACGAGTATCGCAAGTACATCGAGAAGGACGCGGCCCTCGAGCGACGGTTCCAGCAGGTCTTCGTCGCGCCGCCCTCGGTCGAGGACACGATCGCCATCCTTCGCGGCCTGAAGGAACGCTACGAGGTCCACCACGGCGTGCGCATCCAGGACGCCGCGCTGGTCGCAGCCGCGGTGCTCTCCGACCGCTATGTGACCGGTCGATTCCTGCCGGACAAGGCGATCGACCTCATGGACGAGGCCGCGAGCCGGCTGCGCATCGAGATCGACTCGATGCCGACCGAGCTCGACGTCGTGACCCGCCGCCTCCGTCAACTCGAGATCGAGCGCATGGCTCTGGCCAAGGAGACCGACCCCGCGTCGGCCGAGCGGCTCGTCCGGCTCGACGAGGAGATGGCGAACCTGCGCGAGGAGTCGGTCGCGATGACCGCGCACTGGCAGTCCGAGAAGGACGCCATCCACACCATCCGTTCCTTGAAGGGAGAACTCGAGCAGCTGCGCGGAGACGCAGACCGTCTCGCCCGCGAGGGGCAGCTGGCCAAGGCGTCCGAGATCACCTACGGGCTCATTCCCGACCTCGAGCGTCGCATCGAGGAGGCGACGGGCGCACTCGACGAGTTGCAACAGACGCAGCGCTTCCTCAAAGAGGAGGTCGATGCTGAGGACGTGGCCGAGGTGGTGAGCCGTGCGACCGGCGTACCGGTCTCCCGCCTGCTCGAGGGCGAGGTCGAGAAGCTCATCCGGATGGAGGACGCCCTGCACGCCCGGGTGGTCGGCCAGGACGAAGCTGTCTCGGCGGTCGCCAACGCCATCCGCAGGAGCAGGGCCGGGCTCTCCGACCCGCACCGGCCGATCGGCTCGTTCCTCTTCCTCGGTCCGACCGGGGTCGGCAAGACAGAGCTGGCCCGGGCGCTCGCCGAGTTCCTGTTCGACGACGAGCGGGCCATGGTGCGGATCGACATGAGCGAGTACATGGAGCGCCACTCGGTCGCCCGGCTGGTCGGCGCGCCGCCGGGCTACGTCGGCTATGAGGAGGGGGGCCAGCTCACCGAGGCGATCCGTCGTCGTCCCTACGCGGTGGTGCTCCTCGACGAGCTCGAGAAGGCACACGCCGACGTCTTCAACACCCTGCTCCAGGTGCTCGACGACGGGAGGCTCACCGACGGGCAGGGGCGCACGGTCGACTTCACGAACACCGTGCTCATCATGACCTCGAACCTGGTCGGCGAGCCGATCGACCACTTCAAGCCCGAATTCGTGAACCGGATCGACGAGATCGTGCGATTCCACGCGCTCAGCGAAGCCGACCTCGTCCGGATCGTGTCGATCCAGCTCAACGTCCTCCGTGCCCGGCTCGCGAGCCGACGTCTCGGCCTCGCGGTGACCCCGGCGGCGGAGGCCTGGCTCGCGCATGCGGGCTTCGACCCCGACTTCGGGGCCCGGCCGCTGCGCAGACTGATCCAGCGCGAGATCGAGGACCCGCTCGCGCTCGCGCTGCTCGAGGGCCGGTACGAGGACGGCGCGATGGTCACCGTCGACGAGCGCGACGGCGCCATCGTGCTCACCTGACCAGGCGCGACAGCTCGTCCTGCCCCGAGAGGACCCCGCGCCGTCGGGCTACACTTGGGGCGAATCCACGTGCCGTAACGGAGGAGACGCGTGCCGGCAACCGTCGTCGTCGGAACCCAGTGGGGTGATGAGGGCAAAGGCAAGCTGACCGATCTCCTCGCGAGGGAGATGGAGATGGTCGTCCGCTACCAGGGCGGCCACAACGCCGGGCACACCATCGTGGTCGGTGAGGAGACCTTCGCTCTGCAGCTCGTGCCGAGCGGCGTGCTCTACGACCACATCACCCCGGTCATCGGCAATGGTGTCGTCGTCGACCCTACGGTGTTGCTCGCAGAAGTCGACACACTCGGCGCGAAGGGGGTCGACACCTCGAGGCTCAAGGTGAGCGGCAACGCCCACCTGATCATGCCCTACCACCACGAGCTCGACCGCCTGACCGAGCGCTACCTCGGCAAGAACAGCCTTGGGACCACCAAGCGGGGGATCGGCCCGGCGTATGCCGACAAGTCGTCGCGGGTGGGGCTGCGGGTGCAGGACCTCCTCGACCCGAAGATCTTCCGTCAGAAGCTCGACGTCGTCTTGAAGGAGAAGAACGCGGTCCTCGCCAAGGTCTACAACCGCCTCCCGCTCTCGGCGGACGACATCTGCGCGCGCTACCTCGACGAGCTCGCACCGAGGGTCGCCCCGATGGTCGCCGACACGGTGGGCCTCGTCCACGAGGTGCTCGATCGTGGCGGAAACGTCCTGCTCGAAGGGGCCCAGGCCACCTTCCTCGACCTCGATCACGGCACCTACCCGTTCGTGACCTCCTCGAACCCCGTGGCCGGGGGGGCGTGCACCGGGGCGGGCATCGGCCCGCGGGCGATCGACGAGGTCATCGGCATCGCCAAGGCCTACGTGACGAGAGTCGGGAGTGGGCCGTTCCCGACCGAGCTCACCGACGAGACGGGTGACATCCTCGTCGAGCTCGGCCACGAGTACGGCGTCAACACCGGCCGTCGGCGCCGACCTGGGTGGTTCGACGTGGTCATGATGCGCCAGGCGGTCCGCCTCAACGCGCTCTCGGAGATCGCGCTCACCAAGCTCGACGTGCTCGGCACGTTCGACTCCCTCAACGTCTGCGTGGCCTACGAGGCCGCCGGCGAACGCTTTACGCACCCGCCCTATCACCAGTCCACGTTCCACCAGGTCACCCCCGTCTACGAGGAGCTCCCCGGGTGGAAGTCGGACATCAGCGGGGTGACCGAGGTCGGTGACCTCCCCCAGGCCGCCCGCGACTACGTGGGATTCCTCGCCGAGCAGATCGGCGTCCCGGTCCGGCTGGTCGGCGTCGGTCCGGGACGCGAGCAGTTCGTCCGCTTCGCCGCATGAGCGGCACCGAGCGGGGTCCCGCGTCCGGTGGGCCACGGACCGTCTGCCTCGTCGGCTCCGGCGGGCGCGAGCACGCGCTCGCCCTCGCGCTCGGGCGGACTGCGGACGTGGTCGCGACCCCGGGCAACCCCGGCATCTCGGGCCGGACGCCAGAGGGCCACACGCTCCGCAGTGTGGGCGTCGCGCCCGAACACGTCGACGCGGACCTCTACGTGATCGGACCCGAAGCACCGCTCGTCGGCGGGCTGGCCGACCGGCTGCGCTCGGAGGGTCGGGCGGTCTTCGGACCCGGAGCGGACGGCGCCCGGCTCGAGGGATCCAAGGCCTTCATGAAGGAGGTCCTTGCCGAGGCCGATGTGCCGACGGCCCGGTTCGCGGTGTGCACCGAGCCGGGTGAGGCGAAGGCGTTCCTGCGGACGCTGCCCGGGCCGTGGGTGGTCAAGACCGACGGGCTCGCCGCGGGCAAGGGCGTGCTCGTCACCGACTCGTTGGAGGAGGCGGAGCGCGACGTCGTCGCCAAGCTCTCGGGCTCAGCCTTCGGGGAGGCCGGCCGCCGGGTGGTGGTCGAAGAGGGGCTCGTCGGCCCGGAGTGCTCGCTCCTCGTGCTCTGCGACGGCACGCACCTCGAGCCGCTCGCCCCGGCCCAGGACTTCAAACGGCTCGGTGACGGCGACCACGGGCCGAACACGGGTGGGATGGGGGCATACTCCCCGGTCCCCTTCGTCGGGGAGGATGCGGTGGCCCCACTGGTCGACCGGGTGGTCGCGCCGGTCGTGGCCGCCCTCCGCGCCCGGGGCATCGACTACCGGGGGGTGCTCTACGCCGGACTCATGCTCACGCAGGACGGACCCAAGGTGCTCGAATTCAACGTGCGGTTCGGGGATCCCGAGGCCCAGGTCGTGCTCGCCCGCCTCGACGGCGACCTCACCGGTCTGCTCGCCGAGGTGGCCGCGGGCCGATTGGAGCGCACGCCGACCTTCTCTGCCGACGCTGCGGTGTGTGTGGTGCTGGCGTCGGCCGGCTACCCCGAGTCCCCCAAGCTGGGTGCGATCGTGACCGGGCTCGACGAGGCGGCCGCCGTCGAGGGCGTGACGATCCTCCACGCGGGCACCGCCTCGGAGGGCGGAGCGGTCGTGACGGCCGGGGGCCGGGTCCTCGGCGTCACCGCCCGTGGCGCGTCGCTCACCGAAGCACGGGCGCGCGCGTACCGCGGCGTCGCGGCCGTGAGCTGGCCCGGCATGACCTTCCGTGGGGACATCGCATCCCACGTCGCGGACCTGCCGATCGCCGTCGGCGGGAGTGCGAACCGGTGATCGGCCGGTATGCACCTCCGGCGATGGCCGAGCGCTTCTCGGACGAGGCGCGATTCGCGCAGTGGCTGCGTGTCGAGCTGCTCGCGACGGAGGGGTGGGCGGCGATCGGTGCGATCCCCGACGGGGTGGCCGAGGCCTGCCGGGAGCGCGCTCCGAACGTCGACGCCGCATTCGTCGAAGCGGTCGCCACCCGCGAGCGCGTGACCGACCACGACGTCGCGGCCTTCGTCGACGTGGTCGCGGAGGCCATCGGGCAGCCGGAGGGCGCGTGGGTCCACTTCGGCCTCACCTCGTCGGACGTCGTCGACACCGCACTCTGCGCAACCCTCGTCTCGGCGGCCGACCTGCTGGTCTCCGCGGCGACCGGTCTCGTGGGGGCGCTCGTCGCCCGGGCACGAGAGACGATCGACGTCCCGGTCACCGGCCGGACCCACGGGATGCACGCAGAGCCCACGACCTTCGGGGCCAAGTTCGCGCTCTGGGCCCTGCAGGCCGACCGGGACGTCCAGCGCCTCCGTGCAGCCCGCGAGCGGGTGGCGGTCGGCAAGCTTTCGGGCGCGGTGGGCACCTACTCGAACATCGATCCGCGCGTCGAAGCCCATGTCTGTGCGGCGCTCGGGCTCACCCCGGTGCCGGCAACCCAGGTGATCGCCCGCGACCGGCACGCCGAGTACCTCTGGGCCTGCGCCTCGGTCGGCACGACCGTCGAATCGATCGCGACCGAGGTCCGTCACCTCGCTCGCAGCGAGCTCGGCGAGGTCGAAGAGCCGTTCCGCCCGGGACAGAAGGGCAGCTCCGCGATGCCGCACAAGCGCAACCCGGTCCTCTCGGAGCGGCTCTGCGGACTCGCCCGGGTCCTGCGCGGCTATCTGTCGGCCGGACTCGAGGACGTCGCCCTCTGGCACGAGCGCGATATCTCGCACAGCTCGGTCGAGCGGGTGGTGCTTCCCGATGCGAGCATGCTCACGCTCTACCTGCTCGAGAAGGCGACCGGGCTGGTCGAGGGTCTCGTGCTCCACCCCGACCGGGCGCTCACGAACCTGTCCGAGGGGAGCCACGGCCTGGTCTTCAGCCAGTCGGTGCTGCTCGCCCTCGTCGAGGCGGGCCTCTCCCGTGATGCGGCCTACCGGATCGTCCAGCGCGACGCGCGGCTCGCCTGGGAGGAGGGACGGTCCTTCCGTGCCGTGCTCGATGACGATCCCGAGGTGGCCGTTCCCGCCGTCACGCTGGACGCGGCGTTCGACCTCGAGCGCACGCTCTGCCACGTGCACCGGTTCACCGACGCGCTGGAAGGACTGGGCTCATGACCACGACTGCACCGCTCCCCCTCCTCCAGTCGGGAAAGGTCCGCGAGCTCTACGACGCGGGCGACGACCGGTTGCTCATGGTCGCGTCCGACCGCATCTCCGCGTTCGACGTGATCATGGAGGAGCCAATCCCCGAGAAGGGCCGCGTCCTCACCGCGATGACCGCCTTCTGGCTGGACGAGCTCTCGGACCTGGCACCGAACCACCTGCTCACGGCGGACGTGACCGGGTATCCGTCCGGCGCCTCGGCCTTGCCGGGTGGACTCGAATCGCTCGCCGGACGGTCGATGCTGGTCCGGCGGGCCGACATGCTGGCCATCGAATGCATCGTGCGCGGGTACCTGGCCGGCTCGGCGTTCAAGGAGTACGAGCGCGAGGGGACTGTCCACGGGATGAGGATGCCGCCCGGTCTCCGGCACGCCGATCGACTGCCCGAGCCGATCTTCACACCGTCGACCAAGGCGGTCGAGGGCCATGACCTGAACATCGGCATGGCCGAGGCGGTCGACCTGGTCGGCAAAGAGTCGGCCGAGGCCGCCGCGGAGCTCTGCCTCGCCGCGTACGCGCGCGCCGCCACCCGTGCGGAGCAGCACGGGATCGTGATCTGCGACACCAAGTTCGAGCTCGGATACATCGACGGCCGACTCTCGATCTGTGACGAGGTGCTCACCCCCGACTCGTCACGCTTCTGGCCGGCGGCGGACTGCGCGCCCGGAACCAATCCGCCTTCGTTCGACAAACAGCCGCTGCGCGACTGGCTCGAGGCGCGGCCGTGGGACAAACGCCCGCCGCCGCCCCCCCTACCGCCAGCCGTCGTCGAGGCGACCTCGGCCCGCTACATCGACGCGTACGAGCGCGTCTGCGGACGCAGGCTCGTCGACTGGTACGGTGCGTGAGCGTGGCCTCCCCGGACGTCTACACCGTGCTCGTCGAGGTCCGACTGCGAGAGGGGATCGCCGACCCGCAGGGTGCGACGATCGAGCGCGCGTTGCCCGCGCTCGGGCTGACCGGGGTGTCGGGGATGCGTGCCGGAAAAGCGTTCCGATTCGACGTGGTGGCGGCTGATGAGGACGACGCCCTGGGGAAGGCGACCGTGGTCGCCGACCGGCTGCTCGCCAACCCGGTCATCGAGACGTCGTCCGTCACGGTGAGCCCGGACGGGAGGTCGGCCTGATGGCCACCCGCGTGGGGGTCGTCCTCTTCCCGGGCAGCAACTGCGAACGCGATGTCGAGCTCGCGCTGACCCGTCTCGGTGCCTCTGTCGACCTGGTCTGGCACGGCGAGCGCTCGGTCGGCGGATACGACGCGCTGGTGCTTCCCGGCGGGTTCGCCCATGGCGACTACCTCCGGCCCGGCGCGATCGCCCGGTTCTCGCCGGTGATGGGTGCGGTCGGCGAGTTCGCCCGCGACGGCGGGCCCGTCGTCGGGATCTGCAATGGCTTTCAGGTGCTCTGCGAAGCCGGTCTGTTGCCGGGCGCCCTGCAGAAGAACCGCGGCCTGCGCTTCATCTGCGCCACGGTCACGGTACGGGTCGATTCGGCGGACTCGGTCCTGACCGCGGGCGTCGCGACCGGAACCGAGCTGCGGATCCCGATCAATCACTTCGAGGGCAACTACACCTGCGACCACGAGACCTTGGCGCAGCTGCGCGACGAAGATCGGATCGTCCTGCGCTACACCGACAATCCCAATGGGTCGGTCGACGACATCGCCGGGGTGTGCAGTGCAGGGCGGAACGTGGTCGGGCTCATGCCCCACCCCGAGCGCGCGTCCGACCTGTTGTTGGGATCGGCGGACGGCATGGTCCTGCTCGGGGCACTGCTCGCGGCTGTGGCTCCGAGACGCGCGGCACAGGCGTCTTGAACCGCGTGACGGTCGTTGGCGGAGCGATCAGCTCCGGGTGCGCGGGATCTTCGCCTGGACGAGCACAGGCGCGCTGACCCCGACCGCACGCCACGCCGAGTACGAGATGCCCTTGCGTTCTCCGTAGTGACGGGCGACTTTCACGAAGTTCTTCTCGAGACCGGCGAGGTCGACCGTGTCCCCGGTATGCGAAAGCTCGGCCTCGAGGCGCTGCTTCTCCTCGACGAGGTGGAGCCGCGCAAGCGGGTCTGCCGTGGGCATCGTCGACTCGATGGTCGCGAGGCGTTTGCGGATCGACTCGGGGGTCCGCTTGCGGCCTCGGCGCGGCTTTGTCGACTCGAGGGCTTCGAGGTACTGGCGCACGATGCGCCCCTCTTCCCTGCCCTTGGCGAGCGCCGCCTTATGGGTGTCCGACATCGGGGTCTTCTTACGGGTCTTCGTGTTGCTTGTTGCTGACATGCCGTCAGCATTCCAGGTTCATCCATTTGTCGCAAATTGCGATTCTGTGAGACGACGATTCATGCTCTCGTCGGCTGGGTATCTTTCTGGTTCTACGGGTCGCTCGTGCCTCCCGGATGATCATTTCTCCTTCATCCCATTGAGTCGTCCGCGGCCCGATGGCGTGGTCCATTGAGGCCCGTTTGCGACGTCGCCGCCTGCGGTCGCGTCCTCGTCGCGTGCGGCGGTGGATTGGTCGCGCCCACCCGTCGGATGCCCGACGACCGAGCCGGACCGGTGATGCCGGACGGATACGCTCTCGGTGATGAGCGGCGATGCGGTCGGCCCGGACGGCCCGGACGACGAGGCGGACGCGGCGGACGGTGGACTCCACCGTGCGCTCGGTCTGACCGATGCCGAACGCGACGAGATCGAGACGGTGCTCGGGCGTCGACCGAACCGGCTCGAGCTCGCGCTCTTCGCGGTCATGTGGAGTGAGCACTGCTCGTACAAGTCGTCGCGGATCCATCTGAAGCGCCTCCCGACCGAGGGGCCGCGGGTGCTGGTCGGTCCGGGCGAGAACGCCGGTGTCGTCGATGCCGGGGACGGGATCGCGGTGGCGATCCGCATCGAGAGCCACAATCACCCCTCCGCCATCGAGCCCTATCAAGGGGCCGCGACCGGCGTCGGCGGGATCCTCCGCGACATCTTCACCATGGGGGCGCGACCGATTGCCGTGATGGACCCGCTCTTCTTCGGCGACCCGAACGAGGCACGGCAGCGCTGGCTCATCGAAGGCGTAGTCGCAGGCATCTCGGGCTACGGCAACTCGGTCGGGGTACCGACCGTCGGCGGGGAGCTGACCTTCGACCGGTGCTACGCACAGAACCCGTTGGTCAACGTCCTCTGTCTCGGGGTGCTCCCGGTCGAGCGGCTCGTTCTCGGGCGGGCCTCGGGTGTGGGCAACCTCGCGGTGCTGCTCGGATCCGCGACGGGAAGGGACGGGATCGGTGGGGTGAGCGTGCTCGCCTCGGCCGGGTTCGGCGCGAGCGACGACGCCGACGACGCGGCCAAGCGCCCGAGCGTGCAGGTGGGTGACCCCTACGAGGAGAAACGGCTCATCGAGGCCTGCCTCGAGCTGCTCGACGCCAAGTTGGTCGTCGGCATCCAGGACCTCGGCGGGGCGGGGCTCATCTGTGCCACCTCGGAGACCGCCGCGCGGGCCGGGATGGGGATGGACGTCGACGTCTCGGCGGTGCTCCGGCGGGAGCCGGGGATGGCTCCTTTCGAGGTCATGACCTCCGAGAGCCAAGAGCGGATGCTGGCGATCGTCGCTCCCGACGACCTGGCACGGGTCGAGGCGGTCTGCGAGCGGTGGGAGGTGCGCGCCGCGGTGGTCGGAATGGTCACCGAGCCTCCGGTCGACGGTCCCGGCCGGCTCCGGGTCCTCGACGGGTTCGGTGGCGAGGTGCTCGGGGACGTGCCTGCCGCCGCACTGAGCGAGGACGCCCCCCTCTACCGTCGCCCGCTCGCCCCGCCGGTCGGGCACGAGGCGCGTCACGCACAGGATCCGGGCGAGCTGACCGCGCCGGTCGAGTGCGGGGCCGACCTCCTGGAGTTGCTCGCGGACACCTCGTGGGTCTACCGGCAGTACGACCACCAGCTCTTCTGCAACACGGTGGTCGGGCCGGGCGGGGACGCGGCCGTCCTGCGGCTCGCCGGCCCGGGTTTGCCGCCCTCCGAGCGGGGCATCGCCTTGACGACCGACTCCAACCCGACCTGGTGCTCGATCGACCCGCGTCAGGGGACCGCGGCGACGGTGGCCGAGGCCGCCCTCAACCTCGCCTGCGCGGGCGCGCGGCCGATCGCGGTCGTCAATTGCCTCAACTTCGGAAACCCTGAGCATCCCGAGGTCATGTGGCAGCTCTCGGAAGCCGTCGACGGCATGACCGAGGCGTGCATCGCACTCGGCCTGCCGGTCATCGGAGGCAATGTGAGCCTCTACAACGAGAGCGGGGGCGCGGACATCGAGCCCACGCCGGTCATCGGCGCACTCGGGCTCATCGATCGCCTCGCGGTGCCACCGCCGGGCGTCACCCTCGTCGACGGAGGTTCGCTCGTGCTCCTCGACGTGAGCGCGGGAAGGGCCGGCGACCTCCACCACCACCCCTCGCTCGGAGGGTCGCGCTGGGCCGTGACCTGCCGGGGCCACCGTGACGGCGTGCTCCCCGCACTCGATCTGGCCGGTCACCGTCGGCTGGTCGATTTCGTCGCCGACCTGGTCGGGGAGACGGTCGCGGGCGGGGTGCCGATCGCGGGCGGGATCCACGACGTCTCCGCCGGCGGGCTCGCAGTGGCGCTGGCCGAGCTCTCGCTCGCCTCCGGCATCGGGCTCGTCGTCGGCGGCATCGCCGACCACCACGAGCTGTTCACCGAGGATCCCTCCCGAGTGGTCGTCTGCACGACGCGGACCGGCGACCTCGTCTCGCGCGCGGCGGAGGCCGGGGTCGGCTTCCGGGTGCTCGGCTCGGCGGGCGGCGATCGCCTCGTCGTCGAGGACCTGGTCGACCTCACGGTCGCCGAGCTCACTGCGGCCTGGCGCGACCGGCTGCCCTCCCTGCTCGACGAGCTCGCGCCGGCGGCGGACTGATCACCGGTCGCCAGTCGTTCAGCCGGGGCGTCTGGCCTCGAGCTCGGCGAGGGTGCGGTTCGGCACCTTCAGGTCGCCGCGGCCGGTGCCGACGGCGAGGTCCGGTTTGATCGCACCGTGGTAGTCGGAGCCACCGGTCGCGACCAGTCCGAGCTGGGCGGCAAGCGCGCCCAGCTCACGGCGCGTTCGTGGCGCGTAGGCGCCGTAACGCGCCTCGAGGCCGCCGAAGCCGCCCTCGGCGAGCTCGCCGACCGCGCGGGCGAGCGCGCGGCCCGACAGGCCAGTGCTCAACGGATGGGCGAGCACCGCGACGCCGCCGGACGCGCGGGCGAGCCGGGCGACGTCGGTGGCGCTGAGCCGCGCCTTCGGGATGAACGCCGCCCGGCCGTTGCCGAGGTATCGGTCGAATGCGTCGTCGAACGACGAGGCGGCACCCACCTCGACCAGGGCGGCCGCGACGTGGGGCCTCCCGACGACCTCGTCACTGCCCGCATGCGAGACCACCTGCTCGTACGTGATCGCGATCCCGAGCTCGGCGAGCCTCGCCACCAGTGCGACGTTGCGCCGGCGGCGGTCCGTCCTGAGGGCGGTCAGCTCCTCGCCGAGCGGGCTCGAATCGTCGTCCACGAAGTAGACGAGCACGTGGACCCCGCCCCCGGCGAAGGGCAGGCAGGAGACCTCGCAGCCGGGCACCAGACGGATCCCGAGCTGATCGGCCCGCGTGGTGGCGGCCGCGAGGCCGGCAAGGGAGTCGTGGTCGGTGAGGGCGACTGCGCTGCACCGGGCCTCCACCGCCAGCTCGACCACCCGGGCCGGTGGATCGGTGCCGTCCGAGACCGACGAGTGCGTGTGCAGGTCGATCACCACGAGCGACGCTACCGGCCCCGGCCTGCCCGGACGGGTCGCGCCGCACCGGCCGGGAGGCGGTCCGGAAGGGGTGGGCACTAGGATGGAACGCGATCGGCTCGGGTGTCTCGAGGCCCGCCGTGCCGACGAAGCCCGAGACCGGTGTGTACGGTGAGCAACCGATGATGGAGGCGAAGGAGGCGTGCGGCGTCTTCGGGGTCTATGCCCCGGGACGCTCGGTCGCACATCTGGTCTTCGACGGGCTCTACGCCCTCCAGCACCGCGGACAGGAGTCCGCGGGCATGGCCGTCAGCGACGGTGACGTCATCACCGTGATGAAGGACATGGGCCTCGTCACGACGGTCTTCGACGAGCGGAAGCTCTCCGCATTGCGCGGCCACCTCGCGATCGGCCACACCCGGTATTCGACGGCCGGTTCGAGCGACTGGCTCCACGCCCAGCCGGTCTTCCGGCCACGGGGCTCTGCCGGATTCGGGCTCGCCCACAACGGCAACCTCACCAACACGGCGGTCCTCGGCGATGCGGCCGGCATGCTGCCGGGCATGTTCTCCTCCGACAGCGACCTGGTCGCCGAGATGCTGGGCCAGGCCTTCCCGCCCGACGATCCCGAACGCACCCGCGACGAGCAGGTCGGCGACCTCGAGGCGGCGCTGCGTGCGGTCCTCCCGCTGGTGGAAGGGGCGTTCTCCTTCGTCCTCCTCGACGCCGACCGCCTGATCGGCGTGCGCGACCCGAACGGCTTCCGCCCACTCTGCCTCGGACGTCTCGAACCGACCGACGAGCACGGCGCCGGCTGGGTGCTGGCATCGGAGTCGCCCGCGCTCGACGTGATCGGTGCGACCTTCATCCGCGAGCTCGAACCCGGCGAGATGGTGGTCATCGACGGAAAGGAGGTCCGCTCGGAGCGGCCCTTCCCCGACGAGCGCCTGGACCCGAAGCTCTGCATCTTCGAGTTCGTCTACTTCGCGCGACCGGATTCGATGCTCTACGGCAACGAGGTGCACGGGGCGCGACGGCGCATGGGCCAACTGCTCGCGACACAGGCGCACGTCGCGGCCGACCTCGTGATGGGTGTCCCCGACTCGGGCGTGCCCGCGGCCGAAGGGTACGCGGTCGCGTCGGGCATCCCCTACGGCCAGGGGCTCGTGAAGAACCGCTACATCGGTCGCACGTTCATCGCCCCCACCCAGGCAGAGCGCGCCGACGGAGTGCGCCGGAAGCTCAACCCGTTACGCGAGAACATCGCAGGCAAGCGCGTCATCGTGGTCGACGACTCGATCGTCCGCGGCACGACCACGCGTGCCATGGTCAAGATGCTTCGAGAGGCGGGCGCAACCGAGATCCACCTCCGGATCTCCTCGCCGCCGTTCCGCTGGCCGTGCTTCTACGGCATCGACACCCCCGACCGGACCGAGCTCCTCGCGTCGATCAAGACCCACGAGGAGATCGTCGAGTACCTCGAAGTGGACTCACTCGAGTACCTCACCCTCGCCCACCTGGTCCGGGCGATCGACGCGCCGGGTGCGGGGTTCTGCGACGCCTGCCTGACCGGCAACTACCCGGTACCCGTCGCGATCAATCTCGGCGCCCGGCCCGCCCTCAGCGGCGCGGGCAGCGGGATCATCGCGTGACGCAGGCGGCCTCCGACACCCCGCCACCTCCGTCCGCTCCCGAGCCCGCCACCTACGCAGCAGCCGGGGTCGACATCGCCGCAGGGGATCGCGCGGTCGGCCTCATCGGAGAAGCGGTCGCGTCGACCCGCCGCGGCGAGGTGCTCTCCGGGCTCGGCGGCTTCGGCGGGCTCTTCCGGGTCCCGACTGACCGCTACCGCGAGCCGGTGCTGGTCGCGTCGACCGACGGCGTCGGCACGAAGGGGCTCGTCGCGCAGCTCGTCGGGAAGTACGACACCATCGGCATCGACCTCGTGGCGATGTGCGTCGACGACCTGGTCTGCCAAGGGGCGGAGCCGCTCTTCCTGCTCGACTACATCGCGACAGGCGCAGTCGAACCGGCCCGCATGGCCGAGCTGGTCGGCGGGGTCGCCGACGGATGCCGACAGGTCGGCGCCGCGCTGCTCGGCGGCGAGATGGCCGAGCACGCGGGGGTCATGGCTCCCGGTGAGTTCGACCTGGTCGGCTTCGCAGTCGGGGTCGCCGAGCGTGATGCGCTCCTCGGCCCGGAGCGGGTCGCCCCCGGGGACGTCCTCATCGGGCTCCGGTCGCCAGGGCTACGGTGCAACGGCTACACCCTCGCCCGGCACGTCCTCCTCGAACGGGCCGGCCGGGAGCTGGACGGACCGGCCTGGTCCGGCGCCGAGCGCACGCTGGCCGAGGAGCTCTTGGAGCCCTCGCTCATCTACACGCCCGCCGTGCGTGCCGCGATCGCGAGCGCGGAGGTGCACGCGGTCGCCCACATCACCGGCGGTGGGTTCGAGGGCAACCTTCCCCGCGCGTTGCCACCCGGGACGCGGGCGGTGCTCGATCCCGCACGATGGGAGATCCCGCCCATCTTCGGCGAGATCCGCCGGCTGGGCGCGGTGACCGACGACGAGATGGCTCGGGTCTTCAACCTCGGACTGGGCATGGTGCTGATCGTCGGTCCGGCCGCAGTCGACGAGGCGCTCGCGGCGCTCGAGGGGGCCGGCGTGTCGGCAGTGGTGGCCGGACGGGTGGATCAGGGTGTGGTCGGTGTCGAGCTCGTCGGGCCGTGGCGGTGGCCGGAGGGCGGAGCGACTTCGTGAGCGGATCCGTGCCGACGGCAACGTTCACCGCGCTCCGGGACCACCTGCTCGAGCACTCGGTCCGCCGCGGCGACTTCGTGCTCAAGTCCGGGCGTCGCAGCTCCTGGTTCATCGACTCGAAGCAGACGGTCTGCCGGCCCGAGGCGATGCTGCTCGTCGCCGAGGGAGTCCTCGCGGTCGTCCCCGACGACGCGACCGCCATCGGAGGGCTCACGATGGGGGCGGACCCGGTTGCGTTCATGACCGCCGGAGTGGCAGCCGCACGCGGCCGTCCGCTCAAGGCGTTCAGCGTGCGCAAGCAGGCGAAGGACCACGGTGCGGGCGGCCGCATCGCGGGTGCCCTCGACCCGGGTGACCGGGTGGTGGTGACCGAGGACACGGTCACGCGGGGGACCTCCCTGCTCGAGGCGGCCCACGTGGTCGCCGAGTTCGGCGCCGTCCCGGTGGCGCTGGTTGCGGTCGTCGACCGCGGCGGGACGGTCGGGGCGATGGCCGAGGCCGAGGGGCTCCCGTTCCGCGCCCTGGTCACCGCCCGCGACCTCGGATTCGAGTACGAAGGCGGCTGACCCCGGTCGGCCGCCGGGGCCAGCGCGTGGCGGTCAGCCCGCGCCGCCCTCATGCTCGGTCGGCGTCGGATCGTCGGTGCTCGGCCCCTCGGCGAGGAGGAAGTAGAGACGCCGCCTCGTTTCGGTGAGGAGCTCCCCCGCTGCCGCGAGCTGCCGCTCGTCGCCGGTCATGCCGACCTGTGCGGCGGCGGCGGCCACTTCCCCGATGAGCCGACGCAGCTGGACCTGCGAGCGCGGGGCGCCGCCTGCCACGTCCTCCCAGGGGGCCGGACCTTCTGCAGCGTCGGCCACGGTCCGACCCTCTTCGGTGAGGCTGAACACGCGACGTCCTTCGGTGCGGTCCGCGGTCACGAGCCCCTGATCCTCGAGGACCTGCAGGGTTGGATAGACGGAGCCGGGACTCGGCCGCCACACCCCGCCGCTCCGCTCGGTGAGCTCGGTGATGATCTGGTAGCCATGCATCGGCTCCTCCGCGAGCAGCGCGAGGACAGCCGCGCGCACGTCGCCGCGGCCGACCTTCGCTCCGCGCCCGAAGACCGGACCGGGAAAGCCCGGGCCGAACCCGCCGTGCCACCCGGGGCCGAACCCGTACCGGCCGCGACCGCGCCCCTTGGCCCGCCCGCGCCCCCCGTCGCTGAACGGGCCGTCGAAGCCGATCTCCATCCCGGACCACGCCGTGTGTCGTTTCGAACCATGCATGAGGCCTCCACTCGATTCCTGTGTTGTGATGAGTTGTATGCGATCACGATATATCGCAACTGCATCGACGTCAAGGCCCGGGATGTGTCCCGGGCCGGGGGATGTGTCCCGGGCCGGGGAGGTGTCCCGGGCCGGGGGAGGTGTCCCCGCTTCACGTACATCAGATGATGTATACGTACATCACCCGATGTATGTGCCACCAGATCACGGGCAGTACGCCTCGCCGTCCTCATGCCGCACCCGCTGGTTGCTGGAGCGGTGCCCCGGATGCCGCCCGCTCAGGGTCGGTGTCGGCAGGAGTCGTTCCAACCGGGAAGGCGACCCTCGCCGACGAGCTGGCGATCCCTTGCACCCGGTGGCGACCGTGTCGCCCGCTACCGAGCGAAGTGACTTCCGGGCCAGGAGCTGTACCTGCGGTCGTGCCGAACGGAGGACCGAGCCCACGTCGTCATCGACGACGAAGTCCCCGGGCCGCCACGCCTGTCGCGGCCGGCGTCATGGGACCGGTGACTGGGTCGCGCCGAGTGGGCGCCCGCCGATCCAGCGGCACGAATCCGCCTCCGGACAGACGGACTCCTCGGTGGTCGGGACCGGCGTCGATCCGGTGACCTCACGCTTTTCAGGCGCGCGCTCTACCAACTGAGCTACCCGACCCCGCCTCGGCGAACCGAGGGTGGCGGACCTGACGGGATTTGAACCCGCGACCTCCGGCTTGACAGGCCGGCGTGCACTCCAAACTGCACCACAGGTCCCCGACCAGCGACTGCCAACGACAGTGCGCACCCCCAACGGGATTCGAACCCGTGTTACCGCCTTGAAAGGGCGGCGTCCTGGGCCGCTAGACGATGGGGGCTCAAAACCCGACCGGGGTGCCTGAGGTTAGCAGAGCCCTCAGAGCGCACCCTCGGGGCGACCCTCGTCCGGGAGGTCCTCCGCGAGCACCTCGACGATGAGGTACTGCAGCTCTCCGAGGAACTCGTAGAGCGCATACTCCGCCGCCGAGGGGTCTTCGGGGTCGGGCGGAGTCATGTCCTCGCTGACGTCGAGCCGGGTGCCGAGCACCAGCCGGAGCGACCCGACGGCGGAGAGCCAGGAGTTGAGCTCAGACTCGCTGACCGCATCCGATTGGGCGGTCTCGACGAGGACGGTCAGTGCGTCGAGGTGGTGGTTGACGAGGGCGGTGTCGACCAGGTCGCGGTAGGTGCGCTCCGCCTCCTGCTCGGCCGCCCCGGGGTAGGCGGGCGGGAAGAGCCTCCGGGTCATGTCGTCCTGCGACTCGACCGCGGGGAGCAACTGTGCTGCGACGGCCCCGAGGACGGTCCGCGCGTTGGGGTCGAGGCGGACGACGTACCGGCCGTCCCGACGCCGCCGGATCGGCGAGCTCACGTGGAAGGTTCCATGGTGGCCCACAGCCCGTACTCGTGGAGGCGGTAGACGTCCAGCTCGGCGCGCTCGCGGGTGCCCGAGGAGACCACTGCCCGACCCTTGTTGTGGACGTCGAGCATGAGCTTGGTCGCCTTCTCCTTCGAGTAGCCGAAGAGCTTCTGGAAGACGAAGGTCACGAAGGACATCAGGTTGATCGGATCGTTCCAGACGATGACCAGCCACGGGGTGTCGAGGGTCTCGAGCTCGTCGGTCTCGGGGCGTTGGACCTCGACCGGCATGGTCAGCACCGGCGCATGCACTGCGACAAAGGTCGTCACGACCACCGTTCTCTCGTCATGCCGGCTCGGGCTCGGGCTCGTGCACAGAACCCGCCGCGTCGGTGGTGACCGGCAGTCCCTCGAGCTCGTCGCCGACCGCGTCGGACGCCCATCTGTCCATCTCCGGGAGGTGGGACGAGATCCCGTGGTGGAACCAGAGGACGGTCGACCAGATGAGGGCGGCGCCGAGCACGTGGACACCGACCACGAGCGCGGGGAGGTGGGTGAAGTACTGCGTGTACCCGATGATCCCCTGCACCACCATCGCGGCGAGCAGGATCCGACCGGCGTCCTGGACGTGAGCGGGCGCGTTCTCCCGCCAGAGCACGAAGAGGAGGACCAGGAGCAGGAGGCTGGTGAGGAGGACGATCTCGGAGTGGATCTTCGTCATCTCTTCGAGCGCCACGGGGATCCGCTTCGCACCTTTCCCGCCGGCGTGGGGCCCGGCACCCGTCGTCGCTGCACCGGCGACGAGCACGACCATGACCATGCCGACCAGCACCCGGGTGAGTCGGAGCGAAGCGCGGCTGACCTCGAGCACGCCCCGTCCCGGACCGTGGTTCGCCCGGAGCGCGAGCTCCACACCGACCGCGAGGAGGGCCATCCCCATCATGAAATGGCCGACCAGGACGTACGCGTTGAGGTGGGTGTAGATGACCACCGCTCCGAGCACCGATTCGCCGAGCACCCCGAGGATGAGGCCGCCCGCGAGCCAGCGGAGGTCCCGGCGGACCGGACGGCGCACGAATGCGGCCAGGGCGGTGACGAGGCAAGCGACGACCAGCAGGAACACGACGACCCGGTTGCCGAACTCGAGCAGCGGATGGAGCCGGAGTGGCGGAGTCAGGTGGTCTTGCGAGCAAGCCGGCCACTGCGGACAACCCAGGCCGGAGTCGGAGAGGCGGACCGCGGCCCCTGTCGCCACGTTCAACAACAGCGTGACCAGGGTAATCCTGCAGAGAAGAAGGAATGGGCGAGGCCCCAGCCGCAGTGACGACACCGAGCGTCCATCGTACCGGCCACCCACAGGGCGACGCCGCCCGCTCACCTTTGGCCCGTCGTCCCGGCCGCACTACCATCGCGCCGATGGCTCTCTCCGCCGTGGCCCTGCCGGGTCGCCTCTCCCTCGGCGCCCGTATCGCCGCATACGTCGCGCTCACCAAGCCGCGCATCATCGAGCTGCTGCTCATCACCACCCTGCCGACGATGATCGTTGCCCAGCACGGTCTCCCGTCGGTCGGGCTCATGGCGGCCACCCTGCTCGGCGGGGCGCTCGCCGCCGGCGGTGCCAACGCGATCAACATGGTCGTCGACCGCGACATCGATAGAGTGATGCACCGGACTCGCAATCGGCCGCTCGTCACCGGGGCGGTGACCCCGAGAAACGCCCTGGTCTTTGCGATCACCCTCGAGGTGGCGGCCTTCGTCGAGCTGACAGCCCTGGTCAATCTCCTCTCGGCGGTGCTCGCACTCTCCGCGACGCTCTTCTACGTCTTCGTGTACACGCTCTGGCTCAAGCGGACGAGCACCCAGAACATCGTGATCGGTGGCGCGGCCGGGGCCGTTCCGGTGCTCGTGGGTTGGGCTGCCGTGACCGGCGGCCTCTCGTGGACGCCGCTCGTGCTCTTCGCGCTCATCTTCTTCTGGACACCACCGCACTTCTGGGCGCTCGCGGTCAAGTACCGGGAGGACTACCGCTCGGCCGAAGTGCCCATGCTGCCCGCCGTGGCCACGGTCGAACGCACCGCGCAGGGCATCCTCTTCTACAGCGCCGTGCTCGTTGCGGTCTCACTGTTGCTCGCCCCGGTGGCCTCGCTCGGCGCCGTTTACGTCACGGCCGCCGTCGTGTCGGGCGCGGTCTTCCTCATGATGGCCGCCGCACTCGTGCGCCGACCGACGCCGAAGGTGGCCATGCGGCTCTTCAGCTACTCGATCACGTATCTCACCGTGCTCTTCGTGGCGATGGCGGTCGACGTCTTCGTCACCCGTTGATCGAGACGGTCGACCAGAGCGGGGCTTCCGCACCGCCGGCGCACGTCTCCGACGTCCCTGGGCACGTGCCGCGTGGCCGCACGCCGCGGAAACTCCGTGCGCTCGGCATCGGCGTGGTGCTCGCCGTCGTGCTGGCGGTCGTCCTCTTCGCGGGGCTCCGCAAAGGGTCAGGATCGGGCAGCGTCACCGGAGGCGCCGTCGGGGTGGGGAGCGTCGCACCGGGATTCTCGATTCCGGCGCTGACCGGAGGGGGCACCGTCGACCTCGCCAGGCTCGGCTCCGACCGGCGCCGGCCGGTCGTGCTCAACTTCTTCGCCTCATGGTGCGTTCCCTGCCAGCAGGAGACGCCGCTGCTCGCGTCGACCGCCCGCGCCGGTTCGGCCCACGGCTCGACGGTCGTGTTCGTCGGCGTCGACGTCGCCGACCCGCATGCCAGTGCGGTCGCGTTCGTGCGGACCGCCGGCATCACCTATCCGGTGGGGGTGGACGCCTCGCTCGACGTCGCCGCCGGTCGCTACGCGCTCAACGGCGAGCCCAACACGTTCTTCATCGACCCGTCCGGCAAGGTGGTCGGGCGGGTGATCGGGCCGCTCGACGCTGCGACGTTGCGGCACTGGCTGCGCGTGTTGACTTCACCGTCAGCATAGGACCCGTCACTCCCAGCGGAACGTCGACGCCGCGAGCAGTGGCGCGACGAGGGCCCAGCCGGCGAGTACCGCCCAGTCACGGAGCGTCGGTGCAGCCGCGGCGCCGAGGGTGCGGTGGAGCGCGTCGGCGAGCGCCGCGGGCGGCAGCACCCTCGCGATTGCGGCGAGCCAGCCGGGCAGCTTCGCCAGGGGCACGAGCATGCCGCCGACCAGGAGGCCGATCACGAAGAGGGCGTTGACCACTGCGAGGTTGGTGAGGGGCTTGAGCACCCCGGCGAGGAGGAGGCCGATCCCCGCGAACGCGACGGTGCCGAGGATCATCGCGACGATGGCGGCACCGACGAGCGCGCCGGCGCCGCCCGGACCCCCCGGCGACCAGCCGAGTGCGGCACCGACCGCGACCACGACGGCGGTCTGGAGAAGCTCGACGGCGGTGATCGCGACGATCTTGGCTGCGAGTAGCCGGGAGCGTCCGAGCGGTGTCATGCCGAGACGCTTGAGCACCCCGTAGCCACGCTCGAAGCCCGTTCCGATGCCGAGCGCGACCATCGCCGTCGCCATCACCGCGAGGGCGAGGATCCCCGGGACGAGGAAGTCGACCGGGCGCCCGGTCCCGGTGGGGAGGACGTGGACCGACGAGAAGAAGAGGAGGAAGACCACCGGGATCCCGAGGGTGAGCAGCAGCGTCTCGCCGTTGATCGAGAGCATGAGGAGCTCGGCGCGGAGCTGGGCGGCGAGCGGTCGCATCAGCGCACTCGCCGGCGCCACGTGCCGGACCGACCCGTCTCCGGCGGGCCGGAGGGGTCCTCCGTCGCTGACGCGGTCAGCGCGAGGTAGGCCTCTTCGAGCGAGTGGCCGGTGCGCAGGTCCGCGAGCGTGAGGTCGCGGGCGGCCAGCCAACCCGCGACGGCGGCAACCACTGCGGGCACCGGCGTGTCTGCCGGAGGGAGGAGGCGGTACGCGCCCGGTCGCTCTTCGACGAGGGCGGTGCCCGTCCCGACCGCGGTCGCGAGTGCCGCGACATCGATACCTGCAACGGTGGTGAAACGGATCGCGCCGTCCGACGTGGTGGAGGTCAGGGTTGCGGGAGTGCCCTCGGCGACCTTGCGGCCGTGGTCGATGATGACTACGCGGTCCGCCAGACGCTCGGCCTCGGCGAGCTCGTGGGTGGTGAGCAGGACGGCGAGCCCGCGGTCGCGGCAGGCCGAGACGAGCTCGCGCACCACGAGGCGGCCCTCGGGATCGACCCCCGCGGTCGGCTCGTCGAGGAAGAGGACCTCGGGCCGACCGACCAGGGCGAGCGCGAGCGCCAGTCGCTGCTGCTCGCCGCCGGAGAGCCGCCGGTACGGGGTGCGACGCACGGGGGTCAGGCCGACCCGGTCGATCAGGTCGGCCGGGTCCTCGGGGTCGTCGTAGTAGGCGGCGAACAGCTCGAGCACCCGAGTGGGACCGAGCATCGGATAGACGCCTCCTCGCTGGAGCATCACCCCGATGCGAGCCACGACCGCGGAGTGGTCGCGCCGGGGATCGAGCCCGAGCACCCTGGCGGTGCCCCTTGCGACCGGCCGGTATCCCTCGAGCGCTTCGACGGTACTGGTCTTGCCCGCACCGTTCGGTCCGAGCAGTGCGACCACCTCGCCGGCCTCCGCACTGAAGGAGAGACCGCCGACCGCGACGGTGGAGCCGTAGCGGATGACCACCTCGTCACAGACGACGGCGGGTTCGGTCACGGGTCGCCACGCTACCGTTGTGCCGACATGATCGATATCCGCCTGGTCCGAGACGACCTCGACGCTGTCAAGCAGGGCCTCGGTCGGCGTGGCGTCTCGGCGGATGAGATCGACCGGCTCGCTGCGCTCGACCGGGACGCACGGGTCGCAGCGGGCCGGCGCGACGGGTTGCGCGCTGAGGTCAAAGCGCTCTCGAAGCAGGTGGGCGAGGCACGTCGCACCGGTGACCTCGATCGGGCAGACGAGCTGGCGGCCCGCAGCCGAAGCGCAGGAGAAGAGGAGCGTGCGGCCGACGAGGTCGCCGGCCGGCTCCAGGGCGAGGTTCGGAACGCGCTGCTCTACCTGCCGAATCTCCCGTCCGCCGAGGCTCCCGACGGCGCGGGCCCCGAGGACAATCCGGTCGTCCGCACCTGGCCCGATGTGTCGCCGACCTATGGCCACGCGCAGCGGGTTCCGCACTGGGAGGTCGGAACGCTGCTCGGCATCCTCGATATGGAGCGCGGGGCGAAGCTTTCCGGGTCGATGTTCCCCCTGTACCGGGGTCTGGGCGCCCGGTTGCTCCGCGCGCTCACCTCGTTCGCGCTCGACAGCCATTCCGACGAGTTCGAGGAGATCCGCCCGCCGACGATGGTCCTCACCGAGACGATGGTCTCGACCGGTCAGCTTCCGAAATTCGAGGAAGACGCGTATCACCTCGAGCGCGACGACCTGTGGGCGATCCCGACCGCCGAGGTGCCACTGACTTCGATGTGGCGCAGCGAGATCCTCGACGAGTCGGACCTGCCGCTCCGCTTGACTGCGGGGACCGCGTGCTACCGGCGCGAAGCGGGCTCGGCCGGCCGAGACACGAGGGGGCTGTTGCGCGTGCACGAGTTCGACAAGGTCGAGCTCTTCGCGTACGCCACCCCAGAGCAGGCATCGGAGGTCCATGCCTCGCTCGTCGATCGGGCGGAGGAGCTCCTGCGCCGTCTGGGCCTCCAGTACCGGGTCATCGACCTCTGCACCGGCGACCTCGGGAACTCGGCTGCGCGCACCTTCGATCTCGAGGTCTACGCGCCCGGGGTCGACCAGTGGCTCGAAGTCTCGTCGGTCAGCTGGTTCGGCGATTACCAGGCCCGCCGGGCCAATGTCCGGTACCGGCCGACAGGAGGTGGCTCGCCGCGGTTCGTCCACACGCTCAACGGTTCGGCCCTTGCGTGGGCGCGGATCTGGGCCGCGATCGTCGAGACCGGACGACAGGCCGATGGCTCGGTCGTCCTCCCCGAGGTGCTCGGGCCCTACCTGGGCGGGGAGCTCGTGATCCCCGCGCGGAGCTGACCGCCGCGCGGAACCGCGGTGCCGCTCACGCTCGGGGTGCGTCGAAGCGGTAGCCGACGCCGCGGATGGTGGTGATCAGCTTCGGGGAGGAGGGGTCCTCTTCGACGTGGCTGCGCAGGCGCTTGATGTGGACGTCAAGGGTCTTCGTGTCACCGAAGTAGTCCGACCCCCAGACCCGGTCGATGAGCACGTCCCGGGTGAGGAGGCGTCCCGCGTTCTCCATCAACAAGGAAAGCAATTCGAATTCCTTGCGCCGGAGGTGCACGTCCGTGCCGCGGATGAACACGAGGTGGCGGTCGGGGTCGATCTGGATGCCACCGGCTTCGAGCACCGTGCTCTCGGGGCGTTGGACGACGTCCTCGTCCACGGCGGCCGACACCCGCTCGCCGGCAGGGGTGCGACGGAGGACCGCACGCATGCGGGCGACGAGCTCGCGGAGGCGGTAGGGCTTCGCGACGTAGTCGTCCGCGCCGACCTCGAGTCCGACCACCGTGTCGATCTCGGTTCCCTTGGCGGTGACCATGATGATCGGCACCTGCGACCGTGCCCGGATCGAGCGGCAGACGTCGATGCCCGAGAGCCTGGGCAGCATGAGGTCGAGCAGCACGAGATCGGGCTCTTCCGACGCGAAGAGCCGGAGCGCCTCGTTGCCGTCACGTGCCACGGTCACGTCGAAGCCCTCGCGGGCGAGGCCCACCACGAGCGCGTCGATGAACGACTCGTCGTCCTCCGCGAGGAGGACCTTGGTCTGTGCGGCGTCCGCCTCGTCGCGCTTCTTGCTCATTCGGAGTATGCACCGGGACTCGGCAGGATCAGGGTGAAGGTCGATCCCTCGCCCTCGCGCGAATCGACCTCGACCCGGCCCTGGTGGTTGCTCGCGACATGGCGGACGATCGAGAGCCCGAGGCCGGTCCCGCCGGTCTCACGGCTCCGTCCGTGGTCCACCCGGTAGAAGCGTTCAAAGATCCGTTCGAGATCGCGTGCGGGGATGCCGACCCCGTGATCGGTCACCGACAGTCGGATCTCGTCGTCCTTCCGCAGTCCCGAGACGCTCACCGTGCTGTTCTCGTAGGAGAAGGTGACCGCGTTCTCGAGCAGGCTGTGCATTGCCGAGACGAGCTGGCGCCGATCGCCGAGCACGTGCACCGGGGGGTCGGGCTCATCGAGCTCGATGGTAATCCTCCGCTGTTCCGCGGCGGACCTGACCCGCTCGACCGCCTCGGCCATGACCAGGTTGATCGCGATCGGCTCGCGGGGCGGGGCCTCTTCGGACTCGATCCGGCTCAGGTCGAGGAGGTCGTCGATGATGCGGCTGACCCGGAACGACTCGGAGTGGATGCGTGAGGCGAGGCGCTGCGCGACCGCCGGATCCGGCTCGACTGTCAGGGTCTCCGCGAGCAGGCCGAGGGCGCCGATCGGTGTCTTGAGCTCGTGGCTCACATTGGCCACGAAGTCGCGGCGGATCTCCTCGAGCCGGCGACGCTCCGAGACGTCCTCGATGATCGCGATGACCCCGAGCGGTCGGCGGCCGTCGTCGATGAGGCGGGTCCGCACGGTCAGGGTCTGGCGTGGAGGACCGTAGAGGTCGAGGGTCCGCTGGGCCGAACCCTCCTGCCAGGCGTTCTCGAGCAGCTCCGTGACGGCCTGGGCGGCCAGCGCCTCCCCGTGCCGGTTGGACATGAGGGCGACCGCACGGGTGTTGCGGAAGGCGACCTCGCCGTTCTCGTCACAGACGATGACCCCCTGGGGAAGGGTGTCGAGGGCCCGACGCAGGCGGATCGCCTCGGAGCTCGCCTCGGTGACGGCCTCGGCCGCATCCCCGGTGACCCGCTCCAGGTGGCTGAGCACGGGTTCGACGCCGCCCTCGTCCGGGGCTTCGACGCCCAGCCGGTTGGAGAGGGCCGTCAGGCGTTGGGTGAGGTTGCGCCGCCCCGCCCGCCGGCCGAGACGGGAGGCGATCACGACTGCGACGACTGCGACCGCGCCGAGAACGAGGTAGCCGATCACATAGGGCTGCACCGCCTAAGCATGACAGGCCGCTGGTGGCGACAGGGGAATCACCTCGAAACATCAGAAAACAACATAAAAAGTAATGAAAAGAGTTGAAGAATCACCAGACAGTACCTAGGCTGACGGCATGCGCTCAGACCCCCTGGTCAATCTCAACCAGCTCCATCTCCAGCTCCATCTCCCCGGACCCCGGGCGCTCGCCAGCACGGTCGTCCCCGCGTTCGGCACTCCGGGGACGCCGATCCGGACGGTGAACGTGACATTCACCCCGGACCCGACCGCCCTGCCCGGAGGCCAGGTCCTCCAGCAGTTCATGAACGGGATCGGCGGGTGGGCGCTCGCCCTCTCGTTGGTCGGCCTCCTGATCGGGGCCGCGGCCTGGGCACTCGGCTCGCACGGGCAGAACTACCACCAGACGTTCGTGGGCCGGCGTGCCGTGCTCATCTCGGGGCTCGCCGCGCTCCTCATCGGCGCGGGCCCGGCCATCGTCAATTTCTTCTTCAGCACCGGACAGAGCGTCCACTGACATGCCCCTCACCAGCGCCCTTCCGATCGTGCCGGGCCTCGGCTGTCCTTCGGTCGCCGGCGCCATCGGCGCCGTCGGGCTCGGTCCCGTCTGCCAGGTGGCCGGCGGCGCCTCCTCGATCGTCGGCTCGGCGGCATCCCAGGTCGCAGGGATCGGCGTCGACAGCGTGCTCAATGCGCTCGGGAACTGGGTCTCGAGCGGGGCGGTCTGGCTCCTCGGACAGATCGGAACCGTCCTCAGCGCCACCACGAGCATCGACCTCGGAGCGTCCTGGTTCGTCGCCCACGAGCAGGCCATGACGGCGCTCGCAGGCGTGGTGGTCGTGCCGCTCCTCCTTCTCGGCATCATCCAGGCCGTCTACCGCCAGGACATGGCGATGCTGCTCCGGTCCGCGCTCGTCCATGTCCCGCTCGCGCTGTTGCTCACCGTGATGGCGGTCAAGCTCGTCCAGCTCGGGCTCGCCCTCACCGACGCGATGAGCGCAGCGGTCTCCCAGGGAGCAGGTCTGGACGGCGGGCACTTCATGGGCAACGTCGTTGCCGGACTCAGCGCCACCGGCGCGACAGGTCAACCCGGAGCACCGGCCTTCGTGGTCTTTCTCGGCGGACTGGCCGTGGTCTTCGGGGCGGTCCTCGTGTGGATCGAGTTGATCGTCCGCGCGGCGGCCGTCTACGTGGCCGTCCTCTTCCTCCCGCTCGCGCTGGTGAGCCTCGCGTTCCCTGCGGTTGGGCACTGGTGTCGACGGCTCGTCGACACACTCGTGGCACTCATCCTCGGCAAGTTCGTGATCGTCTCGGTGCTCAGCCTGGCCGCGGGTGCGCTCGCCGCGGGGGCGGGATCCTCACCGAGCGGCGGTCCGCCCGGTGGTGGAGGCGGGTTCGCTGCGGTGGTCGAGGGCGCCGCACTCCTGATGCTGGCGTCGCTGACGCCATGGGCGCTGCTTCGCCTGCTCCCCTTCGTCGAAGCCGGCGCGATCGGGCACCTCGAGGGTGTCGGGCGCCAGGTCCGTCAGCACGCTGCGGTCCCTGCGCGTGGGCTCGCCCAGATCGCGATGCGCTCGGCCGTCGCCGGATCGATCGCCGGACAGGGTGTCGACGAGCTCACCGGTGGAGCGACCGGCAGGTTCGGCGACGACGCATCCGGCGGACTCGGCGGCGATCCACCCGGTGGCGCGCCGGGCAGCGGACCCCGGGGACGCATGCCGGGTGGCGGACCGCCGGGTCGGACGTCGTCCTCCGGCGCCGACCGGATGGCACAGTCCGGGGTGGGTCCAGTGGAGCCGCCGGGCAGTGGCATTCCGATGTGGGAGCCCGACCCCGAGTTGACGGAGCGGGCCGAAGCGGCGATGCGCAGGTTGGCACTCGACCCGCACGAGCCGCCGGAGGTGCCGGCAGCCGCACCGGGCGGTCCGGAGTCCGGCGGCGACCTCGTGGTCCTCCCACGACAGTCGGGTCTCGACCATCCCGATCTGCTCGGCCGCGACGCGCTCGGGATCAAGCTGATCGGTGCACCCGGGCCCGGAGCCAGTCGCGAGCCACGCGCCGAGCCCGACCCACGATGAGCGACGCCGGGAGCAGGGGCGCCGGGGCCGGCGAGCCCGTGCGCTACCGATTCCCGCCGCTCGAACGGCGCGGTCTCATCGCGGGTTGGCGCGGCGGGCAGATCGCCTCCGTGTGCGCCGGTCTGTTGCTCGCCGTACTCGCCCTGCGTTCGCGCCCGTCCGTCGGCGGCGTCGTACTCGGGGTGGCGATGGTCGCAGCGTCGGTCGCGTTGGCCTTCTGGCCGGTGCGAGGTCGGACCGGGGAGCAGTGGCTCCCACTGCTCGTGCGGAGGGCACGCGGTGCCGTCTCCGGACACCTGCAGGCGGCACCCGGTCCGCAGATCGGGCACCGTGTCGTCAACGGGACGAATGGTCGGACCGAGGTGTGCCCACCGTCGCCCTCCGGGGTACGGCGGCCACTCGGCCGGCGGTCGGTCTTCGAGGGCGTCGAGGTGGTTGCCGCCCGCACCGGTCGGAGTGGGGGATCGGATGCAGTCGGAATGGTGCTGGATCGGCCATCGCGAACGGCGAGCGCGGTACTCGTGCTCGCCGGCCGCAACTTTGCACTGCTCGGACCGGGCGACCAGGACGCGCGCATCGCCTCGTGGGCGCGGGTGTTCTCGACCGTGGCCCGTGAGGGCTCCGAAGTCCATCGCCTGCAGTGGATCGAGTCGTGCACTCCCGACGACGGCCGTGGGATCCGGTGCCACCTGGACACGCACGCGCAAGCCGGCAGTGACTCGCCCGAGGTCAGGTCGTACCGGCTCCTCGTCGACGAGTCGTCACCGGTGACACGCCGGCACCTCGTGCTGCTCGCCGTCTCGATCCACACCGCGCGCACGGCGCGATCGATCCGCGCATCGGGAGGGGGGCGCGTCGGCACCGCCGCAGTTCTCCTGCGTGAGGTCGCTGCGCTGCACCGCGCCCTCGAGGCGGCCGACGTCGCCGTCGAGGGGGCACTCGGGCCGAACGCACTCGTCCGGCGGATCGCCGCGACGTTCGCGTCGGGCGGCCGCGCGCCGGGACAGACGTGGGTGGACCCCGCAGACGAAGTGGACGGACCCGTGTCCCGCTGGCCGTGGCCGATGGCGATCGAGCCCGCGTGGGACGCGGTGCACGCCGACAGCACGTGGCACGCGACGTACTGGATCGCCGAGTGGCCGCGCCTCGATGTACGACCGGACTTCTTGGGTCCGCTCCTCTTTGCACCCTTGCGCCGGTCGATCTGCCTGACGATGGAGCCGGTGAGCCCGGGCCGCGCGGCGCGCCAGGTCGCACAGGCGCGCACTGCGGATCTGGCCGACGGAGAGCTGCGCCGCCGTGGCGGCTTCCTCACCACGGCACGGCACGCGCGTGAGCGGGAGAGCGTCGAGGCACGTGAGGTGGAGCTCGCCGACGGGCACGCCCAGTACCGCTTCTCCGGGTACGTGACGGTGACGGCCGAGACACGTGAGGAGCTGACCCGCTCATGCGCCGCACTCGAGCAGGTGGCCGGTCAGGCGCGGCTCGAGCTCCGGCTGCTCTACGGCGAACAGGACGTGGCGCTCGCCTGCGCGCTGCCCATCGGTCGGGGGCTCGCGTGAGACGAGCGACTCCCAGGGTGCCGGCCCACGTCGCGACCACCCGCCACCTCTGCGCGGCGTACCCGCTGGTGAGCGAGGGAGGTCTCGGTCACGAGGGCGTCCTCATCGGCCGCGACGTCCTGGGAGGCTCGTTCGTCTTCGATCCCTTCGCGCTCTACCGGTTGGGGGTGGTCACCAATCCGAACATGGTCGTGTTCGGTCAGATCGGGCGTGGCAAGAGCGCGCTGGTCAAGACCTACCTCTGGCGGCAGGCCGTCTTCGGGCGGAGCGCCTGGGTCGTCGATCCGAAAGGCGAGTACGGCCCGCTCGCCGAGGCCTGGGGCGTCGCGCCGATCGCCCTCCGTCCGGGCGGCGACGTGCGGCTCAATCCGCTCGAGACCGCGCCTTCCTCGGTGGAACCCGTCGCGGCGGAGGACGAGGTCCGACGCCGGCGGGCCGCACTGACCGGCTCGCTGGCGATCGCCTGTCTGGGCCGCGACCTCCAGCCCAGGGAGCGCGCCGCGCTCGACGCCGCGCTCGACGACGGCGCCGGGCGCGCGGCTGCCTCAGGTTGCCCGGCACCGACCTTGCCGCACGTGGTCGATGCCCTCTTGAACCCGGGAGCTCACTCCGCTCGGGCGCTTCGCACGACGCGGGACATCCTGATGGAGGACGGTCGCGACGTCGCGCTCGAGCTCCGGCGACTGGTGCACGGCGATCTCTGCGGGATGTTCGACGGACCGACCACACCCGGCCTCCGGCTCGATGCGCCCCTGGTGGTCCTCGACCTCTCGGCGGTGTACCACTCACCAGCGCTCGGCGTGCTCATGACCTGCGCCGCCGCGTGGCTCCAGCACGCACTCCGCGCCCGGCACCGCGATCGCGTGATCGTGGTCGTCGACGAGGCGTGGGCGATCCTCACCAACCTCGGGGTCGCGCGTTGGCTCCAGACGTCGTGGAAGCTCTCGCGCGCACTCGGCGTGTCGAACGTCGCGGTGCTCCACCGGCTCTCGGACCTCGAAGCGGTCGGGGGTGAGGGATCCGAGCAGGTCAGCCTCGCCGAGGGCCTGCTCGGCGACTCCGAGACCAGGGTCGTCTACGCGCAGTCGCCTGGGGAGGTCGCCCGCCTCGGGGAACAGCTCGGGCTCAACGAGACCGAGGCGGACCTCGTGACCGGTCTCCGCCGCGGCACCGCGCTCTGGAAGGTGGGTCGTCGCTCCTTCCTCGTCGAGCACCACCTGGCTTCCTCCGAGCGCTGGCTCGCCGACACCGACCAGGCCATGGTCGGCACACCGACCCACGGATCTCACGCGTGAGCATCGCGCCGGGTCTCGCGGCGCTCTGCGGGCTCGCTGCGTTCACCGGTGCCACGGTGCTCACCCTCGACCGGCGCGGCTCCGCGCACCCGCCCGGTCCGCGATCAGGCACCCGGCGCCCGCACCTGCCCCCTCCCGGGCGCCGGGTGCCGCCCGTCCGGTCGGGTCGGTGGCGTCCGACCGTCGTGGCGTTCGAGCGGCGTCCTGCCGACGGGCCGTCCGCCCAGGTGCGGTGGGCCACCGCTCGGGACCTGCGACCGCTGCTCGTTCCGGGGCGTCGCGAGGGTCGTCCCACTCCTCCGAACCGGTTGCCGCTCGGTCTGCACGGTCGCCATGTGCTCTGCGCCGAACCTGCACAGTCGGTCATCGTCTTCGGACCGACCCAGTCCTACAAGACGAGCGGGCTCGCGGTGCCGGCGATCTTGTCGTGGGAGGGACCGGTCCTCGCCGCGAGCGTGAAGACCGACCTGGTCGACCACACGATCGAGCACCGTCGTCGGTGCGGATCCGTCGACGTGTTCGACCCGACCGGCTCGACAGGGCTCGGCTCCGTGTCGTGGTCGCCGCTGCCGCGCGCTCGGACCTGGCCCGGCGCGAGGCGGGCCGCGACTGCCCTCTGCGATCTGGCAAGAACCGAGGTGGGCTCGATGGGCGACGCCGACTTCTGGTACGCGACTGCCGCGAGGTTGCTCGCGCCGCTCCTCTTCGCCGCGGCCACCGGCCGGCGCGACCTGGCGACCGTGGTGCGTTGGGTGGACACCCAGGAGGTGCCCGAGGTGCTCGACCTGCTGCGCGCGACCGGTGTGTCCGAGGCACTGGACGCGGCCCGGGCTGCATTCGCCAAGGAGGAGCGACAGCGGAGCTCGATCTACACCACCGTCGAGACGGTCCTCGAGCCCTTCACCTCGAAAGCTGAGGGGACCGACGTGCCGGTCGCGCTCCTCGAGCCGGCCACCGTGCTCGCGGGCGCCAACACGCTCTACCTTTGTGCGCCGACCTACGAGCAGGGCCGGCTCACGCCGCTGTTCGCATCCGTGGTGCGCGACCTCCTCGCCCACGTCTACGACCGGGTCGGCCGCACCGGCCGGCCACTCGACCCGCCGCTGCTCGTCGTCCTCGACGAGGCCGCCAATCTTGCGCCCCTCCCGGATCTCGACGCCCTCGCCTCGACGGCGGCTGGACACGGCGTTCAGCTGGTGACCGTGTGGCACGACCTCGCCCAGCTCACTGCCCGCTACGGCACGCGGGCGAGCACCGTGGTCAACAACCACCGGGCCAAGGTGGTGCTCTCGGGCATCTCCGATCCGGCCACCCTCGAGTACGCGAGTCAACTCATCGGCGACCAGGAGCTCTCGTTGGCGGCGGTCACGGTCGGGGGCGGCGGCCCGTCCACCACCCGGCAGCCGTCCTTCCGCCGGCTTGCACCTCCCGACGCTCTGCGTCGGATCAGTCCAGGGCACGGCGTGCTGGTCTACCGGGACCTGCCCCCGGCTCGTCTCCGTCTGCGCTGCTGGTACGACGACCCGTGGCTGCGCGCTCGAGCGGGACCCGGTGCGGACCGGGGCTGAGCTCCGGGCTCAGTCGAGCCAGTCGTCTACGTTCGCCTGCTTGCTCCGGTACTGCTCGACGAGGAGGCCCTTGACCGTCCTCAGCCGGTCGTCGACGAGCCCGCCGCGATTGCGGATCTGGTCCAGCTGGCTCTCGAGCCCCTCGATGAGCTCCTCGAGCTCGCTCGCAGAGGAGAGGTCGACGGTCGCGAGCGACTCGTGGACTCCGAGCAGTCCGGACGCGTCCCCGCCGATGGTCGCGAGCTCGGCCGCCACCGCCGCCGGCGTGTCGGGCGGTTCTGCCGCCTCGGCCAGGGAGGATGCGAGCACCCGCGGGAGGTCCTCGACGACCGCATCCAAGTCGCCGGCGCCGTCGCCGACCGACCGGAGGACGCCGAGGTCGATCGAGAGCACCCGGAGCGCGTAGGAGAGGAGCTCCGCTGCGTAGGAGAGATCGTCACGCCACCCTCGGACCGTCGCCGGCGACACCTCGGTCGTGGCCTGTGAGGTCGCGTCGAGCAATCGATCGATGTCGAGCAAGCTCAACGCTCCGCTCACGTCCGTGGCCTTCCGACAGGCGCGTCACCCAAGGTGACCACCGCCCCCTCAACTCCGCTGATGGGCGGGACGTTACCCTTTCCGTGCCGAGTGCGAAACCGGCCGGGAGCGATTCTTCGGATCCGGCCCCGACCCGCGACAGGGGCTCGTCCGACGACGGCATCCGGCGCCCGACCGCGACCGTGGTCGTCCCGGCGTGGAACGCCTGGGAGCACACGGCGGCCTGCCTGCACAGCCTTCGCCAGACCCTGCGCGCCGGCGACCAGGCGATCGTGGTCGACAACGGTTCGATCGACGGGACGGCGGAGGGCCTCGCCGGACACCACTGGGTCGACGTCGTGTCCAATGCCGAAAACCTCGGGTTCGCCCGCGCCTGCAACCAGGGGGCGGCCCTGGCCGGTGGCGAGGTGGTGGTCTTCCTCAACAACGACACGATTCTGGCCGACGGCTGGCTCGACGAACTGCTCGCCCCGTTCCTCGACGACGACGTCGGCGCCACCGGCCCGCGCTCGGACAACGTCTCGGGCAGACAGCAGGTCGCGAGTGTCCCCTACGGCACGGGTGATCTCGAGGGATTCTTCGAGTTCGCCCGGCAGTGGCGTCAGCTCCATCTCGCCCAGACGACGGAGGTCGCACGCCTGGTGGGCTTCTGCCTCGCCGTGCGCCGTTCCTCGTTCGAGGCGGTCGGCGGGTTCGATGAGCGCTACGAGATCGGTGGCTTCGAGGACGACGACCTGTGCCGACGCCTCCGCGAGCGTGAGCTGCGCCTCCTCATCGCGCATGCGTCCTTCATCCACCATCACAGCCACGCGACGTTCGATGCGAACGAGCTCGACTGGCGCGCGCTGCAACTCGAGAACCGAACGCGGTTCGAGGAGAAGTGGGGGCCCGACGCTCTGACGGCCCCGACACTGCTCAGTGCCTGTCTCATCGTGAAGGACGAGGAGCAGCTGTTGCCGGCCTGCCTCGAATCCCTCCGCGACGTCGTCGACGAGGTCGTGGTCTACGACACCGGCTCGTCCGACCGGACCGTCGAGCTCGCTCGGGAAGCGGGCGCCCAGGTCGTGGAGGGCGTCTGGGAGGACTCCTTCGCTGTCGCACGCAACGCCGCGCTTGCCGAGGCGAGCGGTGAATGGGTGCTCTCGATCGATGCCGACGAGACCCTGCTCTCCGATCCCGTGGCACTCCGGACCCAGCTCGCGGACCCGCGTTCGGTGGTCGAGGCCTTCCTCACCCCGATCGAGAACCTCCACGGTGCGGGCAACGCACGGTCGGTCCACACGGCGGTGCGCGTCTTCCGGCGCAAGTCCGGCACGTGGCGGCACCGGCTGCACGAGCAGGTGGTCGCGGCCGACGACCCGAATCGGGGGCTGCGGATCGGCTACCTCTCGGCAGCACGCCTGCTCCACCACGGGTACGCGGCCGACGTGTTCGAGGGCCGCAACAAGTCGGAGCGGAACCTCGCCCTCGCCCGGGCCGCGCTCGACGACGACGAGCAGGCACGCCCCTACGCGCTGATGAACTACGGGCGCGCCCTCGAATCCGCGGGCCGCAGCGAGGAGGCGGTCGAGTGCCTGGTCGAGGCTGTCGCGGCCACCGGCGATGCGATCACCAGACGTCTCGCGGTCTCCAACCTGACTTACATCCTCGGACGGCTCGAGCGGTACGAGGAATCGCTCGAGTGGGTCGCCGAGCTCCGTCGGATCTCGCAGAGCCAGGTCGCGGCCGACATCGCCGAGGGACGGACCCGTCTCGCCATGGGTGAGACCGAGGTGGGCCTCGCCCTCCTCGGACGGGTGCCCACCCGTGGGCGCGACGACGACGGCATGGAGTACGCGCCGCACATGGTGGCGGCCATCCGCGGCGAGGCGCTCGCCTCGCTCGGTCGGTACGACGAAGCGGCCGACGTCGTGATCGAGGCGATCAGCTCGGACGGCGTGCTCGAAGCCGACCTCGGCGAGCTCGTGCGCTGGCTCACCGAGGCGGGCCGCTCTCCCGAGGAGATCACCGCGGTCATCTGCGACGAGGACCTCGTCCCGGTGCTCGGCCGGGTCCTCCGGCAGCCGCCCGCCCTCGCCGACCTGCTGTTGAACGGCGCCTTCGAGCGCTTCCCCGACCGACTCGAGCCATTGGCCGCGGCGGCCAAGGTCGCACCGGCCCTCCCGGTCGTCCGTGCGTTGGTCTGGTCGGCCCGCCTGCGAGCGCGAGGGCTCGGAGAGGCCTGCCCGCTCGTCGCGATCGCAGCGGACGGCCGGGTCGATCCGGTGCTGCGGGTCCGCGCGGGCGCCGCCGCGCAGGGAACCTTCGGCGAAGTGCGGGTCGTCGCGTCCGTCCGGGACGCGCTCGACGAGCTGGACGTCGACGCACGGACCGCCTCGTTCGACGAAATCGGACGGCTCGCGCCGGAACTACCCGGGCTGCTCTCGGGGGCATCCGCCACCGATGCGACGGCAGTCGAGACACCCGCCGCGCCGACCCCGATCCCGGGCACCGCCGCCCCGAGCGCCGCCGCCCGGACCGCCGCAGCGCCGACGCCATCGGCGACGCATCCGCGGAGTGCGCTGCGTTCGATCACCGCCATCGCGGCGGACCCGTCGCCGCGTCGCGGCGGGCTCAACGTCGTCGCCCCGTTCGAGGGGACGAGTCCCGAGTCCGATGCCGCGCGCCGGCTCGTCCAGGTGCTGGCCGACGACGGCCTGCACGTCTCCGCGACGCCCTACCACTGGGACAGCCGTGACACGACGGTGGAGTGGACCTACCCCGACGCCGGTACCTTCCCCTACGAGGTCACGCTGTTGGTGCTCGCGCCCGAGCAACTGGTCGACTTCGTGCTCGACAACGGTCCGACGTCGTTCGAGGGACGGTACACGATCGGCCTGTGGCTCTGGGACCTGCCCGGACCTGCGCCGTCCATGGCGAACGCCGCGCGCATGGTCCACGAGATCTGGGTGGCCTCACGGGCCGCGGCGGCAGCGATCCGACCGGTCGTGTCGAATGCGCTGCAGGTGCACCCGCTCCCGCACGGCGCGATGCCGACGGTCGACCGTCGTAAAGCGGGGCTGCCGGACGGGTTCGTCTTCGCGACCACCGTCGACTTCGACGCCGGCATGGACCGACAGGATCCGATCGGCGTCGTCGAGGCGTACCGGTCGGCGTTCGCCGACGACGACGGGTGCCACCTGCTCGTCGATGCGGCGCACGCGGCGCGCTACCCGGCCGAGCACCGTGCGCTCGTCGCAGCTGCAGATGGGAGACCCGACGTCTCGATCATCTCCGATCACGGCCCGGCCGAGCGCGACGCAGTCGTGGCCGCGTCGGACTGCTATGTCTCACTCGCCCGCGCGGACTCCACGTGCCTCACGCTTGCGAACGCGATGGCGTGGGGCACGCCGGTGGTGACGACCTCGACCGACGCCGCACGGGAGCTGCTCGGCACAGGTGCGGGGACGCTCGTCGACTCGCGACCGGTGGCGATCCCCGAGCATTGCCGGCGCGGCGCGGGAGAGGGGACCTGGTCCGAGCCGGACCGCGATGCCGCGGTCGTGGCGATGCGCGCGATTCTGTCGGACCCTGAGACGGCGCAGCGTCGAGCCCGCCATGCGGTGCAGCTCGCCGTGAAGCGGTCCGGTGCGCATGCCACGGCGCGGTCCATCCGCCGGCGACTCGGACAGATCCATGCGTTGGTCCACCCCGGCGACCCGGTGGTCGGCTCGCGTGAGCAACGTCGCCGCGCCGCGAAGGCGAAGGCGTGAGCCGACGGGATCAGGGTGCGGGGTCGGGGAGCAGGTCCTCGGCGTCCGCGACACCGGTCAGCCCGAGCTGCACGCGCAGGTTCTCGAGGCCTTGTTGGACGAGCTGGGTGACGCGAGAGCGACCGATGCCGAGGACGTCGGCGACCTCGCTCTTCGCCATCCCTTCGAGGAAGGTGAGCACGAGCACCTGCCGCTGCCGTTCGGTGAGCCGACGGAGCGCGGCCTTCACCGACTCGGCCATCGCCCCTGACTCGGCGCGTTCGCTCGGCGAGAGCTCGGCGGTCGAGGCGCCGAGTACACGGCCCTCGGCCGCGTGCGACTCCTCCGCGAGGGGGACGAGGTGGGTGAGTGAGGTCGCCTCGTCCCGGAGATCGATCGCCTCGGTCACTTCGATACCAAGCTCAGCCGCCAATTCGCGGATCGTGGGGGAGCGCCCGAACTTGGCGACGAGATCGTCCCTGGTCACGTGGTAGATCTGCACGCGGGCCCGGAGCCTTTTGGGGAGGAAGTCCTCGCGACGAAGCTCGTCGATGATCGCACCGTGGATCCGCTTGGTCGCGTAGGTCGCGAACTTGTAACCCGTCGAGCCGTCCCACCGCTCGACGGCATCGATCAGCCCGAAGCGGCCGAACGAACAGAGCTCCTCGAGCGCGTCCGTCGAGCGCGCACGCTGTGCGAACCGCCGAGCGACGATCGTCACAAGTGGCGCGTAGTAGACGACGAGGCGGTTCCGCTGCTCCCGCGTGCGGTCGCGCCAATAGTCGAGCCAGAGATCTCTTGCAGCTTCCGCGAGCTCATTCAGCTGAGTTGAGGGACCTTGATCGTCGAACACGTCCGCTCGGACTGCTGACATCGCCCTCCCTCTACGTCGGATACTGCCGATCCAAGTCCGGCGCCCGCCAAACAAGGTGAACCCGGGCAAATGTACCGGTGGCCACTTCCGATTACAACGATTTCCGCATTGCGCGCCTGCTCGCCGAGTCCGGGGCCCGGAGGAAGCTCCGCGAAAGGATCGATTGCGGGCACGGCAATCGACGTCCCGACGACGCGTGGAGCGGCGCGCGATACCTGCGGAAATCGCGTACCTCCCTAAAGTTTGCCGTCCAACGGGTCGTAAGAGGGGGTTGGAGCATGGATGCTCCCCCGCTCCCAGTTGAGCGGGCCACTGTCATAGGAAGGACAACGAACAATGTCGGGACTTCTGATCAACGACAACATCACGGCCGTCCAGGCCTACAACAACCTGGACGCCACCAGCGCCTCAGTGCAGATGGCTGTCTCGCAGCTGTCGTCGGGTCTGAGGATTCAGACCGCCGCTGACAATCCTGCGGGATATGTGGCTGGGCAGTACCTCCAAGAGCAGTCCAACGGGTACGGCCAGGCCATCTCCAACGCGCAGGACGCAGTGTCGGTCCTCCAGACGGCCCAGGGCGCCCTCAACCAGGAAGCATCCGTGCTTCAGACCATGAACACCCTTGCCACTGCGGCCGCCAACGGCGGCGTGCAGGACGCGTCCACGCTTGCGGCGTCGCAGGCCGAGTTCGCCTCACTTCAGGCGCAGCTCGACCAGATCGCCAACAGCACGACGTACGGCACCACCCCGTTGCTGGGTGGGACCTACGCCGGCGAGACGTTCCAGGTCGGTCCGTACAACAGTGCCAACGACCAGGTCATCGTGACCATCGCCGGTTCGACCTCGACGCTGCTCGCAGTGAACGCCGCTGCGGTGAGCATCGGAACCGTCGCGGCGGCCGAGGCGGCCATGACCGCGGTGCAGGCCGCGATCTCCACGGTCGCCGGCCAGGCTGCCAACGTCGGCGCGAGCCAGAACGGAATTCAGGCGCTGGCTTCCAACCTGACCACGGCACAGGAGAACATCCAAGCGGCCCATGCGAACCTGGTGGACGTCAACGTTGCGCAGGCGACGGCGACCTACACCAGCCAGCAGATCCTCGAGCAGTCGGGCGTGGCGATCCTCGCCCAGGCCGAGCAGCTGCCCGCGTTGGCCCTCAAGCTCCTGCCGTAGTCGTCCCGCCCCGGATCCTCCCGGGGCTGACGACAGGAGACATTCGCCGGGACGGGTGCTCCCGGGCGGCAAGACCGCCCGGGAGCGTCCGGACCGACGGCGCTGCACCCGAGTGAGGAGGTGAGCCAGCTCATGTCGAACATCGGACCCGTGAGCTTCAACGGCCTGGTCTCAGGGCTCAACACCCAGGCGATCATCAACGCAGAGATGGCGGTCTACGAACAGCCGCTCAACGCGCTCAAGGCACAGGCCTCGACGGTCAGCGGCCAGATCTCCGACTACCAGGCGATCAACAGCCAGCTCCTCTCCCTCCAGCAGGCGGCCGATGCCCTCGCCGTGCCGTCCGCCTTCGACCAGGCGTTCTCCGCGAGCTCGACCGACAGCTCGGTCGCGACCGCCACCGTGACCTCCGGTGCCCAGGCGGGCACGGTCACCCTCGCGGTCGACCAGCTCGCGACCGGCTCGACCCAGATCTCCGCCGGGACGGTGGCCGCGACGAGCGACATCGTGGCGTCGGGCGACCTCCTCATCGGGACCGGCGGGGCTGCCCTCGGGATCGACTCGTTCGGCGGGAGCACCGGTCTCGCCGCGGGCGCACACACCATCGACGTGACCCAGGCCTCGAGCGGCGCGACGGTCAGCTCCACCACGCCCCTCTCGGGCACCGTGACCATCACCTCGGCCAACAACCAGATCGACGTGACCGTCGGCGGGACGAGCCAGGTGATCGTCCTCGCGCTCGGCACCTACACCTCCTCCCAGTTGGCACAGGCGATCACCCAGGCAGCCGGCGGCACACTCACGGCGAAGGTCGGGAGCGGCGGCCTGCTCTCGATCTCGACCACCCAGCAGGGATCGACCGCCACGCTGCAGGTCACCGGCGGCTCGGCGCTCGGCACCATCGGCATCGCAGCCGGCGGTCCGGTTACCGGCACCGACGGCGTGGTGAGCGTCGACGGCGTCGCCACGACCGTGACCAACATCGCGGGATCCGGTACCACCGCGGTCACGCTCGCGACCTCGGGTGGCGGCACCATCACCGCGAATCTCTCCGGCCCTCTCTCGCTCGGGTCGATGACCGCCACCAATCTGTCGGTGGGGGACGGCTCGCTTGCCTCGGTGGTCTCGGCCATCAACGGCGCCGGCCTCGGTGTCACCGCCAACGCACTCCAGGTCGGCACCAATGCCTACGCCCTCGACCTCTCCTCCAACGCGACCGGCACGACGGGCGCGACCACCGTCGACACGCAGGCGTTCGCGACGTCTGGGCTCGGCGTGCTCAACACCACCACCGCCGCACAGGACGCGACCGTGTCCCTCGGTGGTACGGGCGGCTACCAGGTGACCTCGGCGTCCAACTCGATGACCGGCTTGCTGCCGGGCATCACCATCAAGCTCGCCCAGGTGAGCTCGGCGCCGGTGACCATCAGCGTGGTACCGGATGCGACGAGCATGGTGAGCAACGTCCAGGCCCTGGTGTCCGCCGCGAACCAGGTGCTCTCGACGATCTCGACCGACACGGCCTACGACTCGAAGTCCAAGACGGCCGGCCCGCTCAACGGCCAGTGGCAGTTGACCTCGCTCGCGCAGCAGGTGCTCGCCATCGTCGGGCACGCGGTCGGCAGCTCCGCTGCGGGCGGCGACGGGACCACCGGCGAGGCTGCCGGCCTCGCCATCACGAGCCAGGGGACGGTCACCTTCAACCAGACCGCCTTCCTCGCCGCCTATGCGAAGAACCCATCCGGCGTGCAGGCGATGTTCACGGAAGGTGGCACTTTCGCCCCGGCCTCTCCGACCTATGCAGGCCAGGTCAGCGTGGCCGGCGCCACCGACAACACGACGCCTGGCACCTACGCAGTGACCATCTCCCAGTCGGCGTCCCAGGCGGTCGACACCGGATCGGCTACCTGGGCGGCGCCGACCACCACGCTCGCCTCTGCCGAGACGTACACCGTCACCTCCGGCTCGAGCACCGCCACGTACGCGGCGACTGCCGGGGAGAGTGTGTCCTCGGTCATCAACGGGCTCAACGCCGCGCTCGCCAACGCGGGCATCGGCACATCGGCCGCCCTCGTCGGAACGGCCGGCTCCTACCAGGTCCAGCTCGCGTCCGCGGCCTACGGGTCGGCCCAGACCTTCACCGGTCGCGGCGTCGGGCGCTGACCAGCTGGGCCTCACTGGGGCGGGTACCACCTTCACAGGAACCGACGTGGCCGGCACGATCGACGGGCAGGCTGCGACCGGCTCGGGGCAGATCCTGAGCCTCCCCGGCGGGAGCGATCCCGCCAACGGGCTGACCCTGTTGATCACGACCCCGGGAATCACCGCGTCCACGAGCCTCGGCACGGTCACCTACGCGCCCGGCTTCGCGCAGAGCCTCGCCAACGTGGCAAAGGTCACCTCGCTCGGACCGAACGGCATGGTTCCGCTCACCATCACCGGACTTCAGGGCACACTGACGGAGGTCAACAGCGAGGTCGCCATGCAACAGCAGCTCGTCGCCACTCAGCAGGCTGCCCTCACCGCAGAGTTCACCGCCCTGGAGGCGTCGCTCTCCCAGCTCAAGTCCCAGAGCGCGTTCCTCACGGCGCTCGCCAACGCGGCCTCAGGATCGACGTCGCAGTCATCGGGTTCATCGGGTTCGACGGGGACGACGAATACCGGCACGGGCACGCTGGGAGGCTGATCCACTCGTGCCTCCCCGAAATCCTGCCGCGATGTACCAGAACAACGCCGTCCAGACCGCGGCCGGTCCCCAGCTCATCGTCATGCTCTACGACCGACTCGCGGCCGATATCGACGTCGCCGACAAGGCGATCGAGACTTGCGACTTCTTCCTCGCGAACACGACCATCCAGCACGCGCTCCAGATCGTGGGCGTGCTGCGCCACAGCCTCGAGCCGGACCGGTTCGTCGGCGGCCACGAGCTGCTGGCGCTCTACGACTTCCTGACACGGACTCTGGTCGACGCCAACATGACGAAGGACCAGACCAAGATCCGCGAGTGCCGGACGATCGTCGCACCGTTGCGCGAGGCGTGGCGCACCGCGGTCGCCAATCCCGAGCAGGTCGAACGTGTCGCGCACGTGGGCTGAGTACCTCGCCGAGGCGGAGGACCACCTCGCGGCCTCCCGCGCCGCGGTCCAGGCGGGCGCCGCGATCCCGCGCGCCCCCGAGGCGCCGACCGTCCCGTTCCCCGAGCACTTCTCCCACCAGGCCGCCGAGCTCGGAGCCGGCTATGACCTCCTCGCCGCCGAGGTCGTGCACCGGATGACCGAGATCGTCCGCTCTCGACCGAGCCCCTACCTCGTCGCGCGACCCGACGCGAGATTCGTCGACCGACACGCGTGATCCCACGCCGTTCTCGGACCCCTCAACTTTGACGAGGGTGGGGACGTAGTAGTCGACGAGCAAGGACTGCTCGCTCGTGGCCAGGACGGCCGCCACTCCATGTCTCACGTCGAGGAGGGCGCCGTGGCCGATGCCACCGAGGCGATCGGGGTCCTGCAGTTCGCGCTGGACGCCGTCGTCAACCAGCAACAGACCATCGCCAACAACATCGCGAACGCGAATACGCCCGGCTTTCAGGCCGACCAGGTGACGTTCGAGTCGTCCCTCGCGAACGCGCTCCAAGACGGGGGGTCCGCCAGCGCCACCGTCGTGCCCGAGGGCCTGGCCTCGGGGGCCAACGGCAACAACGTCTCGTTGCCCACCGAGATGACTCTCATGCAGGAGAACAACCTGCAGAACCAGACCGTCGTCAACGCCCTCAATGCCCAGTTCAGCGTTCTGTCGAACGCGATCACCGGATAGGAGCCGCCATGTGGGAAGCGATCGACATCGCCGGATCGGGAGCCACCGTCGACCAGGCGTGGATCGACACGATCGGGGGCAACGTGGCCAACATGAACGACGCGGTGACGCCGGGCCAGCCCGTCTACCAGGCCCAGTACGTCGACGCGGCCGCCCAGGTCGAACCTGGCAGCCCACCCAACACCGAGGGGCAGGGGGTCAGGGTCCAGTCGATCGTGCTCGGGCCCGCGCAGGGGCACCTCGCCTACGACCCGACCAACCCTGCGGCCAACGCACAGGGCGAGGTCGCCTACCCGGTGGTCGACCTCGGCAGCCAGATGGTCAACCTCGTCCAGTCGCAGACCTCCTACCAGGCCAATGCCCAGGTGCTCAGCCACGCGACCACCGCGTACCAGGCGATCCTCTCCATCAAGGCCTGACGTGATTCCCGCCATTCCCTCCATCCCATCGGTCGGCGCCGCGGTCGCACAGGCCGCCACCCAGTTCGCTGCCGCCCCGGCAGCCCAGGCCGCTTCGTCGGGTGCCGCAGGTGCCGCGGGATCCGCCGGTTCCGCCGTCGGCATCCAGGGATCCGCACCCGCTGGATCGTCGGGCGGCTCATTCGCAAACATGCTCGGGAGCGCGCTCGACTCGCTCAACACGACCCAGCAGACCGCGACCAACCTCTCCCTCCAGGCGGCCACCGGCAATGCCAGCATCGCCGACGTCACCGTCGCGTCGACCGAGGCCAGCCTCCAGACCCAGCTGGTCACCGCGGTCCGTGACAAGGCGGTCACCGCATTCACGACCATCATGAACATGCAGGCCTGAACGTGGCGCTGCTGCCCTCACCACGCGACTCCTTGCTGACCGCCCGGGGTCATCTCGGCACCATCCTCGGCGGCTTCACGCTGGGGCAGAAGGTGATGACCGCGATCGCGGCGGTTGCGCTGGTGGTGGGGGTCGTCTGGTTCATGGGCGCGGAATCCCAGCCGAGCTACCAGCCGCTCTTCACCAACCTCTCCGCCTCCGACGCGGGCGCGATCACACAGCAGCTCACCAGTCAGAAGATCCCCTTCCAACTCGCCAACGGCGGGAGCACGGTCCTCGTGCCCGCGGCACAGGTCGATCAAGAGCGGGTCGCGCTCGCCCAGCAGGGCCTGCCGCAGTCGGGCAACGTCGGCTTCTCCAACCTCGAGAAGAGCGGCATCACGACGTCGCAGTTCGTCCAGCAGGTCGAGTACCAACAGGCGCTCGAGGGCCAGCTCGCCCAGACCATCGAATCGATCCAGGGCGTGCAGACCGCACAGGTCAACCTCGTCGTGCCACAGCAGAGCGACTTCGCGATCGGCAACCAGACCCCGACCACCGCCTCGGTGCTGGTCAACCTCTCGCCGGGCACAGTCCTCTCCTCGGGCCAGGTCGCCGCCATCGTGCACCTCGCGGCTTCGGCGACACCGGGGCTCTCGGCGTCCGACGTGACGGTCGTCGACAACCACGGTGACGTGCTCACCGCACCCGGTGACAGCGGCGGGATGTCCGGGTCGTCGAACAACGAGCAGACCAATTCGTACGACGCAGCCCTCGCCGCGTCGATCACGGCCATGCTCGGTCACGTGGTCGGTCAGGGCAACGCCGCCGTCCAGGTCCATGCGCTGCTCAATTTCAACCAGACCCAGACCACGACCAACGGCATCCAGACCAATCCGCAGGGACAGCCGGTGACCGCGGCAACCGGGCAGTCGACCTCGAACAACTCCTTCTCCGGGACGGGCACGCCACCTTCGGGAGTTCTCGGCGCGAGCCAGCCGGTGACCTCGACCGGCGGCAACGGCACCTACTCGTCGACCAGCTCGCAGATCACCAACGCGGTCGGCCAGGTGACCCAGACGGTCAACCAGGCGCCCGGTCAGGTCGAGAAGACCTCGGTCGCGGTGCTGTTGAACTCGTCTGCGACGAAGAAGGTCCCGGCGAGCCAGATCAGCTCGCTCGTGACGGCGGCGGCCGGGCTCAGCACCGCCAACGGCGACCAGCTCGTCGTCTCGTCGCTGCCATTCGCCGCCAACGGTGGCGCAGCGTCCGGCGCCGCTGCGGCCTCGGGGCAGAGCTCGATCATGACCAAGGCGCCCGAGGTGGCGGCGCTGGTCCTCCTCATCGCCGGGATGCTCTTCTTCTTGCGCCGCGCCTCGAGTCGCCGCGGTCCCCTCTACCAGGAGGTCCCGCTCGGTGAGCTCAGCCAGGGCGGGATGCCGCCGATGATCCCGGTGATGGACGACGAAGACCCGACCGGGGAGCTCCCTGCCTACCGGAACGTGCCCGTCCTCGAGATCGGGCCGGACGCGGTCCTCGCCCAGGTCAACGACTTCATCGGCCAGCGCCCGAACGAGGCGGCGCGCCTGTTGCGCATGTGGGCCGAGGACCGCCAGGGCACTGACCAGCGGGCGCTCGCACCGTGACGAGCCTCGCCGACACCGTGGTCGGCGTGATCGACCCGCGGGAGGTCCTGTCGGGCGCCGACGCGGCGACGCCGGCGGAATCCGCGGGCTCCGCGCCGAGTGTCGCGCTCACCAATCGCCAGAAGGTGGCCGTCGTGATCGCACAGCTCGGCCCCAAGGCGGCCAACCCGATCCTCCAGGAGATGTCCGACGCGGATGCGATCGCGGTGACGACGGAGATCGCCAACTTGCCCCAGCTCGACGCGGAGACGGTCGTGGCGGTCCTCTCCGAGTTCGTCGGCAGGATCCGCGAGTCGAGCCTGGTCAACCAGGGCGGGGTCGAGCTCGCCCGCCAGTTCCTCGAGGAGCGGCTCGGTCAGGCACGGGCCGAAGAGGTGGTCGAGAAGATGGAGTCGCGCTCCTCGGTCGGCTCGCTCTCCTCGATGGGCAACGCCGACCCGCGCCAAGTGGCCGGTATCCTCTCCGAGCAGCAGCCCCAGACGGTCGCCGTGCTCTTCGCCTACATGCGTCCGGAGGACGCGGCCCGGTTCATGTCCGAGCTGCCGAGCGAGTTCCGGACCAAGGTCGCCCGCCGGATCGCACAACTCGACCGCGTCGACCCGGCGGCGGTCCGCCAGACCACCTCGCTCATCGAGGCCAAGCTGCAGAGCCTCCACGCCGTCACCGCGACCACGGTCGCCGGCGGGGCGGCCGCCATCGCCGAGATCCTCAACCACTCGGACCGTTCGACGGAGCGCCAGATCCTCGGCGAGCTCGAGCAGATCGACAGCGCGCTCGTCGAGCAGATCCGGGCCAACCTCTTCACGTTCGACGACGTGCTCGCCCTCGAGGACCGGTCGCTCCAGCAGATCTTCCGGCGGGTCCCGCCTTCGACCCTCGCCGTCGCGCTCAAGGGAGCCCAGCTCGACGACGACACCATGCAGCGCCTGCGCACGAACCTCACCGAGCGCGCCGCCCAGAATCTCGACGAGGAACTCGAGGTGCTCGGCACGATCCGCACGTCGCAGGTGGACGCTGCGCAGGCCGAGGTGGTGCGGACGACCCGCGAGCTCGACGCGGAAGGTGTCATCACGATCGCACGCAACGATGACGAGGTGATCGAGTGATGAAGGTGCGGCGCCGTCCGAGCGACCCGGGGCGCCCGATCGACTACGTGGCGTTCGGCGGTGACCTCGGACGCGTCCCCTTCGACGACGGGTACCGGGCCGGGTACGACGCGGGGTACGAGGCCGGTCGTGGTGAGGCCCTCGCCGCCCACGATCAGGCCGAATCCGAGCGCACGGCCGACGTGGCACGTGCGCTCGGCTCGCTCGACGATGCAGTCGCCGCGATCCGCAGGGCCTTCGAGGAGCGCCAGAGCGAGCTCGACACCGAGCTGCCCGGCTTCGTCTTCGAGCTGGTCGAGGCCATGATCGGCCACGAGGCCTCCCACTCGGTCGATCCGGGGCGCGACGCGATCGCCCGTGCGCTCGATCTCGACGGCACTGGACGACCGGTGGCCGTCCGGCTCCACCCCGAGGACCTGGCGGTCCTCGGGGAGCTCGACGAGCTGGCCGGTGTCCGAACGATCTCGGTGACCGCCGATGCGACGGTCGTGCGCGGTGGCGCGATCGTCGACATCGGCGAGACCACCATCGACAGCGACCTCACCGCAGCGCTCCAACGACTCCGCGCCGTCCTTGCACCCGGACGTCCGGGGGACTCTCCATGACGACCGTGCTCGACCGGCTCCGCGACGAGGCCCGTGCCGCCGCGCGTCCCCGACGCTACGGGCGGGTGACCCAGGTCGTCGGGATGTCCATCGAGCTGGCAGGCCTCGAGGTGGCCGTCGGCGAGGGGGTCTCCCTGTTGACCCACGACGGTCCGGTCGAGGCCGAGGTGGTGGCCCTGCGTGACGGCCGCGCCGTGTGCGTCGCCCTCGGTGAGACCCACGGCCTGCGCGCCGGCACCCCCGCCTCATCGGTCGGCGGGCCGATCCCGCTCCGACTCGACGCGTCGATCCTCGGGCGGGTGGTCGACGGGCTGGGGCGGCCGATGGACGGCGGTCCGGCCCTCAGCGGTGAGCTCGTCTCGGTGGTCGGTACGCCTCCCCATCCGCTCCGGCGCGGCCTCGTCGACGAGCAGTTGCCGCTCGGGGTGCGCACGCTCGACGCGCTGGTGCCCTGCGGCAAGGGGCAGCGCCTCGGCATCTTCGCCGGCTCCGGCGTCGGCAAGTCGACCCTCCTCTCGATGATCGCCCGCGGCACCTCCGCCGACATCTCGGTCGTGGCGCTCATCGGCGAGCGCGGTCGTGAGGTCGCCGAGTTCATCGAACGCGATCTCGGTCCTGAGGGGATGGCGCGATCGGTGGTTGTGGTCGCGACATCGGACACTCCCGCGATGGTCCGCATACGCGCTGCGTTCACCGCCACGCGCATCGCCGAGTGGTTCCGCGATCTTGGGCGAGACGTCGTGCTCATGATGGATTCGATCACCCGGTTCGCGATGGCCCAGCGCGAGGTCGGCCTCGCCGCCGGCGAACCGCCGGCGACGCGTGGCTACCCGCCGAGCGTCTTCGGGTTGCTCCCGCGCCTCCTCGAGCGCAGCGGGCGGGCGGAGCACGGTTCGATCACCGGCCTCTACACCGTGCTGGTCGAGGGGGACGACATCAACGAACCCGTCGCGGACACCGCTCGCTCGATCCTCGACGGCCACGTGACCCTTTCGCGCCCGCTCGCCGAGGCCAACCACTATCCGGCGATCGACGTGCTCGGCTCGATCTCGCGGGTTGCGCCATCCATCGCACCCGATGACGTCCTCGCGGCCGCTGGACAAGTGCGCGAGCTGCTCGCCGCCTGGCGTGACGCACGCGACCTCATCGAGATCGACGCATACGTCGAGGGCACGAGCCCGACCGTCGATCGCGCGGTTCGGCTCCGCCCGGCGATCAATGCGTTTCTCCGCCAGGCGACCGGCGAGACGTCCGATCTCGCCACGACCCGGGCCGCGCTCATCGAGCTGGTCGCGGGGGACGAGGTGGCGGCATGAGGGCCTACCGGTTCCGTCTCGAGGAGGTCGCCCGGGTACGCGCACTCCAAGAGCGGCTCGCGGGCCACTCGCTCGCCGACGCGACAGCAGGACTGCGCCGGGCCGAAGGTGCGCTCGCGAGCGCTCGTGCATCGCTCGCCGCACTCGACGCGCCGCAAGGAGAGACGTCCCCCGGCGCGGTCAGCTGGACACGCGACCAGTCCGATCGGATGGGTGCGACCCGCCTGCTGCGGACCCGGGACGTCGACGAGGCGGTCGAAGAGGTGGCAAGCGCCCGCCAGGCGTGGGAGCGCGCCCGCAAGCGGTGCGCCATGATCGAGCGGCTCGACGCGCGCCAGCGCGCGCTCTGGCAGGAGGAGTTCGACCGCTCCGAGGCGAAGGCGCTCGACGACCTCGTCGCGACCCGCTACGCGATCGCGAAGGCGCGGCCGTGAGCATCGCACCCATCTCCCTTGCCGGCATCCAACAGACCCTCGCCGAGCTGGCCAATCCGCCGTCGCCCACGGGCAGCCAGGGCGCCGGGGGCTTCGCGTCGAGCCTGGCCGGCGCGACCGGTGGCACGAACCAGACGCTGTTGGCTGAGGCGCTCGCCGCAGGGGGAACGTCGAGCGGCCTCGGCGGCACCCTCGGGGTCTCGACCGGCTCGTCCTCCGAGCTGCTCTCGCTCCTGCTGGCTGCCGTGCAGGGCTCAGCGGGTCCGGCGACGGCCGCTCCCGCGGCACCATCTGCGGGCAACCAGGTCGTCACCGCGGCCGAACGGTATGTCGGGACGCCGTACGTCTGGGGTGGATCGAGCCCGTCGGGCTTCGACTGCTCGGGGCTCGTGCAGTACGTCTACGGGCAGCTCGGCGTCAGCTTGCCCCGCACCAGCCAAGAGCAGGCGCAGGTCGGCACCGCGGTGCCCAGCCTCTCGGCCGCGCAACCGGGCGACCTCGTCTTCTTCGCCGGCTCCGACGGCACCGCGAGTGCGCCGGGCCATGTCGGGATCTACATCGGCAACGGGCAGATGATCGACGCGCCCTACACGGGGACCTCGGTGCAGATCGAGCAGGTTCCCGCCGACCAGGTCGTCGGCATCCGCCGCGTCCTGCCCGACGCGGCGAGCGCACCGACGGGGCAGGTCGCGCCCTCCGCTCCGGGGACGACCACGATGGGGTCGGTCGCCGTGCCGAACCAGTACGCGGCCACCATCGACCAGGCGGCTTCCGCCAATCACATCCCGCCCTCGCTCCTTGCGGCGCTCCTCGCGAAGGAGAGCAACTTCGATCCCAATGCGGTCAGCTCCGCAGGCGCACAGGGGATCGCGCAGTTCATGCCGGGCACCGCGGCCGGAATGGGCATCAATCCGCTCGACCCGACCCAGGCGATCAACGGCGCTGCCCAGTTGCTCGGGAGCTACACGCAGCAGTTCGGTTCCTACGCCGATGCACTCGCCGCCTACAACGCCGGACCCGGCGCGGTCGCACAGTACGGAGGGATCCCGCCCTACCCGGAGACGCAGGCATACGTGCCGGCCGTGCTCGCAGCTGCCGGGCTCTCGGGCTCCCCGGTGGTGGGGGCATGAGCGGCGCGACCGCACCGGTGCCGGCCCAGGGCGCCACGTCCGCGGGACCGTCTCCGGCATCCGCGGGGCCGGCGGCACCGCCCGAGGGCGCGGTCGAGCCATTCGCCGCAGTGCTCTCCGGTCAAGCTCCGGCGCACCAGACGCACTCTGCCGGCAGCGGTCAGCGTCGGCCGCCGTCGCGTCAGCAGCACGCGGACGGCGAGCAGGGATCATCTCCGCAGGCGACCGCTCCCGCACCGGTCGTCCACCCGGCGGCGTCGTCCCTGCAGAGCGTGGTGCCGGTCGTCACTCCGGTGGTCGATCCGCCGCAGGCCGCCGCCCACGTCAGCACGACGACCCAACCCAAGGGCCCGATGGTGGATGTCGGGACCGGTATCACCGCTGAGGCGAACATCGCCCCGGCCCGGGCATCGGCCCCGGCCCTGGCGTCGGCTTCGGCCCGAGCATCGGCATTGGTCGCGGCTCCGGCTCCGGCTCCGGCATCGGCACCGGCACCGGCCCAGGCATCGGGACCGTTGGTCGCCAGCGCCAGCGCCAGCGCCAGCGCCACGCCGGCACCGGCACCGACCCGACCGCGACACTCGCGGCACCCGGGATCACCTCCGGCGCAGGCCGCGATGGCGGCGCAGGCGGCGCAGGCGGCGACGGAACGCGAGGTCCTGCGGCCACGGTCGACCCCAACGCGACGGCGAGGGTCCACACGCTGCCTGGTGTCGAGCCGACTCGAGGCAGTGGGTCCGCGACGCCCACGCCGCCACCGGCGCCGCCGTCCCCGGCGACGACTGCATCCGTACCCTCGGCCGGCGTGCAGGTCCAGGTCCGCACGGCCAGGCCGTCCCCAACCGGGACCGCGACCGACGCCCCGGTGCAGTCGACCGAGACGACACCGATGTCGACACGGCCACCTGCAGCTCCATCGCCGACGCCGGGAGCTCCCTCCCGTCCATCTGCGACGTCGACGCCGCGCGATTTCCCTCATTTCGCAGTTCCGACGGCATCCGTCGCGTCGGCCCCTCCGAGGACGGTGTCGACGACAGGCACTTCGGCCGCCGCGACGACGACCGGCCCGATGACAGGCACTTCGGCCACCGCGACGATGACCGACCCGACCTCCGCATCACCGACCACCGCATCACCGACCGTCGCCACGTCGGCGGCAGCGCCGCTGTCCGGCGCTGTCCGTACCCTGCCCTCGACGTCAGCGGCCGCTCCGGCATCCGTCGCCACCGCGGCGCCTCAGGTCGGCCGAGCCCCGTTCGACGTGCAGGGGATGGCGGCAACGATCTCGAGGCCGTTGACCGCCGGCAACGGCGACTACGTGGTGACGGTCAGCCTGCACCCACCCGAGCTCGGATCGGTGCACGCCCAGCTCACCCTTCGAGGCGACCAGCTCCAGGTGGCGCTCGTCCCTGAGCAGGAGACCGGGCACGACGCGCTCGCCGCGTCGCTTCCGGCCCTCCGCGAGCACCTCGGAGGCCACGGTGTCGAGGTCACCGTCAGCCTCGACGACCCCCGTGGGCAGCCAGGCCGGAACGGCTCGACCCCGAATCCGTCGGGCCGGGTCGAACAGGACACCGCGCCGCAGGACCAGACCGCGCCCTCGTTGACGGAGTCAATGCCTGTTTCGACCGACGACCGCATCCATGTCGTCCTTTGAATCGAACACCCGTGACCGACCATCGCACCCCGCGAAGGGAGCTTCCATGACCATGCCGATCACACCGACCGGTGGGCAGGCGGCGTCCCCTGCCGCAAACACCACAGCGAGCATGCTCGACCCAGCCACCTTCCTCAACCTGCTGGTCGACGAGCTCCGCTATCAGAATCCACTCAACCCGACCTCGTCGGCGGACTTCATGGCACAGATCGCCAGCCTTTCCCAGGTCGAGCAGCTCCAGAACGTCTCCGGGGCGTCGCAGATGGGAGAGGCGGTCGGGCTCATCGGCAAGACCGTGATGGCCAATCTTCCGGACGGCACCACGGTCAACGGAGTCGTCTCAGGTGTCATCAACGGCACGACCGGGCCCCTGCTCGACGTCAACGGCATGGCCGTCACCCTCTCCAGCGTCCAGACCATCGCAGGTTGATCTCCGTCCAGACACCACCGCACCGCATCCCATCGACCAGACCACCGATCCAGATCACATCGATCCAAAGGAGCATCCAATGAGTGTCCGTTCCCTTAGCGCAGCCGCCTCAGGCATCGACAGCATGCAGACCGACCTCGACGTCATCGGTAACGACATCGCCAACTCCCAGACCAACGGCTTCAAGGCGACCACCGCGGAGTTCCAGGACTTGTTGACCGAGCAGCTCCAACCGGCAGGCGCCGGCTCGGGTACGACCCTCGCCAGCACCAACCCGTCCGCGATCGGCGCGGGCACCGAGGTGTCGACGATCTCGACCAACTTCTCCGAGGGCGCGGTGACCCAGACAGGAGTGCCCACCCAGGTCGCGATCGAAGGCAGCGGCTTCCTCGTCGTGAGCCAGAACGGACAGATCTTCTACACGAGGGACGGCAACCTGCAGATCGACGCCAACGGCCACCTCGCCACCCAGAGCGGCGGCCTCGTGCTCGGATGGGCGGGCGGCGCAAACACGAGCGGCGCTCCTGGTCCGCTCAGCATCATCGCCGGGTCGGCAGAGGCGCCTTCGCAGACCCACAACGCCTACCTCGGCGGCAACCTGCCTTCCGACGCGACGAGCCCCATCACGGTGACGACCACCCTCTACGACGCGCTGGGCACCGCGGTGCCCGCCACCCTCACCTTCACCCCGACGGGCACGCCCAACCAGTGGACGCTGCAGGGCACGGTCCCCGGCGCCGCGAGCTCGCTGTGGGCGGCGCCCCAGACCGTCACCTTCACCCCGACCGGCCAGCTGGCGACCATCAACGGCGCTGCGGTCGGTGCGGGCCAGACCACGCTGCCCATCGGCGTGTTGCCGAGCAACTACAGCTGGTCGGGAGCCGTCCCGCAGCTCGACTTCCCCGCCGTCGGCTCGCAGAACGCGCTGACCCAGTTCGCGAGCGCGCAGACTGCCGTCGTCTCGTCACAGGACGGCTACGCGGCCGGCACGCTCGAGTCGTACTCGATCGGTGCGGGCGGGACGATCACCGGCACCTACACCAACGGCCAGAGTCAGGCGCTGGGCACGATCGCCCTCGCCCAGTTCGCCAACCCGGGCGGGCTCGACGCGGTGGGCAACACCTATTACTCACCGAGCGCGGCTTCGGGCAATCCGCAGCTCGGCACACCGGGCTCTGGTGGGCTCGGCACGCTGCAAGGTGGCGCGCTCGAAGGGTCGAACGTGAATTTGGCAACGGAGCTGACTGATCTCATCGAGGCACAGACCGCCTACCAGGCCAACACCAAGGTCGTCGACTCGACATCGGTCGCCCTGCAAGCCCTGGTGCAGATGTCATAGCCGCCGCGCTCGCCGGCGGCCCTCAACTTCCGCCGCCGGCGAGCCGTAACTGAAGGATGGGAGAAGTCCCACGGGATCGGAGCCCCGCATGATCGCCTTGTCAAAGCTCGACGGTTCCACGATGCACGTCAACGAGGACCACATCGAGCGAGTCGAAGGGGAAACCACCTCGGTGGTCTACCTGACCAACGGCACGTACCTGGTGGTGCGTGACCCGGTCGCGGCCATCGTCGAGCGCATTCGTGCGGAGAAGGTCGCGATCCTCGCCCGTGCGATCAGCGGTCCACTGACCGACCGTGAAGGGCCCGGACCGAGCGAGGTCGTTTCCGGTCGCCGGGTGCGGGAGGCCCGAACGTGACCTCGGCGGGAATCGGGTTCGCCCTCATGGCGGTCGTCGTTTCGATGACGATGGACGGCGGCAAGCCGATGTCGCTCATCAACATCCCCGCACTCATCCTCGTGGTGGGCGGCAGCCTCGGCGCGAGCTGTGCCGCGTACGACCGCAAGAGGCTCGGTTCGGTCTTCAAGGCCTTCAAACGGGTGATCCTGCCGGGAGGCAAGTCGCCTGACATGCGCGGGACGATCGACACGCTGCTCTCGATGGCGAAGGAGGTGCGCCAGAACCCGCTCGTCCTCGAGCAGCTCGAGACCGACGACCTCTTCTTGAAGAAGGGGATCCAGCTCATCACCTCCACTTCGGACCCCGAGCGTGTGCACGAGCTGCTCGGGGCCGAGGTCAACGGGCTCCGAGGCCGCCATCAGGCCGCCATCAAATTCTTCTCGGACATGTCCGGCTTCTCGCCGACCTTCGGCATCCTCGGGACGGTCATCGGCCTCATCGGCGTGCTCGGCGAGATCGCGAGCCCCGGCAAGCTCGGACCTGCGATCGCGACCGCGTTCACCGCCACCCTCTGGGGCGTCCTGCTCGCCAACGCGGTCTGGCTGCCCATCTCCAACCGGCTCTCGCGGCAGTCCGACGAGGAGATCGCCTACCGCGAGATGGTCATCGAGGGACTGCTCACCATGCAGCTCAATGTCTCGAGTCTCGATCTGCGGGACCGGCTGTTCGCCTTCCTGCCGCCCTCCGAACGTGACGAGGGGACGAGCCCGTCCATTGCGTTGGCCGACGAGCCGGCCAACGCGGCATGAGTGGTGTGGACAAGCCGGGCCCGACGTCCGGCCGTCGTTCCTTCCGCGACCGGGGTGCCGGTGCAGCCGGCCACGGGCACGGTGGTCCGAGCTCCGAGCGGTGGCTCCTGACCTACGCGGACATGATCACCCTGCTGCTCGTCCTGTTCATCGTGCTCTTCGCACTCTCCAAGATCAACCAGGCCAAGTACCGCCAGTTCGTCGCCTCGGTCAGCAATGCGAAGATCGTCGGCGACTCGGTGGTCAACGGCAACTCCTCGACGCCGAGTTTCGGCGCGGCCCCCCTGTCGGCGACGCCCTCCCAGCTCAAGCAGATCGAGAAGTCCCTCACCAAGGCGCTCCAGACCAAGGGTCTGCTCCACGACGTGACCCTCAACTCGTCAAGCGCGGGGTTGGTCGTCGGCCTGGTGGCCGACTCGTCGTTCTTCACGACCGACTCCGCGCAGCTCACCGGCCTCGGACTCCAGATCGTGGACACGGCCGGCGGTGTCATCAACAAAGCCCCGAACGACGTCGATGTCGCGGGTTACACCGACAACCAGCCGATCACCGGCGGTCCCTATGCCGACAACTGGGCGCTGTCCGCGGCGCGCTCGGTCTCGGTCGTCGAACGACTCACCATGACTGACGGCGTCGATCCGACCCACGTCATCACCCTCGGGTACGGACAGTTCCACCCTGTCGTGCCCAATTCGTCCTCGGCCAACCAGGCGGAGAACCGCCGGGTCAACATCGTGATCAAGCCGCTCACAGCATCGAGCTCGGGAGGGACCGCATGAGCCCTGAAGCTCCGACCGTGAAGCCCCATGACTTCCGCCGGGCCGAGATGCTCGAGCGTGCCCACCACCATGCGGTGACCGTCGTCTTCGAGGCCTTCGCCAAACAGGGTGGCGCCGCCCTCACGACGATGCTGCGTGACCAGTGCACGATTGCGTTCGAGTCGATGGAGCAGTCGAGCTGGGAGGACCTCGCGGAGGGACTCCCGGAGGGCACCCACTTCGTGACCTTCTCGCAACCGCCGCTACCCGGCCACGCGCTGTTCACGCTGCCCGCCAAGGAGGGTCTCGCGCTGGTCGACCTGCGCCTGGCCGGGAGCGGAGACGACGAGTTCCCCGATCGCGCGCTCACCGAGATCGAACAAGAGCTGCTCGCGCCGGTCGTGGCGAGCCTCCTCGACGAGCTGGCAAAGGCACTCGCCCGACTCCAGGTCACCGTGCCCGAGGTCGGGGCTCAAGAGAGCAACGTGCAGTTCGTCAACGTCGCGCCGGCCACCGAGATGTGCCTCGCCGCCACCTTCACCATGACGATCGGCGAGCGCCCGCCATACGCAATCTTGCTCTGCTTCCCGTACATGATGGTCCGCCACCTCGTCGAGGCGATGCGGAACGGACCCCGACGCCCCGGGGACGAGCGTTCCCATGCGACCTCGTCGGCGGTCAACCGGCGGCTCCTCGAGGTGCCGGTCGATCTCGTCCTGCAGTTTCCGAGCTTCACCGCCACGCCCGACTCCCTCATGCATCTCGCCGTGGGCGACGAGCTCCACCTCGGGCTGCCGACCGACCGGCCGCTCGAGGTGCGCGCCGAGGGATTGCTGGTCGCGCTCGCCACCATCGGGCGCTCCGGCGTGCGCAAGGCATGTTCGATCACCGAGGAGGTCCTACCGTGACCATGTCCGAAGCCGCACCGCTCTCCCAGGGCGATCCGACCGACGACGTCGGGGGTGACCGGTTGGCCATCAGGGAGGCGCAGTTCCGGAGCGTCACCGTCGAGGTCTCCGTGTGGATCGGCAAGACCCGGCGGACCTTCGGCGACCTGGCCAAGCTCCGACCGGGAGAGGTCATCGAGCTCGACCGTGCAGTCGGCGCGCCGGTCGACGTCGTCCTCAACCGCGAGGTGGTCATCGCACGCGGCGAGGTGGTCGACGTGGGCGACGAGTACGGGGTGCGCATCACAGAGATCGTCTCCGACGAGACGGGGTCCTCCCGCCCGTGATCGCTGCGCAGTTCGGCCGCATGCTGTTGGCCCTGGCCTTCGTGCTCGGGCTGCTCTGGCTGTGCGCGCGCGTCGGCAAGAGCAGCAAGAGCGGCAAGGGCAAGGGCGGCCGGCGCCTCGGACGGATGCTCGGCGCGCCGGGCGGTCGTATCGAGGTGGTCAGCCGCCGATCGCTCGGCCGGCACACCTCCATCGCCGTGGTCAAGGTGGCCGGCAAGACGATGGTGGTCGGACAGACCCCGCAGCAGATCACCGTCCTCGACAGTGTCGAGGACCTGCCGGCAGACGAGGTGGCGGACGAGTCCGCTGACGTGAGATCCAGACGTTCGTTCACCGTGGAACCCGACAGGATCGGGATGGGTGACGTGGAGATGGTGCCAGGGCCGGCACCGGAGTTCGGGGCGGAGACCCCGAAGGCATGGGATGCCTTCATCGACAGTCTGAGGGAGATGACGGTCCGGCGCTGAGCCGAACCGCGCGGGCCCTCGAGCCCGCGTCCCAGAGCCCGAGGTCCCATGCCCACTGCGTTGTACGGTGCCACGTCCAACGTCAACGTGAACGTCAGCGGTCTGAAGAATCCGTCGACCGCGGTGCTCATCATCATCGTCATCACGGTGCTCGCAATCGTGCCGTCCGTGCTCATCTTGATGACGGGCTTCACCCGGGTGTTCATCGTCTTGACGCTGACCCGCAACGCGCTCGGGACTCAGACCGTGCCACCCAATCAGGTCATCGCCGGTCTCGCGTTGTTCATCTCGCTGTTCATCATGGCGCCGGTCATCTCGCAGATCGACAAGGTGGCGGTGCAGCCCTACGAGCACGGCATGATCACGGCGACCCAGGCGATCTCGAAGGCGGAGGTGCCTCTCGAGCACTGGATGTTGCTCCAGACCCGGACGAACGAGCTCTCCTTGTTCACGACGGCGGCGGGTGAACACACGAAGAACCCACAGTCGCTGCCGCTCACCACGGTCATTCCGGCCTTCGTGCTCTCCGAGATCGAGTCGGCCTTCCTCATCGGGTTCATGGTCTTCATCCCGTTCATGGTCATCGACCTGGTGGTTTCGGCGATCATGATGTCGATGGGCATGTACATGCTCCCGCCCACGCTCATCTCGCTGCCGTTCAAGATCCTGCTCTTCGTCCTGGTCGACGGATGGACGCTCGTGGTCTCCTCGCTCCTCCAGTCCTTCCACTCATGAGCTCCGGACCAGCGATCCCGGGAGGACCGTCATGAACGACACCACCGTCTTGCACCTCGCCGGCCAGGCGATGGTGCTGATGATCGAACTGGCCGGTCCGGTGCTCGTGGTGAGCCTCGTCGTCGGGCTCATCGTCGCCCTCTTCCAGGCGGTCACCTCGATCCAGGAGTTCACCCTCACCTTCTTGCCCAAGGTCGTCGCGATCGGCGTGGTCCTCCTGCTCTTCGGCCACTGGATGCTCGCCGACGCGGTCTCCTACACCGAACAGCTCTACCGGTCGATCCCGAGCATGCTCAACGGGCTCGGATGAGCTTTCACCTCTCGGTCGACTTCGCCATCGCGTTCGTGCTCGCCCTCGTGCGCGCGTCGGCCTGGGTGGTGGTCTGCCCACCGTTCTCGACCAAGGCGATCCCCTCGATGGCAAAGATCGGAGTCGCGCTCGGCCTTGCGTATGTCGCGGCGGGCACCCTGCAGCACGGGCCGCTGCCGACGAGCGACGTGGCGATCATCACCCAGGTGGTGATCCAGGTGCTCATCGGCCTGGTGCTCGGCTTCGTGGTCCTGGTCTTCGTCTCGGCGGTGTCGGCAGCCGGCAACCTGGTCGACCTCTTCTCGGGGCTCAACCTGCCGCCGTCGATCGATCCGCTCTCGCTGCAGCAGACCCCGATCCTCGGTCAATTCTACAATCTCGTCGCGACCGCGCTCCTCTTCACCACGGGTGCGGTCTTCGTGATCGTCGACGGATTCCTCCGCTCGTTCAAGGCGATCGGGACGACCCTGCCGAAAGGCATCACCTACGGGAGCGTCGCGCGCATCCTGACCGGGGACGTGACGACCTTCTTCGCCGCCGCGGTCGAGATCGCGGCCCCGGTGATCGTGGTGCTGTTCGCGACCCAGGTGCTGCTCGCCCTCCTCGCCAAGGCCGCGCCCCAGATGAACGTCTTCGTCTTCGGCTTCCCTCTCCAGATCCTCGTGGCGCTGGTCGCGGTGGGCATGGCACTCGTCGCGTTGCCCTCGGACGTGACCAATCTCGTCGGGCGCGCGACCGCCCAGCTCTTCGGCGGCTGAGGTGGCCGACAAATCCCAGCGCACGGAGAAGCCGACCGCCCGGCACAAGAAGGAGTCCCGCGAGAAGGGGATCGTCGCCCGCTCGCCGGAGCTCGGTTCGTGGCTGAGCCTGCTCGTCGTGGCCGTGATGCTGCCCTGGCTCGGTGGGCTGGCCGCCAACCGGGTCGACAGCTTCATGCAGGGCGTCGGCCAGGCCATGGGTCACCCCTCGGTCCCCGCCGCGATCCGGGTCCTCACCTCGGGACTGGTCACCTTCGCGTTCGCGGCCCTCCCCATCGTGGCCGTCTGCACCGTCATCGGGACGGCAAGTGCGTTCGCGCAGGTGGGACTCCGCTTCACCCCGAAGGCGCTCGGGTTCCGCTTCTCGCGGATCAGCCCGCGGACCGGGTTCTCGCGGATGTTCTCAGGGCAGGGCGCCTTCGCGCTGGCGAAGACGCTCGGAAAGGTCGTCGTCCTCGCCGGCGTCGGATACGTGCTGCTCCACCAGCTCATGGACTCGGTCTTGGGCGGGGGCACCTTGCCGCTCCAGACGACGATCGGTGCGGTCGGCTCGACCGTCCTCACGCTCCTGCGCGACATCGCGTCGATCGGGCTCGTGATCGCGGCCGTCGACTACGCCTTCCAGCGCCGCGAGTACCAGGCAAAGATGCGCATGTCCAAGCAGGAGATCCGTGACGAGATGCGTCGCAACGACGGCTCCCCGGAGGTCCGGCGCGCGGTCAGGTCGAAAGCACACCAGCTCAGCCGCATGCGGATGATGGCCGCCGTCGCGACCGCGGACGTGGTCGTGACCAACCCGACCCACTTCGCGGTTGCGATCGCATATGACCGCGACAACGATGCCGCACCGCGGGTGGTGGCAAAGGGGGCCGACTTCGTCGCGGCCCGTATCCGCCAGCGCGCGACAGACCACGGCGTCCCGATCGTCGAGAACGCGGTGTTGGCCCGCACCCTGCACGCCTCCTGCGAGCTCGACGACCTCGTCCCACCCCGCCTCTACGCGGCCGTCGCCCAGCTGCTCGCCTTCGTCTACTCGCTGACGCCGACCGCCCGCATCATCCGGGCGGTCCACCGGATGGAGAACCCGACCCTGCGGCCCGCGATGTGATGGGTCCGGGAGACACCCTCAACTCTGGACGACGGCGGGTCGTAGTACGGGAAGGCCAGGATGGCCGGTCCGTGTCCACGGAAGGATGCCAGCAACACCGCACCTCCGAGGTCCGCACCGTGCACCGACATCCGATCCCGCTCCGTGGCTGACATCCTGGCGAGTCCGACCGGGACCGCGTCCGCACAGCGCTGGCGGCGCGTCGCGACGACCGCGGTCCCGCTCTCGGTCGTCTCAGTCGTGGTCGTGCTGGTGGTGCCGCTGCCCACCTTCCTCATCGACCTGCTGATCACCGTCAACATCACCGGGGCCATCTTGGTGCTGCTCACCTCCATGCAGGTCAAGCGGCCGCTCGACTTCTCGGTGTTCCCGACCCTGGTGCTGGTCGCCACCATGTTCCGCCTCGCGCTCAACGTCGCGGCGACCCGGCTCGTCCTGCTCAACGGCTATGCGGGGGTCGTGATCCAGAGCTTCGGCCACTTCGTGATCGGCGGGTCGATCTTGGTCGGTCTCGTCGTCTTCTTCATCCTCATCATCATCCAGTTCGTCGTCATCACCTCGGGCGCCGGCCGTGTGGCCGAGGTGGCGGCCCGCTTCACCCTCGACGGGATGCCGGGCAAGCAGATGGCGATCGACGCCGACCTGCACGCGGGCTCCATCGACGAGACCCAGGCCCGCAAGCGCCGCCAGGAGGTCGCCGATGAGGCCGACTTCTACGGAGCGATGGACGGCGCCTCGAAGTTCGTCCGCGGGGACGCGATCGCCGCGGTCGTGATCACCCTGGTCAACCTCGTCGGGGGCCTCACCATCGGCATCGTCCAGCACCACCTCTCCTTCTCCAACGCAATCGCCACCTACAGCCTGCTCTCGGTCGGGGACGGCCTCGTCTCCCAGATCCCCGCCCTCTTGCTGTCGCTCTCGACCGGCATCATCGTGACCCGGGCAGCGACCGAGCAGGACCTGGGCCAGAGCGTCCTCCACCAGCTCTCCCGCTACCGCCAGGTCGTACGCATCACCGGCCTGGTCATGGCGGCCCTCGCGATCATCCCGGGCCTGCCCAAGCTGCCCTTCCTGCTGGTCGGCGGTGCCGTCTTCTTCCTCGGGTCGCGCCTGCCGAACCAGGAGGATGTCGAGGTGGCCGAGGCGGAGGCGGAGCCGGCGACGGTGGCCGCCGAGACCCCCGAGGCCCTCGCGGCAGGGCTCGCGGTCGAGCCGCTCGGTCTCGAATTGGGCCTCGAGCTCATCGACCTCGTCCAGCCCGAACGCGGTGGAGATCTCCTCGACCGGGTCAAAGCCCTCCGCCGCAATGTCGCGATGGAGCTCGGCATCGTCATGCCCCAGGTGCACACGCGGGACAACCTCGATCTGCCGCCGGCGACCTACGCGATCCGAGTCCACGGAGTCGAGGTCGCACGTGGCGAGGCGCCCCGCGGCAAGCTTCTGGCCATTGGACAGAACCTGGATAGTCTGATGGGCGTGGAGACCCGGGACCCCGCGTTCGGCGGACGCGCGAAGTGGATCGGGGCCGAGCTCAGCCACCAGGCGGCGGTTGCCGGCGTGACCGTGGTCGACCGGTCGGCCGTCGTCACGACCCATCTCGCAGAGGTCGTGCGCGACCAAGCCGGCGAGCTGCTCAGCCGGCAGGACACCAAGCTGCTGCTCGACGCCGTCAAGACCACCAACCCGGTCGTGCTCGAGGAGATGGCGGCGGCCAACCTCACGCTCGGCGACGTGCAGACCGTGCTGCGCGGCCTACTCGAAGAGGGCGTGCCGGTGCGCGATCTCGTGCGCATCGTCGAGTCGCTCACCGAACAGGCCCGGACCGGCCAGAAGGACATCGACAGCCTGCTCGAGTCCGCGCGCATCGCGCTCGGGACGACGATCGGCTCGCTCTTCGCGGTGGACGGCACCCTCGCGATCATCACGCTCGCGCCGGTCCTCGAGCAGCATCTGCTCGTGTCGTTGCAGCTCGGCGAGCGGGGACGGGGGTTGGCCATCGAGGCGGACCTCGCCGAGTCGGTGGTGCGCCAGGTCGGCCGCCTCACCCAAGAGGCCGAAGCACGCGCACAGAGTCCGGTGGTGCTCTGCGCCGGCAAGCTGCGCCCGGCCTTGCGGCGACTGCTGCGGCCGAGTCTGCCCAAGCTCGCCGTCCTCGGTGCCGGGGAGGTCGGTCCCACGATGCGACTCGAGTCGATCGGAAGTGTGACCGATGGCACTGTGGTCGCGGCCTGAACCGGCGACCGCCCTGGCCGGCGGTCCTGGGGAGTTCCTCGGGCGGACGCCCGACGAGGCGATCGCCCGCGCGCGCGAAACGCTCGGGTCGTCGGTGGAGCTGCGGTGCTGGAAGACGCGCCGCGGCGGAGTGGCCGGCTTCTTCGCGACGGAGGTCTACATCGCAGGCGTGACGCCGCCAGCGGGGGCCGACGTCGCCCGCGGCAAGTCGCGTCGCGCGCAGAAGAAGGCCGCTGCGACGGTGTCGGCACCGGTCGGCGCGACGCTCGCGGAGCCGGTGCGCGAACTCGCAGTCCGCTCGTCCGTGGCACCGCCTTCAGCGGATCCCGATCAGGAGCAGACGAGCCCTGACCCGCTGGCCGAGCTCGTCGAACGCACCACCGACCAACTCTCGCTGCGACTCGATGCGCTCAACGCGGAGAGCTTCGACGCGGTGCTGGCGGAAGCAGAGGCCGCGATAGCCGAAGGAACCACGCCGCCGCCAGATGTGGCGTCGGTCGCCGACGCCGCGGCAACCGACATTGCGCGGACCGACTCGCCAATCGACGAGGACGGGTCGCCGACCGCTCCGATCACCGACGTCGCCCGGCCCACCGCGTCCGGTGTCGCCGAAGTCTCGACGACCCCGGCGATACCACGGGACCCGACACCCCGACCGACGCGGAAGGCTCCGGGGATCAACCCCGCCAAGCGGAAGCAGCCGGCCGCGAAGGCCAAGTCCAAGCCCAAGCCCCGCGCCACCCCGCCGCCACCCTCGCCCGCCGCCGCCGCCGCCGCCGCTCCCACTGCCGCTCCCGGGGCCGGAGCCAAGGTCGACGTCGAGCCGACCGGGCCGGCGCCACAGCCGATCCCCGACCTCTTCGACCGGCTACGCGTGCTCGGAGTGCCCGATCGTCACTTGCCACGTGGCAACCGCCCGACCCTCGACGCGTTGGTCCGCTCGCTCAGCCGTCTGCCGGCGCCCCCCGACCTTCCGTCGGCGGCGGGTGCGGTCGTCGTGCTGGTCGGCACTCGCGTGCCGACCGAGCGCACAGTGCGGCTTCTGCTCGGCGATTCCCCCTTCCTCCACGGTCCGAAGCGGCACCCCGACCGGCGTGTCTGGGAGACCGGCGAGCCCGACCGCACCGACGACTTGCTCGGCACCGTGCTCCAGACCGGCGCGCCGGCCGAGGTGGCCGGCCGGGTGGCCATGCGCAAGGTGGCCGGCCGGGTCTCCCTGGTCCCCATCGAGTCGACCCCCGGTGCGGAGCTGCGCCCGAACGAGCGAGCCATCCTCGACGCGGTCGGCGCCGACTTCGTCCTCGGGGCTGTCGAGGCCACCGTCAAGCGTGCGGACGTCGAACGATGGTCCCGCGACCTCGGACGGCTCGACGCCCTTGCGCTGTGGGGGCTCGACTCGACGGCGAGCCCTGCCGACCTGCTCGGCAGCGCGCCGATCGCCTTCGTCGACGGTGAGCTCGCTTCGCCGATGGGTTGGACAGTGAGCCTGCTCAGCCGCGCCATGGAGGAAGACCGGTGAACCTGCGGCGGAACCAGGCACTGGCCGCGGACATGCGCCGGCTCCGTCCGATCGCGGTGGGCGTGCTCGCCACGCTCGAAGTGCTGCCCTCCCTCTTCGAGCTCGCGACCGGCAACCTCTCGGCCGTCACCCTGCTCTGGCGACTCGCCCTCGCCCTCTTCGTCTCGACGGTGCTCGTCTGGGTCGCAACCGGGGTCGTCCTCCACTACGCACAGGTCCAGGCGCGCACCCGCCGCGAGGCGCCGGCGACCAGAGAATTCGAGCACTGACCCCTCAACTCCGCTTGGCGTCGGGTCGTTGTTCTCTTGGTGAATTCCGACGATCTCCTCGCTGAGCTGGTCGAAGTCCTCGACATCGAGCTCGAGCAACTCCACACCCTGACCTATCGGGTCGTGGTTCTGGCCGCACTCGTGGGGGCCGACCAGGGACGATGGATCCCCCGTTCGGTGGCGGAGCTCGAAGCGGCGAGCGAGCAGGTCCGACTCGTCGATCTTCGCCGCGCCGCGGCCACCAGCGGGGTGACCGAGGCCTGCGGATTCGCTCCCGACGTCCGGCTCGACGAGATCGCACACGACGTCGCTCCCGGCTGGGGGGAGCTGCTCGACGAACGCCGGACCAACCTCCTCGAATCCGTGGCCACACTGCAGTCGATCGCCGACCTCGCCCGTTCGGCGGTTGGCCGGCACTCTGCACTCGCCGAGGAAGCGCTCGCGTTCCTCAGGAACGACACGTCCGGCACCTATGGACGACCGGTCGCCGCCCGGCCCCAGATCGTGCGCGGGGCACTGTGAGACCACCGGGCCGATGAGCGACGTCGGACTTTCGATCGCGGCGAGCGGGCTCGCGGCGGACTCCGCGCTCCTCGACGCGGCCTCGAACAATCTGGCCAACATCAACACCCCGGGCTACGCGCGCGAGCAGGTCAACCTCACCCCCTGGGCCCCTGGCGCGATGTTCCAGTCGGGCCAGGGAGTCATGATCACTTCGGTCAGCGCCCTCACCGACGCCGTCTACGCCGCGGCCAACATCGCGGCCCAGGGCATCCAGGGTGGCGCGACCCAGGCGAGCCAGGTGATGTCCTCGGTCGAGAGCATCTTCCCCGAGCCCAACAACAACGGCATCGCCGCCCAGCTCGCGACGTTCTGGTCGGACCTCTCGAAGCTGGCCGCCTCTCCGAACCAGCCCGGCGCCCAACAGGTGGTGGCCTCGGACGCGCTCGCCGTCGCCAACACCCTCAACGCGAGCTCGAGCCAGCTCAGCCAACTCGGAACGGCTCTGCAGCACGAGGTGGGCACCGGCTCGGGTGACGGCGGCAGCCTCTCGCAGGCCAACTCGCTCCTCTCCGAGGTCGCGACGTTGAACCAGGGGATCATCGCCGGCACCGCGGCCGGGCAGAACGTCAATGCCCTCGTCGACCAGCAGCGCGCCGCGGTCAACACGCTGGCCGGCATGCTGGGGACGACCACGTCCCCCCAGTCGAACGGCTCGATCAACGTCTATCTCGGCGGCGTGCAGCTGGTCAGCGGCGTGGTGGCCCAGACCCTCTCCGCGACGGGGTCGGCCGCAACGGCCAACCTCGCCGTTGTGATCGGATCGGGGGTTCAGGTCAATGCGGGCGGCTCGGTCGGGTCGAACCTCTCCGCGGTCAACGCGATCCTCCCCGGATACCAGGGGCAGCTGTCCGCGATCGCCGACTCGTTGGCCACCAACCTCAACACCCTCCAGGCCAACGGGATGGCGGCCAACGGCGACCCGGGCTCGGCGATCGCCGGGGGCTTCGGAGGCGCCATCCTCCCCAACATCTTCGTCAACCAGGGCTCCGCTTCGACGTACACGCCGGGTTCCAACTCGGCCGCGACGATCACCGTCTCGGCGGCCTTGCTCGCGAATCCCTCGCTCATCGCAACTGCGGCCGCCCCGGGCGCCGGCAACTCGAATGTGATCGGCACCCCGACACTCGATGGGACGAACGCGCAGGCCATGGCTGCGCTCGCAAGCTCGACTTCCGGGCCCGACTCGCTCTACCAGTCGATGATCGGCGCACTCGGCAACCAGGCGGCCGGGGCGTCGTCGGCGGCGACGGCGGCGACCAACCTCGCCACGACCGCGGCCAACAACGTCGCGGGCATCTCGGGGGTCAACCAGAACCAGGAGGAGGTCAACATCTTGTCCGCCCAGAACGCCTTCCAGGCCGCCTCGAAGGCGATCGACGCGATCAACGCCTCGTTCCAGTCGCTGCTGGCGGCGGTGTAGCGATGCGCGTCTCCGACATCAGTCTCGCCCAGGCGATCATCTTGCAGCTCAACCAGCAGCAGGGATCGATCGCGACCCTCGAGCAGCAGCTCTCCTCGGGCCGCTCCCTCAATCTGCCCTCCGACGGTCCGGGCGCGGTCGCCCAGGTGCTCCAGCTCGGGAGCCAGGCCAGCCAGATCAGCACCTGGCAGGCGAACGGCCAGACGGCGTCGAGCTGGCTCGGGCTCGCCAACAATTCGGCCAACACCGCGCTCACCGAGATGCAGACCGCGCACACGCTGCTCCTGCAAGCCCTCAACCAGGGGGCGCAGACCGCGACGACCTACCAGGGCATCGGGCAACAGCTCCAGGGCGTGGTCGGCAGCCTGCTCGCTGCCGCCAACACCACCTTCGGCAACCGGCCCATCTTCGCCGGCACCTCGGCGTCGCCGCAGGCCTACGACACGACGGGCAACTACCTCGGCAACACCGACGTCCCGACGGTCGTCGTGGGGCCGGGAACGGGCAACGGCCAGTCGGCGGCCCTCTCGGTCACCGGTCCCACCCTCTTCGGTTCGGGAGCATCCAACGTGTTCGCCACCTTGTCGACGGCGGCCACGGCGCTCGCGACCGGTAACCCGACGGCCGCCCAGCTCAATGCCGCGATCAGCGCGCTCGAAGCGAACATCACCGGTGCCGAGGCGGCAGCGGCCACCCTCGGCACGGCCTCACAGGAGATCACCGCGGTGTCGGCAGCACTCACCACCCAGCTCACCGCCGTGCAGGGATCACAGTCCGGTCTCGAGAGCGTGAACGTCGCCTCGGTGACCACCCAGCTCAACGCGCAGATGACCAACTATCAGGCGGCGATGTGGGCCGCTTCACAGGCCATCCCCGAAACCCTGGTCCACTGGCTGTAAGGATTGACCGGGAGCGGCTCCGCTCCCGGGACCCGTCAACGAGGAGGACCTCGGTGGAGACGACCCTGACCCGCCCCATCACCGTGTCCGAGATGGAGATCACCTTCCGCACCGAGATGCTCGGGTGGCGCGGCGCGACCCACTTCGTGCTCGAACCGATTGGTGACGACGGGCTCGGCATGTTCGCATTGCTGCGCTGCACCGACGAGGTGCACTTCGCCAACGGGGCCGACGTGCCGAGCCTCTGCTTCCTCGTGACCCCGCCGGGCTTCCTCTGGCCGGAGTACGAGATCGAGCTCGACGACTCCTTCGTCGAGGGCCTGGCGCTCGCCTCGGGCAATGATGCGGCGCTGCTCGCGATCGTTACTCAGCGCGATCCGCTCGAGGACTCGACGGTCAACCTCTTCTCGCCGATCGTCGTCAACCGGCGGACCGGCATCGCCGACCAGTTCGTGCCGGCGATGGGCGAGGACGAGATAGGTTGGCATCTTCGGACCCCGTTGTCGCAGGCAGCCGGCGACGGTGAAGGAGGGCGCCCCGCGTGCTGACGCTCACCCGTGAGGTGGGGGAGAAGATCGTCATCGGCGACGACATCGTCATCACCGTCGTCTCCGTCTCGGAACACGGCCGGGTCCGGCTCGGCATCGAAGCCCCACGGCAGGTCCGCATCGACCGTGCCGAGGTGCTCGAGCGCATCCGCAAGGAGAACGTCGAGGCCGCGGAGACCGGAAGCGACCACTCAGCGTGGGCCGCGTACGCCGCACGTCGGGCCAACGAGCGGTCCGGAACCCGCCCCGAGCGGCCGGAGGCCGCAGCCCACTAGTCGCGGCTCACAGCGAGCGGGCGCGCTCGAAGACCGGTCCGAGCGCGTCGAGCCCCGCCCGCACGTCGTCAGGACCGAACGCAAGCAACAACGCGGCGACCGCGTCGGCGCCGGCCTTCCCGTACTGCTCGGTGAGGTCCGCGTCGAGAGGCTGCAGGTAGGGACAGACCGTCACGGTGAGCTCGTCACGCGTGCGCCCGTGCTCCGCCAGCAGTCCGTCGAGCTTCTCGAGTGGCGCGGCGAGCTCGTCAGGGGTCCGGTTGAAGGTGTGCCACCCCTGACCGGACCGGGCCACCCGGGCGAGGGCCGCGTCGGACTCGCCGCCGATGTGGACCGGCGGGTGCGGTGACTGCACCGGCTTCGGGTACATCGCGCACGGCTCGAGCGCATAGCACTCACCCTCGAACGAAGACGTCTCGTCGCACCAGAGGGTGCGCAGGATCTCGAGGTACTCGTCGGCCCGCTGGCCCCGGCGCTCCCAGGGCACCCCGAGCGCGCGGAACTCCTCTTCGAGCCAGCCGACCCCGATCCCGAAGTCCACCCGTCCGTTCGAAAGCCAGTCAAGGGTCGAGACCTCCTTGGCCGTGTAGACCGGATTGCGCTGCGGGAGCAGGACCATCGCAGTCCCGAGCCGTACGGTCCGGGTGTGCGCCGCGAGGAACGAGAGCGTCGTGAACGGCTCGAGCAGCCCGGTGCCCGGCGGAGTCGGGATGCGACCGTCGGCGGCGTAGGGGTAGACCGAGCGGTACTCGTCGAAGAGCACGACGTGCTCGCCGATCCAGATCGTGCCGACGCCTCGGGCTTCAGCCTCCTCGCCGAGCAGTGCGAGCAGCTCGGGCGTGCAGAACGGGTTGGCGGTCGGGACCCAGAGGTCGATGCGCACCGGTTTGCTCCCTCGGGCTCGGGCCGTCAGAGCGGCGCGGTCGGGACGACGAGCGGCCAGGGGCGCTCGCGTTCGGCGAGGAGCGCGAGGTCCAAGAGGAGCTGCTCCTCGTGGTGCCGGCCGATGACCTGGAGGCCGATCGGCAGGCCGTCGAGCTCGCCCGCAGGGATGGAGACGGCGGGATTGCCGGTGAGATTTGCCGGGATGGTCAGCGCGCCGTTGTTTCCGACGGCCTTCTCGAAGCCGTACTCACTGATGAGGTCGACCTCCCCGACCATGGTCGGCATCGGTCCGGCCGCGTCGAACGCGACGTCGGGGTTCGACGCGGCGAAGACGAAGTCCGCCCGTTCGAAGAGGTCGGCCATCTTCTCGTTGACCTCGATGCGGAACATCTCGGTCGCGCCGGCAGTCTTGACGGTGAGCTGAGAGGTCGCGAGCCCCATGCCGAGCTGGATCTCCGGGGTCAGGTCGTCGTTGCATTCGGGGTAGCGGTCTCCGAGCGCGCCCGAGAGGCCGATCAGGTTGGACATCGCCCACTCGAGGCCGGCTTGGGGGAGATCGACCACGACGTCGACCCGCCGGAGCCCCGCGAGCGAGATGAGCGACTCGGCGAACTCGACGAGCATGGCCGCCATCCGGGGCTCGACGATCGCCGCGCCGAGGTCGATCGAGACGACTGCCCGTTTGCCGGCGAGGTCGATGGTGCCGAGCCCTGCCTCCCACCCCTGGACACGAGGGAGGCTCAAGGTGTCGCGCGGGTCGAAGCCGTTGCAGCAGTCGAACCAGCGCGCGGTGTCGCGCACCGAGCGCGAGACGCAGCCGAGCACGACGGTGAGCGGCGGCTGGAGGGAGTGGGGTCCCTTCGGGATGCGACCGAACGTAGACTTGAGTCCGAACAGTCCGGTGAACCCTGCCGGGATCCGGATCGAGCCGCCACCGTCGCCGCCCGAGGCGATCGGCACCAGGCCGCCGGCGACGGACGCAGCCGAGCCGCCCGAGGAGCCACCGGGGGTGCGTGCGGCATTCCAAGGGTTGGTGGTGGTGCCGTGCAGCTTGGTCGACGTGCAGTTGATTCCGCCGAACTCGGAGGCGGTCGTCTGGCCGATGAGCACCGCGCCCGCGCCGCGCAGGCGCGCGACCTGCGTGCTGTCGCGGTCAGCCACCCGGTCCTTGAAGACGAGCGACGCTTCCGTGTAGGGCCAGCCGGCGACTGTCTCCAGCTCCTTGACGCCGATCGGGACTCCGCCGAAGGGAAGCGAGACGTCGGCTGTCCCGGCGACCGCCCGCGCTGCGTCGGTGTCCACGTGCGAGAAGGCGTTGAGCGAGGAGGTGGCGATCGCCGCGAGCGACGCCTCGAGCGCCTCGGTCGGGCTGATCGTGCCCGCACGGTACGCGTCGACGAGTGAGCAGGCGTCCCCGAGCCAAGGCATGTCGGTCACGTCCTGGCAGGCTAGTGCCGCCGGCCGGGGGCAGACCAGAGGTCCGGTCGCCATGTCCCCGGGTGCCGGTGCCGAGGGTTTAGCGTTGGGCCATGACCGAGACCACTCCGGCGAGCGTCCCGACGTCCCCCGGGCAGGCCGAGCCGCGCCATCCCTTCACCTTGGCGATCGACATCGGAGGAACCGGCCTCAAGGCCTCGGTGCTCGATGCCGACGGGGCGATGGTCGCTGACCGGGTCAAGGTCCCGACCCCCTATCCATTGCCGCCCGACCACCTCATCGCCCAGCTGACCAAGCTCGTCTCGCCCCTCCCGAGCGCCGAGCGGGCCTCGGTCGGGTTCCCCGGGATGGTCCGGGCCGGTCTCGTGCTCTCTGCACCGCACTTCTCGACGAAGGCGGGCCCGGGCAGCCCGGTCGACTCCGCGCTCGCCAACCTCTGGTCGCGCTTCGACCTCGCGTCGACCCTGACCGAGGCGCTCGGCCTGCCGACCCGGGTGGCCAACGACGCCGACATCCAGGGTGCCGCCGTGGTCAGCGGCACGGGCCTCGAGCTGACCATCACCCTCGGGACCGGCTTCGGCACCGGTCTCTTCTACGGTGGCCAGCTCATGCCCCACCTCGAGATCGCGCACCAGCCCTTCCGCAAGGGCGAGACCTACAACGAGCAGCTCGGTGAACCGACGCGCAAGGAGATCGGCGACGAGCGTTGGAACAAGCGGGTCCAAAAGGCCATCGCGAACCTGCGCGCGCTCATGTACTTCGACCACCTCTACATCGGTGGTGGCAACTCACGCCGGGTCGTCCGCAATCACCTCCCCGCGGACGTGACCATCGTCGACAACTCGGCCGGCATTCTCGGGGGCATCAAGCTCTGGGACGACTCCCACCAGGTCCTCGAACATCGGGGGAGCTGAACCGGCTCAGGCGTGCCAGCGCCGCCAGCGGCGCTCGACCTCTTTCAGATCCTTCTTCCAGCCCTTGCGCGCCTGGCGGGCGGCCTCTTCTTGGACGGTGATCATGTCCTCGATCGATTCGGCGAGATCGGGCCGGTCCTCGGCGAGCGTCTCGAACCAGGCGATCGAAAAGACCGCGTCGTGCAGGTCGCCGAGCTTGGTCTGGAGCGACTCCGCGGCCTTGGCCGTCTTGCGGGCAGGGCTGCCCTCGATGAGTGCGATGGTCTCGCAGCCGTAGCGGAGGTCCTTCATCCGGATGCGGAGCCGGTGGAGGTTGGCGTCGGTGGGGCGCTTGCGCGCCTGGCGGGCCGCCCCACGCATGTCGTGCCAGGCGCGCTTGAGCATCGCCGGCATGACCTCTGTAGCCGGGCGCCGGGCCTTGGGCTTCCATTCGGGGCCGTCCCAGAGCACCATCATCTGTTCGGTGAGCTGGAAGCGGCGAGCCTTGCCCCGCTCGGTGGCGATGTCGGCCATGGTCGAGGCCAGCTGCACGTCGATCACCGAGGTGAGCTGGTCCACCTCGTCCTGTCCGATCGCAGGTGGACCCTTCGTCACGATCGCCTCGCGGAGGATCTGAAGGTCGCGTGAGTCTCCGAGCCGGTTGCCGTACCAGGCGAGCTCTGCCCGCAGGGCGGTCCCCCAGGACGCGTCGAGCACGAGTCGGAAGGTGCGAAGGTTCGAACGGATCCGGCGCATGGCCACCCGGCTCTGGTGGATGCGCTCGGTCTCGGTGGCACGCCGGCCGGTGCCCTCGAGGGATTCGACGGCCGACTGTGACCAGAGCGGGCGGGTCCCCATCTTCGTGGCGAGCGCGTCGACCGTGTTGCACCGGCTCGATTCGTCGACGAGCTCGTCGCCCATGTCGTTCATTAGGAACGTACGCGCGGCCATCGCGAGCACCCGATGGAGGACCATCGCTGCGGTCGGGTCCTCGATGCCGGCGATGGTGAGCACGTCGAGGTCGGGGCGGATCGGGGTCGCGCCGCCGCGGGTCGGTTCGTCGTCTGCCTGCGGGTCGGTCGTCATTGCCATGGCCTCTGGGCGACAGCCTACGAGTCGCGCTTCGTCCGTGTCACAGCGAAAGGGAGACGGGGGACGTGTCTAACCTGGGCAGATGTACGCGGTCACCATCGATGAGGGCACCCTCAGCTGGCGTGAGCATCCAGACCCGGTCCCCGGCAAGGGAGAAGTCCTCGTCTCGGTGGAGGCCGCCGGGCTCAATGCGGCCGACCTCCTCCAGCGTCGCGGCCTCTACCCGGCCCCGCCCGGCTGGCCACAGGACATCCCCGGAATGGAGGTCGCGGGCACCGTTGTCGGGCTCGGCGATGGCGCGGGTCGGTTCGCCGTCGGCGACCGGGTCATGGCGCTCTGCGGGGGCGGAGGCCAGGCCGAGCTCGTGGCGGTACCCGAGTCGGCGCTCATGGCGGTCCCCGGCGGGGTGGCGTCCGTGGTTGCGGGCGGATTTCCGGAGGCGTTCTGCACCGCACACGACGCCCTGGTGACCCAGGCTCGGCTCGCGTCCGGTCAACGCGTGGTCGTGACGGGCGCGGCCGGTGGGGTCGGCACCGCGGCGGTGCAGCTCGCATCGGCGCTCGGGGCCGAGGTCGTGGCTTCGGTACGGACGGCCGAGCACCGGGACGAGGTCCGCCGGTTGGGGGCCGGCGTCGTCGTGGCGCCGGACGCGGTCGGCGAGCACGGGCCGTACGACGTCAGCCTCGAGCTGGTGGGCGGACCCGGCGTCGCAGCCGTCGTCCCGCACCTCTCTCTCGGCGGGCGGATCGTCGTGATCGGGGTCGGCGCCGGGGCGAAGGTCGAGATCAACCTGCTCGCGCTCATGGGGAGCCGGTCTTCGATCCGAGGCTCGACCCTGCGGGCACGCACGACCGAGGAGAAGGCCGAGGTCATCCGGCTCGTCGAGGCGTACGCGCTCCCGAGGCTCGCAAGCGGCGAGCTCACCGTGCCGATCGAAGCGACCTACCCGCTGCCCGAAGCCGAGGCGGCCTACGAGCGCTTCGGAAAGGGTGGCAAGCTCGGGAAGGTCGTCCTCGTCGGAGTGTGAGTCAGCGCGAGACGATGACCGAGGAGCCGTGGCCGAAGAGTCCCTGGTTGGCGGTGATGCCGACCTTCGCCCCCTCGACCTGTCGGCCCGTCGCCCGGCCCCGGACCTGCCACACGAGCTCGCAGACCTGGGCGATCGCCTGGGCGGGGATGGCCTCGCCGAAGCACGAGAGCCCGCCGCTCGGATTGACCGGCACCCGTCCGCCGAGCGTTGTGTCCCCGTCGCGGAGCATCCGTTCGGCCTCGCCCTCCTTGCAGAGCCCGATGTCCTCGTACCAGTCGAGCTCGAGGGCGGACGAGAGGTCGTAGACCTCCGCGAGGTCGACGTCGTCTGGAGCGATGCCGGCTTCCTCGTAGGCGGCGAGGGCGACCGACTGCTTGAAGGTCGGCCCGAGTGAGTCGGCGGTCGCCGCCGAGTCGGTCGAGAAGTTGGGCATCTCGATGACCGCCTGTGGGAATCGCGGCGTCACGGTCGAGACCGCGTCGATCGTCACGAGGTCGCCACCCGCGTGGCGCCTGGCGAACTCCACGCTCGAGAGCACGAGGGCCGCGCCGCCGTCGGAGGTCGCGCAGATCTCGAGGAGGCGGAGCGGATCGGCCACCATCGGCGACGCGAGCACCTCTTCAGCGGTGACCTCCTTGCGGTAGCGGGCGTACGGGTTGTCGAGACCGTGACGCGCGTTCTTGACCTTGACCGCGGCGAAGTCGGCTTCGGTCGCACCGTGCAGCTCCATCCGACGACGCGCGTAGAGCGCGAAGTAGGTGGGATTGGTCGCACCCAGGAGGTGGAACCGCAGCCAGTCCGGATCGTCCTTGCGGTCGCCCCCGACCGGAGCGAAGAACCCCTTGGGCGTCGTGTCTGCTCCGACCACGAGGGCCACGTCGCAGAGGCCGGCGAGGATCTGGGCACGTGCGCTGTTGATGGCCTGGGCCCCGGACGCGCAGGCCGCGTACGACGAGGAGACCCGGGCGCCGGTCCAGCCGAGCGCCTGGGCGAAGGTCGCCCCGGCCACGAAACCGGGGTAGCCGTTCCGGATCGTGTCCGCTCCGGCCACGAACTGGATGTCCGTCCAGGCCATGCCGGCCTCTTCGAGCGCTCCCCCCGCCGCGGCGAGGCCGTACTCGACGAAGTTCCGTCCCCATTTGCCCCAGGGATGCATGCCGGCTCCGAGGACGGCGACCCGCTTGGAGTCAGGCACCGGCGGCCACCGACGAGTCGGTCGGGCGCCACTTCCAGACCAGGTACTCGTGCTCGTCGTCCTCGTAGAGGGTGTCGAGAACGATCTCGACCTCGGTGCCGACCGAGAGGTCGGTGACGCCGACCCCGGCGACCACCTGGCCCATCACGACCATCTGTTCGGCGGCGAGCTCGACCGCGGCAATGGAGAAGGGGACGTAGGGATCGACCGCGATGTAGGGCTTCGGCGGTTCGTAGCAGGCGTCCGTGTACGACCAGATCGAACCGGAGCGACTGAGCTCGACCTCGGCGAACTCCGCGCTCGCGCAGCCCGGGTTCCGGCAGAAGAAGGTCTCCTTCGGAAAGGCGAAGTTGCCGCACGAGGTGCACCGCGATCCGAGCAGCGCAGGGGCTTTCTCGTCGAGGGTGAACCACCCTTCGATCGCGGGCACCCGGGACTTGACCGGAGAGTCGGAGGGACCAGACACGGGACGGATCCTAACGGACCGTCAGATCACGGTCCTCTCAGATCCGGCCGCGTCGGCCCGGTGTGCCGTCCCGGCACGGCGTGCTAGTCATGCGGCATGGAGACACGACGGATCGGATCGCTCGAGGTGTCGCTCGTCGGCCTCGGCACGAACAACTTCGGTTTGATGATGGAGGAGCCTGCGGTGGCCCCGGTGGTGAGCGCCGCCCTCGAGGCCGGCATCACCCTCTTCGACACGGCGGACTCGTACGGCGAGAGCGAGGCGCGCCTCGGTCGCGCGCTCGGACGTCACCGCGACGAGGTCGTTCTCGCGACGAAGTTCGCGAGCCCGATCGAGGGTGGGACCGGCGGCGCCGAACCCGGGTACGTGCGCACCGCGGTCGAGCGCAGCCTCGCGAAGCTCGGGACGGACCGCATCGACCTCTATCAGCTCCACCGCCCCGACCCCGAGACCCCGATCGCGGACACCCTCGGTGTCCTCGGCGAGCTCGTGGCCGAAGGGAAGGTCCGCGAGATCGGCTGTTCCAACTTCTCCGCCGAGCAGCTGGTTGAGGCCGAGGCCGCCGTCGCGCCGGGGGCCGCCCGCTTCGTCTGCGTTCAGAACCAGTACAACCTGCTCCACCGCGTCGACGAGGCGGAGGTGCTGCCCGAGTGCGAGCGGCTCGGGATCGCCTACCTCCCGTTCTTCCCGCTCGCCTCGGGGGTGCTGACCGGCAAGTACGTTCGAGGCGAACCGCCGGCACCCGGCACCCGACTCGCCGCATGGGGCGACGCCTCGCTCACCGCCGAGAACTTCGACATCGTCGACCGGCTCTCCGCATGGGCAGCGGATCACGGACACACGATCACCGACCTCGCGTTCGCGTGGCTCGCGGCGACCACGCCGGTGGCCTCGGTCATCGCCGGAGCGACCAGGCCCGAGCAGGTCGCGGTCAACGTCGCCGCGGGGTCGTGGCGACTCGCCCCCGAGGAGAAGGCCGAGGTCGACGCACTCGCTGTGCGTTCGTCCGGCGGCTGATCGGGGCGTCAGGTCGTCGGCGGTTCGCCGCCGAGGCCGCCCCTGGTGCGGGCGTCTGCGATGCGGGCGTCGTCCCACCCGAGCACCTCGCGGAGCACGTCCTCGGTGTGCTGCCCGGCTGCCGGGGCATGGGTGGGGGTCGGCAGCTCCTCGCCCACGAACTTGAGCGGGGACGGGAGCTCGTCCGCACCGAGCCGCTCCTTCGGGATCCAGTGGAAGCGGTCGGCGAACTGCGGGTCCTCGGCGATGGTCCGCGGCGAGTTGACCGGCGCGATCGGAACGTCCTCAGCCACGCCGAACTCGATCCACCCGGCCGCTGACTTGGTGCGGAAGATGTCCCGCAGCTCGCGGCGCATCTCGGTGTTGTTGCGGGCATGGTCGGCGAACTTCGATCCGGGCCAACGATCGAACAGGTCCATGCGGTCGACGGCCGCGCAGAAGTTCTTCCAGAAGGCTTGTTCCGAGGCCATGAAGAGGACGAATCGGTCGTCGCTGGTCTCGTAGACCTGGTAGCGGACACCCTCGATCATCCCGGCCGTGCCCGGCGCGCGGCGCTCGTAGCCATCGGCTTTGTTGCCGGTGACCTCGGACTCGGGGCGCTCGTACGCCCGCCAGGTCTCCGAGCGATACCAGTCCATGGCGGCCGCGGCGTCGGACTGTGCGATCTCGAGGAATGAGCCTTCGCCGGTCGCCTTCGCCCGGAGCACCGCGGCGAGGATGCCGAGCGCGCCGAAGAGCGGCCCGGCGTGGATACCGATCGAGGCGTGTTCGGGAAGGTAGGCGAAGCCCTCATCGTCGATCTGCGGCGACACGATGCCGGCCCAGGTGTCGAAGGCGATGCCGTGGGCCGGCAGGTTCCGGTACGGGCCGGTCATGCCGTAGCCGGAGATGGTGCAGAAGACGATCTGCGGATTGATCTGTTTGAGATCGTCGTAGCCGACGCCCCGTCGTGCGAGACCACCCGGTCGCATCGCTTCGACCACGACGTCCGCCTTGCGCGCGAGCTCCTTGAAGATCGCGATGTCCTCGGGCTGGCGAAGATCCATCACGATGCTGCGCTTGCCCCGGTTGATGTGGAGATGCATCAACGAGACGCCTTCGACGATCGGCCAGGTCATCTCGCGGATGTAGTCGCCGGCCGGGGGTTCGACCTTGATGACCTCGGCACCGAGGTCGACGAGGGGCATCGTGATCGCGGCCGGCCCGAGGGCCGAACACTCGAGGATCCGGATGCCGGCGAGTGGAGCGCTGTGCGTGGTCTGCGGCGTTGGGGGAATGGTCCTCGGTCCTTCGGCGTCGTTCGGCGTCTCTCGTTCGGCTCGAAGCGGCTCGGCGGCCCTCGGGCCGAGCGGATCGTCGGCTGGCGGCTTTGCTGTCGGCGTCGCGAGGTCCCGAGTGTATTTGACGACGTGTCAGATGACGTCTGGTCGTGCGTTCGGCGTGTCCTGACCGGGAAGGTCCCAGCCCAGGGGTCAAGTAGAGTGAGGGCTCCGCCGCGTCGACACCCCGTGAGGATTGCGGGAACGCGGTGCCCGGCGCTCGTAGCTCAACGGACTAGAGCATCTGACTACGGATCAGAAGGTTGCAGGTTCGAATCCTGCCGAGCGCGCCAAACCACCCAGTCCGCGAACCTTCTGCGGCTCGCCACCACGGACGCGGAACCACGGCACGACCTTGTCGCGGCTCTCGGCGCGCACCTCGTGGACGAGCGCCCGCAGCAGGGCCTTGCGGGCCGGAGTTGCGCCGTTGGCCAACGCGTCGTCGATGTGGGCACGCAATGCCGACAGCTCGGCGTCACTCGGCACGTCGGCCGACGCCTGGTCCATGGCTGCGAGCAGATTCTCCCGGCGGGTGCGCAGGTCAGTGATCTTGGCGCCCAGCTTGGCCAGCCGGGCGCCACACTGGGCCTCTGACAGCGTTCCGGCCTCGAAGGCGCCGAGGTAGCGCTCAATGGCCTCTTCGGCCTTGGCGGACTCGGTGTCGGTGAAGGCCAGTTCATGCTTATGCTGGTCCCGCATACCCTCGGCCCGCTCTCGTGCCCCGTACGGCCCGCTCGATGAGGTCGCTGCGGTCGTAGGTGCGGCGCAGGGCATCGAGCACGGCAGAATCCATCTCGTCGGCGGGGAGCCGCTCGGCGTTGCAGTGCTTGGTGCCATAACGCTGGCGCGTCCCGCACGTGTAGTAGCGGTACCGGTAGCGGTTCCCGACAGCGGAGTTCCCGACGAATCGCTTCCCGCAGCGCTCGCAGATGATCAACCCGGCCAAGAGGTAGTCCGACGTCGCTGAAGCACGTTTGGAGTAGTCCTCCCCGCGTTCGGTCAGCATGGCCTGGACCCGTTCGAACAGTTTTACGCTCACCAGGTGCTCGTGCGGTGCAGGGTGCAGCGCTCCCCGGAAGTAGACCTGGCCGACGTAGACCGGATTGCGCAGGAGGGTCAGCACCGAAGTGTGGCTCCACGGGCTGCCCGCCTTGGTGCGGTGTCCGGCCTCGTTTAGCCAGTTGGCGACCGACCGCGCCCCTTCCCGGCTATGTGCGTAACGGTCGAAGATGAGCGGCACCAGGGGCGCCTCGCTCTCGGTGGGTACCAAGAACCCGGTTGCCGGATCGCTCGTAGCCGAAGGGCCGCGACCCTCCGCACCAGCCTCCGCGGGCAGCCTTTCGCTCCATGCCCGCGATCACCCGGTCGACAATGGTGGCCCGCTCAAACTCGGCGAAGACCCCGAGCATCTGGACCATCATCCTTCCCGCCGGTGTGGTGGTGTCGAAAGGCTCGGTGGCCGAACGGAACGCGACCCCGCCGGCGTCAAGCTCTTCGAGGAGCTGGGCCAGGCCCCGCACCGAACGGGCGAAGCGGTCCACCCGATAGACGAGGAGTAGATCAAACCGCTCGGCCTTGGCTTCAGCGAGTGCCCGCTGAAGGCCCGGCCGTTCGGTCGTCGCCCCCGAAGCCTGGTCGGTGAACCTCCGCACCAGCTCCCAGCCGTCCTGGCTGGCCACGTAGTTGCCCAGCCGTTCGGCCTGAGCTTCGAGGGAGTAGGGCTGATGGTCCTCGTCGGTCGAGATGCGGGTGTAGGTGGCCACTCTCGTCGGCACGTTCCTTTCGCTGGGGAGGAGGTCATCTGGCGGAGCAGACCTCGGCTGCGTGGAGAATCAAGCGCACTCCTCCTCGCCTGTTGTGGGACGCTTCAGACACGGGGCCAACAGGTCGGCCAATGCCCCGAGGGCTGCCTGCTCGTGGGCATCGTCCAGCTCGACATAATGCGGGGACATCAGCACGACCGGTCGTTTACGGCGCGTTTGTGCACGATGGCGACGCGGCCGTGTGGCCGGTGTGACGGTGAATCGGGTGGTTGGTAGCCATGGGTAGCCCACGACCGGGAGCGCGCCGCCCGACATTGACGCTCCATCGCGTCATGAAGTCAAGGGGTCTGGCGAAGATTTCTGAGAAATCTTGCGACATGGCCATTGCGGCACTTCAGACCGCCCCGACCGACCGAGCCGGGGGTCGGCCCCCGGTTCGCGGGGGACCTTGCGGAGTAGGCAACGATACCTCACGTGACAAGTTATACGCAGACGTGCGAGTGGTGTGGCCGAGCGCTTCCGCCTCGGGGGAGTCAGGGACCTCTGGCTCGCTACTGCAGGCCGTCATGTCGCCAGCGGGCGTACGAGGCTCGGCTTATGGCGAGGGCCGTCGGTGAACCCCCGCGCTCGACCTGTCGCCGACGCATCCGAGGCATTCTCCGAACTCGTCGTCGGACTGGAAGCTCTGGCACTGGCGAACGAAAGGCTCCTCTATGAAGTCTTCGCCGCCCTTGAATCCGGCGACGAACCCGACTACGCCTCCGCATACGAGGCGCTCTTCGCCGCTGTGGCGCGATGCTCAGCCCAGCGCAGGCGGCTCGCGTCATCAATGCCGGGTTGGGGCCAAAGGAGCTGACCTGCTGCGGCTCGTGCTCGCGAAATCTGCCTGCACCAGCCAGACATCAGGTCAGGGGGCAAGCGACTCAAAGTACGATCGTCGCATGTCAGCAAAAACGGTGGAGCTGCAGATGACGACGGAGGAGGCTTGAGCAAGAAACTGCGTTCGGTGGCTTCGACGATTGGAAAGGTTGAGAGGAGGCGAGCGACGCGGCTCGCTATCTGATTTTGAAGACCCACTTCAGCTCATCCCGTTCGGCTCAGGGTATCGGTTCTCTCGGGACCAACCGACAGTACCGCTCGTCTTGATATCCAGGGCAGAGGACAAGATGTCTGGGGGGTTGCTAGTCGCAAGGTCATCGATAAGCTCTGTGCCGCATTCTGAGATCTCACCGGTTTCGACCTGACCAACCGCAAAGCCCCATCCGACTGGCGTTGTGTAACCAGACCTCCGAGTGACAACGAGCCAACAACGCGTCGAGTGCGCCCAGGGAGATACGGAGACCTACGATTTGTTCACCAGGTTCCCGCGTTGTGGTCTTCACCTGCTCTCCGGGCGGCATCTTCACTTTCGTAAGTAGGGCCTTCTTCTGTGTTGCCGCTGAGATCACTGAGATGGTATGTCCATCCGCCGTCCTTCTCGATAATCGTCAACTTTGGCATATAGGTCACACTCTTTCTATGGAGCTGAATGGGAACAGCACCCCAGCTTACCGGCAGTGCGTTCTCATTTTGAAGGCGATGTCCAATTTGGAACATCCGATAACTCGTCATTGTAAAAGCGTCTTGGTTGCGGGAATCGCACCCCGACGTTAGGTGGACAGCAACCGCCGCTTGGCCGAAGCAAACTCCTCGTCGCTGATGGCACCGCTCTGATGTAACGATGCCAAATGAGCAAGTTCAGTGCCGATTCCGACTCCATTGTCGTGAGCGGTGGCATCATCGGCAGCCTCTGGAATGGATGGCAGGGACTCTCGTACCCTGTCGAGCACCTTGACGGCAAGCTTCTTCTTCTCACCCCAAGAGGCGAGTTGAGAGCCGCCGAAAGCTTGGGTTCGAGCGATGGTGCCGCCAATCACAATTCGGCTTTGTCCTTCACCAGTTGAGAGGACGGTTGCATTGAGATCCTGACCCGCCCAGCTCTTCATTGAACGGCCGGTGTTGAATGAAAGTAGCCCCGACGTCTTGTCAGACGACAGTGTGGTAAAACCAAGTTCGCCGATCGCCGTCACCAGGGCAACCCACACCCGTCCAGCGCTCGCCTGAAATTCAGCTTCTTCAGTATCCAGCCATTTTTATTTCCCTCTCTGCGTAGCCCTGTATGGGATGTCACCCCGCCGGCACGGCATTGGATAGGCGCCTCCTCCTTGAGCATGCGCACGTCCGGCAGCCCTCTGATCGAGAATCACGCCTCATTGTACCGGCCGAGGTGATCTCGACGCCTCTGATCGTCAGTACGGCGCTGCTGCCCCTGGGTCTCCTCGATCCGCCGGTAGGACTCTGGCGGATGCGGCACGCCGGCCAGTTCGGCCAGACGCATCCGGCATCCGTCGCAGCCGATGGGCGCCCAGATCGCCGCGTTCGGCCGCTGTGTTGGCCCCAGGGCCGCCGTGGCCACCGGGACGGTGGCTTCTGCCAGGGCCCTTCGGGCACCGGCTTCTCGGCGGGGGTGCCCGAAGCCGAACAAGATCCAGTAGGCGTAGCCACTGGCGATCTGGAGTTCCTCGTAACTCTTGAGCTTCTTCTCCAGGCGCTCGAGGGTCTCGGTTGACCGGTCGTATTCGAGGCAGAAGGTGAGCTGGGCGCCGCCTTCTTCCCCAGACCCCGAGCCCGTCGGGCCGGGCAATCTCGTTGAAGTTGGAAGCGCAGTAGCGCTCCGAC
>CAVYNA010000004.1:330000-811101 GCA_963769765.1 uncultured Acidimicrobiaceae bacterium | reverse complement strand
GTGTAAACGGGCTCTTCGGAAATCAGCGGGGTCTGACCGTCGGCAGTAGCTTCCAGTTCGGCTTGCCGGCGTAGAGCAGTGACCGGATGCGGTAGTTCCGGAAGGACGTGAAGCCGAAGGCGGCGCGCTTCACCCGCTTGATCAAGTTGTTGACTGCCTCGGTGGGTCCATTGCTCACGTGGGCCTGGTGCCAGGCGGCGATCTCCCGCTTCCACCGGATGAGGGTGCGACCGAGCGACCGGGCCTCGACCGGGTAGTCGGCTTCCTGGAGATCGCGGCCGAGTTCGGTGACCCAGTCGAGTGCGAGGTCCGGATCTCCGTGGGTGTAGACCTCGCGGACGGCCTCCTTGGCCTCCCACAGCGTGGCGACGTCGCCGGTCGGGTCCCCGGCCCGCAGGATCCCGGTCAGCTTCTCGTGTCCCTTTTCACCCAGGCGCTGCTTCGCCATGGTCAACAAGCGTCGTCCCCGGTAGAGGGGGTCGTCCTTGCGTCCCCGATGTCCGAGCGTCTCGTTCTGGACGCGCCGTCTGCACTCGTCGAGCTTGGTGTTGGCCAACTTGATCACGTGAAAGGGATCGGCGACCATCGTGGCGTCGGGCACCATGATCTCGAACACCCGCCGATAGGGACCCGAGAGATCGAGGGTCCCGAACTCGATGCCGTCGCGGAAGGCCCGGCCTTGCTCCGCCAGCCACGCCATCGGCTCCACACTGCTGCGACCAGGGACGACGTCCAACAGCTGGCCGGCCCGGACGTCGACGATCTGTGTGGAGAAGTGCTTTTGATGGAAGGGTCCGATCCGGACCATCAGCACTTCGTCGAGCCCGAGGGCGGACACGCGACCGAAGCGTCCCTGGTCGGCCTCGAGCAACGCTTCGCCATAGGTGATGACGGCATGGTTCACGGTGCGCCAGCCACACCCGAGTTCGATGGCCACCTCGTTCACACTGCGTGCGAACCGGCCGACCTGGAACGTCACCCACAACGCTGCACGGGTGGAGAGGAGTTGGCGCGGAGAAGCGATGCGGTGGTCCTCCTCGGTCCACGAGCCCATCTCGCAGTCCGGATCCGGACAGCACCATCGGCGCTTGTGCCACACGAGACAGATGGGACGGCCGGAGATCGGGAGATCGACGAGCTCTGCCCGAGGCCGATCCTTGATCCGGGCGACCACGCCGCACTTCGGACATCCCACCCGCTCGACACTGGTCTCGATGTGGATCCGGCCCACGCCGCTCGGTCCGTCCTCGACGCCGAGGAAGACGATGTCGGGAAGTCCGATCATCCACTCGACAGCGCGCGTAGGGTCAGTCTCCACGGGGGTCCTCCATCTTCGGTCGTAGAACAACCAAAGGTTGGTGGACCCCCGCTACACGTCCGCGGATCCGTCTACTGCACCCCGCTCATTTTCGAAGCGCCTGTAAACGCTGATCGAAAACGGCAGCACTTGAGAAGTAGAACGCGCTGATCGAAAACGGCAGCACCTGAGCATCCCCAGATCTGTTCGACCCCGCTCCCAGGCTTCGGCCTGGGGCCTGGGCCAGCAGATGGGGAGGAAGGTGCACACCGATATGGACATGTGGATGGAGATCCGTCGGAAGGTCCTTGTGGAGGGCGCGTCGAAGCGCTCGATCCTCCGTGAGTACGGGATCGGCCACCAGGTGCTGGCCAAGATCCTTACGAACCCCGAGCCCACCGGCTACCAGGTCGCCCGGCCCCGACCGAAGCCCAAGCTCGGACCCTACCTCGGCGTGATCGACGAGATCCTGGAGGCCGACCGGTCGGCCCCGCCCAAGCAGCGCCACACCGCAAAGCGCATCTACGAGCGCCTCCGCGACGAGTACGGCTACGAAGGGTGCTCGTCCCAGGTGCGGGCCGCGGTCGGCCGGGCGAAGCGCTACTCGAAGGAGGCCTTCGTCCCGCTCTCCCACCCGCCGGGCCATGCCCAGTTTGACTTCGGCGAGGCGACTGTCGAGATCGCCGGCGTCCGCTGCAAGGCCGCGCTCGCGGTGATCACGCTGCCCTATTCGGACACCTACTTCCTTTCCGCCTATCCCCGCGAGTGCACCGAGACCTTCCAGGCCGGCCATGTCGCGGGCTTCGAGTTCTTCGGTGGGGTGCCGGTCCGCATCTCCTACGACAACACCACCATCGCGGTGAGCAAGGTCATGGGCAGAGGGCGGGTGCTGACCCGTGCGTTCCTCGCCCTCGAGAGCCATCACCTCTTCGGCCACCACTTCTGCCGGGTGGGCCGGGGCAACGAGAAAGGACACGTCGAGAACCACGTCGGCTACTCGAGGCGCAACCTCTTGGTGCCGGTGCCTGCCTTCGCCTCCTTCGCCGAGCTGAACGAGTACCTGGCCGCCTGCTGCTTCGCCGATCTGAACCGGTCGGTGCGGGGCAAGGTGGGGATCAAGGCCGAGCGCCTCGCAGACGACCGTGCGCCCTGCTCGGTCTTCCGGCCGAGTCCTTCGAACCCCGCCGGGTGGCCCAGGGACACGCCAACTCGCTCTCCCTGGTGCGCTTCGACAAGAACGACTACTCGGTGCCGACCGCGTACGCCCACCACGAGGTGACCGTCACCGGCGGCATCGAGGAGGTGACCATCACCTCGGGGACGACCATCGTCGCCACCCATCGCCGCCACTGGGGCCGCGAGCACACCACCTACGACCCGCTCCACTACCTGGCGCTGCTCGAACACAAGCCCGGGGCCATCGACTTCGCACGCCCTCTCGAGTCCTGGGAGCTACCGGACTGCTTCGCCACCCTCCGCCGGCGCCTCGAGGCCGACCTCGGACATCCCGGCACCCGTGAGTTCATCAAGGTGCTGCGTCTGTTGGAGCACTCGAGCGTGCCGGCTCTCACCCGGGCGGTCGAGCGAGCCCTCGACATCGGGGCCACCACCTCCGACGCCATCGCGCTGATCCTCTTCCACCACGCAGAGCGCCCCGTCTCCCTCTTCAGCCTCGACGGCCATCCGCACTTGAAGCCCTTCGTCATCGACCCGCCCGACCTCGCCGCCTATCGGACCCTCACCAGCCAAGGAGCCCCCTCATGAGACAGACCGAATCGAAGTCCCTGGTGCTGTTGCACCACCACCTGAAGGCCCTCCGGTTGCCGACCATCGGTGCCGAGTGCGAGAAGGTGGCCACCCAAGCAGCTGCCGACAACGCCGACCACCTCACCTACCTGCTGCAGCTCACAGAGCTGGAGCTCCTCGACCGGGAGAAGCGGGCTGCCGAGCGACGGCTGAAAGCAGCGCGCTTCCCGACCATCAAGACGCTGGAGACCTTCGACTTCGCGGCTCGGCCGTCGGTGAACAAGGTGCTGCTCGCCGAGCTGATGCGCTGCGAGTACGTCGACAAGCGAGAGAACATCCTCCTCGTGGGCAACCCCGGGACCGGGAAGTCCCAACTGGCGACAGCATTCGCCGCCCAAGCGTGTGCCAAGGGCTACCGGGTCCGCTTCTTTCGGACCACCGAGCTCGTGACCGCGCTGATCGAAGCACGCGACGAACGGAGCTTCCTGCGACTCAGGACGAACCTCGCGAAGCTCGACCTACTCGTCCTCGACGAGCTGGGCTACGTGCCCGCCTCCAAGGTCGGGGCCGAGCTGCTCTTCGACGTCATCTCGACCGCGTATGAACGCACCAGCCTGATCGTGACGACGAACCTTCCCTTCGAGTCCTGGACCGAGGTCCTCGGTTCTGAGCGCCTCACCGGGGCGACCCTCGACCGGCTCACCCACCGATGCCGGATCATCGAGACCAAGGGCGAGAGCTACCGGCTCTCTGACGCCAAGGCCCGAACTCGTCAGTCGGCGGTCAAGCGGCCCAGCCAGCCTGTGGACGAAGCCCCCGCCTCAAAGTAAGTTCCCGACCAACGTGCTGCCGTTTTCGATCGGCGCGCGCTGCTGTTTTCGACCGGCATTCACACTCTGCCGGATTCCGTTCCCGCGCATACGCCCGTGTCCGATACGAAGGCTCATCGTTTGCCCCTCTCCCACCGATCGGGCCCGGGCCACTGGGATATCACGGTGAGTAATGGTCCAACTACTCTCCGTGCAGGCTGACCTCTTCCGAGGCACGAGTCAAGACGTTTTGCGAAACGTTCACCGGCGCGTGAGCAGCAGAGATCGCAAGAGCCATTGAGATGCAACCAACGGAGGCGATGATGGAAACCTCGGGCACGTGCTCACCGTCACACGCGAGACGTCCACGGCAAATGGATTCGACGCATCGCGCCGGCCGATAGGCACCGTGTCTGAATTCGACACCGGCTGGAGCGATGTCTCAGAGTTGGTGCTCTCAGTGTTCCGTGCTCCAGTTGCCGGCAGGCGACGCCGATCCCAAGAGGATGAAGAATCGTCCGGCGAATCGGCATCGGGTATAGCTACGTGGCGTCGGCGCGCTACGTAGTGCTTTCGTCGAATGTCGGAGACAATGGTGAGGTGGAGAAGGTAGCCGGGGATCTGTCCCAGAGCATGTGGTGCCGTGACGGCCGTCATACCACGTGCTTCCATGTCCTCGATGGAGTCGAGATTTGGCCACCGCCCTATCGGATCACCGGAAACCTCGAGTCGATCGCGGTCTGCTCATGCGCCTGCCATCTCGACTGTCAATTAACAGGTCAGGAAAACGCTGCAAGGTGGCCTGGCGCATGCCAGTGCCCCGGCACCTTGCGCCTCCTCAAGCGCAGCAACGTGGCGAGCAATATGGGGAAGAACGGAAGACTGGACTGGCCTCAGGTGGTACGGACAAGCGTGGACAAGGGTCGCCGAAGGGCGAGCGCCCGCGAAGAGCTCCGACGGCGTGCCCACGGCCTCGAACGCGACGAGGTCGAGGAACTCCTCGAGCGGATCTGGCCCGAGCACGGGCTTCCCGTTCCCCCCGCCCATGTCCGGCCGATGATCTTGGACCGGGCGATGGGCGTGACGAGCCGGCTCGAGGATGCTCGTACCACGATCGACATGATCGAGGGAACGGGGCGATGGATCGGCGGCATCGTCCGACTGCTTCGCAACGACGGCAATGGAGAAGAGGACTCACCTGACGACGAAGCGACTGAATTCACGATCGAGAGGGGTGACGAATCGGTCGAGGTGAACTTGGACGCGGGCGCGCAATCGCGTCTGACCGCCATGGCGAATGGGGCCGTCTTCGCATCACGAACGGTGACGTCGGCGAAAGTCGCGCTCCGAGAGGGGCCCAGCGGATTAATCGAGGTGTGGGAGCGCTCAGCCGCCTCCTCAGCGAGACCCGCACGGCTGGGTCTCATACCTCGTTCCGAAGCCGAGCCGTACCGTCAATCGCTTGCCGCCGCGACGCGGGTGGGGCAGGTGGCGGTATGTCAGGCACTGCGCATGGGAGCCCCAAAAGGCGACTGGCGTCTGCACGTCTACCTTCCGCTTTCGAGTGACGACGTGCATCACGATGGCCAGTTGCCGAACGATGAAGCGTGACTTGTAGCTCAGGCTGTCGCCGCAAGTGGGGTCTGTCCTCGCCTCTGATCAGCGGGCCGGTCACGGTGGTTGAATCAATAGCGGTGGATCATTGGGCTGGGGTGCGTCCCCAGATGGACCGGCTTCCATCGCGCGTCCATCGCGCGAACGCTGCCGTTCGACCTCATTCGCTGACGAACATGTAGTGGCTCTGAGCAGCCATGATGGTTCGTGACGGTTCGCCGCCGTTCGGCGCGGTGGCCTTGCCAAGGTGAGGGTCGCGGGTTCGAATCCCGTCGTCCGCTCTCGTGGAGGGCCAGTTGATCGGCCCTGTTGATGGGCACAATGTCGGCGTCATCGGACTCTGTCTTCGGTACCTCCTCAGCCCCCATCGCGCGTTTCGATGAGGAGCGACCTCCGCCTTGCGGCTCAGATCGGCGAGCGCAGCGGCAAGGACCTGGTCCCGGTCGGACCGCGTGCTGGAAGCGGAGGGCCGCCACGGGTGATGACGCGTCTCTGCCGGTAGTGCGACCTTCTACACGTTCTTCCGTGAGCTCGCCTCCAAGGCCTCCAACAAACACGACCTCATCGACGCTCTCGGTGCCGCGGGTATCGACGTGAAGTCGCGATGCGCGGAGAGGATCGACGAGCTGCTCGCCGGCGTCGAGCGAATGCGCCGTACTGCGGTGTCGGCCGGTGCGGTACGCGAGGGCGTGGGGACACGAGAAGTCCTGGGGCTCGTGGTGGGGGTGTGTCGGGCGGCGGACGATGTGTCACTCGATCGTGATGCGCGCGATCGCATGCTCGAGGTGGTCTGCGTAGGGCTCCATCCGGCGGGCATGCCGACGAACGTCTAGTGCCGGCTCGGGTGCCGGCGCGTTTCGACTGTCCGGAAGAGCCGACGACGTGCAGACGCCGGCTGAGCGGGCAAGGGTCAGAAGCCGCGCTCGCTGCAGCCATTGCTCCCGAATGTGCTGACCGCTCCAGTCGACCAGATGTATTCGAAGCCGACCTCTCCGAGCGCGCTCGAGGCGCACGCTGCCATACCCTTGTTGTCCGCTTTCATGTTGCCGGCGATCGGCGCACCACCGTTGACCGCGACGTTGACGCTTCCGGACAGCGTGAAGGTCCCCGAGTTGAAGGTGCCCTTCAGCGAGCCGGTCACCTGGGCAGTGACGCCGAGTGCGGAGTATGAGAGTCCGGTGGCAGGGCTCGGGCCGAGGGAGAGCCCGAAGGTCGTCGCGCCGGTGCCGTCGGGCACTGTGATGGTCGCAGTTCCGAGCACCTGGCTCAGGGCGCTGAGGGTGCCCGATGCGTCGTAGGTCCCAGATGTGGTTCCGCTCGGGAATTTCCGAGTGAGCTCCGCGGCGAGTGAGAGCAGCGTCGAACCGTTGACGGTCGGTCCGAAGGTGAGCGTCGCGTGACCGGAGATGGTGGTCGGTGCCGGATTCAGCGTCAGTGTCCCGCCGAGACTGGTCAGGAAGACCCCGTCGAGAAGCGGCACGTTGCCGGTGACGTCGATGGATGCCGACGCGAACTGACCGTCCTGGAAGGCGAGCGAACCTGAAACGCCGTTAATGGTCGTGGTCTGAGGCAGGTCGACTTGCCAGGTGCCGCACCAGATCTCCGTCCCAGTGACGGTTGTGCACGTGGGATTGGGCGCGGCAGCCGAATAGGAGATGGTGGCCGTCGCAATCGTGAACTTGCCGAGGAACGAGAGATTGGTGACCGTCAGTGTCGCCTGCGTGACGACCCCGTTGGTCACGGTCAGACCCGCCGAACCACCGCTGCCGGCCGCGGCGGCGGCCACGCTCAGAGTCCAGGTACCACCGGCAAAGGACATTTTGAAGCTCGAGACGTCGAGGACACCGAAGACAGGTACATTGCTCGCGTCGATCGAACCGGACGTCAAGACGCCCGAGCTGGTGAATGACAGCGCCACCTTGGCCTTTTCGGTACCTTTCTGCGTCTTCTGGGTGATGGTTGCGCTACCTGACCAGGCGCCCTTCTTGAGCTTGACCGCGAGGTCTTTGATGTCGACGAGACCGGCCAGGCTGACCGAGCCGATCTTGAGCGACGCCGCGGTGATGGACCCGGTGGGTGTCGCAGTCAGCTTGCCGCTGAACCTGGTGGTCTTCCCCGCTCCGCTGCTCGCGGTGCCGCTCACCTTCCAGTCGTGTCGGCCGCCGCTGCTCTGATAGTCGAGTGTCACATTGGTGAGCGCGAACAGGTTCATGAAGTTCGCCTGCGGCACCGAGATCGAGAGATTGGACAGCCCTCCGAGGCTGCCGCCACCCGGGGTGGTTGTGGTGAAGGTCAGCGTGCCCGTCGCGCCGCCGATGCCGCTGGATGCGCCGATGACGCCCGGAAGGGTGACGGACACCGTCCCGGTCGCTTGCCCGGGGATGACCGGGGTGATCGTGAGATTGCCCGACAGCTTCATGCCGGCGATCTGCGTGTTGGCGGGAATCGCGAACGTCATCGGCTGGGAGAGCTTTGCGCTCACCGGGCCCTTGAAGATCTTGATGAGGGTGTTCTGCAGGTTGAGCGAGACGGTCGAGGTACTTTGAGAGGCGACCGATCCTCCGGCCGAGGTGCTGTAGTTCACCTGATCCGTCGGGTTGGCCGAGTAGTCCAATCCGTCCACCGACGACTGCTGATCGGTGTTGTCGTTGTTGTTGTAGGCCTCCTCTGTCAGGCAGCCGTGGACGTCGTAGCTCCCGTCGGTGACGGTGACCGAATTGCAGCCGAGCTGGATCTGGTCGGTGTTCGGATCGATCGGGCTCGAGGCGCCCTTCGCATCGGTGACGATCGTGTCGGCACTGAACTGGCTCTGCTGGGATGGCGCGATGTGGGACGCATCGGGCGCGACCAACGTGATCTCATTGTCACTGACCACGGACGGGCTGAGCCCGGGGACGCAACCGGTGCCGTTGTATCCGGCAGCAACACAGAACCGCACGGTGTCACCGGTGGTGCCGAAGTCCGCACCGTTGACGGTGATGCCGATGCCGTCACCGGTGAGTGGCACAGGTGACGGGCTCACCGAGTAGACGACAGGGCCCTCGTGGATGGTCCCTTGTGCCGAATTCGCGCCGATCAGTGTGTAGGCCGGATTGGAGATCTGGAAGCTGAAGGTATGGTCGCCGCCCTGTTCGGGTCCGCCGATGATCGTTACCGGGACGGTCTGGGTGGTGGTGCCCGGTGCAAAGTAGAGATAGCCAGAAGCACCTTGATAGTCATTGCCTGCGGTTGCGGGGAAGACGTTGCCCGCGGTCGTGGTGCCGTCGACCGTCGCGTAGTCGACGTACACCTGCTGCGAACTCGCCGCAGACAGTGTCACGGTGAAGGGGATCGTCGTGGTGCCTGTCGACGGTCGGTCGACGGCGGAGGGGGTGCCCACCGCGAGCGTCGCCGTCGGAAGCGGGATGTCGGACTCGTTGACAGTGAAGGTCGACCCGCTTCCCACATAGGTGCTCTGCAGATCGGACATCGCACCCCACGTCGAGATCAGCTGATCCCAGAACCCGAGAGTGCCGCCGTTGAAGAGCGTTCCGATCGATGTTCCGTTGACGGTCGCACCGGTGAAGGTGACCAAACCGAAGGAGGAGAATCCGGGTGGTGGACCCAGCGCGGAGCCAGGTGCCACGTTGCTGCAGGGTGTGTCCCCTGACGTTTCACCTGCGCTGAGGTAGCAGTAGTCCTCGACCCCCATCTGGATCTGGGCGCTGGAGTTGTTGATGCCGGGTCCGGACCACGACTGTGAATTGCCGTTGCTCAGATCGGTGATCGCCCCGGCCGTGGAGGACGTCGTCGAATCGAGCGTCAATTGGACGGTGTCCCCCGGGAAGAAGCCGGGTTGGTAGACGGTGCAGCCGACCGGCCGACCGCAGTTCGGATCCATCGACGTGATGACCCGCATACCCTTCCAACTCGGACCGCCGACGTTGTTGTAGTCGAGGAAGATCTGTACGCCCCACGGTCCGTTGAACAGGCCAACCGAGGCCTGCGAGCCGCCCATCGTGGACGGCCAGGGCGACGGCGGATTTGAGACGCTCCCTTGTGTGACCGACGGAAGGACGATCGTCTCGGAGAGGTTCGCGGTGTTGAGTGGTCCGAAGTTGTTGCCGGCGTAGCCGGTGATCTGCGAGACACGTCCGGGCGGATTGGGCTGAGATGTGGCGGCCAGGATTCGGGGCGCCGCCGCCCCCTTCCTCGTGGTCGAGCCGATCCGCGATGAGGAACCGGTGCCGACGAACGGCTGGATGCCAGCGGCGACGATCGGCTGGATGCCGGTAGGACGCGCACGGGTGGTCCGAGGCGACAGATGCGGTCGAGCCCGCCGGGCCGGTGCCGTCGAGGCGGCTGTCGCGGATGGCAGCATGTTCGTTGTCGTCGTGGTCGATGGCGACGACAACGTTGGCGCCGACGTCGATGGAGCGGTGGGTGTGGTTGTTGTCGGGGAGACGTGCGGCGCGGACGTCGTCGAGCCCTGTGGGGAGCCGGAGGCGGCCGCCGTCTGCGCGATCGAAGGTCCGGCCCCCGACAAAGGCGTCGCAGCTGCCGTCGACAGGCTGGTCGCCAGAGCGGCGACGGACAGGCCTGAGGCGGCGGCGATGCGGGCCGACCAGTTAACGGATCGGTGACCTCGCCGATCCGATCCGAGCACGCACCCCTTCGAAGGATCCGGCCGTCCCCACCGCTTCATCCCGTCTCTCCTCCTACACCGTTGCTGCAGTGCCATCGAACGTTGCACCGAGAATTTGAAGTTGGTAGCTGTCACCGGACGTGACCGGGTGGAAATTCGGGTAGTCCGCCCCGAACCCGAGGACCACTTTGGTATTGCGCCAGGACTTCACGGTCAAACCGATGCAGTCACCGACCTCGCCCGCCGTCCAGTTCTGCGTGATGTCGGTGAACATGAGCACGCCAGGGTTGTACGTGAAGCTCGTGTCTCCAGCGACGCAGGTGATGGGCGTCGAGGGATTTGGTGAAGGTGGGGTCGTGCCGAATCCCTTGCCGGTGATACTCACCTTGATCGCAGCGCCGGCTCCCGAAAACGTAACCGCGGTAACCGTTGGCGGTGGAGGCGCGCCGACGAGGCCGGAGAAGGTGACGCCGAGGATCCCGAGGGTGAACGAGTTGCCGTTGGCAACAGGTGGTACGTCGGCGTAGAAGGCGCCGAACCCGATGACCACTTTGGTCTTTGTCCATGACGCGATGGTGAGGCCGAGGCAGTCGCCGGTCTGTCCGGCGCCCCAGCCGCCGGAGCTGTCGAGGAAGTAGAGGGCAGCTGACCCGAAAGTGTGGCTAGTGTCACCTTCGACGCAGGTGAGGGGGGTCGTCGGGTTGGGGACCGGCTGTCCCGTGCCGAAGTTGGATCCGGTCACCGTGACCTGCTCGGCGGGACCGCTTCCACTGAAGGTGACCGCCTTGACCACCGGGACAGGAGCGCTTGCGAGCGTCGACGCACCAGTGAACGTTGCGCCATCCACGGACACGGTGAACGCGTCCCCCAAGTCGAGCAATGGGTAGACATAGCCGGCACCCGGTGTGAAGACGACCTTGGTGTTGCTCCACGAGCTCACTCGCACGCCGACGCATGATCCGGGCGTGCCGGCCGACCACGCACCAGTGGTATCGGTGAAGGAAAGTGTGCCCGCCGGGTAATCGAAGCTCGTGTCGTGGGGAACGCACTGCAAACTCACGGTCGGAGATGGTGTGGGCGGAAGGTCGCCGAACGAGGTGCCGGTAACGCTCACTGTGGGAGCTGCAGCGGTGCCGCCGAGGGAGACCGACGTGATCGTCGGTGGCGGGGTGGGCAATGCATCGACCATGATTGCGCCGACATTGGAGAACCCGTTCGGAATGGAGCCCGCAGCGTCGCACTGGCCGGGGACCGGGCATGAGAGAGCGTCGAGATTGCTCATACGAGCGATGTCGATCGTGGTCGCGGGCACATCGCTGACAATGGGCACGGCGACCGCGGTCGATCCGGAGGTCCCGATGATGTAGCAGAGGCTCGAACTCGGGCAGGTCGATGCGACGACGTCGTTGAAACCGGCAAGTGTCACCGGGATTCCGGGCGCACCCGACGTGATCTCAACCGCCGTTCCATTGACCGCTGCCCAGCAGGTCGTCGCGCTCTCGCAGGAGACAGTAGTGAGCTCGAGCATCGATGGGATCGTCTGTGTCGTGCCCGCTACGCCACTGGCGATCGTGAGCAAGCCCGCGACGTACTGCGCGGTACTTGTGGTCTGAGTCTCTCCGACCGCGTAGCAAGTGGCTGGCGTGGGACAGGCGATGCCGTTGACACTTGCAAAGTTCGACAGTACTTGAGCGGGACCGGTGGGGACTCCGTTCGAGAGGTTGACGACGACGCCCTCGGTATAGGGGAACGTTTGCGCACTCACCTGCTCCGTGCCGACCGCGACGCAGTTGTCGCTCGCAGGCGCGCAGGCAACGGAGTTCAGTGTCGTATGGAGCGTCGTGCCCGTGGTGAACGCCACTGGCTGGGGGACGCCGAAGTCGAACGCCTCGATCGCGCCGCCACTGTTGGGATAGGCGGCCTGGCCGACCGCGTAACAGCCGAATTGGGTCGGACAGGTCAACGCGGTGATCAAGTTCATCTCTGGGATAGCTTGCGAACCGGAGACTGAGCCGTTTGCGAGCGTCGCGTAGAAGGCGCCGAGACTTCCGTAGCTGCCGACCGCAAGACAGTTCGTCGTCGACGGGCAGTAGAGACCGGTGAGCTGCGCGGTCCCGACCACGGGGAAGACCGTCGATGTCGCAGCCGCGGGAGTGACGAGCGCCGCGGTGATCGCCATCGTCAGTACTGTGACGAGCAGCGAGGCCAAGAGGGCACGCTTTCCCTGTTCCGGATGACGACCGGACCTGGGTCTGATGCACCTCCGGACGATCTCCATGGATGCCACCTCCGTCCCGCCCCGACGACGACTGCAGCGCGTGCCGGCCCTCGGGCGCAAGGGGGAACTCTAGCAACTTCTACCCCGTGGCCTCCAGGTCAGGAGTGTATGCGCCGCGTATGTCGACCGGAGACGTTGGTGACGCGCATGGATCCGCCGGGCGCACCGAACGCGTTGGCGGCATCGTCGCTCGTTGGTCGGCCCTGGGAAGTGAAGCCCGAGTTCTGGGAGGATGACTGCGGTAAGTGACCGACCGACCTGTACGCCCGGTCGTTCCGTGTGCAAGTGCACCAGTGCGTGCGTCCCGATCACGTAGCGTGATGGACGGCGGGGATGCGGAGGCTGGTCGAGGGTCCACGGAGCCGACGTCGTCAGCGGTGCAGCCACCCCACACATGACGCCGAAAACATGAGACAGTGAAACAGCTAAGTCTCATCAGCACGGGGTGCGGTCGGGACGGAAATGCCTTCCGCACTCCCTCGCAGGACTGCCGACCGGGCCGAGCGCGCACGCCGGCGGGCCGAGGTGCGCGAACGGGCATCATCACCCCTGGTCAACTGCGTGTTCACTCCTGATTCACCTCGAACGGCCTTGAGCAGTAGAGTCGTCCGTTCAGTCGTAGTTCCATGACTCCACTGCAGCGATTCCATCCACCCATACACGTCGAACCGGGGTATCAATGACACGCACGTGTGACAGGACTCGCCTGACCGCCTTGGCGCTCGCCATGGTGATCGCGACCGGCGCGGTCGCCTGCACGTCGACCACCTCCACCCCGACGACGACCGTACCGACCACCGGAGGCGGGTCGGGTACGCCGGCCATTCCCGCAAGTGCCTTCAGCGATCACACCGGGATCACCTCGACCTCGGTGAGCGTGGCGAATGTCGCCACGCTCTCCCTTGGTGGACTGTTCAAGGGTGCAGCGGTGGGTACCCAGGCCTATGCCGACTATGTCAATTCGACCGGTGGTGTGAACGGTCGGATGATCCACGTGGACAGTGCTGACGACAATTTCACAGGTGCCCAGAACAAGCAGGCCACCCAGAGCGCCATCACCAGCGACTTCGCAATGGTCGGGAACTTCTCGCTCGAGGACAGCTTCGGTGGGGCCCTGCTCGCCAGCAATCCCGGTATGCCCGATGTGTCCGTCGTCCTGGACGCCAACACCAACAAGTTGCCCAATGTCTACAGCGCGGTTCCGCTCAACGGCGGCTGGGAGGAAGGTCCTCTCCAGTACTTCAAGTCCAAGTTCCCCAATGACGTGAGCGCGGTCGGGACCTTGGTGGCGGACCTGCCCTCGGCGCAGACGGACTGGAATGGCGAGAAGTACGTGATGGAGAAGGTCGGGTACAAGGTGCTCTACGACCAGACGTACGGGGTCGGACAGACCGACTTCACCCAGAATGTCATCCAGATGAGGAACCTCGGCGTGAAGATCCTCTTCGTCGACTCGATGGCGGAGATCTATGCGTCGGCGCTGCTGAAAGCTCTCGCGCTGCAGGACTTCCATCCGGTCGTCGTCCTCGGGGCTGCCACCTACACCAATACCCTGGTCGCGAACTCGGGTGGCCCCTCCGCGGTCAACGGGGACTACCTCGAACAGAACTCGTCGCTCTACCTCGGTCAGGACGCCGAGCGCGCTGCCGTCCGTCGCGACCTTCCTGCATTGGGTGAACGTCGCGTCGCCCGGGTTCAACCCGGATCTCTACACGCTCTATGCGTGGTTGTCGGCTGACCTCTTCACCAAGGCACTCCGGCAGGCAGGGTCTGATCCAAGTCGCGGATCGCTGCTCACCCAACTCTCGAAGATCACGTCGTTCGATGGCGACCACATCATCGCCCCCAACAATCCGGCGGCCAAGACGATCGGCAACTGCTATCTGATCGGCAAGGTGGTCAATGGCGGGTTCGAGCGGCTTGATGATCCGCCGGTGTCGAGCAGTACCTTCGGGTACCGCTGCGACTACCAGTACGTTACGCCTCCAGGCTGATCCCGTGCCGCTCGGTATACGAGGCCCAATAGGTGCACCGTTCCACTGCGTGCACCCAGGGCACGTGCGACAAGCTGGCCTCGTCTGGTCCACATCATTGGTGGCACCCGGGCAGTGACGCCATCGCGCGTCTATCGAGCGGACGCCGTCGTTCGCCCTCAGTCGCTCACGAACACATAGTGGCTTTGAGCAGCCATGATCGTTCGTGATGGTTCGCCGTCGTTGGGCCAAGTGGCCTTGCCAGGGTGAGGGTCGCAGGTTCGAATCCCGTCGTTCGCTCTCGTGATCGGCCGCTCTCTGGGAGCCTGAGAGGCGTCAAGGCGAGATCATTTGATGCCGATGACCTCGTGGTGAAGTATTTCGCGGCCGAAAGCAGCAGAGAAGAGGCTACGAGCAGCGTCGGTTGCGTCACGGCACTTGATGCGCTTGCCGAAGGTCCGGACCTGAACCTTTGGCTCCGCCATTTGCACATGGGAATCGCCTCTTTCGTCGTGGGAGGCACGTTCCTCCTGGCCTACCTCGCGATTACTCCGAATGGTCCCCACCGGACAGCGATCACGGCTGTCGACCTGGCCGCGATCGCTGGCTCCATCATCATCATCGGACCGGTCGGCAGGATGTCGTTGACAACGCCGTGGCGCGACGCGTTCTTCTTCACCTGGTCGTTTGGAACGATCGTCATCATTGCTGTCGGACTGAACCTCGACGGTGGGGCGGGGAGCCCGATCGCCGGGCTTCTCGTGCTGCCCGTTCTCTTCGGTGGTCTTCTCTACAATCTTCGAGAGGTCATCGCATTGGCCGCTCTCACCCTCGCCACGTTCGTTCTCGTCTTCTTGACTGGTCCGCAGATGAATGGAGGTCGTGCCCTGGCGACGGTGGTCATGATCGGCATTGCAGGAGGAATCTCGGTCACCGCCACCATGAACCGCTCACGCAGCGAACAGGATCGGAGAGTCCTCATCGAGCATCTGCACCGTTTGGCCACTTACGACGGCCTGACTGGGTGCCTTAGCTATCAGGCATTTCAAGAGGCGCTTGCCACGGAGTCAGAAAAGGCTCGGCGTTACGGTCACCCCTTCAGTCTCGTGATCGCAGACCTCGATGACTTCAAGACCGTGAACGATTGCCACGGACACGGGGTCGGGGATTCGACGCTCACGACCATTGCCGCCGAGATGCTGGCCGGAGTTCGCTCGGTCGACTTGATCGGAAGGATTGGCGGCGACGAGTTCGCCGTCTTGCTCCCGGAAACGTCCAGCCAGGACGCAGAGTGGCTCGTCGAACGGATCCGGTCTCGGACGCTCTCCGCGGTCACTCCTCAGTCCGTGACCCTGAGCTTCGGGCTCTCGACGTGGAGCGGACCCAGTGACTCTCCATCCGAGCTCCTTCGCCGCGCGGACGCTGCCCTGTACGAGGCGAAACATAACGGCCGCAACAGGGTGGAGGTGTGGTCGGATTCGGGCGCTCCTCCCAACCCCTGACCCGGGCGACTCCGACCAATCTCAATTGTGTCAGGGGGATATCGGCTCAGGCCACGACCATGCTGGCGTGTGAGCTCTTCTTCAGCACTGGCGTCGTCGTCTTGGCTTCGGTTCAGGCGCGAACCGCCGGCTCTCTCGCCGAGCTGATAGCAGATGGAGTGGTAGTTCTCGGGCGCGTCGGGCTGTCCGGTTCAACTTCGAGGACAGCGGCGGTCTCCGGTGTCAGCCGTTCAGCGCTTGATGAAGTTGGTTGTAGGTGGTGTCAACCGCGTTCATCTTGTTGAGGAACGCTTGGTCTTGCAACGTCGCCGAGAAGGTCTGGATATCGGGGGATGCAGCCAGACTCCGGAGCGAGGAGGCGGCACCGGAGGCCGCCTGCTCCGCCGCATTGGCTTGAGCCTGTGCGGATGACGGGAAGGTAATCGAGGCGAGTTGATCGGCGTACGTCTGGAGTGCATCAGCAGCCGTCGTCGTCGTCTGCTCATAACACGAGAGGGGATTGCCGCCCGAGGACTGCGCGCTCGTCGTGCAGTTCTTGATTTCACTGCCGAAGCTCTGGGCGGCCTGGCCGGCCGCGCTGTATGCGGTCTCGACCTGAGCCCGGGCGACGGCCGACGAAACGGACTTGAGGGTGATCGGCAGGAGGACGGCATAGAGCACCAGACCGACGACTCCGACAGCGATCAGCACGATCGACCAGGTCCGGGCCGCGCTGGTCAACAAGAGTGGCCACAGACCGCCCGATCGGACCGTCGCCTCGGGGGCACCCATCGACGGCGGGGGAGGTGCGCTTGGGTAGGGCTGCGCCTCGTTCGGGTACGGCGGTGGTGCGCCGTCGGAGGGCGATGCAGTTGGAACGCCGAATTCGCTGGGGATCGGCAACGGCGGTGGAGGTGCGTATGCGGCGGGCGGTTGAGCCGGAGGTGCGTATGCGGCGGGCGGCCCGAACGGAGCAGGCGCGGTGCCGACGCCACCAACGCTCGGCGGGGGCGTTCCGGAGAAGGACTCGCTCGTGCCGTCGCCGAGGATGGCCGAGGGATACCAAGAGGTGAGCATGCCGAAGAAGCCGAGGAGCCGGACGCGGTACCGCAGATATGCAGCGGTAACTCCGAAGATCGGGTCCGGCAAGCGCCCCAAGACCAGCGTGATCACCCACACGACGACCGCGATGATCCCGATCCCGAAGCCGAAGACCGCGGCGACGATCGACGCGGGGATGACCAGGATGATCCGGAACAGTACGGCGAGGCGATTCAGTCTTCCGGTCTGCACGACCAGGTCGACCGGGTACTCGACGTCGGGATCGAGGGAGAACGGCGGATACCGGTCGACCAGCAGCGTCATGTAGGCAATGACCCTGACATCCCAGCGCAGCACGCCCTCGAGAAAGGTCGCAACGGAACGCGGCAGCCGGCCGGTGAACAGGGCGGCGAACCAGCCGACGATCGTGACCAGCTCCGCGGCGAGGGTCAGGAAGTACAGGACGATCAGCTGCGGGATGGCGAGGATCAGGCGGAAGAGCACCGTCACCCTCCGCTGGGGCTGAGTCGTCCCGAACCGCACCTCGACCGGACTCGACTCCTCGGGTGGCTCGGGAGCGTACGTCGTGACCATGGTGACCGCCTTCCCCGCGTGCGTCTGCCGGGCCTTCGCCCAGGCCACTGGCTACGCTACGGCCCGCCGCCGGTCGAGGCGTGGATGACGCGACCGGGGTGGCTCCGTGCCATCACACGGCTCGTCTCGACTCGACCACCGCTTGTCGAATCGGCGATTGCGCTCGCCGGTGCCGGTCGAGCGCGCCTCTTGCCAGCGCGTCGGTGTTGGCGCATACCGGCAATCGGGGACTCGGGATCAGGAGGGGAGACCAGTGTCATTGCGCAAAGGCTGATCGTGTTCGATCGATCGCGCCCGAGCGTCCGCGAGGCTTGGTGCGCGCAGACGCAGGTGCGGCATCAACCTCGGGTGATGACCACCGGACATGTGGCGTTGCGGATGACATGGTCGGACACGGAACCGAACAATGCCCGCTTGATGCCACTTCGACCACGAGTGCCGAGGATGATTGCATCGGCCGATTCGTCCCGCGCGAGCTCACAGAGCGCCTCGCCAGGACTCCCTTCGATGACTTGCGTCTCCACGTCGCGGCTCAACGCCGCGACCGTCCCCGCGATGACCTCCGAAGCATCGCTCAACAGCCGGTCTCGCAGCTTTGAGAACTCGGAAGGTGTCATCGACGGGCCGGCGTGCCCCGATCCGTCCTCGGTCAGTGACGGATCGGCGCCTTCGACGACCGTGACCACCATGACGCGTTCCGAGGGGTCTACGAGCGCCACGCCGACGACGGCGGCCCGGATGGAAAGCTCCGAGCCGTCCGTAGCAACAATGATCGTGCCCACCGGCACAAGTGTGTCACCACGGCTGCGTGCTTGCGAACGCAGTCGACCGTTCCGACTTCAGACGGGGACGCGGCGGGCTCTCGAACTGCGTGACATGGAGCCGACAACCCGCCCTCGATCCAGCACGGTTCAGATGCTGAGAGCCTCACTGAGCGAGAGATTCGGTCGAGACTGCGCACCGACTCGCGGCCCCTTCAGCTCCCGTAGAGAAGGAGAATGAAGCCCATGTCTCGAGGCATGGTGAGCGTGCCGCCTTCGTTGAAGGCGTCCCAGGTATTCGAGGGGGAGTTGATCAGGTGTTGGAACACGCCGATCACACTCGGGTCGTGGTCGCCCGAGTCGAAGGACGGGGCCTCCCAAGCCTCTGGGCGATGGTCATCGAGTGTTCGGGCAGGCGCAGTCCTCGGTCAGCGACCAGTTGAACGTCGTCCACTGTGACGTCGCGGTCCACTCGCGAAATCCCGCGTCGCCGTGATCTCGAGCGTGTGAACCTGGCCGCATCCTCCGACCCGCCGGTCGCGTTCCCTTCTCCGTAGGAGTGGGCGCCGGTGCCCGCAAGCCTTCCGCCGTCGACGATGAGGTACTCGTCCCTGATCGGTTGTCCGGCGAAGAAACATTCGAGGATCTCCCGGGTTCCTGCGGCGTAGCGGGCCTGGGCGGAAAGCGAGGTGCCCGACACGTGGGGCGTCATGCCGTGGTTGGGCATCGAGCGCCAGGGGTGGTCGTTCGGGGCCGGCTGGGGGAACCACACGTCGCCCGCATAACCGGCGAGCTGTCCGCTCTCCAGCGCACGCACGACCGCGTCACGGTCACAGATCTTTCCCCTGGCGGTGTTCACCAGGTAGGCGCCCCGCTTCATCGTCGCGATGAGTGCGTCGTCGAAGAGTCCCTCGGTCCCCGGGTAGAGCGGCGCGTTGATGGTGACCACGTCACAGAGCGGCACCATCGCGGCCGTGCTCTCGTGGAAGGTGAGCCCGAGCTCACGCTCGACGTCTTCGGGAAGTCGGTGACGGTCCGTGTAGTGGAGGTCCACGTCGAAGGGCTTGAGCCGCCGGAGCACGGCAGTGCCGATCCGACCTGCAGCGACCGTACCGACCGACATGCCCTCCAGGTCGTAGGAGCGCTCGACGCAGTCGGCGATGTTCCACCCGCCACGCACGACCCAGCCGTACGACGGGAGATAGTTCCGGACCAAGGCAAGGATCATCATGACGACGTGCTCGGACACGCTGATGCTGTTCGAGTAGGTCACCTCGGCGACGGTGATGCCGCGACCGATGGCGGCCTCGAGGTCGACGTGGTCCGACCCGATGCCCGCCGTGATGGCCAGCCGGAGCTTCCGCGCCTTCGCGATCCGCTCGGCAGTCAGGTACGCGGGCCAGAATGGTTGCGAGATCACGACGTCCGCGTCGACGAGCTCCCGCTCGAAGACCGAGTCGGTCCCGTCCTTGTCCGAGGTGACGACCAACGTATGGCCGCTCTCTTCCAGGAAGCCGCGCAGCCCGAGCTCGCCGGAGACGCTGCCGAGGAGATGTCCGGGCTCGAAGTCGATCGCCTCGGGGGTCGGTGTGGTCTGGCCGCCCGGGTAGGAGGAGATCTTGGGAATGCCGTCGCGGGCGTAGGTCTCGGGATACCCGTCGACGGGATCGTCGTACAAGACGCAGAGGATCTTGGCCATCGGAGAGCTCCTTGCAGCGGTGGGACGGGCGGTCGCTGAGATGATCGCTCGAATCGACCGGGCGATGCACGAGCACCGATCGGCGCCCGGCGCGCACGGTGCCGGGGAGGTCAGCTCCGATAGGTGAAGCGGTCGGCAGAGGTGAGGGGAGAAGTCACGGACGTCGTCACGCGGACGTCGACCGTCCCAGCCGCATGGGGTGGCGCCTGTGCACTGACGGCGCTGTCGGAGGTCACGTGGAAGCGGGCCTGCACATGGCCGAACTGGATCGTGCTCGTGGGTCCGAGGCCGCCGCCCCTGATGGTCACCCACGTTCCTCCGGACGTCGGTCCGGATGCCGGGGAGATGCCGACGATCACCGGGGCGGGAGGCTTGCCGAGATCGCTCGCCGACGACGCTGCACCCAACGCGGCCGGACCCGTCGCCGCCGCTCCGGAGGAGGTGACGTCGGAGGACCCGTTCCGAGCTCCTTGACCTGTCGTCGGCGCGGGGCGCGCGGCCGACGGAACGGACCGTCCGTGCGAACCGGCCCCCGCCGATGCCTGCGGCGAAGGCCCCGGAGAGGGATGACTCACCGACGTGAGGGTGACCGCGGTGCCGGCGAGCAACACGACGGCTGCGGCGACCGCACCCACGACCGGGGCGCGGCGACGGAGCGGGCCAAGGGTGCGTTCGAGTGACGCGGTGGTCGAAGGAGGAAGCGGTCGAGGCCCGTCGATGCCTGTGAGCGCGTCGTCGACGGGATCACCCAGCGCGCCTTCCAACCGTGCCGCGAGCTCGTCACCGAGTGGGCGCGCCGTCGGGTCGGGGACCGGAGCATTGGCCAAGAGGGCGTGTTCGAGACGGCTCTGCAGATCGGCCGGCAGCGGTCGTGGGCCCCCGACCTGACCGAGGAGGGCATCGGGCCATTCAGGCACCGGTGGCCTCCAATTCGTGACGGAGCCGGTCGCGGGCGCGCTGGAGGAGAGACTGGACCTGGACGCGACTGCGTCCGAGGGACGTCGCGATCTCGTCGACCGGCATCCCGTCGAGGTACTTGAGCACGAGCACCTGCCGGTGGATCGCGGAGATCCGCCCGAGCGCTCGCACTACCTCGTCGCGTCGGTCGATCTCGTCACTGCCGTCGACCGGCTCGAGTGGTTCGGCCAAGCGCAGGCCGGCGCGTGCGGCTTCCGCCCGCCGCTCCGCCTCGTAGTAACGCGCGAGGCGGCGCCGTGCGATCGTGCACATCCACGTCGACAGAGACGCCTCTCCGCGGAAGGATGCGGCCGACCGGACCGACTCGAGGAGGGTCTCCTGCAGAAGGTCCTCTGCCGCCGGCTCGTCACCGCCGACCCGAGCAAAGAGGTAGCCGTAGACGATCGGTGCCACTTCGTCGAGCAGGCGGTGCACCGCCGCCGGCTCGGATCGGGCGACCGCGGCGAGGAGTGAGACGTCGTTCGATTGGCGCTCGTCGGCCGCACCCTCCGCTCCCGAGGTCCGTCGTCGGTGCATCAGGTGTACGGCATCCACGCCATCTGGGCGAAGGTGCCGAGATCGCTCGCCATGATGCCTGCCGCTGACACGGAATAGATCATGCTCCCGACCACGAGCGTCCGCTCGATGCTCGGGATTGCCGTGGCGGTGACCATGGGAGTGGCGACGCCTGTGGAAGCGCTTGCGCACGGGAGTGCGACACCTGGACCTCCTGGGGTTCCATCAGCACAGGGAGGAGGGTTCACGGGGGTCTCGCCCGGCTGCGAAAGACGGCCGGTCTCGGTGAGTCCGTCGGCGCCGATGTGGAATGCCACTGCGCCGTCGAATGGCGTCGGTGCAGGAGACGACGGTCCGACCAGGCCACCGTCCTGCGTGAGCGGCATGATCGCGAGGTTTGCAGGTGCCCAGCTGAGCAGGGCGTGCGGGTCGTCCTCCGCGAGCGACGACGCGCCCGGATAGGTGAGCTTCGAGATCAGCGCCGGATGATTCGGATCGGAGACGTCGAAGAGCGAGACCTGGAGACCGGATGTGCGCAGGTTCTGGTCGACCGACTGCCCGATGCCGAGCAGCCGGTTGCCCGACACGGGTTGGAGGAACGAGGAGTACCCGGTCAGCTCGAGCTGACCTGCCGCTCTCGGGTTCGTGGGGTCGCTCAGGTCGAGGACGTAGAGCGGGTCGGTCTGCCGGAAGGTCACGACGTAGCCGATCGGGCCGATGAAGCGCACCGCGTAGATCTGTTCGCCGCCGCCGAGTCCGCCGGCGCTACCCACTGACACGAGCGATCCGCCCTGTGGCGCCAGGACGGTCACCCGGTTGTCCGACGGAGTCGAGGGTGCCGAGCCGTCGAGTGGTGCAGGAGTCGGCGTCCCCACCGTGGTGGCGACCCGCAGGTCGCCGTTGTACTCGGACATCGCGTACTGGCCGATCAACGTGCCCGGGACCTCTCCCGATCCGAGGTAGCGCGGCGCGGCGGGATCCGAGAGATCGAATCCGTGGATGTCGGTCGACCCTGCGGGCCCCCCATTCGGACAGCTGACGGTGCCGGCACCTGCCGGGATGCTGGCGGCCATCCCCGGCGCCGAGGCGGCCGATCCGGGGCACACCGTGCCACTTGCCGGCTGCGGCCACGACGGCGTGGCGACGTAGAGCGCCGACGTGCTGGCGTAGACGGTCGAGGCGTCGCCCATCACGGTGACCGCGGGGAGCGGCTGGTCGGCTCCGGGGTCGATCGGCACGACGGAGATGGTGTCGAGCCCGGACGCGACCGTCGGGTGCATCACGTCGGTGCAGCCGGAGGTGCGCGTGGCGCCACTTGGCTCGCTGGTCACGGACGGGAGCCACGCCTGCAAGCTCGAGGTGCGGATGAGGGACCGGTTCTTCGACAACGCCTGCTCGGACGCGCTCGTCGATGACCCGGAAGGGGAGACGAGGGGCAGCTGCGGCGTGCCGGCGAGGACGACCTCGACCCGTCCGGCGATGAGGCGGGCGTCGACCTCGCTCCCCTGCAGTTGGAAGGAGCGCACGACGGCGGGACGGTCGGGGTCGGCCAGACTCGCCACGACCACGTCCGTCGTGGGTGACGCCGGAATGGCGGGGACGGGCGCGGGCGATGTTCCCGCTGGCGGAGCCGGCGATGGGACGGGGACCGGCCCGGCACCGGTCGCGAGGACGACGACCTGGTTGCCGACGAGGAACAGCCCGCTGGGGCTTCCCACGTCACCGAGGGGGAGGAAACCGGCGAGGCGCGGAGCGTCCCCGACCACCGCGACTTGGACCCCGACCGGGTTCTGGCGAAGGGTCACGAGGAGGTGGCCGTCGGTCTTGACCAGGTCGGGCTCGTCGACGCCCTGCTCCTGGTTGTTCGTGCCCGAGTAGGCAGGGGTGCCACTGGAACCCTGTGCCGTCGCGCCCGCGGCGCTCGATGCGGCGTCCGGCGTCGAGAGCGCAAGAGAGCGTCCGACCGCGACGCCTGAGTTCATCCCGTGGAAGCCGCCGTCGACGTACGGAGGAGACGAGGGCAGTCCGTTCGGGCCGACCTCGGCCAGCGCCTCGGCCCGTACCTGGTCGAGCAGCTGGGTGCAGCTGGTGTACGAGACGAGCTCGACCCTCTGCAGACCCGCCTGGTGCGCCGATTTCTGTGCACCGATGGCACCGGTCACGCCGCATCCGGTGGCCGAGAGGGCAATGGCCACACATCCCCAGAACCGAAGCCGTCGCATGCCGCTCCTCTCCCAGTGACCGGCCGGTGCCGGACGCTCTGGGGAGTTGGTGGCGCGTCCGCAGCCGGATCAACCGGTCGATCTGTGATCGGCTCGTCGTTGATCCGCAGCCCGGCTGAACGGCAGGAGTGCGCCGTTCGTACTCCTAGGGCAGGGAGGATCGCGCTCCTTGTTCACGAAGTGAACGACCCCGGAGGTGGAACATGTCCGAAACTCAGATACTCCGGCGACCGATGCGTCCTGTGCGGGTGTGCACCGTGCTCGGGCTGACGGCACTGACCGGTATGGCCCTCTCGGTGCCGGCGGCATCCGCCCAGACGACGAGCAAGAAGAGAGTGGTCGAAGTCGTCACACGCGCACCGTTCGGGAAGATGCTCGCGACCGTGGCGGGTCGCAGTCTCTACACTCCGCCTCCGACCGGTTGCGCCGGTGGCTGCCTTTCGGTCTGGCCCCCGTTGGACGTCGCGAAGGGTGTTGTGCCAACTGGTCGGAAGGGTCTCGGCACGGTGCAGGTCAAGGTCGGCCATACGGTGCACTTCCAGGTGACCTACCTCGGGAAGCCACTCTTCGCATTCGTCGGTGACAGCGGGTCGAGCGTGAACGGCAACGGGGATGGCGGTTTCTCGGTGGCGACCGTCGCCTGAGTCCGCACGCGGTGATGCAGGGAGTACCGGTCACGCCCGACCGGCGCTACCTTTGTCGGATGCAGTCCCTTCGTTACTCCATCAACGTGACATTGGACGGGTGCTGCGATCACCGTGCAATTCCGGCGGACGAAGAATTGCATCTCCACGCGGTCGAGAACCTCAATCAGGCAGATGCCCTTCTCTTCGGCCGGGTGACCTACGAAATGATGGAAACTGCGTGGCGGCCACCAGCGCCGACGGGTGCGAGACCTGATTGGATGGAATCCTTCGCCCAGACGATCGACGCGGCAAAGAAGTACGTCGTGTCGAGCACTCTGAAGCAAGTCGATTGGAACGCGGAGCTCGTGCGCGGGGATCTGGGCAAGGCCATTCAGCAGCTCAAGCGTGACGCGGGCAAGGGACTTCTCGTGGGAGGCGTGAAGCTCCCACTGGCGTTGACGGAACTGGGAGTGATCGATGAGTACGAGTTCGTGGTGCATCCCAGGCTCGCGGGCCACGGGCCGACGTTGTTCGCGGGGCTCTCGAAGTACGTCGACTTGAAGCTCGTGAGCAGGCTGGAGTTCGGCTCGGGGGCAGTGGCGATGCGGTACGAGCCGAGGAGGTAGCCATCGGGCGTGCTCGCCCGAGCCGGCTGCGTCATGATGCCCTGCGCGGATCTGGCGCGGATCGGCGATGCGGTTCAACCCGTGGCGGAACACGCCGTCAAGAAGACGGTCCCGACGGGATCGGTGCGGGCGCCGGGTCCGTGGCGGTGGGACCGGCCGGCGGTGCAGCGCCGCGGACGGGGTCGAGCCCGGGCGGCACGAGCCCGCGGTGTGTCCGAATCACCACGGCCGCCGCCACGCCGAGGTAGACCACGACGAGGAGGACGCGGAGTGCGGACGTGCGGCCTCCGAACGATCCGAAGACGCCCGGTCCGATGAGGGCGAAGATCAGGTAGGCGGCGAGGATCGTGGCGACGAACAGGACGAAGGTCATCAGGAAGGAGATCGCCGACACGTAGCTCTGCCCGACGCGGCGCGAGGGGTTCGACGGCGTCTCGTCGGCTCGGGCCAGCTCGAGGCCGCGGCGCAGGTGCTTCCAGAGGAGGGCTTCGCTGGCCAGCGTGATCAGGCCCCCGAGCACCACCATCCGGGCGACCGAGTTGGCGACCGGGTCGGAATGGCTGCCGATCAGCCGCACGAATCCAGAGATCACCACCGTCGAACCGACCACCGCGGCGATGACCGCGAAGAACGACACGGCGAAGGAGAGGACCGCGATCGGTCGCCGTCCGGTCGGATCGGGATCGGCGCGGTTGGCCACGACCACGATCACGAAGATGCCCACAAGGACGAGCAGGACCAGGATCGCGATGACGTCGAAGGCGATCCCGAGGACGGGGCCGAGTCCGAAGCTCGAGCTGCCGCTCTGAAGTGGAGCCGAAGAGGAACCACCCGGGAGAAAGGGTGTACCGGTGCTCCCGCCGAGGCCGGGGAAGGTGGTGGGCACCGTCATTGGGACCGTGTTCATGGGCTCACCTCTCCGCCTCGGTGATCTGTGGACTGGGTGACCCTATCCCTCAGGAGGCGTGACGACGCGGCTTTCCGCGGATAGGGGTCCGCGACTCGGGCCCGGGGCGATCGAGCGCCGCTGTCGCTCCGAACGGGCACGCTCGACCTGGCGGTCGAGCAGCTCCCGAGCGACCGAGGCGTCCCGGTGCGCTGCACGGGTCTTCACCGGCCCGGGAGTCGAATCGAGATGGAGCGACGCCAGGCGCAACGCCCGCTGGAGTGGACCGGCCGTGAGCCGCAGGCTCTGGGATCGCTCGTGCGGGACGATGTCGATGGTGCGCGAGAAACAGCCGTGCCGAACGACGAAGACCCGGTCGTCGGCACCGGCGAGCTGGTACCGCCACCACAGCGGAGCGAGGAGCGCCGCCCGGCGCGGAGGCCGCTCGAATGGGATCACGTGGAGATCCGTGCCGCCGAGCAGCCAACCGACGAACCGCTGGGCCTCGTCCCGATCGGTGACGGGAACCAGCATGCTCCGCTTGGCCGACGCCTCGGATCGCCCGTACCCGGCCACGTTCATCCGGATCTGCGCCCAGCCGAAGCACCGCCAGGCGAGCGGTTGGTGGATCAGCACCGCCTGGATCTTTCCGGGGGGGACGGTCTGGCGACTGGTCGAGAGCAGCCCATGGCTGACCCGGAGTCCGTCGGCCGTGTCGGCGACGGAGAAGTCCCAGAAGAGGTTGAGCTGTCGCCAGACCATCACCACGAACGAGAAGCTCACCGAGAGGAAGAGTGCGATCCCGAGGCCCGCGGTTGCTGCGTGCCCACGTCGGGTACCGACCACTGCCAGCGCCGGGCCGAGCGCAAGGAGCAGCAGTCGCCACGAGAACATCTGGAGGAGCACCGAGGCGACGAACCTTCCGTGCGGGACCCGCAGGAGCGGCACGCCCGGTTCGTCGGCCGATGCCGCCGTCGATGACGACCCAGGACCGGTCGTTCGCCCGAGCAGGTCGGCCCGGAGCGCGTGCGCGACCGGTGCGGCGAGGAACCGGAGCCGGACCGCCTCGCGCTGGCTGCCGGCGGTGGTGACCCGGACCTCGGCCAGGCCGAAGATCCGGGCCGACAGGGGTTCGAGGACGTCGATGCTCTGGACCCGGTCGAGCCGGATGCGCTTCGACTGCTTCTGGAACAGACCATTGTCGATCCGGAGCTCACCACCGCGCACGTGGTAGCTGCTCACGATGACGGTGACGACACCGCGGCCCACCATCAGCGCGGCGATCGTGCAGAAGATCACCACGTCGGCCGGAACCGAGGACCCCGATGATTGGTGCTGGACGATTCCGAACAGGATGAACGTCACACAGATCCCGAGGACGCGCCCTCCGAGCGCCAACGGGGTGAGGGGATGGAGTCGGAAGGTCTCCTCTTCGCCGATGACGGCGGGTGATGCGGGCCGTGACTGCGCGCCGCCGCGGCCGGTGATTCAGAGTCCCGCGGCATGGGCCTCACCCCGCGCCGTCAGCCGGTCGCGTAGCCCGTTCGCCTCCTCGAAGGTCAGGCCGCACAGCTCTGCATCGGTGGTTGCGGCCGCAGTATGAAGCTTGACGCGCACCAGGCCGAACGACCGCTCGATCGGGCCGGCCTTGACGTCGACTAGCTGCATCCGACCGTAGGGAACGACGACCAGGCTCTTGAACATCGCGCCGTGGGTCACCACGAGGTCGTCGCCGCGCTCGACATATCCCCACGACCGGTAGTTCCGTCCAACTGCGTGCCACGCCCACCCGACGAGTGCAACACCGACGACGCCGACGACGACGGCACCGGTGACAGAGGCCCCCCCGACGGCGATCGTCACCACGGCGAGCGGCACGACCGTCACCGCGACCAGCACGTGGCGCATGCGCTCCAGACGAGGGGAGACCCTGACCCATTCATGATCCGTGGGAGTAGCGAACGGATCCACAATCCGAATCTACTGCTCAGGTCCAGGTCAGCTGCGAGCGCGCGCTCCAATAGTCCGCCGGCTCGATCGCGCATGCGTCGAACCGGGTGGGATCGAGTGCTCGGGCAGCGTCTGTGGCCTCGAGGTTCGACCGAAGCTGTGCGGCGGTCGATGCGCCGGAGAGCACGACGTCGGCCCAAGGTCGGACGAGTACGGCGGCGAGAGCCGTGGCGTCGGCAGCGTCGGCGAAGCCCGCGGTGGGGGAGGATGCCCCGGCGAGCCGCCCGTTGGCGAGGGCCTCCTTCACGACGACTGTCCACCCGGCATCCTTCGCCTCTGCGAGCGCGGCACCGACCGAAGGCTCGAGCACGTTCCACGTGGCCTGGACGGCCGAGAAGAGCTGGCGACCGTCGACTTCGACCTCGAGCGCGCGCCGGAGTGTCGCGGCCTGCCGCGGACCGCTCAAGGAGAGGCCGACGCGGACGGGCAGCGCGGCGAGCGCATGGTGGACCGCCCGGTCCTCGAGGACGCCGGACTCCTCGGTCGCCGAGTGCACCTGGTAGAGGCCGAGCCACGGGCCGACCAGGGCGTTGCTCTCCGGCCACTGTCGTGCGAGTGCGCCGGCGCCGTGGTCCTTGACCTCGTGGACCGCGGCCTCCACCTTCCAACCGGCGGTGTACGTGTAGCCCCACTTCGACGAGACGGTCGCGTCACCCGGACCGATGCCGCGGGTGCGCAGCCAGTCGGCGAGGAACTCCTCGGCCAGTCCGTACGAGCGCGCCGCGTCGAACCAGCGGATGCCCCCCTCCCAGGCCGCGTCGCAGACGTCGCGGGTCCGGGCACGGAGTGCGTCGACGGAACGGTCGGGTCCGAGGTCGTTGCCGTGGCCGATGTTGAGGTAGCCGGGCCTGCCCAACGCCGCCAGGCCGAGACCGAGCACCGCCACGATGACGACCGGCGGCCGCTCAGTCCTTGTCGAGCTTGCGGATCACGCCGTAGCGACCTTGGGTCGCCGCGATGATGATGTTCTCGAAGTCCTTGTCGGTGAGGATGCGCGGCGTGCCCATGGACGATGCCCGCCAGTACAGCTCGGCCAGCCACTCGAGGAGCTCGAGGCGCTCGACCGCCTGGTCCATCGTGGCGCCGTAGGCGACCGATCCGTGGTTCTGCATCATCGCCGCGTTGCGGCCCTCGAGCGCCTTCAGCACGTTCTCCGCGAGCTCCGGTGTCCCGAACGTGGCGTATGGCGCCGTGCGCGGGGCACCGCCCAGCCCGAGGCAGCTGTAGTGGAGCGGCGGAAGCTCGTCGTGGCAGCACGAGAGTGCGGTCGAGGCCATTGCGTGAGCGTGGGTGACGGCCAACGCGTTGGTGCCCGCGTAGATCCCGGTGTGCAGGGGCACCTCGGAGGTGGGCGCGAACTCGCCCTCGACGACCGTGCCGTCGAGATTGATGACAGTGATCATCTCGGCGGTCACGTTGGCCAGGTCGGCGCCGGTCGGTGTGACCGCCACGAGATCGCCCTTGCGGGCGGAGATGTTGCCGGCCGTCCCGATGACGAGCCCTTTCTCGGCCAGGTGGCGGCTGGCCCCGGCAACTGCCTCCCGTTCATCTGCAAGGAGCAGATCGCTCATTCGGGGACTCCTCTCGCGATGCACGGACGGATCGCTGCAGCATGATGGCACGGACCGGTAGACGGCTGGAATTCGACGGTCGGACTCAGCTTCGCGACACAACGGGGAACGTGACCGCAGCGGCCTGGGCGACCAGGGCGCTGCGGTCGGCGGCGAGGAGGTACCCACCTGCGATCGACCGGTCGAGGCTCCGGGTGAAGCTCCCCACATAGTCGGCCGGCGTGCCGTAGAGGGTGGTGAGCTCCGCCGGGCCGAAGGGCGTGGTCGAGCCGAAGAGCGAGCAGATCGGGGTCGTGCCCGCGGGGGCCGTGCCGCTCAGCGTCGAGATCGGTACGTCGACCGCGGGCGTGCGCACGCCGCCGATGACGTTGCCGTGCGGGTCGAGGGCGAGTGCCGCCGGCGTGGTCGCGGACAGCTGGAACGGATGAGGGGTCGGCGGGGAGGTCCCTCCGGTCACCCAGCGCGAGAAGGCGGCGAACGCAGCCTGGACGACGTCGTGCTGGGGACCGCTGTTGACGGCGGACGAGCAGCCGAGGACTCCTGCCGCCGCCCCGACGAGGTAGGCGTCGGCGTGCGAGGTTCCGGCCACCTCCCAGGTGCGGATGCGCGCCGTGTCGGGCTGCTGCGCCGGTGCGTAGCCGAGTTCGATGAGGTCGGTCTGCGTCTCGAACATGAAGACGGGGACGGCGAGATCGGTGCGGATGCGGAGGTTCGCGGGAGCCTGCGAGGAGGTGATCGACGTGCCGGCGAGGGAGGCACCGCTGCCACCACGGCTGTGGATGAACAGTCCATCGTACGCACCGGTCAGTGGCTGGATGGCATCCGCGTAGGTCGTGAGGTAGAAGGCCGACTGCGACTCACCGACCCCGACGACGTGCGCGGGATGTGCGCCGAGCACCTCGGCGCCGTGGACCCGCAGCGCCGCGCCGATCTGGGCGAAGAGATCGAAGGCGAACCGGTCGCCCGGATGGTGCAGCGAACCGTACCGGGCGGGGTCGGCGCCGACGAGGCCCTTTGCCGAGGCTGCGCTCAGCGAGCCGAGCAGCGGAGTCCCCCCGTTGACCGCGATCGCCTGCGCGGACACGCCGACCCAGGCGTACCCGTTCGCCATGAGATAGGGGTTGAGGTAGTCCCAGTCGGGGGCCGACTCACCCGCCGAGACGTTCATCCACTCGACGACCACCGTGCCGTTGAAGCGGGCCGGGTCGACCGGGCGTCGCACGAGGATCCGGGTCTTGAAAGCGGCCGACGCTGAGGGTCGGACCTTCCACCGTCCGTTCGACGGAGTGGCGATGGCGGAGTACGACTTCGCCGTACCGGACGCGAAGAACTCCTGCTCCTCGTAGCCGTGCGCGGCGAGATCGGAGGGGAGAGCGGTGAGCGGCTCGGCCACCTGACCGGTCGTGACCGGACCCTCGATGGCGGCTGCCGTGCCGACGGCCGCCGTGGCCTGCGTCGCGGCGGTCGAAGCCGGAGGGGAGCTGCAGGCGGTGGTCACGAGTGCGGCAAGGGCAAGCGCCGTGAACGTTGCCAGCAGGCCCCTGGATCTGGACGCGATGGTCGACTGCACTCCCCACTCCCCATGCCGGCGGTCCGCGAAGTGGAGCACGGGTCGACAGGGCGACGCAAGCGCGGCACACCGCGGCAACTGCCAGGTCACCGGATGCCGGCGGTCGGGACGGATCCGGGTGCAGCGCACACCCCGTGCGGTCCTCCTACGCTTGTGCTGCACGTTGCAGTCGCTCGGCGCGCCCGGCGTCGGAGGCGAGGGTGGATCGGAAACCGGAGACTGATCGCATGACGATGCCGGTGGTCGTCCTGTTCGACATCGACGAGACGCTCGTCCACACCGGCGGGGCCGGCGCGCGGAGTTGGGCGGCCGCCTTCGAGAAGCTCCACGGCGTCGCCGCGGACATCGGCGAGCACACTTCGGCGGGAGAGACCGATCCGGCCGTGGCCAGGGAGACCTTCGTCGCGGTGCTGGGGCGCGATCCGACCGACGGGGAGCTCGACCGGCTCTACGGCGAGTACCTGCTGCACCTTTCCGACGACATCGTGGTCTCCGAGCAGTATCGGGTCCTTCCCGGAGCCGAGAAGTCCCTGCACGCACTCGGAGCCGCGGGCGTGATGCTCGGCCTGGTCTCCGGAGCGCTCGAAGGTGCTGCCCGGACCAAACTCATCCCGTCCAACCTCAACCGGTTCTTCCCGTTCGGGGCATACGGATCGGATTCACCGGATCGTGCCGAGCTGACCCGGCTGGCGATCGGCAAGGCGACGCAGTTGCATCGCGGCCTCGTGGCATCCCAGGTCTCCGTGGTGGGGGACACCCCTCGAGACATCGACGCGGCACGCCACGCCGGCGCGGTGTCGGTCGGGGTGGCGAGCGGCCGCTTCTCGGCCGACGAGCTCCGGTCGGCGGGTGCCGACCATGTCCTCGCCTCGCTCGAGGCACGGTTTCCCGGACTCTGAAGGGGCGACGTCGCTCACCGCTCGGATCCGGTCCGCGCGGTCCGCTCGAGGAAGCAGACGACCGGTCCGCCCCCGGGCGCCCGGCCCTCGGCGCCGACGGCGAACCCGTGGCGCTGATACCAAGGCACGATCGCGAGGTTCCCGGTCACGAGGAAGGTCGCCCCGCCCGCACCGTCGGCGCGAGCGAGCCCGTCCGCGAGGAGGTGCGAGCCGGTGCCGAGTTGTTGGCGACCAGGGTCCACAGCCAGGAGATCGAGGTACCAGTGCGGCACGACCGGTCGGTGCGACTCGATCCACGTCCAGCACTCCGTGTAGCGCTTCGGATCGCCGCCGGAGGCGGCGAGCGCCTGGGCGACGGCGGCATCGATGGCCTCGTCGTACGCACCACCCGGTGGCAGCCACGCCGCGACGCCGGAGAGATCGTCGACCGCCCAGAGCCAACCCTCGGCAGTCAGCTGGCGTGCCGCCTCGGACGCTTCGACCTCGATCAGGCCGGTGACGTCGTCACCGGCGAGGGACCAGCGCTCGATCGGGTCGTCGGCGAACGCCCGGGCGATCATCCGGGCGACCGACCGGACCTCGTGTGGCGCCACGCGCCGGACGGTCGGCGTGGGCATCTGCTACCAGCTGCAGGCCACGTACTTCGACTCGAGGTACTCGAGCATCCCCTCGTGTCCGCCCTCGCGCCCGAGCCCGCTCTGCTTCGTCCCGCCGAACGGGGCCGCCGGATCGGAGACCAGCCCGCGGTTCAGCCCGACCATGCCGCACTCGAGTGCCTCGGCGACCCGGAGCCCGCGAGCGAGGTCGCCCGTGAAGAGGTAGGAGACCAGGCCGTGCACGCTGTCGTTGGCCATCGCCACGACGTCGGCCTCGGAGTCGAAGGTCACGATCGGCGCCACCGGGCCGAAGATCTCGGTCCCGAGGATCTCGGCGGACCCGCCCACCTCGGTGAGCACGGTGGCCGGGTAGAACCAGCCGGGGCCGTCAGGGACCTCACCGCCCACCAGCGCGGTGGCACCCTCGCCGAGCGCGCCCGAGACGAGCGAGGCGACCTTCTCCCTGCCTTCCGCGTTGACCAGCGGACCGAGCTGGACCCCTTCGTCGAGCCCGGGACCGACGGTCAGGTTCGACATCTCGGTCGCGAGCCTCGCCGCGAACTTCTCCGCAATCCCGCGCTGCACGTAGAACCGGTTCGCCGAGGTGCACGCCTCGCCGCCGTTGCGCATCTTCGCCACCATCGCCCCGGCCACCGCCGCGTCGAGGTCGGCATCGTCGAACACGAGGAACGGGGCGTTGCCGCCGAGCTCCATCGAGCAGTTGACGATGCGTTCGGCCGCCGTGCGCAAGAGGACCTGGCCGACCTCGGTCGACCCGGTGAACGAGAGCTTCCGGACCCGGTCGTCGGCGAGGAGCGTGCCGACGAAGCGCGACGAGCGGTTCGACGGGACGACGTTGACCACGCCGGCAGGGGCTCCGGCCTCCTCGAGGAGCTCGGCGATCGCAAGGGCGGTGAGCGGCGTCTCGGAGGCCGGCTTGCACACGACGGTGCACCCTGCGGCGAGTGCGGGCCCGATCTTGCGCGTGAGCATCGCCGCCGGGAAGTTCCACGGCGTGACCAGCACCGCGACGCCGATCGGTTGGCGGATCACGAGGATCCTGTTGGTCCCGGCCGGCGCGGTCGAGATCTCGCCGGCGCTCCTGACCGCCTCCTCGGCGTACCAGCGGAAGAACTCGGCCGCGTAGGCGATCTCCCCGCGGGCGTCCGCGAGCGCCTTCCCGTTCTCGAGGACGACCAACCGGGCGAGCTCGTCGCCGTGCGCGACCATCAGCTCGAAGGCCCTCCGGAGGACTTCGGAGCGCGCCCGGGGCGGGGTGGCGGACCACTCGGGGAGGGCGGCGGACGCTGCATCGGCGGCCGCCGTCGCGTCGAGCTCGGTCCCGTTGGCGACGGTGGCGAAGACCTCGCCGGAGGAGGGGTCCGCCACGTCGATGCGGGAGCCGTCTGACGAGGGTCGCCAGACGCCGCCGATGAGGCACTCCGTCCGGAGCCGATCGGCGAGCTCGTCGACGGCATGGGTGTGGGTTGTCGTCATCTTCGTTCCCTCGCGACCTGGTGTGCGGCTCCCGCGGCATCGGCGACGCTGTCCTGCGCCGATCTTCCCACAGGCGCTCCGCACCGCGAACTGGTCGTCACCCGGCGGCGGACACCTCGCTCCGCGCCGCTCAGGAGGCAGCGCTGCTGTGCGGTTCGACCGGCGCATCCCCGGTCGGTATGCCGGTCCCTTCGGGCACGAGGGTCGGTGTCGACCGGTTCAGGGTCTCACCGCGGAAGAAGGTCGGGCTGCCGAACCGCATGAGCGCCATGCACACCAGCCCGACCAGTGCGGAGACCGCTGCGATGAGGAAGACGCCGCCGACCTGCGAGTGAGGTGGGAAGGGCAGGGTCCATGACGTGAAGCTCTGCGCCTGGACGTTGTTGTAGTTCCAGTCCTGCCAGATGCTCCATACCATCGCGAAGTAGAGCATCACGCCTCCGGTGGCGGGAAGGATCCCCTTCATCCAGAGGTCGCGCCTCGACCGCGTGAGCACCTTCCGGTAGTACCAGGCCGAGGTGAAGCCGGTGAGCCCGTAGTAGAAGGCGATCCAGATCCCGATGGCGGTCACCGCGTCCGGGATGAGGTAGCCGCCGGCGAGCTGGTTGAACGCGAAGTAGAGGACGACCGAGATGGCGCCCATGGTGATCGTCGAGACCGTCGGGGTGAGGTACCGCTTGTGGACGCGTCCGAACGCGCTGGGGATCGCCCTGTAGACGGCCATCGAGAGCGTGGTGCGCGCGGTGGGCAGGATCGTCGTCTGGGTGGACGCCGCCGCCGAGGTGAGCACCATGAGGATGAGCAGCCTCGCCCCGATGGTGCCGATCGTCGAGTGCCCGAAGACCGCGGTGCCGAGCGCGGAGAAGATGTCGCTGTAGTGGCTGGGGTTGGCGAGACCGATGCCGGTCGACCCGACGCCGGCGAACGCCTGGGCCCCGAGAGTCACGACGAAGTAGATGGCGAGGAGCAGGACCGTCGAGATGATCGCCGCGAGCCCCGGGTTGCGGGTCCGGTCGGTCGTCTCCTCGTTGATCGAGACCGAGGTGTCCCATCCCCAGTAGATGAAGAGCATCAGCAGCAGGCCGCCGATCACCTTCGACATCGACGGGCCGCTGAATGGGTTGAACCAGCTCCAGGCCGGGACGAGGTGGCTCGAGGGCGCCGTGCCGATCGCGACACGGACCAGGGCGACGACTGCGAACAGGGCGAGGATGGTCACCTCGGTCGCAAGCAGGATCCGCTGGATGCGGGCCGAGAGCTCGATGCCCCGATAACAGATGTAGGTCAGCAGGGCGATGAAGAGGATGCCGACGAGGAGGACCCACCCGCTGGTCGGGTTCTCCCCGATCGACTTGTCGTTGAAGAGCAGGAAGGTGTACTGGCCGGTGACCTGGGCCAGGCTGGCCATGACCAGCACGTCTGCGGCGATGATGCCCCACCCGCCCATCCAGCCGACCCATGGCCGGAACGCCCGGGTCCCCCAGGTGAAGGTGGTGCCGCAGTCGGGGTCGGCCTTGTTCAGCTCGCTGTAGCCGATCGAGACGAACAGCATCGGGATGAACGCGAGCACGACGATCGTCGGGGAGAGCACCCCGACCGCCACGACGATGAGGCCGAGGGTCGCGGCCAGGCTGTAGGCGGGCGCCGTCGAAGCGACACCGATCACGATGTTCGAGACGAGACTCAGCGCGTCGGACTTGAGGCCCTTCTCCTTCGGCGCTTCTGCGGGCCGGTCGGGGTTGGCGGCGTCGATCGAGGTCGTGGCCATCTCAGATCGGGCTCTCGTCGAGCATGGCGTCACCCACTTTCATGAAGCCGGCGATGTTGGCGCCGACGACGTAGTCACCGGGACGGTCGAATTCGGCAGCGGTCTCCACGACATTGGTGTGGATCCGGCGCATGATCTCCTGGAGGCGATCGTCCACCTCCTGATGGGACCACTGGACGAGCTGCATACCCTGGGCCATCTCGAGCCCGGAGACCGCGACACCGCCGGCGTTGGAGGCCTTGCTCGGCGCGTACAGGATGCCGGACTCGGTGAAGCGCTCCATCCCCTCGGGCACGGTCGGCATGTTGGACCCCTCGGCGACCAGCCCGACCGCGCCGTCGACGAGGTGCTTCGCGTCCGCTCCGCTGATCTCGTTCTGGGTGGCGCTCGGGAAGGCGCAGTCCGCGGGGACCCTCCAGATCGGATTGACCCGACCGGCGGTGGTGGGCGTGTAGCTGGCCTTCGGGAAGTGCTCCACGTACTCGCGGATTCGGCCGCGGCGGTGGTTCTTGAGCTCCTTGACCCACTCGAGCTTCTCACGGTCGATGCCGTCAGGATCATGGACGAATCCGTCCGAATCGGAGAGCGTCACCGCCTGAGCGCCGAGGTCGAGGAGCTTCTCGACGGTGAACTGGGCGACGTTTCCGCTCCCCGAGACCAGACAGGTCTTGCCCTCGAGTGCGTCGCCTCTCGTCGCAAGCATCTCGCGTGCGAAGTAGACGACTCCGTAACCGGTGGCCTCCTGGCGGATCTGCGAGCCGCCCCACTTGACGCCCTTTCCGGTGAGCGCGCCCACGAAGCGCTTGGCGATGCGCTTGTACTGCCCGAAGAGGTAGCCGATCTCGCGCTCGCCGACGCCGATGTCGCCGGCCGGGACATCGGTGAATTCGCCGATGTACGGATAGAGCTCCGTCATGAATGACTGGCAGAAGCGGCGGATCTCGGATTCGCTCTTGCCTTTCGGATCGAAGTCGGAGCCGCCCTTCGCACCGCCCATCGGCAGGGTGGTCAGTGAATTCTTGAGGGTCTGCTCGAAGGCGAGGAACTTGAACAGTCCGGAGGTCGCGCTCGGGTGGAAGCGCAACCCGCCCTTGTACGGACCGATCGAGCTGCTCATCTGGATGCGGTACCCGCGGTTGACGTGGATGTCACCGGCGTCGTCGACCCAGTTCACCCCGAAGCTGATGACGCGATCGGGCTCCACCAGGCGTTCGAAGATCCGTTCGCGCATGTAGCGGGGATTGCGCTCGATCGCGGGCGTGATCGACTGCGCGACCTCGCGGACGGCCTGGTGGAAGTCGACCTGCGCGGGATTCTTGGCCACGATCTTGTCGACGACGGACTGGAGGTGCTCCGTCGCGTTCACGGTGTCGCCGCGGCGGGTGCCCTCGGATGCCATGCCGCCATCTTTCGGCGGTGCCCTTCCCGGTGTCAGGGTCGAAGGTCCCAAATACTGTTCTCCTGCAGGATCTTCGACCCGTGGCCGCGGTGACTTTCGGCCCTTGTCGCCGCGGCGTGGCGAGTGGAGACTGGCGCAAGGTCCGGCGGGGCTCACGTCGCCGGTGTCGAGATGCAACGGAGGTCGCCATGCGGGTGCTCGTGATCGGTGCCGGAGGAGTTGGCAGTGCAGTTGCCAAGACGGCGGCGAAGTGGAACCTCTTCGAGAAGGTGGCGGTCGCCGACTACGACGTGTCACGTGCGGAGAAGGCGATCGCAGGGGCGGGGGAGCGGTTCTCGGCCCACCGGGTCGACGGCTCGGACGAGGCGGCCGTCGCCGAGCTGATCCGGGCGGAGCGTGCCGACGCGGTCCTCAACGCGCTCGACCCGCGCTTCGTGATGCCGATCTTCCGGGCGGCGTTCGCCGCGGGGGCCACCTACCTCGACATGGCGATGTCGCTCTCCCATCCCCACCCGACCGAGCCGTACCGCCTACCGGGGGTCAAGCTCGGGGACGAGCAGTTCGCGATGGCCGCACAGTGGGAGGAGCGCGGGCTGCTCGCGCTCTGCGGCATCGGGGTCGAGCCGGGCCTCTCCGACGTCTTCGCCCGGTACGCGGCGGACCGGCTCTTCTCCTCCGTCGACGAGATCGGGGTGCGGGACGGCGCCAACCTGGTCATCGAGGGCTACGAGTTCGCCCCGTCGTTCTCCATCTGGACCACCATCGAGGAGTGCCTCAACCCGCCGGTGATCTGGGAGCGGGGGAAGGAGTGGTTCACCACCGCGCCGTTCAGCGAGCCTGAGACCTTCACCTTCCCGGCCGGCATCGGCCCGATCGAGTGCGTGAACGTCGAGCACGAAGAGGTGCTCCTCGTGCCCCGCTGGGTCGACGCGAACCGGGTGACCTTCAAGTACGGGCTCGGTGACGAGTTCATCGAGGTGCTGTCGGTCATCCACAAGCTCGGCCTCGACTCCACCACACCGATCCGGGTGGGAGGCCTGGAGGTGTCGCCCCGCGACGTGGTCGCCGGGTGCCTTCCCGATCCTGCCCAGCTCGGGCACCTGATGTCGGGCCTGACCTGCGCGGGCACCTGGGTGACCGGCACCGGCACGGACGGTGCGCCCCGCGAGGTCTATCTCCACCACGTGGTCGACAACGCCTGGTGCATGTCCGAGTTCGACTCGCAGGCCGTCGTCTGGCAGACGGCGATGAACCCGGTGATCGCCCTCGAGCTCCTCGACTCGGGGGTCTGGTCGGCGAAGGGCGTGCTCGGCCCGGAGGCACTGCCGGCCGATCCCTTCCTCGAGCTCGTGAACAGCCACGGCGCACCGTGGGGCCTGGACGAGCGGACGCCGAAGGGGGCCTGACCCGCATGACACCTTCGCTGACGGTCGTGCGGAACTTCATCGACGGGGAGGCCGTCGACGCCAGGGACGGCCGGACCGACGAGCTCGTCGATCCGGCCACCGGCGAGGCCTACGCGGTCGCCCCGCGCTCGCAGCCCGAGGACGTCGCACGGGCATTGGCCGCCGCGGCCGACACGTTCGGACCGTGGTCGCGGCGGACGCCCTCGCAGCGGAGCCTGGCCCTGCTCCGGTTTGCCGACGCGCTCGAGTCCCGTGCGGACGAGCTGGTGGAGATCGAGTGCCGCAACACGGGCAAGCCCCGCGCCCTGACCCTGTCCGAGGAGATCCCGCCCACGCTCGACCAGATCCGCTTCTTCGCCGCCGCGTGCCGCAATCTCGAGGGGCGCTCGGCCGGCGAGTACCTGGAGGGGTTCACCTCTTTCGTGCGCCGGGAGCCGGTCGGCGTCTGCGTCCAGATCACCCCGTGGAACTACCCGATGATGATGGCCGTCTGGAAGTTCGCACCGGCGATCGCCGCGGGCAACACGGTCGTGCTCAAGCCGGCCCACACCACGCCGGCGAGCACCGCCTTCCTCGCTCAGGTGGCCGCGGAGTTCCTGCCTCCCGGCGTCTTCAACGTCGTCTGCGGGCAGAACGCCGAGATGGGCGCGGCCCTCCTCGACAACCCCGTCGCCCGGATGGTCTCGATCACCGGCAGCGTCCGGGCCGGACGCGAGATCGCCCTGGCGGCGGCCGTCGATCTCAAGCGCGTCCACCTCGAGCTCGGTGGCAAGGCGCCCGTCGTCGTCTTCGACGACGCGGACCTCGAGGTGACCGCCGAAGGCGTCGCGATGGCCGGGTACTTCAACGCCGGGCAGGACTGCACGGCTGCGACCCGGGTGCTCGCGGCACCCCGCATCCACGACGACTTCGTCGTCGCACTGACCGAAGCGGCGAAGCGCCGGACCCTCGGAGGTCCCGACGACGAGGGCGCCGATGTCGGACCGCTCAACAGCGCTGTCCAGCTCGAGCGGGTGAGCGGGTACGTCGAGCGGCTTCCCGCGGCTGCGGATGTGACGACGGGCGGGAAGCGGGCCGGGTCACGGGGCTTCTTCTACGAGCCGACCGTCGTGACCGGCATCGAGCAGGACGCGGAGATCGTCCAACAAGAGGTCTTCGGACCCGTCATCACGGTCCAGCGCTTCGCCGACGAGGCGGAGGCGGTCCGCTGGGCGAACGACGTCGAGTACGGCCTGGCCTCGTCGGTGTGGACCCGTGACCACGCCCGCGCCATGCGGGTCTCGGCTGCGCTCGACTTCGGCTGCGTGTGGATCAACACCCACATCCCGCTCGTCGCGGAGATGCCCCACGGCGGGTTCAAGCACTCGGGGTACGGCAAGGACCTCTCGATGTACGGCTTCGAGGACTACACGAGGATCAAGCACGTGATGAGCTACATCGCCGAGTAGGAGCGAGGCCTGCGGGATCGTCGTGGCGGGCCGGGGCCGGCGGGCGCGGACTCGGCGTCTCAGAGCGGGATGTTGCCGTGGTGCTTCACGATCGGCACCGCCCGGCGTGTGCCGTGGAGGGTCTCCAACGCGGCGGCGACACCCCGTCTGGTTTCCGAGGGTCGGATGACGGCATCGAGGTATCCCCGCTCGGCCGCCGCGTAGGGCGTGTCGGAGGTCCGCCGGTACTCGGCGATCAGCCGGCTGCGGAGCGCAGGATCGTCCCCCGAGGCCAGCTCACGGTGGTGGAGGATGTTCACCGCCCCCTCGGCGCCCATGACCGCGACCTCGGCGGTCGGCCACGCCAGGTTCACGTCCGACCGCAAGTGCTTCGAGCCCATCACGACGTACGCACCTCCGTAGGCCTTGCGGGTGATGACGGTCACCTTGGGCACGGTCGCCTCCGCGTAGGCATAGAGCAACTTCGCGCCGCGCCGGATGATCCCCCGCCACTCCTGGTCCGTCCCGGGCAGGAAGCCGGGCACGTCGACGAAGGTGACGACCGGGATCCCGAAGGCGTCCGCGGTGCGCACGAACCGCGCCGCCTTCTCGGCGGCGTCGATGTCGAGGGTGCCCGCCAGGTACGCCGGCTGGTTGGCCACGACCGCGACCGACGAGCCTCCGATGCGGCCGAGTCCACAGACGATGTTCGGGGCAAAGCGCTCGTGGATCTCGAGCAGCTCGCCGTCGTCCAGCACCCGGACCACGACCTCGCGCATGTCGTAGGGGGAGGTGTCCGAGTCGGGGACGAGGCGGTCGAGCTCGAGGTCGGAGGACGTCACCTCGTCGACCGGTTCGGATGCGTATCGGGGTGGTGCGACCCCACAGTGCTGGGGCAGGTAACCGAGCAGCGCACGGACGAAGTCGAACGCGTCGGCCTCGTCGACAGCGAGGTAGTGCGCATTGCCCGTCCGGGAGGTGTGGGTCGCGGCGCCACCGAGCTCCTCGAAGCCGACCTCCTCACCGGTCGCCGCCCGGATCACGTCGGGCCCGGTGATGAACATGTGGGCGACCTGGTCGACCATGACCGTGAAGTCGGTGAGGGCCGGCGAGTAGACCGCGCCACCCGCGCAGGGCCCGGCGATCACCGAGATCTGGGGCACCGCGCCCGATGCGAGGGTGTTGCGGTAGAAGATCTCACCGTAGAGGGCGAGCGAGGCCACCCCCTCTTGGATGCGAGCGCCGCCGGAGTCGTTGATGCCGACGATCGGGCACCCGATGCGGAGCGCGAGGTCCATGACCTTCACGACCTTCTCGCCGAAGACCTCGCCGAGTGATCCCCCGGACACGCTGAAGTCCTGACTGAACAGGCAGATCTCCCTCCCGTTGACGGTGGCCGTCCCGGTGACCACTCCGTCGCCGTACGGCCGGGCGGCCTCAGGGTCGGCACCCGGCCGGAGGCGGGCGAGGGCGTCGAGCTCGCGGAACGACTTGGGGTCGACGAGCGCATCGATCCGCTGTCGGGCGGTCTGCTTCCCCTTGGCCTCCTGGCGCCGAATGGCCGCGGTCTCGGCCTCCACGGTGATGCGTCGGCGACGCGCCTCGAGGTCGTCGAGGCGCGCGGCGGTCGTGCGCTCGTCCGGGCCGCTCATGACGGCTCCCCGGGTGGGGTCGCCACCACTCGGCAGAGCACCTGACCCCGCAGGACCTCGTCACCCACGGTGACGGTGAGGCCCTCGACGACGCCGTCGGTCGGTGCGGTGAGGGCCTGTTCCATCTTCATGGCCTCGACGTCGACCACCGTGTCGCCACGGCTGACCGTGCAGCCGTCGTGGGCGAGCACCTTGACGACCTTCGCCTGCATGGGGCTCACGACTGCATCGCCAGTGCCCGGCCCGGGCGACCTGTTCGCCCCGTGGCGCCGTGGAGGGGGCCGGGAGAGCCCGTCGTGGCCCCGCCGGTCCAACAGGTCGGTCGGCAAGATCACCTCCACCCGGCGTCCGTCGACCTCCACGACGACCCGTTCGCGCCGACCGGCCGGTCGGAGTGCCGGCGTCGTCGGGCTCGGCGCCGATCCGTCGAGCGCTCCGGCGAGGACCGTCTCGATCCAGTGGGTGTGGACGCGGAACGGCTCGGCGACGAAATCGGGGTGCTCGACGACGAGTCGGTCCATCGGCACGACGGTCGGGATCCCCTCGATCCTGAACTCGCCGAGCGCCCGGCGGGCCCGCGCGAGCACGTGGCGTCGATCGCGACCGGACACCACGAGCTTGCCCAGCAGCGAGTCGAACTGGGCCGGCAGCTCGTCACCCTCCTCGTAGGCGCCGTCCCATCGCACGCCCGGTCCGGAGGGGACCCGAAAGCGCGTCAACGTCCCGGGTCCGGGGAGGAACCCGGCGGCAGGGTCCTCGCCGTTGATGCGGAACTCGATGGCGTGACCTCTGATCGGCGGATCGTCATACTCGATCAGCCCGCCCGCTGCGATGCGGAGCTGCTCGGTGACGACGTCGACACCGGTGACGAGCTCGGTCACCGGGTGCTCGACCTGCAACCGGGTGTTGACCTCGTTGAACGAGAGGGTGCCGTCGGGCGCGAGCAGGAACTCGCACGTCCCGGCGTTGACGTAGCCGGCTTCGGCGAGAATCGCCTTCGACGCGGCATAGAGCCGGCTGGTCTGCTCGTCGGTGAGGAAGGGCGCGGGCGCCTCCTCCACGAGCTTCTGGTTCCTCCGCTGCAGCGAGCAGTCCCGGGTCGAGAGGACCGCGACCCTGCCGTTGCGGTCGGCGAGGCACTGGGTCTCGAGGTGGCGCGCGGTCTCGAGGTACCGCTCGACGAAGCACTCGCCACGACCGAAGGCGGCCGTCGACTCACGCACGGCGGCGTCGAACTCGGACGCGAGGTCGTCCGCGTCGCGCACGACCTTCATGCCGCGACCACCCCCGCCGAACGCCGCCTTGATCAGCAGGGGATAGCCGTGCTGCTCGGCGAAGGCACGGAGATCGGTGACGTCGGTTGCCGGCTCGTCGAGTCCCGGCACCAGGGGCGCACCCACCTTGGCCGCCATCCGCCGTGCCACGGTCTTGTCACCGAGATCGCGGATGGCCCGGGCCGGTGGTCCGATCCAGGTCAGTCCGGCCGCGACGACGGCCTCGGCGAAGTCCGCGTTCTCCGCGAGGAACCCGTAACCCGGATGGACCGCGTCCGCCCCCGCACGGAGCGCGAGCTCGACGAGCTTGTCGATCGCGAGGTAGGTGTCGGCCGGCTCGGTACCCGAGAGCGCATAGGCGCGGTCGGCCGCCCGGACATGGGGCGCGTCGAGTTCCTGGTCGGCGTAGACCGCGACCGCGGTGAGCGAGAGGTCGTGACAGGCGCGCGCGATCCTGACAGCGATCTCACCGCGGTTGGCGATGAGCACGGTGTCCATGGTGATCTCCCGTCTCCCGGGTCAGAGCTGGTGCCCGGCCACGTAGGTCCCCCACTCGTCGCGGAGGACGTCGCAGAGCTCGCCGATCGTGGCACCACACGCGAGCGCGCGCTTGAGGGGGTGGAGCACGTTGTCGGTGCCCTTCGCCGCGGCACGGACACAGCTGAGCGATGCGGTGACGCCTGTGGCATCCCGTCTGTCGCGAAGGGCACGGACCCGCGCGACCTGCTCTCGTTCGACAGCGGGGTCGACCCGCAGGGGCTGGTAGGGATCGTGGTCTTCGTCGGTGTAGGCGTTGACGCCGACGACGACTCGCTCGCCGGAGGAGATCTCCCTGGCGATCCGGTAGGCGTTGCGCTCGATTTCGGCCTGGGGGAAGCCGGCCTCGATCGCAGCCGCTGCGCCGCCGAGCTCTGCGACCTCCGTCAGCACGGCGCCGACCTGTGCCTCGATCTGGTCGGTGAGCCGTTCGACGGCGAAGGAGCCCCCGAGCGGGTCGACGATGTCGGGGACGTCGGTCTCGTTGGCCAGCACCTGCTGGGTGCGCACGGCGAGGCGGGCGGCCGCCTCGGTCGGCAGCCCCAGTGCCTCGTCGTAGGAGTTGGTGTGCAGTGACTGGGTCCCGCCGAGCACTGCGGCGAGCGCCGCGTACGCCACCCGCACGAGGTTGACCTCGGGCTGTTGTGCGGTGAGCTCGACGCCCGCAGTCTGGGTGTGGAACCGGAGGCGCATCGACCGCGGATCGGCGGCGCCGAACCGGTCACGCATGAGATGGGCCCAGATGCGGCGCGCGGCCCGGAACTTCGCAACCTCTTCGAGGAGGGTGATCCGGGCGACGAAGAAGAAGGAGAGACGCGGGCCGATCTCGTCGATGTCGAGTCCCGCGGCGAGGGCCGCACCGACGTACTCGATCGCGTTGGCGAAGGTGAAGGCGAGCTCCTGCACAGGTGTCGCACCGGCCTCGGCGATGTGATAGCCGGATATCGAGATGGAGTTCCACCGCGGGAGCACGTCGTGGCAGTAGGAGAGGATGTCGGTCGTGAACCGGAGGGACGGGGCGGGCGGGAAGATGTAGGTGCCCCGTGCCACGTACTCCTTCAGGACGTCGTTCTGGATCGTCCCGGCGAGACGGGTGAGATCGGCGCCCTGCTCCTCGGCGACGAGCTGGTACATGAGCAGAAGAAGCGCGGCCGGGGCGTTGATGGTCATCGAAGTCGAGACGCGCTCGAGGAAGATCCCGTCGAAGAGGCGGCGCATGTCGTCGAGCGAGTCGATCGCGACGCCGACCCGACCGACCTCTCCGGTGGCGAGCGGGTGGTCCGAGTCGTAGCCCATCTGCGTCGGGAGGTCGAAGGCGACCGAGAGTCCGGTCTGGCCGGCGGCGATGAGCTCCCGGTAGCGCCGGTTCGACTCGCCGGCATCGCCGAATCCGGCGTACTCGCGGATCGTCCAGGGGTGCCCCCGGTACATCGTCGGGTACACGCCGCGGGTGAACGGGAAGCCACCGGGCTCTCCGAGGCTCGTCGCCGGATCGATGCCACCGAGGCTGTCGGGTCCGTAGAGCAGGTCGAGCGGGAAGCCCGATTCGGAGAGGACCGGTCCAGAGGTCCCTTCGTCGATCGCGGTCACCGCCGGCTACCCGGAGCGGGTCGGCGCGTCCGCCAGCAGCGGGCGGAGGAGATCGCGCACCGACACCATCCCGACGACCTCGCCTCCTGCCTCGACGACCGGAAGGTGGCGGATGGCTCCGTCGAGCATCTGGTAGAGGGCGTCGTCGACCGTGTCGCCGCCACGGACGGGGATGACGTGCGGGGTCATCGCAACCTCGGCGGTCATCACGTCCGGGTCGGCTCCTTGCGCGAGCTGGGACACGAGGTCCCGTTCGCTGATGATGCCGCGCAGGTGGTGCTCGTCTCCGACGACCGAAGCGCCGACGTTCTCCACCCAGAGGGTGTGCGCGACGGTCCGAAGCGTGTCATCGGGTTCGACGAATACCGTCGGTCGGGACTCGAGGGCGCTGACCTTGTCCTGCAGGTACGCGGGCTTCACCGTTCCTCCGATCGAGGCGGCGGGATGTCCCGGTCGGGGGGTCGTCCGGAGCGACCCACCGCCATGGGACTCAGTCTGCGCCGGTCCACGGGGTGGCGGCAGGGCCGAAAGTCATCGCGGCGACGGCTGTGACCTGCCCGTTCTCTCATGCGTCGCAGACAACGGCCGGTCCGGGACTCGCCAGCGAGTTGACCGCGGCGAGGTTCGTCGCGGTGCAGGCCCGGAGCCACCCGAGCTGCGCGGGGCTGAGGGTGTCGCACACCCAGTCCCAGTGGAGGGAGACCATCGAGCCGGGGCTCGGTGCGGTGTCGGAACCGCTGATGCCGGGGCTCACGACGGCCGACTCGACCCTGGCCGGTCCGAGTGTGAGCGCGGAGCCGTCGAAGCGGAGCGGGTTCGTCCGGACGGTGGCGGTGTCACCGTCGACCGACTCCACCCGACCCCACCGGATGCGGCAGCGGTCGAGGACGACCATCGGCGGACCCTCCATCCCGGCCCTGAGGAGACCGAGCCAGGGATAGACCGCGAAGACGTGGAAGGTGTGGTGCGGCACGCCTCCCGCAGGCGCCGCGGCCACCAGCGCTTCGGAGTGCCGTCCTGCCCTCTGGTCGAACCGGTCGGTGAGCGACGCGGCCAGGGTCGACGCGGGGACGTGCAAGAGGAGCGGGTTCCCCACCCAGTACGCCTCGACCACGAGCGGGTCCAACGGGTCGCCGATGCCGTTGCAGGCGGCGATCAGCCGGAGGTAGGGCCACGCCCCGTCGAAGCCGGCCGCCCGGTGGGCGAGCTCGCCGACGTCACGGGCCACGGCCGCTTCGGCAAACGCGGCCGGATCCGCCGGACCGCAGTAGCCGAGCGCGTTCGGCGGGTAGGCGTACCGAGCGAAGAGCAGTGGCCCCGCGATGCCGTCGACGTCCGGTGCGCGCGACGGTGCCGGCCCGGTCATCGGACGTCGACCCCCACCGGCACGGGACGAGCGGTGCGCAGCCCCATCGCGACCACCGTCGCCGCACCGGCGGCGATGAGAACCAGCCCGCCCGCCCGACCCGCGAGCGGAACCGCGCCGGACACCGCGCCGAGGACTGCGGTCACCGCGACACTGCCCACCAGCACGGAGGTCACGTCGATGGCCCGGCCCCGCCCGAGGGCGGTCACCCAGGTCGCCACATACGCCGACAGCAGGAGGCCGGTCACGAGGACCCAGCCGACCTGCCCGGCCCCGAGCGCGAACAGGGAGCCGATCGTCCCCGACACCGCGAGCACGCAGAGGAGTGCGAAGGCTCCCACACCCATCCGGACCAGCGCGACCTCGGCGGCGGGGCGGTCGCGGAGCACGAGCTTGATCACGACGGCCTCGACCGCCCAGAGCACGGAAGAGAGGAGCACGTCGAGCTCGCCCTTCGAGGCCGCAAGGTGGCCCACGCCGCCGGCGAGCGCGACCTGGCCGACGACCAGGGCGCCGATGGCGGCGACGTTCCACCAGCGCGCGCGTTCGTGCAGGAGCGGAACCGCGAGCACGGCGACCCAGATCACCAGCGTGTCGCGCCAGAAGGCCGCAGGGGTGGCCGTCGTCGTGGCCAGTCCGTCGAAGAAGAGGACGAACGCGAGTCCGCCACCGACGACGCCGATGTAGGCGAGGGCGGCCAGCTCGAGGAGCGTCGGCCGTTTCGAAGCGGTGGAGGTCTGCGGGGCGGCGACCGCGACGAAGCGCGAGGCGACACCGCTCCGACGCCGGCGTCGGAGCGCGACGGCGCCCAAGGTGCCGAGCGCGAGGACCGTCGTCGCGACGAGGTTCTTCGCCGTGGTGTACACGGCAGGCGAGGCCGACCCGTGCAGTGCGTGCGCGTTCACGAAGACGGAGATACCGCTGATCAGGGCGGTCGCAGCGGCGACCTGCACCCCGGGCCACGGCCGTCTGCCGGCGACCGCCGGTGTCAGGGCCTCTTCCGGGGCACCGTGGTCGGACGTGGTCATCGCTCCTCCTTCCCGAGGGCAGATCGGGCCGAGGCGGCGTCGGTCGGCGTGGCACGGTCGATCGCATATCCGCTGTGGACCACGAGCCAGTCGCCCGGCACCGGTGGAGCGCCGTCGAGCGCGAGCAGCGCGACGTCGGAGGCCACGCCGTCGAGATCTTCGACGACAGCCTCACCGTCGAGGACGGCGAGCACCCGGTGCAGCCGGCTCATGCACACGGTGGGATCCTGGCGAGCAGCTCGACCACCCGTCGGACCGCCGGCGACAGCGCCGCCTCGACCGGAGGGCTCAACCCGGTGCCGCGTTCGAACCGCTCACCCTCGATCCCGACGAGGACCACCCGCGCCGGCGCGGTGCCGGTCATCCGTGCGAGCGACAACACGCCCGCAAGGCCGATCCCGTGGGTGCTGACCGGGGCGGGTGTGACCACATCGGTGCCATCCGCCTGGGTGAGCTCGAACACCGACACCGTGCCGGGTGGTCGCCCAGAGCGCACCGCGTCGACCACGATCGCGAGCGCCGCACCGTCCCAGGCGCCGAGGAGGTCGAGCGGATCGGTGAGGGGCCCGATGTCCTCGCCGCCTCCTGCCGACTCGACGGCCCGCGCCGCGACGAGGGGGCCGGCGCCGTCGTCGCACCGGTACTCACTCCCGAGCCCTGCGACCACCACGCGGTACGGGGCCCCGGTCATTCCCGCTCCACCGTGACATCGAGGAAGTGGGCCGCGCACGAGATGCACGGGTCGTGGTTCCGGACGGCCTGCTCGCAGCGCGCCTGGAGCTCGACGTCGCCGAGGTCGAGCCCGGACTGCACCACGCGGCGGAGGTCCGCTTCGATGGTGAGCTGGTTCTGGGAGGTCGGGGGCACGATGCGGGCGGTCGTGATCGTGCCCTCTGCGTCGACCTCGTAGCGGTGGAAGAGCAGCCCGCGGGGGGCTTCGGTGACCCCCGAGCCCGTCACCGCCCGTCCGGGACGAGTCGGTGGAACGACGGACGGCGGGTCCGGGGGCTCGTACGCCTCGACGAGCGAAAGCGCCTCGTCGCAGGCGAAGACGAGCTCGACCGCGCGGACCACGATGCTGCGGAACGGGTTGGTCACCACGGGACCGAGGCCGGCCGCTGCTGCGGCCGAGCTGGCGACCGAGGGGAGCGACGCCGAGTTGAGCGCGTAGCGGGCGAGTGGACCGGTCAGGTAGGGATCGGTGCCGCCGAGCCGGGCGTGCAGGGCCGTCGAGCGCTCGACGTGCTCCTCCACGACCAGCTCGCCGAACTCCTCCGGCGAGACGTCGATGCCGTCCGACGAGGCGGGGCGTCCACGCTCGAGCGGGTACCGGTCACCGTCGCGCAAGGCGACGAACCGGTACTCGCCGTCGACGTCGGGGACGTCGAAGCCGGCCACCCACTCGACGGTCGCGAGCGCGTCGGCACGGGCAGCGCGCAGCGGACCCGCCATCGCGGCAACCGTGTGGGGAGCGGGAGCGCCGTAGAAGCCACCGATCCGGACGTTGACCGGATGCACCGCCCGTCCGCCGATCGCGGTCATGAGTTGGTTGCCCGTCCGCTTGAGGCGGAGTCCCCGTTGGAGCGCGTCGGGGTCGATCGCTGCGAGCTCGACGGCGTCCGCACACCCGAAGAAGTCGGGTGCGTGGAGGAGGTAGATGTGCAACGCGTGGCTCTGGATCCATTCACCGCAGTAGAGGAGTCGCCGGAGCGCGGCGATCCGGTCGTCGACGACGATCCGGCACGCATCTTCCATCGCCGCGCAGGCGGTGAGCTGGTACGCGACCGGACAGATCCCGCAGATGCGGGCGGTGATGTCGGGGGCCTCGGTGAAGTGCCTGCCGACGAGCAGCGCTTCGAAGAATCTTGGCGGCTCGAAGATCTCGAGCGCGACGTCGCCGACGACGCCGTCTGCGACCTCGACGCGCAGCGAGCCTTCACCCTCGACCCGGGCGAGGCCCTCCATGCCGATCGAGCGCCGACGGAGCGCGCCGTGGCTCACCGGGCAGCCTCTGGCTTTGGGGCTGCGTCGACGCCCTGGCGTCGCGCCTCGGCTTCGAACGCCGGGGCCGCCGCGTTGAACGTCGAGAAGAGCCGGGCGAGATCCCGGCGCCCACCGCCGAGCTCGCCGAGCCTTCCTGCGAGCGAGGCGGTGTTGGTGGTGTCCGCCGGCCCGAAGCAGCCGAAGCATCCCCGGGACGTGGCCGGGCAGAGGGCTCCACACCCGGCGCGTGTCACGGGCCCGAGGCACGGCGTGCCGCGCGCGACGAGCAGGCACACCGTCTGGCGGCCCTTGCACTCCTGGCACACGGAGTGGCCGGCGATGGCAGGTGCCCGACCGGCCAGCTCCGCGCAGATCACCTCGAGGAGCTGGTGGCGGTCGATCGGACAGCCGTGCAGCTGGTAGTCGACCTCGACGTGCGCCGCAATCGGGGTCGAGGTCGCGAGCGACGAGAGGTACTCGGGGTGCGCGTAGACGGTGCCCGCGTACTCCTCCAACGAAGCGAAGTTGCGGAGTCCCTGGATGCCACCGGCCGTCGCGCACGCACCGATCGTGATCAGGCGCCGCGACCGTTCGCGTATGTCGACGATCCTCCGGGCATCGGCCGGTGTCGTCACGGACCCCTCGACCAGTGAGAGGTCGAAGGGACCGTCGTCGGTGGCCGACGACATCTCGGTGAAGTGGGCGATGCGGAGGGCGCCGGCGAGCATGAGCAGCTCGTCCTCGCAGTCGAGCAGACTGAGCTGGCATCCGTCGCAGGACGCGAACTTCCACACCGCGAGCGACGGCCGGTGGTCGCCTCTGGGAGCGCTCGCCGTCACCGTTCGCGCTCGGTGAGCAGACCGGCGACGCGGCCGGCATAGGGGACGACGGGACCGTCGCGGCAGACCAGTAGCGGCCCGAGCTGGCAGTGCCCGCACCAGCCGATCCCGCACTGCATGTTCCGCTCGAGCGAGACCTGGATCCTCGCCGGGTCGACTCCGAGGTCGACGAGGGTCCGAGCGGTGAAGCGCATCATGATCTCCGGGCCACAGACGAGCGCGCTCGCGTGTGCCGCATCGAAATCGGCCCCGGCCAGCAGGCTGGTGACCACGCCGACGTGGCCGTTCCACCCGGGTGCCGCGACGTCGACGGTCACCGCGACGACCGCTCCGTCGTGCGCCCATGACTCGAGATCCTCGGCGAAGGCGAGCTGACCGGGCTCCCGTGCGCCGACGATGACGTGCACCCGGCCATCGCCGCCGCCGCGGTGGACGAGGGCGTCGATCGCCCCGCGCAGGGGTGCGAGGCCGATCCCACCGGCGACGATGACGACGTCACCCGGGTTCGCCGTTCCGTCGAGGTCCCACGGCCGTCCGAAGGGGCCGCGGACGCCGATGACGTCGCCGGCCCGGGCCCGGCAGAGAGCACGGGTGACGGGCCCGACGTCGCGGATCGTGTGACGGAGTGGACCCACCTCGCGCGGGGAGGCGCTGATCGAGATGGCCGACTCGCCGACACCGTAGGCGGTCAGCATGTCGAACTGACCGGGCCGGAAGTCGGGTCGTGGCCCGTCGGGATCGTCGAGCCAGAGCGTGACGACGTCGGGCGCCTCTTCGCGGCGCTCGACCACCTGGTGGGGACGCGGGACCATCGCGGTCGCAACTCCCATCGGTGCCGACCGACCCGACGATCTCGTCGCGAGCTCAGGTCCGGGCATCGCCCCGCCCGTAGAGGTCGAGGAGGCGGAGCCGCGTCGCCTGGAGGCGCTCGAGGAGGACCTGGGCGATGCGGGTGAGGAGCTGATGGCCGAGCGCGTCGTCGACGTCGGCCTTCGAGCGCAGGCACGCGGCGTCGAGCGCGATGGCGCGCACCCGGCCGACGGCCCTGGCGTCGAACTGCCAGCGGTAGGGCGGAACCATCCAACTCCAACCCACCGTGCCGCCCGGTCCGACTGTCTCGACGACGATGGGGCCACGGTCGGGCGCGTGGATCTCGATCGCGACCCGGCCGGCGCGAACGAGGTAGAGCGTGTCCGCCTGGTCGCCCTCTGCGAGGAGCAGCTCTCCGGGTGCGAAGACCGTGTTCTTCGCGCACCCCGCGACCTGGGCCACCGCGTCTCCCGGGAGCCCGGCGAGGAGCGGGTGCGACGCGACAAGCTCGGCGACGGTGGTGGTCACGACTGCGACGCTCCGGCCGTGGCCGGTGCCACCTCGCCGTCCGACGCGCGAATGGCGGTTGCCTCCTCGACCAGGTCGATCCCGACCGGGCACCAGGTGATGCACCGGCCGCACCCCACGCAGCCCGAGGTGCCGAACTGGTCCCACCAGGTCGAGAGCTTGTGGGTGAGCCACTGACGGTAGCGGGAGCCGACCGTCCGGCGGACCGGTCCGCCGTGCAGATAGGAGTGGTCGAGGTCGAAGCACGAGGCCCAGCTCCGGGTCCTGGTCACCTCGCCGGTGAGGTCGGTCGTGTCGGTGAGATCGCTGCAGAAACAGGTCGGGCACACGAGCGTGCAGTTGCCGCACGAGAGGCATCGCTGGGCCACCTCGTCCCATCGGGGGTGGGACACGTTTCGGGCGAGGAGGGCAGGTAGGTCGTCGGTCTCGAGACGACGCTCGATCGAGGCGGCCGCCCGACGGAGGACATCGTCGCGTTCGCCGAGCTCTGCGCCGCCCGCCGACGAGTGCTCGATGCGGCCGAGCAGGTCGACTCCGGCCTCCGATCCCGTGCGGGCGAGGAATCGACCGGTGCCGAGCTCGCACAGCGCAAGGTCGTAGGCGTGCTCGGCAGCGGGTCCGGTGCCCATCGACGTACAGAAGCAGGTCTCCGAGGGTGCCCCGCACTCGACGGTGATCACGAGCGCGGACGACCGCTGCCCGGCATAGTGCGGGTCCGGGTAGGCCCCTTCGAGCAGCACGCGGTCGAGCACGCCGAAGGACGCGAGGTCGCAGGGCCGGACGCCGAACAGCGCCAGCGGCCGTGCGTCCCCGGACGGGACGTCGGCGATCTGACCGCTGTCGGCGCGCGCATGCCAAAGGGTCTGTCGGGGCGGGAAGGCCAAGGCCTTCCACGACGCCGGGCCGACGGACCAGCCGAAGAGCGCGTCGTCACCAGCGTGTTCGAGCCGGTACACCCCCGGGGACTGGACGTCCCGCACCCCGCGGGGGAGGTCGGCGACACCGTCGATCACTCCGATCACGATCGCGCCGTCGCGCTCGACCGGACCACGGATGTCGAAGCCGAGGTCACCGAGCGTGGCGAGCAGCGCGTCGACGCCCTCGGTGGTGAGCACCGCTGCGGCACCGGTGTGCATACGGGCAGGGTATGGCCGGGCCCATGATGCGGACAGGGCCGGAAGTCACTCGCGGTTTCCGGGCGCGACCGATCGGTCGGTAGCACTGACACGTCGGATCGCGGCCTCGGCCCGGAGCACGGCGTCCTCCGGAGCGCCGTCCGTCGTGTCGACGACCGCTGCGGACGGCCACGGCTCGAACGACGCCGCCATGGCCTCGCGGACCTCGGGTGTCGCCTCCGAAGGATCGCCACCGCGCGCGAGCCGACGCCTGATGCGCTCGTCGGCGACGCCGGCGGCCGCAGTGCAGCGGAGCTCGACGAGCTCGCTCGAGGTCGCCGCGGCGAGCTCGCGTGCCGCGGCTCGCCTGTGGCCGTTCGACCAGGAGGCGTCGAGGAACACCGTCTCACCCGACTCGAGCCGCGGACCGGCACGGCGGAACAGCTCGGCGTAGACGGCGTCCGTCACCGCTGGGCCGTACCGCTCGGACGTGCCCTCCGGCGTGCGCGAGCTGACCGGAGCGAGCTCTGCACGGATCCGGTCCGAGCGGAAGAGGCACCGTCCCGGCCCCCCGGCCAGTTCGAGGGCGAGGGTGGACTTGCCGCTCCCCGGCACGCCGCCGACCAGCACCAGGCGCACCTGGGCCTCTCGGAGGTGGTCCCGGGCGATCATCTGGAGGGCGCTCGCATCCGCGCCGGCATCGGGCACCCCCTGGGCGGCGCGCAGGCACGAAACGAGGGTGCGCACGTACGCCCGCGCACCGAGGTAGTAATGGACGAGCGAGGGTGTGGGCCGGTCGCCGCTCACGTCCTCGTACAGGGCGAGGAAGCGGCGTGCCGCGTCGGGCCGGCCGAGCCGTTCGAGATCCATCGCCAAGAAGGCCACGTCCGCCACCACGTCGACGAACCGGAGCTGATCGTCGAACTCGAGGCAGTCGAGCACCCGGACCCCGTCGTCGAGGCAGAAGACGTCGTCGGCCAGCAGGTCGCCGTGGCCGTCGCAGACCGCGCCCGCCTCGACCCTCGCCGCCAGCAGCCGTCCCCGGCCGGCCAGCCAGGCCAACACGTCCCGGCGCAGCGCCCCTTCCACCTCCGCGTCGAGAAGGGTCCCGACGAACTGGTCGGTCACCGACCAGTTGGTCTCCCACACGCCGCGCAGCGCCTCCGGCGTGCCGGCTGCAGAGATCTGCGGACCGCGCCCGGCGCCGGCGTGGAATTCGGCGAGCGTGCGCGCGACCTCCCGGAGCTCGTCGGTGAGCTCGCGACCTTGGCGCGCGAGTGCCGCAAGCGAACGGTCCGAAGGAAGGCGTCGCATGACGGTGGCGTGGTCGATCGCAGTCCCGTCCAAGACGAAGTCGGCAACTCCGAGGTAGACGTCCGGCGCGAGCCTCGAGTTGAGCTCGACCTCGCGGTGGCAGTCGGCTCGGCGTGCCGCCGCGGACCCGAAGTCGAGGGCGCCGAACCGGACGGGCTTGCGCAGTTTGTAGACGCGATCTCCGACGAAGCAGAGGACCGAGACGTGGGTCTCGACGACGCGGGCTGCCTCCGGCGTCGTCGGGTCAGGTGGGGCGACCGCCAACGGGTCCGCGCGTGTCGAACGGCGTGGTGGTCGCGAGCTCCTGGGTGCAACGGAGCGCCCGGGCGCCTTCGCGGTCCGGGACCCGTAGGGAGAACTGCTCGAGGTCGACGGCGCGGCCGTCCGCGAGCAGGTCACCGACGGCCCGCACAAGGCTGGGCGCGCTGGACGCGTCGAGCGTCCCGGTCAACCAGATGATCGACGGATCGCGCGTCGCGTCGATCCAGAGCTCGAGCGCGACCTCGCGTCTCCAGGCGGTGCCGAGGTCGGGGCGGGCGGCGTCGGTGCCGGGCCGACCGCACGAGGAGGTCCCGGTCGGCGCGTGAGCGCCGGCGGCACCCGCCCCTCCACCTCCACCGGTCGCAGCACAGGCCGTCGCTGCACGGCCCTCCTGCGAAGGGGGAGAACGTTTCTTGGACGGCAGCACCGTCACCGGTTCGACGCCCAAACCGAAGGCCCGGTCATCGACCTTCAAGACCGTGCGACCGCGATCTTGGCCGGCTTCGGCTCGGGCACGACCCGGCAGGGGACCCGCACCTCGAGGATGCCGTCGCTGTAGGTGGCCTTCACGTCGTCCGGGGAGGCCCCCCCGGGGAGCGCGACCGCGCGGTCGAATTCGCCGTAGCGGAATTCGGACCGGAAGCCCTGGCTGTCCTTGTGCTCCGACTTCTGGTCGCGGCGTCCGTGGATGCGGACCATCCCGTCGTCGACGGTGACCTCGACGTCCTTGTCGGGGTCGATGTCGGGCAGCTCGGCGCGAACGACCAGGGTGTCGCCGTCCTCGAACTCCTCGACTCGAAGCCACTCGTGTCCGTCCTCGAGGTCGATGACCCGGCGCCAGTGCTCGGGCCACGCGAGGACCGGCCAGTCCCCGAGGCGGACGTTTCGGTGCACCAGTGCCATGGCTCCTCCGATCCTGCGATCTCCGGTTCGACTTCTGCCCCTCCGGGACATGATCCGCCGACCGCCAAGCGGTGGGTAGAGGAGAACGTCACATGGGGCGGGCCGGCGCGGGGCCCGGGTCAGATGGTCGCCGGCAACGGGCCCGAGGTCACCATCTTGACGGTGCGAGCAGGGCCGGCGGCGAGGTCGGTGTCCGCGAGCGACACTCGGCGTTGCGCCGCGTCGTCGTAGGTCCGGACCGTGTAGCCGGGCCGCTCACCGAGCTCCGCGACCGAGCTGAACGCGGTGTAGTCGCCGAGACCGGCGGCCTGCTCGGCGGTCAACCCTTCGGGGGTCGCGTCACGGATCACTCCTTTGGTGATGTCGAAACTGCTGAGGAGGTGCATCACGGTGGCGACACCGTCGGAAACGGTGGCAGGGGTACGAGCCGTCGCGGCGAAGGCGACGGCGCGTACGAAGCGCGATGGGGGGTGAAGTCACCCGGCAGCCCGAGCATGCCGGTTCCCTGCCCGAGCGGCTCGAGGCGCTCGCCGGCCAGATCGATCGCCGGGACGTCCATTGCGGTCTGGTTCACGTAGTTGCGGAGGTTGGTGAGGTGCCAGTCGAAGGGCGGGCTGTTGGTGGCGACCCCGATCGGGTTGTCGTGGAGGTGGCGCCGGCCACCGATCCACTCGACCACCGCGCACGCCCCCGACCGGTCGTGCAAGATGAGGTGGAGCGGCGGCACGCCGATGACCGACAGTGGGGCCGGCCACACCACGAGCGGCTCGAGGTGCTCGAGCGCCTCTCCGACGGAGCTGCTCGTGGCCAGCAGGTACGACGCGAGGTCGAGCGGTGCGAGCAGCCGCTCCGGCGCGACCCCGTCCGCCGACTCGTATTCGGTGAAAGAGGGCAGATAGAGGAGCCCGGCGTAGAGCCCGGCCTCGTTCACGCCATCGGGGACGCCCGACTGGGCGGCCACCGTCTGGCCGAACGCCGTGGTCTCGCCGTTGCCGATCCCGACGTAGCCGTACCGGCCCACCCACGAGATGCCCGGGCCGTCGGGCGCCTGGCTCGTCTGGTGGACGCCACGGGGGACTGCGCGCCACTCCCAGTCGACCGGTAGCGCGTACTCCATGGTGCGACCGACGAGGACAACCCCGTCCGCAGTCCGGATCCGCAGGGTGGTGCACATGGAGAGGCCCAGTCGTACCAGATCGGAGCGTCGGGTGCCTCCTACTCGGGTCCGCCATTCGGTCCGCATCCCGGTCCGCCACTTTGATGGTTTCTTCACATGAAACAATGGTGACAAAGTCGCAGACGCCGATGGGCCTGGTGTTAACATGGTCGAAACAAACGGGCCGATCGGGGGCGCATCCGGCGCTTCGGATCGCACCGGGGAATCGAGGGCGGTCATGCTGCAGCGGTTGCTCCTTTCCATCGACGAGTCACCTTCCGGGGAGGTCGGGCTCGCATTCGCTGCGTCGCTCGCTCGGCAGGACGAAGCGTCTGTCCGGGTCTTCCATGCGAACGAGCTCCTGATCGGCGGACGCGGCGTCACCCACGAGACCCACGACGAGGCCGTCTCGGTGCTCGAACGCGCGGTCGCGGAGCTCCGCGATGCCGGGCTCGACGCCTCGGGTGAGACCGCGCTGGTCAACTGCTTCACTCTTGCGCCGCGCATCGTCGAGGCCGCCGAGCGGTTCGGGGCCGACGTCATCGTGCTCGGATCGCACCGACATCGCCGGTTCGGACGCCTGCTCGGTCGCGGCGTGCGGGAGCGGGTGATCCGAATCACGTCGCTCCCTGTCCTCACCGCACCGGCACCGTTGCGGATCACCGGCCATCGGCGTGGGTCGAACGCCGAGCTTCGCCGCCTCTCCGAGCTCGCGGAGACCCCGCAGGGTCGCTGAGCCGAGCGTCTCAAGACCGACGTCGGGCGACGGCCCGCGTCAGTTGCGCTCGCCGTAGATGGTGATCGAGAGGAACTTGATCGGCAGCTTGATCAGCTGGGTCGGCCCGTGGGGGATGTCGCCCTCGAACTGGAGCGTGTCACCACGCGCCATGCGGTAGTGCTGTCGTCCGTAGCTGTACTCCATCACCCCGCTGAGCATGTAGAGCAGCTCGATGCCGGCGTGCTGGAAGAGCGGGAAGACCTCGTTCCGGTCGCTCAGCGAGACGAGGAGCGGTTCGACCCGCTTGTAGGGGCCCCGCATGCTGCCGAGCAGCTCGTACGTGTGCCCGGCGCGGGTGCCCTGCCGGATGATCTCGGGCCCGCTGTCGGCCTTGACGAAGACGGCGTCCCGTTCCTCAGCGAGCCCGCGGAAGAGCGAGGTCACCGGCATGTCCAGCGCGCCGGCCAGCCGCTCGATCGTCGCGAGGCTGGGGGAGGACTGGGCGTTCTCGATCTTCGAGAGCATGCCCTTGGAGATGCCGGTGAGCTCCGCCAGCTGACCGACCGTCAGGCCGATCGCCTGGCGCCGGTTCCGCACGTGGTTGGCGATGACCCAGCCGAGCTGGCCGCCCTGGCTCTCAGGTGCGGGTTGGGTGCGCGGGAGGACCGGGGCGGCATCCTTCGCGCCGTTGAGCTTGGCGACAGCCGCGGCCCGCGCGGGCGGCCGACGTCGAGAGGGTGCCTTCGCCACGTCGCCAGCCTAGGCGTGGCATCCCGACTCCAGGGGATGCCGACGGGCTCAGCGCATCTGCCCTGCGCCCACATACGGGTGCGGGCTCGTGAGGAGTGAGCCCTCGTCGAACCGCTCGAGCCGGAAGTCGCGATGGTCGACATCGGGATGGCGGCTCGATCCCTTCCAGAGGAGGTCGGCGGCCAGCTCTCCGATGCCGGGCGAGATCTTGTACCCGTGGCCGGAGAAGCCGGCGCACAAGAGGAGCCCCTCGACGTGGCAGGGCGAGACGATCGGGTTGTAGTCCGGCGTGACGTCGTAGCAGCCCGCATACGTCGTGGCGAGGGCGGCGTCTCCGAGTGTCGGGAAGCGAGCGACGAACTTCGAGATCATCCGCTCGATGAAGGCCGGGTCGGCGCGGTCGGCGTACCGGTCCGGGTCCGCCCAGACCGGCCGCGTGTGGTCGCTGTCGCCCAGCAGCAGCGAGCTCGGGCCTTCGAGCCGTAAATAGCAGAGGTTGACGAGATCGGAGAGGACCGGTACCTCCCCGAGCGGCGCACCCGGATCGACGAGCAGGATCCGCGCGAGCTGGGAGACGATCGGAAGTTCGATACCTGCGCCGGCGGCGAGCGCTACCGACCACGCGCCGGACGCGAGGACGACCCGTTCCGTTGCGAGGACGTCCCCGTCGCTCGTCGCGACACCGATCACGCGACCGGCCCGAGTGTCGATGCGCATTGCCGCGCATCCCTGGCGCACGACTGCGCCATTGCGCCGGGCGGCGCCGGCGAAGGCGAGCGCGGTCTGGTGCGCGTCGCCGAAGCCGCCGCGCGGTTCGTAGGCCAACAGCGCGACGTCGGCGAACTCGGCTCCGGGCCAGTGCTGCTCCCACTCCGAGGGTTCGGCCAGCTCGACCTCGATCCCGAGGGCCTGCTGCATGGCCACGTTCGCGCGGAGCGCCTCTCCATTCTCCGGCCCGACCGCGACCAGGTACCCGGTCCGGCGGAAACCGGACGAGCTGCCGAGTCGCTCCTCGGCTTCTTCGAGGACCGGCAGCGACCGCCATGCCAGCGCGGCCAGTGAGCGGACGCCGTAGTGGCACCGCACCACCCCGGAGGACTTCCCCGTCCCCCCGCTCCCGATGGTGTCCCGCTCGAGCACCACGACAGAGCCGACACCGAGCTCGGTGAGGGCGTAGGCGGTGCTCAGACCGACCACGCCGCCGCCGATGACGACGACGTCTGCCCCCGTCGACCTGGTCACCGTCCCGGGACCCAGTCGGTACCCGCGAGCGGGACGCCTGACATCGCGGAGGCCTCGACGGTGAGGGCGGCGAGGTCCTCCGGCTCGAGGTGGTGGACGCTCGACTTCCCACAGGCCCTGGCCAGAGCGGTCACCTCCATGGTGAGCGAACGGAGGTAGTTGGCGACCGCCCGGGCGCCGCCCGCGGCGTCGAGCCGCTCCTCGAGCACGGGTTCCTGGGTGGCGATGCCGACCGGGCAGCGGCCGGTCTGGCAGTGCGCGCAGTTGCCGGGCCGGGTCCCGAGGGCGCGGTACTCCTCGTCGAGGTCGACCGTCGTACCGTCCGCCGGGTGGTAGGAACGCCGGTTGCAGCCCAGGGCGACGAGTGCCGCCACGCCGATCGAGACCGCATCGGCGCCGAGGGCGAGCGCCTTCGCAACGTCGGCGCCGGTGCGGATGCCACCCGACACGATGAGCTGGACCTGGTCGGACATCCCGACCTCACGGAGCGCTTCGGCCGCCATCCGAACGGCGGCGAGCGTCGGGATGCCAGTGTGTTCGATGAAGACGTCCTGGGTGGCTGCGGTCCCCCCCTGCATGCCGTCGACGACGACCACGTCGGCACCGGCGGCCACGGCGAGCTTGACGTCGTAGCCCACGCGGGTGGCGCCGAGCTTCACGTAGACGGGGACCTGCCACTCGGTTGCCTCGCGGAGCTCCTCGATCTTGATGCGGAGGTCGTCCGGCCCGACCCAGTCGGGGTGTCGGCTCGCCGAGCGCTGGTCGATGCCGGCCGGCAAGGTGCGCATGCGGGCGACGCGGGCGTCGACCTTCTGGCCGAGCAGCATCCCACCACCGCCGGGCTTGGCGCCCTGACCGACGACGATCTCGACAGCGTCTGCCTGGCGGAGGTCGGCGGGGTCGAAGCCGTACCGGGAGGGGAGCACCTGATAGACGAGCAGATCGGACGCCTTACGCTCCTCGGGGGTCATCCCCCCGTCGCCGGTGGTGGTCGACGTCCCGACCAACGAGGCGGCCCGGCCGAGCGCCTCTTTCGCCGTCGCCGAGAGGGCGCCGAAGCTCATCCCGGCGATCGTGATCGGGATGTCGAGCTCGATCGGCTCGGCGCCGTGGCGCCCACCGAGCACGGTACGGGTCTCGCAGCGCTCGCGGTAGCCCTCGAGTGGGTACCGCGAGACCGACGCCGTGACGAACACGAGATCGTCGAAGTCGGGGACCCGGCGCTTCGCGCCGAGACCGCGGATCGGATAGATGCCGCGGTCCGCCATGTCGTGGATCCGGCGGATCACGGCGGGAGGAAACGTGTGGCTCGGAACGTCCGGAGCGGGCCCTGCCTCAGGATCGACGTCTCCAGGTTCCGGTCGGGAGGACTCCATTAGTACGCCCCGTGGTGGTCCGCCGAGAAGTGGTACAAGGTGCGGGCCGACACGACTTTGGTCACCCGCTCGGGTTCGACGTGGTCGTAGCCGGTCAGCTCGACGAGTCGCTTGACGGTAAGGAAGTCGTCCTCGACGAGCTCATCGACGGTCGCGTCCGCGCCGAGTGACGAGATCGTCCCGGCCACGTAGACGACCGCCTCGTAGAGCGAGTCGCCGAGCCCGTCGCCCGCGGCGCCCCCGACGAGGATCGTGCCGGCCTGCGCCATGAACCCCGTCATAGCGCCGGTGTCGCCCGCGATCGCGAGGGTCGCACCTTTCAGCGAGATCCCCGCGCGGAGCGAGGCCGATCCGTCGATGGCGATGAGGCCGCCCCTGGCGCTCGAGCCGGCGCTCTGGGACGCGTTCCCGCGCACCCGGATGCTCCCGCCCATCAGGTTCTCGCCCACCGACCAGCCCACGAAGCCGTCGACGGTGATCCGCGGCCCGGTCCCGTCTCCGCGGCCGCAGAGGCCACCGAGGAAGTAGCCCGCGTTGCCGTCGACGGAGAGGTCCAACTCCTCGGTGAGGCCGACGGCGAGGTTGTGCTGGCCGGACGGGGAGGTGAGTGTGCACGACGTCCCGGGCTCCATCCTGCGGAGCGCACGGTTGACCTCTTGCACGGAGCGCTCGGCGCAGTTCAGGAATTCCACGCGTAGACCTCCTCTGGTCGGGGCTCGAACACGTGTGCGCGCTCGACGCCGGGTAGGCCGGCGAGGGCGCGGTACTCGGACGCCACGGCGACGTAGGCGTCGGTCTCGGCGATGACGGCCGGCTTGCACGCAAAAGCGTCGCGGACGACGGCCATGCCGGCGTCGGTCCCCACGACCAACGTGAAGAAGCCGTCCATCTCGGACATGACCCATCGGGTGGCGGCCGAGAGGTCGTCCCCGCGGTCGAGCCGGGCGGCGAGGAGCCGCGCTGCCACTTCGGAGTCGTTGTCGGAGTCGAAGCGGACTCCTTCGTCCTCGAGCCGGCGACGCACGCTGGCGTGGTTGGAGAACGATCCGTTGTGGACCACCGTGAGGCCAGGAGCCGGCACGAACGGGTGTGAGTGGAGCTTGGTGACAGCCGACTCGGTCGCCATTCGGGTGTGGGCCACTGCCAGCCGACCGCTCCACGAGACCATGCCGTGTCGGCTGCAGGTGTACGTGGGGGAGCCGGTGTCCTTCACCACGGTGAGGGTTCTTCCCGTCCCGAGCACTCGCACCTCCGGGCGCTCGGCAGCGAGCACGTCGACCAGCCGGCCGACCTCGTCGACCGGGACGGTGAGCCGGATCCCCGAGGGGAACGTGCAGACCTCCCCGACCTCGCAGGTCGCGGCGAGCAAGGTCGAGATCTCCTCCCACTCGACCGGCTCGTCGCTCCCGAGCGAGACGCCGAGCGTCGGTCGGGCGGTTGCGCCGTCGAGCGCTCGGTCCGTCCCCGCGTAGACGGCCACCCCGGAGGAGTCCGGACCACGGGGCGCCAGAGCCGTGATCATCGGGACCAGCATCGATCCGAGCTCGGGTTCGAGATCGGGATCCTTGAGCAAGAGACCCACCACGCCGCACACGGTTCAGGCCTCTCCGTTCGGTGATCCGAGGGGCCCGGACTTCCCGTTTCCGGGTCGGCCCCGTCCGTAGCCGACGAGGGACGGTGGCGGGTCGAGGTCGAAGCGCAGGAGCGGATCGGTCTCCGGTGGCGACCAGGACGTGCGCGCTGCCAGCACGCCGGCCCAGATGGGCAGGTCGCAGTCGGCCTCGTCGTCGAGCGGCCAGCCGGTGCGGACCTTCGCAGATGCCTCGAGGATCGCCATCTTGAGCAGCATGGTGCTCCGGACCTCCTTGTCGGTGGGCGGCCGTGCGTCGTGGCACCGGCCCGGGAGGATGTGGTCGACCAGGCAGTCGAGGCCCCGGCGCTTCTCGTCGGGGTCGGTGACCTCCGACGCCTTCCCGATGATCACGACGGACCGGTAGTTGATGTCGGTGTTGTAGGTGGACCGTGCGACGACGACACCGTCGAGAAGGGTCACCGTCAAACACACCTCGAGCGACGCAGACCGCGACCTGCGGAAGAAGCGACTCGCCGCCGAGCCGTGCAGATAGATATCGTTGCCGTCGCGGCCGTACGCGAGGGGAATGACGACCGGAAATCCCTCGGTTGTCTGGACGCCGACGTGGCAGACGAGGCCCTCGTCGAGGATCGCGTCGATGGTGGCCCGGTCATAGGCCGCCCGGTGGGCGTACCGATGCAGCGTGGTGCGGGCCGACGCCGGCGCGGCCTCCGCCGGCGCAGTCTCTGCCGGCGCTGCCTCCGTCGGCGCGGTCCGGGTCCGCCGGCGCGGCGGTGATCGACTCCGTCACCGGCGACGTTCTCGCAGTGGGTGAGTGGGTCTCCTCATCAGAAACAGTGTTGCACAAGAGGAAACCCCTTTGGTTTCGGCTCTGTTACGTTCCGGGTGGTCGAGTCCGGCCCGGAAGGTGATTCCCAAGCTTCCCCTGTTAACCCGCCGGCAACACTTCGTAACGCGGGCGAAACCCACGACGGTTTCGTGCCATGCAACGATGTTGACAACAGGGAGCCGCCGTGGCGACGAACGGTGACGCAGGACCGGATCCGACGACGAGGGAGCACTTGATGGTTGCAGTGTCACCGATCCGCGGACAGGCCGGAGCGGCAGGGACAGCGCCGACCACGCCGGACGAGTTCATCGACGCGCTGGCCCGTGACGGGATCGAATTCATCTTCGCGATGTTCGTGGATCTGCACGGCAAGCCGTGCGCGAAGCTGGTCCCGAGCTCGTCGGCCGACCAGCTGCTGGCCGACGGTGCGGGTTTCGCAGGTTACGCAGCCGGTGCGATGGGCCAACGGCCGTCCTCGCCGGACATCGTCGCGATGCCCGACCTCTCTTCGTACATGGCGGCCCCCTGGCAGCCCGGCCTGGCCATCGTCCAGTGCGATCCCACGTGCGAAGGCGAGCCTTGGCCCTACGCGCCGCGGGTGATCCTGCGCGAGCAGCTCGAGCGCCTTGGAAACGCCGGCTTCACGATGGGGGTGGGCGCGGAAGTCGAGTACTTCTTGGTCCGACGGGAGCCTGACGGGAGGATCGTGGTGGCGGACCCGCTCGACCTCGCGTCGGCCCCCTGTTACGACGCCCGTGCGCTGAACCGGATGTACGGGCACCTGACCTCCGTCTCGCGGTCGATGAACGCGCTCGGCTGGTCGAACTACGCGAACGATCACGAGGACGCGAACGGCCAGTTCGAGCAGAACTTCGAGTACTCCGACCCGATGACCACAGCCGACCGGGTCATCGTCTTCCGCTACCTGGTCCACTCGTTGGCGACCGAGGCCGGAATGCTCGCCACCTTCATGCCGAAGCCGTTCTCCAATCTGACCGGCAACGGCCTCCACATGCACCTCAGCCTCTGGGACCGTGAGGGCCGGCCGGTCTTCGACGACCCCGAGGACCCCCGGGGACTCGGTTGCTCACCGGTCGCATATCAATTCGTCGGGGGTCTCCTCGACCACGCGCAGGCGATGGTGGCGGTCACCTGTCCCACGGTCAACTCGTACAAACGACTCGCGAGCGCCCCTCCGGACTCCGGAGCGGCCTGGTCGCCGTCGTTCGCGACGTACGGCGGCAACGACCGGACCCACATGCTGCGCATTCCGGACGGTGGACGAATCGAGAACCGGTGCATCGACGGATCGGCCAACCCCTACCTCGCCCTCGCCGTCCAGATCTCCGCAGGGATGGACGGGATCGAGCGGTCGGCGGATCCGGGTGGACCGTCCGGACTCGACCTGTTGCGGCTGAGCGAAGAAGAGGCCGCCAGCCACGGGCTCACTGTCCTGCCGCCGACGCTCTGGCACGCGCTCGACCACCTCGAGGCCGACCCCGTGCTGCGATCGGGCCTCGGCAAGACCCCCGAGGGCGACTTCGTCGACTACTTCGTCGCCACCAAGCGGGCCGAAGCCCGTGCGGCGCACGCCGAAGTCACGCCCTGGGAGCTCGACCGCTACCTGAGCACAATCTGATGCCCACACCGACCTCGTCACGCCCAACCGTCCGAAGGAGTTGATGTCATGAGTGCAGAGAGCAACGTGATCGGAGGGCCGCCGACCGAGGTGGCGACCTCCCTCCACCGGGGCACCAACTGGTGGGGAGCCTTCGTGATCGGCCTGGCGGGCACCATCCTCGTGACCGGCATCGTGCCGTTCGCCGTGCAGTCGATGGGAGCTGCAGCGATTCCGGCGATCGCCTTGGTAGTGATCATCGGCATGGTGGTCTGCCTGTGCATGGGTGAGCTCGCCGCCCTGATGCCGCACCGGACGGGCGGGATGCCCTCCTATGCGTACGAGAGCTTCAGACCGCTGGGTGAGACGACGGCGCGCCACGTCGGGGGAGTGTCGGGCTGGGGGTACTGGCTCGGTTGGTTCCCGGTCGCGCCGATCAACATGATCCTCGCCGCCGGGTACATCGCGGTGCTCTTCCACGTGCCGCTCGGAAAGTTGGTCGACCCCCTCGGCTCCCTTGGCACCCCGGTCGGCATCGGCGTCCTCGCGATCACCATGGTCGGGCTCGTCGCGCTCTTCATCCCCTGCTACTTCGGCATCCGGCTGGGTGCGACGTTTGCGACCGTCCTCGGGGTGACGTCCATGGTCCCACTCACCCTCCTCGTGTTGCTCCCGGTCTTCAAGCCGTCCAGCTTCCACTGGTCCAACATCTCGGGCTTCCACTTCGCCGATCCGAAGACCGCCAGCGCGATCTTCTTCCTCTCGTGGATCTTCGTGATCTCGTGGAACGCCATCGCGATGGAGGCGGCCGCCTGCTACATCGGAGAGTGCCGCGATCCGGCACGTGACGCCAAGATCGCCCTCACCGCCGAGGGGATCTACGGGGTCTTCATCTACATCGCCACGGCCATCGTCTTCGTCGGTGTGCTCGGCGCCTCCCTCAGCTCGTCCGATCCGCTGACCCTCTACACGAGCTTCGCCGACCACATCTTCGGCGGTGCGGGCTGGGTGAAGTACCTCATCGGCATCCCGTTGGTGCTGGCCCTCCTGCTCTCGGTGCTCAACGCCATCATGGGGGTCGCGCGCTCGCTCTTCCAGGCGTCCGAGGACCGTCTCCTTCCCAAATGGTTCGGCCACAAGAACAAGCACCACGTCCCGGACCGTGCGATGTTCTTCAACCTCGTCTGTTCGGCAGTGGTCGCCCTCTTCGGCTCGCCGGTCCGCATCTACATCTTCTCCAACGTGGGCTACATCGTGGCGGTCGCCGCGTCCCTCTTCGGCTACTTCCTCATGCGCCAGTTCCGCTCGGACCAGGTCAGCCCCTTCCGGATGCCCGGCTTCTTCCGTTGGATCGCCCTCGCCGCGGCGCTCTTCCTCACCTTCGACTACTTCGTCGGCGGGTGGAACTCGCCGAACATCGTGGTGGGTCCTGGTGAGGGCCACACGCTCTTCCTCCTGGGCGTGGTCATCGTGGCCGCCTACGTCCCGCTCTACTTCTGGCGCAAGATGACCGACCGACGGGACGGCCTCGCACCCCTCGGTTCGCTGCCGGTCGTAGTCGGTGCGCCCGGTGGCATCGACTACGACACGGACGAACCGCACCTCGAGTCCGTGACCGGCGGATCGGCGATGCCGGACATCGACGCAGGCAGGACGGGCGCCGCGGTCTCCGCGATCCACGGCGAGCTCGACTCGTGAGCATGACCGCAACCGCCGCGTCGACCAGAGCGTTGTCGAGGCTCTCGGTCCTGCGCGGGCGGAAGCGGTGGGACGAGCAGCCGACCGAGCCCTGTGCCGTCCTCGTCGCGACCGCCGGCGACCCCGTGTCGAAGGAAGTGGTCGACCAGGCCGTCTCGCTCAGCAGGGGTGAACCGGTGGCGGTGGTGACCATCGCCCGGATCTACGGCTCCGCGCTCGGCCTTCCGAATCCGGGGCTGATGCCGACGCGAGCCGAGATGGACAAGCAACGCGAGCTGGTGACAAGGACGGTCGGTCGGCTGGAGCGGGCGGGAGTCCAGGCGTGGGGTCAGGTCGCGGCGACCCGCCGCTTCGCGAAGAGCATCGCCGAGGTGGCACGTGCCCGGGGTGTGCGCCACGTCCTGGTGGTCACGCCCGACACCCCGCGCTGGCGCCGGGTCGTCGAGGGCGACCTCGCCCACGACGTCGCGAAGCGACTGCCCGACGACGTCGTGGTCGACACGGTCCCTCCGTGATCCGTCACCAGTCGTCCGCTCTCCCCCCACCTATCCGATCGACCAGGAGGCACGTGCGGTCATGTCCGTCTACCTGAGCATGCAGCGGGTCCGATTCTCGAGCACCGACGCGTACGACAAGTTCCGGACCGTCTTCAACGACGTCCGCCACCATCTCATGACCAAACCGGGGTTCTTGCACCTCACCTGGTGGGAGCATCCCGACGAACCGGGTTGGTACAACGAGGTCTCGATGTGGGCGAGCAAGGAGGCCGTCGACGACTGGCACATGGACACGTACCACAAGCACGCCAAGGAGTGGGCCGCCAACGGAGCCATCATGGAGGACATCATCACCAACTTCGAGCTGGTGGGGACGCGGCTGCTGCGCATCTGTCCGACCTGCGGGAAGTTCGAGGACAAGCCCTACGAGCTCGAGTACGAGCAGAAGACCCTCTCGGAGCCGTGCCCCTCGTGCGGCTTCCACTTCCCGGTCGCCACCGAGACGGTGACCAGCACGTCGGTCTTCAAGGACCTGGGCTGAGCGGACCGGTGACCGACCTCGAGCCGGACGGGCCCCGACGGTGAATACCGCGCTCGAGGCGCACCTCCGCCGGGAGGGTCGCGACCAGCTCGTGGAGGACGTCGAGCGCTCGATCGCCGAGCTGGGCGTCACCTACCTCTACTGCCAGTTCGTGTCGGTGACCGGTCGGATCATGGGCAAGGGCATCCCCGCCGGGCGGTGGCGGTTCCTCGCCTCGTCGGGCTTCCAGCTCGTCTACGGCGCGACGGCGAACCTCTTCGTCGACCGGAACGGCGACTACATCGGCTACGGGCCCGAGGCCGCGGAGCTGGTCGGGATCCCCGACCCCGAGACGTTCGCCGTCCTGCCATGGGACACCCGGGTCGCGCGGGTCTTCTGCACGCTCTTCCGCGGACGCGAGGAGGTCGACGACCCCGGTGAGGTGCTCACGTCCGACTGCCGGGGCAACCTCCGGCGGCTGCACGAGCAGTTCACCGCAGAAACGGGGCTCACGCTGAAGGTGGGGTGCGAGCCGGAGATGATGTGGCTCAAGACGAACGCGGACGGGACGCCGTCGATCGAGGGCGCGACCCGACCGTACTGCTACCACATCGATCAGTTCTCCGAGCTGCAGCCGGTGATCCACCGGGTCGTCGAGTACTGCCAACGACTCGGGTTCGAGATGATCCAGGGTGACCACGAGGACGCCCCGGGCCAGCTCGAGCTCAACTTCTCCTTCGACCGCGCCGAAGAGACCGCCGACCGGCTGACCACCTACCGGCAGGTCTGCCGGCAGGTCGGTCGTGAGCTCGGGCTCTTCCCGTGCTTCATGCCCAAGCCGTTCATGGGGGTGTCCGCCAACGGCTGCCACCACAACTTCTCGCTGTGGGACGGCGACGCCAACATGTTCCTGCCGGAAGGAGCGGACAAACGGCTGCCCTCCAAGACAGGGCTGCACGCGATCGGCGGCGTCCTCGCACACCTCCGAGCGCTGACCGCGCTCACCGCGCCGACCGTGAATTCGTACCGGAGGTTTGCAGACGCCGGCTTCTGGGCGCCGATCTTCGCCGACTGGGGGTACCAGAACAGGACCACGGCGCTGCGGGTGAGCGCGCCGGGACGGTTCGAGTACCGGTCCGTGGACTCGTCGGTCAATCCCTACCTCTCGATGGCGGGACTGCTGGAGGCGATGCGCGACGGTCTCGCGCAGAGCATCGACCCGGGGCCACCGGAGGAGGGGAACATCTACGAAGCCATCGCCGCGGGCAAGCAGGTCGACCGGATCCCCGAGACGCTCGGGGAGGCCCTCGACGCACTCGAGGCGGATCCGGTCGTCCGCCAGGCGCTGCCCGGCGAGATGGAGCGCGTCTTCCTGCACTACAAGCGCGACGAGTGGCAGCGGTTCATCGGCACGGTGACCGACTGGGACCTGAAGGAGTATCTCGACGTCCTGCCCTGAGGGCACGGGGTCGGCACGAGCGACGAAGGTGGCACGGTGATCGATCGCGACGAACGCTGTGCGCTCGTCCTCCAGCACCTCCCGGTCGAGCACACCGGCTCGATCGGCGTCGGGCTCCGTCTCGGCGGCTTCACCGAGGTGGTCGTCGAGCTCGACGAGGGGGAGCCGATCCCACCGCTCGACGAGTTCGAACTGCTCGTCGTCATGGGCGGCCCGATGGACGTGTGGGACGAAGACCGGTTCCCGTGGTTGACCGCGGAGAAAGCGACGATCCGCGAGTGGGTGCGCGCACTCGGTCGTCCCTATCTCGGGATCTGTCTCGGTCACCAGCTGCTTGCGGACGCGCTCGGTGGCACCGTCGCGCGGATGGGGCGTCCAGAGGTCGGGATCGTCCCCGTGCGCCGCAGCGCCGCGGCGTCGGGCGATCCGCTCGTCGGCGGTCTGCCCGAGACGTTCCACGCACTCCAGTGGCACGGCGCGGAGGTCGTCGCGCTGCCGGCCGACAGCACCGTGCTCGCGACCAACGGCACATCCCGGGTCCAGGCGTTCCGGACCGGCCCGTGCGCCTGGGGCATGCAGTTCCACGTCGAGGTCGGTGCGTCCACGGTTGCGGCGTGGGCGGAGGTCGCCGAGTACCGCGAGGCGTTGGCAGAGGTCGGCGTGGATCCGAGTCGGCTGGCGGCCGACGTCACGGGTCGACTCGGGGAGCTGGCCGCGAGCTCGCAGACGGTCATCGACGGATTGGTGGCGTCGGTGGGGGCAGGGCGTGTGGGGGCGGGGCGCAGCGTCGCACAGGGCCGGGTCTGACCGTGGTGGGCCCCGACCCCGGCGCGTCGACGGAGGGGTGGCTCTCCGAGCACGGGCTCGAGACCGTCCACCTCGGGCTCCTCGACGCGTCGGGCACCATCCGGGGGAAACGGCTCGGCCGGGCGGCGGCGACGCGCGCGTTCGAGCAGGGATGGAGGTTCATCGACGCGGTGCAGGGCTGGACCGTCGACGACCGGACCTCGCACGTCGGTGGTGCGTGCGGCGCGGCGGTGGCGATCGACCGGACGAGCGGCAGGCCCTATCCCTTCGAGGCAGGTGCCGCGATCTTCTTCGGGGACTTCGACGGTCCGTCTGCCGACCTTTCGCCACGGGTCCAGCTCGCACGGATGGTCGAGCGGGCGGCGGCCTGCGGTCTGGCAGCCGACGTGGGTTGGGAGTTCGAGACGATCGTCTTCGAGGACGTCGAGGCGCTGGTCCCCGCCATGCGCGAGAACCGCTGTTGGTCGTCGCTCACCTCCGCCGTCGAGGCGGAGGTGCTCGTGGGTCTGGTCGAGACGCTCGCGGTTGGAGAGGTCCCTGTCGACCACGTCTGCGGGGAGCTCGGACCCGGCTGCCTCGAGCTCGCACTCGAGCACCGTCCGGCGGAGCGGTCGGCCGACGACGCCGCGCTGGCCAAGCTCTTCACCAAGGCCTACTTCGCGCGCCGTGGCTGGTGCGCGACCTTCATGGCGAAGGTGGGCGAGAACTTTCCGGGACTCGGAGGGCACCCGAGCCTCTCGTTCGTCTCGACGGGGTCGGGACGGTCGATGATGGTGGGTGCGCACGGCGGCCCCTCCGACGTCGCACTGGCCGCGACGGCGGGGGTGGTCACGCTGCTGCCCGAGCTCCTCGCGATGGTGACCCCGAGCCCGAACTCGTTCCGTCGGCTCGCGCCGGGCAACTGGGCACCGTCGAGCGCGACCTGGGGACCGGACAACTACAGCTGCGCGTTGCGGGTGGTCTGTGACCCGCCTGCGGCCACCCGTCTCGAGCTCCGCATTCCCGGAGCCGACGTGAGCCCGCACCTGTGCCTCGCGATGTTTCTCGGGGCCGCGGTCTGGGGCATCGAGCGAGGGCTCGAACCACCGCCCCCGATCGTCCCCCCGTGCGATGGTCGAGAAGTGGCGGGGACCGCTCGACTGCCGCGGAGCCTCCCCGACGCTCTCGACGCGTTCGTCGAGAGCAGGGCCGCCTGTGAGCTCTTCGGCCCGGCCTTCGTCCAGTCGCTGGCCACCAGTGGCCGCATGGAGGACGAGGCGTGCCGGCGGATCGTCCCCTCCCACGAACGCACCCGCTACCTGGACCAGGTCTGAACGAGGCAACGGCGATGCATCTCCACACCACCACCTTCGAGCTCACCGACCGCCAGATCGAACAGTTCGGCCAGGACGGCTTCGTCGTGGTCGACCGCATCCTCGACCCCGAGCTGGTCGAAGAGGTGCTCGACCGGTACGAGCACCTCTTCGCCGGTCGGTTCGAGACCGGGCTCATCCCCGACGAGTGGAACTGGCGACCCGGACGCGACCCCGCCGATCTCACCCGGCAGATCTGCAACGCCTGGAAGTCGGACCGCGACATCGCCCGGGTCGTCCTTCGGGCCGACCTGGGTCGGTCCTGCGCGCGCCTCGGCGGTTGGCCCGGTACGAGATTGAGCCAGGACAACGTGCTGTGGAAGCCACCGGGTGGACGTGCCCTCGGCTTCCACCAGGATTCGAGCTACGAACAGTGGGCGGTGCCCCCCGACTGGGTGAGCTGCTGGATCGCCCTCGACGAGACCACGGCCACCGGCGGCACCATCGAGTACGTGCGCGGCTCGCATCGCTGGGAGCGGTGGGGGATGATCGAGGAGTTCCACGGCCCGTCCGATCCGACCAAGGACCTGCGGCGCGCCGCCGCGGCTGCCGGGGTGGAACCCGAGCTCGTCGCCGTCGAGGTCCCCGCGGGCGGGGGTGCGTTCCACGCCGGATGGACGTGGCACGGTTCCGACGTCAACCGGTCCGGCGTGCCGCGTCGGGCGCTGGTGGCGCACTGCATGTCTTCGGAGGCCCGGTTCCACCCGACGGCGGTCGGCCGTCTCTACGGCCGGTACAAGCGGTTCGGCGACGACGCGATGGACGAGTCCTTCTTTCCTGTCACCTGGCGGAAGGACGGGTACCGCTCACCGTTCATCGAACCGTACTGCGGCCGAGAGATCGGCTGGGCAGGTGGTGCCGCGGTGGTCGGCTGAGCGTCCGCCCCGTGCGTTCCGAGACGGGCTGAGGAAGACTGGCATCTGTGAGCCCGACGACCAAGCCAGTGCATCCGCCTCCGGACCGGGTGGCCGCCTTCTTCGACGAGATCGCCGGTGGTGAGCACTCCGCGCTCCTCGGGACTGCGAGCGGCACCGTGAGCTTCGAGCTCGAGGGACGCAGCGGGGTGGAGCACTGGAGCGTGACGATGGACCGTGGTGAGCTGTCGGTGTCGCGGCGAAAGCTGCGGGCGGATGCGACCGCGCGCCTCGACCGGAAGCTCTTCGAGGCGCTCACTCAGGGAAAAGCGAATCTGACCGCCGCCACGCTGCGGGGAATCATCCACCTCGACGGGGAGATCGGCCTGCTCTACGCCATCGACCGTCTCTTCCCGGGCCCGTCGGCTTCGCGACAGTCCTTCCTCGAACGGACCGAGGAGCTCGAACGGTGAGCACCGACCAGGTCAAGATCCTGCGGGGGAACACCTTCGTCGTGTGCGACGGGCGTGGGGACATCGAGGCGTCGCTCACCGATCCGACGGGACTGTTCTCGTTCGACACGAGGTTCGTCTCCCGATGGGTGCTCACGGTCGACGGCGAGCGACTCGACGCGCTCTCCACCGATGACCTCCAGTACTTCGAGAGCCGTTTCTTCCTGGTTCCGGGCACCGGCACCGTCTACGTCGACCCGGAGCTCTCGGTGATCCGGCGGCGGGTGGTGACCGACGGCTTCCACGAGGAGGTGGTCATCCTCAACCACAGAGCGGACCCGGTCCGGCTCGACGTCCGTCTCGAAGTGGACAGCGACTTCGCCGACCTCTTCGAGGTGAAAGACGCCCTCGCCAAGCAGGGCACCTACAAGCGCGTGGTCGAGAAGGGTTCCCTGCGGCTCATCTACCGGCGCGAGAAGTTCGAGCGAGTGACCTCGATCATCTGTGCCGAATCGGCGTCGATCGACCAGCACGGACTGCGCTTCACCGCGGAGCTGGCGCCACACGGGCGCTGGTCGACCGAGCTCGACGTCATCGTGGCCCAGACGTCGCTCGAGCCGATCCTGCGCAGGACGGCGGTGGCCCAGCAGCGGACCCGGATGGCTGAGGTCATGGCGAAAGACCTCGAGCGCTGGATCGATGCGGCGCCCCGGCTCGAGTGCGACAACGACGCGCTCAAGGTCACGTACCGACGGAGCCTTGTCGACCTGGCCGCGCTGCGCTTCGTCGCACCGGTGATGCCCGGTCACGCCCTGCCGGCCGCCGGCCTCCCGTGGTTCATGACGATGTTCGGGCGCGACAGCATCCTGACCAGCCTCCAGGCGCTCCCCTTCGCCCCACAGCTCGCCGAGACGACGCTGCGAGCGCTGGGAACGCGTCAGGGCTCGCGTCTCGACGACTTCCGCGACGAGGACCCCGGCCGCATCCCCCACGAGGTCCGCTACGGCGAGCTCACCGCGTTCGAGGAACGACCGCACTCGCCCTACTACGGCACCGCCGACGCGACACCGCTCTACGTGGTGCTCATGGACGAGTACGAACGGTGGACCGGGGACAAGAAGCTCGTGCGCGACCTCGAGTACGAGGCCCGAGCCGCGCTCAACTGGATCGACGAGTACGCGGACCTCCAGGGCAACGGGTACATCTCCTACAAGCGGCGCAATGAGGAGACTGGACTCGAGAACCAGTGCTGGAAGGACTCGTGGGACTCGATTTCCTTCCGGGACGGCACGCTGCCCGGCTTCCCGCGCGCGACGTGCGAGCTCCAGGGTTACGCGTACGACGCGAAGGTGCGAGGTGCGCGCCTCGCCCGGCTCGTCTGGCGCGACGTCACCTACGCGGAGCGACTCGAGCGTGAGGCGGCAGACCTCAAGCGCCGATTCAACCGCCAGTTCTGGATCGAGGACGGTCAGTACTTCGCCGTCGCGCTCGACGAGGAGGGCCGTCAGGTCGACGCCTTGACCTCCAACATCGGTCACCTGCTCTGGAGCGGCATCGTCGACAAGTCGAAGGCGAGGGCGCTCGCCGGGCATCTCCTCGGGAGCCGGCTCTTCTCCGGCTGGGGGGTCCGGACACTCGCCATGGGGGAGGGACGGTTCAACCCCATCGGGTACCACGTCGGCACCGTCTGGCCGTTCGACAATTCGTTCATCGCCTGGGGCCTGCGCCGCTACGGGTTCAAGGCGGAGGCCGCCCAGATCGCGGAGGGCATCCTCGCCGCCGCGGAGTACTTCGACGGGCGCCTCCCCGAGGCGTTCGGCGGCTATCCACGGGCCATGACCAAGTACCCGGTCCAGTATCCGACCGCCTGTAGCCCCCAAGCCTGGTCGACCGGGGCTCCGCTGCTCTTCCTTCGGACCATGCTCGGGTTGGAGCCGATCGACGACCACCTGGTGGTGGATCCGGTGCTGCCGACGACGGTCGGCAGGCTCGAGCTCCTCGACATTCCCGGCCGCTGGGGACGGATCGACGCATTCGGCCGCGGACGGGTCGACACCGCCCGCGCCCGGCGGCGGGTGAACCGGAACGGGTGACGGCGTGCCGCATCGGGCGGCGCGGTCTCAGCTCAGCTCAGCTCAGCTCAGCTCAGCACGGCGTAGGCACTCTCCACGACGAGGTAGAAGCCGAGCACCAGTGAGACGACGATGATGACCTGGTCGGTGTGGGTGTCGATCCACGCTCGGACCCGGTTCAAGAACGCCTGGGTCTGCGCGGGCCGGAAGCCCGCGTAGATCTCCAGGGCCAGATAGGTGATCGTCGAGACCAGGCAGAAGCTGAACACCGCGAGCGTGGACTCCCATGAGGAGAGCTTGGCGTTCATGATCACGGCGACACCGGCGGCGACGAGCCCCCATGGTTGGACGAGCGGTCCGAGGGCGATCGCGAACCAGGGCGACATGTTGTCGACCCCGCGCTGCCACTTCGGGGTCTCCTTGGGCTTCTTCGGACGGCCCATGCGCCGCCACTGACGGATCGCGATCCCAACCAGCACGACGCCGATCAGCAGCTTGACCGCAAGCGACGCGAGCGTGGGTGCGGTGTTCGACTTCGGTGGGTCGTTGCCGGTCGCAAGGACGGTGACGGCCACAACGACGGCGAGGGAGAGGAGCCAGCCGAAGATGAACGCCGCTCCCTTGCGGACGCCGCCTTCCGAGGCGAGCACGACGATGAACGCGGTCAGAGGGATCGGCTCGAGGGTGATCGCCAGCCCGATGAGCACGAGGTCGAGGATCACGACCGCCGAGCGTAGATCCCGCAGGCAGGTGCCACCCGATCCGCCTGGAGCAGTGTCGTCAGACCCCCCGACGCGGTTGACGCGTTAGTGGTGACTAATATATCGTGCGATGCATGACCTGCTCGCCGTGCTCGGGGAACCGAACCGCCGCCGGCTGCTCGAGCTCCTCTTGGAGGGCGAGCAGCCGGTCGTCGACCTCGCGTCCCACTTCGGCGTCACCCGTTCGGCGATCTCGCAGCACCTCGGCGTGCTCGAGCGGGCCGGGCTGGTGGAGGCGAGGAAGCAGGGGCGGTATCGCTACTACCGGGTTCGGCCCGCCGGGCTCGCCGAGCTGCACGCCTCGCTCGACGTGTTCTGGAGTCAGGAGCTCGACGCCCTCGCCAAGCCGCTGCGACCACTGCAAGGAGTGACCATGCCCCTCGACAAGTCCGTCCTCGTCCCCCTGGGTGCCGACGAGACCTTCGCGCTGTTGACCGAGCCCGAGCGCCTGCGCCGCTGGCAGGCGGTGGCGGCGCGCATCGACCTCCGGGCGGGTGGGGAGTACCGCTGGACGATCGTGCCCGGGCACACCGCCGCGGGCAAGGTGGTCGAGGTGGAGCCCGGCCGACGCCTGGTCATCAGCTGGGGGTGGGAGGACTCCGAGGACCTGCCGCCGGGTGCGTCCACCGTGACGGTCACCCTGGAGCCGGCGGACGGTGGGACAGTCGTCCGACTCGTCCACGAGGGCCTCACCGACGATCAGGCCGCCGGCCACCTCGAGGGTTGGACCCACTACCTCGACCGCCTCGCGACTGCTGCGCGCGACGGAGACGCGGGGGCGGACGCGTGGGCGGTCGATCCGGGGTCGATCGACCAATTGACCGCGGCGGAGGCCTCGCTCGCGCTGTGCCAACTCGTGCTCCGAGGCGTCGACGACGCCGGCGGCGTGTCGGGGACGCCATGTGCGAAGTACAACGTCGACCAGCTCGTCGACCACCTCATCGGGTCGGTGGTCTCGCTCGGCGGCATGGCCGGAGCCGACATCGCGGTGGGAGCGGGAGGCACCTACGAGGAGCGGGTCGCAGACGTGGCCCAGTCCGCGCTCGAGGCCTGGCGCCGGCGGGGCACGGCCGGCGAGGTGGAATTCGGTGGAGGTTCGATGCCAGCAGAGATGGCGGCGAGCATCCTTGCGCTCGAGTTCCTCGTGCACGCCTGGGACTTCGCGCAGGCCAGCTCGCAGCCGTTGGTCGTGAGCGAAGGGCTGAGCGGATACGTCCTCGGCGCCGCACAGAATGTCATCGCACCGTCGATGCGAGACGGCGATCGCTTCGCGGACATCGTCGAACTTCCGGCGGACGCGGGCGACCTCGACCGGCTGGTGGCGTTCACCGGACGCCAGCCCTGAGGCCGGTCGACGGAGTCGCGGGACCAGCAGCGATCAGAGACCCAGCAGCGATCAGAGACAGAGAGAAGAGAGAGGAATTCACGATGGCGAAGTTCGTGCTTGCGTACACGGGTGGCGCGATGGCCGGCACCCCGGAGGAGCAGGAAAAGGCGATGGGGGCGTGGATGCAGTGGTTCGGCTCCCTGGGGCCGGCCGTGCTCGACGCCGGGAACCCGTTCGGCGCCTCCTGCACGGTCGGGTCCGACGGGTCGCCCCGTGACGGGGGCAGCTCGGGGCTGACCGGGTACTCGATCATCGAGGCCACTGACGTGTCGGACGCCTCGTCGAAGGCGAAGGGCTGCCCGGTGCTCAGCGCTGGAGGGTCGATCGAGGTCTACGAAGCGATGCCGATCGGCTGACCGACCGCGGCGTCACCCGCCTCCGACGGCCCGCTCCGTCACGGGTGGCTCGAGGAGCTGACAGGTCGCGTCGCTTTGCTGTGGCATGGGGAGGATGCGGGCGTCGCGGAGCCGCCGGGGTGGTGCCCCGTCGCCGATGAGCTCGTGTACCAAGGTCAGCGTGCTCAAGACGATGCGCCGGTAGATCCAGAAGAAGAAGATCGCGAGCGGCAGCTCGCCGCCGAGGCCGGTGAGGAGGGTGAGCCACTGGTCACCGTGTCCGAGTGACGTGACGATGTCGAACCAGGCGTCGCAGAGGAGGAGCGTTCCCGCCACGATGACCGTCGACGCGAGGATCTGGCGTCGGAACCATGCGGCCCAGGCCGAGTAGGCGAGGAGCCCGACGAGCGCGGCGTCGAATCCGGTCCAGAGCAGGTTCCAGTGGCCGGCGCTGTAGCGCGGGGGGAGCGAGAGGCCGAGGAAGACCGTCCAGGGGACCATCGCGACCGCGGCGACGACGAAGATGCCGGCGACGAGCCCGACGCGTCGCGACAGGGTGAGGTGGAGTCGGCGGCTCCCGACGGGTGAGGCCGAGGGCCCGTTCGATCGGACTGGTGCAGGTCGATCGGTCACGAACCGAGCGTCGCGCCTCCCTCGACCCGCGACCAGGGACTTCGGTCACATCATGTGAGAGCTCTGCGGCGCCCGACCGGGCGTCAGGTGCCGGTGAGCGCAGAGACGACCGGACCGAGCGCTTCCCAACTGTCGGACTCGATCGACCAATAGGAGATGCCGAACTCCTCGCGACGCCACTGGAGCTCTGCCTGCATCTCGTCGAGCGTGCCGAGCAGGGCGAGCGGGATGTGCAGCGCGTCCTCGGTGGAGATGCCGAAGTGGGGAGCCATCGCCTCGGCAATGCCTGCGGCGTCGTCGGTGAGCATGACGAATCCGATCAGGGCGTTGAGCTCGAGGTCGGCGAAGCGGTCTCCGGCGGCCTCTTTGACCCACGCCACCTTCTGACGAGTGCGCTCGGGTGATGCGTCGGGTGCGGTCTCGGGTCCGCCGGTTCCTTCGCGGAGGTTGACGTTGATGCTGACGATGTCGGCGTACCGCGCCGCGAATGAGAGGACCCGCTTCCCTCCTCCGCCGATGATGAGCGGGGGACCTGGCTGCTGGACGGGCCGTGGGAGGAGGGTGTGGTCGGACACCGTGTAGTAGGCGCCCTGGTAGGAGAAGGGACCGTCGGTCCGGAGCAGTCCCTGGATCACCGAGACCGCCTCCTCGAAGCGCTCGACCCGGACCTTCGGTGGGTCGTAGGTGAGACCAGCCGCCTCGTAGTCGGTGCGCATCCAGCCGGCGCCGAGACTCAGCTCGAACCGTCCTTCGCTCAGGACGTCGAGGGTCGCGGCCTCCTTGGCCAGCACGAAGGGATGGCGGTAGTCGTTGCCGAAGACGAGGGAGCCCATCTTGAGGGTCGACGTCGCGGCTGCCAGCGCTGCCAGCGCCGGCACCGGCGCGAGCTGGTCGCCGAAGTGGTCCGGCATGAAGATCGTCGAGTAGCCGAGGTCCTCGGCTCGTCGGGCCTGGTCGGCCCACGAGCGCGCCGTCCCCTCAGGTGAGCGACTCAACTGTGCGGCGAAGCGGAACCTGCGGTCGTGTGGCATCGGGTCATCCTGCCCTATGCGGCCACCGGTCCGCGAGGGCCGGTCGGTGAGAGGCCGGCCGACCCGGTCGGTCGGATGCTTCCTCCGCTACCGTGCTTCCGTGCCGGCGTGGTCCCGACTCCCAGCCGCGCGGACGTGTGCGCTCGTGTCGGTGGTCATGATGAGCGTCGCAGTGCCCGCTCTCGTCGAGCCGGCGGCAGCGGTCGCCGCCGCCCCAGGGCTCGTCGCACACCCGAGCTCGCTCGTGAAACCGCTCGACGGCACCGGGACCGGGCCGGTCAGCCCGGGATCCGTCTCCGAGTTCCCCGGCGCAGACACCCCCTTCGGGATGATGCAGTGGAGTCCTGACACCTCGCCCGACCTCGTCCAGTCCGGGGGTGGCTACTCGTACGCGGACTCCACGATCAACGGTTTCAGTCTCACCCACCTGAGCGGGAGCGGGTGCGCCGCCTACGGAGACGTCCCCGTCCTGCCGACCGTCGGCGCGATCGGTTCGGACCCCGCGACGACGATTGCGCCCTTCTCGCACGCGAGCGAGCATGCCGCGCCAGGTCGATACGCGGTCACGCTCGGCGCGTCGCCGGTCCGGACCGAGCTCGCGGTGACCGCCCGGTCGGGGATCGCGAGCTTCGCCTTCCCGAGCACCGGCTCGGCCAACCTCCTCTTCAAGGTCGGCGACAGCGCAAACCCCGTCACGGCGGCCCGGGTGAGCGTCGTCGGCACCCACGAGCTGACCGGGCAGGTCACCAGCGGAGGGTTCTGCGGGACCGGCACCCCCTCCACACTCTCGTTCGTCGCCCAGTTCGACCGACCCTTCACCGTGGCCGGGACGTGGACCGGAGCCACCGTGACAGCCGGAGCCACCTCGTGCTCCGGACCGGGCTGCGGTGCGTACGTGACCTTCGATGCGCGGCGCGACCAGGGGGTGCTGGCGAAGATCGGCATCTCCTTCGTGAGCGTCGCCGACGCCGCCCAGAACCTGGCCAGCGAAGACCCGGGCTGGTCGCTCGGAAGTGTCGAGGCCGCGGCGACGGCCCGCTGGGACCGGCTTCTCGGTCGCATCCGGATCGGCGGCGGGTCACCGTCCACCGAGCACATCTTCTACACCGCGCTCTACCACTCGCTGCTCTTCCCCAGCGTCGTCAGCGACGTGAACGGTCGCTACCCGGGTGCCGACGGCCGGATCCACCGCGTCACCAATCGGCAGGAGTACGCAAACTTCTCCGAGTGGGACATCTATCGCTCGGAGATCCAACTGCTCTCCGTTCTCGCGCCCCACCAGACGGGCGACATGGTCCAGACGCTCGTCGACGACGCGGCGCAGACCGGTTGGCTGCCCAAGTGGGCGATCGTCGGTGGTGACGCCGGTCAGATGAACGGCGACTCCGCTGACCCGATCATCGCGTCCGCCTATGCCTTCGGCGTGCGGAACTTCGACGTGCGCGCCGCCCTCGCGGCGATGGTCAAGGGCGCGGACCGGGCAGAGACGGGCCACGGGCTCCTCATCGAGCGCCAGTATCTCGACCAATACCTGAGCCAGCACTACGTCAACGCCGCGTCTCCCGACATCACTTCGATCGACTACACGATCGGGGGCTCCGCGACCCTCGAGTACGCGATCGACGACTTCGCGATCGGTCAGCTCGCCGAGGCCGAGGGGGACCGACCGCTCGCCGCGTCGATGTCGCTGCGCGCACACAATTGGGAGTACCTCTTCAATCCCGCGACCGGTTCCCTCCAGGCCCGTACGGCAGACGGCAGCTTCCCCGCGGGCCCCGCCTTCAACCCGGCGTTGCTCGAGGCCGGTGGTCAGCAGGGCTTCGAGGAGGGAAACGCGGCGCAGTACACGTGGGCGGTCCCCCAGGACCTCGCCGCGCTCGCGGCGCTGAAAGGAGGGAACGCCTCCGCGGTCGCCACGCTCGACGCGTTCTTCTCACAGCTCAACGTCGGGCGGTTCGCGCCCTACGACTGGGCCGGCAACGAACCCGGGCTCTGGACGCCCTTCGAGTACGACGCCTTCGGCGCGCCCGCACGCACTCAGGAAGTGGTCCGGCAGATCGAACAGACGCTCTACGCGGACGCGCCCGTCGACGAGCCCGGCAACGACGACTTGGGGGCGATCTCCTCCTGGTACGTCTGGGCGGCGCTCGGGTTCTACCCGCTGACTCCGGGAACTGGCGACCTCGCGCTCGCGAGCCCACTCTTCCCCGAGGCGGACGTGACCCTGCCCGACGGCAACCACCTCGTGATCGACGCACCGGCCGCCGCACCGTCGCGACCCTTCGTCCACGCGATGACCGTGCACGCGCCGGGTGTCTCGGAGGCGCCCCGTTCGTGCACGTCCGGAAGGTCCCCGGCCCGGACGGTCACCTGGGACCAGCCCTGGCTGCCCGGGTCGGTGCTCCGGAGCGGCGGCACCGTCGCCGTCTCGCTCTCCTCGGTGCCGGATCCGACGTGGGGTTCGGATCCGGGCCGTGCGCCACCGGCGTTCGCCACCGGTCGGCTGCCGGCCGTGGGCTACTCGCAACCGAGCGGCTCCACGACGGAAGCGCTCGGCCGACCGGTCGCGCTCGAGGTCGGGATCCGCCCGGCGTCGGTGGCGACCCTGACGGTCGAGTGGACCGCCTCGGGTGCCGGCCTGACCGTGACGCCGAGCTCGGGGACCTTCACGACGGTGTCACCCGGTGCGGGCTCGTGTGCGGCCGCACCGTCGGCGAGCCGGCTGCTCACGGTGACCGGACTCACCGGCGGGCTCCATCCCCTGGAGGTCCGGCTCCGGACGGCGGGCGGCCAGTCGCTGCCGCCGGTCGTGGTCGACGTCCAGGTCGCCGGCTGACGCGTCGGGAGGGCCGGCCCGGTCGGTCGCGGTGGCCGACCTCGACGGTCGCGTGGCGGGGGCGACACGGCGTCGCGTTCGGCCGCTCCTCGAGTTTCGGCACGGTTCGACGGGCGTGTCGTACACTCTGCGCCCGACGTTCGTGAGGCGTTGCCGGACACGACGCCGAGCGGCGCACCTGGGGAGGCAGGCCACGTGGCGATGACGACGACCACCGCGCCTTCAGCCCTCTCCGAGCGCGACTGGACGGGTGACGACGACGTCGCAGCCGCGCCCGCGCCCGGGCGGCCTGTGGGATCGCGCCCGCTGTTGCAGCTCGCGGGTGCGAGCGTGGGCTACCTGTTGGTCGCCCTGGTCGTCTGGTGGAACGTCTGGACCAGCCACCCGACGTCGGTGACCACGTGCGGATGCGGGGACAGCTCGCTGTTCACCTGGTTCCTCGCGTGGCCCGCGCACGCAATCGCGCACGGTCTCGATCCGTGGTCCTCGACGGCGATGGGCTATCCGCACGGGGTCGATCTCCTCTCCAATACGAGCGAAGTTGCGCTCGGAACGGTGCTCGCACCGGTCACGTGGCTCTTCGGACCCATTGCGACGTTCAACGTCGCACTGACCCTCGCACCGGTCCTCTCGGCGCTCGCGATGTTCGTCCTCGTCCGTCGCTGGGTGCACTGGGCTCCAGCCGCGTTCGTCGGCGGACTGCTCTACGGCTTCTCGCCCTTCGTCCTGGTCGCTCTCCTCGACGGCCACCTGATGCTCGGCATGGCGGTGGTCCCTCCGCTGTTCGTGCTCTGTCTCGACGAGCTGTTCTTCCGGCAGCCCAGACATCCGGCGCTCGTTGGCGTCGCCATGGGTGTGCTCGCCGCCGTCCAGTTCTTCATCGGAACCGAGGTCTTGGCGATGACCGGCATCGTCGTCGCGATCGGTGTCGTCGTGATCCTGGTCGCCGCGGTGCACCTCCACCCGGGGACGGTGCGCGAACGGCGACGCGCGGTGGTGGTCGGCCTCGGGACCGGTGCGGCCAGCGCGCTGACCCTCCTGGCCTACCCGACATGGTTCGCCCTGGCGGGTCCCTCACACCTCTCGGGCCCGATCTGGCCCGGCAAGTCGCCGAGCCACGCGGGAGCGTCTCTCCGCGACGTGGTCTTCCCCCCGCCTCCGGTGACCACCGGCATCTTCGGCACAACGGCACGCCATTTGCTCGGCGGGACCCAGGGCGTGTTCATCTCCCCGAGCTACCTCGGTATCGGCGCGTTCGCCGTCGCCCTGGGCGGACTCGTCGCGTGGCGCCGGGACCGGAAGCTCTGGTTCTTCGGACTGATCGCCGGAGCCACCTCCGTGCTGGCGCTCGGCGCGCACCGCGGCATGGTCCTTCCCTGGCAGCTCGTGGACCGTGTGCCGCTCTTGGAGGACGTGGTTGCGAGCCGCTTCGTGCTCTTCACCGTCGGCGCGGTAGCGGTGACGGTTGCGATCGTCGTCGACCACTGCCACTCCTGGGTCGGCGAGCAGCGACACTCGCCACGGTGGCTCGCGGCAGCGGCGTCCCTTGCCGTCGCGGCTGCGGCGCTGGTCCCGATGGCGACCTACCTCACCGCAATCGTTCCGGTCACCGTGGTGCCGGTGGTCGTGCCGGCCTGGTTCCAGACGGTCAGCCCCCGGCTCGCGAGCGACCAGGTGGTCCTCGTGCTCCCTGCTCCGTTCACCCTGATCCAGAGCCCGATGACGTGGCAGGCGCTCGACGGCCTGCAGTACCCGATGGTGGGCCAGGGCGGCCCCGGAGGCATCCCTGCACGGGCCGGAGCCGAGGCGCCGGGCCAAGCGGTCCTCGAAGCAGCGACTTCGGTCGTCGGGGCCAGCACGACGATCACCCGGTCGGACGTGCTCTCGGTGCGCGCCGCCCTCCGCGGTTGGAGGACGACGACCGTCGTCGTGCCCGACCAGCCCGCACTCCCGCCGTACGAGCGGATCCCCTCGGTGTCCTTCGCCGCCGCGCTCCTCACGGCCGCGACCGGAGCTCAGCCGGTCCTCGAGGCGCACGCGTGGGTGTGGAAGGACGTGCGCCGTGCAGGTGCGACGGCGTTGCCGAGCACACTCGCGCTCACGTCGTGCACGACCGGTCGTGATCCGTATGCGTACCATGCGGTCGAGGACACCGCGACCTGCGTGCTTGCCGCGTTTGCGCGTTCAGCGCCCTGACGGAACCAGGTCGGCACGTTCATCCCACGAACGCACCATGCGCGCGCAGTGCGTCGCGGACCGCTCCGGGCTCGTCGGTCCCGCTTGCTGCGAGCGCCGCCGCTGTCCCGGCCGCCTGGCCCATCGCCATGGACGTCGCCATGACCCGGAGTGAGGCCATCGCGTCGTGGTCGGCGGACGCACAGCGGCCCGCGACCCAGAGGTTGGACATCCCGGCGACCCGGAGCGCCCCGAGCGGCACCTGGTAGAAGACACCGTCAGGAAGGAAGTGGTACTCGGTCGACCGTCCGGTCACGTGGTACTCCCGGGGCCACGCGCCCGCCGCGATCGCATCGGCGAAGCGCGCCCCACCGGTGACGTCGTCTCCGGTCAGCGTCGCCCGGCCCACCGCGTGCCGCGTCTCACGGACGCCGAGGACCGGCGCGGCATCGGCGAGGAAGGACCCCGCAAAGCCCGGCATGTGCTCGATCAGGAAGGCGCCCGCTTCCTCGGCCAGGCGTCGACCCTCGAGCTCGCCGTACGTCGCGTGCGCGAGATCTGTGGTGTCGAGCACACCGCCGTCAGGACCGTGGACACGGGTCATCGCCCCGATCACCTCGCCCGGACGGAAGGTCGGGAGTACCGCGCCGCTGTCCCGCGAGAGGTGCGCACCGTGCCGACCGATCTCCTCGGCGAGCCGCTCGAGGCCGGCGGCGAGCGCGGCCGGGACGTCCACGTGCTCCATGACGAACTGCATCGACGCGAGCTGTTGCGCCCCAGGGAGAGGGCCGACGACCTCAACCGGCGGCCCCGAGTGGAACGCCAGGTCGGCGTCGCCGGTCGCGTCGATGAAAGAGGCCGACCGGACCGCCTTCGGGCCCTGCTTCGTGGCGACCACCACCGCGGAGAGCCCGCCGCGTTCGCGGTCGACGACGACGTCGGAGACGAGCGCATGCAGGAAGAGCAGGATGCGCGACTCCTCGCCCACGAGGTGATCGAAGAGTCGCTTGGCCGCCCAGGGCACGTACAACGCGACCGCGGTGTCCTTGAAGGGGACCGGACCGACCGCGGACCCCGAAGAGGACAGCGCGGTGAGCACCTCCTCGGCGATGCCCCGGGTCACGAGACCGAACCCATCGACGGCGGACCCCTCCCGAACGTAGAGACCGCAGATCGTCCCGACCGACGCGGCCGTGAAATTGCCGCCGAGAAAGCCCTGTGCCTCGAGCAGGCAGACCGTGGCGCCCGACCGTGCGGCAGCGAGTGCCGCCGCGATTCCCGCCGGGCCGCCTCCGGCGACGCAGACGTCCACGTCGGCGACGACCTCGGCCGAGCGGGTGGGGGTCAGCTCGTGCTGAGGCACGTCGTCCACACTAACGGCCGACGTCTGCGGCACCAGGTGGCCGTCGCGCCCGGGACCGCAGGTTGGTCGACGGCTGCCCGCTCGCTAGGGTCGGAGCGGTGAGTATCGGCACCGACCTCGTCGACCTCGGGTTCAAGGTCCTCAACCGCGTCCACCGCACAGTGGCCCGGGTGAGCGGCGGACGGCTCTTTTCCTCCGGGTTCGGCATGCCGTTCGTGGAAGTTCACACCGTCGGGCGGAAGTCAGGACGACCGCACTCTGCCATGCTCACCGCACCGATCGTCGAGGACGATCGCGTCGTGCTGGTTGCATCGAAGGGTGGGGACGACCGCGATCCGGACTGGTTCCGCAATGTCCTCGCGCATCCCGACATCGACCTCACGGTGGACGGGGTACGCCGGCCGATGCGCGCGCACCGGGCCTCGAAGGCCGAGAAGGAGGCGCTGTGGCCGCGGATCGTGGCCGCCTACCAGGGCTACGAGCGCTACCAAGGGCGAACCGAGCGGGAGATCCCCGTGGTCATCTGCGAACCCCGCTGACCGGGGGCAACAGCCGCTGATCCGGCTGCCCCCGATCGTGCCGAGGATGGACTTTCTCCTCTGGCGACCCAGCCAGCTTCGGTCCACGATCGACGGAGGAACGAGAGGAGGTGGCCATGAAGACCGTTGTCGTCTACGAGTCGATACTGGGCAACACCCGCCAGATCGCCGAGCAGATCGTGGACGCCGCACGTCTGCGTGGAGAGGTCGTGTTGACCTTGGCGTCTCACGCAGATCCCAACATCGTCGTCGGCGCAGATCTCGTCGTGGTCGGTGGACCGACCCACATCCACGGCTTGGCCCGCCCCAACACCCGTCGTGCGGGCGCCGCCGCGGCGGACAAGGACGACGGGCTGACGGCCGAGCCGGAGTGGGACGGGCCGGGGGTCCGTGAGTGGCTCCGTCACCTCGGCCACGTCCCACGGGTCGCCGGCGCCGCATTCGACACCCGGATCGCCGGCCCGGCCGGAGCGACAGGACGTGCCTCGAAGGTGATCGCGCGGCGTCTGCGCCACCACGGGTTCGACGTGGTCGCCGAGCCTGAGAGCTTCCTCGTCGACAAGCAGAACCGACTCCTCGCAGGTGAGATCGACCGCGCACACGTCTGGGCCGTCGGTGTCCTCGATCTCCTCATGGTGGCCCGGTCCGGCTGAGGGCCAGGCTGCGCGGGACGCGACTACCGTGCAGCCGCGATGCGGGTCTCCCACGCAGACCGGATCGCGGCGGGTCGGCGTCGGCGCCGGCGCCGACGCCGGCAGACCAGGTTCGCACTCGCTGGGGCCGTGCTCTTGATCATGGCCGCCGTCGCCGTCGCACTGGTGACGGCCGGCTCGGGGCGGGGCGCCGGGCGCGGGACGGGGGGCTCCACCACGTCGTCGACCACCCGGCTGCATCGGACCGGCGGGCGCGCGCCCCCGATGCGGGAACTGGACGTCACGACACGGACACTGGCCCTCGTCGACCCCACCCGACCGGTCGTCGAAGGTGGGACCGAGCTTGCACCCGATCGTCCACTCCCGACCACGATCTGGCTCCCGGCCGGCCCCGGGCCGTTCCCCCTCGTCGTGTTCGTGCACGGCTTCGCGGTCGATCCGCTCACCTACCGACGGTTCTGCGCGACCCTCGCCTCAGCGGGCTACGTGGTCGCCGCACCGGGGTTCCCGCTCGAGGATCCCGACCTCCCCTACGCCCTCGATCGGAGCGAGCTCCCGGCCGAGGCGGCGGACGTCTCGTTCGTCATCACGGCGGTCGAGCACGGTCCCGTCGCGCCGAAGGTCGATCCGACCCGGATCGCAGTGGTCGGTCATTCCGACGGCGCGGACGTGGCGCTGATGGTCGTCTACGAACGGGGCACCATCGATCCGAGAGTGGGGGCGGTCGTGGCCGACGCTCCCGATCCGATGGTGGCCGCGGTCGTCCCCTCGTCAGTGCCGCTCCTGCTCGTCCAGGGCACGGCGGACACGGTCGTGCCCTACTCCGCGAGCCAGACGGTCTTCGGCCAGGTGCGCGCTCCCGACGACTACCTCTCGCTGGTCGGCGCGGGCCACCTGCCTCCGATCGCGGGAGGCACCGTTTGGACCCCGGTCCTCGACGCGGCCGTCGCAGACTTCCTCGACTCGGCGGTCGCCGGGCGTGGCCCCGGTCACGGTGCCCTGGCCGGCGAGCTCGGGGCGTCACCGCTGGTGGTGCTCCGGACCTCCCCGTGATCCGAGCAGCCGGGGTTAGTGTCGGAGGGGGCAGCCGTCCTGTCGTCTCCGAAGCGGTGGGACGCCGTCCCCGTCGGTCGAACGGAGGATGATCACCATGGCCCGAAGTGTGACCGAAGCTGCGGTCGACAACGGAGTCGGCGGTACCGGAACCAGGCGTGCCAGTCACGACGACGTCGCGGGATCTGGCGGCGCGATCCCCGCGGACGAGACCGGCCGGCACGATCTCGCGCGATGGATGGCTTCGCATCCGGCCGACTACTACGCGGCCAACCGGAATCTCAAGACGGTGCTCGCGACCTGGGCGGGGGAGGGGGCGACCACGGCGATGGAGCCAGGGCTCTCCGAATTCGGGCGGGCGGTCTCCGAGGTGATCGACCCGGCGGTCGAGGAGCTCGAGCGCAACCGACAGCTGCCGGCGCTTGCTCCCTACGACGCCGTCGGTCGGCTGATCGAGCGCGTCGAATTCCATCCCGCCTACCGCGTCGCGGGTCGGGCCGCATGGGCGTCGGGGATGGTCTCCGCCGGACGCCACGAGTCGGGGCTCTTCGAACAAGCGGCGCTCTTCTATCTCCTCTCGCACGTGGGTGAGGGTGGCCACAGCTGCCCGGCCGTCTGTACGGTCGGGCTCGCCCGTGCCCTCGAGCACCGTGGCGCACCCGAGCTCAAGGACCGGGTCCTGCCCGGTATCTACCAGGCCGATTACGACCGGTGCCTCCGCGGGTCGCAGTTCCTCACCGAGGTCCAGGGCGGCTCCGACGTCGGGGCCAACACGGTCGTGGCGGAGCCCGACGGCGCCGAACCGGGTGCCTGGCGCATCTCGGGCGAGAAGTGGTTCTGTTCCGTCGCTGACGCCGATCTGTTCGCGCTGACCGCACGACCCCTCGGTGCGAACCCGGGTACCCGGGGACTCGGCTGCTTCCTGGTGCCGCGCACCCTCGACGGGATGACGCCCAACGGCTTCCGGATCCGCCGACTGAAGGACAAGCTCGGGACGCGCTGTCTCGCCTCTGCCGAGATCGACTTCGACGGTGCCCTCGCCTGGCCGATCGGTGCGGTCGACGACGGCTTCCACGTGGCGGTCGAGGAGTTCCTCAATACCTCGCGGTGGTTGAACGCGGTGGGGTCCACCGGCCTCATGCGGCGGGCCTACCTCGAGGCCTCGTCGTTCGCCCGACACCGCCGGGCGTTCGGCGGCGCGATCGGTTCGATCCCCATCGTCCGCGAGCAGCTCGCGTTGATGAAGGCGGACGAGCAGGCCGCACTCTCCTCGACCTTCGCGCTCACCTGGCTCCTCGATCGTCACGACCGCGGCCGGAGCTCGGAGCAGGAGGCTGGCGCCTATCGATTCCTCGTCAACGCGAACAAGTACCTCACCTCGATCGTCGCCACCGACGTCGTCCACCGGGGGATCGAAGTCCTCGGGGGCAACGGAACGATCGAGTCCTTCTCGCCACTGCCCCGCCTCTACCGAGATGCGATCGTCTACGAGAGCTGGGAGGGCACGCACAACGTCCTCTGCGCACAGGTGCAGCGCGACTGCGTGCGGCTCGGCTTGGTCGACCACGTGGACGGGTGGATCCGCGCGCAGCTCGCGGCCGCGGGCGCATCAGCCGACGCGGAGGTGGTGTCCGAGGCGCTCGACGCGCTCCTGGCGCGTCTGCGGCGCTCGACTCGAGGCGGGTCCGACCGCCGCGGCCGCGTTCCGGGCCCAGCTCGAACACCTCGTGCGCATCGTGCAAGGGGCCTGTCTCCTCCGCGAGGCGGCCCATGACGGTGCGGACGACGAGAAGCGTGCGGTCGCCAGGCTCTTCGTCGGTCACCATTTGAGGCCAGACCACCTCGCCGAAGGACGATCCGGGCTGGACGGCCCTGGTCGACACGGCCCTCGGAGGCGACGCTGGCTGAGGGCCGTCCGGAGCTCAGGCCCCGTCCGGCAGTTCGTCAGGCCCCGGATCGCCGCCGCCCACGGCCACGGCCAGCCGGTCGAGGTAGTGGTCCCATCCGTGGGTGTGATCGGCTACCGCGTCCGTGGGCAGGCCGCGATGCACCAGGCGAACGCGCGTCTTGGACCCTTCCGGGGTGAGCGTGATCTCGATGGTCGTCGAGCCTGCTGGGATGGGATGTCCTGGCTCGTCCCAGCCGAAGGTGAACTCGACCCGCCGGCCAGGGTCGAGCTCGACGAACTCTCCGAGGGAGGGGTGTTTGCCCCCGACCAGCACCCGGTAGACACCGCCCGGGCGGGGATCGAGCTCCACGTCGGTCCCGATCCACCGCAGGTGCAGCACGGGGTCGACGAGATAGGGATAGATGGTGTCGGGGCTCGCATCGATCACGAGCTCGCGTTCCACGAGGTCCATCACGGCCTGCCTTTCATGTCGTGCTCGTCCGCTTCCGCGAGATCGCGGAGGCGATCGAGGCTGTCGGTCCAGTACCCGTCGAGGAAGGAACGCACATCGGCGAGCTCGGACCGATTGGCCCGGTAGAGCCGCCGGGTGCCCTCGCGCCGTTCGGTCACGAGCGCCGCCTCCCGCAGCACGCGCAGGTGCTGGGATACGGCCGACCGTGTGACGTCGGCGAAGCGGGCGGCGATCCGGGACGCGGGGACCTCCTCCGACCAGACCAGCCGGAGGATCTCGCGCCGTCGCGGATCTGCCAGTGCCTTGAGCGCTCCGTCCACAGCTCCTATGTAAGCATCTCCTTGCGTAAGTGTCAACTGACAGATCCGATCACCGATGCGGCCTCGGAGAAGCGTCCTAGTCGACCCGGTCCTCCGTCTTCGGTGCACGACATTTCGGTACATACATCTACATACATCACTAGATGTATGTACCGGGAGCGGAATGCGAGGACGCCGATGGCAGGCCGAAAAGGGGTCTTCTTCCTTCCCTCGAGGGCCGAGACCACGGACCTCGTCAGCTCTCGCGAGTCGCCTCGATCCTCGCGGACACGCGACGATCCCCAGACGATCTCCAGCGGAAGGCACCCGCGGAGTGCGACCGGGTGCACTCGTCCGGACGCCTACAGTCTGGCGATGATCCGCGACCGATTCGGTGGGAAGCGCGCGCTCGTGACGGGGGCCGCGTCCGGCATCGGGCGGGCGACGGCCCTCCGGTTGGCCGGCGAGGGTGCCAGTGTGGTCGCTGCCGACGTGAACGCCGCGCTCCTCGAGGACCTGCCCGGAGCCGCACCCGACGACGTGCCGCCGATCAGGACCCGGGTCGCCGACGTGAGCTCCGAGGCGGGCGCCGCTGCGCTCGTCACCGGCGCGCTCGACGCCCTCGGCGGGCTCGACGTGCTGGTCAACGTCGCTGGGGTGCTCTCCTTCTCGCACACGCACGAGCAGACGCTGGCGGAGTGGGAGCGACTCGTGACCGTCAATCTCACCGGAACGTTCCTCGTCTGTCGACAGGCCATCCCCGCACTCCTCGAGTCGAAGGGCAACATCGTCAACCTCGCGTCGACCGCCGCTCACAAGGGGCAACCGTGGGCCTCCGCGTACGCGGCCTCCAAGGGGGGTGTCCTCGCGTTCTCCCGGGCGCTCGCGGTCGAGTACGCAGGAGCAGGCCTGCGGGTCAATAGCATCAGTCCCGGAGCCATCGACACCCCGATCACCGGTGCCTTCCACCTTCCTGACGGTGCCGACCCGAAGCTGCTCCGCCGAGTCACCCCGCTCGGCGACTTCGGCACGCCGGAGGGCATCGCGGCAGCGATCGCGTACGTGGCCTCCGCCGAGGCCTCGCACATGAACGGCGCGGACATCCTCATCGACGGCGCCACCACCGCCTGAGCGCACCCGTGGTCGCACCCCAGGGTCGCACCATCGAGAACGCCGCGGAACCCGCTGGCTAGGGTCGACCGGGTGCCACGCCTGGTCGCCGCGCCCGACAAGTTCCGTGGCACGGCGACGGCGTCGGAGATCGCTTCGGCGATCGCGCGTGCCGCGACCGGTCTCGGTTGGACCGCGGTCTGCGTGCCACTCTCGGACGGGGGGGAAGGCTTGCTCGAGGCGTTCGACACCCCGAGCTCCCGGCTCGAGACCACCGTGGTGACCGGTCCGGACGGGACGAAAGTCCGGGCGTCCTGGCGGCTCGATGGACCACTCGCCGTCGTCGAGATGGCGCGTGCATCCGGGCTCATGCTGGTCGGCGGCGCCGCCCGGAACGATCCGGTGGCCGCGACCACCCGAGGGACGGGAGAGCTCCTGGTCGTTGCCGCCAGGGCCGTCGGTCCGGACGGCACGGTCGTGGTGGGTCTCGGCGGATCGGCGACCACCGACGGCGGGCGCGGGGCGATCGACGCCGTCGAAGAGGCCGGGGGGCTCGACGGTGCGATGCTGGTCGGCGCGTGTGACGTCGGCGTCCGCTTCGTCGAGGCCGCACCCCGCTTCGGTCCGCAGAAGGGCGCGACCCCCGGTCAGGTGACGCTCCTCGTCGACCGCCTCGAGCGGCTCGCTGGGGAGTACCGCGAGACCTACGGCATCGACGTGAACGACCTCGAGGGTGCCGGCGCGGCCGGAGGGCTCGGCGGGGCCATCGCGGTGCTCGGCGGCCGGCTCCGCTCGGGCTACGGGCTGGTGGCCGAGCTGACCGGGCTGCGTGCGGCCCTCGGCGACGCCGACCTGGTGGTCACCGGCGAAGGATCCCTCGACGCGATGTCGTTCGCCGGCAAGGTGGTCGGCGGTGTCGTCGGCGATGCGCAGAAGGCCGGCGTGGAGAGTCTCGTGATCGCGGGGCGCGTCGGCCCCGATGGACCCGTCGAGATCGAGCGGCGACATCTTCGCGGTCTCGCTGGTCGAGCGGTTCGGCGAGCGCCGGGCCATGGCGGAGACGCTCGCGTGCGTCGAAGAGGCGGTCCGCGACGTACTGGACCGTGGTGGCCTGCAGTGAGCGAGGCACCGCCGCTCTCGAGCGCGCTCGTCTCACCTCAACTTTCCCGTAGGATGACGGCGTCAACCTCGGTTCGAAGAGGTGTCCACGGGTCGTGGGCGCCTGCTCCTCGGCTGACGGGTTCGACGATCGATCAGCTGGCCGGTCCGAGAGCATCGAGATCCGTCCTTTCCGGAAGCTCTCGCAACCACTGTTGCCGGCATGCACGAACCGAGGAGTGCGTCGTGACGATCGAGGCCGGGACTGCTCGTGGCACGGTCACGGACGGCACGACATTTGCCCAGCTCTCGCGCGAGGTCAGGGAGCAGGGACTGTTCACCCGTCGAGGTCGGTACTACGCGGTGAAGATACCTGCCACCGTCGGAGCGCTCGGCTTCCTGTTCGGGGTTGTGGTGATCCTCGGCGACAGCTGGTGGAACCTCGTGGTTGCCGTCGGCATCGCATTCGTGCTTGTCCAGATCGGTTTTCTCGGCCATGACGCGGGCCATCGCCAAGTCTGGTCACGTCGCAATGCGAACGACGCCGTCGGTCTGGCTCTGGCCAACCTTCTGTCCGGCTTCAGCTTCGGATGGTGGCTGAGCAAGCACAGTCGCCATCACGCCCATACCAATCTCGAAGGAAGGGATCCCGACATCGTGGCCGGGGCGCTCGTCTACACGCCTGCACAGGTCGACGCACGGGGGTGGTTCGGCCGCAAATTCGCACGTGTCCAGGGGTTGATGGTGCTCCCACTCCTGTTCCTCGAGGCACTTCATCTGCATGTTGCCGGGGTGAGGGCGCTTGCCCGGCGCCGCGATCCGGCGGCGATCCTCGAGGCAGTGCTGTTGGTGATGCACGCCGGGATCTTCTTCGTTGCACCGTTCTTCGTGCTCGCACCGATCCGTGCCGTCGCATTCATCGTGGTCAGCCAGTCGCTGTTCGGCTTCTACCTCGGCGTCAGCTTTCTCACGAACCACGTGGGCATGCCGACGCTGACCGGTGACGACGAGCTCGGTTACCTGCGCCGCCAGGTGGTGACCTCGCGCAACCTGTCCGGACCGAGCTTCACCGGCTTCATCTTCGGCGGTCTCGACAGTCAGATCGAGCACCACCTGTTCCCGACCATGCCCCGGGCGAATCTTCGACGGGCACGGGCGACGGTGGGACCGTTCTGTGCCGAACACGGCATCCCGTACACCGAGCAGAGCCCGTGGCACGCCTATCGTGAGATCGTGAGACACCTCACAGCGGTCGGGAACGCTCGGGTGGCCACCGTCATCGACTGATCCGGACTCGCTCGACCCACCAGGTGCGCCGGCACTCCGTGCGCGGTACCCTGCAGGTGCTCCGGTCACGACCCGGAGTGGTGCAAGTTCAGCGAAGACCGGTGAGATCCCGGCGCTGTCCCGCAACGGTACTGCTCCCGGTGGAGGGGGCGAGCCCGGACGCCTGACTTGCATCGACGCAACCAGTCCTCGGAGGAAGGGCGGTTCGTTGGATGCCTCCACCAGGTGTCACAGCGGGCACAGTCCGTCCTCCGTCTACCGATGGAGGATGCGCAGTGGTCAGATGCAAAGTGGTCATGCGGTTCGGGCGCTCACTCCTCTTCGGTGTCGTGCTCCTGCCGATCGTGTGCACGCTCGGCTGCAGCAGCGCCGGACCGGTTGCCTCGGCCGCCAACGCCGGAACGACGTTCCCGCTGACCGTCGATGCCGCCAACGGCGCTGTGCGGATCGGTGCGAAGCCGACGGCGATCGTGTCGCTGTCCCCGACCGCCACCGAGATGCTCTACGCCGTCGGCGCCGGCAGCCAGGTCAAGGCGGTGGACAAGGACTCGAACTACCCGGTCGGCGTACCGACGACGACGCTCGACGGGAACGATCCGAACGTCGAGGCGATCGCCTCCTTCAAGCCCGACCTCGTCGTCGTGGCCCAGGACACGGCTGGGCTCGACCACCAGCTGCGCTCGCTGGGCATCCCGGTGCTGAGCGAGCCCGCAGCCGTCGACCTTCGGCAGGAGTACCAGCAGCTCGCGGAGCTCGGCGACGCGACCGGCCACCCGTCCCAGGCGACCGCCGAAGTCCACATGCTCGAGTCGCAGATCCGCGGAATCGTCGCGGCCTCGCCCAAGCAGGCCCATCCTGCGAGCTACTACTACGAGCTCGACCAGACCTACTACTCGGTGACCTCGTCCACCTTCATCGGATCGGTGCTCGGCCTGCTCGGGCTGAAGAGCATCGCCGACTCCGCGCAGGGTGCGGCCTCCAGCGGGGGATACCCGCAGCTGAACGCCGAGTTCATCCTCAAGGCGAATCCCGCCTACGTCTTCCTCGCAGACACCCTCTGCTGTGGGCAGTCGGCCTCCACGGTGGCTGCACGGCCAGGTTGGTCCACACTGTCGGCGGTGGCCAACGGCCGGGTGCTGAACCTCAACGACGACATCGCCTCGCGCTGGGGCCCGAGGATCGTGGACCTCCTCCGGGCGGTCGCCGGCGAGTTGGGACAACACGTCGCGAGGTCCTCCCCGTGAGGTCCATGTGAGCACGCTCCTCTCCGGCCACACCCGCGAGGCGGCCCGCGAGCGTCCCGTCGACCTCGGCGCACACCGCTCCGTCTCGCGCGGGTCCCGGTGCTGGCGGCGACGCTGCTGCTGGCGATCGCCCTCCTCATGGGGGTCACCATCGGACCGGTCGGCATCCCGGTGGGCGACGTGGTCGGCTCGCTGCTCGTCCATGTCCCCTGGCTCCACTTCCACACGCACGCCTCCGCACTCGACCAGGCCATCGTCTGGCAACTCCGCCTGCCCCGGGTGGTGCTGGCAGGCCTCGTCGGCGCCATGCTCGCCTCCGGCGGGGCTGCGTACCAGGGGGTGTTCCGGAACCCGCTCGCCGACCCCTACCTCCTCGGAGTCGCCGCGGGGGCCGGGCTCGGAGCGACCGTGGTGATCATCTCGGGGTCGGACACGTCGGTCGTCCTGCCATTCGCCGCATTCGCCGGCGGTGCGATGGCGGTCACGATGACGTACCTGGTGGGCGCCTCGGGCGGGGGTCGGAGCTCCGGTCGGTCGATCGTGCTCGCCGGGGTGGCCGTGGCCGCGCTGCTCACCGCGATCCAGACCTATCTCCAACAACAGCACTCCCAACAGATCCAGCAGATCTACAACTGGATCCTCGGGAGCCTGTCGGTCACGACCTGGTCGGACGTGACCCTCATCCTGCCCTACTGCGTCGTCAGCGCCCTCGTCCTCCTCGGTCACCGTCGCATCCTCGACGTCTTCCGCATCGGTGAGGACGAGGCGGGATCGCTCGGCATCAATCCGGAGCGCACTCGGCTCGTCATCGTGGCCGCCGCCACGCTCGGCACCGCGGCGGCGGTGTCGGTGAGCGGGCTCATCGGATTCGTCGGCATCATCGTCCCGCACACGGTGCGGCTCACCACCAGCGCCAGCTACCGGATCGTGGTGCCGGTCTCGATGATCGGTGGTGCCGCGTTCGTCGTCCTCGCCGACCTGGTGGCCCGCACCGTCGAGGCACCGGCCGAGATCCCGATCGGCGTGGTCACGGCCTTCGTCGGTGCCCCGTTCTTCCTCTTCGTCCTCGTCTCGCGCCGGGCCCAGCGGGGCGTGCTCTGATGACGCGGCGACATGCGGCGTTCGGTGCGCCCCAGGGACCTCGACGCCTCCCGAGCGGGGAGCAGGGTGCGGTTGCGGCCCCACCGATGATCGCCCTCGAGCACGTGACCGTCCGCTTCGACGCGACCACCGCCGTCCACGACGTCACGGCCTCGGTCGCGCGTGGCGAGTGGGTCGGGCTCGTCGGCGCGAACGGAGCGGGGAAGTCGACCCTGCTGCGGGCGATCCCCCACCTGGTGCACCACGACGGGATGGTCCGGGTGGACGGGCACCTCACCCGGGAGCTCCCGCGACGAGGGCGGGCACGATTGGTGGCCTACGTGCCACAGAGCCCGGAGCTGCCTTCCGACATGCCGCGTGCTCGACTACACGCTTCTCGGACGCACCCCCCACCTCGGGTACTTCGCAACCGAGTCGGACCACGATCGGCGGTACTGCGCGGAGCTGCTCGAACGACTCGGTCTCACGGCGATGGCCGGTCGGACCCTCGCCACGCTCTCGGGAGGGGAGCTCCAGCGGATCGTGCTCGCACGTGCCCTGGCCCAGGAGGCGCCCGTCCTGCTGCTCGACGAGCCGACCAGCGCCCTCGATCTCGGTCGTCGCGTGGACACGCTCGAGCTGGTGGACGAGTTGCGCCTGCAGCTGGGACTGACCGTGGTGAGCGCCATGCACGACCTCACCTTGGCGGGGCAGTTCGCCGATCGGCTGATGTTGCTGTCCGGCGGTGCAGTGGTGGCCGCAGGGCCACCGTCGGAGGTGCTCGACGAGGGGCTCTTGTCGAGGCATTTCGGGGGTCGGGTCCGCGTGTTCACGACCGACGGTGGCGACCTGGTCGTCGTGCCGCAACGCACCTCGAGCAGGTTGTTCGAATCGGCGATGGCGGACTCGACGATCGAGGCGATCAGGTGAGCGACGACACGGCGCCGCGTGCGCGACGTCCGGTCCCGCGCCAGATCGACGAGCCGCGGCGCACGCGCGTCGACTCGGTCGTCCTGGTCAATACCGGGGACGGCAAAGGGAAGTCGTCCGCGGCGTTCGGGGTGATGGGTCGCGGCTGGGCCCGCGGCTGGAGGGTCGGCGTGGTCCAGTTCATGAAGAGCGGGTCGTGGAACGCGGGCGAGCGCAAGCTGGCTGACCACCTCGGGGTCGAGTGGTGGACACTCGGGGACGGCTTCACCTGGGAGTCCGACGATCTCGACGAGTCCGCGGCGAAGAACCGACACGCCTGGGAGGTCGCGCGGTCCAAGCTCGCCTCCGGCGACTACGACCTGGTGATCCTCGACGAGCTCACCTATGTGGTCAACTTCGGTTGGGTCGCCGTCACCGACGTGGTCGCCGGCATCGCGGGTCGGTGGCCGAAGACCAATGTGGTGGTCACGGGCAGGGACGCACCTCCCGAGCTGATCGAGATCGCCGACACGGTCACCGAGATGACCGTGGTGAAGCACGCCTACGAACGGGGCATCACCGCCATCAAGGGGATCGAGTATTGATCACCTCCGAGCTGTGCACACGGGTGGAGGAAGGGACGAGGCTCGAGACGCTCGTCTGGCGACTGCCCCGACCGCTCATGACGTCGTCGACGGCTGCTGCCGGTGGCGGGTTGGGGATCCGGTGCTGGATCGTGAACGCGCAGGTGTCCGGTCACTATTCGCGCTGTGATCCCGAAGTCCACGTCGGCGAGATCGCCCGCGACCTCGGGCTCGAGGGCCCCGGTGTCGGCATGATGACGTCCGCTGACGTGGCCCATGTCGTGCGTTCCGACGACGAGGGCGTCTCGGTGGAGGCTACGGTCGGCATCTCCCACCCCGTCTGGGCGGCGTCCCCTTCGTGTCCGGATGCCGTGGCGCCGGGGCCCGGGACGATCAACCTCGTGGTGTGGGTACCGGTTCCACTCGGAGACGCCGCATTGCTCAACACCTTGTGCACGGCGACCGAAGCGAAGTCCCAGGCCCTGTTGCAGGTCGGGATCCCCGGCACGGGTACCGCCTCGGATGCCGTCACCGTGGTCTGCTCGACAGATGGGGGAGCTGAGCGGTTCGGTGGTCCGCGATCTGTCTGGGGAGCGAAGGTGGCGCGCGCGGTGTGCACCGCGGTCGAGATCGGCTGCCGCTCGTCCGTCGAGCGGAGCACCGGCTCGTGATCACCCTGGTGCTCGGTGGGATCCGGTCGGGCAAGTCGGCCGTGGCCGAGCAGCTCGCCGCCGCGCACCCTGGGCCGGTCACCTACGTGGCCACGATGGTGGCGGGTGACGACCCCGGCCTGGCCGCGCGGATCGCGGCGCATCGGGCCCGCCGCCCGCAGGACTGGTCGACGGTCGACGCCGGCCCTGATCTCGCCGCGACGCTTGCGACGTTGTCCGGAACCGTGTTGGTGGACTCCCTCGGTCCTTGGCTGGCGGCGCGGGCGGGGATGGCGGTCGATGCCGTCGCGCTCGCGCTCGCCATCTCCCGGCGTCGCGACGACACGGTCGTGGTCTCCGACGAGGTGGGACTCAGCGTGCACCCATTGAGCGCGTCCGGCCTGCGCTTCGCGGACGCGTTGGGCGCGCTGAACCAGGCGGTCGCCTCCGTCGCCGACCGGGCCCTTCTCGTGGTGGCCGGTCGGGTGGTCCCGCTCGCACCGCCGGGGGACATCTGATGCGCCGGGCTCTCGCGTTCCTCACCCCGTTCGGGCACGCAGCGGTGCCGACGCCGAGAACGCTCGAGTGGTTTCCGGCCGCCGGCGCGCTCATCGGCGCGATCGTCGGCTGTGTGTGGTGGGCGGCCGGCAGGGCGTGGGCCCCGCTGGTCGCGGCGGCCGTGACGGTGGCCGCGGACGCCGCCCTCACCGGCTACCTCCATCTCGACGGTCTGGCCGATGCCGCCGACGGTCTCCTCGCCCCAATGGATCGCGAGCGTCGGCTCGAGGTGCTCAGGGATCCGTCGATCGGAGCCTTCGGCGCGGCGACACTGCTGACCGTCGTGCTCCTCCGCTTCTCCGTGTTCGCGGTGACACCTGCACGTGTGCTGGTCGTCGCAGGACTCTGGTGCGGATCGCGCACGGCCATGGCGGTCGTGGCCAGGGTGCTCCCGTATGCCCGGCCGGACGGCGGGCTGGCCACCGCGTTCGTGGTCGATCCCGGCGGCGAGGCGGCGCGAGGCGTCGTCGGCTCCAGGCGATGGTCACGGTGGTCTGTCTGCTCGGCGGTGGCAGGTCTCGCGCTCGCCGTGTTCTTGGCCGCGCTCGGCTCCCCGAGCCGGGGGGTTGCCGCGATCGGCGCGGAGGCGGCGGGGTCCGCATCGGTCGCGTGGCTCGCGCTCCGCCGGATCGGCGGCTTCACGGGTGATGTGCTCGGTGCCGCGGGAGTGATCGGGGAGACGGCGGGTCTCTTGGTGCTGGTGGTCCGATGAACGTTTCGCACCGGGGACCGATCCCGCGACCGTTCGCCGCGGCCATGGGCATCGCCCTCGACCGCGTGCTGCCGGAGCCACCGGCCGACGTGCACCCTGTCGTCTACTTCGGGCGGACCATGACGCGCCTCGAGCGAAGCCTCTATCGCGATCGCCGTCGTGTGGGCGTGCTCCATGCCGCAGCCGGTGCAGGACTGGGGATCGGCGGAGGAGCGCTCCTCGGTTCCACGTGCCTGGCGACCTACCTCGCGGTGGCAGGCCGTGCGCTCGCTGCCACGGCCACGGAGATCGGACGGGCACTGGACGAGGACGACCTCGAACGCGCGCGCTCCGTCCTTCCCTCGCTGGTCGGCCGTGACCCGTTTGATCTCGACGAGAAGGAGATCGCCCGGGCCGTGGTCGAGTCGGTCGCAGAGAACACCGTGGACGCAGTGGTGGCGCCGGCCCTGTGGGGTGCTGTCGCCGGCGCACCCGGCGCCTTCGGCCTGCGCGCGGTCAACACGCTCGATTCGATGGTCGGTCACCGGTCGGCCCGCTACCGCGAGTACGGATGGGCCAGCGCCCGGCTCGACGATGCGATGGCGTGGGTGCCGGCCCGGCTCACGGCGGTCCTCGTCGCGCTCGCGCGCCCGGGCCGCGCTCGAGACGTCCGGCGGGCCGTGCGCGAGCAGGCGCCCGCCCATCCGTCGCCCAACGCAGGCGTCGCCGAAGCGGCCTTCGCGGCGGCGCTCGGGATCCGGCTCGGCGGCACCAACCGCTACGGCGAGCGGGTGGAGGTCCGTCCGGCGCTCGGGACCGGCCGACCCCCCGAGCGGGCCGACATCGCCCGGTCCGTGCAGCTCTCGCTTGACGTCGGCGTTGCGCTGGCGACTGGGCTCGGCGCCGTCGGCGCCGTCGGCGCCCTCCGGTGGTGGCGATCGGACTGGACGGGGTGACCGAGCGGACGGCCGTCGTGCCGCAAGCCGGGCGCCACGGGGGGGACGGTCCTGCCGTCGCCGCCGCGCTGGGTCTCGATCCCGAGCGTGTGCTCGATCTCTCGCAGACGATGAACCCGCTGGCGCCCGACCCGATCGCGATCGTGGAGCGACACCTGGCAGCGCTCCGCCGGTACCCCGATCCGCGACGGGCCACGGACGCGCTCGCGGCCGCCATGGGTGTCGATGCGGGGTGCCTGCTCGTGACCAACGGCGGGGCCGAGGCGATCGCCCTCGTCGCAGCGGTGCTCGGGGGCTCGGTCGATGAACCCGAGTTCGCACTCCACCCACGGGGAGCCGGTCCGAGGTGGCGCTCCAATCCCCACAGCCCGAGCGGACTGCTGGCCGCGCCGGGCGAGACGGCCGCGGTCTGGGACGAGGCCTTCTACCCGCTCGCCACCGGTCGGTGGACACGCGGTGACGAGCGGGCAGTCGTCGTGGGATCGCTGACGAAGCTCTATGCGTGCCCGGGTCTGCGGATGGGGTACGTGCTGGCCGAACCCGAGCTCATCGGGCGCTGCCGAGATCGGCAGGTGACGTGGTCGGTCAGCACACTCGCGACAGCGGCGCTTCCGGACTTCCTCGAGTCCACGGACCTGTCGTCGTGGTCAGTGCAGGTCGGAACCCTGCGGCGTCAGCTCGTCGACGAGTTGCACGCGTTCGGCCTGGGGACCCGACCGTCCGACGCGCCGTGGGTGCTGGTCGAGCGCGCCGGCCTTCGCGAGCGGTTGGCGCCGCACGGCGTCGTCGTCCGCGACTGCACGAGCTTCGGCATGCCGGACGTCACCCGGATCGCAGTGCCGTCGGAGGACGGTTTGGCGGCGCTGGTCGCGGCGCTGGGCCGCATCGAGGTCGACGACCGGCCGGATCTCGTTGCGCCAATGGGCGGCCGGTCTGAAGCGTCCCGGGGGACGCACCCATGAAGTGGCCCCGCCCGATTCCCCTGGTCGGTGACACCACGTCGGCGTCCGAACGGGCCGCTGACCCGTCGGCCTGGGCATTTCCGAGCGACGACCGGGACGCGCTCTACGCGGTGCTGGCGGCCCGTCGGGACATCCGGCGGTTCCGGCCCGACCCGGTCGCATCGGACGTCCTCGAGCGACTCCTCGGTGCGGCGCACTGCGCACCGTCGGTCGGGCACTCCCAGCCGTGGCGATTCATCGTCGTGCAAGAGGGTGCGACGCGCGACCGGGCGGCACTCATGGCCGATCGAGAACGCCGACGGCAGGCGGCCCGCATGTCGATCGAGGCGTCGCGTCAGATGCTGGACCTCCAGCTCGAAGGGGTCCGGGAAGCGCCGGTCGGGCTGGTCGTCTGCTGTGATCGTCGCGCACCCGCCGAGGGGGTGCTCGGCCGGGCCACCTATGCCGACGCGGACGTCTGGTCGTGCGCTTGTGCCATCGAGAACCTCTGGCTGGCGGCGCGCGCCGAAGGGCTCGGCGTCGGCTGGGTCACGCTCTTCCGGCCCGACGAGCTGGCGTCGCTGCTCGGGCTGCCCGACCACGTCGAAACCCTCGGGTGGCTGTGCCTCGGGTGGCCGGACGAACGTCCTCCCGAGCCGGGACTCGAGCGGGCCGGCTGGTCGAGTCGCGAACCGCTTGCCGACATCGTGTTCCACGAGCGCTGGCCCGACGAAGGTGCGAAGCCGCCCGTGTCGAGACTGCGTGCGCCGGACCCACCGTCGGTCGTGGCGGTGCGCGACGACGCGGACCAGGTGCTCACGCCGGTCGGGTCGCTCGGCGTGCTCGACCGGTCGGTCGACCGGCTCCAGGCACTCGGCATCGCGGTGGACGCGCGGCGCCTCGCAGTCATCGCATGCGCCGACCACCCGGTCACCGGGCGCGGGGTGTCGGTGTACGGGGGGCACGTGACACGAGAGGTGGCCGAGGCCACCGTCGCAGGGGAGTCCCTCGGCGCGACCACCGCACGTCTCACGGAGTCCGACGTCCTTGTCGTCGACGCGGGCGTCGCCGGCCCTCCCGTTGCGGGTGCCACCCAGGTGCGGTCGCTCGGGGCTCGAGGCGATCTCGTCGGGACCGACGCGCTCGAAATGGACGACGTCCGCCGGATCGTGGGGGCGGCCCGCGACATCGGTCGCGCGTCGACCAAGCGGGTGATCGCGCTGGGGGAGGTCGGAATCGGGAACACCACGGTCGCGGCGGCACTGGCCGCGGCACAGCTGTCCCTCGACGCCTCGGACGTGACCGGACTCGGTGCGGGCGCTGATGCCGCGACCCTCCGACGGAAGCGGGCGGTCATCGGAGAGGCGCTCGACCGTGCCCGCTCCGACCACGGGCGCCGCCTGTCGGAACCGCTGGTCGCGATGGCGGCGCTCGGGGGTCCGGAGCTCGCATTCCTCTGCGGGCTGGTGCTCGGGGCGGCCGAAGCAGGGAGCCTGGTGGTCCTCGACGGGCTTGCCACGTCCGTGGCGGCCGTCGCCGCCGTGACGCTGGAGCCTGCGGTGGCCGCGCACCTCGTCGCGGGACAGCAGAGCCGCGAGCTGGCACACGAGCAGGTCCTCGCGTACCTGGGGATCGAGCCGCTCCTCGCGCTCCGGCTGCGAGCGGGTGAAGGCGTCGGGGCGATGTTGGCCGCCCAGATGGTGGCGACCGCCGCCGCGGTGCGCCAACAGGCCGGTCGGGTCGAAACGGTTGGCTCAGGCTGAATCGCCGGGGCGGAGTCGAGGTGGCAGCGGGACCCTGAGGAGGTCTTCCGCTGCGATCACGTGCGGAAAGACTGCGCGGGCCTCGTCGAGGAGCGGGGTGACGTCGGGGTAGCGCTTTGAGAAGTGCGTGATGACCAGTTGGCGGGCGCCGGCGTCACGGGCGATTCTCGCGGCATCGGCCGCGGTCAGGTGCCGGTACCGCCGCGCAAGGTGCTCGTCCGTCGATGCGAACGTCGCCTCGCAGACGAGGAGATCCGACCCGGCGGCGAGCTCGACGGCGGCGTCGCAGATCCCGGTGTCCATCACGAAGGCCATCCGCTGCCCCGGTCGGACCTCGCTCACCTCGTCCGCCTCGACCCGCGTCCCTCCGACCTCGATCGACTCGCCGGCGGCCAGGCGACCTGCGTCCGGGCCGGACACGCCGAGCCGGGTGAGGCGCTTGCGGAGCAGGTGGCGGCGTGACGGCTCCTCGACCCGCCACCCGTACGTCTCGGGGTCGTGCTCGAGGCGGCACGCGCGGACCACGAAGGAGGGCGCGACGAGCGCGATCCCGTCGGTGCCGATCGGGTGGGCACGGACATCGACCCGGTCGTTGTAGACCGAGGCGTGCCGGAGCCGCTCGTAGAACGCCTGGCCGCTGGCGGGGTAGGCGACGTCGACCGGGTGGGGGACGCCGTCGAGCGACAGCCGCTGGAGCACCCCCGGGAGTCCGAGGCAATGATCGCCGTGGAAGTGGGTGACGCAGATCCACCGGATCGACCAGGGCGAGACACCGGCCAACAGGAGCTGGCGCTGGGTCCCTTCGCCCGGGTCGAAGAGCACGGCACCGTCGTCCCACCGCAGCACATAGCCGTTGTGATTGCGATGACGGGTCGGAGCCTGGCTGGCCGTCCCGAGCACCACGAGCTCACGGGTCGACATGCGCCAGTCCTAGCGCACCTGCGGGACACAGGCCGGTCGAGACGGTGGGGGTGTTGCGCCCTGCGGTCAGGGCGGGGAGCATACGCAGCGCCGGACCGCACGTTGCGGCCGGGGACCGTTCCGCCGGGAGGCACCCGTGAGGCTCACGATCCACGTGCGTCCGCGGTCGGGGGCGACCATTGTCGGCGGCGACCACGGCGGAGCGCTCGTCGTCCGGGTCTCAGCACCCGCGGTGGACGGACGCGCCAACCGGGCGGTGGCCGCGGCACTCGCCGACGCGTTCGACGTGGCACCTCGCGGTGTGACGATCGTCGCCGGAGCGCGCTCGAGGCGGAAGCTCGTCGAAATCGAGGGCGACGGGCCGGAGCTCGCCGCCACCGCGGCTCGATTGCTCCGGTCGTGACCGTGGGCGGCCGATCGACCCCCGGTAGGGTCGCCCGGGTGCCAGGCGCCCCACCGCTGCCGTTCGCCGACGGATCGGTCTCCTTCCGGCTCTACGCGCACAACGAGCTCGAGGCCACCGACGTGGTCGACGAGCTCGCGCTCCAGGCCGCGCTCGCCATCGGGGCCGGGTTCGACGGGATCATGACGAGCGAGCACCACGGCGGCTTCGGCGGCTACCTGCCGAGCCCGCTCCTCGCGGCGTCGTTCGTCCTGGAGAGCCAGCCGGTCGGGTGGGCCGCACCCTGCCCCCTCCTCCTCCCGCTGCGGCCGACCGTGCTCGTCGCCGAGGAGGTCGCCTGGCTGCAGGCCCGGCATCCCGGGAGGGTGGGACTCGGGGTGGCCGCCGGGGCGTCGCCGCGCGATTTCGCCGTGGTCGGAACCGACCGGGCGGCGGCGACCACCGTGTTCGTCGCCGAGCTGCCCACCATCGTCGCGTTGCTCCGCGGGGAGCAGCTCGGCGAGCTCGAGGGGGACCCTGCCCTCCGGGCGTGTCGCGATCGCCCGGTGCCGGTCGTCGTGGCGACGGTCTCGGCTGCGGCGGCACGCCGCGCGGCTGCACTGGGTGCGGGCATCCTGCTCGAGGGCATGTCGTCGGCCGACCGGCTCGCGACGGTGACGTCGGCCTATCTCGGGGCCGGGGGCATCGGTCCGCGCGTGCTGATACGCCGGGTGTGGCTGGGCGAGCTCCGAGCAGAGCTGGTTGCCGCCCAGCGTGCGGCCTACGACCGCATCACGGGAGGAGCGAGCCCCTTCGGTGCCGACCAGACCGTCCATGGGACCGATGGGCGCGCCGTCGTGGACGAGCTCGTCGCGGTCGCCGCGGCGGCGGGCGCCACCGCGCTCAACTTGCGCGTGCACCTCCCGGGCATGGACCGCACGGCCGTGCGCGACCAGCTCGACCTCCTCGGCGAGGAGGTCGTCCCCCGGCTCAAGGAACGACTGGCTGCCCGGTCGGCCCGGCACTGAGTCGAGGGTCGCCGATCGGGGTCCACCCGCCGGAGGCGAGGTGGTTCCCCCCGTCGACGTCGAGCAGCACTCCGGTGATCTGTCTGGCGTCGTCCGAGAGGAGGAAGGTGGCCGCTGCCGCGATGTCGTCGGCGCCGGTGAGGCGCCCGACGGGCAGGTGCGCGCCGGCCGCTTGGCCGCCGTCGTCCTCCCAGGTGGATCTCGTCCCGGTCGTGGCGGTCAACCCCGGGCAGACCGCGTTGACCCGCACCCCGCGTGGGGCGAGGTCGGCCGCGATGGTGCGGGTCAACGCATTGAGACACGCCTTGGCGGCGGCGTAGGCGACCATGGTGGAGGTGGTCTTCCTCGGCGAGCCGCTCGAGATGTTGACCACGGCGCCACCGCCGTCCGCGAGGCCGTGCCGAAGGGACTCCTGGATGAGCGCGACGGTCGGCCAGGTGTTGAGCGCGACGGTGCCGAGCAGGTCGTCCTCGTGCATCGCGTCGAAGGATCCCCGGAAGCGGGCACCTCCGACGGTGTTGACCAGGAGGTCGATCCGCCCGAAGCGGTCGATCGCGGCCCCGACCAGTGCGGCGACCGTCGCGCCGTCCTCCACCGAGCCGGCGACGCCGACGACGCCGTGGCCGTCAGTCGCGAGTCGATCTGCCGCCGCGCCGAGCGCGCCGGGGTCGCGTCCGTTGAGCACGACCGACGCCCCCTCGAGGGCCAGCCGCGACGCGCAGGAGAAGCCGATGCTCGGCACGGCAGAGGCACCCGTGACCACCGCCACCTTGCCGGCGAACCGCCCGGGGAGGTCCGCTGCATCCATCGCCCACCCCCCCTCGATCCACCTCGCCGGCGCGGTCATGCTACCGGTCTCCTTCCTGTGGCTCCGCCCGGTCGTCGGCCCGGTCGTCGGCCTGCGCGGTTGACCCGGTGATGCGGCGCGCCCACACTTGCGGGGGTCGGACCGGTCGAGTGGGGAGCGTGCGCCATGGGTCAGTGGAGTCGGGAAGAGATCGAGCGCGCGTTCGCCGACTACCAGGCGACCGCCGCCGAGGCCGGCGCGAGCGGCAACTGGCGGGCCTGGGCCGACCTGTTCACCGACGACGCCACCTACATCGAGCACCACTACGGCACCTTCACCGGCAAGGAGGCGATCTTCGAGTGGATCAGCTCGTGCATGGCCGAGTACCCCGGAAACGAGATGCCCGAATTCCCGATCGGGTGGTACGTCGTCGACGAGGACCGTGGCTGGGTCGTCTGTCAGGTCTGGAACCGGATGCGCGACCCCGGCGACGGGAGCGTCCACCAGGAGTACAACGTGACGCTGCTCAAGTACGCGGGCGACGGCCACTGGTCCTACGAGGAGGACGTCTACAACCCGTTGCGGTTCGGGGCGATGGTGCGGGAGTGGGAGGCTGCCAAGCAGGCGGCCGAAGGCGCGTGACGCTTTCCGTGGGTCGCGGCGCGGGGCGGTGAGCTGATGGAGCAACGCCGTCTCGGACGGACCGGTCACCGCTCGTCGGTCGCGGTCCTCGGTGCCGCCGCGTTCTGGGACTGCGCGCCCGAAGTCGCCGCGGCGTCGTTCTCGGCGGCGCTGGCTGCCGGGGTCAACCACTTGGACATCGCGCCGCAGTACGGGCGGGCCCAGGAGCTGCTCGGGCCGCTCATCCCCGCGGTGCGCGACCGGCTCTTCGTCGTGTGCAAGACCCTGCGGCGCAGTGCTGACGGTGCACGTGCCGAGCTCGAGGCCTCGCTCGACCTGCTCGGCTGCGACGCGTTCGACCTCTACCAGCTGCACGCGGTCACCGATCTCGACGAGCTCGACGCACGCGCCGGCGCGGTCGAGGCGATCCTTGCAGCCCGCGACGAGGGTCTCTGCCGTTGGGTGGGCGTCACCGGCCACGAGCTCACCGCCCCGGTCGCCCATCTCGAGGCGCTCCGTCGCTACGACCTCGACACCGTGATGTTCCCGGTCAATCCGCGACTCTGGTGGGAAGCGACCTACCGACGCGACGCCGAGGCGCTGCTCGCCGAGGCGACCGAGCGCGACGTCGGGGTGATGGCCATCAAGTCGGTCGCCGCCCGACCCTGGGCGGGACGGACGCGCACGTCGGGCACCTGGTACGAACCGTACGTCTCGACGGAGGAGGTCGCCCGGGGAGTGGGATTCGCACTCTCGACACCTGGTGTGCACGCGGTGTGCACCCCCGGGGACCTCGACGTCCTCGCGACGACCCTTGCGGTCCTCGCCGACAGGCCCGAGCTCGACGACGCCGCCCGCCGTGCGGCGATGTCGGTGGTCTCCGGCGAGCATGGGATCTTCCCCATGCCGACCGCTTGAGGGGCCCGGCAGGCCGGAGGGTCAGGTGCTGTGGCGGTAGACGAGGACGGGGCAGTCGGCGTTGCTGGCGCAGTGTTGGCTCACCGAGCCGATCAGCATGCCTGAGAACTGCCCGTGCCCCCGGCTCGCGACCACGAGGAGGTCGGCATGGCGCGACGCCTCGACGAGCACCGCGGCGGGGTGCCCCTCGACGGCCCGCCAGTGGACCGGTACGGCCGGGAACTCGGCGGCGATCGGTGGGACGATCCCGTCGAGCATCGACCGGGCATCGGCTGCCGGGTCGTAGTCGGAGGGCAGCGGCACGGCCGGCCCCCAGCTCACCGGCCATTGCCACGCGGTGACGACCTCGAGGCGCGCTGCGGTCGCCGCCGCCTGGCCGAACGCCCAGCGCACCGCGTCGATCGACATGTCCGATCCGTCGACACCGACCACGACGAGCCCGGTCGGTGCGGCATCGTGCTCAGGCATCTGCTGGCTCCATTGGGACGAGATGACGGACCGTCGCTTCCGACGACCGCCGGGGCCGGCCTCCGAGCCTGCCAGATGCCGGCAGGTCCCGCGGAGCCGTGTCCGCCCTCACGCCGAGCTCCCGAGCGCTTCGCGCCGCCGCACCGCGATCTCGGGGATCTGGTCCATGCCGGGACCGCCGGAGGTGGGAGGCTCGGACTCGACCGTCGCACCGGTCAACGCGCCGAGGGTCACCGCCACCGATCGGCGCAACGCGCCGAGGTCGTAGCCGCCCTCGAGGAACAGGACGAGGCGACCCGGGCCCGGCGCGTAGGAGGCGACGAGCGACGCGAGCCCGCCGAAGTCACCCGAGGAGAACGCGAGGTCGGCAAGGGGGTCGTCACGGTGCGCGTCGAAGCCGGCCGAGACGAGCACCCAGGTCGGCGAGAACCGTTCGACCACGGGCGAGACGATCTCCTCGAAGGCCCGACGGGCGACGTCCCCGGTCGCTCCCGGGGGGAGCGGGACGTTGACCGTGTGCCCGAGCGCACCGCGGCCCCCGACGTCGGAGGACCGTCCGGTTCCGGGGTAGCAGGGCCACTGGTGGACCGACACGTACAACACGTCTGGCTCGTCCCAGAAGAGGTCCTGGGTCCCGTTGCCGTGATGGACGTCCCAGTCGACGACGAGGACCCGCTCGCCGGCGTCGATGAGCGCGCTCGCGGCGACGGCCACGTTGTTGATGAGGCAGAAGCCCATGGGGCGGTCGGAGAGGGCGTGGTGGCCGGGAGGTCGCACCACGACGAACGCGACCCCGCCGTGGCGCTGCAGTGCCTCGATCGCCTCGAGACCAGCACCGGCCGCCCGGCGCGCCGCACCCCACGAGTCGGCGTCCGCGAAGGTGTCGGCATCGAGGTGGCCGCCTCCCGCCTCGGAGAGTCGCTGGAGGCGGTCGAGGTGGGCCGTGGTGTGTACCCGGACCAGGCGTTCGAGCTCCGCCTCCGGGGCCGGCACCTCGAGGAGGTCGGTGTCGAGGTGGAGGTCGGCGATGCCCAGCCGCACCGCGTCGATGCGGGCGGGACGCTCCGGGTGGCCGGCGAGCTCGTGCTCTTCGGCGCCGGACGGACCGACGACGATCAGGGCCGGGCCGGGCCGGGTCACGGGGTCGCGCGCTGGACGCTGAACCAGTCGCGGGCTTCGAGGTAGGGCGAGAACGCCTTGACGATCGTGTCGATGTCGGAGGCGCGCTTCGGTCGCTGCAGCTCGTAGACGGCCGGGAACTCGAGCCATCCGGTCACCAGGTCCCAGAGGCGGAGGGCGTCCTGCCCGTGGGGCGGGTCGACCAGCACCGGACCGAAGAGCGCCTGGTCGTCGTCGAAGACGAGCGTGGGCACGCCGAAGCCACCCTTCGCGACGACCGAGTCGTGCTCGGCGCGGACCTCCTCACCGGTGGTCGGGTCGTCGACGGCGGAACGGACGAGGGCGGGGTCGAGGCCCATCTCGACGAGCAGCTCTTCGGCGACCTCCGGCCGGTGGGGCTTGCGGCCCTCGAGGTGGAGGGCCCGTCCCGCGGTCTCGTACCAGCGGTCGAGCTGGTCCATGCCCTGGCGTCGCAGGAGCGCGCCGATGCGCATCATCGACCAGCCGTAGGACCAGGCACGCTCCCAGGGGTGCTTCTTGCCCTCCTGCCGGTTGATCTCCTCGAGGCTGAAGAACCGCCAGCGCACGTCGATGCCGGTGAGGTCCCGTACCTCCCGCATCCAAAGAGAGGTCTGGTACGCGTACGGGCACATGATGTCGAAGTGGAAGTCCACCCCGGTGGGCCGTTCCCTCGCGTCCATCACGCGCCTCCTGCAGTCCGGAACGCCCGTCCGGACCCCGTGCTGGTCACCGTACTCGGACCCGACCGGACGTCGGTCCGGGACGGCCACCCCTCGCGATCCACCGGGAGATCGGTGGATGGCCGCCACAATGGGTGGATGAGCCTCGCCGACGAGCCGGTCCCGGTCGGCTGGCAGCGCCTCATCGTCGAGCCGAGGCGTCCCGAGCGGATCCGCCGGCTCCCGCGCTCCTATCTGCTCGCGTTGGCCGCGGTCTGCGTCGGCGCCTTCATGGGCCAGCTCGACGCCAGCATCGTGACGCTGGCACTTCCGGCCCTCGAGCGGTCGTTCCACGCCGGGTTGGCGGCCGTGACCTGGGTCGGCCTCTCCTACCTGCTCGTGCTCGTCGCCACCGTGGCGGCGGTGGGCCGCTTCGCCGACATGGTCGGCCGCAAGCTCCTCTACGTCTACGGCTTCCTCATCTTCATCATCGGTTCTGCCCTCTGTGCCTTCGCGCCGAGCCTCCTCGCGCTCGATGTCTTCCGCGCCGTGCAGGCCGTCGGCGCGGCGATGCTGCAGGCCAACAGCGTGGCCATCATCACCCTCGCCGTGCCCGCGGACCGCCTGGGGCGGTCGCTCGGGGTCCAAGGCGCCGCACAGGCACTCGGACTCGCGCTCGGTCCCTCGATCGGTGGGCTGCTGCTCGTGCTCGGGGGTTGGCGGTTGCTCTTCTTGGTCAACGTGCCCGCCGGCGTCGTAGGCATCGTCGCCGCGCTCCTCTTCATCCCGAGGAGCAGCCACCTCGTCGGCAGGGTCAGGTTCGACTGGTTGGGGTTCGCGCTCTTCGTGCCGGCGGTGATCGCCACGGTCTTCGCGATCTCTCTCGGTGTCCGCCTCGGCTGGACGTCCGCGCCGATCGTCGTGGCGATCGTCGTGGCAGTCGTCTCCGGTGCGGCGTTCGTGGTACGCGAGCGGCGCACCAGCGCACCGATGGTCGACCTCGCGCTCTTCCGCCGCAGACACTTCGCCGCGGGGGTCACGAGTGGCATGCTCGCCTATGCGGTGCTGTTCGGGATCCTCGTCGTGGTGCCCTTCTACCTCGAGCGTGGGCTCGCCTTCGGCACGGTCCGGACCGGACTCGAGGTGATGGTCCTGCCGGTCGCGCTGGGCATCGTCGCGCCGTGGTCGGGACGGATGGCCGACCGGACCGGCGTCCGCCGCGCGACCGTGGCCGGGATGGCCGTCGTCGCCGTGGGGCTCGTCGGTCTCGCCGTCCTCAGACCGTCCACCACCGGCTTCATCGTCCTGCTCGCGCTCGTCGGCGCCGGACTCGGCCTGTTCAACTCACCCAACAACGCGGGCGTGATGGCGGCGGCACCTCCGGACCAGTCGGGTCTCGCCTCCGGGCTGCTCAACATGGGCCGCGGCCTCGGGACCGCGCTCGGGCTCGCGGTCACCGGCGCGGTCTACAGCGCGCTCGGAGGCGACGGCGGCACACCTGCGGCGGTGCGGCACGCGTTCGAAGGCGTCGTGGTCGTCCTGGCCGTCCTCGCCGTCGTGGCAGGCGTGATCGCCGCGGTCGGGACGAGTGACGAGCCGCTGTCGCGATCGCGGACGGGGCTCGACGCCGTGACGCCGAGCTGAGCCTCAGAAGTGCCCGAGGACCGGGTGGGGCACGTACGGCTCCTCGAGCCGCGCCATCTCGTCGGCTTCGAGGGCGAGCTCCGCGGCCGCCAGGGCGTCGGCGAGGTGGCCGGGCTTGGTGGCCCCGACGATCGGGGCGGTGACAGCGGGGCGGTGGAGCAGCCAGGCGAGCGCGACCTGGGCAGGAGGCACCGAGCGGGCGGCCGCGATCTCCTCGACGCGTTCGACGACGTCGAAGTCGGTCGGCTGCGCATAGAGGTAATCGGTGAAGCCGTCGGTCTCGGACCGGGTGGTCCGGCGCCCGCCGTCGCGCGTCCGGTTGCCCGCCAGCACCCCGCGCGCGAGTGGGCTCCAAGGGATGACCCCGACCCCCTGGTCCACGCAGAAGGGGAGCATCTCGCGCTCCTCCTCCCGGTAGATGAGGTTGTAATGGGGCTGCATCGAGACGAACCGCGTCCAGCGGTGGAGGTCCGCGGTGTGCTGGGCCTTCGCGAACTGCCAGGCGAACATCGAGCTCGCGCCGATGTAGCGGGCCTTGCCCGCACGCACGACGTCGTGGAGAGCCTCCATGGTCTCTTCGACGGGCACGCGGGGGTCCCAGCGGTGGATCTGGTAGAGGTCGACGTACTCCATGCCGAGCCGGCGGAGGGAGGCGTCGATCGCAGAGAGGATGTGCTTGCGCGACAGGCCGCCGCCGTTCTCGCCAGGGGTCATCGGCATGAAGACCTTGGTCGCGACCACCATCTCGTCCCGCGAGAGATAGCGGGGGAGCAGCCGTCCGGTCGCCACCTCGCTCGCACCGCCCGAGTAGGTGTCGGCGGTGTCGAAGAAGGTGACCCCACCTTCGACAGCGGCCCGGACGATCGGTTCGGCGTCATCTTCGCCGAGGACCCACGGCCGGTCGCTGTCGTTCCCGAAGCTCATCATCCCGAGGCAGATCCTCGAGACGCGGAGTCCGGTGCTGCCGAGATTCACGTACTGCATGTCGACCTCCGATCGTGGTGCCCGATGCCCGTCCGTGCCATCGCTGCGGGGCCGGAGCCCCGTCACCACCGGCGATCCCGATGGAGCGCCGGTGGTCGGCCCTGTAGCGTCGTCGAGGTGACCGAACTCCGCAGTGCATGCAACCTGGCCGACGATATCCGGGCTCGACGGGTGAGCCCGAGCGAAGTCCTCGAAGCCTGCCTCGAACAGACCGATCGGCTCAACCCCGGGCTCAACGCCGTCATCTGGCGCAACGACGACGAGGCCCGGGATGCCGCGCGCCGCGCGACCGAGGAGGTGGTGAAGGCGCCGGCCGGGGAGCTCGGTCCGTTCCACGGCGTGCCGATCCCGATCAAGGACCTGACCCCGGTCGAGGGTTGGCCGACGACCTATGGATCCGCCGCGGTGAGCGACGCCCCTTCGGACGAGAGCGAGCTGGTCGTCGAGGCCTTCGCCCGGGCCGGTTTCGTGCTCACGGGACGGACCAACACGCCCGAATTCGGGCCGATCACCGCGGCGGAGAACGTCCGGTACGGCATCTCGCGCAACCCCTGGAGTCCGGCGCACACCCCCGGTGGCTCCTCGGGAGGGGCCGCCTCTGCGACCGCAGCGGGGATGTTCCCCGTCGCCCACGCGAACGACGGGGGTGGCTCGGTCCGTATCCCCGCCTCGTGCTGCGGGCTCGTCGGGCTCAAGGTCAGCCGCGGTCGCGTCCCGGCGCACTACACCGCCTGGGAGGGCGGCGCGGTCGAAGGGGTCGTGACCAACGACGTGACCGACACCGCGGCCCTGCTCGACGTGATCAGCGGTGTGGACCGGGGGTGCTGGTACAACGCGCCCGCCCCCGACCGCCCCTTCCTCGAGGAGGTCGGCGCCGACCCCGGACCTCTCCGGATCGGACTCGTCACGACCGCACCGTTCGGACTGCCCGTCGACGACTCGTGCGTCGCCGCGGCCGAGGGTGCCGGCGCGATGCTGGAGGACCTCGGCCACGTCGTCGAACCGTCCGAGCTCACCCTGCCCGACGAGGTCGTCGGTTGGTTCATGGCGCTGGTCAACTCCGGTCTCGCCGACCACGACGACGTGGACTGGGAGCGGACCGAGCCCCATGTGCGGGCGGCACATGTGATCGCCGAAGGGGTCGACAGCCTCAGCTACGTGCGGGCCGTCCACCAGCTGCAGCGGTTCAGCCGCTGGTTCACCGGGCGGTGGGGGAGCGAGTTCGACCTGCTGGTGACGCCCACGATGTCCATCGAGCCGCCCGAGGCCGGGGTCGTGCTCGACGCCGCGCACGCGGCGCTCGACGGACCGGCCCTGCCCGTCCTGCAGATGGCCATCTTCACCTCGATGTTCAACGTCAGCGGTCAGCCGGCCATCTCGCTCCCGCTGCACACCTCGCCGTCCGGTCTGCCCGTCGGGGTCCAGGTGGTCGGTGGCCCCTGGGAGGAGGCGCGCCTGATCCGGCTCGCGTCCCAGCTCGAGGCGGCCCACCCCTGGGCCGACCGCCGACCGTCACCGGTCTGACCGGCGCCCGTCGCCTCACCGGCGCCGCGTTTGCGCCGCCGCCCTCGCCGATCTGGGCGTTCACGATTCGCGGTCGCTCACAGGTGACCCACAGCTGACGCTCGACCGCCCTCAAGGTTGGTCGGATTGGCTGGCCCTGCGGTCATCGCCGCACCGACCGGGCGCCCTTCGTCCGCGGAGCCAGCCGCGGCCGCGTGACGCCGGCGGAAGAACGGAGTGAGGTGCGGGTGCGAGCTTTGCACAGGCCACGGGCGACGCGACGACGTGTGATCGCCGGCGTGGGGGCGGTCGTGCTTCTCGCGGCCGGGCTCGGCACCTGGCTCGCCACGAAGAGCTCGGGGGCTGCGACGACCGGGGTGACGACGACCACCACGGTCCAGTCGGTGTCGACCGGGACGATCACCCAGACCGTCTCGTCCTCGGGGACCGTCGAGCCCGCCAGTCAGGCCGATCTCAACTTCGCAGTCTCCGGTCGGGTCACCGCGGTCGACGTCTCGGTCGGGCAGAACGTCAACGCAGGTCAGACGCTCGCGACCGTCGACGACTCGGCGCTCGCCGCCTCGCTCGCCCTCGCCCAGGCGACGCTCGCAAACGATCAGGCGACCCTCGCCACCGACCAGGCCAACGGCGCCTCGTCGACACAGCTCGCGTCGGACAGTGCAAATGTCGCGTCGGCCGGGTCGCAGGTCTCGAGCGCGCAGACCTCCCTCGCGGACGCGGCCCTCGCCTCGACCATCTCGGGGACCGTCGCGGCGGTCAGCCTGACCATCGGGCAGCAGGTGACCGGGTCGGGCGGGTCGTCCTCGGGCTCGGGGGGCGGCAGCGGGACATCGGGTGCGGGCAGCTCGTCGGCGTCGGGATCCGGTGGATCCGGCACCGGTGCAGGGTCGAGCGCAGCGTCCTCCACCGCGGGGAGCGGGTCCTCGGGCTCGGGGTCGAGCGCAGCGTCGGCGCAGATCGTGGTCGTCTCGACCGGCTCCTACGTTGTGAACGCGTCGGTCAACAGCACCCAGGTCGCCCAGGTGCAGGTGGGCGACCAGGCGACGATCGCGGTGTCGGGCTCGACGTCGCCGATCTACGGCACGGTCGCCTCGGTCGGACTGCTCGCGACCACCACCTCGGGCGTCTCGTCGTTCCCCGTGGTGATCGATGTGACCGGCAGCCCGTCCGGCCTCTACGGCGGCTCGAGCGCCAACGTCTCGATCATCGTTCGCCAGTTGCAGGACGTCATCGTCGTGCCCACCGGGGCCATCTCCTACACCGGCAACGGGACGACGGTGGACCTGGAGGTGAACGGCCAGAAGGTCACCCGGAGCGTGACCATCGGCGTCGCCTCCGGGGGTCAGACCCAGATCACGTCGGGCCTTGCAGTGGGTGACCGCATCTCCGTGACCCAGGTCAGCTTCCGTGGCGCCCCGGGTGGCGCCTCGACCGGCCTCTTCGGGCGTGGAGGCGGGGCTGGTGGCGCCGGCTTCGGCGGCGGGGCTGGCGGGTTCGGCGGCGGGGCCGGCGGCTTCGGCGGTGGCGGGCCGGGCGGATGACCAGTCGGCCGGGCCGGACAACCGGCCGGTTCGACGCGACCGTCGAGGTGGTCGTGGAGCCGACCGCAACTCACCGGGTAGTCGACGTCCCGGTCATCAGGGTCGACGACGTATGGAAGACCTACCGGAGCGGCTCCCTCGAGGTGGACGCGCTGAGAGGCGTGTCGTTCGAGATCCGAGACGGGGAGTACGTCGCGGTGATGGGTCCATCGGGTTCGGGAAAGTCGACCCTCATGCACATCCTCGGGTGCCTCGACGTCCCGACGGCCGGAACGGTGCAGCTCGCCGGCGAAGACGTGAGCTCGATGAGCGAGGACGCGCTCGCGCACGTGCGCAATCGAAGAATCGGCTTCGTCTTCCAGCAGTTCAACCTGCTCCCGTCGCTTTCGGCCTGGCGCAACGTCGAGCTTCCGCTCGTCTACGCGGGTGAGGAGCGCGCGGCCCGACGGGCTCGCTCACTCGAGGCGCTCGACCGGGTCGGTCTCGCCGATCGCGTGGAGCACCGACCGGGTGAGCTCTCGGGCGGCCAACAACAGCGGGTCGCGGTGGCCCGTGCGCTCGTGACCGACCCGGACCTCATCCTCGCCGACGAGCCGACCGGCAATCTCGACTCCGTCGCGGCACGGGACGTGCTCGACCTGCTCGACGAGCTCCACCGCAACGGGCGCACGGTCGTGCTCATCACCCACGAGGCGGACGTGGCCGGCGCCGCCGAGCGCACCTTGCGGATCCGTGACGGGCGGATCGTGGAGGCGGACGCGACCGACGGCGTGGGGGCAATGCGGTGAACGTCCTCGAAACCCTCCGCACGGGGCTCGAAGCGGTGCTCACCCACCGACTGCGGTCGGGACTGACCGTGCTCGGCATCATGATCGGGATCGCCGCGGTCATCTTGACGGTGGGGCTCGGTGAGGGCGCCCAACAACAGGTGAGCGCGCAGATCTCGGCGCTGGGTTCGAACCTGTTGACCGTCTCGCCGGGGAGCACGACCTCCAGCTCCGGCATCCGCGGTGGCTTCGGATCGGCGTCGACCCTCACCGTCGGTGACGCCGATGCGCTCTCCTCGAAGGTCGTGGCCCCGGACGTCGCTGCCGTCGCCCCGGCGACCAACTCGTCGGCGACGCTCGTCGCCGGGACGACCAACTGGACGACGACGGTGGTCGGGACGGAACCCTCGTGGCTCACGGTGCGGGGACGTTCGATGACCGAGGGCCGGTTCCTCGCCGGGCACGACCTCGCAACCCATGCGGACGTGGTCGTCCTCGGATCGACGACTGCCGAGGACCTGTTCGGCCTCCGCGACCCGGTCGGACAGAGCGTCGACATCGGCGGTGTACCCATGTCGGTCATCGGTGTGCTCAACACGGTGGGGTCGTCGGGCGCGTCCACGACTGCCAACCAGGACGACCAGGCCATCGTGCCGATGACCACCGCGCAGACCCAGCTCTTCAGTGGGTCGAGCCGGAACTCGGTGAGCCAGATCCTGCTCGAGGCCACGTCGTCGTCGACGCTCACCGCGGCCTACCAGGAGGCGAACGCCGAGCTCCTCAACCTGCACGGCATCAGTACGGCGGCGAACGCGGACTACTCGATCGTGAGCTCGACCGCGCTGCTCTCGACAGCGACCTCGGTCGACCGGACCCTCACCGTGCTGCTCGGCGGCATCGCCGGCATCTCGTTGCTGGTGGGAGGCATCGGCGTGATGAACATCATGCTCGTCTCGGTCACCGAGCGGGTCCGGGAGATCGGGCTGCGCAAGGCCCTGGGCGCGACGCCGAGGGTCATCCGGCGCCAGTTCCTCGTCGAGGCGTCGGTCCTCGGCTCGGTCGGCGGGCTGCTCGGTGCGGTGCTCGGACTGATCGGGGCGGTCGTCCTGCCGCACTTCATCTCCAACCCGATCGCCATCTCGCCGGCCGCGACGGCCGGGGCAATCGCCGTTGCGGTCGCCATCGGCATCGGCTTCGGGGTCTACCCCGCGAGCAGAGCCGCGCGGCTCCCGCCGATCGACGCCCTCCGGAACGAGTGAAGGCCTGCCACCCCGTTGACGGTTTCGAACCGCAGAAGAAAGCAGAAGGTACACCCATGACCACCAAGACAAACCCGACTGACACCGAGCACCGCAGCTCGCGGCTCTGGGGCGTCGGGGCCACCACGTCCGCACGCCGTGCGCTCGCGGTCGGCGTGCTCGGCGTCGGATCCCTGGTGCTCGCGGCATGCAGCTCCTCGTCCTCGGCGTCGACGACCTCGTCGACGTCGGTCCCGACGAACCGCACGGGCGCGCCTCGACAGGTTCCGGGGACCTCGGGCACGATCGCCGCCGTCAACGGCGCGTCGATCGAGGTGCAGAACCCGACCACTGGACAGACCACGGTCGACTACACGTCGAGCACCACGTTCCGCCAGACCGTCCCGACCACTTCGTCCGCCGTCGTGGTCGGGTCGTGCGTTTCGGCGTTCGGTCGTCCGGTGTCAGGGTCGTCGACCACGTCGAACTTCGGCGAGCCGATCATCGCGACCTCCGTCTCGGTGTCGGAGCCGACCTCGGGAAGCTGCTCTGCCGGACGGCCGCCATTCTCCAGGCGGCCCGGCACCACTCCGCCAGGGGGGTCGGCCCCCAGCGTGACCCGGCCGCCCGGGGCGCGGCGGTTCGGCAACGGCTCCTTCGGAGCCGCGACCGGTCCGGTCACCGCGGTCAACGGCTCGTTAGTGACGGTCGAGGAGACCGATCCGCTCAACCAGAAGACCGCGGCGGTGGTCGTCACGTTGACCTCCTCGACGACCTTCACGACGACGGGTGCAGGATCGCCGGCCAGCCTCGTCGTCGGTCAGTGTGCCCGGGCGATCGGCCCGGCGGACTCCACGGGAGCGGTCACCGCCACTTCGATCTCCGTCTCCACTCCCGGCCCGAACGGCTGCATTCAGGGGTTCGGCTTCAGAAGCGGTGCGCCGGCGCCGGCTGCGGGGACATCGACGGGTGCCTGAGCCGGAGCGTGTGCTCCCGCTCGAACTACCACACACCACGTCGGCAGCGCCGGCCGATCTCCCCTTCGCAGAAGGTGGTGCCGGGGTCGGGAGCAGCGGCAGGGTACCGGGGTGGCTGACACCGTTCCGGGTGGTCGTCGTCGCCATCGTGGTGGTCGCCTCGGTCCTGACCTGGGCGCTGACCGGGGCGTCGGCTCCGGGCTACCGGACCGCGACTGCTGCGCTCGGCACAGCGGTCTCGTCGCTCGACTCGGTGGGTACGATCACGCCGACCAACCAGGCGTCACTTCGATTCAGCGTCGCCGGCACGGTCGCCGGGGTCTCCGTCTCGGTCGGCCAGCAGGTCAGTGGGGGGCAGACTGTCGCCACCTTGGAGACGGCACCGCTCGAGGCGACCGTTGTTACGGAACAGGCGAGCCTCGCCGGCGCCGAGCTCACGCTCGCCAACGACGAGGCCAGCCAGACCGCTTCGACCTCGACCTCGACGGTCGGCCAGGGCGCGGCCTCGGGCTCGTCGGGCACGAACGGGCAGTCCACGTCGGGATCCGGTCAACCCACCGGCAGCGCCCAGCAGATCGCCACGCTCCAGGGGACACTGGTCGCCGACCAGAAGGTGGAGGACCAGGACTCCCTCCAGGCCACGGCTGACATGAGGGCCGCCAATGCGGCCTGCGGCGGATCGGCGCCGGCGACGCCGGGACCCGGAGGCTCCCCGCCCCCGACGACCGTGCCGGGCGGCACCGGCGGACCGCAGAGCTGCTCGGCTGCACTGGCCCAGGCCGCATCCGCGCAGTCGCAGGTCGCCAATGACATCAAGACGGTCGACGCGGACGAGGCCGCCCTCAACGCCGCGCTCGGGGCACCGACGTCGAGCGGCGCGCCCGGCGGCGGTGGTCCGGTTCACTCCCCGTCGACGACCACGACGACCACGACGACCGTCGCGCCGACGACCACGACGACCGTCGTGCCGACGACGACGCAGCCCAAGGCCACGGCCGGCGGCTCGCCGGGCGCTGCCGGATCGAAGGCCAGGGCCGCGACCACCCAGCAGCTCGCGGTCGACCAGGCATCCATCGACGCAGCGCAGGTCAACCTCTCGAACGCTGAACAGGCTCTCGGCGACGCGACCCTGGTGAGCCCCATCACCGGAACCGTCGCGTCCGTCACCATCGCACCGGGGAGCTCGGTGGCCGCGGGATCTGCGACGAGCACCCCCGCGCTCGTGGTCGTCGGCTCCGGCACCTCGTTCGAGACCGTCGTCAACGTGCCCGTCACCCACATCGGCCAGGTCGCGGTGGGCCAGCGTGCACGCGTGACCCCCGACGTGACCGGCTCCGTGCTCGCCGGCACGGTCACCTCGATCGGCGCACTCGGCACGACGGGCACGACCGGGACGACGACCTACCCGGTCACGGTCTCCCTCGCTGCCGATGGCCTCGGGCAGTACTCGGGAGCCGACGCCCAGGTCTCGATCGTGACCGGGAGCGCGGTCGACGTGCTGACCGTCCCCTCCTCGGCGATCCGGACGGTCGGGGCGACCCACCTGGTGAGCGTGCTCTCCGGCGGAACGGTGAAACGCACCCGGGTGACGGTCGGCACGGTGGGCGATCTCTTGACCCAGGTCGACTCGGGGCTCGCACGCGGCGACGAGGTGGTACTCGCCGACCTCTCCCAGCCCCTCCCGTCGACCACGCCGGTGACCGGGCGCTTCGGGCTGGGCGGCGGCCTCGGTGGCGCGGGCGGCGCCGGCGCGTTGCGGACCGGTGGCCTCGGAGGGGGAGGCACCGCCGGTGGCGCCGGCGGTTGACGGAGGACCCCCGGAGTAGGGTGCGCGCGTGATCGACGAGGAGCTGCTGGCCGAGGCCGTTCACGACACCGGGGTGCGGCGCCTGCAGCACGCCTACGCGGACGTGGTCAACCGACGGGCGTGGGACGAGATGGAGGACCTCTTCGTCCCCGACGCCCCCGTCGTCATCGACCGTCGGGTGGGCGAGCCGCTGCGCCTCGCCGGTGGCCGGGCCGTCGGCGAGTTCATCGGCGGCGCCATCGAGCGGTTCGAGTTCTTCGAGTTCGTCGTGCTCAACGCGCACGTCGTCTTCCCGGACGGAGCGGGATCGGGGAACGCGGTCTGCCGGCTGTACATGTGCGAGCTGCGCCAGCACCGTGACACTGGTCGGACCACCACCGCCTTCGGGCTCTACCACGACCGCATGGTGCTCGCGGGTGGGCGTTGGCGCTTCGGCGATCGCCGGTACCACTCCCTCGCCCGGCACGGTGCGACCCTCGAGGTCTTCCCCCACCCCGAGCGACCCGGCATCGACGTCCCTGGCACCGGACCGCTCGGACCGTTCGGAACAGGCTGACCGGGCGCCCGCCGGCGCCGCCACGCCTGCTGGCCTCGGACTTCGGCCACGGTGGACCACCCGGTCCGCCCGGCATGGCAGCATGCAGACCGTGCCGCTGCTTCTGGTCCGCCACGCCCGAGCCGGGCGTCGCAGCGCGTACAAGGGAAACGACCTCCTGCGACCGCTGTCCAAGCGTGGTCGTGCACAGGCCGATGCACTGGTCTCGATGGTGGCCGGCTACCGCCCCCAGCGCATCCTCTCGAGCCCGTACGTCCGCTGCTGCGAGACCGTCCGTCCCCTGGCCGACTCGCTCTCCTTGGCGGTCGAGTCCGTGGACGAGCTCGCCGAGGGGAACGGCGAGGACGCGATCCGGCTCATCGGGAGGATGGCGGGGGAGTCCGCAGTGCTCTGCACCCACGGCGACGTGGCCCTCAGCGTGCTCGAGGAGCTCGCCGGGTCCCGACCGGCGGCGGAGCAACGGGCGCTCCGCCTCGAAAAGGGTGACATCTGGGTCATCCACTCGGTGGGCAGCTCGCTCGCCATCGTCGACCACCTCCGCCAGGTGATCCTCGACGACCAGCGGTCCGCGTAGACGGGCCCACTACGCTGGTGACGCGATGACCGACCTGCCTCGGTGCGACCACCCGGCGTCGGGCGCGTTCCGGATCGCCGAGCGGACGTATGTGCCGGCCACCGGCGAGCTCCTGCTCACGTACCGCTTCGACGGGGACGACGACGGGTTCGTCGAGCGGATCACGTTCGAGGGGCCCCGGCACACCCCGGACGGTGTGCACGACCCCGGCTTCGAGCGGGCGCTCCTCCTCCTCCACGCGGCGGCCGGCACCAGCTACTACAAGACGACGGCGCCGGACGAGGTCGTCGTCGAGGGCGCGGAGCTCGCCCGCGACGAGGAGGACTTCCTCCACCACCTCTACGACGACGGCCTTCGTGAGTTCGCAGTCGCGAACGGCCTTTCCGTCCCCCGTCCGGTCACGGTCCGATCCGCCCAGACCGCCCAGACCGCCCAGACCGGGCCGGCCGCCCCCCGCCCGGGAGGACGCAACCGGAACGGCCTGGTCGTTCCGGTCGGCGGGGGCAAGGACTCGGTCGTCCTGTTCGACGCGCTGGCACCGTTCTCGCCGAGGCTCCTCGCGGTCAACCCCCACCCGCTGGTCGAGGAGCTCGCCGCCGCCGCCGGCCTCGAGCTCCTCATCGTGCGCCGGGTCCTCTCGCCGCGGCTCGAAGCGTGCAACCGTGCGGGCGCGCTCAACGGGCACGTCCCGATCACCGCCATCATCTCGCTCATCGCGGTCGTCGGCAGCTTCGTGTACGGCTACGACACGATCGCCATGGCGATCGAGCGCTCCGCCAGCGAGGAGACCGTGGTCGTCGACGGCGTCCCGGTCAACCACCAGTACTCGAAGAGCCTGGAGGTCGAGGTGATGCTCCGGGACCTCCTGCGCGACCGGGTCGACCCCGGGCTCCGCTTCGGTTCGCCGCTGCGTCCCTACTCGGAGCTGGCCATCGCACGTCGCTTCGCGCGGCTCACCAAATACCACCCGACGTTCTGCAGCTGCAACTCGGCGTTCCGATCGTCCGCCTCGGCCGGCGACCGGTGGTGCGGAAACTGTCCGAAGTGCCGGTTCGTCGCCTTGATGCTCGCGCCCTATCTCGCACCCGCGGCGATCGGTGCGATCATCGGCGCCGACCTGTTCGAAGATCCGGCCCAGATCGAAGGGTTTGCCGCCCTCATGAGCGACCGCGACAAGCCCTTCGAGTGCGTCGGCGAGCGGCGGGAGTCCGCGGTGGCCATGGCCATGCTCGGCTCGATGCCCGACTGGCAGGCGAGCGCGGTGGTCGTCGCGCTCGCCCCCGTCGCCGCGGCCCTGGTCGACGACCAGGCGCGCACCGACCTGCTCACCCCTCGGGCGACGCCCCCCTTCGGCGACGCCGAGGTCGAGGCCGCGGTGGACCGCGCCCTCGGGTCGGACCCGTGACCCTCGACGAGCTGGCCACCCTCCGGGTCGCGATCTGGGGCATGGGCACCGAGGGGCTCGCTGCTGCACAGTTGTTGGTGGGCCGTGGGGTCCGCCCGCTGCTCGTCGACGACCGGGTCGGTGCGGCGGTCGACGCGGTCGAGGCGGAGCTCGCGGGAGCGTGGCAGGTCCAGCGCCCGGACGACGTCGTCTGGTCCGAGCTCGACGTGGTGGTGCGGTCCCCCGGGGTGAGCCGCTACCGGGCCGAGCTCGCCGTTGCCGAAGCGGCGGGTGTGACCGTGACGACGGCACTCGCGGTCTGGCTCGAGGACTTCGCGCACGCACCGGTGCTGGCGGTCACCGGCACCAAGGGCAAGAGCACCACCGCGGCGCTCGCCGCGGCTCTGCTCGGGGCCGCGGGCAAGCGCGTGGCGCTCGTCGGCAACATCGGGGTCCCGGTCACCAGCCAGTACGGCGCACCCCGAGCGGACGCGTATGTCGTCGAGGTCTCCTCCTTCCAGGCCGCCGACGTGACGGCTGCTCCCGCGGTCGTGGTGCTGACGAGCCTCGCACCTGACCACCTCGACTGGCACGGCGACCTCGAGCATTACTACGGGGACAAGCTGCGCCTCGTCGAGGCGGGTCACCCGGGTCACCCGGGGCAGCTGGCGGTGAGCGCCGCGAGCGAAGACGCGCTCGCGCGCACCGCCGGGCATCCGCGTCGGACCCTCTTCGGCCCGGAGGGCAGGGTGCGTGCGGACGCCGCCGGTCTGGTCGAGGTCGACGGACGCCCGCTCGGCGACGCCAGGGCGCTGCGGCTGCCCGGGAAGCACAACCTCTGGAACCTCTGCGGCGCGGTCGCCGGGGTGCTGCTCCTGGAGGGAGAGCCGCCGTCGCCCGAGGCGTTCGACGCGACGGTGTCGACGTTCGTTCCGCTCCCTTCGCGCTGTCGGACGGTCGGGACGCGGGACGGGCTCACCTACGTCGACGACGCCCTCGCCTCCAACCCCTTCGCCACCGCGGCCTCCCTGCGCGCCTTTGCGGGACGGGAGCTCACGGTGATCGTCGGGGGTGCGGACCGAGGCGTGGATCCGGCGCCCCTGGTCGAGGCCGTCCGTCAGCTCCGCCCGAGACCGAGGGTGGTCGTGCTCGCCCCCGGCCCGCCGCCCCTCCTCGAGGCGTTGGGGCGACCCGGACCCGACGGCGCACAGATCGGACCGACCGAAGTCGGCGACCTCGCGGCCGCGGTGCAGCTCGCCCGCGAGATCACCCCGGACGGTGGGGTGGTCCTCTTCTCGCCCGCCGCACCGACACCGGCCGGTGGGGGAGGATACGGAGCGCGTGCGGCGGAGTTCCTCGTGGCCACGGGACTCGAGGACCACGACGGGGTGCCGGCCGAGCCGTCCGGTACCGGAGGGAGGAGGACTCCATGAGTCAGGTGACGTTCATCGGCGAGGGGACGGCGACCGTCGAGGCTTTGGTCGACGCCGAGCGGGTGCTCCTCGATGCGGACGCCCTCGAGGTGGCGATCGGTTGGGCACCTGCCCGGGGCGGGCTGTGTCGCGAGGGGGTGTGCGTCCCGGTCGCGGACCCCGCGACCCTGCGGGTCGGCGAGCGGTTCGACGTGGTCGCGGTCGCCGAGCGCGCTCGATCGCCTCGTGGTGGTCGACGCCGAGGCCGGACTCGTCGCGCTCTCCCTTCCGGCCGAGGCACGCCGCCGCGCGCTGCGCGAGCTCACCGCGCCCGGATTCGAGCTGCCCGACCTGGACGGCGTCCCGCACCGGCTCGACGAGTGGCACGGGACGAAGCGGCTCGTGGTCGCGTTCGCCAGCTGGTGCGGCTGCCGCTACGACCTCCCGGGCTGGCAGGCGCTCCACGACGAGCTCGCGGCGGACGGCTTCACGGTGGTCGCGGTGGCGATGGACCAGGACGCGGACGACGTCCGCCCCTTCGTCGAGGGCATCACCATTCCCGTCCTCTGCGACCGTGACCACGTGCTGGGCGAGCTCTATGCGATCTCCAACGTCCCGACGGTGATCTGGATCGACGAGGGCGGGCGCATCGTGCGCCCGAACGCGACCGCCTTCGGGACCGACCTGTTCGCCGAGTTCACCGGGGTGCCGTCCGGACCCCACCTCGACCTCGTCCGCGAGTGGGTGCGGACGGGCCGGGTACCCATCACATCCGAAGAGGCGCGCGAGGTGGTGGCCGATCTGACCGAGGACGAAGTGCGAGCGCGGCTGCACTTCCGGATCGCAGCCGAGGCACACCGTCGTGACGACGCGGGGACGACGATCCGCCACATCCGTCGGGCGGGCGAACTCGCGCCGGACGATCTCACGATCTGGCGTGCCGGCATGCCGCTGGTCGGTGAGGACCCCTTTGGTGACGAGTTCTTCGAGCGGTACGAGGCATGGAAGGGACGCGGCAGCCCCTACCACGGGCTCGATCCGGTCACCCGGACGTCGCCGGCTGCTCCCTGACCGCCTGACGGGCGTGGCTCCGGACGAACTCGAGGATCTCGATGTGCTTCGCCGTGTCCGACTCCATGAGACGGACGAGCAGCTGCCACATCGTGCTGTCTGCGACGTTGCGCAGCCGGGTGGTCAACTTGTGGAGCTCCTTCGCATCCTTGCGCTCGAGCTCCAGCAGCGATTCGGTCAGCGCGACCACCTTCGCCGGATCGCTCCCCCAGCGGTCGAGGCGGGGCACCGCGGGGTCTTCGGGGCGAAGCTCGGCGTCGGTCCGCAGCGCGGAGGCCAGGTCGGAAAAGACGCGGTGGTGGCGGATCTCGTCCTCGACGATCAGGTCGCAGAGGTAGGCGAAGGCGTCCGATCCCGAGGTCGAGGCCGCATCCTGGTACTCGACGAGAAGTTCGCGCTCGCTCTCCTCGTGGGAGGTGAGGTGCCGGTAGAGGCGCTCCTCCCAGATGCTCGCGCCAATCAGCTTCGTCGACATCCGTCCTCCTCGCGCAGCTCTGGTGGGATCCTCGCGCCCGGAAACGGCCTTCACTAGGGTCTTTAGTCCTTCGACCCCGGTCGGTCCGCCTAGCCTGGAGGTGGAACCGGACACAGCGGTCCGGACCGGTGCCGAGGAGGTACAGCGGATGCAGGTCCGGATCGACGTCGACAAGTGCACGGGGCACGGGCGGTGCTACACGCTGGCACCGACGGTCTTCGGCTGCGACGACGCCGGGTTCGGCCTGGTTGACGTCGAGGGCGTGCTCGATGCCGACCAGACCAGGGCGGCCGAGCTGGCCGCCGCCAACTGCCCCGAGGAGGCGATCGAGCTCCTCCCCTGATCGGGCGGCCGGTCAGGCCGGCTGCGGCTCGCGGGGGAGCCCCAGCCCGTGCTCGCCGACGATGTTGAGGTTGATCTCGGTGGTCCCGCCCGCGATCGTGGCCTGGCACGAGGCCGCGAGGTTGTAGGCCCACGAACCCGTGGTGCCCGTCGGACCGAGGACGTCGAGCGCGAGGCGCGCGAGGCGCTGCTCGGTCCGACCCCAGGCCAGCTTCGCCATGCTGCCGTCCGCGCCCGTCGGCTGTCCCGTGCGCATCTTCGCGATCGACCGGTTGGCCATCCAGCGCATGCACGCGATCTCCGAGTAGACGCGCGCCGCCCGGTCGCGGACGACCGGGTCGCGCAGCGCGTCCTTCGCTGCCGGCTCGGCCAGCAGATGGGCCAGCTTCCGCGAGAGCCCGAGGTGGAGCCGTGCCACGCCGGCCCGCTCGAAGCTGAGCGTCGTCATGGCCACCTTCCACCCGCCGTGCAACGGGCCGAGGAGTGCCGTGCGCGGGACGCGTGCGTCGGAGAAGAAGAGCTCGCTGAAGGTGAGGTCGCCGGCCATGGTCTTGACCGGACGGACCTCGATGCCCGGGGTCTTCATGTCGACGAGCAGGCAGCTGATCCCCCGGTGCTTCGGGACATCGGGGTCGGTGCGGACGTAGAGCTGACACCAGTCGGCGAGGTGCCCGAGGCTGTTCCACGTCTTCTGCCCGTTGATGACGAACTCGTCGCCGTCCTCGACCGCCACCGTGCGCAGGGAGGCGAGGTCGGACCCCGCGTCGGGCTCCGACATCCCCTGACACCAGACGTCGTCGCCCCGGAGCATGGGCAAGAGGAACCGACCCTGTTGCTCGGGGGTGCCGTACGTCATGATCGAAGGAGCGATGTTCGAGACCCCGATGACGTTCAGCGGACCGGGCGCCTGGGCTGCGCTCATCTCCTCGAAGTAGGCGAGCTGCTCGTCGAGGTCCGCGTCACGACCGCCGTGCTCGGCCGGCCATGCGGGCGCCGCCCACCCTGCGTCCGCAAGTCGGTGGTTCCACTCGCGCAGGAGCTCGAGGGACTCCGCGTCGGGGCTGCCCTGTCCCGCCTCGGAGACCGCCGGTGTGAGCTCGGCGTCCAGCCAGGCACGCAGGGCAGCGCGGAACTCGTCGACGGACGTGAAGCGCTCGTACTGGTGGACCGACGCGACCGGCGCAGGCCCAGGATCGAGCTCGGACATCGAAGGGAGGACTCCTTGGGTCGGCGCGGGCGGCGCGCCGCGGGCGCGGCCGACTCGTCGAGAAGGGACTTCTGCTTCCGGAAGAGTAGCGTCTGTCGGTAACCCAGAACTACGCTTCGGCGCCGCGGGACGACGAGCGTCCCGTCCGCGAGGAGCAGCCGCATGCCGCAGTTGGACGACCTGCTCGCCACCTTCGTGCTCGAACCGACCGGGGACGGCGGGTCGCGGGGTTCGAGCATCGTCTTCGGTGCGGGCTCGGTGGTCTTCGGGGGACAGCTCCTCGCCCAGTCGATGATCGCCGCCGCTGCGATCGACCCGGCCAAAGAGGTCAAGTCGATCCACACGATCTTTGCCCGGGGTGGCTCGACCAGCGAGTCCCTCGACTTCGAGGTCGACGTGATGCAGCAGGGTCGGACGTTCGCGAGCGCCTCGGTGACCGCGCGACAGGCCGGAAAGGTCTGTACGAGATCGCTGGTCCTCCTCCAGTCGCCCGAGGATGACCTCATTCGCCACCAGCCGGAACGGCCCGACGTCGGCGATCCGCTGGATGCCGTGCGCTCCGACGAATCGAGCGAGATCTGGGAGTTGCGGGTCGTCGGGGGTGTCGACCTTTCCGATCCGGACGCCGTCGGACCCGCTGTGCTCGATGTCTGGGCCCGCTTTCCCGGCGCGCCGGCCGACCCGTTGGTGAACCAGTCGCTGCTCGCCTTCGCGACCGACGGGTTCCTCATCGGGACCGCGATGCGACCCCATCCGGGCATCGGTCAGTCGATGGCGCACCGCACCATTTCGACGAGCGTGATCACCCACACGCTCGTCTTCCACGAACCGGTCGACGCGAGCCGGTGGATGCTGCTCGCACACGAGAGCCCGGCCGCCGGCCGGGGTCGCAGCTACGGCCGGGCGCACGTCTTCACGGAGGACGGTCTGCTCGTCGCGTCGTTCGCGCAGGAGAACATGGTCCGCGCGTTCGCGTCGGGCCACGCCCCGCCGGCCGGCGCTCCCTCTGCGTTCTGACCCCTCGCCGCGGTCGGATCTGAAGATCTGGGTCGACCTGCTCGACGGGCTCCGGAGCTACTTCGAGCCGAGCGCGTCCGAGCGCGGACAACCCGAGCACATCGTGCGCCACGCGGTCGGGACGACCATCTACGCCGGCAGGAGCGAGATCCGCCGCGACATGATCGCCCAGCGGGGTCTCGGACTGCCGCGCACCCGCTGAGCGGAGCACGCAGGTCGGCTACGAGGCCGGCGTCGCCGTAACTGCCGAGAGGCACCACCGCGTCATGTCTTCGGCGCTGACCTCGTCGTCGTTGAGCCGGACGCCGAGCGCCCGCATGTCGAGGATGGAGATCAGTGTATGGATGACGATCGTCGCCATCACGCCGGGACTCATGTCCGAGCGGAAGACGCCCTGTGCGATGCCGGCGTCGAGGATCTCCTCGACCGTGTCCACATAAGGGGAGATCGTGGCGGCGAACTCGTCGGAGCGCGAGTCGGCGAGATGCCAGTGGAAGAGGACGAGCCCGCGTGAGGCCGGATCGTCGGTCTCCTGGCTGCCGAACATCGCGGTCACCACCACGGTCAGCTTGGCGACTGGTTCGCGTTCGGCCGCGACCTGCTTGCGGATCGCCGCGACATGGCGCTGGACGGTCTCTTCGATCAGCGCGAGGAGGAGGTCGTCCTTGGTCGCGAAGTGGTGGTAGAAGGAGCGCAGCGACATCCCCGCGCGGTCGACGACCTCTTGGACGGTGAAGTCCGGCTTGCCCGTGGTCCGCAACAGCTCGACGGCCGCGGCGATGAAGAGATTGCCCCTGACGATTGCCCGCTGCCGGGCCGCCTTCAGCGAACGCTCGACGGTCCGTTCCTGCCACTGGGTCGTGCCGGGACTCTGTTCGGTCATGCGCGGGCCTCGGAAGGTTGACACGGGCCGCCGGACGGGCCGGCTGGTGGTGGACGCCGCCTCGCGTGAGGTACAGGGAGTATAGGTGGGGAGCCCACTCGCGCTTCGCATGCTGTCCTCGCCGGAGAAGGGGATTCTCGACCTGCGCGATTGAGCGCTATTTGGACCGAGGGTAGGGTTCTCGCGCGGGTCGCCCCTGGTGGGCATCGAGCAGGTGGGGAGGGCCATGAGCTATCGGCTGGGTATCGACGTCGGCGGGACCTTCACCGACTGCGTCCTGCGCCGTCCCGACGGCACGGTCGTGCTGGAGAAGGCCCCCACCACGCCCGAGGACCAGAGCATCGGCGTGCTGGCGGGCCTCGCGCAACTCGCGACGGCCGAAGGGATCGCTGTCGAGGAGCTCGCCGACCAGACGCGGACCATCGTGCACGGGACCACGACGGCTGACAACACGATGATCCAGATGAAGGGGGCACCGACGGGGCTGCTCGTCACCGAGGGCTTCCGCGACGAGATCGAGTTCCGCCGTTGCTTCAAGGAGGAGATCTGGGATCCGGCCTACCCTCCGCCGGACCCGATCGCGCGTCGTCGGGTGCGGCTCGAGATCCCCGGGCGGATGACGTCGGAGGGCGAGGTCGAGACTCCTCTCGACGAGGAGGCCGTGCGCAAGGCCGTCGCCCGATTGCGCGCGTTCGGAGTCACCTCGATCGCGGTGTCGTTCCTCCACTCGTACCTGAACCCGGCCCACGAGCTGCGCGCGCGCGAGCTGATCCTCGACGAGTACCCCGACGTCGAGATGGTCTCCCTCTCGCACCAGGTCCTCCCGAAGCCGCCGGAGTTCGAGCGTACGTCGACCGCACTGGTCAACGCGTACGTCGGTCCGCCTATCGCGCGCTACCTCCGACGGCTCGTCGACGGGCTCGCGGCGACCGGGTACCGGAACGAGCTGCTGGTCGCGACCTCGGCCGGCGGAGTCGTGACCGCGCCGGCAGCGGCCCAGCGTGCGGTCGCCACGATCGGCTCGGGTCCGACTGGCGGGGTCACCGCCGCGGCCCGTTCGGCGAGCCGTGCCGGGCTCGGCGATGTGGTCAGCGTCGACATGGGCGGGACCAGCTACGACGTCTGCCTCATCCGAGGCGGCCGCCCCGAGATCAAGATGGACTGGAACTGGCGGCACCGGTACTGCATCGGCATCCCGATGGTCGACATCTCCTCGGTCGGGGCCGGTGGCGGCTCGATCATCTGGGTCGACGACGGCGTCCTCCAGGTCGGACCGCAGTCGGCAGGGAGCTCCCCGGGTCCCGTCTGCTACCGACGCGGGGGGACGCAGCCGACCGTCACCGACGCGGATCTCGTTCTCGGCAGGCTCGTCCCCGGTGGTTTTGCCGCCGGCCGCATGGAGCTCGATCTCGAGGGGGCACGAGCCGCGCTCGCCGCGCTCGGCGCTCCGCTCGGGATGGACGCCGAAGAGACGGCGGTGGCCGCGGTCCGGCTCATCGACGCCCACATGACCGACGCGGTCCGACGCGTCCTCTCTTTGGCCGGCGCGGACCCGAGGGTCCTCGACCTGGTCGCCTTCGGCGGGATGGGCGCGGTGCACGCCACGACCCAGGCAGCGGAGCTCGGCATGGCCCATGTGTTGATCCCACGTGGTGCGGCCGGGCTCTCCGCACTCGGGCTTCTCACCGCCGACCATGTCATCGACGACTCGCGGGGATATGTCGTCCCCTGGCAGCAGACCGATCCCGCCGTCCTCGAACGGTTGGCCGACGAGCTGCGGACCGCCGCGCTGGACGAGCTCCACGAGGCGGGAGTGGCCGACGAACAGATCACGCTCCAGTGGTCGTTGCTCCTCGTCTACCCGGGCCAGACGTTCGACGTGGCGGTCCAGGTCGACGCGCCCACCGACGTGGAGACCGCGGTCGCCGAGTTCCACCGGCGCAACGAGGAGGCACGGCTCATCGAGGCCCGGGCACAAGAACCCATCGTGCGCGGCATCCGGCTCACCACGATCGGGGAGGTCGCGAAGATGACGCCGCTTGCGCTCGAGCGCGTCGGACGTGAGCCGGCCGCGACGGGGATCCGGCGGCTCTGGGTCGAAGGGTCGTGGCACGACGCCCCCGCCTTCGAAGCCGATTCGCTGCTCCCGGGGATGGTCGTGGTCGGACCGGCAGTGGTCACGAGCCCCTTCACCACCCTGGTCCTCCGGCCGGGCGACCGCTGCGAGCCGACCTCCGACGGGGATCTCCTCACCGACGTCGCACCGAAGACCGCCGCCACCGCCTGACCCGGGCGGTCCGTGCAGCTCAGCCGAGCTGCAGCGAACGCCCGATGATCTCCTTCATGATCTCGGTGGTGCCGCCGTAGATGGTGGTCACCCGCCCGTCGAGGAAGCCCTTTGCGATCGGGAACTCGGTCATGTAGCCGTACCCGCCGTGCAGCTGGAGACAGCTGGTGGTCGTCCGTCCCTGGAGCTCGGTGCACCACCACTTGGCCATCGCGGCGTCCTCTACTGTCAGCAGGCGGTCGTTGAGAGCCAGCGCGCACTGGTCGATGAACGACTCGCCGATCGCGATCTCGGTGGCGAGCTCGGCGAGGGTGAAACGGGTGTGCTGGAATGAGCCGATGGGAACGCCGAAGGCACGACGCTCGCGCACGTACGAGACGGTCCAGTCCAGCGCTGCCCGTGCCCCGGCGAGGCCACCTGCCGCGAGCGAGAGCCGCTCCTGAGCGAGGTTGCGGACGAGCTGGCCGAAGCCCTCGCCCTCGGCGCCGAGCAGGTTGTCGGCCGGAACGCGGCAGTCGGTGAAGAAGAGCTCGGCGGTGTCCTGGGCGTGCATCCCGACCTTGTCCAGGTTGCGGCCGCGCTCGAAGCCCGGAGCTCCCGCCTCGACCACCACCAGGCTGATCCCTCGGTGTGCGAGAGCGGGGTCGGTCTTCACCGCGCATACCACGAGATCAGCGTTGATCCCGTTGGTGATGAACGTCTTCGACCCGTTGAGCACGTAGGTGTCACCGTCTCGGCGAGCGGTCATCGCGATCGACGCGAGATCCGAGCCGGCTCCCGGTTCGGTCATCGCAATCGCGAGGATGAGCTCACCACTCGCCACCCCGGGCAGCCAACGGCGGGCCTGCTCGTCGGTCGAGTACTCGAGCAGGTAGGGCAGGCAGATGTCGTTGTGGAGCGCGAATCCGAGGGCCGCGCCGTTCATGCCGACGCGGTGGAGCTCCTCGGCGACGATCAGGTTGAAGCGGAAGTCGGGGTTGCCGCCGCCTCCGAGGTGTGCCGGAATCGCCATACCCAAGAAGCCGTGCGCGCCGGCCTTCTTGAAGACCTCCCGGTCGACGATGCCCGCCGCATCCCAGTCGGCCGAGAACGGGACCATCTCGGACTCGACGAAGCGGCGGAAGCTCTGGCGGAATTCGTCGTGCTCCTGATCGAACGGCCGCTCCCGCATCTGCCTCCTCGCTGCTCCCATCACCGGACCAGAAGTGCACCGGTGGATCGGCCCGGCCGGAGCTTAGAGCACCGGTTCCCCCGCCCGACGAAGTCGGTCACCACGGGCCGGTGTTAGTTTCGGACGAGTGAGCACGGCCGGCCGTGCTCGGCCGGAGGCGACCGATGTCGACGTACAACCATACCGGGCACGTCGTCACCGACATCGAGCGGTCGAAGCGCTTCTATCAGGACGTCTTCGGGTTCAAGCCCTGGTACGAGATCGCACCACCTGATGAGCCGACGGCCAAGCTCTGCGGGCTGACGCCGCCGTTGGGTGTCACCGCGTCGTACCTGACCCTCGACGGCTTCGTCCTCGAGCTGATGCACTATGCCGCGCCGGGCGCGAGTGCGCCGTTTCGTGCCCGGACGATGAACGAACCGGGCCTCACCCACCTGTCGATCTCGGTCGAGGACGTCCGGGCCACGGCCGAGCAGGCCGCCGAGCACGGCGGAGAGGTCCTCGAGGACTCCGACGTCGGTGTCGCGTTGTTCATCCGAGATCCCGACGGACAGCTCATCGAACTGTTGCCGGTCGCCTACCGTGACCACCTTCCGCCCAAGCCCTGAACCACACCGGTTCGGACAGGAGGAGACAGGGTGTTGTTCGGATTGAGATTCGACTTCCGCAATCCGCCATTTGCCGGGGTCGCGATGGCCGACAGGTACGCAGCGGCGCTGGAGATGGCGGAGTGGGCAGATCGGCTCGGCTGCGTCAGCATCGCGATCAGCGAGCACCATGGCGCCGACGACGGCTACCTGCCGAGTCCGGTACCGATCGTGGCCGCGATGGCCGCCCGGACGGCCGGCGTCCGGTTCACCATCGCTGCGCTGATCGCTCCGTTCAACGATCCGCTCCGCACGGCCGAGGATCTCCTCGTGCTGGACCACCTGACCCGGGGTCGCGTGGACGTCCTCGTGGCCGGGGGGTACGCAGAACAGGAGTTCGAGATGTTCGGCGTGCCCATGGCGGAACGCCCACGCCGGGTGACGGAGATGGTGGCCACGTTGAAGTCGGCGTTCGCAGGCGAGCCGTTCGAATTCCGCGGACGCACCGTGCGGGTGACGCCCGCTCCACTCCTGCGGGGCAGCCCGCGCGTGGCCATGGGCGGGAGCAGCGAACCGGCAGCACGCCGGGCAGCACGCATCGCCGACGGCTTCATTCCCTCCGACCCGAGCGCGTGGGAGTACTACCGGGACGAGATGCACGTGCTCGGCAAGGACGATCCGGGCCCGTGGACGTTGGGTGACTCGAGCCTCGTCGTGTTGGCCGAGGATCCTGACAAGGGTTGGGACCGGCTCGCGCCGTTCTTCTTGTACGAGAACAACGCCTATGCGGCGCTCCAGCCCCGACAGGCCGTCGCCACCGGCTACCACACGATCGGAGACGTCGCGTCCCTGCGAACGACGGGACGGTACCGGGTCCTCACCCCCGCCGACTTCCTCGCGGAGATGGAGTCGTCCGCCATTCCGTTCGCGGTGTTCCACCCGATGTGCGGCGGCATTCCACCGGAGCTCGCGTGGGAGAGCCTGCAGCTGTTCGAGCGCGAGGTCCTCCCCGCGGTCGGGTAGGCGGCGTACAGCGCACGAGGAGGGGTCGGACGAGAGGGAACTATGCTCTCCGGCGGAAACGCCACTCCCGTCCGGGCGGCGTTCGGGAAGAGGACTCGGGATCATGACCGCAGGGATCCTGTCGTGGGGTGTCTACCTGCCGCACTGGCGGCTCGAGCGTCCGGCGATCGGCGCCACGCTCGGCGGCGGAGGAGGACGCGGGACGCGCTCGGTCGCCTCGTACGACGAGGACACGACGACGATGGGGGTCGAGGCCGCCCGGCGCGCGCTCGCCGCGCTCGACGGGCCGCCTCCCGACGACCTCTTCTTCACCACGCCGGCGCCGGCCTACCTCGACAAGACCAACGCGACCGCGATCCACGCGGCTCTCGAGCTCCCGGCCTGGGCGGGTGCCTACGACCTGATGGGGTCGGTGCGCTCGGCGGTCGGGACGATCCGGTCCGCCGAGGCGGCCGCCGGCGAGCGGAGGTCGCTGGCGGTCCTCTCGGACCTGCGGACCGGGCCGGCGGGCGGCCCCGAGGAGCGGGACAGCGGTGACGGTGCGGTCGCGCTGGTGTTCGGCACCGGTCCAGGCGTGGCGGCCGAGGTGGTCACCCACGCGGCATCGACCTTCGAGTTCCTCGACCGGTGGCGCGTGCCCGGCGAGTCCAGCTCCCGGCAGTGGGAGGAGCGTTTCGGCCAGGAGGTCTACGTTCCCCAGGTCGAGGCCGCGTTCGCCGAGGCGCTGAAGCGTTCGGGCCTGCTCGCTGCGGACCTCGACCATGTGGCGGTGGCCGGTCTGCACGCGAGGGCCGTCGTGGCCGTGCAGCGCTCGCTCGGGGTGCGTCCCGAAGCGATGGTCGCCGATCGGGGCTCGTCGATCGGGAACCTGGGTGCCGCCCAGCCCGGCATCATGCTCGCCGACGCGCTCGAACGCGCCGAGCCCGGGCAGCTCATCGCGCTGGTCGTGGTGGCCGACGGCGCCGATGTCGTCGTGCTGCGCACGACGCCGGCGCTCGCGGACGTCGCAGCGGCCCGGGCCGACGCCGGGGTGGCGACGGTCGAGGAGCTCGTGGCACGACCCGCGTCGGCGGTCGACTATGCGCGATTCCTCACATGGCGCGGTGCGCTCGTCCGGGAGCCGCCGCGTCGTCCGGACCCGCAGCGTCCGGGCGCTCCCGCCACCTGGCGGTCGACCCGGTGGAAGAGCGGGTTCGAGGCGAGCGACTGTCAGGTCTGCGGCTTCCGCCACCTGCCCCCGGCCCGGGTCTGCCTGCAGTGTCGGACATTCGACCAGATGGAGCGGGTGAGGCTCGCCGACGTCGGGGGCACGGTGGCCACCTTCACTGTCGACCATCTGGCCTTCAGCCTCTCGCCGCCGGTGGTCGGCGCGGTGGTCGATTTCGACGGTGGGGGCCGGTACCGCTGTGAGATGACCGACGTGGATCCAGCCACCGTTGCGATCGGCGCACGGGTCGAGATGACGTTCCGGCGGCTCTTCACGGTGGACGGGATGCACAACTACTTCTGGAAGGCGAGGCCGGTGGGCACCGGTTCCGTCGACGAGCCCGATGGAGGCGATGTCAGGTGAGCAGCAGGGGGATCCTCGACAAGGTGGCGATCGTCGGCATGGGCTGCACGCCCTTCGGCGAACGGTGGGACCGTGGGGTCGATGATCTCCTCGTCGACGCGGCCGCAGAAGCGCTCGGCTCCGCGGGGGTGGTGCTCGACGACGTCGACGCGTTCTGGCTCGGCACGATGTCCTCGGGGGTCTCGGGGGTGACCCTGTCCAAGCCGCTCAAGATCGACTACCGCCCGGTTTCGCGGCTGGAGAACTTCTGCGCCACGGGGTCGGAGGCCTTCCGCAACGCCGCCTATGCCGTCGCGTCGGGAGCCTATGACCTGGCCATGGCCATCGGCGTCGAGAAGCTGAAGGACTCCGGCTACTCGGGACTCACCGGCATCCGTCCGGTCGGCGACGGCACGGATGCCGCGCTCTCCTCCCCGGCGGCGTTCTCGTTCCTCGCACCGGCCTACTGCCACAAGTACGGCGTCGATCCCGACGAGATGAAGCAGGTGATGAGCCGCATCGCCTGGAAGAACCACTGCAACGGCGCGGTCAACCCACGGGCGCAGTTCCGCAAGGAGGTGCCCATCGAGACCATCATGAAGTCGCCACTGGTGGCCGGGCAGCTCGGCGTCTTCGACTGCAGCGGCGTGAGTGACGGGTCGGCTGCGGCCATCCTCTGTCGGTCGGAGGACGCGCACCGCTACACGGCGAATCCGCTCTACGTGAAGGCGCTGAGCTTCGTCGCCGGACCGGGGGGCGGGGCGATCGACCCGGCGTACGACTACACGACCTTCACCGAGGTCGTGCGCTCCGCCGAGGATGCGTACGCACAGGCGGGCATCTCGGATCCACGCGCCTCGCTCGCGATGGCCGAGGTCCACGACTGCTTCACCCCGACCGAGCTGGTCCTGATGGAGGACCTCGGCTTCTCCGAGCGCGGGTTGGGATGGAAGGACGTGCTGGCCGGGACATTCGACCGCGATGGAGAGCTCCCGGTCAACCCGGACGGGGGACTGAAGAGCTTCGGCCACCCGATCGGAGCGTCGGGGCTCCGGATGCTCTTCGAGTGCTGGCTCCAGCTCCGAAGCGAAGCTCCACCCGAGCGTCAGATCGCCACGGTTGCCGCCGGGCGCACCCTCGGGATGACCCACAACCTCGGGGGCGCTCCGGGGGAGTGCGTGAGCTTCGTCTCGATCGTGGGGTCCGAGCCGTCAGCCTGACGTATTCACGATTGACGTACCTCACGATTGACGTACCTCACGATTGACGTCTGCGTCGGCCGCGGACCAGACTGAAGCGGCGACAGAGGCGGCGAGCGGGCCCGGGGGCGGGTTGGAGAGGGGCGAGCGGTGATGCGTGGAGCACGGTGGAAGTTGGTCCTCGTCCCACTGACTCTCGTCGTGTGCGCGGCGGTGGGCGGCGCGTCAGGCGCTCCGGCGGATGCCGGCGGCCTCGCCGCGAGCCCGCGCTACGCGGTGCTGCACACGGCACCGTCCGTCACCTTCGCGCCGAGCGCCCTGCCCACCTGGACGTTCCGCTACACCTACCGGGGCACGCCGTACCACGACCTCTTCGTCGGCACCGACCCGTCGACCGGTGGCACGACCACGGTCCCGACCGAGGTCATCCCGGTCAAGCTGACCTACGGCACCATGGTCACCGATCCGCTTGCCCCGCTCGCCGACGGACGCAACGTGGTGCAGCACACGACCGCGAGTCCGATCTTCCGATCTTCGGTCGACTTCACCGCGGCGGGCGTCGACCTCGGCACCACCCAGTACATCGACGCCTACCAGCGCGCCTCGCTCTGGGGGACCGTGCAGGCCAACGGTGCGTACCACGTGCTCCTCGGACAGCCGACCGTAGAGCCCGAGCAGTCCTTCACCGTCCCACCGGGCAAGGGTGCGATCGGCAAGCCGCTCGGGACCCGGGTGCTCGAGGCAGACCTCAACTGGTTCGACACGAAGATGCAGGGACTGCTCACCTCACTCCACCTCTCCGGCGGATCGCTCCCGATCTTCGTGGTGACCCAGACCTACCTGCTCTCGAAGGGGTGCTGCGTGGGTGGATACCACAACGACACCGGCACCCAGGCGTACTCGGCGTTCAGCTACATCCAGCAGTCCGGTGACTTCGCCGAGGACGTCTCTGCCCTCTCCCACGAGGTCGGCGAGTACGTCGACGATCCGTTGACCACCAACACCGACGTGCCGGCGTCGTGTGGCCCGAAGGGCTCGAGCGGCCACATCTACGAGGTCGGCGACCCGCTGGAGGGGGAAGCGCACTTTGGAACCGTTCCCTACCGGTCGGGTGGCTCCACCTACCACCTGCAGGACCTGGTGACCCCGGTCTACTTCGGGGCACCGGCGTCGACGAGCGTCGCCGGGCGCCGCACGTTCCAGGGGACCTCGCTCGCCGTCTGTCAGAACGGCGGGTGAGCAACGGGCCGCCTCAGGCGGCGACCGTCACCCCCATGAGCTCGGCCAGGTTGCCGCCCATGATCTTGGCGGCCACCTCGTCGGACAGCCCCTTCAGCTCGTCGAGGTAGCTGATCGGATCGGCGAGCCCCTCCGGGTGCGGGTAGTCGCTGCCGAAGAGCACGTGGTCGGCACCGACCAGATCGACGAGTGAGGAGAGCTCGTCCTCCCAGAACGGGTTCACGTAGACGTTGCGCAGGAACGCCTTGACCGGGTCCTCCTCGAACTCCTGGGGCATCTTGGAGTAGACGTCACCGAGGTCATGGATGAGGGGGCCCACCCAGTTGGCTCCGTTCTCGACGGCTGCGACCTTGAGATCGGGGAAGCGGCTGAACGCCCCGTGGCAGACCATCGCGGCCATCGTGTCGCAGATCGGGCGCTTGCCCTGCGACATCGCCCGGAACGCGGACGGCTTGAACGGGAGGAACTCGGAGCTGCCCTCCCACCAGTTGGCGATCGCGTTGTACCCGCTGTCCGAGGCGTGCATGCCGACGAGGATCCCGGCCTCTTGGATGCGCGACCAGATCGGATCGAACTCCGGGAGCCCCGGTGAGCGGGTGCCGCGCAGCCCCGGCACGGGTGCGGGACGGATCAGGACGCACCGTACCCCCCGCTCGAGGACCCACTCGAGCTCTTCGAGCGCCTTGTCGACGAGCCCCATGAAGATGACCGGGGTGGCGAAGATGCGGTCCTCGTAGTTGAATGTCCAGGTCTCGTGCATCCACTGGTTCAGCGCATGGATGATGACCTGGATGAGCTCGGGATCGTCCTTCAGCCGCTCCTCGAGGAGGCTGGCGAGGGTCGGGAACATGAGCGCCCGGTCGATCCCCTGCTCGTCCATCAGCTCGAGCCGCGGTGCGGGTTCGCGGAACGCCGGTCGCGCCTTGATCGGCTTGCCCACGATGTCCCGGTACGACTTCCCGTCGGGATTGCCCTTGCGGTAGTACTCCTCTTGGGCCCCGGGCGCCGCGACCACCTCGAAGGTCGGATTCGGGATGTACTCGCTGATCGTGCCGCGGACGACGATCTTGGTCCGGCCGTGCACGTCGACGTAGTCGATCGCCTTCGAGTACTTGTCCGGGAGGAATTTGGTGAACGCCTCGCGGGTCTCGTACATGTGGTTGTCCGCGTCGAAGATCGGAAAGTCGAGGGATCGAGATGGCACGGGAACTCCCTTTGCGTCGCCGAGGTGCACCGTCAGGCGCGCCTGCTCGGGTCGCGAGCCGCACGTTGCGTCTCGCTGGATGAGAAGCACGTTATCACCCCCTGACCGCCGACTCAACTGCCCGCGGCAGTCCCACGGGGGCCAGACGGACGGGCAGCTGGACCGATGTCCTGTGCTACCTTCCCCACCTCCGGCATCGTGTTGTCCGTGGTCACCGGGAGCCCGGTGACCCGAGGGGGTTCGAGGTGGAGCTCAAACCAGGGGTGCGGTTCCGCAGCCAGGTCTGTACGACCGAAGGGGTGGTCGTGAAGGCGGCACCGGGGGGTGCACTCGCGTGCGGCGGCGTTGCCGTGGTTGCCATCGACGGCGAAGTCGATGCTTCGGTCACGCTCGATCCGGCCCATGCGGGTGGCACGCTCCTCGGCAAGCGCTACACCAACGCCGAGGGCGCGATCGAGGTGCTCTGCACGAAGGCCGGAGCAGGCACGTTGGCGTTCGACGGCGTCGCCCTCGAGGTCAAGTCGGCCAAGCCACTGCCGGCGTCGGACTGAGCGCCCGGCGCCGACCCCGCCTCAGGGTTTGGCCTTGACCGCGGGCCGGACCGGCGGGGAAGACCTTCGAGACCATCCCGAGCCGGTGCGCCTCGGCCCTGAGGAACGCTTCGTCGAGCCCGACGACCATGCCGCAGTTCTGCGCGTTCCGCGCCTCGGGACGATTGAGCATGATGCGGGCGATGCGCCCGTCATCGACGGTCTCGTCGCTCACGAAGGTGTCGGACCTCAGTGCTCCTCGGTGGTTCGGGTGGTGCTGGACGACGGTGCACCGGAGCCCGGTGCGAGCGAGAACGAGAGTGTCGAGACCGCGCAGAGCGCGCCGGTCGAGGTGTCGGTGACCTCGACGTTGACCACGGCCAGGTTGCGGCCCCGGCGCACGACGGTGGCCGCCGCCCGGGCCGGGCCGTTCGTGATGCCGCGCAGGTAGTGGATCGACAGGTCTGCGGTGGCGACGCTCTCGTAGGGGCCGCCGCCCTCGACGACGGCCCGTCCCGCCACGACGTCGACCAGGGCCGCGACGATCCCGCCCTGGAGGCCGCCGCGGGGGTTCTTGACCTTCGCATCGACGTCGAGCTCGATGACGAGGTCGGCGTCCGGGTCGGGGACGACCCGGAAGACCAGCTGCTGGAAGAGGTGCCCGCCGTCCGCGAGGACCCGGTCGTGCTCGGCGCGGGCAGCCGACACGTCCACCGCGGGGGTCATCTGCCGCCGGCGATGGTCTTGGTCTCGAGATACTGCTCGAATCCTTCGCGACCGTTCTGACGCCCGAGGCCACTCGCCTTGTACCCGCCGAATGGCGAGGCGGCATGGTAGTAGACGCCGCCGTTGACGCTGACCGTCCCCGCCCGGATGCGGCGAGCCACCGCCAGCGCACGCTCTTCCGAGGCCGAGGTCACCCCGCCGGAGAGCCCGTACTCGCTGTCGTTCGCGATCCGGACCGCGTCGTCCTCGTCCCGGAATGGGATCAGGACCTGCACCGGGCCGAAGATCTCCTCGCGGGCGATGGTCATCGAGTTGTCGACGTCGGCGAAGAGGGTCGGCTCGACGTAGTAGCCCTTCTCCAGATGGGCCGGACGGCCGCCGCCGGTGACCAGCCGGGCCCCCTCGGCGACACCCTTCTCGATGTATCCGAGGATCCGGTCGCGCTGGCGGGCGTTGATGACCGGGCCCATGATGTTGGCCGGGTCGGTCGGATCGCCGTAGGGGACCCCCTCCATCGCCGTCTTGGCGAGCTCGACCGCCTCGTCGTAGCGCGACTCGTGGACGAGCTGCCGGGTGAGCATCGCGCAGCCCTGCCCGGCGTGCATGCACGTGAAGCCGAGGAAGGCCATCTTCGTCTCGAGATCGCCGTCCTCGAGGATGATGTCGGCCGACTTGCCGCCGAGCTCGAGGAAGAGCCGCTTGAGGGTGGGTGCGCCGGCCGCCATGATCCGTCGGCCCACGGCGGTGGACCCGGTGAAGGAGATCAGATCCACCCGCGGGTCGACGACCATCTGCTCGCCGAGCAGATGGTCGGAGGAGGTCACGATGTTGACCACGCCGGCGGGGATGTCGGTGTGCTCGGCGATGAGGCGTCCGATGCGGGTGGTGTTCCACGGCGTGTCCGGCGCCGGCTTGATCACCATGGTGTTGCCGGTGGCGAGCGCCTGGCCGAGCTTTTGGATGACGATCTCGAAGGGGAAGTTCCACGGGATGATCGCGCCGACCACGCCCACGGGCTCCTTGACCACCCGCTGCCAGCTCTCCGTCCCGAACGCGTGATTGTCGGGGAGCTCGCGCTCCCACTCGAAGTGGTCGATCTCCTCGGCCGGCCAGAGCAGCCCCTCGGCGAGGGGCGCGTCGAGCTGGGGAAGGTAGGTCGTCGTGACCGGGCAGCCGACCTCCGCGACGAGCTCGGCCCGGAGGAGCTCTTGTTCACCGACGATGGCCTCGTGCAGCTGGCGGAGACAGCGCTGGCGAAGCGCCCGATCCGTCGACCAGGACGTCTCCTCGAAGGCCCGCCGCGCCGCGCCGATGGCCCGGTCCATGTCATCTTCGGTCGCGTCGGTGGTCTGGCCGAGGACCTCCTCGGTGGCCGGGTTGATGTTGTCGAAGCCGCCACCTCCGGACGCCTCGACCAATTCGCCGTCGACGAGCATCCGGAACTCGCTCGCGGATCCGACCGGGGTGACCGGCTTGCTGGTGGTGGTCATGGGGAACACTCCTGTCGGGTGCGGTGGTCGGGGAGCGATGGACGGTTCACGTGGCCGGCTGCCCCCGCGCCGAACTCGGGTCGTGCGTCCTCGGACCCAGGGCGATGGTAACGATCGCCTGCTGCGGGGGTCAAGGGGCGCTGGCGTCCATCGAGACGCCCGCTCGCGTGGCCCGAGAGGCTGCGTTCAGGACGGGCGTCAGGAGCCGCGCCGGCGTTTGCGTTCGGCGGCCGTCCCGGCCTCGTCGATGTTCAGGGTCATGTCCTCGAGGGAGCCGTCGATGACCACCCCGTAGTCGCGGAGCGCGCCTTCGACCGAGACGTACTCGTCCCACACGTCGTCGAGGACGGCCTGCGGGTCTCGATCGAGCGGGTCGCCCCAGCCGCCGCCGCCCCCGAACTCGTAGACCAGCTGTTCGCCCGTCTCGAGCAGCACGTTGGCGACCGATGGTGCGACCTCGACCGTCCCTTTCAACACGCAGCGGTCCGGGGCGCCGCTCAGCCCGCCGTGGATGCCCGGGTGAAGGTGATGGCGGTTGACCACGTACTGGTTCACGTACGTCGGGGTCCGCGCCTCCTTCACGAAGAGGCTTCCGCACGCGCCGCGCCACTGGCCCGGGCCGCCGGAGTCGGTGCGGTAGTTGCGGGTGCGGATGAAGTGGGGGAAGAGCCCCTCGTTGAACTCGGCGGTCGCCTTGATCAGGTTGCCGGAGGAGGCGGACAACGCGCCCCACCCATCGACCCCCTTGACCGCGTTGACCCAGCCGGCGGAGACCTCGCCGCCGTGGTCGAAGAACGAACGTCCCGTCCGTGGGTCGAGATCGCCCCACATCTGGCGCGGGCTCCCGAACTTGTACGTCTGGGGGCTGCACCGCTCGGGGATCACCGCGGACAACGCGACTGCGATCGCGTCGCTGACTTCGACTCCGGGGTGATGGGTGCCACTCGACACCGGCTTGCCTTCCACGGGATTGATGCAGCACCCGAGTGGGGCGATGATCTCGATCGAGTCGAAGAAGCCCTCGTTCTTCGGGATCGTGGGGTCGACCATGCTCGCGAGCTGCGAGACGACGTTGCCACGAGTGTTGCCGAACGTCGACCAGGCCTGGATCTCGGGTCGGTCGTCGGAGCCGGTGAAGTCGACGACGAGCCGGGTGCCCTCGACGGTCACGGCCACGTGGACGAGGATGTCCTCGTTGCCGGCCGGGTCCGCATCGAAGTAGATGTCGGCCTCGTAGGTGCCGTCGGGCCATCGCTCGATCTCCCGCTGGAGCCGACGCCGCGAGTCGTTGATCGACCAGTCGACCGTGGCCCGGACGGTGTCGGCCCCGTGGTGCCGTGCGATGTCCTCGAGGCGGGCGACCCCGAGCTGCGCGGCGCCGACCTGGGAGCGGAGGTCTCCGATGAACCCGGCGAGACGGTTGTTGGCCCGCATGAGCGCAACGACGTCCCGCCGCTCCTTGCCACCGTCGATGATCTTGAGGGCCGGATAACGGGTGCCCTCGGACCAGATGTCCTTGGCGAACACGTTGTACCCGCCGGCCATCGCACCGCCGGTGTCGCCATGGTGGCACTGGATCGACGCGATCAGAAGGAGCTCCCCGTCGTCGTCGAACACGGGGGCGAAGACGTTGAAGTCGGGGAGGTGGCCGCCGCCGTGGTACGGGTCGTTCGCGACGATCACGTCACCGGGGAGGAGGTCCTCACCGAAGAGGTCGAGCGCGTAGCGGACGGGCAGGGTGCTCGAGAGCATGAACTGCGGGATTCCGACGGAGAGGGCCGCGAGGCGCCCCGTCGCATCGAGGATGGTGGCGTTGCGCTCGTTGGACTGGTTGAGGATGGGTGTGGTCGCCGTGCGCGAGACGTAGGTCGCCATCTCGAAGCAGACGGTCTCCATCGCCGAGCGGACGACCTCGGCGGTGACCGGATCGATCTCGAGTGTTGTCGGAGCAGCCATGGGCCCCCTCCCGGTCCGTGCAGCCGACCGCGTCCAAGAACGCGGTTCCCACCTGGCGAGTATGGCATGTCCGAACCGGCGTCGTCGGCGCGAAGCCGGGTTGTCGACTACAACCAAGGGCTGTGACCTTCCGACCCGGCCGCCGCGTCCCGACCGGCGACCGCCGGTGAACCTCACCCTCAGCGATGCCGAGCGGGCCTTCCGCGACGAGGTCCGGTCGTGGCTCGAGGCCAATGTCGAGCCAGTGCCCACGTTTGACTCCTTCGACGAGGAGTTCCACTGGGGTCGACGTTGGCAGGCGCGCCTCGCCGCAGACAATTGGGTCGGGATCCACTGGCCGGTCGAGTTCGGCGGACGAGGCGCCTCGCCCCTCGAGGTCGCCATCTTCAACGAGGAGTACGCCCGTTCGCGCGCCCCGCAGGTGGTCAATCGCACCGGCGTCAACCTGGTCGGTCCGACCCTGCTCGCCCACGCGGACGACCGCCAGCGCCACGAGTGGTTGCCACCGATCCTCACCGCCGAGGAGGTCTGGTGCCAGCTCTTCAGTGAACCAGGGGCAGGATCGGATCTCGCCTCGCTCGCGACCCGTGCAACCCCCGCCGACGGTGGGTTCGTCCTCCACGGGCAGAAGGTCTGGACCAGTTTCGCCCAGCACTCGCGCTGGGGCATCGCCCTCGTGCGCACCGACCCCGACGCGCCCCGCCACCGCGGGATCAGCTGTGTGGCGGTCGACATGGACGACCCGGGAGTCGACGTGCGGCCGCTCGCGACCATGACCGGCGACGCAGAGTTCAACGAGGTCTTCCTCGACGACGTCTTCGTCCCGGACGAGCACCTCATCGGGGGGCTCCACCACGGCTGGTCGGTCGCCAACACGACGCTCGCCCACGAGCGCGGCACCACCTTCCCCTTCAAGGAGCAGGTCGTCCACGAGGTCTACCTCGACCAGCTCCTCGAGCTGGCCGATGCGCTCGGTGCGCTCGCCGACCCACTGGTCGCCGACCAGCTGGTCGACGCGTACGTGCGGCTCCGGATCCTCCGTCTGCACAACCTCCGCACGATGACCCGGCTCGGGCAGGGGATCGCTCCCGGTCCGGAGTCGAGCGTGGTGAAGCTCACCTGGACGGACCTGACCCAGCAGCTCTCGGAGGCCGCCCTGGCCGTCGTCGGCCCCTCGGCCCCCCTCTGGTCCGGGGCGGCACACGACCCCGGGGGAGGGAAGTGGCAGCGACAGTGGCTCTGGTCGAAGGCCTCCCCGATCGCGGGTGGGACCTCGGAGATCCAGCGGACCATCATCGGCGAGCGACTGCTCGGACTGCCGCGATGAGCGGGCAGTTCGACGCAGACGTCGAGCACTACCCGATGTCAGGCCTCGACGAGCTCCTCATCCACAACCACCCGAACCCGGTGCGGGTGATGTGGACCTCGGACGACCGGGCGTACGAGCGGATGTGGTTCACCTGCCAGGACGAGACGGGAGACCTGCTCGTCGTCGCCGGGATGGGGGTCTATCCGAATCTCGGGACCGCGGAGGCCTACGGCATCGTCGTCCTGCGGGGCCGGCACTCGACGGTACGCGCGCACCGGAAGCTCGGGCTCGACCGGACCGACATGACCGTCGGGCCGCTCAGCTTCGAGCTGGTCGCACCGTTCCGCGAGTGGCGGCTCCGTCTCGCGGACAACGAGGTCGGGATCGCGTTCGACATCTCGTGGTTCGACACCAAGCGGCCGGTCTACCGCAACATCGGCGGAGGCATGCTGGCCGGGACCCGGCCCTTCGGCGGGGTGGCCGGGTACGACGGCTTCGGTCGGCAGTCGGGGTGGGTGCTCGCCGGCGGCGAGCGCTTCGAGCTCGACGCCGCTACCCATCTCGGCACCCGCGACCACCACTGGGGCACGCGCGACGGGGTCGGGGGAAGGACCCTCTGGAGCGGGAAGCAGCATCCGTACTCGGGCGAGTGGGTCGAGTTTGCCGAGTACGGCATCTGGGGTGATCACGTCCTCTACAACCTCGGTGACCCGAGACGTGGCAGCGCGACCCTTCGGGAATGCCGCCGACGCCTCCGCTTCGAGCCCGACACGCACCTGGTCAGCGCCGGCGAGGTCGACTACGTGTTCGCGGACGGCACCGAGCGCACCGCCTCTTTCGAGCGGCTGGGGAACCAGATCGCCTTCCTGCGCTGCGCGATGTACGGCGGCCCGAACGGAGGGACACCCGACCGCGACCTCTGGCAGGGGATGGCGGTCGGCGACGGGGTGGTGAGCGGCGAGACCTACGACGCGAACGACCCCGAGGTGCGCGCACGGATCTGCGGGCTCGACCAGCACCACGCCCGCTTCGAGAGCGAGGGCGAGGTCACCTACGGGATCGTCGAGCCCTACGACACGCTCTGCTACGAGCTCGCCAGCCGCGGCGCGGGCGGGTTCTCGCTGCTCGAGTGAGTGGCCCCCGACGAGGTCAGTGGAGGACTCGCATGGAACGAAGGACCGGCGTCGTACCCGAGCTCGAGCTCACCACCCCGGGCTTCTTCCTCCGGCCCGACTACGACGAGCTCCTCGCCGTACTCCGGCGCGACTCGCCGGTTCACCCGACGACCGACGGCTCGGTCGCGATCAGCCGGTACGACGACGTGCGGTCCATCAGCCGCGACCCCGAGCGGTTCGTCTCCGGACGCGGGGTGCTCATCAACGACCCGCTGCGGCTCCTCCCCGACGAGGCGCTCGGGGCCTTCTCCATCCTCCATCTCGACCCGCCGGCCCACGCCGCCTACCGCGGCGTGATCAACCGCGCCTTCACGCCGCGCGCCGTCGCGCGGTTCGAGGACCGGATCAGGACGGTAGCGGGCCAGGTGCTCGACGCGGCGCCGTCCGACCGTCCGATCGACCTGGTCGACGAGCTGGCCGCGCCGATCCCCCTGGTGGTCATCGCCGAGCTGCTCGGTCTCGACGACGTCGATCCTGCACGCTTCCGGCGCTGGTCCGATGCGGTCATCGAGCGCCCGGACCAGTTGGACGGAGCACAGGGTGCCGAGCTCGGGGAGCTCACCGCGTTCCTCCTCGCGCACGTCGACCGGCCCGCCAGGAGGAGCGACGACCTGCTCGGGTTGTTGCAACGGGCTCCAGTCGGCGACCGGCCGCTCGACCGCGGCGAACTGCTCGGCTTCTGCCTGACCCTGCTCGTCGCCGGAAACGAGACCACCCGCACCCTGCTGTCGGGCGGGGCCGAAGCGCTCGCGCGCTCGCCCGGGGAGCGCGCGGTGCTCGTCGCGGAGCCCTCGCTCGTTCCGACCGCCGTCGAGGAGATGCTGCGGTGGGTCACGCCGATCCAGGCGTTCGGCCGGACTGCGGCCGTCGACGTCGAGGTCGCCGGCCACCCGCTGCCCGCGGGGACCTTCGTCGTGCTGCTCTACGCCTCGGCCAACCGGGACGAGTCGGTGTACGGGCCGACCGCGGACCGCTTCGACGTTCGGCGGCGGGTGCCGACGGCCCATCTGGCTTTCGGCTTCGGGGAGCACGTGTGCGTGGGCGCGGGGCTCGCACGGCTCGAGGCGAGGATCTTCTTCGAGGAGCTGCTGGCGCGTTTCCCGCGCTTCGAGCTCGTCGGCGAGCCCACCTACGCGAGGTCGACGCTGATCAAGGGAGCGACCGCGATGCCCGTGATCCTCGAGCCCTGAGGGCGGCTCAGCCGGTGAGGAGGTTGGCGCGGCCGTTCGCTACGAACTCGGTCCGGAGCCCCTCGACGTCGGTGGCGGTCATCTCGACGAACGCCGACGAGCGCCCGACCCGGTGCCAGAGCGGATCGGTGGTCGACCACTGCTCGCCACGCAGCGGTGCCTTGTCGACCTTGTCGGTGCCGGTCACCGGGAGGGACGCAACCACCCGGACGTAGCGCGGCGCCCACTTGGTGCCGAGGTCGGGCTGGGCTGCGAGGAACGCCTCGAATGCGATCGGGTCGAATTCGACTCCCGCTTCGAGCTCGATCGCGGCGGCGACCTGGTCGCCCGTGCGAGCGTCGGGCAGTGCGTAGACCGCGACGCCCGCTGTGCCCTCGAACCGTGCGAGGATCCGCTCGATGGGGGCGGCCGTGAAGTTCTCGCTGTCCACCCGGAGCCAGTCGCCCGCGCGCCCGGCGAAGTAGAAGACGCCCTCGTCGTCTCGGTACGCGAGATCGCCCGACCAGTACCAGCCGCCCCGGATGCGTGCGGCCTCGGCCTCGGGGTTCTTGTAGTAGCCCTCGAAGTTCGAGCTCACGTTGCGCCCGACCAGCTCGCCGGTCGCGTCGGCGGCATTGGTGAGCGCACCCGATTCATCGAATGCGGCGACCGGGCACTCCTCGCCGGTCGTGGGATCGACCACGGCGATGTCCTCTCCGCGGCGGGGCCGACCGAGCGCTCCGGGCTTCGGGTCGGCGACGGGCAGCAGGACGATCGCGTTCTCGCTCGAGCCGTAGCCCTCGATCACCGGCACGCCGAACCTGCGGGTGAATTCGGCCTTGTCGGGTGCGGCCGTCTCCGGCCCGAGCAGGTAGCGCAACCGGTGGTCGCGATCGTGCTCGGTCGGCGGCGTCGCGACGATGTGGGCGATCGCCCTCCCGACCGTGGAGCTGAAGGTCGCACCGGACTCGCGGATGTCGGGCAGGAAGCCCGACGCCGAGAAGCGTCGACGGAGCGCGAGCGTCGCGCCGCTCGCGAGCCACGGGAAGATCGTCGCGGAGAGCGCATTGCCGTGGAAGAGCGGCATCGCGGCGTAGAGGACGTCGTCCCCGGTGAAGGGCACCCGGGTCGCGGCACGTGCGGCACGACCCTGGGTCATCCGGACCGCCTTCGGGCTGCCGGTGGTGCCCGAGGTGAAGATGAGCAGGTAGAGATCGTCGGGAGCCGCCGCCGCCCTCGAGGCAGCGGATCGTCGGGTGCCGCGGGTCTCCCCGTACCCGGGTCGGTCGCAGTCGAGCACCCGGTCCGCACCGACTCCGAGGTCGAGGCCGGCGAGGAGCTTCGAGCCGTCCGTGTCGGTGACGATGAGTTGGCAGTCGGTGGCCCGCACGTCGAGCGCGAGCGCCTCGCCGCGCCGGGTCGGGTTGAGGCCGACCACGACGGCCCGGGCGATGGCAGCACCTAACAGGAGCGAAAGGTATTCCGGGGTGTTCTCGAGGAGGACGCCGACGTGGAAGGGTGCGTCGGTCCGCAGCTCCTCGAGCATGGTCGCGCGGTCCTCGGCCGCTTCGACCACCTCGCGCCACGACGACAGCTCACCTTCGAAGACGAGGCCCCGCCGATCGTCGTCGGCTCGCCGCCCAACGAGCTCGGCCACCGTGCTGGCCGCATCGGCCGACACGGCCGGTCAGCGCGTCCGGATCGAGTGCTGATCGACGGGCCGGCCGTCGGGAGCGCCCGGTGCCGTCCCGCTCACGACCGCGCGGCGTCCTGGGTGAGCCCCGAGGGCATCACCATGCCGACCTGCTGGAGGTGCTGGCCGAGCATCTGGTCGAACTCGTCGGCCACCGAGTCGGCGTCCCATCCGCCGTCACGGTGCATCCAGGCGATCTGCTTGGGGTGCTGAAAGAGGGTGTAGCTGAAGTCGGTCCGACCGAAGACCTGCCCGTTGACGTGTCCGGCCCGCTCCGAGGCGAGGTAGGCGACGAGCGGTGCGTTCATGGCGGGATCGAGCCGCGGGTCGGGCTCCTCACCGGATGCAGTCAAGGACGCGGTCATGCGGGTCGCTCCGGCCGGGGCGAGGGCATTGACGGTGATCCCGGCCTTGGCGAGCTCGAGCGCCCAGACGAAGGTCATGCCCATGATGCCCGCCTTCGCCGCGCCGTAGTTGGTCTGTCCGAAGTTCCCGCGGAGCCCCGCGGAAGAGGTGATGTTGACGATCCGGCCGTAGCCGGCCTCCCGCATCAGCGGCGCCGCGTGCCGGGTGCAGTTGAAGGCGCCTTTGAGGTGGGTGGCGATCACCGCGTCGAAGTCGTCCTCGGTCATCTTGACGAGGGTTCGGTCGCGCACGATGCCCGCGTTGTTGACCAGGATGTCGAGCCGTCCGAATGCGTCGACGGCTGTGGCGACGATGTCCGCGGCCGCGTCGAAGTCGGTCACCGACTGGTGGGAGGGGACCGCGCGCCCGCCGGCCTTCTCGATCTCCGTGCACACCGCGGTCGCAGGGTCCTCGTCGGTCGACTCACCGCGGAGTCCCACCCCGAGGTCGTTGACGACGACCGCCGCGCCGTTGCGCGCGAGCTCGAGTGCGAACTCGCGCCCGATGCCGCGTCCCGCCCCGGTCACGATCGCGACACGGTCTTCGAGCAGCATCCGTCCCCCCGATCTGGCTGCGACCGGGCGACCTGCCCGGAGGCCGTTCGCATAGTATGGCACCACCATCTCGCCGGCCAGAAAGTCGGAACACCGTGTCCCGTGCCCAAGGATTCGACCCCTTCGCCGAAAGCGAGGAACAACACGAGCTGCGCGGGTTGGCAAGGGAGATCGGTCGCCGCGAGGTCGCACCCCGCGCGCACCAGGGCGACGTGACCGGCGAGCTCCAGACCGAAGCGATCAAGGCGATCGCCGCCGCCGACCTCTTCCGCGTGACGATCGGCGAGCGGTGGGGAGGGCTCGGGTTCGGCGACGTCGAGGCGTCCATCGTCCTCGAGGAGCTCGCGCGCTACGACGTCTCGACGGCCGTGTGCTGCCAGCTCGCCTTCAACGGACCATCTCGGGGCATCGAGCACCTCGGTGGCGAGGCGCTCCAGGACCGCTGGCTACCGGCGGTCGCGTCCGGCGATGCGATCGTGAGCATCGGCATCACCGAGCCCGACGCGGGCTCCGCCGTCCAGAACATGCGGAGCGCGCTCGTGGCCGACGGTCCGGGCCGGTGGCGGCTCGACGGGTACAAGAACTACTCGACCCTCGGTCATCTGGCGAGCGGCATCCTGGTCTGGTGCCGGTGGCCCGGTGGCGAGGGGGCCAAGGGGATCGGTGCGGTGGTCGTGCCGATGGACCGCGAGGGGGTGGAGATCACCGGTCGCCACCGCGGCATGGGGATCCATGCGGCGACCGAGGCAGAGGTCGCCTTCGACGGCGTCGCAATCGGGCCCGACGACGTGCTCATCGCCGGTGACTCCGCGACGACCGAGGCGTTCAAGCTCCTCCTCGGCCACCTCAACCACGAGCGGTGCGGCAACGCTGCGATGTGCGTCGGCGCGGCCCAGGGAGCGCTCGAGGCCGCGGTGCGCTACATGAACCAGCGTGAGGTCGGGGGTCGGCCGATCGCGGATCTCCAGGGCTTGCGGTGGAAGCTGGCGGACATGGCCGTCCAGCTCGAGGGCGCGCGCCTGTTGCTGGCCCGAGCGGTGCGACTGGCGGGCCCGGGCGGCACCCCGCCCCCGCTCGAGACCGCGCTTGCCAAGACGGCCGCCAACCTCGCCGCCAAGCTCGTCTGCGACGAGGCGATCCAGATCCACGGGGGGTACGGCTACAGCGAGGAGTTCCCGGTCGAGCGCGCCTACCGCGACATCCGCGGCCTGTGCATCGGAGCCGGCACCGTCGAGGCGCAGCGCAACTTCATCGGCTCGGCGCTGGTGTCGGGTCGGACGACGGTCTCGCCCGGCTGGCTCGCCCCGGATGCGAACTGACCGGACCTAGCCGCCCGGCCTGAGGAACAGGCCTTCGGGATCCCACCGCCGCAAGGCCTCGAGGTCGGCCGCGTCGACCGGGTCGAGGACGGCGAGCGGCTCGGCCACACGGAGCTCGAAGGGGACACGGGCGCGGATCTCTGCGACCTGCGTGGCCGGGTCGGCCGCGGCCCCGGCCCCGGCCGCGACCGCGGACAGCACGAGCTCGCCGTCGGCGTCCTTCTCGAAGACGCCGCGATCGGTGACGAGTGCGCGCACCCGGTCCCCGACCGAGGTCACGTACGGGAGCTCGTCGACCACCCGTCGGGACGTCAGGGTCGTGACGATCACCACCTCGTCGGCGGTCGCCGCGACGTCGTTTCCGCCGCCTGACCCGACGAGGAACGTGGTGCCCGGGATGACCGTCGAATTGATCGCACCGCGCCGGTCGACCTGGGCGGCGCCGAGGCAGCCGAGCACCGTGGTGCCGGGGTTGGGGACCAGCCCACCGAGGACCTGTTCGGTGTCACCCAGCATCGTCGCAGTGGGGAAGCTGCGGTGGTTGAAGACGAACGGGTCGGCCGGAGTGGGTCGGTAGCCCCACAGACCGAGCTCCGCGGTGAGGACGACCTCGGCACCGCGCGCCCGGGCGAGATCGACCGCGAGCCAGGCCGCCAGGTTGGCGACCCCCGCTCCGGCCAGCACCGCGTCCGCACCGGTCTCGACCGCCCGGTCCGCGAGGTACCGGGCGCCGTGCGCGGCTGCGATCTCCCACGCGACGGGCGGCGCACCGAGATCGGGAGGATGGGCCGCCTCGTCCTCCCGCCACGAGTCGGCCTGCGCCCGGTGCGCGAGCCGGTCGGTGCGTGCCGTGCCGAGGCGGGCGAGGTACTCGTCCTGGGTGGCCGGTCCGAGCACCCACTCCTCGATCCACTCGTCGAAGGCGTCGCCGTGGCTCGCCGCCCGCGCCTCCGCCCAGAACTCGAGGTCCTCGCCGTACGCGTCGACCGGCAGGTCGCGGGCGAACAGTCCGCCGGGGTGCGCACCCATGGGTACTTGGGCGACCGCGAGCACCCGGTGGGCGGGCACTTGCACGAGGTGCGACCACGGCCGGATGTCGTCGACCACGCGCTCGACGGTCGCGACGACTCCCCGGCGGGCAGCGAGCGCGCCCCAGAGGCCTTCGAGGCGCGGCGCGTTGAACGCGAGGTTCCCGTCGCGGTCCGCGAGCGGCGCGTGGAGCAGCGCGACGTCGGGTGCGAAGGCGGCGACGAGACCGACTTCGCCGAAGGGTGTGGCGACCTGTGCGTACCCGGGGTTCTCCGCCATCGACGAGCCGGCGAGGGAGGCGGTGGTCACTGCCGGCAAGCCCCGCGCCGCCGCCTCGAGCCGCTGGAGGAAGGTGAGGAACGACCAGTGCTCGACCTCGACCTCGCCGCTCAGGTACGCGCGTTGGAACCAGGGGTTCGGGGTGAAGTTGGGGAAGACGTCGCCCGAGTAGCCGGTCACGACCTTCGAGACGAGCCCGCCGCGGAAGAAGAGGGCGCCGAGGCTCGAGAGGCTGAGCATCACCAGGGTGAAGTCCGGGTCGCGGCCCCACCACTGCCGGACCAGGTGGCGGGCGGCCGCCGTCCAGCGCGAGTGGTTGGTCACGACGTGGATCGCGTCGCCGGGCCGGACGTGGCCCACTGCCTCGTCGAGTGAGCAGACCTTGTCCGGCACCCACGAGAAGCTAGTGGACCCGCTGCCCGGATAGCATCCGAGCGTGATCCGATACGACGTCGGCGACGACCACGTCGCGCGCATCACGCTCGATCGCCCCGAGGCGAAGAACGCGCTCAGTGTGGAGATGCGCGACCAGCTGGTCGAGGCGATCCGGGCCGCCCGCGCCGACGACGCGGTCCGGAGCCTGCTCGTAACCGGCACCGGCGACTCGTTCTGCGCGGGGATGGACCTCCGCGCGTCGACCGTCGCCCAGGCCGGCTCGGCGGGATTCGACGTGCGCTCGACGAGCGAGGCGCTACGCAAGGGCGTCCAGGCGTTCATCAGCGAGCTCTGGGAGCTGGACAAGCCGACGGTCGCCGCGGTCAACGGCACCGCGGTCGGTCCCGGGGCGCACCTCGCGCTCGCCTGCGACTTCGTCCTCGTCCACGACGGCACCCGGTTCATCTGGTCGTTCGCCAAATGGGGACTCGTCGTCGACGCCGGAGGCGCCTACCTCCTGCCGCGGTTGGTCGGCCTGCCGCGGGCCAAGGCGATGGTGCTCCTCGGCGAGGAGGTGGTCGGGGCCGAAGCGGTCGCGGCAGGCCTCGCCTACCGGGCCTACGGCTCATCTGACGAGCTGGCGACCGAGGCCGACGCGCTCGCGGTCCGCCTGGCCGCGGGCCCCACCCGGTCGCTCGGTCTCTCGAAGCGGCTCCTCAACACCACGTTCGAGACGGCGCTGCCGCTCGCCCTCGAGCGCGAGGCGGCATCCCAGGCGCTGGCCACGGTCTCCCCCGAGATGGCCGAGGGCATGGCGGCCTTCAAGGAGCGCCGGGCGCCCAACTTCGCGGCTCCTGGGGGCTGAGCCCCTGCCGGCCGGTCCGCAGGGGCCCGAACGGGGTCCCCTCCGGTCGGCGTCCCGTGCGTCGGGGCGATGCGTTGCCTGCGAAGAGACCAGGTCGCACTCCCTCGCCGACGCAGGTCGGCCAAGAGAGCGATCGTCGTGTCACTGGTTGTCGGTTTGTCGGTTCCCTCCGGTGAAGGTGGAAACGAACCGATGTATGCCGATGTACAGCGATGTATGCCGATGTATAGTCGATGTATAGTGATGTATAGTGATGTATGTCGGCCAATGACACTGCAGGAGCTGGTGCTCGACGAAGGCCAGTGGCGCTGCCCTGGCAGCTTGGATGCACGCCGAGTGGGGCCGCCGTCGCTGCGGACGCCGCGGTCGGACCCACGGCCGAGCTCCGCCGCTCAGAGCACCCCGTCGTCGCGCAGCGTGGCGAGCTCTTCGGCCGACAGGCCGAGGAGCCCACCCCAGACCTCCTCGTTGTGCTCGCCGAGCCGTGGCGCCGGGCGCGGCGGCGTCGGGCGTCGCCCGTCGAGGCGGGGAAAGGGCGCCTGCTGGCGGTGAGGTCCAGCGACCGGATCGTCCACGGTCACCAGGTCCCCGCGGGCCGCGTAGTCGCGCGTCCTCGAGGATGTCGACCGCGCTGTAGGCGGTGCCGACCGGGACTTCGTGCGCGATGCACGCAGCCTCGACCTCTGCGGCGGTCAGCGACGACGTCCAGGCCGCGACCAGGTCGTTGATCTCGTCGGAGCGCGCGGCCCGTCGGTCGAGCGTGGACCAGGCCGGATCGTCGGCGAGCTCGGGCCGTCCCATGGCCGCGCACAGGCGCCGAAAGTTGACGTTCGAGCCGGCCACCACGCAGACAAAGGTGCCGTCCTTGGTGGGGTAGTTATCGAGCGGAGCGGACGTCGCCATCCGGTTTCCCTCGCGCTCGCGGGTGATCCCGAGCCTGTCCTGGCCGGCGACGGTCCACTCGAGGACGCGGAGGATCGAGCCGGTCAGTGGCGCGTCGACCACGCCACCTCGTCCCGTGCCGTCGGGGCCGTCGCGGCGGTAGAGCGCGGTGGCCACCGCGGCCGCGGCGAATGTCCCAGTCAGGTAGTCGGAGATGTTCACCCCGGGACGGACCGGCGGGCGGTCGGGGTAGCCGGTGAGATGGAGCAGTCCCCCGTACGCGATGCCGAGCCGGTCGAGCCCGGTGCGGCCCGCATTGGGGCCGTCCTGGCCGAAGACGCTGATACGCGCCCAGACGAGGCGGGGGTCGCAGTCGGCAGGTCCGATGCCCCACCGTTCCATCGCACCCGGCCGGAAGTTCTCGCAGACCACGTCCGCGTGGGACACGAGCCGCCGGAAGAGCTCTTGACCCTTCGGATCACGCAGGTTGAGGGTCGCGCCCAATCGGCCGCGTCCTTCGACCGCCCACCACATCGAGTATCCGGGACCGTCGTCGTCGGTCGGCACGAACGGTCCGATCGTGCGCATGAAGTCGCCGCCGATCGGGTCCTCGAGCTTGATCACCTCCGCCCCGAGCTCGCCGAGCAACCCGGCGCAGAACGGGGCGCTGATCCGGGTGCCGACGTCGATCACCCGGATGCCCTCGAGCGGTGGGCGGGACCCACCGTCCGCGGGCGGTTCAGTCACGGTGCTCGGCGAAGACCTCGGCCATCGACTGCTTCTCTTGGCGCGCTGCCAGCGCTGCGGCGGCCGTTGCGGTGTTGTGCATCCAGTGATGGGCCATGAAGTGGTACTTCCACGAAGCGTCCTTGCCCATGAGGGTCGCGGTGTGGTTGAGCGAGTCCTTCACGACCTGTGCGGTCGCCGGGGGAACCGAGCGCGACACGGTCCGCGAGCTCGGCGACACGGGCCTCGAGCTCAGCACGGGGCACGACCCGGTTGACGAGCCCGAGCCGCCAGGCCTCCTGGGCGTCGATGGTCTCTCCCGTCCAGAGGAACTCCTTGGCCTTGCGGATCCCGAGCTCCCAGGGCTCGACGAGCAGCTCCACGGCGGCACCGGTCATGCGCAGCACCGGGTTCTGGAAGGTCGCGTCGTCGGAGGCCACGATCAGATCGCACATGCACGCAAGCATGAGCCCGGCCGCGACACAGGCTCCCTGCACGGCCGCAATGGTCGGCTTGCGGAACGAGTAGATGCGGGTGCAGCGGTCGAAGTACATGACCTGTTCGTGGCGGAACTTCCCCTCCGGCGTCTCGCGCAGTCGCCGCCAGGCGTTCGGCTCGGTGTCGCCGACCAGCTCTTTGAGGTCGTGCCCGGACGAGAAATGCTTCCCCGCCCCGGCGAGCACGACCACCCGGACTTCGTCGTCCGCGTCGGCGCGGTCGAAGAGCTCGTCGATGCCGTCGATGAGCGCGGTGTCCTCCGCGTTGGCCAAGTCGGGCCGGTTCATCGTGATGGTGGCGACGTGCTCTCGCACCTCGTAGAGGACGACGGGCTCAGCCATGGGACGACACCTTCCTCGTGGACCGGCTCGCACCATCGGGCCCTGCCAGGTCGGGACGCGGCGGCCGCGGAAGGCCGAGCACCCGTTCACCCACGATGGTGCGCTGGATCTCGTTGGTGCCTGCCCACACCGACGACGCCTGATAATAGAGCCACGAGCGCTGCCAACTCCCGTCTCCGGGATTCGCGTCGGCGCCCTTCCACAGCGGCGCGGCGTCGCCGACGACCGTCATCGCGGTGTCGTGGAGGCGTTTGCTCATCTCGCTCCAGTACAGCTTGAGCGCGCTGCCCTCCGGTCCGGGGTCGAGGCCCTTCGAGAGCCTGCTCACGCCACGGAGGTTGTGGAGCTGGAAGAGGCGGACCTCGACGTAGGCCTGCGCGAGACGCTGGGCGAGCCGGACGTCGTCGATGCTCCCGTTGTCGACCGCCATGGTGAGCAGCTCCTCGAGGAGCTGGGTGTGGATCACCAGCTGGCGGGGATTGGTGCCGCGTTCGTGGGAGAGGGTCGAATTGGCGACCGTCCAGCCGTCGTGCTCGGGACCGACGAGTTGGTCGTCGGGGACGAACACGTCGGTGAGGAAGACCTCGTTGAACTCGGCCTCGCCGGTCATCTGGACCAGCGGTCGCACCTCGACGCCGGGGGCATGCATGTCGACGACGAGGTAGGAGATGCCGCGGTGCTTCGGTGCGTCGGGGTCCGAACGGGCGAGGCAGACCGCCCAATCGGCGAACTGCGCGTACGAGGTCCACACCTTCTGCCCGTTGACCACCCAGCCCCCGTCGACGCGTGTCGCGCGGGTGGTGAGCCCCGCGAGGTCGCTGCCGGCCCCGGGCTCACTGAAGAGCTGGCACCAGAGGTCTTCCGCGGTGAGGATGCGCGGCAGCCAGCGCGACCGTTGCCCGTCGGTGCCGTGCGCGAGCAACGTCGGGCCTGCGAGGTTGATGCCGATGCGCCCGACCATCTCAGGGGCGCGGGCGCGTGCGAGCTCCTCTTGCACGATGAAGTGCTCGGCCGGGCCGCTTCCCCGTCCGCCGTAGGCCTCCGGCCAGGTGATCCCGACCCACCGGTCGGCGGCGAGTGAGGACTGCCACCTGCGCCCGAACGCGACCTCGTCGGCCAGCTCGTCGAAGCGCGGGGGAAGTCCCTTGCCGTACTCCCACGGCAGATGCTCCTGCAACCACGCGCGCACCTCCGAGCGGAGCTGACGTTCAGATGGGCTCGCGGTCAGGTCCACGGGCCCCACTCGCTCGGAGACATCCGCGCAATACTATCGGGCGATGGATTTCGACCTCTCGGCGGACCAGCGCGCGCTCCAAGACGGTGCGCGTGAGCTGCTCGACCGCTTCGCGAGCTCGGAGCGGGTGCGCGCACACCTCGCCAACGGTGATCGCTACGACAAGTCCCTGTGGGCCGCGATGATCGACCAGGGATGGTGCGCGGTCGCAGTCCCAGAGGAGCTCGGCGGGCTCGGCCTCGGATGGGTCGAGGCGATCGTCCTCCTCGAGGAGGCCGGGCGGCACGTGGCACCCGTCCCGTTCGCGCCGACCCTGGTGGCGATCGACGCGCTGTCGGGGCGACCGGCACACCGTGAGCTGTTCGACCGTCTGGTCGGCGGGTCGTCGATCGGATCGGTGGCGTGGACACCGGACGCTCGTGAGGTCACCGTCGTTCCCGAGGGCGACCACGTCCGTCTCACGGGCAGGCTCGGCCCGGTCGAGGCCGCGTCGGTGGCGGACGCCATCGTCGTGCTCCTCCCCGCGGGCGCCTATCTGGTCGAGCTCGAGACGATCAGCAGACCGGATCCCGAGCCCGCGATGGACCTGACCCGGTCGCTGTCGTGGCTGGACCTCGACGCCACGTGGGCCGCGCCGATCGGGGACACAAGAGCGGCGGAGCGGCTCGCAGCCATCGGGACAGTCGCGTCGTCGGCCGAGCTCCTCGGCGGCGCGGGCCGCGTCCTCGAGCTCGCCACCCAGTACGCGAAGGACCGCATCCAGTTCGGCCAGCCGATCGGCAGTTTCCAGGCGGTGAAGCACCGGTGTGCGGACATGCTCGTGGACGTCGAGGGGATGCGCTCGGCGTCCTGGTACGCAGCGTGGGCACTCTCCGAGGATGCGCCCGACCGCCTGCTCGCGGCCTCGACCGCTAAGGTCTGGTGCGCGGACGCGTCGAAGCGGGTCATGGCGTCCGGCTTGCAGGTGCACGGTGGGATCGGCTTCACCTGGGAGCACGACCTCCACCTCTTCATCAAGCGGGCCCAGTACTCCCAGCTCGTGTTCGGCGATGCCTCGTACCACCCGCGAGGCTCGCGACCGAGCTCCGGCGCCTCGTCGCCTCGGGCGCAGGAGTGATGTGAGGAGCCGCTGATGCCGTCGACCACCGCCGGTTCGGCGCCGGGCCTCGGCGAGGCCGCTCTCCCAGCGGAGAGCGCAGCGGCGCTCCTGCGTCGGAACGCCACCGACGAGCGACTCGCGGAACGACCGGCGATCCAGTTCGACGACCGAGTGATCACTCACCGCGAGTACTACGAGGTCTCGTGCCGGTGGGCCAACCTGTTCGCCCGGTCCCGCCGGGCGGACCGCGCACTTCACGTGGCGGTGGTGCTCGACAACATCCCCGAGTACCTCTTCGCCTTCGGCGGGGCGGCCCTCAGCGGTGCGACCGTCGTCGGGGTCAACCACACACGCCGCGGCGAGCACCTCCTCCACGACGTGACGCACACCCACTGCGACCTCGTGGTCTACGAGCCGCGCCACGAAGACCTGGTCGCCCCCGTTCTCGGCGCGCTCGGCGAGGGCGGTGACGTGCTGGTCGTCGGCTCCACCCTCGAGACGGCGCTTGCCGGTGTCGGGTCCACCGACCCGCACGCGGAGGCGGCGCTCGAGGAGCCGTGGGCGCTCATCTTCACCAGTGGGACCGCGGCGGCGCCGAAGGCGGTGATCTGCTCGCAGCGCCGGCTCCTCGTGACGGGCAACCGCATGGCCCAGATGATGCACCTCGGGCCCGAGGACGTTGGGTACGTGTCCATGCCGCTCTTCCACTCGAACGCGGTGATGGTCGGGTGGGCGCCCTCCTTGGTGGTGGGCGCGTCGGTCGGTCTCGCGCGCAAGTTCACCGCGTCTGGTTGGCTCGCGGACATCCGCCGGTATGGAGCAACGTACTTCAACTACACCGGCAAGCCCCTCGCATACATCCTCGCCCAGCCCGAACGGCCCGACGACGCCGACAACACGCTGCGCGTCGCGTATGGCAACGAGGGCGCCCCGCAGGTCGTCGACGCGTTCGCCGCGCGCTTCGGCGCCGAGGTGATCGACGGCTTCGGAGCGACCGAGGGCGGGCTCGCGGTCACCCGCATCGACGACGCGCCACCCGGGTCGGTCGGCCGTGCCGGCCCCGATCTCAAGATCCTCGACGAGGACGGCACGGAGATGGCCCGGGCGACATTCGACGCGGCCGGCGCGCTCGTCGATCCGCTGGAGTGCGTCGGCGAGATCGTGAACACCTCGGGAATCGGGGTGTTCGAGGGCTATTACAACAACGACGAGGCCAACCGGCGCGCGACGCGCAACGGGTGGTACTGGAGCGGCGATCTGGGATACCTCGACGCGGAGGGCTACCTCTACTTCGCGGGACGGACGGCCGACTGGATCCGGGTCGACGGCGAGAACTTCCCGGCCGGCCCGATCGAGACCATCGTCGCAAGGCATCCCGACGTCATGGTCAGCGCCGCCTACGGGGTTCCCGATCCGGAAGCCGGCGACCGGGTGATGGTGGCGCTGGTGCTCCGTCCCGGTGCGACGTTCGATCCGGTCGGCTTCGCGGGTTGGATCGACGCGCAGGCCGATCTGAGCCCGAAGTGGCGACCGACCTACCTCCGGGTCTCAGCCGCGCTCCCCACGTCGCCGACGAACAAGGTCCTCACCCGCACGCTCGTCCACGAGAAGTACCGACCGGACCTGGTCGGCGACGACCGGCTCTGGACCCGCGGCCGCAACGAACCCGCGTACCGGTCGTTCGGCGTCGCCGAGGCCGAGGAGCTCCACGGCGAACTCGCCCGGGCCGGTCGTGAGCGGTTCTGGGACCTCTGAGGGACAACCGACATGGGCACGCCGGAATTCTTCCTCTACCTCCCGCAGCTCCGCATGGAGATCGACGCCATCACCGAACGTGCCGTCGTCGCCGAGCGGAGCGGATTCACCGGCATCGCCTTCATGGACCACCTCGCGCCGCCGCTGGCGGAGACCTCGCCGATGTACGAGGCGCTCACCCTCGCGACGTGGATCGCCGCCCGCACGACGCGCCTCGTGGTCGGCCACCTGGTGCTCTGCGACGCCATGCGCCATCCGGCCGTGTTGGCGCGCCAGGCAGTCACCCTCGACCACGCCTCGGGTGGGCGGTTCGAGCTCGGCCTCGGCTGGGGCTCGGTGCCGGCGGAGCTCCGCGCCTTCGGCGTGTCACTGGACGAGCCTGCAGCACGCGTCGGCCGCCTCGCAGAGAGCCTCGCGTTGCTCGAGGGCTTCTGGTCCGGTGAGCCCGTCACCTTTGCGGGCGCGCACTTCAGCGTGGACTCGGCGGGCCAGCGGCCCACGCCCCAGGGGCGGATCCCGATCCTGCTCGGGGGCTCGGGGCCGAAGACCCTCGCGCTGGTCCGGCAGCACGCGGACTGGTGGAACCTACCGATCACCGCACTCGACCGGCTCGACGCGCTCCGCCCGGAAGTGGGATCGGCCCGTGTCTCGACCCAGCACCTGGTGGCCTTCGCGGCCCGAAGCGCGTCGCTCCTCGAGGTCGAGGCCAGCGCCGTGAAACGCTACGGCGGCATGCGGAGCCCGATGCTGGTCGGGGAAGGGGAGGAGCTCGTCGCCGCGTTCGAGGACCTCACCCGACGCGGGGTCGAGCGCTTCTACGTCTGGTTCACCGACTTCGCGCCGCCCGCGACGCTCGAAGCCTTCGGCGAAGAGGTGATCGCTTCGTTCAGGGGTTGACGTCGGGCTCGACTCCGAGCTGCTCGCGCACCACGCGCCGGAGCACCTTGCCGGTCGCCGTCGCAGGGAGCTCGTCGACCAGCGCGACACGGGTCGGCACCTTGAAGGAGCCCAGCCGCTCGCGCACCCAGTCGCGGAGCTCCTCGTCGAGCCGGTCGGAGTCGGGTCCAGCCGAGACGCGAACCACGACCGCCGCGGCGACCGTCTCGCCCCACTCGGGGTCGGGCACACCGACCACCGCCGCTGCCTCGACCGCGGCGTGGCGGAGCAGGGTGTCTTCGATCTCCGAGGGCGAGAGGTTCTCGCCGCCCTTGATGATCACGTCGTCGAGACGACCCTCGACGTAGAGGAAGCCCTCCGCGTCGACGAACCCGACGTCGCCGGTGACGAGCCATCCGCCGTCCTCGAGGCTCGACTCGGTGTCGAGGTACGCACCGCTGACCTGTGGTCCGCGCACGCAGATGGGTCCCGCGACCCCCGGCAGCTCCGGACGCTCGGGGTCGTCGCCGATCGCGACCTCGACGCCGGGAAGTGGTCGGCCCACCGAGCCGAGGCGTCGGCGGATGTCGGGCTCGTCGCTCGCGAGCGCGGCGCGATGCTCGTCGGGACCGAGCACCGCGATGGTCGACGACGTCTCGGTCAGACCGTATGCGTTGACGAACCCGACGCCCGGGAAGCATTCGAGCGCGCGCTCGAGCACCGGCGCGGCCATCCGCGCTCCGCCATAGGAGATCGACCGCAGCGAGGGGACTGCGAGCTCGGGATCGGTCTCGAGCGCTGCCACGATGCGGGCGAGCATGGTCGGGACGACGAACGCGTGGGTCGCGCGTTGGTCGCGCGCGAGGCGGAGCCAGCCCTCGGCGGTGAACGCGGGGAGCGGGACGATGCGGCGACCGGAGTAGACGGAGCTCAGCACCGCGGCGACGCCTGCGATGTGGAAGGGAGGAGCGGCGAGCAGGAGCGCCTCGTCCTCACCGGCTCCCGAGAACTCGACGGTCTCCATGACATACGAGAGGAGGTTGTCGTGGCTCAAGAGCGCTGCCTTCGGTGTGCCGGAGGAGCCACTGGTGAAGAGGACGACCGCCGGCGCTTCGGGCTCGGGGACGTAGCCGAGGTCGCTCGGCGCCTCGATCTCGATCGACCGCAGCCACTCGTCGGTCGGACGGGCCGTCCCACCCAACCGGCCGGTCAGCTCGCCGAGCCCGACCAGGACAGGCCGGTCGAGGCGGTCGAGCTGTTCGCGGAGCGACTCGGGTGGCAGCCGGAAGTTGAGCGGTGCGTACGGAATCCCCGCCCAGGCCGCCCCGAACAGAGCGACCGGCACCGCGCACGAGGTGGCGTCCGCGAAGGCGAGCGTTCCCGTCCCGGTGGCGTCGAGCTCGCCGGCGACCGTCCGGGCGAGCCTCCGCACGTCTGCGTAGGTCAGGTCGCCGTGCTCGTCCGAGAGTGCGACGCGCTCGTCCAGGGTGTCCGCGACGAGGTCGAGCAGGAGGGCGATGTTCACGGGTCCGGGGCGGTCGGTCGTCCCGGGCGACCCAGGAGCGGCCCGATGCTACCGACGCCTTCGAGGGGTGGGCAATCCGGCGGTCCGCCCGTCACGCCGTGACCTCGTCGACGAGGCCGAGGTCACGAGCAGTCGAGGCATCGAGCTCCGCACCGCTGAGCGCGAGCAGCAGGGTCTCCTGCCGGCCGATGCGACGCGGCAGACTGACCGTCCCCCCGGCGCCGGGGATGAGCCCGAGGGCGAGCTCGGGCAGGGAGATCCGGGTCGACGGATCCGCGACGACGCGGCCGGCGAATGCCGCGAGCTCGATGCCGGAGCCGACGGCGTGCCCGTGCAGGTAGGCGGTCGTCCGGACCGCGACCTCGGCGATGGCCCGCGACGGGCTGCGCACGATCCGGACGAGATGCGCGGTTACCGGGTCGGGGCGGGAGCCGAACTCGTCGAGGTCGCCGCCACTGCAGAAGGATGGCCCGGCGCCGCGGAGCTCGACCGAGGTGATCGACGGGTCGGCGGCGGCGAGCTCGAACGCGTCGACCAGACCGTCCCGCATCGAAATGTCGAGCGCGTTGCGCAGGTGGGGGCGGTTGAGGGTGACCACGAGCGTCGGGCCGGAGCGTTCGACGAGGACGGGCGGCGCGGTCACGTCGGCTCGGTCCCGCCGTGGGGTCTCCTCGCGCCACCGGGCGAACTCGGGCCCTCCCTGGAGGAGCCCGTAGGCGGTCGACTCTGCGACCAGGCCGTCGGGGACCGTCCGGTCCGCAGTGGACCGGAGCAACACTGCGAGCACCGTGGAGGCGCGGGGGTTGGCGGTGACCCTCTCGACCACGAGGTCGAGGCGCGGGTCGCCCATGGCGAGTGTGACATCGGCCCATCCGCAACGGGTGTCCGGATCGTCGGTGATCGCCACGACGACGGCCGCGAGGGTACGGAGCCGCCCCGTCGCGACCGGGCCGAGCGACGCCGGCGCGGTGCGTACGTCGACCAGCACGGCGCCGCCACCCGGTCCGCCGTAGCGCTCGAACGCGCCGGGCAGCTCGAGCGTCGCCGCGAAGTCGCTGACGGGGACCGGTCCGGTGCGCATCATGACGAGGGTAGTGTCGCCTCCGCATGGGCGAGGGTGGGGCAACCACGGTGACCAGGCACTCCGGGGCGACCGGTGCGGCACCGTGGGACCGGTGGGCAGCTTCCGGGCTCATGACGCTGAGCGGCAGGCCGGGTGGGCCGCCCCTTGCGCCACCAGAGGTCCTTTGTTCGGGACTCACCGCCATCGCCATGACCATCGCCAGGCGATCGGAAGAGGTCGGCGCGCCTGTCACGCTCGATCCGTTCGCGGCCGCCGCCGAGCGGGCGTGTCACGCGGGGCTCACCGTCGGTGGCGCGCAGAGCTGTGGTGGCGCGTCTCGCCTCGTGGAGGCCGCCGACGGGTGGTTGGTGGTGAGCCTCCCGCGGCCCGACGACTGGGAGCTTGTCCCTGCGTGGCTCGGAGCGGGTGATGAGATCGGGCCGGGCGGGTGGGAGAAGGTGGGGCGCGGAGTCGGGGGCCAGGACGTGACGACGCTCGTCGAGCGCGGTGCACTCCTCGGGCTCGCCGTCGCCGGGGTCGGAGAATGTCGGGCACCGGCCGCACCGGCCGCACCGGCCGCACCGGCCGCACCGGCCGCACCGGCCGCACCGGCCGCACCGGCGGAGTGGCCCGTCGGGGTCGAAGCGCGGCAGCTGGCGAGTGGGTGTCCGGCACCGATCGGCAACCTGGTCGTGGTCGACCTCTCCGCACTCTGGGCCGGACCGCTGGCGGCATCGGTGCTGTTTCGAGCTGGTGCGCGGGTGGTGAAGGTCGAGTCGGCCACCCGTCCCGACGGGGCGCGGTGGGGGCCGCCCGGCTTCTTCCGCAGCCTCAACGGCGGGAAGGCCTCAGTCGTGCTCGGGCTCGCGACCGACCGGGGCCGTCGGCACCTGTGGAGGCTCCTCGAGCAGGCCGACGTGGTGGTGACCTCGGCGCGCCGCCGCGCCGTCGAGCAACTCGGCCTCGACCCGGAGGCCACCGTCTCCCACGGGCGACCGCGGCTCTGGTTGTCGGTCTCCGGGTACGGCCATGGACCGGGTGTGGTCGACCGGGTCGCGTTCGGGGACGACGCCGCAGCGGCCGGTGGGCTCGTGTCCTGGGACGAAGCGGGGCCGTGCTTCATGGGCGACGCGCTCGCCGACCCTGCCAGTGGGCTCGCCGCGGCGGCGGCCGCGCTGACCGCGCTCGCACGCGGGGGCAGCTGGGTCGTCGACGTCTCGATGGCCGACGTCGCCGCCGGTCTCGCCGGTCCGACCACAACGGTGGACGCCGAGCGCCCGGCACTCCCACCGCCGGGACCAGTGTCGCAGCCGCCGGTGGCCCGGGCGGGACGCGACACGGCCGCGACCCTCGCGGCGCTCGCGACGTCAGAGGAGAGCTGAACGGAACCGGCCGCGCCCGGTCCCGACGCCGGTCCGCGCAACGGACGACACAACCGTTCTCGCCGGAGGGATCCGCGGTTCGCGGTGAGCGAGATGACAGCAATCGACCCATCTGCCAGAATCGGGAAGACCGCGGTCGAAGGAGTGCACCGATGGAGATCAACCAGATGGTGATGGTGAGCGTCGACGACCACGTCGTCGAACCGCCGAACCTGTTCGACGGCCGACTGCCCGCGAAGTACGTCGACCTGGCACCGAAGTTCATCACCAACGAGGATGGCACCAACGCCTGGCTCTACGAGGGCAACGTCCTGCCCAACGTCGCGCTCAACGCCGTGGCCGGTCGACCGCGTGAGGAGTACGGCCTCGAGCCGACCAGCTTCGACCAGCTCCGCCCCGGCTGCTACGACATCAAGGAGCGGGTGAAGGACATGGACGCCAACGGAGTCCTGGGATCGCTCTGCTTCCCTTCGTTCCCGCAGTTCTGCGGCCAGCTGTTCGCGCGCACCGAGGACAAAGACGTCGCGCTGGCGATGATCCGCGGCTACAACGACTGGCACATCGACGAGTGGTGCGGCAGCGCCCCCGGCCGCTTCATCCCCTGCGCACTCCCGGCGATCTGGGATCCCGAGATCATGGCCGCAGAGGTCCGGCGCACCGCATCGAAGGGCGCGCATGCGGTCACCTTTTCGGAGAACCCCTCGAAGCTCGGCTGGCCGAGCTTCCACACCGATCACTGGGACCCGTTCTGGCGCGCGTGCTCGGAAGAACAGGTCGTAGTCTGCTTGCACATCGGGTCCTCGTCCGAGCTGGTCATCACCTCGCCCGATGCGCCGATGGACTGCCTCATCACGCTCACTCCGATGAACATCGTGAAGGCGGCCACCGACCTCGTCTGGTCACCGGTGCTCCGCAAGTTCCCCGACCTGAAGGTGGCCCTTTCGGAGGGCGGCATCGGTTGGATCCCGTACTTCCTCGAGCGCATCGACTACAACTACGACCGCCACCACCTCTGGACGGGGCAGGACTTCGGTGACGAACTCCCGAGCGAGGTCTTCAACCGCAACGTGCTCACCTGCTTCATCGACGACCACTTCGGCGTGGCGAGCCACGAGTATCTCGAGATGGACAACGTGATGTGGGAGTGCGACTACCCGCATTCGGACTCGACGTGGCCGACCGCACCCGAGACGCTCGCGGCGAACCTCCAGGGGATCTCGGATCACGATCTCGACCGAATCACCCACCTCAACGCGATGCGCCATTTCAGCTACGACCCCTTCGGACTGCTCGGAGGCAAGGAGCACTGCACGGTCGGCGCGCTGCGGGCCCAGGCCGTGGGCCACGACGTCTCGATCAAGTCCCAGGTTCGCGACACCATCACCAAGCGCGGCACGCTCGCCGCAGATCTCGCGTCGGTGGGGCGCTCGAGCGACTGACCGGCGCGCAGGCGACGGCTCTCACGCGGCGGCCCCGGCGGCCGCACGCCCGAACAAAGGATCATCACCCATGTCCAGCGCACTCTCCGGCTACCGCGTCCTCGAAGTCGCGGCGTGGACCTTCGTCCCGGCCGCCGGTGCGGTCCTCGCCGACTGGGGCGCGGACGTGATCAAGGTCGAGCACCCGGTCACGGGGGACCCGCAGCGCGGGCTGGTCTCGATGGGCCTGATCCCCGGCGGCGACGGCGCGGTCAACTACATCATGGAGCAGCCCAACCGGGGCAAGCGGAGCATCGGCCTCGACATCGCGTCCGAAGCCGGACGAGACATCCTCTACAAGCTGGCCGAGCGGTCCGATGTCTTCCTCACCAGCTTCCTCCCGTCGGTCCGCCAGCGTCTCAAGATCGACGTCGAGCACATCCGGGCCGTGAACCCGAACATCGTCTACGCACGTGGTACGGGCCAGGGCCCGCACGGTGCAGACCGCGACCGGCCGGGCTACGACGGGTCGGTCTACTGGGGTCGGGGCGGCGTGAGCCACGCGCTCACCCCGGCGGGCTCGAAGTTCCCGATCGGCGGTCGTGCCGCCTTCGGCGACCTCGCGGGCGGGATGGCCATCGCGGGTGGTATCGCGGCCGGCCTCCTCCAGCGGGCAACGACGGGGGAGGCCCCGATCGTCGACGTCTCGCTGCTCGGGCTCGCCATGTGGGTCCTCTCGCCCGACATCGTGGCCTCCGGTCTCTACGGCGGCGACCCCATGCCGAAATTCGACCGGAAGGCAAGCCCGAACCCGCTGGTCGGCAACTACAAGACGAGCGACGGCCGGTTCATCATCTTGATGATGCTCCAAGGTGACCGCTACTGGGGCGAGTTCTGCCAGGTCGTCGGCCGTCCGGACCTCGCAGAGGACCCGAGGTTCGTTGACGGTGCGAGCCGCTTCGCCAACCGGGAGGCGTGCGTCGCCGCGGTGGACGACCTGTTCGCCTCACGGACCTACGAGGAGTGGAAGGCGACCCTCGCCAACCTCTCGGGCGCATGGGCGCCGGTGCAGATGGCGAGCGAGCTGGTCGACGACCCCCAGGTCGGGGCCAACGGGTATCTCGCCCACATCTCGCGGGAGGACGGACGCGAGTACGACCTGGTCGCCAATCCGGTCCAGATGGACGAGGCGGCGGACCAGCTGGGCTCGGCGCCGGAGCACGGCCAACACACCGAGGAGATCCTGCTCGAGCTCGGCCTCGACTGGGACCAGATCATCGCCCACAAGGAGGCAGGCGCCGTCCTCTGAACGGCCCGCGGCTCCTACTTCGGCGGGAAGCGCAACGCACCGTCGAGGCGGATGTTCTCCACGTTCAGGTACGGGTTGGTCGCGAGCGCGGACGAACCGCTGAGCTGCACGGGGTCTCCTCCGGCCCGGTTCAGTCGGCGGCCGGGGTGAAGGTCATCGGGAAGTAGTCGATCGAACGGATCGACGGGGTGTAGACGAGCGTGTGGCCCTCGGCGACCTCGTACTCGGGAATGCGTCGGTGCCACTCGCGCACTGCGACCCGGAGCTCCTGGCGTGCCAGGTGGGAGCCGAGGCAACGGTGGACCCCGCCCCCGAAAGCGACGTGCCGGTTGACCTCGCGGTCGAAGCGGACGACGTCGGCGTCGGGGAGATCGGTCTCGTCGGTGTTGACCGACCCGAGCATGATCATCACGCCGTCGCCCTTGTGGACCGGGCAACCGGAGACCTCGGTGTCGGCGAGCGCCACCCGCGCCACGCCCATCACCGGCGTCTCCCAACGGAGCAGCTCTTCGATCGCGGCCGGAATCATCGAGGGGTCGTCCACCAACTGCTTGCGCTGCTCGGGATGGCGTGCGAGGTAGCCGAAGATGCAGTCGAGGGTGGCAGTCACCGTGTCGAGCCCGGCGATGAGGAAGAGGAAGCAGATGTCGAGGATGTCCTCACGGCTGAGTCGCTGACCGTCCACCGTCGCGTCGAGGAAGCGGCTGAGCAGGTCGTCCTCGCGCTTCGCCTCGCGCTTGTCGAGGACCTCGTTGAAGTAGGCGTAGATCGAGTCCGCCGTCTCCTTCTGGTACGCCTGGGTCGCCTCGGAACGGTAGGCCTCGCCGAGGACGAGGTGGGGTCGGATGATCCCGTCCTTCATCTTGAGGAACCGCGGCAGCTCCTCGACCGGGAGGCCGAGCAGCCCGAGGAAGACCCTGGTCGGATACTGGACGGAGAACTCGGCTGCGAAGTCGACGGTGCCCCGGTCGATGAAGATGTCGATGAGCTCGTTGACCGCCTCGGTGAGCGGCTCCTCGAGGGAGGCCACCTCGCGGGTGCGAAGATCGGGTCGAGAAGCTTGCGGAACTTCTTGTGCTCGGGGGGATCGATCTGCAGTGGGATGAGCGGGCGCACGTTCTTCAGGTCGACCGCGTCGATGTTCGACGAGAAGATCTCCGGGTGGCGCAGCACCTCGTCGACGTCGACCTTCCGGGTGAGCACCACACCGACGCCCTCGACCGGCATCACCGGCATGGAGTCGCGCAGCATCTTGAAGGTCGGCTGCGGGTTGGCCGCCATCTCCGGGTCCATGCCCGCGAAGGGGTCGTCGAGCTGCTCGGTGTCGTCCATCGATGTCTCCCTCGAGGGGCTGGAATGTCGTTCTCATCTTGGCACAGGCCCCCTTCCAGGCGCAGTTAGGAGGGGATCCGCACGGCGTCACGCCGGACTGGCGGCGATCCGGTCGCGGAGCAGGTCGAGGACCGGATTGTCCTCGACGGGCAACAGCACGGCCTCTCCGGCGTCTCGGCGGAGGACGTCGAGCCGGGTCATGATCGCCGAGCTCTTGACCATGGCCAGGGTCTCGTACCACCAGAGGTCGACGACCGCATGCCCGGAGACCTCCTCGTAGCGGGCGACCACCGCCTCCAAGGACGGGAACCCGTCGGTGCGCGTCCCGAACAGGGCGGCCATCGTCGCGTCGAGGCTCGTCAACCAGGCGAGGTCGTGCTCGGGCGCGCCGACCGAGCAGAGGTCCCAGTCGAGCACCGCACGGAGCGCCAGGTCGTCGCCGAACACGGCGTTCTCGAGCCGCACGTCGCCCCACAACAGGACCGGGTCGGGCTCCCGCGCCGGTCGGTGGCGTCGGCACCAGGCGAGGCCCTCGCCGAGTACCAGCGGAGGGCGGTCGGGGCATGCCCAGCGCAGGTAGGCGTCCCACGCGTCGAGCTCGGACCCGTTGTCGCGGCGGGGGACCGCCGTCAGCGCGTCGACCGGTGCCCGGTGGATCCGCGCCAGCGCGTCGACGATGGCGGTCACGAGCGACCCGCGGAGTCCGGTCGCAAGCGACCGCACCCACCGGTCGAGGTGCGGGACTTGACCGACGATGTGACCCTCGATCCGGCGCATCGCGATGAAGGGCGCACCGAGCCAGGCCGGGTCGCGCTCGTAGACCGGGTCGGCGACCGGAACCCCGGAGGTGGCCGCGGCGAGCTGCGCCTCGCACTCGGCCTCGAGGTCGTGGTGCTCGAAGGTCCCCGGAGAGCGGGGCGCCATACGCACCACGATCCAGCGCACCTCTTCGGCGTCGCCGTGACCTCCGCGCACCTCGGCGAGGACGGTCTCGCTCGAGTACCCGGCCGAAGGTCGGTGCAACGCCACCACCTCGCCATCGACGAGTCCCTCTCGGGCCTCCAACCACGCGGCGAGCCCGTCCGCGAGCTGCCGGTCCTCCGCTGCGATGGTCTGGCTCATCCGCGCTCCCCCCGGGTGCCGGCTCCGGATGGGGATTCTCGCAGACCGAGAAGTGAGGTGAACGCGGTCGCCTACAGTGACTGCCGCCGTCGAGGAAGGGAGCCAGGTCGACGATGCGGTGGAGCACTGTGCGGTGAGGCTCCGTGCCACCTACCACCAACCCGGATCCGCGTCCTACGCGCGCCCCGGAGGGGCATGGGACGTCCCCGGTCTCGACCAGCTCCTCTCCGCGCCGAGGACGCCGGGCGCCCTCGCGGTCGTCGACGGGGAGGTCCGCCTCGACGCGGCGGCCTTCGAACACCTGATCTCGTCGGTGGCCGGCGGGTTGCGTGCCCGCGGGGTGCGCCACCGCGACGTGGTGGCCTGGCAGCTGCCCAACTGGTGGGAGGCGCTGGTCCTCTTCCGGGCCTGCTGGCGCATCGGGGCCGTCGCCGCGCCGATCCACCACCAGGTGGGCGCGACCGAGGTGGCCCGCATGGTCGACGACCTCGAGCCGGCGCTCACCCTCGCCGCGCCCGCCCTCCCCCTGGCCGAAGTCGAGGCGTCGATCAGCGTTCGAGGACACGGCCCGTCACTCGGAGAGGCGCTCGGCGGACGGCCGGTGCGCGTGGGGCGCCGGCGCGGCTCGGATCTCGCGGTGGTCCTGTTCACCTCGGGATCGACCGGCCAGCCGAAGGCGGTGCTGCACACGCACCGCGGTCTCGCGTACAAGGCGCGCTCGATGATCGGGGCGCACGGGCTCACCACGTCGGACGCGGCGCTCATGCCCTCGCCGATGGCCCATGTCTCGGGGCTGCTCAACGCGGTGCTGGTGCCCGCAGCCGCACAGATGCCGGTCGTCCTGATGGAGAAGTGGGACGCCGAGCGCGGCGTGCGTCTCGCCGGGACGGAGCGGATCTCCTTCATGATCGGCCCGCCGACGCTCTTCCTCGCGATGATGGACGTGCCAGGCTTCCGCGACGAGGTCAGCGCCCTGCGCGTCGTCTCGTGCGGCGCAATGGGGGTGACCCCCGAGTTCATCGAGTCGGCCAGCGAGGCGCTCGGTGCGATGGTCAAGCGCACCTACGGCTCGACCGAGGCCCCGACCGTCACCACGTCGACCCCGACCGACCCGCCGGAACGGGCGCGCGACACCGACGGACGATCGGTCGGCGGCGCGGTCGTCTCGGTGGTCGACCCGGCCACCGGCAGGCCGTTGCCCGCGGGTGCGCGCGGTGAGGTGTGGCTGCGCGGCCCCGAGCTCTTCGTCGGCTATGGCGAGCGCAGCCAGACCGCAGAGGCGGTCCGCCGCGGCTGGTTCACGACCGGCGACCTCGGGACGCTCGACGGAGAAGGGTGGCTCACCATCGTCGGTCGCCTGAAGGAGCTGATCATCCGGGCCGGGGAGAACATCACGGCCGCCGAGGTGGAGCGCGTGCTCGAGCTCCACCCGGCGATCCGGCAAGCCGTCGTCGTGGGCTGTCCCGACGAGCGGCTCGGCGAGCGGGTCGCCGCGTTCGTCGTCGCGGCCGGGCCGGTCGACGTCGAGGAGTGTCGCCGGTGGTTCGCCCTCCAGGGGATCGCCAAGTTCAAGACGCCCGAAATGGTGGTCCGGCTCGACGAGGTGCCCGTCCTCGCGGTGGGCAAGCCGGACCGGCCCGCGCTTCGCGCGCGGGCCGCGGCACTTGCCGGCAGCGCTACCTGAGGCGCCAGTCGATCCGGCGACCCGATGAGAACCGCTCCTGCCCGGCGCGGAGCTCGGCGGGATCGGTGCCCACCGCGGTGAAGAGGAAGGCATGGTCGAGCGCCTGGCGGCGGGTGAGCTCGAGCCCGGTCCACAGCGCGCGCAGGGTGCCGCCGATGGCGAGCGGCGGCTGGTCGGCGATGGCCTGGGCCGCCCAGCGGGTCCGCTCCTCGAGCTCGGCTCCGGGCACGACCTCTGAGACGAGGCCGACCTGGAAGGCGCGTGCGGCGGACATCCGCTCGTGGGCGCCGAGCAGAGAGAGGCGCATCACCTCCTGGAAGGGCATCTTGTGCAGCAAGAAGATCGGCTCGAAGGCCGCGGGCATGCCGTAGGTGACGTGCGGGTCGAAGAAGGTCGCGTGCTCGGCGGCGATCACGAAGTCGACCTCGCCGAGGATGTAGAAGGCCCCGCCGCACGCCATCCCGTTGACCGCGGCGATGACCGGTTTCCACAGCTGGTTGGTCTTCGGGCAGACGCTCCGTCCGGGGTCGTCGAAGTCCCAGGGAGTGTTGTAGCCGGGCAGCTTGCCGCCCTCTTCGAACTCGCCGATTCCCTCGCGGTCGAGCCCGGTGCAGAACGCCCGATCCCCGCTGCCGGTGAGCACCACACAGCGGACGTCGTCGTTGACCCGCAGCATCGCCCAGAGCTCGCGCAGCTCCCGCTGCATCGTCGGGTTGAACGCGTTGAGCGCGTCCGGTCGGTTGAGCGTGACCCACGCCACGCCGTCGCGCTCGTCGTAGAGCAGGGTTTCGAGATCGGGCATGGCGGTCATGGTAACCGCCGGTCTGCGAGCGGCCCGGGGCGACCCACGGACACGGCAGTCAGTGGCAGTGCTCCGGAGGCGGCAGGTCGAGGCTCGGGTTGCGGTCGAAGAAGCCGGCGGCCACGAGGTGGAAGCCGCAGTACTCGACCGGCATCACCGGCCAGTCCTCCGGTCGGGGCGAGTGGGTCACGCCGAACGTGTGCCACGCGACGAGCTCGGTGCCGACGAGCGACCGGTCGGCGGCCGTCCACCGGGGGAGCCCGTCACCGCCGGGGTGCTGGTTCGGGTAGTCACCGGCCGCGCGTCGCTCCTCGGGTACGTAGGGGGTGACCCAGAGGTTGTGGCGGGCGAACGTGGCACGGCGACCGACGCTCGAGTCGGGCTGCGCGAGCAGAGTGGGCGTGGCACCGGGGACGAGCTTGTAGGCGACCGGCTGACCGAGGCCGTTCGTGCGCTCGGGGTTCACGATCCGCCAATGCCGGCCGCTCGCGGCGTCGACGTCTCGACGTGCCGCGAGCTCGTGGTCGAGGCGGGTGGTGCGCTTTGCGATCGCGTTCCCGAAGGGGTTGTCCGGGCCGTTCGGGACCGACTCGAAGGAGACTTCGTGGACCTCGTTGACCGGACCGTCGACGTTGAGGTCGAGGCGTGCACAGAACAGGTGCTGGTGGATCGGTGCGGCAAGGCCCGGTGCGATGACCGTGCCGAACGCCGCCTCCTCACCGGCCGGCAACCCCTTGGTCGACATGATGCCGGTGAGCTTGACCTCGAGCTGGATGGTGCCGTCGAGGTAGAAGTACCAGAAGAAGCCGTACTCGTAGTTGCCCACCGTGGCGATCGACGAGACGACGAGGCGCCGCGAGCGCCGGACCTCGGTGCGGCCGACGTTGAGGTCCTGGTGCTTCCAGAGGATGCCGTAGTCCTCCTCGTGGATGCACACGGCGTTCTCGAGCACGTAGGGGTTCCCGTGCTCGCTCGCGAAGGTGGCGTCGAGATAGGTGATCTCCCCGAGGCAGTCGCATCCCAGCGCCAGCGAGTTGGCCATCCGGCCGAGTCCCCACTCGCCGACGTCGAACGCGTTCTTCCAACAGTGCATCGGGTCCGGGTCGCCGTAGGGGACGACCATCTCGCTGATCGAGGCCCGATGCAGGATCGGACGGGTCCCGTCGTGTTCGTAGGCGACGGTGTGGAGGACCAGTCCCTCCAGGGGATCCATCGTGATCCGCATCGACCAGCGCTGCCAGGTGAGGAGGTTGCCGTCGAGCGCGAAGCTCACCCCGTCGGGCTGGGTGATCTCGAGCGGCAGGAGGTCGGTGCGCGTCGGTCCGTTGTCCTCGGGAAGGTAACTGCCCCGTTCGGGCGGAAGTGTCACGACCCCGAAGTCGAGGACCTCGAGCACTTCGCCGGTCGCGCCGTCGACCGTCGCCAGCACGCCCTCGACGGGTCGTGCGTACCCGTTGTCCTCGGGCGACTCGCGGAAGTAGGAGAGGCAGCGTGCGATGCGGCGTCCCTCTTCGTCCGGATTGTCGAAATTGCCGGTCGGCCACGGGTCGATCTGGACCTTCTCGAAGTCGGTGATGCCGCGCTTCGCCATTGCCGCCTGCCACCTGGGATCGGCGCGCAGTGCGACGATCGCACCGTAGGAGTCTGCGAACAACAGCGCAGGGCGGACTCCGCCGCGTTCGGTCCACTCGAGGATCTCCCCGGTGCCGGGCCGGACGACGACCTCGACGACCCCGGTCCCCGGGCCGGGGACGACGACGAGGCGCACCCGCCGGTCCACCGGGACGCCCTCCGCATAGCGCGCGAGCTCGTCGCGCGTGGGCTCGTCGAGGACGATGAGGGAGAAGAGCGTGTCTTCGGGCACCTTGCCGGACGCCTTCACCGCGGCCGACGCCGAACGGATCTCGTCTGCCCCGAGGGGCTCGAGCGGGTGGAGCTGGCGAGTCGCGGTCGGCATCGTCCTCTTCCTCATCTCGGTCGACGGCGCACCGGCGACCGGTCGCAGCCGAACCCTAGTGCCACGGGCGCTCTCCGCTCCCTTCGAAGTAGTCTTCGTGCCATGACGCGCCCCCTCCGTCGAACCCCGTGCCGTCACGCGTCGCGATGAGGATCGACATCGACCGCGAGCGGTGTTGCGGGTCGGGGAACTGCATGTTCTGGGCACCGTCGACGTTCACGCTCGACGACGAGGGTGTCTCGATCGTGCTCGATCCCATCGGCGATCCCGAGGACCGGGTCGTGGTCGCGGCAGAAGGCTGCCCCACGAGGGCCATCAGCGTGGTGACCGACGTGCAGCGTGCGGTCGAGGGAGTCGAAGGGGAGGGGCGTCGTGCCGATCGCGCTGTCCGATGAACACGAGGAGCAGCAGCGGTCCGCCCGCCGCTGGCTCGCCACGCACTGCCCGCCGGCGACGGCACGCGTGCTCCTCGACGCCGAACGCGAGGAGCTCCAGTCGGTCTGGAAGGAGCTGGCGGCCGAGGGATGGCTCGGCATCCACCTCCCCGAGTCGCTCGGCGGCGAAGGGTTCGGGCTCCTCGAGCTCGCAGTCGTGCTCGAGGAGACCGGCTGGTCGCTGACACCGGGGCCGATGCTGGCGACGGTGGTGACGTCGGCACTGTTGGCGGAGGCGCGGACCGGCGCCGAGGACACTCTGCTCGCCGGACTCATCGACGGCAGTACGCCCGCTGGCATCGCGGTCGGCGGTGAACCCCTTTCGATCGTGGGATCGGGTCCTGACGGTGAGCTCGTCGTCTCGGGCACCTTGCGACCGGTCCTCGGTGCCGCGACTGCTGCCGTCGTGCTCGCGCCGGTCCTGACCGAACGGGACGAACCGCTCTGGTGCCTCTTCGACGTCATATCGTCGACGGGCACGGCGACCGTCACGCCCCTTCCGAGCCTCGACGCGACCCGTCGGGTCGGGTCGGTCGAGCTCGAGCGCTTCGCGCTGCCTTCCGACCGGCAGCTTCCGGCGCTGACCACGCGCCGGGTCCGAGAGGTGTTGGCGGTGCTGATGTGCGCCGAGCACGTCGGTGGCGCGCGGTGGTGCCTCGAGACGGCGACCGAGTACGCGAAGGCGCGGGTGCAGTTCGGCCGGCCGATCGGCCAATTCCAAGCGGTCAAGCACCGCCTCGCGGACATGGTGGTGCGGGTCGAGCAGATGACAGCGGTCGCCTGGGACGCAGCGACCGCAGCCGGCCAGGACGACGAGGACGGAGCCTCGCTCGCGGCATCGGTCGCCGGGGCGCTCTGCCTCGACGGCTTCGTCCGTAGCGCGCAGGAGTGCATCCAGCTGCTCGGCGGGATCGGGTTCACCTGGGAGCACGACGCGCACCTCTACCTGAAGCGGGCGCTCGCGGACCGCCAGCTGCTCGGGGATTCCGACGCCTACTGCCGAGACGTGGCAGAGCGTGCAGTGCGCGGCGTGCGGCGCGAGCTCGCCGCCGACCTCCCCGAGGAGGCCGAACGCATCCGCGAGGAGCTCGCACCGCTGATGATCGAGCTCACCGGCCTCGACGGTGACGACCGCCGACGGCGCATGGTCGAAGAGGGCCTCGTCGCGCCCCACTGGCCGGCTCCGTGGGGACGTGACGCGGGCGCGGTCGAACAGGTCGTGATCGACGAGGTCCTCGGGGCGGCCGCCATCGCGAAGCCCCACCTGGGCATCGGCGCCTGGGCGCTGCCGGCGATCATCGCGAACGGCACGTCCGCCCAGGCCGAGCGGTGGGTCCGACCGACGCTGCTCGGTGAGCTCGCCTGGTGCCAGATGTTCTCCGAGCCCGGTGCGGGGTCCGATCTCGCCAGTCTCACCACCCGCGCAGAGCGGATCGACGGGGGCTGGAAGCTCACCGGCCAGAAGGTGTGGACCTCGCTCGCCAAGCAGGCGGACTTCGCGATCTGCCTGGCGCGGACCGATCCGGCTGCACCCAAGCACGAGGGGATCACCTACTTCATCGTCGACATGCGTTCGGCGGGGATCGACGTGCGTCCGTTGCGCGAGCTCACCGGTGCGGCGATGTTCAACGAGGTCTTCCTCGACGGCGTCGAGGTCCCTGACGAGTGCGTCATCGGCGAGGTGAACGGCGGGTGGACGATCGCCCGGATGACCCTCGCGAACGAGCGGGTCTCGATGGCGTCGGGCTCCGCGTTCGGCATCGGGGTCGAGTCCCTCATCAAACAGGCGCGCTACCAGGGCGGCCGTTTCGGCCGCGACCTCGAGGTCCGGCTCGGACAGCTGCTCTGTGAAGCGCAGTCCCTCCAGCTCATGACCCACCGGGCGACACTGCGCTCGCTGGCCGGCACCGATCCGGGCTCCTCCTCGAGCCTGCGCAAGCTACTCGGCGCCGAGCACGAGCAGCGGGTCCAAGAGCTCGGGCTGCTCATGCTCGGTCCCGAGGGTGCAACCCTCGACGGTCGCGCGGGGCGGTGGTCGCAAGGCCTGCTCGCTACCCGGTGCCTGACCATCGCCGGCGGCACCAGCGAGGTGCAGCGCAACGTGATCGCCGAGCGGATCCTCGGACTGCCGCGCGACGCCGAGCCCGGAATGTGATCGCACGGGAACCGCCCGTCCACCGGTCCACGTCTTCGGCCTTCGGTGGACTCGTGCCGAACCGGGCACTCGGGGTGCTGACGTGCCCGCAGCCGGGCCGCGAGAGCGTGTCGGTGAACCGGTGACCGGAACGGATCGCGACGAGGCCGACATCATCGAGCGGTTCAGGCTCGCAGACAAGGTTGCACTCGTCACCGGAGGGAGCCGCGGGCTCGGTCGGTCGATGGCGCTCGGCTTCGCCGCTGCCGGTGCCGACGTGGTCGTCGCGAGCCGCAAGCTCGACGCGTGCCGTGCCGTCGCAGGAGAGATCGAGGCGATGGGGAGGCGGGCGCTGCCGATCGCGGTCAACGTGAGCCATTGGGAGGAGCTCGACCGGCTGGTCGAGGAGACCTTCGACGTCTTCGGCCGGGTCGACGTCCTCGTCAACAACGCGGGGATGTCATTGCTCTATCCCGACCTCGAGTCGGTAAGCGAGGCGATGTGGGACAAGGTGGTCGGGCTCAACCTGAAGGGGCCGTTCCGCCTCACCGCACTCGTCGGCCCGCGGATGGTGGCGTCCGGCGGGGGATCGATCATCAACATCTCCACGACCGGCTCGATCCGACCGGCGCCCTTCATGCTCCCCTACGACGCAGCGAAGGCCGGGCTGAACGCCCTGACCGTCGGATTCGCCCACGCGTACGGACCGACCGTGCGGGTCAACTGCATCATGGCCGGACCATTCTTCACCGACGTCACGAAGGAGTGGGACCTCGAGGCCTTCGAAGCCGGGGTCAAGGAGCGACACGCCCTCCAACGGGGTGGGCAGCCCGACGAGATCGTCGGGGCCGCGCTCTTCTTCGCATCCGAGGCCTCGAGCTACACGACCGGCGCTGTGCTCCGGGTCGACGGCGGCATCCCCTGAAGACTGCCGGTTCGCCCGGGCTGCGCGTCGCCGGGCATCCTCGGGCTCGAGAAGTTCGTTGCCTCCCCGATCTCAGATGTACATCCCGCCGTTGACGCCGATGATCTGTCCGGTGATGTACCCCGCGTCCTCGGAGCACAAGAACGCGGCGGTTGCCGCGATGTCGTCCGGCGTCGCAGCGCGCCCGATCGGGACCATCGCCCCCAGGACGTCGATGCTCGGCACGTCCCCCTTCTCCGCGGCATGCCTCGCCATCGGGGTGTCGACGATCGTCGGTGGAATCGTGTTGACCGTGATCCCCTGCGCGGCGAACTCCCGGGCGAACGCCTTTGTGAGACCGATGACGCCGCTCTTCGATGCCACGTAGTGCGCCATGTGGGGCGCTCCGGACTGGGCGCTCGACGAGGAGATCGTCACGATGCGGCCCCATCCCTCGGCGACCATGTCCAGTACCGCCAGCTGCATGCAGACGAAGGTTCCGGTCAGGTTGACGGCCAGGAGGTGATCCCACTTTTCGGCAGTGATGTCGGCCACCGCGTCGAAGGACTCGATGCCCGCGCTGGTCACGAGGGTCGTGACCGGGCCGAGCCGTGACCGCACCTCGGCGAAGACCTGCTCGAGTCCCCCCGGTCGGCGACGTCGACCTCGTAGGCAGCCGCACGGGACCCGCGTTCGGACAGGTCGGCCGCCGCCGCCTTCGCCCCCGCTCCGTCGCGGTCGAGCAGGGCGACGGCATGCCCGGCCTCGGCCAACCGGTGAGCGACACCCAGCCCGATGCCCGATGCGGCCCCGGTGACGACAGCCACGCGGGGACTCACCTCGGTGCCTCCGTCGGGGTGAACTCGAGATGGAGGTCGTGGAGCCCGCGGAGGACCCAGGTGGGCTCGTACTCGAACGTTCGGGCATCGGGTGGGCCGTGGTGCTCCTCGGAGAGCCTGATGTCCCGCATGCGGTCGAGGATTCGCTCGATGCTGATGCGTCCCTCGGCGCGGGCCAGGGGACCCCCAGGACAGGAGTGTGCCCCCCGCCCGAAGGCGAGATGCTCCTTGGCGTTCGGCCGGGCGAACTTGAACTCGGCAGGATCCTCGAAGCGCCGAGGGTCACGGTTGGCCGCGCCGTTCAGCAGCATGACCGGGGTCCCCGGCGCGATGTCGACCCCGCCCACGTTGACGGCCCGGCGGGCGAGCCGGAAGTCTGCCTTGACCGGGCTCTCGATCCGCAACGCCTCCTCGATGAAGTCGGGGATGCGCTCACGGTGGGCGCGGAGCTCGTCCTGCAGCTCCGGGTACTCGGCCAGGTACTTGAGCCCGGTGGCGAGGAGGCGGGCGGTCGTCTCCTGCCCGGCGGCGAAGAGGAACCCGGCGGTCCGGACGACTGCCACCACGTCAGGGGTCGACCCGTCCGGGTAGTTCGCCAGGGCGAGGTCGGTGAGGACGTCGTGGCGCGGGTTCTCCCGCCGGTCTTCGATGTAGTCGGTGAACCAGTCGTCGAGCGAGGACAGCAGGTTGAGCGATGACGGCTCCCCGTCGTCCTCACCCGACCGGTCGTGCGCGGCGCCGATCTCGCCGGGCGTGGCGCTCAATCCGAAGATCCGCCGGAGCGCCGGGTGGTCCTCCTCGGGCACGCCCAGCACGTCGGCGACGGCGAGCATGGCGAAGGGCTGGGCAAACGCTCCGATGAACTCGCAGTGACCGTCGGCGATGAACTCGTCGAGCTGCCGGTCGACGGCGCGCCACATGAACGCCTCATTCTCCTTGAGTCGCTTCGGGGTCATCAACCGCATCAGCAGTGCCCGCTCGCGGGTATGCATGGGCGGGTCCATCGTGACCATGTGCTCGTTCATCGGGAGCTGGCCGCGATGACGTTCGATGAGCTCGCTGACATCGTCCCCCTCGAGCGGCTCGGGGAACGTGGCGAAGGGGCCGATCACCGAGATGCAGGAGGAGAACGTCTCGAGGTTCCGGTAGACCTCGGTCGCCTCGTCGTAGCCCGACACCGCCACCACGCCGTAGTGCGGCGTCGCCACCACCGGGCACTTCGACCGGAGATACTCGAAGTAGGGGTACGGGTCCTCGATCAGCGACTCGTCCATGAAGAAGTCGACCGTCTCGTAGTTGCTCACGCCCTACACTCCCGTCGCCGATGCTGGGCGACTGCTTAGCATCGGTTCGGGAGGCGGTCAACAGCACCCGGAGGTCGACGGGTGCGGGTGGTCGGGCCGGCGCTCTGGGATGCTAAGTGCGGATCGACCAGCATTCCTTCGGACGGGCAACGGGTGAGAGGACATGGTCTCGAAGCGCAGGATCGGCGCCGAGGATTCGAAGAGCCGGACCGCACTCCTCGACGCCACCGAGCGAATCATGCTGGAGGAGGGCTACGCCGCTGTGAGCTCTCGGCGCATCGCGCAGCGAGCCGATCTGAAGCCGCAGCTGGTGCACTACTACTTCCGGACGATGGACGACCTCTTCCTGGCCGCGTTCCGCCGACGCGCCGAGGCCGGTCTCGCGCACCTGTCGAGGGCCCTGGACTCCGTGCAGCCACTGCGAGCGCTCTGGGCGTTCGGCGATGATCCGACGAGCACCGCGCTGAACATGGAGTTCGTCGCGCTGGCCAATCACCGCAAGTCCATCCGGTCCGAGATCGCCCACTATGCGGAGCTGTTCCGCGCCAAGCAGACGGAGGTCCTGGCCACGGTGATGGAGGAGCGGGGGATCGACACCGAGCGCCTCCCTCCTGTGGCCATCATGACCATCATGACGAGCGTGTCGCAGATCCTGGTGTTGGAGGAGGCGTTGGGGATCGCATCCGGCCATGCCGAGGCGCGCGCACTGGTGGCGCGCCTCCTCGGTGACTTCGGAACGGGCAGCGCGCCGTAGCCGCGTGGCTCGCCGCGAGTCGAACGTCAAGCGGAGCGTGCCGACCCGGTTGCGGCACACGGCGACCGACCGGCTCATCCGGTCCGGAGCTCGCGCTTGAGCACCTTTCCGGACGGGTTGCGCGGCAGCGCATCGAGGTACGTGATCTCCTTCGGAACCTTGTAACGCGCCAGCTGGGTGCGACAGTGCTCGAGGAGCGCCTCCGTCAGGACGGTCGCGCCCTCGCGCAGGACCACGAACGCCACCGGGACTTCGCCCCATCGGTCGTCAGGGCTGCCCACGACGGCTGCTTCGAGCACGGATTCGTGCTCGTAGAGCACCCGCTCGACCTCCGAGCTGGCAATGTTCTCCCCTCCCGACACGATCATGTCCTTGAGGCGGTCGACGATGAAGAGGTAGCCGTCCTCGTCCCGGACGCCGATGTCCCCGGTGTGGAACCAGCCGCCGGCGAACGCCGCGGCCGTCGCCTCCGGGTCCCGCCAGTAGCCCCGGAACACCTTGGGGCCACGCATGACGATCTCCCCGCTCGCGCCCGCAGGCACCGACCTCCCCCGATCGTCCCAGATGTCGAGCTCGAGATAGAGGCACGGACGGCCGACACTCCCGAGCTTGGTGACCATGCTGTCCCGGTCGAGGAAGGTGTCACCCGAGACCGTCTCGGTGAGCCCGTATGCATCGGCGAACCAAGCCGAGGGAAAGGTGCGCCGGATCCGCTCGATGAGCGGGATCGGCATCTTTTCGCCACCGTTGATGACCAGCCGCACCGACGACAGATCTCGTCTCTCGACGTCTGGCAGGGCCATGATCGCGTTGACCATGGCCGGTGCCAGCCACACGGTGGAGACCCGCGACCGCTCGAGCTCGTGCACGACAGCGGACGCGTCGAAGGACCGATGGATGATCACCGTCGAGCCTGCCGCGATCAGTGACGTGGTCGTGAGGTCCAGCGCGCCGACGTGGTACAGCGGCCCGCAGGCGAGCCCCAGGTCGGCACTGGTGAACCCGAACTCGATGATGTGCGCCATGTTCTTCCACGCCAGGTTGGCGTGGGTGATCATGACGCCCTTGGGGCGTCCCGTTGTGCCCGACGTGTACATGAGACGGTGGACGTCGTCGGCGGCCACCGTGACACGCGCCACGCCATCGGCTGCTCCGCGGAGGTCTCCCAACGCGGTCCATCCGCCGGGAGGAGCGGAGGACACGCACACACGGAGCACCGAGGTCTCCGATGCCCATCGTCGCTTCGGTACCCAGGCCGACGAGCGCCTCGTCGCAGACGAGCGCACGCGCTCGGGCGTGCTCGAGGATGTACCGGACCTCGGGGGCGGCGAGCCTCCAGTTGATCGGCATGGCGACGGCGCCGAGGTAGTTGGCAGCGAAGACCGTCTCCAGGAATTCCGGGCAGTTGTAGGCGAGGAGACCCACCACGTCGCCACGACCGACACCGCGGCCGTTGAGGCCTGCGGCCAGTGCGGCGGCCCGACGGGCCATCTCGCCGTAGGTGGTCTCCTCGCCCTCGAACACCGTCATCACCTTGTCGGGAGAACGGACGGCGTGGTGTGCGAGGACGGTGAACCAATTCAGGTCTGCCGGCATCGGCGCTCCGGACGTCACGAACGCATCTCTGTCGCCCCGGGATCTCATCACATGTTCCGAATCTCGCGCCCGGTCGGCAATCGGGTGTGGTACCGAAGCATGCGGGACCGGCGCCGGCGGCACATCCTACTGACGACCCGCTCGGTCCGGCGATCTTCGGCGGATCCGGTCGAGGCGGGACCGCGCACATCGGAGACCGCGATCTCGATGGGCGGCAGGTGGCTCACCCAGGGGACCCTTGCTAGCGTCGCTGAAAATGGCAAGGGTCGAAACGACGAGTGATTCTCCAGGCCCGACCAAGCGGGAATTGCGTCGCCAGTTGATCGTCGACACGGCTGCGAGAGTCTTCGCCCAGCGCGGCTATCACGCAACGGGCATCACCGAGCTCTGCGTCGCCACCGATCTCGGCAAGGGTGCGCTCTACCACTACATCGGCTCCAAGGAGGAGCTCCTCGCCGCCATCCACGACCGGGTGATGGACGAGGTGATGCTCGGCGCCGACCGCGTCGCCGAGGCGGGCGGTACGCCGTCCCAGCAGTTGGCCATGCTCGGTGCCGAGCTGTTGGACGTGATCCACCGCTATCCGGACCACGTGTGGGTCTTTCTGCACGAATTCCCGGCACTCACCGGTGAGCGGGTCGAGCGGTTCCAGGGTCGGCGTCGGGAGTACGAGCACCGCGTCGAGGCAGTCCTCCAGGCCGGCGTCGACTCGGGCGAGTTCCGGGCGCTGCAGCCGAGGCTGACGGCGTTGGCGTGGCTCGGCATGCACAACTACACCTATCTCTGGCTCAAGGCAGGCGGCCCGCTCTCGGCCCGCGACATGGCCAAGCCGTTCGCGGACATCTTCATACGGGGGATCGCCAGGTCCACCGACGAACACGATCGGGAGTAGCCCGCCTCAGGGCGCCGAATACCCGCCGTCGACGACCATCGCCGAACCCGTCGTCCAACGCGAAGCGTCACCGGCGAGGTACGAGTAGGCGCCGGTGAGGTCGTCGGCCGATCCGAGCCCGAGGGGATGCCGTTCCGCGATGGCGTCGATCGCCTCCCGCGGGAGATCGGCGTGGATGGCGGAACGAAACGAGCCCGGGCACACGCAGTTGACGCGGATCCCGTCGCGTGCGTATTCGACGGCAGCAACCTTTGCGAGCTGGATCACCGCCGCCTTCGTCGCGCAGTAGGGCGCCGCGTGCGACCACGCGGTCAGTCCTGAGACAGACGCCGTGAGCACGATCGAGCCCGACTGCTGCGGGCGCATGACCCCGACTGCGGCGCGGATGCCGTTGACTGCGCCGAGGACGTTGATCCGGAAGGCGCGCTCCCACTCCTCGGTCGGCGAGATTGTGGATCCGACCGTTCGTCGAGAGCACGCCGGCATTGCTGATCAGCACGTCGAGGTGGCCGAAGTGCTCGACCGCCAAGCTCACCACGGCCTCGACCTGGGCGAACTCGCTCACGTCGGCCAGGGCCGTCTCGACCACGCCGTCCGCGTCCGGGAGGCCGGCGAGGGTCGCCTCGAGCGAGGGTGCGCTGACGTCGCTCAAGACGAGATCGGTGTCGGGCTCGCTCGCCAGTTGGCGTGACACGGCCGCACCGAGGGCTGCCGCCCGCCCCGGTGATCACCACCACCCGTCGCGACACGGTCACCTGGTCTCCAGCAGCGACGTGTGCAGGGCGGTCGGATGGGACGTCGTCGTGCTCATTGTACCGATCAGTACACTACAAACCGTGAGCGCCGGCCCGTCCTCGCCGTCCGAGCGCACGCCGGCCGATCTCAGCGAGATGTACCGCAGGATGCTGGTGATCCGCCGCTTCGAGGAGCGGGTGTCCGCGCTCTACCGCGACGGAGAGGTCCCCGGTTTCGTCCACCTCTCGATCGGGCAGGAGGCGGCAGCCGTGGGCGCATGCTGGCCCCTCCGTCCCGCTGACGTCATCACCTCGACCCACCGGGGCCACGGACACTGCCTGGCCAAGGGTCTCGACCCGCTCGGGATGTTCGCCGAACTGATGGGCAAGGACCAGGGGACGAACCGCGGTCGCGGCGGCTCGATGCACATCGCCGACCCGGGGCTCGGGATCTTCGGTGCCAACGGGATCGTCGCGGCGGGGGTGCCGATCGCGGTCGGCGCGGCGACCGCGTCCCAGCTCCGCGCCGACGGCGGCGTCGCCGTGGCGTTCTTCGGCGACGGCGCGCCCGCCCAGGGCGCGTTCCACGAAGCCATGAACCTCGCCGCCGTCTGGCAGCTGCCGGTCGTCTTCTTCTGTGAGAACAACGGCTACGCCGAGTTCTCGCCCGTTTCGACGCAGCACGGGGCCTCGCTCGAGCGTCGGGCCGCGGGCTACGGCATCCCCTACGTCGCGGTCGACGGCAACGACGTCGTGGCGACGACGGCCGCCATGGAGCGCGTGGTCGGCGCCGTGCGGTCGGGAGGCGGCCCCGCCGTGGTCGAGGCCGCGACATTCCGGTGGCACGGTCACTACGAGGGCGATCCCGAGCGCTACCGGTCCGCGGAGGAGGTCCAGGAGTGGAAGGCGCGTGATCCCCTCGCTGGTGCACGAGGCTCGGCTCCGTGCAGCCGGTGTCGGCGACGACGAGCTGGCTGCGCTGGAGTCGTCGGTGACCGACACGCTCGACCGAATGGTCGACGAGGCGCGGCGGCTGGCCGCACCGGACGCGGCCACGGTGACCGAGTTCGTCCTTCGGGCGAGGCCGGTGCGGGCCGAGCCGCCGCCGCCGGCTGCCGACGCACCGGTGTTCCGCATGATGGACGCCGTCCACGACGCCCTCGAGGCAGAGCTCGCAGCCGACGACCGGGTGTTCATCGCGGGAATCGACGTCGGCGAGGGTGGCAATGTCTTCGGGCTGACGCGGGGCCTGCGCGACCGGTTCGGCGACCGGGTGCGCGACACTCCGATCTCCGAGACGGCCGTCATGGGGCTCGGCGTCGGCGCGGCCATGGCCGGAATGCGCCCGGTGGTCGAGCTGATGTACCTCGACTTCGTCGGCGTCTGCTTCGACCAACTGCTCAACCAGGCGGCCAAGCTGCCGTTCATGACGGGCGGGGCCGCCGAGATGGCGCTGACCGTCCGGACCCAGTTCGGAGCCGGCCGCTCCTCGGGCAGCCAGCACTCGCAGAGCCTCGAATCGCTGCTCGCCCACATCCCGGGGCTCACCGTGGTCATGCCCGTCGACGCCGGCCGACGCCTACGGTCTGCTCCGCGCCGCCATCCAAGATCCCAATCCGGTGGTCTTCATCGAGAACCGGCTGCTCTACGGCATGAAGGGGCCGAAGCCGCCGGCCGATTTCGTGCTCCCGATCGGCATGTCCGCGGTGGTCCGACCCGGATCCGACGTCACGGTCGTCTCGGTCTCACGGATGGTCCACGAGGCCGTCGCCGCTGCCGAGCGGGTGGCCGAGGAGGGGATCTCCGCCGAGGTGATCGACCTGAAGACGGTGGCCCCACTCGACGTCGTACCGATCCTCGGCTCGGTGCACAAGACCAGCCGGCTCCTCATCGCCCACGAAGCGGTCGTCCCCTTCGGCATCGGCGCCGAGATCGCGGCCACCGTGGCCAGGGAGGCGTTCTGGGATCTCGATGCGCCGATCGAGCGGGTCGGGGCGGCGGCGAGCCCGGCGCCCTACTCCCCCGACCTCGAGCGGGCCTGGCTCCCCGACCGGGACGACATCGCGGAGGCCATCCGCCGCCTCGCCGCCGTCTGACCAGGCTGCGTCCACCGGGACTCCGCCGCCGTCCGGTTCAACACCCCAGTGCGCGGGCGATGACCAGGTGCTGGATCTCGTTGGTTCCCTCGCCGATCTCGAGCACCTTCGAGTCGCAGTAGAAGCGGGCCACCGGTGTGTCGAGCATGTACCCGATGCCGCCGTGGATCTGCACGGCCTCCGACGCCGCCCACGTTGCCAACCGACTGGCCTTCAGCTTGGCCATCGCCGCCTCCTTCCTGAACGGCTGCCCGATGTCGCGTAGGTAGGCGGCGCGGTAGGTCAGCCATCGCGCGGCCTCGAGCTCGGTGGCCATGTCGGCCAGCTTGAACTGCACGGCCTGGAACGTCGAGATCGGTTGCCCGAACTGCACCCGTTGGCGTGCGTACTCCGTCGCCAGGTCGAGGACGGCCTGGGTCAGGCTGAGCGACAGGGCGGCGATGGAGATGCGCCCGACCTCGAGCGTGCGGAGGAACTGGCTGAGCCCGAGGTCGGGGTCGCCGACGAGGTGCTCGTCGGGCACCCAGACGTCGTCGAAGGAGAGCTCACGGGTGTCGAGTCCCCGCCACCCGATGCCGCGCATCTTCGGGCCGGTGGTGAAGCCTGGGGTGTCCTTCTCGACGACGAAGCTGGCGAACCTCGCCGGGCTCCCCGCATCGGACTCGGTGCGGGCGAGCAGCGTCACTCCGAACGACATGTCCGTTCCGGCGTTGGAGATGAACGTCTTGCTCCCGTTGATCAGCCAGCCGCCGTCACGCCGCTCGGCACGGGTACGGATCCCCCTCGCGTCGGAGCCGGCGTCGGGCTCGGTGAGCCCGAATGCGCCGAGCGCACGTCCCTCGGCAAGTGGACGCAGCCACCGCTCGCGCTGTGCGTCGTCGCCGAACAGGTACAGCGGCAGCGAGCCGATCGTGACGTGGGCCTGCCAGGCGGCGGCCACCGACTGGTCGGCCAGACCGATCTGCTCCATGGCGGCGACGAAGCCGATCGTCGACATGCCGATCCCGCCCCACTCCTCGGGGATCAGCATGCCGAGGAGGCCGAGCGCTCCCATCTCCCTGAGCAGATCGGTCGGGCACCGGGCCTCCTCCCACGCCACCGGGGCGCGGGACGCGATCTCCTTCTGGGCGAAGTCGCGGCACAGCCCGACCAGGTCGCGCTCGGGTCCGCTGAGCTCGAAGTCCACTACTCGATCCTATTGGACCGAGCGGTACAACATCGGCACGTGAGCGGTACCATCGGACCGATGGCGTCCGACCGCACCCCTCCGGTGTTCCCGACGTTCGACACCGTGGAGGAGGAGCGCGCCCACCGCAAGCAGCGGCTCGCCGCCGCGTTCCGGATCTTCGGCCATTTCGGCTTCGACGAGGGCACGGCCGGACACATCACCGCACGCGACCCCGGGCTGACCGACCACTTCTGGGTCAACCCGCTCGGCATGAATTTCAAGCAGATCCGGGTGAGGGACCTCCTGCTCGTCAACGACCGGGGCGAGGTCGTCGAGGGCACCTGGCCCGTCAACAGGGCGGCGTTCGTGATCCACTCGCAGATCCACGCGGCACGCCCCGACGTCGTCTCCGCCGCACACTCCCACTCCGTGTTCGGCAAGGCGTGGTCCTCACTGCGCCGTCGGCTCGACCCGCTCACCCAGGACGCGTGTGCGTTCTACGACGACCATGTCGTCTTCGAGGACTACGCCGGTGCCGTGCTCGATCTCGAGGAGGGCAAGCGCATCGCCCAGGCCCTCGGGGACTGCAAGGCGGCGATCCTGTCGAACCACGGCCTGCTCACCGTCGGCCACACCGTGGACGAGGCGGCGTGGTGGTTCATCACGATGGAGCGCGCGTGCCAGGTCCAGCTGTTGGCCGAGGCGGCCGGCACCCCCGTCCCGATCGCCCCGGACGTGGCGGAGACGACCGCCGGCCAGACCGGCGGGCACCGCACCGGGTGGCGGCAGTTCCAGCCCCTCTACGACTGGATCGTCGAACAGCGTCCCGACCTGCTCGACGAGTAGCGCCGCCGCTCAGCGCTCAGCGCTCAGGATCCCGGAGATGCGCTGTCCGTCCGCAGGTGGGTCATGAAGGTGGCCGACCAGTCCATGAGGTCCGTGGGGACGGAGTAGCCGGCCTCGTCGTTGATCGTCCCCCAATTCCGGGCGACGTCCTCCATCGTCGGATCCGGACCGGGGTGGACGTACCCTTCGGTCGAGGCGATGAACAGGCGGGCGAACCGGCCGAAGCCGGCGGTGTAGATCTCCCCACTGACCGGGCAGCTCTCGTGGGCGAGGTAGGCCGCCATCGGAGCGACGAGCTCCGGGGCCATCTGGGGGTCGTCGGATTTCCCGCCGGCCATCCGCGTCATCGCCGCCGGTGCGATGAGGTTCACCTTGATGCCGTGTGCGGCACCTGCCGTCGTCAGGCTGCGGGCGAGCCCGATGACGCCGCCCTTGGCGGTGGCGTACGAGGTGTTGGTGGGCAGCCCGAACATCCCGGTGGAGGTTGTCATGACGATGCGGCCGTAGTGCTGCCCGACCATGTGGGGCCACGCGGCGCGGGTGGTGTTGAACGAGCCGCCGACATGGACTGCGAGATGCAACGCCAGGTTGTCGGCGTCGACGTCCGGGAAGCCGGCCCACCGGATGACGCCGGCGTTGTTGATCACGACGTCGAGGCGCCCGAACCGCTCGACCGCCGCACGCGACGAGTGCTTCTGCGCCGGCGACCGACGCCACATCGCTGGGTGTCGGCGACCGCCACCCCTCCCGCGTCGACGATGCCGCCCGCCGCGGTGACCGCCGGTTCGTCGTCCGACCCCGACGCCGTCCATCGAGCCGCCGAGGTCGTTGACCACGACGTGGGCCCCCCGCTCGGCGAGCAGGCGCGCGTACGCGAAGCCGATGCCGCGCCCCGCACCAGTGACGATGGCGACGCGTCCGTTGAAGTCGAGCTGGCTCAGGCCGCCACCGAGGCCCCGAACCCGAGGAGCCCGCCCAAGGTGCCGCCGACGATGGCGGCCCGCTCGTCCGAGGGGAGATCGCCGAGCTGCGTTGCGATCAGCTCCCGGCTCCCGCGGAACGTCCCTTCGGCGTGCGGGTAGTCGTTCCCCCACACGATCGTCGACAGTCCGGTGACGTGCCGGCAGGCGACGGCCACGGGATCGTCCTGGAAGGAGACGTGGAACTGTCGCCGGACGTACTCGCTCGGCTTCAACGGGTAGGGCCACTTCTCGTTCAGACGGAACAACTGGGCCATGGTGGGCTGGTCGTCGGCGGGGCGATGCTCGTCCCAGTACCCGAGCCACCAGTCTGCGTCCTGGCCGATGCCGGTGACCCAGCACTTGTCCATCGACCCGGTCAAGGACGCCAGCCAGTGGGCGTTGAACTCGATCAGCGCGAAGTGCAGGTCGGGGTAGCGCTCGGGGACGCCACCGCCGATGAGCTCGCAGATGATCTGTTGCGGGACCAACGTGGAGTAGATGCACTGGGTGATCATCCGCTTCGAGGCCGACTTCTCGGTCATCGGCTGGTTGACCTGCATCGCCGACTCCATGACGACCTTGAGCGTCGTCGACGCCGGGTCGTTCACCTTCACGCCGCCGGTCTGGGTGTGGATGAACACGTGCACGCCGTTGGCCACTGCCGCCGCCCACACCGGGTCGAAGTCCCGGGAGAAGTAGGGCTTCGGCGCGATCGCCGGAAGCAGGATGGCGCGGAACCCGGCCGCGGCGACCCGCTCGATCTCCGCGACGGCGTCGTCGACGTCGGTCAACGGGATCGGAGCGGTGGGGGCGATCTGCGAGAAGTACGGCCTGAACCGCTCGATGACGTAGTCGTTGTACACCCTGGCGTGCGCCATCGAGAGCTCGTGGTCGTCCGAGTAGAGCCCGAACAGCGAGAGGTTCGGGTGCATCACCTGGACGTCGATCCCGTCGAGCTGCATGTCGTCGAGGATGAGCTCGGGATCGCCTTCGGGCATCCGTCCGCCAGTCTGGCGGTACCTGGAGATCGTCCAGCCCTCGTACCCCGGTGTGTGCAGGCGTCGGAAGATCCGGGCGCCGCCTTCGACGAGCGGCTCGATCTCGAAGTCCTCCTCCCAGACCCCACGGTCCCGCAGGTGCTTCGGGAGTCGGGTTCGGAACAGATCGACGGGTTCGAGCAGGTGACCGTCGGCGGAGACGACGAGCCCGTTCTGCGACATGGTTGCGACCTCCTCGCGCTGGACCCGAGCTCGGCCGTGAAGACCGGAACGCGGCTTCGCGGCCTACGCGAACTGTGTTCGCAAGCTAATCCAACCGGTCGGTACAGTGCAACGCGGACCGATGGTCGGGCGGAGGGGACGCTCGGAAGGAGCAGGAGCTATGACGAAGCGGTGGAAGCAGCGGCCGCCGGGCTCGACCTGGGGCGACTGGGGTGACGACGACGAGCTCGGACGCATCAACCTGCTCACCCCCGACAAGGTCCTCGAGGGCATCCGCGAGGTCGAGGCAGGGATCACCTTCTGCCTGAGCCTGCCACTCGACTACCCCGGCGGGACCGCGCTCAACAAGCGGCGCCACCCACCGGTCCTCGCACCGACCGAGGACATGGTCGGCAACGCCGGCACCTTCTACAACGTCCACATGAGCGAGATGGACCACTACGGCGATCCGCGGTACGTCGACGTATGGGCCGACGACGTGGTCACCCTGTCGTTGCAGTACTCCACGCAGTGGGACTCCCTCGCCCACGTCGGTGCCGAATTCGACGCCGACGGCGACGGAGTGGAGGAGCCCGTGTACTACAACGGGTACCGCGCCGGCACCGACCTGGTCGGCCCGAAGTCCGACGCTGCCGGCGACGGCGGCTCGCACCGGTGCTTCGCCCACCACCTCGGCCTCGAGCACATGGCGGCCCACGGCGTGCAGGGGCGCGGTGTCCTCGTCGACCTGGCCCACCATCTCGGCCATGACTGGCGCGGGGTCGACCGCCAGACGCTCGAGGAGATCATGGCGGCCGACGACGTCGTCGTCGAGCCCGGGGACATGCTCCTGCTCCACACCGGCTTCGCCACCAAGATCCTCGAGTACGACCGCGACCCCGATCCCGTGGCGATCCACACGATGTGCTCCTACCTCGACGCGCGCGACGAGTCACTGCTCGAATGGATCGCCGACTCGAAGATCTCGGCGCTCGTGGCTGACAACTACGCCGTCGAGGGGTTGACCGGAAAGGACCGCGACGAGAGCCGGCACTCGTTCCTCCCGATCCACCACCTCTGCCTGTTCAGGCTCGGCGTTCCGCTGGGCGAGATGTGGTACCTGCACGAGCTGGCGGCCTGGCTGCGTGCGCACGGCCGCAGTCGGTTCCTGCTCACCGCACCGCCGCTCCGTCTGCCCGGGATCGTGGGGTCACCCCTGACGCCCGTCGCCACCGTCTGAGGAGCGCGACAGGCGGAACGGCTCGTACCCGCTGGCCACGACCTTCGCGATCTCCTTGAAGAGCTTCGGGCGGCCGCCGGAGTTGAGGAGGTACTTCCGGGGCTTGCCGGGGATGTTCGTGCCGAAGAAGTAGCTGGCCTCCCCGAAGGGGGAGTGTTCCGCGCCCCGGTCGACCATGGCGGTCCATTCCTCCTCGGCCTCCGGCCCCACCTCGATGATGTCGAGGCCGTGGTCGCGGACGAACGTGAGCGCGTCGGTGATGAACTCGACCTGGTCGCCGTTGTACCGGGGGTTGTTGCCGGCCGCGGCGTGCGGGCCGCCGGGGAAGAAGAAGTTCGGGAAGCCGGTCGTCTGCACGCCGAGGAACGTCCTTGGTCCCTCGGCCCAGTGGTCCTCGAGCGCGAGGCCGTCCCGGCCACGGATCCCCATGCGCAACAGGGCACCGGTACCGAAGTCGAACCCGGTCGCCCAGACGATGACGTCGAGCTCCACCTCGCCGGCGGCGGTCTCGATGCCGCGCTCGGTGACCCGCACGATCGGCGTCTCCTCGAGGTCGACGAGCGAGACCTTGGGGTCGTTGAACATCTCGTAGTAGCCGGTCACGAACGGGGGTCGCTTCTCGCCGAAGCCGTGGTCCTTCGGAATGAGCTTGTCGGCCGTCCCGGGATCCTCGACGACGCCCCGGACCTTCCGGGCGATGAACTCGCACCACTCGGCATTGGCCGCGTCGTCGAACAGCACGTCGGCATAGTTGCTGGAGAGCTTGGAGAAGCCCGGGCTCCTCCACATCGTCTCGAAGAACGCCTCACGCTCGTCCTCGGAGTCGTCGAAGGCGGAACGCTCGTTGGGCAGGTGCAAGAACCCGGCTACCGAGGTGTTCAGCACCTCACGCATCGCCTCGAAGCCGGCGCGGAGCTGCGCCTGCTCCTCGGGCGTGATGGGCGCGTTGTTCAGGGGGGTGCACCAGTTGGCGCTGCGCTGGTACACGGTCAACGAGGCGACCTCGTCGGCGATGACCGGGGCGATCTGGACACCGCTCGATCCGGTTCCGATGACGGCGACGCGCTTGCCGGCGAAGTCGACCGGTGACATCGGCCACCGACCCGTGTGGAACGAGGCCCCCTGGAAGTCCTCGCGTCCCGGCACGTCCGGGTAGAAGGGCACCGAGAGGACCCCGGTGGCAGCGACGAGGTACCGCGACCTGAGCTCCGAACCGGCGTCGGCCACGACCGTCCACGTCCCCGACGATTCGTCGTAGGTCGCGGACGTGACCCTGGTGTCGAAGCGCATGTGGCGCCGGAGGCCGAATCGGTCGACCACGTGGTTGAGGTACCGCTCGGTCTCGGGCTGCTCGGCGAACTGCTCGTGCCACTCCCACTCGTCGAAGAGCTCCTTCGAGAACAGGTAGGCGTAGGTGTAGCTCTCCGAGTCGAACCGGCACCCGGGATAGCGGTTCCAGTACCACGTCCCGCCAACGCCGCCCCCGGCCTCGAGCACCAGAGCGGAGAAGCCGGCTTGGCGCGCGAGGTACAGCTGGTAGATGCCGGTGATTCCGGCACCCACGATCAGCACGTCTGCATCGAGGCGGCCCGCGTCGCGGCCGTGGGCGGGTTCGGGATGATTCGTCATGGAGCCGAGCGTCGTCCGGTCACTGTGTCCTCGTCGGCTTCGGTCCCGCCGGCTGCGTCGTCCGAATACTGTACCGACCGGTTAGTATCCTTCGCGTGGCGTACCGGAAGGGGAAGCGGGCCACATGGCGATCGTGGATCAGAGGCGCTCCGCGCTCCCCGTGCCCTTCGCGATGGAGGTCCCGGACCGGGTCCCGAAGCAGCGCTACTTCGATCCGGACTTCTACCGGTTGGAGACCGACCTGCTCTGGTCCCGGACCTGGCAGATGGCGTGCCGGCTCGAGGAGATCCCGCAGCCGAACGACTTCACCGAGTACCAGATCCTCGACCAGTCGATCATCATGGTCCGCACCGAGGACGGCGGCGTCCGCGCCTTGCAGAACGCCTGCCGACATCGTGGCGTGCGGGTGGTCGAGGGCCGCGGGACGTGTGAGAGCGGTTTCGTCTGCCCCTTCCACGGGTGGTGCTACGGCCGGGACGGCACGAACGGTTTCGTCCCGAAGGCGCGGACCTTCGCCGAGCACAACCTGCAGCGGGAGGACCTCGACCTCACTCCGGTCCGGTGCGAGGTGTGGGGCGGGTGCGCGTGGATCAACCTGGACGACGATGCACCGCCGCTGCGGCAGTGCATCGAGCCGTTCGCCACCACCTTCGACGCCTGGAAGCTGGAGTCGTTGCGGGCCGAGTGGTGGTACGCGTTCCGTCTCCCCGTGAACTGGAAGCTCGCCGAAGAGGCGTTCCTGGAGCAGTACCACGTGGTCGAGACCCATCCCCAGCTGGTCATCCCCGGGAGGTTCCCGCCGCGCGACCCGGCGGCGTTCGACCCGCGAACGTTCGTCGAGTCGGAGCTCCACTACCTGCACACGATGAGCGACGGCATGGGTGGGATGGTCCACGCCAACGACGTCAGCATCGCGGAGGGCCTCCGCGACATCGAGCTGCCTGCCGACCCCGCGTCGGCCTTGGCGACCTGGCAGCGCACGCTCAACGATGCCGTCGTGGGGTGGCACCGCGATCGGGGCTGTGACATTCCCGACTTGAACGAGCTCGAGGCGGCCGGCCTGAACGAGCCGATGGGCTACTGCTTCCCGCACTTCTTCGTGCTGCCCATGTACTCCAGCGCCTCGTCCTACCGGTTCCGCCCGCTCGGACCGGAGGAGACGCTGATGGAGATCTGGTCGCTCACCCGATTCCCGGAGGGGAGCGCCGCGGACGAGCTCGACGCCGCCCGAGCCGTGGGACCACGATGATCCCCGGGTGCCACCGATTCCCATCCAGGACTTCTCGAACCTCCCCCGCCAGCAGCGTGGCCTGCACGCCAAGAGCTTCGAGTACCTGCGCCTCTCCGAGGGCATCGAAGGGGGCGTCGCCAACTTTGAGCGGACCGTCGACGGCTTCCTCGCCGGCCTCCCGTACGAGAAGCTGCTCCCGGCCCTGCACCAGATCAACCTCAACCCGCTCGAACGCCCGGTCGTCGACCTTGGCTTCTGAGCGCGGTTGCCGACACCGGAGGTCGGTCCGCCGATGAACCGCGCAGACGCCGCCGAGGGCATCCGAGCCACTCTGGCCGCCTACGCGCAGGCACTCGACGACGGTCGGACCGACGACGTCGTCGCCACCTTCTGCCCGGACGGCGCCTGTGAGATCCCTGGCCTCGGGACCCATGAGGGGCACGACGCCCTCCGAGCGGCGTTCGCCCGGTGGACGCCGACGCGGCCTCAACGCCACGTCGTCGTCAACACCCACGTCACCGAGTGGAACGCCGACGAGGCCCGCGCCAGCAGCGACGTGCTCTTCTTGCTGAAGGGCGCGGAGGGCTGGTCGGTCCAGCTCGTCGGCAGGTACCACGACGTCCTGCGCCACTCCGAGGGGACGTGGCGTTTCCACCGTCGTACGGCCGAGTTCACCACGTGAGCTCCTCGTGGGGGCGCCGTGGCGTCTCTGCGGCGGAAATGGCGTTCACGCCTCAGTAGAGTGTCCGTATCGAAGTGGGACGACATCTGGAGACGAAGGGGGATCACACGTGGCGGTGATCACGACCGAGAAGCTGAGTCCGACCGTGGGTGCCCTGGTCGAGGGGGTCGACCGCGACCAGCTCGTGCACGACGACACGCTGCCGGGTTGGACGCTCGAGGCGCTGGAGGCCAACGGGGCGCTCGTCTTCCGCGACCTGCACCTCGACGACGGAGCCCAGGTGGCGTTCAGCCGCAAGCTCGGCAGCGTCGAGAAGCTCGGTCGGGGTGCGCACCCCGAGATCTTCCTGGTGACGCTCGACCCGACGAAGAACCCTGCGGCCGCCTACCTGAAGGGCACCTTCGATTGGCACATCGACGGATGTACCGACGACGTCCCGATCATGGCCACCATGCTCAGCGCCCACGCCGTCGCCGAATCGGGCGGCGAGACGGAGTTCGCCAGCTCCTACCAGGCCTACGAGGACCTCACCGACGAGGAGAAGGCGCGGTGCGAGTCGATCCGGGTGGTCCACACCATCGAGGCCTCCCAGCGCCTGCAGAACCCCAATCCCTCGCCCGAGGCGCTCGAGATGATGCGCCGGCGGCCGGCCAAGGAGCACCCGCTCGTGTGGACCCACCGCTCGGGGCGCAAGTCGCTCGTCCTCGGCGCCACCGCTGACCACGTCGTCGGCATGCCCCCCGACGAGAGCCGGGCCCTCCTCGACGACCTCCTCGCCCGTGCGACCACGCCCGAGCACGTCTACCGGCACGAGTGGAGGGTCGGTGACGTGGTCGTCTGGGACAACCGCGGCGTGCTCCACCGTGCCCTGCCCTACGACCCGGGCTCGGCACGCGACATGCACCGCACGACCTTCGCCGGCGACGAGCCGATCCAGTGAGCGTCGCCGGCGTCCCTGCGTCCGCGCACGACCTGCACGGCAAGGTGGCCGTCGTCACCGGCGGCGGCTCGGGCATCGGGCTGGCCATCAGCGAGCGACTGGCCGCAGGAGGCGCCGCCGTCGCCGTCCTGGACCGCAACGGCGCCTCGGCGGACGAGGCCGCCGCCAAGATCGACGCCGACGGCGGGACGGCGATCGGCGTCGAGGCCGACGTCACCGACCGGGCCGGCGTGGAGGTGGCCGTCGGCAGGGTCGCCGAGATGCTGGGAGGTCCCACCATCCTCGTCAACAACGCCGGGCTCGAGCACTTCGGCCCGTTCCTCAAGATCGACCTCGAGACCTGGCGCCGGGTGCTCGAGGTGAACCTCACGGGCACCTACCACTGCTGCCAAGTCGTGATCCCGCACATGCTCGCTTCGGGCTGGGGTCGCATCGTCAACATCTCCTCGTCGAGCGCCCAGGGCGGCCAGCCCTACATGGCCGCGTACGTTTCCTCGAAGGCCGGCGTCATCGGGCTGACCAAGTCCCTCGCCCTCGAGTTCGGACCGAAGGGCATCACCGTCAACACCATCCCGCCCGGGTTCATCGACACCCCGATGCTGCGCGCCAGCGAGTCGAAGGGCCACCTCGGCGGGGGTGTCGAGGAGCACGAGCAACGCACCCCCGTCCGCCGGATCGGCCGTCCCGAGGACATCGCCGCGGCCACCGCCTTCTTGGTGACGGAGGAGGCGTCGTACATCACCGGCCAGGTGATCGGCGTCAACGGCGGACGCAACACCTGACATGGGTCGAGTCGAACCGATCCCGCCCGCCGAATGGCCACCGGAGATGGCCGACGCCGTCGCCGCGCTCCGACCGCCCAACCCCCGGTACCCGTTCCCGTCCCGTGACCCGTCGCGACCGAAGGGTCTGAACGCGCTCGGGCTGCTCGCCCACCATCCCGAGCTCACCACCGCCTACCACCACTTCAACGGCCACGTGCTGTTCGCGTCGACGATCACGCCCCGCCAGCGCGAGCTGCTCATCCTGCGGGTAGCCGTGCTCCGTGACGCGGACTACGAGTGGGCCCAGCACGCGGTGTTGGCGGGTGACGCCGGCATCTCCGACGCAGAGCTCGAGCTCGTCAGGTCGGAACCCGGGGCGGCGAGCTGGTCACCTGTCGAGGCGGCCCTGCTGCGGGCTGCCGACGAGCTCGTGCGCGACGCCTGCCTCTCCGAGAGCACCTGGACGACCCTGGCCGCAGAGCTCGACACCCGTCAGCTCATGGACGTCGTCTTCACCGTCGGCGCCTACGACCTGCTCGCCATGGCGTTCCGCACCTTCGGCGTCGAGCTCGACGACGACCTGCAGCAGCGGGCTTCGTCCTGAACGGAGCCGAGGGTTCTCGCGGCGTCCGACCTCGTTGCGGCTCAGCCCATGGGGGCGAAACCGTCACCCGGTGCTTCGACGTGCACGATCTCCGGGACGGCGGCCAGCCAGTTGGCGAGCTGCGCGCTGGCCGTCTTGAAGTGCTCCGACTGGACGTGCGCCTCCCCTGCGGCCGCGTCCTCGAACGCCTCGACCAGGACGTAGACGTTGGGGTCGTCGACGCTCCGGGACCATTCGAAGCAGATGTTCCCGGGCTCCGCACGGGTGGCGGTGGTGAAGTCCGCCACCAGGTCGACCCAGTCGTCCGCGTACTTGGATCGCACCCTCTGCTTGACGACGATGAAGATCACTCCGTTGTCCCTCCGGACGCTCGGGTCGCGACGGCGCGCAGTGTAGCGGAGCCTCTTGCGGAATCCCCGTTCTCCGAGCGGCCCGCAGCTGGGCTCCACTCGCGGTGGACGCCGCCTCGGCGCTCGGTCGGTTGCCGAGTGCGGGGCGGGAATTGAGCCGCCCGCCTGCTGCAAGTGAGTTTTCCCTATTTGGTATACCTTGTTCTGTCACAGAAAGAACGGGTGAAAGGCCCGTCGCCTCGCGGGCCGGCGTCAAGGCCGACCGGATGAAGGAGTAGCCGACCCCCCCGTCTCTCCGGGCGGGGAGCCGAGTGGCACAAAGGGGGAGCACGGAGTGCTTCAATTCGTGATCGCGGGTCTGGTGCTCGGCGGCATCTACGCGATCGCGTCCGCGGGCCTGGTGATCACGTACACCTCGTCCGGCATCTTGAACTTCGCCTTCGGCGCGATGGCGTTCTTCATCGCCCGCATCTACTACTACCTCCACACCCAGCAGCGCTGGAGCATCCTCGCAGCCGCCTTCGTCTCCATCGCGATCGCCGCGCCCACACTCGGAGTCCTGCTGTACGTCGTTCTCTTCCGTCACCTCAAGCTGTCCTCACCGCTGACCAAGGTGGTGGCGACGATCGGGCTCTCGGTCGCCCTTCCGGCAGTCGCCACCCTGATCTTCGGCAGCGGTGCCATCCAGCAGGCGCCGGGCCTGGCCCCGGAGCCGGTCAAGGTCTTCCGTTTCCTCGGCGTGCCCGTGACCCTCGACCAGGTCATCGTCTACGCCTCCGTGGTCGTGATCGTGGTGGCCGGCGCGCTGGCGCTGAAGTACAGCGACGTCGGCCTCAAGGTGAGGGCCATGGTCGACTCCACGGCGATGACCGACCTGTCGGGTACCAATCCGACGGCCATCTCCATCGGCGTGTGGGCGGTCAGCACCTTCCTTGCCGGCCTGACCGGCGTGCTCGCCGCGCCGATCATCGGGCTCGACGCGGTCAACTTCACCCTGCTCATTTCTGCGTCGTTCGCGGCGGTCGTCGCGGCCAGGCTCCGGAGCTTGCCGGTCGCCGTCGGAGTCGGGCTCCTGATGGGGGTGGCCACGTCGTTGATCCAGCGCTATCTCCCGCCGGCCAGTGCCTGGACCAGCGAGATCATCGACGCCGTCCCCTTCATCGTCATCGCCGTCGTGCTCGTCTACAGCCTCGTCCGCCGGGGCCGTGTGGGCGAGACCGAGGGGTGGGGCGGCGCGCTGGACCGGGCCATCACGCCGCAGGGTGAGAGCAAGCTCGCCGCGTCGACGTCCGAACGTGGTCGAGACCGCCTCCCTCAACTTCTTCGGCCGGTACGCGGGCCCGCTGATGCTCGTCGCCCTCGCCATCGCCCTGCCGCTCGTCCTCGGCGGCTACTGGGTCGGTCTCACGGCGCAGGCCTTCGCCTTCGGCGTGATCTTCCTCTCGTGGACGCTGGTGACCGGCGAAGGGGGCATGCTCTGGCTCTGCCAGATCACCTTCGCCGGTGTCGGCGCACTGACCACCTCGGAGCTCGCCAATCACCACGGGTGGCCCGTGCTCGCCGCGGTGGTCGCCGGGGGAGTGGTCGCGCTGGGTCTGGGCGCCCTCATCGGATTCCTGAGCATCCGCCTCGGCGACCTCTACGTCGCCCTGGTGACGCTGACGTTCGGGCTGCTCGTCGAGAACCTCGTCTTCACCCTGCCGAGGTTCGTCAACCAGGGCATCGGGCTGACCCTCAACCGACCGGACTTCGCATCGTCGGACATCTCGTACGCGTACCTCTGCCTGGTGGCCTTCGCCCTCGTGTCGCTCTTCATCGTCAACCTCCGTCGCTCCACGACCGGCCTCGCGCTCAACGCGGCCCGCTGGAGCGAAGCCGGCGCCCGGACGTCCGGAGTCAGCGTGGTGCAGATGAAGGTGCTGGCCGGCGCCACGGCCGCCTTCATCGCCGGGGTCGGCGGCGGGCTGCTCGCACTGGCGCAGACGACGGTCGTGCCCAGCGAGTTCGCCACGTTCGCGGGGATCGTCTGGTTCGCCGCGCTGGTCACGATCGGCATCCGGTCCACGGCCGCCGCGCTGGTGGCCGGGCTCACCTTCGTGATGCTCCCGGCGATCGTCCAGGCATACCTCCCAGCCTGGACGGCGAACCTGCTGCCGGTGATCTTCGGCCTCGGCGCCATCTCGGCCGCCAAGTACCCCGACGGCATCCTGGCCGAGCAGAGCCGGCGGTTGCGGCGGACTGCTGGCGCACCTTGCACCCGACAGCCTCGCAGACGACCACTTCGCCGACGTCCTGGAGGCCGGCGTGGCCGACACCGAGGCGGTCGGGGTGGCCGCCGGGGTCGCAGGGCAGGCTTCGTGACGACGACCGTGGCCGACACCGCCGCGGAAGGCGCCGCAGTCGACAAGGGTTCGGCCGCGCTCGCCGCGGACGACATCACGGTCCGCTTCGGCGGACTGACCGCGCTCTCGGAAGTCTCGATCGAGGTCGAGCGCGGCACCATCGTCGGACTGGTCGGGCCGAACGGCGCCGGGAAGTCGACGCTCCTCGGCGTGCTGTCCGGACTCCTCAGACCCGACTCCGGGAGGGTCTGGCTGCAGGGCGACGACGTGACCGGCTCCTCCGCCCGGCACCGGGCCACCAGAGGCCTGGCCCGTACCTTCCAGCTGCCGGAGCTGTTCATGGGACTCACCGTCCGCGAGCACCTGGTGCTGGCGCACCGGGCCCGTGTCGCCCCCCATCGCATGTGGCGGGACATGCTCGATCCCTTTGCCCACTTCCGGACCTCGCCGGGCGAGACCGAGAAGCTCGACGGGCTGCTCGAGCTCCTCCATCTCACGCACGTCGCCGACGCCCCGGTCGCGGCACTGCCCCTCGGGGTCGTCCGGCTCGTCGAGGTCGGCCGGGCACTTGCCGGCGAGCCGCGTGTCCTCCTCCTTGACGAGCCCCTTTCCGGACTCGATCTCCACGGGTCGGAGAACCTGATCGCCGTCTTCGAGAGGATCGTCGACCAGAGCGACGACGGTCTCTCGCTGGTCATCGTGGAGCACGACGTCGCCGCGGTGCTCGCCTTGTCGAACTCGGTCGTCGTCCTCGACTTCGGCCAGAGGATCGCCGTGGGCACTCCCGAGGAGGTCCGCAGGGACCCGGCGGTGCGCGCCGCCTACCTCGGTGACGCGGAGCCCCCGCAGCGCACGGCGGCCGAGCAGCCGGGCGCAGCTTCCGGTCCCGGTGCCCGGAGCGAGGACGACGAGGCATGACGGCCCCCCTGCTCGAGGTCGCCGGACTCGACGTCCGTTACGGCCCGTCCCAGGCGCTGTTCGGCGTCTCGATCGGAGGTGGTGCCGGGATCCGTCCTTGCCGTCCTCGGTGTGAACGGTGCCGGCAAGAGCACCTTCGCCCGCGCCGTATCGGGTCTGGTGGCACCGACCGCCGGCCGCGTCGTCTTCGACGGGCGGGACATCACCGGGCTGCCGGCCCACCGGATCCGCCGGCTTGGGCTGACGTACATCCCCGAGGGGCGCGGCATCTTCCCCGGACTGTCGGTGACGGACAACCTGCGCATGGCCGTCGCCCAGGAGCCACGCACCGTGCGGGCCACCTCCATCGATCGTGCCATCGACCGGTTCCCGGTGTTGGGGACGCGCCCGTCCCAGCGCGCCGGGAGCCTGTCCGGTGGTGAGCAGCAGATGCTGGCGCTCGCCCGGGCCTTCGCCGTCTCGCCGAAGCTGATCATCGCCGACGAGCTGTCACTTGGCCTCGCTCCTGCCGTGACGGAGTCGGGTCTTCCAGAGCCTCGAGGAGGCCCGGAGCTCCGGGATCACCATCGTGTTGAGCGAGCAGTTCGTCCACCGGGCGCTCGCCATGGCGGACAGCTGCGTGATCCTCACCCGCGGCCGGGTCGGCTGGGCCGGGCCCGCATCGGAGGCTGGAGCGGAGGTCCTCGACCGGTACCTGGGTGAGGCGGAGACCGAGCTTCCGCCCGTGGCCGCCGGGGCGGGCCAGTAGCGGGCCGGCACGGGGCAGGTCAAGGGTCGTCGCACCGTGCGACCGGCGAACGACGTCGCCAACGAGATGTCTCACCAACTATCCGTCATCATTAGGGGAGGATCAATGTTCACAAGTCGGACCACGACCGGAGTGCTCCTGGCGGCCGCACTGGCACTGCCGCTCGTCGCCGCGGGATGCTCGAGCGGAGGCACTTCGACTCCGACCACCTCGCCGCCGACGACGACGGGGACGTCGGGGTCGGGGCCGGCGACAGGGACGCCGATCACCATCGCCTACATCAGCTCCCTGACCGGTCCGGGCGGGTCCCAGGACGGCACGTCGCCGGCGGGTTTCACGGCCCGCATCGACCTGCAGAACGCCGAGGGCGGCATTGACGGGCACAAGCTGGTGCCGATGGTCATCGACGACCAGACCAGCCCGTCCCAGATCAGCACCGCCGTGCAGAGCGCGGTCCAGAGCGCCTTCGGCATCGTCTCCCAGAGCCCGCTGTTCTTTCTGGCCGCCAAGTACCCCCAGCAGGCAGGCGTGCCGGTCACCGGCTCCTACGACGACGGCCCGGAGTGGGGCACGCAGCCCTACACCAACATGTTCGCCGCCGACAACGGCAGTGTGAACCCGAGCTACCCGGTCAACACCCAGATCGGGGACTTCCTGGCCAGCCATGGTGCGAAGAACCTCGGCGCCTACGGCTACAGCATCTCGCCGTCTTCGAGCCGTGCGGCCATCGCCACCGGCCAGTCGTTCCAGCACGCCGGGGGCAAGGTCGGGGTCCTCGACACCACCGTGCCCTTCGGCAGCGTGGACTTCACCTCGACGGCCCTCGTGGCCAAGCAGCACGGCATCGACTCGATGGTGCCGGCCCTCGACAACAACTCCAACTACGCACTGGCCACCTCCCTCGCGCAGGCCGGGGTCAAGATGAAGGTCGTCCTCTTCGCCACCGGCTACGAGCCCGACACCATCGGTTCCCCGGTGTGGAACACCCTCCAGGGGGACTACTTCTTGTCGCTGTTCCGCCCCTTCTCCCTGCCCAACGCCGGCACCCAGCAGATGCAGGCCGCGATGGAGAAGTACGCCAACTTCAGCACCACCCAGTTCCCGACCTTCTCCCAGTACGAGGCGTGGGCCGGGGCCGACCTCATGATCAAGGGTCTCCTGCTCGACGGCCCGAACCCGACCCGCGCCGGGGTCATCTCCAAGCTGCGGGGGGTCACGTCCTACAACGTCAACGGCCTGTTGCCGGTGACGCTCGACTACGCCACGAACTTCGGGAAGAACCCTCCCCAGACCTGCTCCTGGGTCGTGCAGGCCCAGAAGACGGAGTTCGCGCTGACCTCCCCGACCCCGACCTGCGGCACGGACCTCCCGCACACGTCGACGGCCTCGAGCTCCTAGCAGCACAGCCGGCGGACGGGGGACGCGAGCTCGGGCTCGTGATCGCGCCCCCCGTCCCCGCCGGATGCACCGGAGTGCCCCTCGTCCGTTCCGATCGTGGCGGGTAGCATCGCTGCCGTCCCGTGTCGAGGGGGCGCGGATGCGTGGGCCTCGAACAGCACCTGCAGACCGTGGACACCGAGGGAGAGCCGTGCGCGTGGTCGTGGACATGAGCCAGTGTGAGAGCAACGCCCTGTGCGTGGGCGTGGCGCCGGACATCTTCGAGCTCGACGACGACGACAACCTGACCGTGCTCGACGAGACGCCCGCGGAGTCGGCCCGCGACCGGATCCTCGAGGCGGTCCGGATGTGCCCCAAGCAGGCGATCTCGATCGAGGAGGAGTGACGCCGGCCCGACCCGCTTGATCAGCACCGGAACTTCGTGTCACAGTACGACATGAAACTCCCGGGAGGTCCGTGCAGACGGTGCAGAGCGCGACTGACGTGTACTACGACCCCTACGACGTCGGTATCGACGCCGATCCGTACCCGGTGTTCCGCCGGATGCGCGAAGAGGCGCCGCTGTACCACAACGAGCCGCACGACTTCTTCGCGCTGAGCCGCTTCGCCGACGTCGAGCAGGGCTTGTTGGACTCGAAGACGTTCATCTCGGGTCGCGGGGGCATCATCGAGCTGATCCGGGCCGGAGTCGAGATGCCGTCGGGCGTGCTCATCTTCGAGGACCCTCCCGTGCACACCGTCCACCGGAGGCTGCTGTCCCGGGTGTTCTCGCCGAGGCGGGTCGCCGAGCTCGAACCGAAGATCCGCGATTTCTGCATTCGGAGCCTCGATCCGCTGGTCGGCGCCGGCAGGTTCGATTTCATCGCCGATCTGGGCGCGCAGATGCCGATGCGCGTGATCGGCATGCTGCTCGGGATCCCCGAGCAGGACCAGGAGGCGGTCCGCGACAAGACCGACCGCAACCTCCGCACCGAGGCCGGGCAGCCGATGGAGGTGACGGAGCACTTCGTCGACGGCGCCATGTTCGGCGAGTACATCGACTGGCGGGCCGAGCACCCCTCCGACGACATCATGACCGAGCTCCTCCAGGCGGAGTTCGAGGACGAGACGGGTGTGGTCCGGCGACTCACCCGCGAGGAGCTCCTCACCTACATCGCCGTGGTGGCCGGTGCCGGAAACGAGACCACGACGCGCCTGATCGGCTGGACCGGGAAGGTGCTGGCCGACCATCCCGACCAGCGGCGCGAACTGGTCGAGGACCGTTCGCTGATCCCCGGGGCCATCGAGGAGCTCCTCCGGTTCGAGACGCCGGCGCCCCACATGGCCAGGGTCACCTCCCGGGACGTCGAGCTCCACGGGCAGGAGGTGCCCGAAGGGAGCATCGTGCTGATGCTCCCTTCGTCCGCCAACCACGACGACCGCCGGTTCCCGGAGGGTGACCGCTTCGACATCCACCGGAGGGACGGCCAACCGCTCACCTTCGGGTTCGGCATCCACCTCTGCCTCGGCGCGGCGCTGGCCCGGCTCGAAGGGCGGGTGGCACTCGACGAGGTCCTGAACCGGTTTCCCACCTGGGAGGTCGACGCGGTGCAGGCCAGGCTCGCGCCCACCTCGACGGTCCGAGGTTGGGAGACCCTGCCGGTCACCACCCGGTGACCACGGGCGCCGGCCCGGGGATGGGCAAGGCGTCGGTGAAGGTCTTCGTGCCCGCGGGCGCCTCGTTCGTCACGGGTGCGGTCATCCCGGTCGACGGAGGTCGGCCGGCGAAGTTGGCCTGACGGTTGGGCATGAGCACTTCCGCCCGATCCGAGTGGATCGAACCCGTCGCACCGGCCTCGACGAGCCGACCCTACGACGGGAAGCTCCGCCGCGAACGGGCCGGAGCGACCCGGGAGCGGATCGTCACCGCCGGCTCCGAGCTCATCCACAGCGGATCGGTCCGCGATTGGAAGCGGATGACGGTGCGAGCCGTCGCGGAGCGCGCCGGCGTGAGCGAACGGACCGTCTACCGGCACTTCGGGAACGAGCGGGGATTGGCCGACGCGGTGATGCACCGGCTGGAGCAGGAGGCCGGCATCGAGCTCGACGGCATGCGGCTGGGTGACGTGGCGAAGATGGCGGCGCGGATCTTCGAGCACGTCTCGTCGTACCCGCTCGAACCCCGCCCCACGCTCGATCCCACCCTGGTCGACGCCAACCGGCGGCAGAAGCACGCCCTGGTCGACGCCGTCGCGGTCAGGACTGCCGCGTGGTCCACCGACCGTCGGCGCGAGGTCGCGGCCCTCCTCGACCTGCTGTGGAGCGTGGCGGCGTACGAGCGCCTGGTGGGCGACTGGCAGCTCGATCCCGACGACGCCGCCCGGGCGGTCTCGTGGGTCATCGGCCTCGTCGAGCAGGCGGTCCGTGACGGCCGAGGGCCCTCCTGACGCTGCGACACGAGACGGCCGGCCAGCCAGGAGAGACCGTCGTCGCAGTCGCGATGCGGTACTGGGAACCGCGCTTCGGTCGCCAGCCGGTCGTCGACCGACGCCACCACCGCTCCGGGGAGTGACGCGCGGTCCGGCCGACCGCGACAGGGTGGTTACAGGCGCCCCAGCAGGAAGTTGGCGATCGGGGTGGCGTCCGGAAAGACCTCGGTCACGCCGGCGGCGAAGTACCCCGAATCGGTGACGAGCGTGATCCCGTTGATCGATGCGGCTGCCGAGCTGCACAGGAACACCAACGGGTAGGCCTGCTCCGCCGGGGTCGAAGCCTCGATGCCCACCTCGGCGCGGTAGTCGGCACCGAAGCCGAGCCACAGGTCCCTGTTGGCCTGGGCCAGTGGGGTGTCGGTCGGGCCGGGGCAGGTTGCGTTGATCCGGATCCCCCGCTTCATGAGGGGCATGGCCTCCGTGGCGACGTAGGCGCAGATGGCCTGCTTGGTCGACAGGTAGTCGGCACCACCATTCTCCGCCACCCACGCCACCGCACTGTCGAAGTCGGGTGTGGCCAGGTACTCCTTGATCCGTGGGAGATTCGCCTCCCAGCCGAGGCCGGCGGCCGACGAGATGAACCCGATCGCGGACCCGCGGGGGAGCAGGTCCTTTTCGAGCAGCTTGTCGATGAGGTGCCGGTGGCCGATGAAGTTGATCTTCTCGATGCCGGGCGTGCCGTCGGCCACACCCGCGCACGAGAGGAGCGCGTGGACCGGTCCGCCCAACTCGTCGATGGCCGCGTCGATCGATTCGCGCTCGGCGAGGTTGACGTGGATGGCGGCAGCCCCGGGAAGTGTGACCTCGGCGAAGTCCATCACCACCACGTCGGCTCCGGCGGCCTGAAGGAGCTCGGCCGAGGCCGCACCCATGCCGGTGGCTCCTCCGACGACGAGTGCCCGCTTGCCGTCGAAGCGGAATGCGTCAAACACGGTCATGTCAAGTACCTCCGGGTCGATGTGGGTGGGATCAGGCGACGATGCCGCGGACCTTCAAGTCCACGATGGCGTCCCAGTCGAACCCGAGCTGTTCGAGGATGGCGTCGCCGTGCTCGTTGAGGTCGGGGGCGCGACCGGGGACGGCAGGCGTCCCGTCGAACTGGACCGGGGCCGCCGCCAGTCGGAAGGGGGTGCCGGTCGCGGTCTCGCAGTCCTGGACGTAGCCGTTGGCGACGGTCTGAGGATCGACGGACGCCTCGAGGGTGTCCTGCATGACCGCCCACTGGCCCGCGAAGTCGGCCAGGCGCACGCGCCACTCGGCGAGCGTGGCACCGGCGAACACCTTTTCCAGCTCGTCGGTGGCATCGCTGCTGTTGGCCATCAACGACGCGTGGTCGGCGAACCTCGGGTCGGCGGCCAGCTCGGGGCGGCCGATGGCCTCGCAGAGGTGCGGCCAGTACTTGGCAGCCTGCAGGCAGGTGAACCACAGCGTGCGGTCGTCCGCGGTCTGGTAGGTACGGGACAACGGATTCGTCCCCATGGCGTCGGCCGGCGGCGGTGCCCACGGCTTGTCGAGGACGAGCGACAACGCCAGCGCCTGCCCCATCGCCCACAGGCCGACGCCGAGCAGCGAGACGTCCACGGTCGTCGCCTCGCCGGTCCGCTCCCGGTGGAACAGCGCGCCCATGATGCCTCCGGCGATGGTCATCGCGCCGATCGAGTCACCGAATCCCGGTGCGGGCGGCGGGGGGACCAGGTCGTACTCGGGCCGCCGGGTGCCCGAGGCGACCCCGGCGCGCGCCCAGAAGGCCAGGGAGTCGTACGAGCCCTTGTCGGCGTCGGGCCCGCGCTCGCCCTGGCCGGTCCCGCGCACGTAGATGATGTCGGGATTGTGCGCCCGGATCTCCTCGACGTCGATGTGGAGCTTGCGACGGACGCTCGGGAGCTTGTTGGTGAGGAAGACGTCCGACGTGGCGACGAGCCGGTGGAGGATGGCCAGACCGTCCTCGGTCGCCAGGTCGAGGGCGAGGCTCTTCTTGCCCCGGTTGGAGTGCTCGAGGAGGACGTGGACGTCGTTGGGCACGACGGCCAGGCCGGTGGACGCCAGGCCCCGCATGGCGTCGCCGCGTTCGACGTGCTCGATCTTGATGATCTCTGCGCCCCAGTCCGAAAGCAGCGCAGAGGCCGCCGGGACGAAGGTGTGCTCAGCCACCTCGAGCACGCGGACACCCTGCATGACGGCGCTCATCGGCGAACCTCCGTGTCTCCGGCGCGAAACGGACGGCGGCGCGGCGTCACGACTTGCCACCGCGGGGGACGTCCCGGAAGGGTACGTCCCGGTCGAGCGTGCGCTCCCTCGGCATGCCGAGGACCCGCTCGCTGATCACGTTGCGGGCCATCTCGGTCGTCCCGCCCCCGATGGTCGACACCTGCCGCATCAGGAAGTCGGACCCGCAGTCGGCGATGGCGCCGTCGTCGTCCGTCCACGTCCCGCCGTCGCCTCCGGCGATCTCGAAGGCGATGGTGTTGATGCGGGTCGCGACCACACCGCTGAAGAGCCGGCCGATGGCCGCGGACTGCTCGGGAATGTCGCCGGAACGCATCCCGTCGGAGAGCCGCCGCTGCAGGGCCTCCGTCGTCAGCTGGAGCATGCGGGCCTCGCCGACCAGGTCCCGGACCGACGGGTCGTCGAGGTACCCGCCTTGCTCGGCGACCCGGAGGACCGACGACGCCCCGATGCCGCTGTGGGCGTCACCGACCGGGATGGTGACGTATGGCGAGTTGTGGAGCATCCGCTCGTGGAACATCCAGCGGATGCCGACGGTCCAGCCGTCGTCCACCTCGCCGATCCGGTCCGTGTCCGGCACCACGACGTCGGTCAGGAATTCCTGGCAGAACTCCTTCGTGCCGTTCAGCATCTCGATCCGGTGGACCTCGACGCCGGACTGGTGGATCGGGAGCATGAACACCGAGAGTCCCCGGTGCTTCGGCACGTCCCAGTTGGTCCGGGCGAGGCAGAGCCCCCAGTCCGACCACCAGGCGCCGGTCGTCCACACCTTCGACCCGTTGAGCACCCACTCGTCGCCGTCGCGCACCGCGGTCGTCTGGGCGCCGGCGACATCGGAGCCGCCACCGGGCTCCGAGAGGAACTGCATCCAGAGCTCCTCACCCTTCAAGATGGCTGGGAGGTGCCGCAGCTTCTGCTCCTCGGTCCCGAAGTCGAGGATGACGGCGGCGCACGGCGAGATGGTAGGGGACTGGATCCGGACGGGGTACTCGAAGCCGACGAGCTCCTCGTTGAACGCCCGTTGGTGCGCCGGAGAGAGTCCCTGGCCGCCGTAGGCGACCGGAAAGCAGATCCCGGCGAAGCCCGCGTCGAACAGCATCCGCTGGAGCTCGCGGTCGCGAGCGACCGCGTCCAGCTCCTCCTCGTCGGTGCGGGCGTTCCGCAACACCCCTGCCGAGGCGCCGGCCGCGGCCGGGGTCAGGTGCTCGCGGATCCAGGATCGGGCCCGCATCCTGAAGTTCTCGACGTCCTCCGTGCCGTCCGCGCTCATGCCGCGCTCCCCGTCGTCACGATCGACGTGATCCGCTGCCGGTGCTGGCCCGGGGTGCCGTAGAGCGACCGGTCGAGGGCGACGCGGCGGAGGAAGAAGTGGATGTCGTGCTCGAAGGTGAGGCCGATGCCGCCGTGCATCTGCACGCAGTCCTGCAGGAGCTCGGGGCCGTACTGCCCGAGGAAGGCCTTGGCCGCGCTGGCCAGCTCACCGGCCCCGTGCGACCCGGCGCTCACCGCCTCGGCCGCCCTGTCGCTGATGGCGTGCCCGGCCTCGAGCCAGGTCTTCATGTCGGCGAAGCGGTGCTTGAGCTCCTGGTAGGAGGCGAGCGGCCGCCCGAACGAATACCGATCGAACGCCCACTCGAGGGTGAGGTCGAACGCGAACTGCATGGCGCCGAGCGACTCCGCGTTGGTCATGACCAGGGCCTGGCAGAGCTGTCGGTCGACCTGGGTGGCGGCCCCGGCGACCTCGCCGAGGACCGAGTCCGCGGGCACCCGTACGTCCCGGAAGGTGACCTCGGAGAACCGACGGGTGAGGTCGATGGTGTGCATCGGACGGACGGCGATGCCTGACGCGCCGGCCGGGACGAGGACCTGGGTGAGCCCGCTGGCCGGTCCGTCCGGTGACCAGCAGATGGCTCGACCGCTCCGCGGACTCGACCGGGCGCTTGGTGCCGTTCAAGACGACGTCGGAGCCGTCGACCCGGATCTCCAGGGCGAGATCGTCGAGCCCGTCGTGCGGCCTGGGCTCCAGGTGGCACCACGAGGCGATCGAGGTCCCGGCGAGGATGCCCGACAGCAGGTCGGCGTGGCGGTCGGGCGACAGTTCGCCGACGGCCCCGGCGACCACGTTGGTCGGTACCAGCGGGCCCGGTGCGGCGTGCCGGCCGAACTGGTCCGCGACCAGCGTGAGATCGAGGAGCCCGTCGCCGCTGATCGAACCGCCGCCGTGTCCCTCGTCGACGAGGAGGGAGGTCCACCCGAGCTCGGCGCCGGCTTGCCAGTAGGCGGCGGTGAACCCGTCGGGCTCGTCGCGGAGGCGACGGATCTCGGCCGGGGGCGCATGTTCGTTGAGGAACTTTGCCGTCGTGTCGCGGAAGAACTCCTGGTCCGACGTCAGGCTCACCCGCACCGACGACTCCGATCGGTGGCGTGTCCCGGACCGTGTCCTGCGGTGCGCAGGTCGTCGAGGTCAGGCACTCGGCCACGCCAGCGACTTGATCTCGAGGTACTGGTCGAAACCGGCGATGCCGTTCTGCCGTCCGACGCCGCTCTCCTTGAACCCTCCGAATGGCACGTCGGCGCCGTACCACATGCCGCCGTTGACGCTCATCGTGCCGGTGCGCACCCGACGCGCCACGGCCATCGACCGGTCCAGCGAGGCCGAGGAGACGCCGCCGCTGAGCCCGTATCCGCTGTCGTTGGCGAGGCGTACCGCATCGTCGTCGTCCTCGAACGGGATGACCACCAGCACGGGACCGAAGATCTCCTCCTGGGCGATCGTCATCGAGTTGTCCACGTCGGTGAACATCGTCGGCTCGACGAAGAAGCCCGTGGCGTGGGCCTCGGGGCGGCCGCCGCCCACCGCCAACGTGGCGCCCTCCTCGACGCCGCGGGCGATGTAGCCGAGCACCCGATCGCGCTGTCTTGGCGCTGATCAGCGGCCCCATGATCACGTCCTCGCGCTGGGGGTCGCCATAGGGCACCATGCCGAAGTAGCTCTTCAGGCGCTCGACGCCCTCGTCGTAGCGGGACCTGGGGAGCAGCATCCGGGTCGGGATGGCGCACCCCTGCCCGGCGTGCGAGCACACCGCCAGGCCGACGAGCAGCGCCGAGTCGAAGTCGGCGTCGTCCAGCACGATGGTGGCCGACTTGCCGCCCAGCTCGAGGAAGAGCCGCTTCATGGTGGCCGCACCCTTCTCCATGATCCGCTTGCCCACGGCCGTGGACCCGGTGAAGGAGATGAGATCGACCGCGGGCGAGAGGGTCAGCTCCTCGCCGACCAGGTGGTCCGAGGAGGTGACGACATTGACGACCCCGGCGGGGATGTCGGTGCGCTCGGCCACGAGGCGACCGATGAGGGTGGTGTTCCACGGCGTGTCCGGGGCCGGCTTGAGGACGACGGTGTTGCCGGTGGCGAGCGCCTGGCCGAGCTTGGCCAGCGCCACCTCGAACGGGTAGTTCCACGGGGTGATGGCCCCGACCACCCCGACCGGCTCCTTGACGATCAGGCGGGAGTTGACGCCTCCCCGGAAGTCGGTGGCGTCGGGGAGGCGGTGCTCCCACTCGAACTCGTCGATCAGTCGGATCGGGTAGCGGAGGGCGTCGTCGAGGGGCACGTCGAGCTGCGGTCCGGCGGTGAGCATCCGCGGACAGCCCGACCTCGAGGATCAGCTGCTCACGCATCTGCTCCTTCTCGGCCTCGAGGGCGTCCTGGAGCTGCGTGAGGCAGTGCTTGCGGAACGCGCGGTCGGTCGACCAGTCGGTCTCGTCGAAGGCTCGGCGGGCCGCGGAGATCGCACGGCTGCATGTCGGCGGTCGACCCGTCGGTGACGTGGCCGATCACCTCCTCGGTGGCCGGGTTGACGTTGTCGAAGCTCTTGCCGGTGGACGATTCGACGAGCTTGCCGTCGATGAGCATGTTCGATTCCGGATCGATGGTCGTGGCGCTGCTCATGAAGCTCCCCCCGGGGCCGGCATCGGGCTGCGGCGTCCGCTGATATTGACGTTGGAGTTTGGAAAGAATACCGTTCTGGCCGTGCGCTGCAACCCGCCTCCGGCAGGCGTCAGCCGTTCCCGCTCTCGACGGGCAGGTCCGGTTCGACGGCCGACAGGTGCAGGCGCGCGAGCGAAGACCGTCCTTTACTACCGAGAAGGACGTTTCGTCGGGGACGCGGACCGCTGAACCTCCAGGGTCGTTCAGCCATCGTCACCGGCGGGGCGGGCGGGCTCGGCTCCGCCACCGTGCGCCGCCTGGAGGGTCTCGGGATGGGCGTCGTGGTGTTCGACCTCGACGCCGACCGAGCCGACGAGCTGGCCAAGGAGCTCGGCGAGCGGGTGGTCGGCGTGGGTGGCACCACCACCGACGACACCGACGTCGCCACCGCGATCGACGCCGCCCGTTCACTCGGGCCGATCGCCGTCCTCGTCAACGTGGCCGGGGGCGGCGTCGGTGGTGGCCGCACCGTGGGGCGCGACGGGACCCCGCACGCCATGGACCCGTTCGTGAAGACCCTCGAGATGAACGCGACGGGCACCTTCAACATGAGCCGGCACGTGTGCGCGGCCATGGGCGCAAACGAGCCCGACGAGGACGGTCAGCGCGGCGTGGTGGTCAACACCGCCTCGATCGCCGGCATCGAGGGCCAGAGCGGGCAGGTCGCCTACGGGGCGGCCAAAGCGGCCATTCTCGGCATGACGCTTCCCATGGCGAGGGACCTGGCGCCGATGGGGATCCGGGTGTGCGCCATCGCCCCCGGGACGATGGGAACCCCGGTGATGCTCGGTGCCCTACCCCACCTCAAGAAGGACCCGGCCGAGAACATCGTGTTCCCCAAGCGGATGGGTCGTCCCGAGGAGTTCGCCCTCCTGGTCGAGTCGATCGTCATCAACCCGTACCTCAACGGGGAGAACATCCGCCTCGACGGCGCACTGCGCTTCAACGTCAACTAGGAAGGTCGATCTCCGACGCCGATCCGGCCCGATCGGGCCGAGGTCGGCGGGGGTGCCGGGGACGCCACGATGTGCGCCCGGGGGGATCCCGACCCGGGTCACGCCGGGCGACGTGGGACGACGGCGATGGTGGGAATGGTCGCCGACGGACCGAGCCGCAAGAGGTTGTCGAGGGCCCGGACGAGCTCGTCCACCTCGAGGAGCGCCCCGGCGATGTACTCGCGTGCCAGCCAGATCGGGGCCACCTCGGTCATGAGGTCCATGTCCCAGTCCGCGTTGAAGCCGGTCATGGCGTCGCCTTCGCCACCGGCGCAGTCGCCGACGGTCACCCGGGTGAATCCGATCTGGGGATGCTCGGCCCGCCACGCCTCGACCAGCTTGTCGAGCGCCGCCTTGCTGACCGCGTAGGCGCCCAGACCGGGCCACGGCGGAGTGTGCGACGCGCTGATCGACGACAGGTAGGCGGCCGTGCCCTTCGAGGCCACGAGGTGGGGGAGGGCGGCCGCCGTGACGAGTGACGCGCCGATGACGTTGGTGTCGAACGCCAGCCGCCATGTCTCGGCGTCGGTATCGGCGAGCCGCACGAGCGGCCCGATGCCGGTGGCGTAGACGAGCGCGTCGATGCCACCGAGCTCGCGGGCGGCTTCCTCGATCGCCGCCTTGCACGACTCCTCGTCGGTCACGTCGCACGGGATGGCCAGTGCGTCGTTGCCGGCCTCGGCCGCCGCGTCGGCGAGCCGTTCCTTGCGGCGAGCCATCAGCGCCACCCGCGCCCCGCGTTGCCCGAGACCGATCGCGATGCAGCGGCCGAGACCGCTCGACGCTCCGACGACGACCACCTTCATGACGTCAACCCCGTTCACTCATCAGGTGAAGACCACCGGGAGGCTCTCCCAGCCCCGGACCGTCGAGGTCCGGGCCTGCTTGGCGTGGTCCCAGTCGACCTCCCACGACGGGAACCGCTGGAGCACCTCGTCGAGTGCCACCCGTCCCTCCAACCTGGCCAGTGCGGCCCCGAGGCAGAAGTGCAGGCCGTACCCGAACGCCAGGTGGTGGTCGATCTTCCGGGTGACGTCGAACCGGTCCCCCACTGCGAACTTCCGGTCGTCGCGGTTGCCGGAGCCGTTGAGCAGCAGCATCACGCTGCCTTCCGGCACCACCTGTCCGTAGTGCTCGACGTCCTGGGTGACGTACCGGGCCTGGACGGGCGAGGGCGGCTCGAACCGGAGGAGCTCCTCGATCGCGTTGGGGACCAGGCTCCGGTCCTCGACGATCCGGCGTCGCTCGTCCGGGTGGTCGGACAGGACCTTGCCGGTCCACCCGATCAGCCGGGTCGTCGTCTCGTTGCCCGCCGCGGCCAGGAGGTTCACGACGTTCAAGACCTCGGCGCGGGAGAGTCGGCGGGTCGTGCCCGTCTCGTCCTCGAACTCGGCCCGGAGCAGTTCGGTCATCAGGTCCTCCGACGGGTGCTGCGCACGCCAGTCGATGTACTCGTCGAAGTTGCTGGTCTGCATGCCCGCCCCGTAGGTCGAGGTGTCGGGCATGGTGCCCTCCTCCAGACGGAGGCCTTCGTCGATGACGTCCCGGAGCGCTTCCTGGTCCTGTTCGGGGATCCCGAGCAGCATCCCGATGGTGCGCATCGGCATCTGGGCCCCGAGGTCGGCGATGAAGTCGAACCCGTCGGACCCGATCATCGGATCGAGGCTTCGGGCGCAGAACTCGCGGACCTTCGGCTCGATGGCGTTCATCTTGCGGGGCGTGAACACACGGCTGAGGAGGCTCCGATGGAGGTTGTGGCCCGGGGGGTCCTCGAAGATGATCGACCCGGGCGGGATCTCCATTCCGCTCTTGATGATCTCGACCAGCGTGCCCTTGGCCGAGCTGTACGTCTTCCATTCGATGAGCCCGCGCTCGACGTCGTCGAAGCGGCTCAGCGCATAGAAGTCGTAGCGCTCGTTGTAGTAGAGCGGGCACTCCTCGCGGAGACGGCGCCAGACGGGGTAGGGGTCGGTGTCGATCTCGAAGTCGTACGGGTCGTAGTAGATGTCGGAGTCGGTCGTGGTCACCGGAGTCCCCCTCGGCCGACGTCGGAACCGTCGTGGGTGGCGAGCCGACCTCGGGTGCACGGCGGGCCGCCGCGCGGTCCTTCTGCCATCGAACCCACTGTCATCGGACCCCCTGATCGCGGACCACCTGGTCGCAAGGAGCGTGATCAACGTTACTCCCGACCAAGAAGAAGGTTCTCACACGCCCGACAGGACCGCCAGTCCCGCCCGGGCCGGTCCGCCGGGGGAGTCGGAACGGCTGGCGATCGCAGGTGAGAAACGGTACTCTCGGCTCGGAGTAAGGACATTCTCGCGACGGACGAGGGAAGGACATCATGACCACGAGGGCGCTCGACGTGCCGGTCTTCGATGCGGACAACCACCTGTACGAGACCCGCGACTCGCTGACCAAGTACCTCCCCGAAAACGCCAAGCGCGTGATCGACTACGTCGACGTCCGGGGCCGCACCAAGATCGTGGTGCGCGGCCAGATCAGCGAGTACATCCCGAACCCCACGTTCGAGGTGGTGGCACGTCCGGGGGCCCAGGAGGAGTACTTCCGGGTGGGCAATCCCGAGGGCAAGAGCCGCCGGGAGATCTTCGGCGAGCCGATGCGGGCCGTCCCCGCGTTCCGGGAGCCGGCGGCACGGCTCGAGCTCATGGACGAGCAGGGCCTCGACCGCACCCTCATGTTCCCGACCCTCGCGAGCCTCGTGGAGGAGCGGCTGCGTGACGACCCCGAGCTCATCCACGTGGTCGTCCATGCGCTCAACGAGTGGATCCACGAGACGTGGAAGTTCGACTACGAGGGCCGGATCTTCACCACGCCGGTGATCAGCCTGCCCATCGTCGACAAGGCCATCGCGGAGCTCGAGTGGGTGGTCGAACGTGGCGCCAAGGCGGTGCTGATCAGGCCCGCCCCGGTGCCGGGATTCCGCGGCTCGCGCTCCTTCGGTCTCCCCGAATTCGATCCCTTCTGGGAGAAGGTCGTCGAGCACGACGTGCTCGTCGCCATGCACTCGTCGGACAGCGGCTACGAGCGCTACACCAACGACTGGCTCGGGAGTGACAGCGAGATGCTGCCGTTCCAGCCGGACGCGTTCCGGATGCTCTCGGCATGGCGTCCTGTCGAGGACTCGGTGTCGGCCCTCGTGTGCCACGGCGCGCTCTCCCGCTTTCCGGCGTTGAAGGTCGCCGTGATCGAGAACGGGAGCAGCTGGGTCGAGCCCCTCATGACGAACCTCGCCGACGTCTACAAGAAGATGCCGCAGGACTTCCCCGAGGACCCGATCGAGGTCGTCAAGCGAAACATCTACATCAGCCCGTTCTGGGAGGAGGACCTCGGCGAGCTGGCCGAACTGATCGGGGTCGACCATGTCCTGTTCGGGTCCGACTTCCCCCACCCCGAGGGCCTGGCCGACCCGTTGAGCTACGTGAAGGAGCTCGACGGACTGCCCGAGGAGACGGTACGGAAGATCATGGGCGGGAACCTCGCCCGCCTGATGAACGTCGACGACACCGTCGTCCGGTGACCGGCACCGCTCGCTCCCGCGAGCGGACCACCGTTCCGGGCATCCTCGCGTCCACCGTCGAGCGGTTCGGCGACCGGACCGCGGTCGTCGACGACGGGACGGAGCTCACCTACCGGGACCTCACGGACCGCTCCTTGCGCTTCGGTGGCGCCCTCGTCGCCTCGGGCATCGAGCCGGGCGACCGGGTGGCGATCTGGGCGTGCAACTGCACCGAGTGGATCGTGGCCGCCCTCGGCCTCTGGCAAGCCGGCGCCGTGCTCGTCCCCGTGAACACACGGTGCAAGGGGGTCGAGGCCGCCGACGTCCTGGTCCGGAGCCGGGCCAGGCTGCTCGTGACGGTCACCGACTTCCTCGGCACCGACTACGTGGCCATGCTGCGGGGGACCGGCACCGACCTGCCCGACCTCGAGACCGTCGTGGTCGCCCGGGGCCCCGCGGTGGACAGGACCGAGTCGTGGGGCGAGTTCACCGCCCGCGCCACCGCCGCAGCGCTCACCGAGGTCGAAGACCGCTCGGCTGCGGTCACCCCCGACGATCCGTGCGACATCCTGTTCACGTCGGGGACCACGGGGACGCCGAAGGGCGTGGTCCAGACCCACGGTGGCACCACCCAGGTGGCCGCCGACTGGGTGGCCATGACCGGCCTCGGGAGCGACGACCGCTACCTCATGGTCAACCCGTACTTCCACATGTTCGGGTTGAAGGCCGGCATCCTCGCCGCGGTGACTGCCGGCGCCACCATGCTCCCCGAGCCGGTCTTCGACGTCGACCGGGTGGTGGCCCGCGTGGCCGCCGAGCGGGTGACGGTCCTGCCGGGGCCGCCGACGTTGTACCAGGAGTTGCTCGACCATCCCGACCGTGACCGCCACGACCTGTCGACGCTGCGGGTGGCCGTCACCGGTGCCGCCGACATCCCCGTCGAGCTGATCCGTCGGGTCGACGCCGAGCTCCCCTTCTCGGTCGTCATCACCGGCTACGGACTGACCGAGGGCGGGACGGCGGCGGCCACCTCCCCGAGCGACGACGTCGAGACCATCGCGACGACGGTCGGCCGACCCCGCCCGGGATTCGAGCTGCGGATCGTCGACGACGAGGGCCGTGACGTGGACCCCGGGCAACCGGGGGAGATCCTCCTCCGCGGGGGCAGCATCATGTCCCACTATCTCGACGACCCCGAGGCGACCGCCGAGGCGCGCTCGCCCGACGGCTGGCTCCGCACGGGGGACCTCGGCGTCGTCGACCCGGACGGGCTGCCTGCGCATCGTCGGCCGCTCCAAGGACATGTTCATCGTGGGAGGGTTCAACGCCTACCCTGCGGAGATCGAGAACGGCCTGCTGCGGCATCCCGACATCGCCGAGGCGGCGGTCGTCGGCGTCCCCGACGAGCGCCTGGGCGAGGTGGGCATGGCCTTCGTCGTCGTGCGGCCGGGTGCGGAGCTGACCGCCGCCGGTGTCATCGGGTGGTGTCGCGACCAGATGGCCAATTACAAGGTCCCGCGGGCGGTGGAGTTCGTCGGCGATCTCCCGCGCAATGCGACCGGCAAGGTGCTGAAGGACGTCCTCCGCCGGCGCGGGGCGCCGGACCGCTCGGGCCCCCCCGCGTGAGCGGTCCCGCCGCCCACGGCCTCTCCGCACTGACCGGGCTGCGGGTCGTCGAGCTCGGGGTCTGGGTCGCCGCACCGTCGGCTGCCGCCCTGCTGGCCGACTGGGGTGCCGACGTCATCAAGGTCGAGGCCCCGACGGGCGACCCGATGCGCAACGTCTTCGGGTCGCTCGGCATCGGGAGCGATCTCCCCAATCCCGCCTTCGCCCTCGACAACCGGGGGAAGCGGAGCATCGTCCTCGACCTGCACCACCGGGACGAGCGCCAGCGACTCGAGGAGCTCCTCGAGGTGGCAGACGTCTTCATCTGCAACCTCCGACCCGACGCCCTCGACAAGCTCGACCTCGAGGCCGAAGCGACGGTCGTCCGCCACCCCCGGCTCGTGTACTGCGCCATCAGCGGGTACGGCCTCCACGGCGAGGACCGGAACCGCCCGACCTACGACATCGGCGCGTTCTGGGCACGGTCGGGATTGTCCAGCCAGATGGCCGACGAGCACGGGAACCCGTTGAACGCCCGGGGCGGCATCGGCGACCACATCACCGGTCTCGCCGCGCTGTCGGGCATCCTGGCCGCGGTGCTCGAGCAGCGTGCGACCGGGGTCGGCCGGGTGGTCGAGGTCTCGCTGCTGCGCACCGGCGCCTACGTGCTCGGCTGGGACCTGGGGCTCCAGATGCTGCTGGGCAAGGTGTCGCCGGCCGAGTCGCGCCACCACAACCAGTCGCCCCTGATGAACCCCTACCGCGCCGCCGACGGGCGGTGGTTCTTCCTCACCGGCCTCGAGGCCGACCGCCACATCGGCCCGGTGGCAAGGGCGCTCGGTCGACCCGAGCTGCTCGAGGACGAGCGCTTCTGCAACGCCTCGGCCATCCGTCGGAACCGGACCGAGTTCATCGCCCTCCTCGACGGGATCATCGCCGGGCGGCCCCTCGCCGAGTGGGCCGAGCGGTTCGACCGCGAGGGCGTCTGGTGGGCCCTCGCGCAGACACCGGCGGAGGTGGTCGACGATCCACAGCTCGTGGGCAACGACGGCTTCGTCGACCTTCAGGGCGGTGCCGTGCGGTCCGTCAACGGCCCGGTGACCTTCTCCGGTGTGACCCGGCGGCGCTCCGTGGATGTGCCCGCATTGGGAGCGGACACCGACGAGGTGCTCGCCGAGCTGGCCGATCGACGCGACCGATCCGCGGCTGGTCGTCCGTCCCGAGACGAGGTCGGGTCGACCGGTCGACCGGTCAGTCGGCGTCCCGGGCCCGGGCCAGGAGGCCCCGGGCGATGACCAGGCGCTGGATCTCGTTCGTCCCCTCGCCGATCACCATCAACGGGGCGTCCCGGTAGTATCGCTCGACGGGCAGGTCGACCGTGTACCCCATGCCACCGTGGATCCGCATCGACTCGGTGGCCAGCTCGAGCGCCGTCTCGCTGGCGAAGAGCTTGGCCATCCCCGCCTCCACGTCGCAGCGGAGCCCGGCCGCCATGCGTTCGGCGGCGTTCTTCGTGAGGAGGCGTGCCGCCTCGAGGCGGGTGGCCATGTCGGCGAGCTTGATCTGGATGGCCTGGTGCTCGCCGATGGGCTTGCCGAACGTCTCCCGCTGCCCTGCGTAGGCGAGGGCGGCGTCGAAGGCGGCCCGGGCCACGCCGACGGCCCGTGCGGCGATGTTGATGCGACCGACCTCGAGCACACCGAGGATCTGGGGCAGGCCGCGTCCGGCCTCGCCGATGAGGTTTGCGGCCGGCACCCGGTGGTCCGTGTAGGCCATCTCGACCGTCTCGACGCCGCGGTAGCCCAGCTTGCCGACGTGTCTGCTCACGGAGATGCCCGCAAATCGCGGACCGGGCTCCTTTTCCACGATGAAGGCGGAGATCCCCTCTTCGGTGCGGGCGGCAAGGGCGACGATCGCGGAACGTTCGCCGTTGGTCACCCAGGCCTTGGTGCCGTTGACGACGTACTCGTCCCCGTCCCGCACCGCCTTGCACGAGATGTTGCGGGTGTCGCTGCCGGCGTCCGGCTCCGAAAGTGAGAGTGCGCCGCGGCGTTCGCCGGTCGCCATGGCGGGCAGCCAGCGCTGCTTCTGCTCGTCGGTTCCGTGCGTCATGATCAAGGTGGCCGCCATGGTGTGGGTGTTGACGACACCGGTCAGGCTCATCCACCCGAAGGCCAGCTCCTCGATGACGCCGATGTAGGTCAGCAGGTCGAGGCCGAGGCCGCCGTGCTCCTGCGGGATGGTCACGCCGAAGAGGCCGAGACCGCGCATCTGGGCCACGATCTCCGCCGGATAGGCGTCCTCGTGCTCGAGGGCGGACGCCACCGGGACGACCTCACGTGCGACGAACCGACGGACCGTCTCGATGATCTCGCGCCGGACCTCGGGGTCGGTCGGGGCGGTCGCGGGGCGAGGCGCCTCCGGGTTCATGGCTGAGAACACTACATTCCGCACACGTTGACCCTGATCTCACGAACGAGAAGAATGTTTCCGATGTCTGCGGCCCAGATGCACCACGCCCTCGAGCAGGCCGCGGTGCGATTCGGCGACCGGGACGCGGTCCTGGCCGAGGACGTGCGCTGGTCCTTCCGTGACCTCGACGACGCCAGCGCCGAATTCGGACGGCACCTCCTCGCCCGCGGCGTCCACCCCGGCGACCGGGTGGCCACGATGACGTCGAACCGTCCCGAGTTCGTGATCGCGATCCACGGGATCAGCAAGATCGGGGCGGCCGCCGTGCTCCTCAGCCCGGCCTGGAAGGCGGGGGAGACCCGGCACGCCCTCGAGCTGACCGGCCCGGTCCACGCCGTGGCCGACGGACCCGCCGTCGGGCTCCTCGGCGAGCTCATCGGCGACGGACGGGTCACCGACCTCGACCGCCTGGAGGCGGCAGGTGGTACCGGCGCCGGCGACGTCGTCGAGATGGCGACGAGTGCCGAGAGGAGCGACCTCGACGAGGCGGTGCTGGTCTTCAGCTCGGGCACGACGGGGCTGCCCAAGGCGGTCCGGCACACGCACCGGTCGATGGGCTGTGCCACGGCGGACTGGTGCGGGGCGCTGGGCCTCGAACCCGACGACCGGTTCCAAGTGGCGACACCGCCCTCGCACATCCTCGGCCTCCTCAACCTGCTGGCCGCGGCGTCGGCCGGGGCCACCGTGCGCCTCCACCGGCGGTTCGACCTCGACGAGGTGCTGCACCGCATCGAGTCCGAGCGGATGACCCTCGAGATGGCGGTGGCGCCGATCGCGCTCGCGATGGCCAACCACCCGGACCTCGAGCGCTACGACCTCTCGTCCCTGCGCTACATCATGTGGGGCGCGACGCCGGTCAGCGAGCACGTCGCGAGGGTCGTCACCGAGCGGACGGGCGTGCGCTGGCTACCCGCATACGGGGCGAGCGAGGTGCCGGTCATCGCCTGCAACCCGGTGGACGACCCGGGTTCGTGGCGGCTCGACTCGGCCGGGCTTCCGCCCCCGGGCGTCGGGCTGCGCGTCGCCGACCTCGACACCGGAGCGGTCCTCCCACCGGGCGAGATCGGCGAGATCCAGGTGCTGAGCCCGTCGCTGATGGCCGGGTACCTGCCCGAGGAGGAAACGGCCGCCGCCTTCGCCGACGGGTGGTACCGGACGGGCGACGTCGGCTGGTTGGAGCCCGAGGGTTGGGTCCATCTCTCCGACCGCTGCAAGGAGATGATCAAGGTCAACGGCTTCCAGGTGGCGCCCGCCGAGGTCGAAGAGGTCCTCCGCGGCCATCCCTCGGTGCTCGACTGCGCGGTCTTCGGGCTCGCCGACGAGCGGGCGGGCGAGGTGCCGGTCGCCGTGGTGCAGCTCGACCCCGTACGGCCCGCCACGGCCGACGACCTCCAGGAGCTGGTGGCCGGATCGCTGGCCACCTACAAGCAGGTGCGCCATGTGGTCGTGGTCGGCGCCATTCCTCGCTTGCCATCCGGAAAGGTGCTGCGCCGGACGCTCCGGGACGAGTGGACCCCGATCCTCCTCCGCTCCCGCGGGAACGCCTGATGGACGTCCGTCTCTCCGCGGAGCAACAGGCGCTCCGCGACTCGGCCGGCCGGGTCGTCGGCCGGCTCGGACCGCGCGCGGTGCGGGACCTCGACGACGTCGAGCGGGCCGGCAAGCTCGACGCCGCGGTCGCCGCCTCGGGCTGGCGCGGGCTCCGGGTCCCGACGGAAGGTCGGACGCCGCTCGCCTCCGGGGTCGAGACGGCGGTGGTCGCCGAGGAGCTCGGTCGCGCCCTGGCCGACGCGCCCTTCCTCGGCCCGACCATGGCGGCCGAGCTTCGCCGGCTGGCAGGCGCGCCGCCGGCCGGAGCCTCCGAGACCGTCGCAGTCACGAGCTCCCTCCTCACCATGGCCATCGTCGGCGACCGGGAGGTGCCCCCCGGCGCCGTCGCCGTCGACGCCGCGGGTCGAGGACCGCGCTGGTGCTGGTGCCGCATGGGGACGGCCACGCGCTTGCCTCGGTCTCACTCGCCCCGGTCCTCGCCGGGACCGATCTGACCCGACCGGGCGCCCCCGTCGACCCGACATCCGCCGTCAGCCGGGTGGAAGGGCCCGGCTCGCGCCCGCTCACGAGCGACGACCTGTCGACGTGGCACGCGCTCGGGCTGGCCCTCGACTGTGCGGACCTCGTCGGGACGATGTGCGGGGCCGTCGAGCTCGCCGTCGGGTACGCCTCGGTCCGTCGCCAGTTCGACCGGCCCGTCGGCTCCTTCCAGGCCGTCCAGCACCTGCTGGCCGACGCCTTCGTGCTGACGGAGGGATCACGGAGCGCGGCCCGCCACGCCGCCTGGGCGGTCGACGCCCTGGCACCCGGGGACGCCGTCTTCTCCGCCTCCGTCGCCAAGGCGTACTGCGCCCGCGCGGCGCGGACGGTGTGCGAGACCGCCATCCAGGTCCATGGGGGCGTCGGCAACACCTGGGAGTGCCTGGCCCACGTCTACCTGCGTCGGGCGCTGCTCTCGACCGAGCTGTTCGGAGGGGTGGGGGCCAGTCTCGACCGGGTGCTCACCCACCACGGGATCGGAGGTGGCCGTGGACTTCGGTGACGCACCGGACGAGGTCGAATTCCGCCTCCGCCTGCGGGCCTGGCTCGAGGTGCACAACCCCGGACTTCCGGCCTCGTCGACCGACGACGCGTACTGGGCCGGGCAGGCCGCGTGGCACCACTCGCTCTACGACGGCGGGTTCTTCGGCGTGACCTGGCCGGAGGAGATCGGCGGGCAGGGCCTGCCGAGCGTCTACGACGTCATCGTCGACGAGGAGCTCGCCTCGGCCGGTGCTCCTGCCCGCCCGAGCCTCGGCTACCTCGTGGAGGGCATCCTCGAGCACGGCGACGCCGACGTAAGGGCCCGCTTCCTGCCCGGGATCGTCAACGGACGGGACCGGTGGTGCCAGGGTTTCAGCGAGCCCGATGCAGGGTCCGACCTCGCGTCGCTGCGGACCCGGGCCGACCGGGACGGCGACGAGTACGTCGTCACCGGCCACAAGGTGTGGACGAGCTACTCCGACGACGCCGAGTGGTGTCTGGTCCTGGCCAGGACCGATCACGACGTCGCCCGCCACGAAGGCATCTCCGCCTTCGCCCTCCCGATGCGCCGACCCGGTGTCGAGCAGCGGCCGCTGCGCATGATCAACGGGGTCACCAAGGAGTTCGGCGAGGTGATCTTCGACGGCGCGCGCGTACCCGCCGTCAACATGATCGGTCGGCCGGGCGAGGGGTGGTCGCTCGCCATGACCATCGTGAGCCACGAGCGCGAGCCCCACGAGCTCGGATTCGCCGGCCGCTACGCGAAGCAGGTGAAGGACCTGGTCGCCGACGTGAACGCCGACCCCGAACGCTACGACGGAGAGCAGGTCCGCGACCTCGCCTGGGCTATCGTCGAATCGGAGATGCTGCGCCTGCACGTCCGTCGACGGCTCTCCGAGCGCCTCGACGGCATCGTGCACGGACCGGAGGGATCGGTGGACAAACTGCTCATGACGTGGACGGAGCAGGCGGTCGGCCACGCAGCGCTCTCGATCGGAGGTGCGCGCGCCAGCGGCACGGACGAGGCGCTGATGAAGGTGTATCTCTACAGCCGGGCCCAGAGCATCATGGGCGGGACCTCGCAGATCCAGCGGAACCTGGTCGCCGGTCGGATCCTGCACCTCCCGGCCTCGTGAGCGCCTACCTGTTGACCGACGAGCTGCAGGTCGAGGTCGACGGCCCCGTCCGGATCGTCCGGATGAACCGGCCCGAGCAGCTCAACGCGACCAACCACGGGCTCCACCGCGGCCTGGCGGAGCTGTTTCCGCAGATCGACGCCGACACCGACGCCCGGGCGGTGGTGCTCACCGGCAACGGCCGGGCGTTCTCGGCCGGTGGCGACTTCACCTACCTCGACGAGCTGGCGCGGGACGGGTCGCTCCGGCAGGCGACCCTCGTCCACGGCAGGCAGATCGTGACCGGCATGGTGCAGTGCCGGGTGCCCATCGTGGCCGCCGTCAACGGGCCCGCGGTGGGGCTGGGCTGCAGCCTGGTCGCTCTCTCGGACATCGTCTACATGGCCGAGAGCGCCCACCTGGCTGACCCCCATGTCATGATCGGACTGGTGGCGGCGGACGGAGGCCCGGTGACGTGGCCGCTCCTCACCAGTCTCCAGCTGGCCAAGGAGTACGCCCTCACCGGCGACCGCATCCCGGCCGAGCGGGCGGCCCAGATGGGGCTCGTCAACCACGTGTGCGCCGACGACGCGGTCCTCGAGCAGGCCCTGGCCTGCGCGCACCGGATCGCCGGCCTGCCCCGCCGGGCGGTGGAGGACACGAAGCGCATCCTCAACCTCCACCTCGAGCGGGCCGTCGTCGCCACGCTGGACTTCGCCCTGGCGGCCGAGGACCGTTCGTTCACGTCGGCCGAGCTCCGGGCCAACCTCGACCGCTTCCTCGCCCCGCGCACGGAGACCTAGGCTTCCAGAACCGGGTTCTCACGGGGCTCCCGACATGTCGCGGCACGGGGCAGATCGACTTCACCGCTGGAGATAGGGTCGTTTCCGACGCCTCAACTAGACTGGCAGCGATGACCGAGCACGACATCGAGGTCGAGGAGCCTGCGGTGGGGGAGCCGGCGATGAGCAGGCGTGAGCAGGCCGTGGCTCGGTCGCTGTTCACTGCCAGGGCCCGGGCCGAGAACCGCCTGCAGCGCTTCCTCGACGCCGCACTCGAGCTGATGAACGAGGGCGAATCCGGTCGCGACTTCACGGTCCACGAAGTGGTCGAGCGCTCCGGTCAGTCGCTCCGCCTCTTCTACCAGTACTTCGGCGGCAAGCACGAGCTGCTGCTCGCCCTCTTCGAGGAGTCCGTGCGTTCGACGGCGGAGTTCCTCCGCGAGAAGATCGACGAGGAGACCGACCCGCTGGAGCGCATCCACCGGTTCGTGGTCGAGTACTACGGGCTGTGCCGTCCACCGCTGCCCGGGGCCCCGGACAAGCCGCTCTCCACGACGTGGGTGATGGTGGACTTCGCCCAGCAGCTCCTCACGAGCCATCCCACCGAAGCGGCCTTGGCGTTCGCCCCGCTGGTCTCGCTCTTCGGTGAGGTGCTCGAGGACGCCGAAGCGGCCGGCTGCATCCGCTCAGGCCTCCGTCGGAGCCCGATCGCCGGCATGGTGCTCGAGGCCGTCATGTTCAACGCGTTCTCGACCACGATCGGTGGGACGTCGGTCCGCACGGTCGACCCGGATCCGGCCGAGGAGCTCTGGGAGTTCATCCTCCACGGCGTGGGCTCTCGGGTGCCGGACCCGATCGCCGAACCCCGCTAGCCATCCGCCGTCGGCGGGTCGGTGGACCCGACGTCGCGACCGCTGTCGGCGACGCACGCGGCGAGGCTGAACCCGACCAGCCGGTCGGTCTCCGCCCGGCTCGGTGTCCGTCGTCCCCACAAGAGGTCGTCGAGCCTGCCGACGACCGCGTGGGCGACCAGCTCGGCGTCGAGCTCCGGGTCCTCGCTGTGGAGCTCGGCGAAGGGCTCACGGAGGAGGGTCGACAGGCGGGCGCTCGTCGAGGTGTGGGGGACGGTCAGCGTCCGACCCAGGCTGGCCGCGTTCCAGAGGACGGCGAGCGTCGTGGCGGCGATCTCCTCGTCGGCCGCCTGGGAGAGAACGCCCTCCACCCAGCGGCGGACCTTGCCCGCCGCCGTCGGCTCCTTCGCCATCTGGTGGGCGAGGTAGCTCAACAGCCGCTCGGTGCCGTCGTCGAGGATGGCGGCGACGAGGGCGTCCTTCGAGGCGAAGTGCCGGTAGAAGCCCTCGTTGGACAGCCCCGCTTCCGCCACGATGTCGGCCACCCGCGGCCGGGAGTCGGTCCCGCACCGCCGCATGACGGCCCGCCCGGCGTCGATCAGGCGACGCACCTCGCCGGTGTAGTCGGGCCCGCGCTTGTCCAACGTCTGGCGGGCGATCCGGGAAGCCACGTCGTTCTGATCGGGAAGAGATGGATTCTCCATGGACAGAATGTTATTCTGCCAGCCGACGAGGAGGGGAGACCCCATGGCCTGGGAGTTCGAGACGGACCCTGAGTACCAGTCGAAGTTGGACTGGGCGGAGGAGTTCGTGGCGACGGAGGTGGAGCCGATCGACGTCCTGTGGCGGGGGCTCGAGTTCACGCCGCCGGACGAGACCCTCCGCTCCATCATCGACCCGTTGAAGGAGCAGGTACGGGCCCAGGGACTCTGGGCCACCCACCTGGGTCCCGAGCTCGGCGGCCAGGGACACGGGCAGCTCAAGCTCTCGCTCCTGAACGAGATCCTCGGCAGCTCGTCCTGGGCACCCATCGTCTTCGGCTGCCAGGCGCCCGACACCGGCAACGCCGAGATCATCGCCCACTACGGCACCGACGCTCAGAAGGAGCGGTATCTGCATCCGCTGCTGAACGGAGAGGTCTTCTCCTGCTACTCGATGACCGAGCCCCAGGGCGGATCGGATCCGACCCGGTTCGAGACCCGCGCCTCCAAGGACGGGGACGAGTGGATCCTCCAGGGATGGAAGTTCTTCTCCTCGAACGCCCGGACGGCGTCGTTCCTCATCGTGATGGCGGTCACCGATCCCGACGTCTCCGCCTACCAGGGCATGTCGATGTTCCTCGTCCCCACCGACACGCCCGGCATCGAGATCGTCCGGAACGTCGGTCTGGCGGGTGAACCAGAGGGGGAGGGCGCGCACGCGCTGATCCACTACGACGACGTGCGCCTCCCGGCAGAGGCGTTGCTCGGAGGCGAGGGCCAGGCGTTTGCCATCGCGCAGACCCGGCTGGGCGGCGGTCGCATCCACCACGCCATGCGCACCATCGGCATGGCCCGGCGGGGGCTCGACGCCATGTGCGAGCGGGCACTCAGCCGTCAGGTGTCGGGCGGTCTGCTCGCGGACAAGCAGTTCGTCCAGGGGTACATCGCCGAGTCCTACGCCCAGATCATGCAGTTCCGGCTCTACGTGCTCTACACGGCGTGGCTGATCGACAAGCACAACGACTACCGGAAGGTGCGCAAGGACATCGCCGCCATCAAGGTGCTGATGCCCGGGGTGCTCCACGACATCGCGTGGCGGGCCATCCAGATCCACGGCGCGCTCGGCGTCAGCAACGAGATGCCGTTCCACTCGATGATGATGGCGGCGAGCGTGATGGGGCTCGCCGACGGGCCCACCGAGGTCCACAAGGTGACGGTCGCCAGGCAGGTGCTGCGCGACCACAGCGCGACCGACGACCTCTGGCCGACCCAGCACCTCCCGAAGCGTCGTGCCGCAGCGCGCGAGAAGTTCGCCGCACTCCTCGAGCACGAAGTGGGCAACTTCTGATGATCGACGTCGAGCGGCTGGCCGCATGGATGGACGGGGAGGGACTCGGAGTGGGCGCGCCCGTCGAACACGCCTTCGTCTCGGGGGGGACGCAGAACGAGATCTTCGAGATCCGCCGGGGCGAGGTGCACGGCGCCCTGCGGATCCCTCCGCCGTCGGCACCGGACGCCCGCGACGTCGGAATCCTCCGCGAGTGGCGGATCATCCAGGCGCTCGACGGGACCGACGTCCCCCACACGGCGGCGATCGCCGTCTGTGAGGACCAGTCCGTCCTCGGGCGCACCTTCTACCTGATGGGGTACGTCGACGGCTGGTCGCCGATGAACACCGACGGGTGGCCGGCGCCGTTCGACACCGACCTCGAGGCCAGGAAGGGGCTCGCCTTCGAGCTCGTCGACGGGATCTCGCTGCTCTCGAGGGTCGACTGGGAGGCGAAGGGCCTCTCCGACCTCGGGCACCCCGACGGCTTCCACGAGCGCCAGGTCGACCGCTGGACGGCGTTCCTCGAGCGCATCAAGGGGCGTGAACTGCCCGGGTTCGACGAGGCAGCAGCCTGGCTGCGCCGGCACCGGCCGATCGACTACATCCCCGGTCTCATGCACGGCGACTACCAGTTCGCCAACGTCATGTACCGACACGGGGCACCGGCCCGGATGGCGGCCATCGTCGACTGGGAGATGGGCACGGTGGGCGACCCCAAGCTGGACTTGGCCTGGGTCGTCAGCGGGTGGCCGGTGGACCCCGACGACACGTCCGGCCTGTCCTACGTCGACATGACGGGCATGCCCTCGCGGTCGGCCATGCTCGAGCGGTACGCCGAAGTCTCCGGACGACAGGTCGACGACATCGACTACTACTGCGTCCTCGCGAAGTGGAAGTTGGCCGTCGTCCTCGAGCAAGGGTTCCAGCGGGCGGGTGACAACGCCATGCTCCAGTCGTACGGTCCGGTGGTGCTGGACCTGATGCGTGGTGCCGCCGAGCTCGCCGAGACGTCGGATTACCGGGCGTGATCGGCGACGCCGAGCTGGTGCGTGAGCGCCGGGGCCCGCTCTCGCTGCTCCGTCTGAACCGGCCCGACGCCCGCAACGCGCTGACGACCACGCTCGTCGACGAGCTCGGCGCGGCACTCGTCGAGGCCGAGTCCGATCCGGACGTCCGTGCCATGGTCTTGACGGGGACCGGGGAGCGCGCCTTCTGCTCGGGCATGGACCTCCGGGCGTTCTCCGAGGGGGACGTCCCCGGAGCGACGCCCGGCGAGTCGACCGAGGCGTACCACCGACTGCTCCGGGGAGAGACGAGCGTCCCGATCATCGGCGCGGCAAACGGCTCGGCGGTCGCGGGTGGGCTCGAGCTGCTGCTCGGCTGCGACGTGGTGATCGCGTCGAGCGACGCACGGTTCGGTCTTCCCGAGGTGAAGCGCGGGCTCTTCGCTGCCGGCGGTGGCACGCTGATCGGCAACCGGATCCCGTTGGCGGTCGCGCTCGAGCTGACCCTCACCGGCGACCTGGTCGACGCCGCTCGCGCCTACGAGCTCGGGCTGGTCAACGCCGTGGTGGCGCCGGGGGACGTCTGGACGACGGCCCTCGCGATGGCCGAGCGCATCGCCGCCAACGGACCCCTCGGTCTGGCCGCGACGAAGGAGCTCGTCCGCATGAGCGTGTCGGATCCGGTGGCCGCACGTGAGCGCCAGGCGGAGTGGTCTGCGGTGGTCTTCGCAAGCGAGGACGCGATCGAGGGTGCCCGGGCCTACGTGGACAAACGCGATCCGGTGTGGCGGTGCCGCTGAGGTGCGGGCCGCCGTCTGCCGCGCCTACGGGGCTCCCGACGTCGTAACGGTCGAAGAGCTCCCGGCGCCGAAGCTCGGCGCCGGAGAGGTGCGGGTCCGCGTGCACGCGACGGCCGTCAACTTCCCCGACGTGCTCGTCGTGGCCGACAAGTACCAGGTCACAGTCGAACCCCCGTTCGTCCCGGGGAGCGAGTTCACCGGGACGGTGACCGAGGTGGCCGACGGGGTCCGAGAGGTGGCGGTCGGCGACCGTGTGGCCGGATCCGTGCTGGTCGGTGCCTTCGCGGAGGAGGTGACGGTGAGGGCGGGAGCGGTCCGGACCGTCCCCCCGGGGGTCGGCGACCACCACGCCGCCGCATTCGGTGTGGCGTGGGGGACCGCCTACCATGTCCTCCGCTCCGTCGCCCGGCTCGAGAAGGGCGAGGAGGTCGTCGTCCTCGGTGCCGGCGGAGGCGTGGGCCTCGCCGCGGTGTGCCTGGGCGGCCACCTCGGCGCCTCGGTGACGGCGGTCGCATCGTCGGCGGAGAAGTTGGAAGCCGCGCGGACGCGCCGGCGCCGGCCATCTGATCCAGCACGGCGCGGTCGACCTGCGTGGCGCGCTCCGCGAGGCGATCCCCGGGGGGTCCGACGTCGTCGTCGACCCGGTCGGCGGTGATCTGGCCGAGCCGGCACTGCGATCGCTCCATTGGGGCGGCCGTTTCGTGACCGTCGGCTACGCCTCGGGCGTGATTCCCCGGATCCCGCTCAACCTGGTGCTGTTGAAGGGGTGCCAGGTCCTCGGATTCCAGTTCCGGGAATTCGCCGAGCACTGTCCCGATGAGCTCCGGCGCAACGACGACGAGCTCTGGGCGCTGCTGGCCGAGGGCCGGGTGCGACCGCACATCGGGGCCACCTTCGCGCTCGACGAGGTGGTCGCCGCGCTGGCCATGGTGGCCGAGGGCCGGGTGGTGGGGAAGGTGATCCTCGACGTGGCGCCGGAGGACCCGGCCCGCTGAACACCGCCGGGGTCGGCGCTGCCCACCGGCGTCGTGGAGGCGGGTGGGATCAGAGGGGCAGCAAAGGCGGTAGCTCTCGGTGGTCGATCAGTTCGGCCCCGAGTGACGCCGTGAGCGATGCCGCCGAGCCGAGGAGCGCGTCGAGCACCAGCGTCCTTCGGACGAATCGGTGGAACGGATGCTCGACCGTGAAGCCGATGCCCGCCAGGACCTGCTGGCAGTGCCTGGCCGCGGTCTTCGCCTGACGACCGGCAACCGCCTTGGCCATGGCCGATGTCACCGGCGTGCCGTCGAGCCACGCCGCGTCGAGCATGGCCTCCGCCATGGCAATGGCCACGGACGTCTCAGCCAGCCGATGGCGGACGGCCTGGAACGAGGCGACCGGACGGTCGAACTGGATGCGATGCCGCGCGTGGTCGCAGGCCAGCTCGAGCATGGTCCGGGATGCGCCGACCAGCTCGTGGGCGATGGCAAGTCGACCGAGCGCCACGGCGACGGCCCACGTCACAGCGGAGACCTCCGAGCCTGCGCCGGCAAGTTCGACGTCTCCCGTCACCTCGAGCAGGCCCAGGTCCGGATCGGCCCCTCCGATCTCCCGCAGCCCGAGCATCGCGGTCGGCACCTCGGCCACCACCACCTGGTCGCCGCCCGCGGCCACCACCAGGGCGGACGACCGGTCGACGAGACCGGCGGGAGCGAGGCCGCGGAGGCGGAGGCGGCCGGCGACGAGTGCGCCGGGCGGGGAGCAGCCGCCGACGGCGGGAAGCACGGCCATCGCCCTCGGTCCGGCCGCCCCGCCAAGGGCGTGGGCCACGACGTGGGCGAGGGCGGAGGAGGTGGCGCCGGCAGCTCCCTGCCTTTCGAACAGGACGGAGATCGCGGCCCGGGGATCGTCGGCCAGCGCATCGTGCCACCCCCGCTCGTCGAGCTCCGCGTCGAGGTCGGCTCTGCTGGCGCGGCCGATGGCGTCGCCGATGCTCCGCTCGAACAGGACGAGGTCCTCGGCCTCCATCAGCGGTCGTTCCCGAGGGCAAGGAGACGGCGGGCGATGATGTTCCGCTGGATCTCGGCACTGCCGCCGTAGATCGAGGCGGCCCGTGAGTAGAGGTACTCGGAGCGCCAGCGCCCGCTTCGCGGATCGTCCCCGATGGTCACCTCGGGGGCCAGCGCGTCGGCGACCAGGTCGAACACGGCCTGCTCCGCAGTGGCGACCAGGACCTTGTCGATCGAGGTCTCGGGCCCGAGGTGCTCGCCGTCGGCCATGCGGTGCTGGGTGGCCCGCGAGCGGGCCCGGAACGCGTAGAGGAGCTGGGTCACCTCGCCGAGCCTTCCCGGGTCGAGCGCATGTGCCGGCGCAGCGTCGAGCACCTCTTGGAGCCGGTGGTGCAAGAACGCGGCCCGGTGCCAGAGCGAGGTGCTGCGCTCGTGGGGGAGGAGGTCCATGGCGACGGCCCAGCCGTCGCCCTCCTCGCCGAGCGTGCGGGCGAAGGGGACGACGACGTCGTCGAGGAAGAGCTCGGAGAACTCGGCACCGCCGTGCATGGTGCCGATCGGCCGCACCGTGATCCCGGGGGAGTCCATGTCCACGAAGAGGGCGGTGATCCCTCGGTGGGCCGACTCGGGGGTGCCCGTCCGGGTCAGGAGGACGCAGCGGTCGGCGTACTGGGCCAGGCTCGTCCAGACCTTTTGGCCGGTGACCCGCCACCCGTCGTCGGCGCGCACGGCCCGGCAGGCGAGTGCGGCCAGGTTCGACCCGGTGTCCGGCTCGGAGAATCCCTGGCACCACGTCTCGTCTCCTCGGAGCAGGGCTGGGACCACAGCGGCGGCGAGACCCGGATCGGCGTAGTCGATCATGGTCGGTGCCAGGACTTCGGTCATCGAGTAGAGCCCGGGTTCGACCAGGTCCCGGACGGTGAGCGCCTCCCCGAGGTAGGCCCTCGCCAGTGTCGTCCCGCCGAGGCCGCCGATCCGCTCGGGCCACCCGGCGCGCATCCATCCTGCATCGAAGCAGAGCCGCTTGACCTTGGCGAGCTGGGCCATCTGCTGGTCGAGCGTGCCGGCCCCCTCGTACCCGACGGCCAGCGCGTCCGCGTGGTCGTCGAGCCAGGCATCGAGCGACGCACGGAACACCTCCAATTGGGAGGCCGCGCCGTCGGCGCCCGTCACGAGGTGGTGGGCTTGGGCCGCCGGGGGTCGTGCGCACGACCGGAATCGCGGGCCCCGCTCTTGCGGAGGAAGGTCATCGCGCGGGTCTCGAGGCGCCAGCCGCCGGCCGTCCGCCGGTAGGTATCCGTGTAGTACCCGATGCGCAGGTCGTGGGTCGTCTGCTCCACGAAGCAGAGCGGTTGACGGCCCGAGCCGGTGTCGCCGTCGAGGGTGAGCGCCGGGGGCCCGACGAGGAAGAGGCCCTTGGGCGCGGCGGCCACCAGCGTCGGAAAGTCGGCGAGCGGGTAGACGTCGCCGAATGCGCGGTACGTCCCGTCGGGGGTGAACACGTCCATGACCGCGTCGACGTCGTCCGTGGTCATCGCGACTGCGTATCGGGCCAGCAACTGCTCGAGCTCGATGACGTCGGCGACCGGCGGGCTACCCATGTCGGCTCCTCCTGGTCGTCGCGACAGCGCTCGCCACGCCGGTCGACGATAACGAAGTTCTCCTGGATCGGCAACGACGGTGGCACAGGTCCGGGTGGACATGCGAGAGTGCGGGCGGACGGATCAGACGACGGATCAGACGAGGAGGGACCCGTGGGGGAGGTGGGCGAGTCCGGCACGCGCTGGCGCCTTCGCACCGTGCCGGAGGGTCGGGTACGCCGCTATCGGGCGGAGGGCTGGTGGACCGAACAGTCGCTCGGGGAGATGGTCGAAGCCGGCCTCGGGAAGAGGGGCGACGTCGCCTTCCGGGTCCGCTCCGCAGCACGGCCGTGGCAGGGCACCCTCGCGGACGTGGACCGCGCCGCGCGGGCACTCGCCGGCGCGTTGGCCGCGGTCGGCGTCGGGCCGGGAGACGTCGTCGTGTTCCAGCTCCCCAACTGGGTGGAGGCCGGCATCACGTTCTGGGCCGCCGCCTACCTGGGCGCCGTCGTCGTCCCGGTCGTGCACTTCTACGGACGCAAGGAGGTCGAGTACATCCTGCGGACGGTGTCGCCCGCCGTCGTGGTCACCGCGGAGCGTTTCGGCCACAGCGAGTACCTCGAGACCTACGAAGAGCTCCTCTCCGACCGGCCCGAGGTGCGGTGGTTCGTGGTCGGCGGGACATCCGCAACCGGTCTCCCTTCGGGGGCGGTGCCGTTCGAGTCGCTCCTCGGTGCCGAACCGCTCGCCCATCCGTTCGCCGTCGATCCCGGACGCGCCGGCGATCGTCGGCTTCACCTCGGGGACGACCCGCGACCCGAAGGGCGTCATCCACTCCCACCGGACCATCGGGTGCGAGACCCGCCAGCTCGACTACCTGTTCCCCAAGGGAGGACCGCCCCAGATCACGGGGGCTCCGGTCGGCCACTTCATCGGGATGCTCAACGCGTTCCTGCTCCCGCTGGTGCGGGGGCGGTCGGTCAACCTGATCGACGTGTGGGACCCCGGGGCCGTGCTCGAGATGATGCGTGAGGAGGGCCTCGGCGTGGGGGGTGGGGCCACGTTCTTCTTGACGAGCCTGCTCGACCACCCGGACTTCACTGCCGAGCACCTCGCCCTCATGCCCTTCGCCGGCCTGGGTGGCTCGCCCGTGCCGGTGGCCGTCACCCGGCGCGCCACCGACCTCGGGATCGCGACCTTCCGCTCCTACGGCAGCACCGAGCACCCCTCGATCACCGGATCGCTCCTCGACGACCCGGAGGAGAAGCGGCTCACCACCGACGGCCGGCCGCTGCCCGGCGTGGAGCTCCGACTCGACGAGCACGGCGAGATCTCGAGCCGCGGTCCCGACTGTTTCGTCGGCTACATCGACCCGGCGCTGACCGACGCGGTCTTCGACGAGGACGGCTGGTACCGCACGGGCGACGTGGGCGTGCTCGACGACGACGGCTACCTCACCATCACCGACCGTGTCTCGGACGTGATCATCCGAGGCGGGGAGAACGTCAGCGCAGCGGAGGTCGAGGAGGTGCTGATGGGTCTCCGCCAGGTGGCCGAGGTCTGCGTCGTGGCCGAACCCGACGAGCGACTTGGCGAGCACGCCGCCGCGGTCGTGCGGGTGCGGGAGGGCACGGCCCCGCCGACGATGGCCGACCTGCACGAGCACCTGGCCCGCGCCGGACTCGCCCGCCAGAAGTGGCCCGAGGCCCTCTACCGGGTGGACGAATTCCCGAGGACGCCGTCGGGGAAGGTGCAGAAATTCGTCCTCCGCCGACAGCTCCGCGAGGGCCGGTTGGGCAGCTCACCGCTCGCCGACACTCGTTGATAACAGACTTCTCTTTTCTGGAGATCGATGCTACCGTAACCGGATCGTCCCACCAGGAGGAGCGACCGCATGGCCCACTTCCCCAAGCCAGCCGAGGGGAGCTGGACGGAGCACTACCCCGAGTTGGGCACGGGCCCGGTCGACTACGAGGACTCGATCTCGCCGGACTTCTACGAGCTCGAGCGGAAGGCGATCTTCTCGAAGTCGTGGCTCAACGTGGGTCGCGTCGAGCAGGTCCCCCGCCCCGGCCGCTACTTCACCAGGGAGCTCCGGTGCGCCGGCACCTCGGTGATCATCGTCCGCGACAAGGACGGGAGCGTGCGCGGGTTCCACAACATCTGCCGGCACCGCGGCAACAAGCTCGTCTGGAACGACTACCCCAACGAGGAGACCAGCGGGACCTGCCGGCAGTTCACCTGCAAGTACCACGGCTGGCGGTACGACCTCGACGGCTCGCTCACCTTCGTCCAGCAGGAGTCGGAGTTCTTCGACCTCGACCGAGGCGAATTCGGGCTCGCGCGCGTGCAGACCGAGGTGTGGGAGGGGTTCATCTTCGTGAACCTCGATCCTGACAACACCACGTCGGTGAGGGAGTACCTCGGTGACCTCGGCGCGGGGCTCGAGGGGTACCCGTTCGGCGAGATGACCCAGGTCTACAAGTACCGGGCCGACGTCGGGAGCAACTGGAAGCTCTTCATCGACGCTTTCGCCGAGTTCTACCACGCACCCGTCCTGCACGCGAAGCAGGCCACCGACGACGAGTCGCGCAAGCTGCAGGGCTACGGATTCGAGGCACTCTCCTACGTGATCGACGGGCCGCACGGCATGGTGTCGTCGTGGGGAGGGATGTCCCCCCCGAAGGATGCCTCGATGGTGAAGCCGATCGAGAACGTGCTGCGCAGCGGGCTCTTCGGCCCCTGGGACCGACCCGACATCGCGGACCTCGACCCGCTGCCCGAGGCGGTCAACCCGGCGCGCTCGCCCAACTGGGGCGTGGACTCCTTCGTCCTCTTCCCCAACTTCATGCTGCTGATCTGGGCCCCGGGCTGGTACCTCACGTACCACTACTGGCCGACCTCCTACGACAGACACATCTTCGAGGGGACGCTGTACTTCGTGCCTCCGAAGAACGCCACCGAGCGCCTCCGCCAGGAGCTGGCAGCGGTCACGTTCAAGGAGTACGCGCTCCAGGACGCCAACACCCTCGAGGCGACCCAGACGATGATCGAGTCGCGGGCCGTCACCGAGTTCCCCCTCAACGACCAGGAGATCCTCCTCCGCCACCTGCACCGGACGACCCGCGGCGCCGTCGCCGAGTTCGAGAAGTCGGGGACGGCGCTCCGCTCTCCAGCCACGTCCTGACCGGAGCCCCCGATGACCAACGCCCTCCCGCCGGAATTCACCGACCTCGAGCCGTTCGTCGACTGGTGCCTCGGGTCGGAGGCCGAGCGCTACGCGAAGCGGCTTGCCAGCCCGATGGACGAGATGCAGGCGTTCTACGATGCCGCCTTCCCGCTGTTCGAGCAGATCATGGCCTACCTCGACGGTTTCGCCCTCGACGCGCTCCCCGACGACGCCGCTCGGCTGCTCGAGCTGTCCTACTCCCTGATCAACGTCTCGTTCCCCGTCGAGGTGTGGCGCCAGCCCCGCGTCCCGGACAGCGGTGCAGCCATCCTGGACGCGATCGTCGAGCCCGCAGTCTGAACCGGTCGGGCGCGCCGTCCCCGTCGTGGCGGGTGGACGCGCGAACCTGGCGGCCGCCGCCGACGAGCAACCTCCCGCAACGAAAGGAAGCTGACACGTGCGGATCGGCGTGATGGTGGGCCCCGAACGGGGCCGATACTCCACGAAGGTCGAGCGGATGCTGGCCGATGCCACCTGGGCCGAGGAGGCCGGCCTGGCGTCGCTGTGGATCCCTCAGATCCCCGACGACTTCGACGCGCTCACCGCGGCGGCGCTCATCGGGTCGGCAACCTCGACGATCGAGATCGGGACGGCCGTGGTCCCGATCCAGCCCCGTCACCCCGTCGTCCTCGCCCACCAGGTCCTGTCCACCCAGGCGGTCTGCGGTGGCCGCCTCACGCTGGGGCTCGGCGTGTCGCACCACTGGGTGATCGACGAGATGCTGGGCCTCCCCTACGAGCGCCCCGCCGCGCACCTGCGCGACGTGCTCGACGTCCTCGACCAGGCGCTGGCCGGACCCGGGATGGTCGACGTCGAGAACGCCCGTTTCCGCGTCCACCAGCCGCTGGACATCACCGACATCGTGCCGACGCCGGTCATGATCGCCGCCCTCGGGCCCGTGATGCTGGGCATCGCCGGGGAGCGCACCGACGGCACCATCCTGTGGCTGGCCGACGAACGGGCCATCGAAACGCATGTCGCACCGGTGCTCGCTGCAGCCGCGACGGCTGCCGGACGACCGACGCCGCGCATCGTGGCCGGTGTGCCCGTCTGCCTGTGCGGCGCCGACCAGGTGGAGGTGGCGGTTGCGCGCGCCAACCGCGTGCTGTCCGAGTCCGAGGTGTCGCCCAACTACCAGAAGCTCCTCGACCACGGCGATGCACGCACCGTGGGCGACATCCTGGCCGCAGGCAGCGAGGACGCCATCCGCCGTCGGCTGCAGGCCTTTGCCGACGCGGGGGCGACCGACGTCTCCCTGCGGGTCGTGCCCATCGGTGACTCACGCGAAGAGAAGCTGGCCTCGTCGCGACGCACCCGCGAGTTCGTGGCGTCGCTGGCCGGCTCCATCTGAACGACCTCTGGCCGTCCGCTCCGCGCAAGGAGCACTGGCGGCGAAGGGATCGAGGTGCGGCTACGGTGCCACGCCGTCGTGGCGGACGATGTCACCGCCCTTCATCACGAAGCAGACCGACTCGGTCATCGTGATGTCGCTGAGCGGATCGCCGGGCACGGCGATGACGTCGGCGAGCAGTCCCGCAGCGAGGCGCCCCCGGTCGTCGACGTCGATCAGCTCGGCGGCGACGGTGGTGGCCGCCGCGATGGCCTGCGCCGGCGTCATGCCCCGATCGACCAGGGCGACGAGCTCCTTGGCGTTGCGGCCGTGAGGGATCGCGGGCGCGTCGGAACCACAGGCGATCCGCGCCCCGCGACGGATGGCGTTCGCGATGGTCTGCCTCGCCCGGGGGAACACCTCGGCCGCCTTTGCCTGCAGCTCGGGTGCGGCACGGGACACGTCCATGCCGTCGGCGAGATAGGTGGTCGCCACCAGGAACGTGCCGCGCTCCACCAGGAGGTCGATCGTCTCGTCGCTCATCAGCGACCCGTGCTCGATGCAGTCGATGCCGCACTCGACCGCGGTCCGGACCGCCTCGTCGCCGTGGCAGTGGGCGGCCACCTTGAGACCGGCGCGGTGGGCCTCGTCGGCGATCGCGGAGAGCTCCTCGGTGGAGTACTGGCGGGCGCCGGCGGGGCCGGTGTGCGACATCACCCCGCCCGAGGCGCTGACCTTGATGACCCGGGCGCCGTACTTGATCTGGTAGCGGACGGCCTTGCGGACCTCGGACACCCCGTCTGCGATGCCCTCCTGCACGGTCAGCGGCAGCACGTTGGGCGCGTACGCCTGGAACACGGTCGGGTCGAGGTGGCCACCGGTGGGGCTGATGGCGTGACCGGCCGGGACGATGCGCGGGCCCTCGGTCCACCCGAAGTCGATGGCCCGCATCAGGGCGACATCGAGCAGCAGGCCGCCGGTCTGCACGAAGAGCCCGAGGTTGCGCACGGTCGTGAACCCGGCCCGCAGGGTGCGGCGGGCGTTGGCGGCACCACGCAGGGTCTTCATCGCCGGATCCTCCTGGACGGGGACGAGCGGGCTGGCGTGGTCGGGCCCGCCCATCACCAGGTTGACCTCCATGTCCATGAGGCCGGGGAGCATGGTCACGTCTCCGAGGTCGACCGTCCGGGCCTCGGAGGGGACCGAGGCCGGGGACACGGCGGTGATGCGGCCCTCGTGGACGATCAGGCTGCCCGGCTCGACAAGCCCGTCACCGGTCCCGTCGAGCATCCGGGCGCTGGCCAGGTGGACGGGAGGCTGAGGGGTGCGGGTGCGTGCCATGTCGGCTCCTCTTGGGGGCAGCGCCGTTTTCGGCAACGTGCTACGGGGTTCCCTGAAGCTGCGACCGACGTTACCGCAGTGACGTACCGAGATCGGCGAGCCCGTGGATGGTTCTGCCGGACGTCACCCCCATCGAGGGTCCATCCCTGGCCACGCACTCCGGACGCGATGAGAATCAAGTTCTCATCCAACTGCTAGGGTGGAAGCGGTGAGGGTGGCGCCAGGCGCAGTGGGTGGTCCGTCCGACCGTGCCTGACGTGGACGGCCCCGCGCGCCGGCACGCCTTCCACCCCCTCCGGGTCGGGGAGGTGATCGAGGAGACCGACGACACCCGTTCGTTCGTGCTCGTTGTCCCGGACCCGCTCGGCGAGGTGTACCGCTACCGTCCGGGTCAGTTCTGCACCTTCCGGGTGCGGATCGGCGCCGACGAGCACTTCCGCTGCTACTCCATGTCGAGCGCGCCCGAGACCGACGGCGACCTCGCGGTGACGGTCAAGCGCGTTCCCGGCGGAACGGTCTCCAATTGGTTCAACGACGAGGTGTCCGTCGGCGACCTCCTCGACACGTCGCCGCCGTCGGGCGTGTTCTGCCTGCGGGGCGGCGACCGACCGGTCGTCGGGTTCTGCGGGGGCAGCGGCATCACCCCGGTGATCTCTCTCGCCAAGAGCGCCCTGGCGTCGACCGGTCGGTCGGTCCGGCTCCTCTACGCCAGCCGAGACCCGCACTCGGTCATCTTCGACGAAGCGCTCCGGCGCCTCGAGACGACCGCTGCGGAGCGCCTCTCGGTTCGTCGGCACGTCGACGCCGTCAGCGGCTACCCCGGACCCGGGGCCGTCCTCGACGTCGTCGCCGGGGAGCTCGACGCCGACTTCTACGTGTGCGGGCCGGGCCCGTTCATGGAGCTGGTCGAGGAGACGCTGCTCGGCGCGGGGGTGGCGCCGGAAGCGATCCTGATCGAGCGGTTCGTGACCCCGGAACCGGGGGAGGCGCCGCCGGTCGGGAGCGGGGGCGCGCCGGTGCCGACGACGATCGTGCTGCAGCTCGAGGGCCGGCGCCACGAGCTCGCCTACCACGCCGGAGACACCGTGCTCGAAACCGCCCGCCGGGCCGGCCTTAAGGCGCCGTACTCCTGCGAGGCCGGAAACTGCGCGACGTGCATGGCCCTCCTCCACGAGGGAGAGGTCGCGACGCGGGTGAACAACGCCCTGACGCCGGGCGAGGTGGAGGAGGGGTGGATCCTCACCTGCCAGTCGGTGCCGGCGAGCGCATCGCTCCGGGTCGAGTACGAACGGCTCTGACCGGGTGACGGGGACAAGCTGGCGATGTAGGTTCTACGCCAGCGGTAATCGAATTCTCAGAGAGGTGACATGCTCGACATCAACGACCTCGTCCTCATCAGCGTCGACGACCACATCATCGAGCCGCCGGACCTCTTCGTCCACCACCTGCCTCCCCCGTACCTCGACCGGGCGCCGAAGCTTGTGCGCAACGACGAGGGCAACGACGTCTGGACGTTCGGGGAGGTCGTCATGGAGACCGCCGCTCTCAACGCGGTGGCCGGCCGCCCGAAGGAGGAGTACGGCCTCGAGCCGCAGAGCCTCGACGAGGTTCGACCCGGCTGCTACGACGTCGACGAGCGGGTCCGGGACATGGACGCCGGCGGCGTCCTCGCCTCGATGAACTTCCCGTCGTTCCCGACCTTCACCGCACGTGTGTTCGCGTCGGAGGACCCCGATCTCTCGCGGGCGCTGGTGCAGGCGTACAACGACTGGCACATCGACGAGTGGTGCGGCGCCCATCCGGGCCGGTTCATCCCGATGGCGGTGCCGGTGATCTGGGATCCCGAGCAGACCGCGGAGGAGATCCGACGCACCGCGGCCAAGGGCTGCCACTCACTGAGCTTCACCGAGAATCCCGCCGCGCTCGGCTACCCCAGCTTCCACGACGAGTACTGGGACCCCGTGTGGCGGGCGTGCTGCGACACCGCCACGGTGCTCTCCATCCACCTCGGGTCCTCGGGCCGCATGGCGATCCCGGCGGTCGACTCCCCGCCCGACGTGATGATCACGTTGCAACCGATGAACATCCAGTCGGCCGCGGCCGACCTCCTGTGGTCCCGGGTCCTGAAGAGCTTCCCCCAACTCCGGGTGGCGCTGTCCGAGGGCGGCACCGGATGGATCCCCTACTTCCTCGACCGGGTCGACCGGACCTTCGAGATGCACCGTGCGTGGACGCTCCAGGACTTCGGGGGGCGCCTCCCGTCGGAGGTGTTCCGCGAGCACTTCCTGACCTGTTTCATCAGCGACCCGGTGGGAGTCGAGCTCCGCGACCGGATCGGCGTCGACAACATGGCGTGGGAGGCGGACTACCCGCACAGCGACTCCATGTGGCCGACCGCGCCCGAGGAGCTGCACGCCGTGTTCACGGCCAATGCCGTCTCCGACGACGACATCGAGAAGATGACGCACCAGAACGCCATGCGGTGGTACTCCTTCGACCCCTTCGCCCACCTGCCCAAGGAGGACTCGACGGTGGGCGCCCTCCGGAAGCGGGCAGAGGGTCACGACGTGACGGTCATGTCCCGCAGCACGCGGGTGCGCACGCCGGACGAGAAGCTCGAGGGCTTCCGGAAGCGGGCGCGCCGGGCGGTCGCCGCCGGCCAAAGCTGATCGCACCGCACCGACGGTGAGTCCGGTGAGACACAAGCAGCTGTCGCTCGTGGGGTTCATGCAGGCGGGGAGCGCCACGGTCTACGCAGGTTCGTGGCGTCATCCGGCGACCGAGCACGGGTTCCTCACCGCCGGCTACTACGCGAAGCTCGGGCGCACGCTCGAAGAGGGCTGCTTCGACCTGATGTTCTTCGACGACCGCCTCGCGATGCCCGGCATCTACGGGGGCTCGGTGGCCGAGGCGGTCCGTCACGGAGCCCGCCCGGTCAAGCTCGACCTGAGCATCGTGCTCGGGGTCATCGCCGGTGCCACCCGCTCGATCGGTCTGGGCGCGACGTACTCGACCACGTACTACTCGCCGTTCCACGTGGCCCGCACCTTCGCCACCTTGGACCATCTGACGGGAGGCCGCGCCGCCTGGAACGTGGTGACCTCGGTGAACGACAGCGAGGCGCAGAATTTCGGCGTCGCGCAGACACTGGCCCACGACGCCCGCTACGACCGGGCCGACGAGTTCCTCGAGGCCACGACCGGGCTGTGGGACTCCTGGGAGGACGACGCCCTGATCCTCGACCGGGCCAACGGCATCTTCGCCGACCCCGACAAGGTCCACGAGCTCAACTATGACGGCGACTGGTTCAGGGTGCGCGGGCCGCTCACGGTCCCGCGCACACCGCAGGGGCGGCCGGTGCTCCTCCAGGCGGGCTCGTCGGGGCGGGGGCGGGACTTCGCGGCCCGCTGGGCGGAGGTCATCTTCACGGGGGATCCCGGCATCGAGGTGGCCCGCTCCCACTTCAAGGACCAAAAGGAGCGCATCGCGAAGGAGGGACGCGACCCCGACTCGGTCAAGATGCTGCCGATGGCCTACACCGTGCTCGGGGAGTCGACGGCCCAGGCCCAAGAGCGCGAGCAGATGTTCCTCCACGACTTCGTCGATCCGATGGCCTCGCTGACCCTGCTCTCCGAGCTGATGAACTACGACTTCTCCGGCCTCGCGCTGGACACGCCGATCACCGACGAGCTCGTCGAGTCGGTCTCGGGCATCCGTGGACTCGTCCAGAATCTCCGGACCCACATCGGTGGGACGGTCACCCTCGCCGACCTCGCCGGGCACCGGGCGACGCTGCTGCAGGGCCCACGCTTCGTCGGCACCGGGTCCGAGGTCGCCGACCAGATGGAGGAGTGGTTCGGCACCGAAGCGTGCGACGGGTTCGTCATCGCGGCCACCCACACGCCCGGCGCCTACGAGGATGTGGTGCGGCTGGTCGTGCCCGAACTGCAGCGACGCGGCCTCTTCCGAGACCGGTATGCCGGCGCCACCCTCCGGGAGAACCTCGGGCTCGCGAGACCCGAGTGCGGCGCCCATGGCTGACGAAGCGGGCCCGCCGGTCGGTCCGTCCTACCGGGTCGTCCAGTGGGCGACGGGCAACATCGGCACCCGGTCGCTCCGGGCCGTGATCGGACATCCCCGGCTCGAGCTCGTGGGGGTCCGGGTGAGCGATCCCGGAAAGGTCGGACAGGACGCCGGCACCCTGTCCGGTCTCGAGCCCACGGGGATCCGCGCCACCGGCGACCTCGACGAGATCCTGGCCCTCCGGCCGGACTGCGTGCTCTACATGCAACAGGGGTACGACGTCGACGTGCTCTGCACGCTCCTCGCGTCAGGGGCGAACGTCGTGGCGACCACCGGCGGGTTCCACCATCCTGCGAGCATGGACCCTGCGGTACGGGCACGCATCGAGGCCGCCTGCGCCGAGGGCGGGGCGTCGATCCACAGCACGGGGAGCAGCCCGGGGTTCATCTCCGAGGCGCTTCCACTCGTCCTGACCTCGCTCCAGCGACGCCTGGACGGACTCCACATCGCGGAGTTCGCTGACCTGTCGAGCCGCGACTCCGCGGTGCTCCTCTTCGACCTGATGGGCTACGGCCGGGATCCTGCCACCTTCGACCCCCTGCGCTTCTCGCACGGTGCGGATGCCTTCGGACCCTCGCTCCGGCTGATCGGCGATGCGCTCGGGATGCCGCTCGAGTCGGTCGAGTCCACCGGCGAGGTCGCCACGGCCGTCCGGGACGTCGAGATCGCCGCCGGCACGATCCGGGCCGGGACGGTCGCCGGGCAGCGCATGCACGTCGTCGGGAGGCATCACGGTGAGGAGCTGCTCAGCTTCAGCGCCACGTGGTACTGCTCGCGCGAGCTCGACGCGGCGTGGGACCTGCGATCGGGGGGATGGCGGGTGACCGTCGAGGGCGACTGCCCGCTCGACATGGAGCTCCGCCTGGCGGTCCCCCCGGAGCTGATGGCGGAGACGACCCCGGGCTACACGGCGAACCGTGCCGTCAACGCGGTGCCCGTCGTCTGCGAGGCGGCGCCGGGCATCCGGACGACGGTCGATATCGCCCAGATCGTGGCCGACCTCGGCAGCGGAGGAGCATCAGATGAGCCACGTGGGTGACGACGAGGCGCTCGACCCCGACGAAGGGGTGCTCGACCCCTGGGTGGTCGAGTGGATGGCGGCCAACCCGGAACGGGCCACGCCGCTGGAAGAGCTGGAACCCGGACTGCTCGAGCTGGCCCGGGGTGACTACGGTCCCCAGCTGACCCAGGAGATCGACCACGTCGACGACGCGACGGTGGGCGACCTCCCCATCCGGATCTACCGCGACGACGTCGAGCCGACGGGGCTGGTCGTCTACTTCCACGGTGGCGGGCACGTGCTCGGAAGCATCGGGATCATGGACGGAGTGGCCCGCGAAATCGCTCACGCCTCGGGCGCGGTGGTGGTGTCGGTGGGCTACCGCCTCGCACCCGAGCACCCGTATCCGGCCGCCGTCGACGACTGCACGGCGGTGACGTCGTGGGCGCTGGCGGAGAGCGCGCGCTTCGGCCTGCCCCCGACCTCGGTGGCCGTGGCCGGCGAGAGCGCGGGGGGCACGATGGCGGCGGCCGTGGCGCTCCGGCTGCGCGACGCCGGTGGCGCCGCGCCCGTCGGACAGGTTCTGATCTACCCTGCCCTGGCCGGCACGAAGCACTCTCCGTCCCGCGAGGAGTTCAGCGGGCTCGTCCTCAGCGTGGCGGCCTGCCAGGCCTACTGGGCCGCCTACAGCGGCGGCCGAGATCTCGACGACGATCCCTACGCCGTGCCGCTGTCGGCCCCGTCGCTGGCCGGGCTGCCGCCGGCGCTGGTGCTCCTCGGCGGGTGCGACATGCTGCGCGACGAGGGCCGGGCCTACGCGGAGCGCATGCGGGCCGACGGGGTCGCCGTGGAGGAGGCCTGCTATCCGGGCCAGCCCCACGGCTTCGTCAACTTCGGGTTCCCGGCGGCTGCAGCCGCGTTCGAACGGACAGGGGAATGGCTGCGGTGCACGCTGGCGGCGGCCCGAGCGGGGGAGTAACCGCGGGCCTCAGGTCCCCTCACGTTGGAGCAACAGGACGCCCGACGGGGTCCCCCCGCCGGTGGTCACCACGGCCGTCGTGGCGCCGGTCACCTGGCGCCCGTCGGCCTCGTGGCGGAGCTGTTTGACCGCTTCGTAGACGAATCCGAACCCGTGGGTGCGGCCCTCGCTGAGTTGGCCGCCGTGGGGGTTCACCGGGAGCTCGCCGTCCAAGGCGATCCTCCGGCCCCCGTCGAGCCACTCCTCCGCCTCGCCGATGGGACAGAACCCGAGCGCCTCGAGCCACGAGACGGCGTTGAACGTGAAGCCGTCGTAGACGAGGGCGAGGTCCACGTCGGCCGGGCGGAGGCTGGTCCGGGTCCAGAGGTGGGCGGCCTGGCCGAGCACTTGCGGCTCGTGGGTGATGGTCCCCTGGTCCCACGAGACGCGCTCGAGGATCTGGGTGCCGACGGCCTCGACGCGGATCGCGGTGCCGGGCAGGTCCCCGGCCACCGACGCGTCGGACACCACGACGGCGATCGAGCCGTCACAGGGCACATCGCAGTCGTACAGCCCGAACGGCGTGGTGATGGGCCGTGCCGACAGGTAGTCGTCCATCGTCATCGGGTCGCGGTAGATGGCCGCCGGGTTGCGGCCGGCGTTGGTCCGGCTGTTGACGGCGATGAACCCGAGCATCTCCCGGGTGGCGCCGTAACGGTGCAGGTACTGGTTGGCGTTCATGGCGATCCAGTTGGCGGCGGAGAGGGCACCGAACGGGGACCGCCACTGTTGGGCCCCCGACGCCCGACCGCCGCCGCTCGGTCGGAGGCCGAGGGCGGCGAACGTCGACTCCCATACGGTGCGGAAGCAGAGGACGTGCCGACACAGGCCGCCGGCGATGGCGAGCATCGCGGCGATCAGCGCCCCGCCGGGCCCGGGGAGGTCGCCTCCGCCGTTGATCCAGGTCGGATGCAGGCGGAGCGCCTCCTCGACGGCGGCAACGCCGCCCTCGCTCATCCCCATCCCGGCGGCCCCCGGGTAGGTGGACAGCCCGTCGATGTCGGAGAGCTCGAGGCCGGCGTCGGCCACCGCCTCGAGGCACGCGTCGACGGTCAGCGAGAGGGGGTCGACCATGAGCCGGCGACCGAGTGCGGACCGCCCCACGCCGGAGAGCACGGCCCGGTGCTCGAACCGGTCGCCGGTCAGCGGGGCCCGGGGAACCGGGAGCTGTGGGGCCACGTCGGGCTCGGGCACCGTGTGGGCCCCGGTCGGCTCGAAGCAGGGGAGCCACACGTCTTCGTGCTGCTCGAAGTGCACCTGGACCTCGTCGCCGATGTGAACATCACCGGGGTCGCACCCGGTGATGTTGGTGGTCAGCCGGACGGCGGGATCCTCGGCGAGGGCCACCACGGCGATGACGTAGGGGGGCACCAGGTCGGGATGCCACTGGTGCTGGTTCACCGTGCGCCCGACGACCGTCGCCCGGCCCGACACGGCCGTCGGGGACGACGACGTGCTCCGGCACCGCGGGCAGATCGGGACAGGCGGGTGGACGAGCGTGCCGCAGTCGTCACAGCCCTGGACGCGCAGCGTCCCGTCGGCCCCGGAGGTCCAGAACCACCCGGTCCACGGGGTGAGCTCGGGCAGTGGCCTCATGGTCGGCTGGTGGCGGGGACCGGCGTCAGACGAGCTCTGGCCGCGTGCCGGGGCGCTCGTCCCCGAAGGAGAGCTCCACGCCGTCCAGCCGGATCGGCACGCCGTTGACCAGCACGTGGCGGAGTCCGGTGGGCTCCTCGCACGTCAGGCGCTCGCCGCCCGCAGGGAAGTCGCGCACCCGCTTCATCGGGCCGGGCGAGACGGTCGCCGGGTCGAAGACGCAGATGTCGGCCCAGTACCCCTCGCGCAGGTAGCCCCTGCGGTCGAATCCGAAGATGTCGGCCGGCTCGCCGCTGAGCTTGCGCACGGCGCGCTCGACGGAGAGGACGCCTCGGTCGCGGACCCATGTGCCGAGCAGGTCGGTCGGCAGCGGCGCATCGCACAGCTGGCCCACGTGGGCGCCGGCGTCGGAGAGCCCGAGGACCATCTGCTCGTGGGCCAGCAGACCGCCCACGCTGTCGGGGTCGTCGTTGGCGATGTAGATGCGGAACCGGGTGGTCAGGTCGTCCTCGACGGCCAGCTCGCAGACGACGTCGAGCGGGTCGCAACCCCACTCGCGGGCGAGGGCGTCGACGCGCCGGCCCTGGAGCTCAGGGTGCCGGTCGGACTCGGACACCTCGCACGTCTCCCACCGGGGCCGCATCGGCTGCTCGGCCAGGTCGGCCGCGGCCCGGGCCCGCCACCCGGGGTCGGAGTAGGCGGCGATCCGGGCGTCCCGACTCTGGTCGATGAGCTCGGCGACCACCGGGCTCACGTTGAGGCTGAACGGGCTGTCCATCGTGAACTGCATGGTGAGTGGCCGCGGGGTCACCTGAGGCCAGACCTGGAGCCCCTTGGCCACGGCCTCGTTCTGCATGTCGAGTTGGGGCTGGTTGCGCCCATCGGTGAGGGCGAACATCGGGTAGGTGAAGGGCCGCCCGATGCGGGGTTGCAGCTCGTACATGTCGGCGTACGTGCACTGGTCGCCGGCCGTGGCCAGGACGACCCCCTTGCCCGTGCTGCCGGCGGCCATGAAGAGGGCCTCCACCTCGTCGCGCTCGGCGAAGCGGCTCGGCACGGGCAGGCCGTTCATCCCGCGGTGGGTCGAGGCGAAGCTGGTCGAGAACCCGGCGGCCCCGGCCTCGATCGCCTCCACCACGATCTGGCACATCCGCTCGATCTCCCCGGCGGTGGCGGCCCGCTCGTAGGCGGCGTCCCCCATGACGAACAGGCGCACCGAGCTGTGGCCCACGTAGCAAGCGAAGTTGAGCAGCGTGCCCCGCGAAGCGACGAGCTCCAGGTACTCGGGGTAGGTCTCGAACTCCCACACGATGCCCTCGGTCAGCGAGGCGGCGTCCATGTCCTCGACGCTCTCGAGCGTCTGGACGATCACCTCGTGGTGCTCGGGCCGGGTGGGGGCGATCGTGAAGCCGCAATTGCCGGCGACCACCGTGGTCACCCCCTGGAACGACGAGGGCCGCAGCGCCGGGTCCCAGAACACCTGGGCGTCGTAGTGGGTGTGGATGTCGATGAACCCAGGGGCGACCACGCAGCCCGTGGCGTCGAGCTCGCGTCTCCCCGACAGGCCCGACCCGATCTCCACGATCCGCCCGTCGGCGACGGCGACCTCGGACGGGTGGCCGGGCCCGCCGGTCCCGTCGACGACCGTCCCTCCTCTGATGACCAGCTCAGCGGGCATTGCTACCTCCGTCCCCCTGGTCTCGGGCCAGGAGCAGTTGCGACTGTGCGCTCGAGGGCCCCGCCGACGTCCCCCCGTCCACCGGGAGGACGACCCCGGTGATCTGTGCCGAGCGGTCGCTGGCCAGGAAGAGCGCTGCGTTGGCGACGTCGACAGAGGTGCCCTGGCGCTGCAGTGGCTGGCTGCGCCGGATGACCGGGCCGAGGTCGTAGTTGGTGATCCCGGTGTCGATGTGTCCCGGCGCGACGCAGTTCACCCGGATGCCGTACTGGGCAAGGTCCGACGCTGCCGAGCGGTTGAACTGGATGACGGCCGCCTTCGACGTGCGGTAGACGATCGGGCCGGCGCCGCCGGTGATGGCGCCCATCGAGGAGGTGTTGACGATCGAGCCGCCGCCGTGGGCCGCCATGTGAAGCCCGGCGTACCGGCAGCCGTACATGACCCCGAAGAGATTCACCCCCAGGACTCGCTGGGCGTCACGGAGGTCGTTGTCGAGGAGGTCCCGGAACGAGCTCGACACGCCGGCGTTGTTGCACATGACGTGCAGCCCACCGAAGGTGGCGACAGCGAACTCCACGACCGCCTCGACATCGGCGGGGTCGGAGACGTCGGTCCGCCGGTAGGCGGCCGCCGGGCCCAGCTGCTTCGCCAGCGCCTCGCCCTGACCGGCATCGACGTCGGCAATGACGACCTTCGCTCCCTGCTCGACGAAGAGCTCCACGATGCCGCGCCCGATCCCCCCCGATCCGCCGGTGACGATCGCCACCTTGCCGGCGAGCTCCTCTGCGATCAACTGGTGCATCCCCTTCGGCATGTCTCTCCACCCCCGCGGATCTGCGGCGGAGGTGATCACGGGCCCTCGACCCTGGTGCGAACGTGGCCGTCGCGCCCCCTGACGGAAGTAGATGCAAACACTATTCTCTCCGGCCGTCTGCCGCGGCACGATCGGCACCGATCCGAATGCCGAGGCCAGCGCGCCCAACCTCCCGGGGGATGTCTTCCTCGGGAGCGGAAACCACCCGGAGTGGGCGGGTCGGAGCGATTGCACCGGATACGGCACTCTCCTACCATGCGAACCATGTCATCAATGACACGGGGGTTGGCGCCGCGGTGACCGAGATCGACATCGACTCCGTCGACTACTTCCGGACGAAGGAGCTCTACGACGATCCCTACCCGTACTTCGAGAAGGTCCGCTCGAAGTGCCCGGTCGCCCAGGAGCCGTACCAGCACGTCTTCATGGTCACGGGCTACGACGAGGCCGTCGCCGCCTACCACGATCAGGCCTCGTTCTCGAACTGCAACTCCGCGATCGGACCCTTCGCCAAGTTCCCGGTCCCGCTCGAGGGCGACGACATCACGGACACCATCGAGACCTACCGGTACGAGCTCCCCTTCGGCGACCAGCTCCCAGCCTTCGACCCACCGAAGCACACGGCCCAGCGCGGGCTCCTGATGCGGCTGATCACCCCCAAGCGGCTGAAGGAGAACGAGGAGTTCATGCGGGTGCTGGCCGACCGCCAGATCGACACCTTCCACGCGGCGGGCGAGTGCGAGTACCTGAGCCAGTACGCCGGTCCCTACACGCTCCTCGTCATCGCCGACCTGCTCGGCGTTCCGGAGGAGGACCACGCCCAGTTCCTCGAGAAGCTCATGCACAAGGAGCACCTCTCGCTCGAGCACAGCCCGCTCTCGTACCTGTGGGGCCAGTTCACGACCTACATCGAGGAGTGCCGGCGGGAGCCCCGCGACGACGTGATGACCGGCCTGGCGCTGGCCACCTTCCCCGACGGGACCCTGCCGCCCGTCGAGGACGTGATGAAGATCGCAGCCAACCTCTTCGCCGCCGGCCAAGAGACGACGGCTCGCCTCCTCAGCTCGGCCCTCAAGACCATCGGCGACTGCCGCGAGATCCAGCAGCAACTGCGCGAAGACCGGGACCTCGTCCCGGTGTTCATCGAGGAGATGCTCCGGCTCGAGAGCCCGATCAAGGGGACGTTCCGCCTGGCCAAGGTGGCGACCACCATCGCCGGCACCGAGATCCCGGCCGGGTCGACGATCATGGTGCTCCCCGCTGCGGCCAACCGCGACCCGCGTGCGTTCGACGAGCCCGACGAGCTCAAGCTCGACCGGAAGAACGGCCGCCAGCACATCGCCTTCGGCCACGGCATCCACACCTGTGCGGGAGCGCCGCTTGCCCGGGCCGAGGCCGTCGTCTCCCTCCAGCGGCTGTTCGACCGGACGGAGGACATCTGGATCTCGGAGGCCCACCACGGCCCGGCGGGCGATCGCCGTTGGCCGTACTCGCCGACCTGGATGCTCCGGGGCCTCGACGAGCTATACCTCGAGTTCACTCCGGTCGGATGAGTGTTCCCCGCCGGCACGGCCGCATCGGCAGTCCCGTCCGTGTCTCCAGGACAGGCGGCTGATGACGTCCCAGGTTGACATCCCGAGCAGCATCGACCCCCTCGACCTCGTCGAACCAAGTCGCTTCGCCCAGAACGGCTACCCCCACGAGCTGTGGAAGACGCTACGTGCCGAGGCACCGGTGGTCTACCTCGAGCCCGAGGGCTTCGTGTCCTTCTGGGCCGTCACCAAGCACGGCGACATCACCGACATCGCGGCCCAGCCGGTGCTGTTCTCCAACGCCCATGGCCTCATCCTCGGCCACCCGGGCGCGCCGGCCCCCCCGTCGGAGATGGTGGTCATGCTCGACCCGCCGCGACACGGCCCGCTGCGCCGGGTGGCCATGTCCCGATTCACCCCCCGGGCCATCCGCTCCCGCCACGAGGAGATCGACCGCATCGCCGTCGAGGTGCTGGACGAGCTTGCCGACTCGGACGGCGAAGAGTTCGACTTCGTCGAGCGGGTCGCAGCCCCGCTCCCCATCGGGGTGATCTCTTGGATCCTCGGGGTGCCCGGCGACGACTGGAAGCTGCTCTTCCAGTGGACCAACGAGGTGATCGGCAAGGACGACCCCGAGTTCCGCCGGCCGGGGGAGACCCCGGGCCAGACGATCCGCCGGGCGCGGGGTGAGCTGCACGCCTATCTCGAGGACCTGATCGCCCGGCGCCGGGTCGAGCCGGGCGACGACATCGTCAGCCATCTCATCGCCTCTGAGATCGACGGGAACCCGCTCACCCCGGTGCAGCTCCTCAACTACGCGGAACTGCTGGTGGAGGCAGGGAACGAGACCACGCGGAATGCCATCAGCGGCGGGCTGCTCGCCTTCTCGGAGCACCCGGACGAGTGGGAACGCCTCAAACGGGAGCCGGAGCACCTCCCGAGCGCGGTGGAGGAGATCCTCCGGTGGGTGAGCCCGATCATCCATTTCGTCCGCACCGCCACCGACGACTGTGAGATCCGCGGGGAGAAGATCGCCGCCGGTGACAAGGTGGCCCTGTTCTACGCCTCCGCCAACCGCGACGAGGACGTGTTCGACGAGCCGTTCGAGTTCCGGATCGACCGTCGGCCCAACCCCCACCTCTCGTTTGGGTCCGGTGCCCACTTCTGCATGGGCGCCAACCTGGCCCGGGTCGAGCTCGAGACGCTCTTCCGTCACCTGCTGACCCGGCTCGAGTCGTTCGAGCTGACTGCGCCGGCCGAGCGGCTGAACTCCGCGGTCAACGGCGGCATCAAGCACCTGTCGCTGCGCTGGCACCTGAATTAGAGGACGATGAAGTTCGGGATTGCCTTCGCCAACATCGGCCCCAACATCGAGCCGCAGCCTGCGTGTGCACTCGCCCAGTCGGCGGAAACGGCCGGGTTCGAGTCGATCTGGACGGTCGACCACGTCGTGGTGCCCGCCGGCTACCGGTCGACGTACCCCTACGACCCGTCCGGGCGGCTCCCATCCCGAGAGGATGCGCCCTTCCCGGATCCGCTGATCTGGCTCGCCTATGTGGCCCGGGCGACGTCGGCGATCCGGTTGGCCACCGGCATCCTGATCCTCCCCGAGCGCAACCCGGTGGTCCTGGCGAAGGAGCTGGCCACCCTCGACCGGCTCTCGTCCGGCCGGGTCACGCTCGGGGTCGGCATCGGCTGGCTCAAGGAGGAATTCGACGCCCTCGGCATCCCTTACGAGCGCCGCGGCGAGCGGTTGGAAGAGCACGTCGCCGCGATGAGGGCCCTCTGGGGCCAGGAGCGCGCAACCTTCGAGGGGTCGACGGTCCACTTCGAGGACGTCTATCTGCGGCCCCAGCCCCGGGCCGGAGCGATCCCGATCCACATCGGCGGCCATACCGAGATCGCCGCCCGCCGAGCGGGTCGGATCGGTGACGGCTTCTTCCCCTTCGGCGTCGACCGGGAGGTCCTCCCGTACCTCCTCGAAACGATGAGGAAGGCGGCCGCGGAGGCGCGTCGTGACCCGTCGACCATCGAGGTCACGGTCGCCAGCTACAGCACCGGGGACGACGAGGCCGCCGCCGACGTGCGGGCGCTCGCCGACCTCGGAGCGACACGGATCGTCATCCCGGCCGCCATGTTCGGGGACGATGCCACCGCCTCGCTGCGGCGCTACGGCGAACAAGTGATCGCCCGACTGTAGGTTGGGCACCTTCAACCGATTCAACCAACGCAGAACTGCGAGATGCGGCGCCGATCGGCCGCACGAGAGGAAGCCTCATGCCACCGACGAGCACCACGACCTCACCCCTCCTGCACGCGGACCGGTTCTTCATCGGCGGCGAGTGGGTGGCCCCGAGCTCGGACGCAACCATCGACGTGATCGACTCGGGGACGGAGGAGTTCTTCTTCAGCGTCGCCGAGGCGCAGGAGGCGGACATGGCCCGGGCGGTGGACGCCGCCCGCCGGGCGTTCGACGACGGTCCCTGGCCGTCGATGACGCACGCCGAGCGCGGGGAGTACCTGCGGGCGCTCGGTGCCGGACTGGCGGCGAAGGCGGAGGCGATCGGGCAGATCTGGCCACGCGAGTCCGGGGTGCTCCACCTGATCGCGCAAGCGGTGGGGAACGGTGCGGCCGGCACCTTCGACTACTACGCCGGGCTTGCGGACACGTTCGCGTGGGAGCAGGAGGCCCAGCCCACCGGTCCGGGGTTCGGGCTGCTGGTACGCGAGCCGGTCGGCGTGGTCGGCGCCATCATCCCGTGGAACGCACCGGTGAGCCTCATCAGCTACAAGATCGCCCCCGCCCTGCTCGCCGGGTGCACCGTGATCCTCAAGTCGTCACCCGAGGCTCCCGGTGAGGGCTATCTGGTGGGAGAGGTCGCCGAGGAGATCGGGCTGCCGCCGGGGGTCCTCAACGTGGTCACCGCCGATCGCGGGGTTTCGGAGCTGCTGGTTCGCGACACGCGCGTCGACAAGATCACGTTCACCGGCTCGACCGCGGCCGGCCGCCGGATCGCCTCGCTCTGCGGCGAGCGGATCGCGCGCTGCACCCTCGAGCTCGGAGGGAAGTCGGCCGCGGTGGTCCTCGACGACGCGGACCTCGCCGCGACGGCGGCGCGTCTGGCGCAGGCCGAGTGCATGATGACGGGCCAGGTCTGCTCCTCGCTGACCCGGATCGTCGTGACCAAGCAGCGTCACGACGAATTGACCGGAGCGCTCGTCGATGCGTTCTCCCGGGTGAGGGTCGGGAACCAGTTCGATCCGGAGTCGCAGATGGGCCCACTGGCAGCGAGCCGCCAGCGTGACCGCGTGCTCGGGTACATCGACAAGGGTGTGGCCGAGGGGGCGACGCTGGCCACCGGCGGAGGTCGTCCGGCGCACCTCGACAAAGGCTGGTTCGTGGAGCCGACCGTCTTCTGCAACGTCGACAACGCCTCGACGATCGCCCGGGACGAGATCTTCGGCCCCGTGCTGAGCGTGATCCCTGCCGAGGACGAACGTGACGCCGTGGCCATCGCGAACGACACCAGCTACGGGTTGAACGCGTCGGTCTTCACCGGCGACGTCGACCGGGCCCGGGAGGTTGCCGGGCAGCTGCGCTCCGGAACCGTCGGGCACAACTCGTTCCGCACCGACTTCGGCATCGCCTTCGGCGGATTCAAGCAGTCGGGCATCGGCCGCGAGGGGGGGACCGAGGGCCTGCTGCCGTTCCTCGAGGTAAAGACGGTCATCCTGGAGGAGCGCCCGTCCACCCGTCCTGCGTGACGACGAGGCAGCGGGAGGGCCAGCATTGACGTGAACCAGGGGAGGGCGCTGAGGGCCCGGAACGGCGAGTCTCAGCGTCCGGATCTCGGGAGCCCGAGACCCCGCTCGGCGATGATGGACCGCTGCATCTCGCTGGTGCCCCCGTAGATGGTGGTCACCGCCGCGTGCCGGAAGAGGTGCTCGACCCACCCGTCGACCGGGGCATCGTCCTCGCCGCGCTGGAGGACCCCATCCGCCCCCAGCATGTCGACCAGCTCGGCGGCGTCCGCGGTCATCGACTCCGCGTAGAACAGCTTGTGCATCGAGCCCTCGACCCCGGGGAGCCCCCCGGTGGCCGCCACGAACGACGTGCGGTAGGCCAGGAGCCGGGCGACCTCGTTGTTCGTGCGCATGGTGGCGAGACGCTCGCGCACGGAGAGGTCGTCGATGACCCGGCTCCCGTCGGGGCGCCGGGTCTCCTTCGCCCACGCCACCGCCTGCTCCCAGACGCGGTCGGCCTCGCTGAGACCGAACCCACCGCGCTCGAAGGTGAGCGCGACCGTCATCACGTCCCAGCCCCGGTCGACGTCGCCGATCCGGTAGTGGTCGCTGACCCGGACGTCCGTATAGAAGGTGGCGTTCGTCCGCTCGCCGCCGACGGTGTGGACCGGGTGGATCTCGATCCCGGGCGAGTGCAGAGGTACGAGGAACATGGTTAGTCCCTTGTGCTTCGGGACGTCGTGGTTGGTACGTGCCAGGAGGAAGACGTAGTCCGCCACGTGGGCCAGCGTGGTGAACATCTTCTGCCCGTTGATGACCCACTCGTCGCCGTCGCGTGCTGCGGTGGTCTTGATCGAGGCCACGTCGGAACCGGAGTCGGGCTCGCTGTAGCCGAGCGACATGATGATCTCGCCGGCCAGGGCGCGCGGCAAGAAGTCGGCCTTCTGCTCGTCGGTCGCCACCCGGCGGATCGTCTGGCACACGATGAGGGTCAGGCCCATCCCGTCGGTGGGGGCGCCGGCCAGCCGGAGCTCGTCACGGAGGGCGGTCATCTCGAACGGGTCCCGCTCCTGACCCCCGTACTCGGCCGGCCACGACGCGGCGATCCAACCCTGCTTGCCGATTGCCCGGTGGAACTCCTTGTCGTGGTTGGTCCCGGTCCGATGGGCGCGCTCGATCGTCTCGGCATCGAAGTGCTCGTCGAGGAAGGCGCGCACCTCCGCCCGGAAGGCGTCACTCTTCGGGCCCAGGCGAAAGTCCATCACGAAACCTCGGCCGGACCGAAGAGCGCGTCGGCGAGGTGCGCGACACCCCGCCGCGGGTCACCGAGGGCGAGCGGCCATGCTTCCGCCCTTCGGTAGAAGAGCTGAATGTCGTACTCGAGGGTGAATCCGTAGCCGCCGTGCACATGCAGTGCGACGTTGCTCGCACGGCGGGCCGCCCGGATGGCGAAGAGGAATGCCATCGAGCTGAGCGAAGCGAAGTGCTCCTCGTCCTCGGAGTCCGCCCACGCCGCCTCGCGGGCGAGGAGGCGGGCGCCGTCCACAAGGGTGGCCGCATCCGAGAGGTCGCGGGCGATCGACTGGAACGATCCGATCGGCGCACCGAACTGGTGACGGTGCTTGGCGTACTCGACGCCGATCGCCAGGGCCGCTTCTCCCAGACCGACCAGCGCACCGCTCATGAGGGTGCGCCATTCGTCGAGCGCCTGCCCGTAGGCCGTCCGGGCGATGTCGCCGGTGGCGAGCACCGATCGGCCGGGGCCCCGGACCGACCGGTCGGCCAGTGGTGACGACCCCAGGTTGCTCCGTGCGGCGCCGTCGCCGTCGTCCACAACCAGGACCAACTCGTCGCCGTCCATGGCGACGAGCGCCCGGGCGATCGATCCGGAGGGGACCAGCGTCGCCGTCCCGTCGACCGCTGGTCGCAACGCCACCGTGCTCACGGTCGACGGCTCGGCCAGGAGCACGTCCAGGCAGTTGCTCCCCGTGTCGCCGGACGACGCCAGGATCCGGTCCGCCACCGCGCTCTCGATGAATGGCAGCGGGGCCAGGAAGCGGCCGATCTGCTCGCAGACCAGCTCCAGGTCGAGCAGGGACGCGCCTCCTCCGCCCAGCTTCTCGGACACGCCGATCGTGGGACCGGCCAGTCGGCAGAAGGAGGTCCAGAGGTCCGGATCGAAGCCACCCGGCTCGCTGGCCCGCACGACATCCGGCGGGCAGTGGTCGGTGAGGAAGGCTCGGACGGCGGAGATCAACTCGTGCTGTTCGTCCGAAGGGTTCAGGTCCATGTTCGAGGGTGCCCGTGCGTCCGGTTGGTAGGTTGACAGTACTTGATCACCTGCGCCGCACGCCTATCCGGTGATTCGACATGACGGGGGACAGGAGAGCGCAGTCGATGAGTGACGTGGTCGAGCCGTTCCGCATCCAGATGGACGAGGCGGACCTCGAGGACCTCCGGAGCCGTCTCGGCCGCACCCGGTTCCCGGTCCAGATCGCGGGGACCGGGTGGGATGCCGGGATCCCGATCACCTACCTGCGGGAGCTGGTCGAGTACTGGCAGCACACGTACGACTGGCGCCTCGAGGAGGCCCGCCTCAACGGGTTCTCGCACTTCCGCACGCGGATCGACGGGCAGTCGATCCACTTCGTCCACGCCCGGTCACCTCACGAGCACGCACTCCCGTTGCTCCTCATCCACGGTTGGCCCGGCTCGGTCGTCGAGTTCCTCGACGTGATCCCGCGGCTCGTCGATCCTCCGGCGCACGGCGGAAGCGCCGCCGATGCGTTCCACGTGGTGGCGCCGTCGCTTCCCGGCTACGGGTTCTCGGAGCCGCCACGTACCCGTGGTTGGGGCGTGCGACGCATCGCCGGTGCGTTCATCGCACTCATGGACCGCCTCGACTACGGGCGCTACGGCGCGCAGGGGGGCGACTGGGGCGCCCAGGTGACGACACGGATCGGCGCGCTCGACCCGGCGCACTGCATCGCCATCCACCTCAACATGCCGGTCGGATCCCGGCCGGAGAGCGCGGACACCCTCACCGACGAGGAGCAGGCGGACCTCGCCGACATGGGGCGATTCATCCGCGAGGAGGCCGCCTACGCCAACGAGCAGGGGACCAAGCCCCAGACGCTCGGCGTCGGCCTCAACGACTCGCCGGCGGGTCTCCTCGCGTGGATCGTCGAGAAGTTCCGCGCCTGGAGCGACTGCGACGGCAACCCCGAGAACTGCTTCTCCAGGGATCAGCTCCTCACCAATGTGATGTTGTACTGGATGACGGAGACCGCCACGTCCTCGGCCCAGCTCTACTGGGAGACGAACCGGAGTGGTGAGTTGACCGGGAAGTTACCCTTCGTCACCGTGCCGACGGGGGTGGCGCGCTACCCGAAGGAGGTGCTCCGCTGGCCGCGGTCGTGGGTGGAGCAGCAGTACAACGTCACCCGTTGGACCGACATGCCGCGGGGAGGCCACTTCGCGGCCATGGAGCAGCCCGCGCTCTTCGCCGATGACCTGGCTGAGTTCTTCCGGACGGTGCGCTGATCGGTGACGGGTGTGACGGTCGGTACCCGCCTGCTTCAGCGCTTCGGCGCGCGCAGCCGCTCGAGGCTCGCCCTGGTCTGATCGTCCTGCCAGTGGGCCAGCACCGCCCGGTCGAGCTGCCGGCAGGCGTCGTCGTCGAGCACCGAGAGAGCGAGCCTCCTCGTCGAGGCCTTCGCCAGTGCGTAGGCCGGGGCATCGAGGGCTGCCAACTGCCCGGCCAGCCCGGTCGCCGCGGCGTGCAGCTCGTCGGCGGGGACGGCCTGGTGGGCGAGGCCGCGACGGCATGCCTCGTCGGCGCTGAGCAACGCCGCGTCGTACATCAGCTGCTCCGCCGTCGAGCCGCAGGCATGCCGCAGGAGCTCGACGGCGAAGACGGGGAACGACACGCCCACCTTCAGTTCGGTCGCGCCGATGCGGGCGCCCTCCGCAATCAACCGCTTGTCGCAGGCGCAGGCCAGGATGCACCCGCCGGCGACCGCCGGGCCGTTGATGGCCGCGACCGTCGGCTTCGGGAAGCGGAAGAGACTGACGAGCGCGTCTTGCAGTGCGTGAAGGAGCACCCCGGTGCGGCTCGTGTCGTTGTCCAGGACTTCGCCCACGTTCAGGCCGGCGGAGAAGATCGAGCCCTCTCCGGTCACCACCAGGGCACGGACGCCGGGATCCACCTCGGACCGATTGACGCACGAGGTGATCTCCTCGAGTGTCTCGACGTCCAGCGCATTCACCTTGTCGCTGGCGAGCGTCATCACGGCGATGCCGTCGACCTCGGCGACCTTGATCCTCGCGTGCTGGTCGGCACCCGTCATCGTCCGTCCCTCCTCGATGGCCCGCCGGCGCAGGCACTCGGCGGCCCGACGGTGCCCAGAGTCCGCAGCGGCATCGAACCGGACGGTCAAGCTACCCGAGAATCGGCGGGGGCGAGACCGCTGCCCGCCCCCGAGGTCGACCGTGACCAGCCGGTCATCGCAGGTCGTGCCGACCGGTCACGAAAGCCTGGGGCCTAGTCGAAGACGACGACGCCGCGGATGTTCACCCCGTCGAGCATGTCCCGGTAGCCCTGGTTGATCTCGTCGAGCCGGTACGTCCTAGTGACCAACTCGTCCAGCTTGAGACGACCGGCCTGGTAGAGCGCCAGGAGGTTGGGGATGTCGAAGCGCGGATTGGCGGCGCCGAAGACGACCCCGCGCACCTCCTTCTGCCACATTGCCAGCTCGAAGAGATTGACGCTGCACTCTGACTGCATCTGCGGGGCGACTCCGGTGACCACGCACGTGCCGTTCTTCCCCGTGAGCGCGAGCGCAGGACCCATCAGGTTCCCGTACATCACACTCGGCACGAGGATCACCGCATCGGCCAACTGCCCACGTGTCAGGTCGATGACGAGGGGAAGCGCCTCTTCCATCGATCGGGCCGCATGGGTGGCGCCGAAGTCCAGGGCCGACTTCCGCTTGAACTCGACGGGATCGACGGCGACCACGTTCTTCGCCCCCGCCATGTGGGCACCCTGCACCGCGTTCATCCCGACACCTCCGACGCCGACCACGACGACGGTGTCGCCCGGCGCGACCTGGGCTCGGTACACGGCCGAGCCCCAGCCGGTGGTCACACCACACGACACCAGGGCCACCGCCGGCATGGGGAGCCCTTGGTCCACCTTCACCAGTGACGCCTCGTGGACGACGCCGTACTCCGCGAAGGTCCCCAACTTGGACATCACGTTGAGCGGCCGTCCGTCGTAGTGGTACCGCTGCGTCCCGTCGGAGATCTGACCGGGGGAGAACGTCTCCGCACCGAGGTCGCAGAGGTTCGTGTGCCCGGTGATGCACATCTTGCACGTGCCGCAGATCGGAAAGAAGCTGGCGGCCACCGGGTCGCCGGGCTCGAAGCCGAGGACGCCCGGACCGACCGCCTCGACCACACCGGCCCCCTCGTGGCCCCCCACCAACGGGAACAGCCTCGGATCGGGCCCCTCGTCAGGGTTCCTCGGTGCACCGATGTCGTTGGTCCGGAGGTGCTGGTCGGAGTGGCACAGACCGGCGGCCGCCCACTTCACGAGGACCTCGTGGACCTTCGGCGGATCGAGGTCGATCTCGAGGATCTGCCAGTCCTGCTCTCGACCGAAGAGCACTGCTGCCTGCGATTTCATCGTCTCCGAGCTCCTTGCACGATTGGCCCCGAATCTTGTTGACGTCCGGGCCGTCCGCCCGGTCCGGGACGGGTCAGCCGGCGGCGACGGGACCTTCGATCTGCTCCTTCACGGAGAGCAGCACCGGCGGTGCCACCCGCCAGCTCGGAACGCCGTCCTGCTCCTCGGCCACCGGGTACTTGCTCTCGTGGATCTCCGCCCAGTGCGAGTGGTTCAGCTGGTGCAGGGTGAAGCACGCCTGCAGCGAGTTGTAGAAACCCATGTTGTCCACCGTCTGGTTGACCGACTCCTTGATGAGGAGGGCGGTCATGGTGGGCAGCTGGGCGATGCGACGTGCGTAGGCCAGCGTGCGATCGGAGAGGTCGTCCACCGGGAAGACCTTGCTCACCATGCCCAGGCGGTGCGCCTCGTGGACGTCGATCGCGTCGCCGGTGAGCATGAGCTCCTTCGTCCGGCGGGGTCCGAACTCCCACGGGTGGCCGAAGTACTCGACCCCGCACATGCCGAGGCGTGTCCCGACGACGTCGGCGAAGTACACGTCGTCGGCGGCGACGATGAGATCGCAGGCCCACATCAGCATGAGGCCGGCGGCGTAGACCGTCCCCTGCACCTGGGCCACCGTGATCTTGCGGAGGTTGCGCCACCGCAACGTGTTCTGGAAGTAGTAGTGCCACTCCTGGAGCATCCGGCTCTCGGCGCCGTCGCGGGTCGCGCCGTTGATGGTCATCGAGGGGTGCTGGTCGGGACCGGGCGCACGTTCGGCCTGTGCCTCTTTGGAGCCCATGTCGTGGCCGGAGGAGAAGAGCGGACCCACGCCGCCGAGGATGACCACCCGCACCCGGTCGTCCTCCTCGGCCCGCTGGAAGGCGTCGTCGAGCTCGACCAGGAGGCCGCGGTTCTGCGCGTTGCGGGTCTTCGGCCGGTTGAGCAGGATCCGCGCGATCGTCCCGTCGTCGAGCTCCTCGTAGGTGATGTACTTGCCGTTCTCTGTGGTGTCGGGCATGCCCGAATCACTCCCTTTCTCGATGTTCGCCTGCGTGTCCTGCTGTCTCAAGTCTGTCGGATCGGGTCCTCTCGGGCACGCCGGGCGGGAGCACGCTCCACCGGGCCGTCCGCCCCCGGTTCCCGTCCGGTCGGTCCGCCGCCTGGTCCGTCACCGTCCTCCGGCGGCTCACGCTCGTCGGCCGATTCGGTGAGGCGGGTCCCGTAGGGGATGCCCGTGTCGGCGGAGGTCGGTGCGGTACTCATGCCCGGTACTCATGCCCGCACCCCCCGGCGCCCGGACGCTCCGCGGTTCTGGAGGATCCTCACTTGCACGGCTGGATGGTAGGCCCGTCGCGGGCGGGAGCCGTAGTGGCGTCGGCCTGGCGATCACCGACGCCTGGAGACCTTCAGTGTGTCGAACGGTCGGACTTGGAGGTCAACGTGACAGGGACGTACTCCGGATCGCTCTCGTCCCGCATGCTGAATCGCCACTTGCAGCACACGTCGCCGGTGTCCTTGCGGGGAGGGATGGCGAGGATGTCGACCTTCATGTTCGGGTTGTACATCTTGGTCGTCACGATCATCGACTTGGGACACGTGGAGTGGCAGTTCTTCTCGAGGATGTCCGGACGCCCCATGGTCTCCCACTGGTCTGCGGCGACACAACGGTTGAAGGTCATGATGCCGACATCGGGCTCGGGCATCTCGAAGGACACGTCGAACGCCTTTCCCGGCATGGCCGTCGCGTCCACCTGCAGGTCCTTCATCCAGTCCGCGACGGAATTCCCGGTGATGCCCAGGAACTCGGCCTTGAGCCTCTTCGCGCCCGGAAGGACCGTCTCACCCCAGATCGTCCACTGGATGTCGAACATCTGGTCGAGTCCGTAACGAACGACGATCTGGGCGGCCCACCCCTCGATGCACTGGAGGAGGTACTCGTGGCTACCGAGTAGCCAGGTGACCAGCTGCTCTTTGGAGAGGTCGGCCGCGTTCGGTCCGGGGGTGAACAGCCCCGTGTAGACGACCCGGGTACCGACTCGGTCCTGACCCCGAATCCGACGGTTCGGGTCCTCGTAGACGGTGTCGGCAGGGAGGAACTCGCGCTTCATGCGGTCGAGCTCGGGGGCGATCTGGTCGTTCCAGGCGGTCCATTCGATCTCGGCCATCGTCTCGGCGCCGTACCGCTTGGCCACCTCGGTGGCCCACGCGTCGAGGCAGGTCTCCCGGTACATCTCCGCCCAGGGCAGGAACTTCGTGGCCAGCGCCTCGGTCGAGAAGTCGGTGTAGCGCAGATCGGCCCGGTATCGCCCGCTGTAGTCGGGAAGCTCGGCTCCGGAGTCGACGTCGATCTGGGCGCGGATGTCGAGGCTGCCCTTCGGGTAGGTGACGCTGTCGTCGACACGGGGGAATTTCGGGAAGTTCGTGAGATCGACCCCGAGCATCAGGACGAAGTCGTCTGCGACGACACCCTCTTCGAGGTGGGCTCCCGGCTTGCGGACCTCCAGGAACTCGTTGAACTGTGAATCGGTCGATTCCGACACCGTGGTCCTCCCTTCGCCTGCCACGTGCAGGCACCCGGTCATCGAATTGCAGGTCTCAGGCAGTGCAGCACGAGCCTCGTCACGCTGGCCATTGCGGCCCGGCGACCCAGAGCCGCTCGGCCGGGCCAAGGGTAGCCGATCGGCTAGTGACTGCCAAGTGGCGCGAGTAGCGTCGGAGCGTGTCCTCAACGAAGGCCATGGGCGCCAGGGAGTTGCGGTCCGCCATGTACAGCGACGCACAGGTGCGCGTGCTCCTGGCGGCGCTCGACCTGTTCGCGGAGCATGGCGTGAACGGAACATCACTGCAGATGATCGCCGACCACATCGGAGTGACGAAGGCCGCCGTCTACCACCAGTTCAGGTCGAAGGAAGCGATCGTCGTCGGCGCCGTCGAGATCGAGCTGGGAAGGCTCGAGGAGGCTCTGGACGCTGCTGAGGTGAGCGACGACGGCCCAGCTGCAGTCGAGACTCTGCTGACCCAGGTCATCCACCTCGCTGTCGAACGCCGCCGCATGGTCAGCACCCTCCAGCATGATCCGGTCATCGTCCGGCTCCTCGCAGACCGTGAACCGTTCCAGCTGTTCATGCAACGTCTCTTCCGCGTGCTGCTCGGAGAAGAGATCGATGTACGGGCGCGAGTGCAGGTTGCGATGATCGCCTCCGCGATCGGTGGGGCGGTGACGCATCCCCTCGTGTCGGGCATGGAGGATGCAACCCTCCGGGCCGAGATGCTCGACTACACGCGCCACCTTCTCGACCTCAGGACCTGACGCCGAGCCGGAGGGACATGACAACGACCAGGTCCGACAGGGCCAGAGAGATCGTCCTTGCTGAGGAGTTCGCGTGAGTGACGACCTGGGAACGCCGAATCTGCGCCTCGAGCGTCAGGGCCGGATCGCTTGGTGCGTGATCGACCGTCCATCGGCCAGGAATGCGTTCACCCCCGCGATGTACTACGGGCTCAAGCGAGCCGTCAGTCTCGTCAACGCCGATCCCGAGCTCGCCGCCCTGATCATCACCGGCGTCGGCGACGTATTCGCGCCGGGGGGAGACCTCGGCGGTCGACGTGAAGAAGGGGAGTCGACCCCCGACGCGATCGGCACCGACGTCCTCCCGTTCCTCGCGATCCGCGACAGCCAGGCGCCAGTCGTCGCCGCGGTCAACGGCATCTGCCAGGCCGGCGGCCTCCTGGTCGCCATGATGGCCGACATCGCGGTTGCGAGCGACCGCGCCACGTTCCGTGTGCCGGAGCTGCTGAGGGGGATACCCGACGCGACCTACGCGGCGGCCCTGCCGGCCCACGTCGGCGTGGCGATGGCCAGAGACCTCCTGCTCTCAGCCCGCTCCTTCGATGCCACCGAGGCGCTCCAGATGGGACTGCTGTCGCGGGTCGTCCCCCACGACGAGCTGCACGACGCGGCCAAGGAGGCGGCGCGTCAGGTACTGCGGACCGCGCCGATTGCCCGGGCGCAGGTCAAGCGCATGCTCAACGAGCGCTATGGGATCATCGACTACCAGACGATGTTCTGGGCGCTCGAGCACTCGGAGGAACCGCGTGAGGGCATGCGGGCATTCATGGAGAAGCGGTCGCCGGTCTGGGTCCTTCCAGATGAGTGAACTCGACCGACACCCAGTTCGGAGAGCGTTGTGAAGATCGCGATCGTCGGAACGGGGGCGATGGGGTCCGTCTACGCCGGGATCCTCGGCAAGGCCGGGCACGAGGTGTGGGCGATCGACACCCGACGAGAGCACGTCGAGGCCATCGCCAGGTCGGGACTGAGCGTCTCCGGTGCCAGTGGCAACTATGTCGTCGACGGCCTGCACACCGGCCGCACGCCGGAAGAGGCCGGCGCCTGCGACATCTGGGTGATCGCGACGAAAGCGCAGCACGTCGAGGATGTGGCCGCCAGGATCGCCCCGCTGCTGCGAGCGGACTCCGTGGTGATGGCTTTCCAGAACGGACTCGGGTCCGGCGAGCGGGTGGCACGCCACGTGCCAGCCCAGCAGATCCTGCTCGGCATCGCAGAAGGTTTCGGGTCGGCAATTCGCGAGCCAGGTCGCGTGCACCACGAAGGGATGCGCCTGATACGGATCGGCGAGATGCAAGGCGGCCTGTCCGAGCGGGTGCTCGGTATCGAGCAGCTGTGGCGCGAGGCCGGCTTCGAGGTGAAGGCCTTCGCCGACGTGACCCTGATGATCTGGGAGAAGTTCCTCTGCAACGTCACCCTCAGCGCCCCGTGCGCGGTCTTCGACGTGACCGTGGGCGAGCTCATGGCCGACCCCGAGTCGTGGGCGGTGGCGCTCGGTTGCGCCATGGAGGCCTACCGGGTCGGGCTGTCCAGAGGCGTCCGGTTCGAGTTCGAAGACCCCCTGCGATACGTGACCGAGTTCGCGGCCACGATCCCGGACGCCAGCCCGTCGATGCGTCTCGACCACCTCGCCCGTCGGCGTTCGGAGGTCGACGTCATCAACGGTCAGGTCGTCGAGATGAGCCGCGCGCTGGGCCAGTCGGCTCCGTACAACGAGACGCTGTGCGCGATCCTGCGCCGACGGGAGTCTCTGTTCGGATGACGAGACGAGGAAACCCCCGTGGGAAGGCGTCCGCTTTCGGACGACCACACCGCATTCTCCCATGCCGGGTCAATTGGCTCCCTGCACAGCCGGCTCGGCCGCGACACGCTGGTGAGATGGCGGCGACCGGTCGCACGTGTGGCCGTGGCCCGTGCAGAGGGGCTGGAACCGGGCGGCTCACGTGACTGCCTGCGATGCGGAACTCGGACGCGGCCGGTGGTCCTTCCGAGCCGAGCCTCCTAGGTGAGCGGTGCCATCTCCATCATGGCCCTGAACTCGTCGGTCGTGTTGGTCACCGGAAACGGCTCGTCCGGGACGTCGAGACCGAGTCGCGAACAGATCGGATCCCACCCGTCGCCAGGGCTCCATTCGAGGAGTCTGGCCGGCGGTATTGCCGCTCGGACCGCGGCATTGTGGCGCTCGTACGCGTCCATCATCGCCGTCGGGTCGTCGAGGCGGTCGCTGAAGCGGTCGCGGAGGAGGACCAGCATCTGATCCATCCATGGCAGCAGCTCGGGTGGCACCTTGTCGAACGAGAGGAAGATCGTGTTCGAGGCACTTCGATACCACTCCTCGGCATCCCGGACGGAGAGCAGCACGAGCGCATCGGGATTGGCGGCAGACAGCTCGGGCCAGAACGAGCAGCCGGGCCAGTCGACCAGAGAGACGTAGCCGGGGGGCATGGTCGACCAGTCGACCGGGCGCCCTCCGATCGCATCGATCCACACCGTCGCCTCCTCCGGCTGCCCGAGGATTTCGACCATGTGATGGCAAGGTCCGTCCAACAGCTGCTCGAGCGCGATCTTCAACGAATGGGTGCCTGTACGTCCGACACCCGCCCCGACGACTTTGAGCGCCATCTGGTTGTTCCCACCCCCACTGGTTCGGGCTGACGATCTGTCGACCCGGGTGCACACTCTGGCGCGTCATGCGTCGTGCGTCCACCCCGGCCGTTCCGGTGCCGCCGGCCGACCGTCGTGAGGCGCACATGGGCGCCATGAGCTCGTACGACCCGCAACTGGTCGCACCGCCTGGTGCGCTCACCTGCGCCTGGGGACCTCGTGCCTACGCTGGTGGGCCGAGCACGAAGGAGCCTCGGGATGACGGCCGTCGGGGATGGAAGCGTCGTGCAGTCCGCCCCGGTGGCGAGTGACACGCCTGCGCGACCGGATGACGTGTCCGGCCCGGCGGGGGAGCGCCGGCTGCGGCCGACAGATCGAGGGCCGTGGGCGATCTGGGTCGTCGGTGCGGCGTCGCTCGGGTTGGTCGGGCTCGATGCGGTGCTGTTCGCCTGGCACCACGGGCAGGTGGACATGGCGGTCTACCTGATGGGCGGCCACCACGCCTTCGATGGATCGCTCTATCAGGTGCTCCTCGCTTCACCCCGCCTTTCCTTCACCTACCCACCGTTTGCGGCGTTGGTCTTCGCTCCGCTCACGCTCCTCCCGACGTCGATCGCCCAGGTCGTCGTGGGCATCGCGAGCGCGATCGCACTCGGTGCGCTGATCTGCCTGTCGATCCATGCGGCGGTGCCCGGGCTCGGTCGTCGGAGCCTCCTCGCCTGGTCGCTCGTCTGGATGGCTCCCGCACTGTGGTTGGAGCCCGTCGGGCTGACGTTCGCGCTCGGGCAGGTCAACGTGCTGATCGCCGCCGCGGTGCTCGGTGATCTCACGGTCGACTTCAAGTTTGCCGGTCGCACGGCGCCGCGGGGGCTCGTCCTCGGAGTCGTGGCGGCCGTCAAGCTCACGCCCCTGATCTTCATCCCGTACCTCTTCATCACCCGCCAGATCAGGGCGGCTTGCGTCGTCCTCGGCACCTTCGCCGTCTGCACCGCCGCGATGGTCGCGGTGAACCCGACGGGTTCGTGGACCTACTGGACGAAGGACGTCTTCGATGCGGCGCGGGTCGGCGGGGCCTACTACGTGAGCAACCAGAGCCTGCGGGCGGTGATCGACCGGGCCGACCACGAGGTGGCGTCGACGCTGATCGTCGCCGTGCTCGGTGTGGTCGTGGCGGCGTTGGGGCTCGCCCTTGCGGCATGGGCGTTCCGGAGCTCGTCGAACCTGCTCGGAGTGCTCGTCTGTGCGACGACCGGCTTGCTGGTCTCTCCCATCACGTGGGCGCACCACCTGGTGTGGGTGGTCCCGGTCGCCGTCTGGCTTGCGGCAGCACGGGATCGGCCCCGCGGCGGGCGGATCTGGGCGACGGCGCTTGCACTCCTCTTCTGGGTCGCACCGATCTGGTGGGTATCGGACACCCCACGCCTCGAGTTGTCCGAAACCTGGTGGCAGTGGTCGGCGGGGAGCTCCTACTTCATCGCCGTGGTGGTCTTCGAGCTCGGGGTGGCGCTCATGTTGACGACGCGGTCGGCGAGGGCTCGGCGAGTTCGGCTGCGGCTGCACCCCCAACCTCCCGGTGCCAGACTGTGCCGGTGAGCGACGAGCGCATCGAGGTGCAGCGGAAGATCTCGGCGGACCCGGCGGCGGTCTTCGCTGTCCTCTGCGATCCGCAGGGGCACGTGTCCATCGACAGTTCGGGGATGCTGATGGACGCCACCGGCGACCCGGTCGCCGCCGTCGGCGATACCTTCGTCGTGCACATGGACCGTGAGGCCCTCAACGACTACCCGCTGGGCCGCTACGACGTGACGGTGAACATCGTCGCCTTCGAACCCGACCGCGAGATCGCCTGGACGATCCTCGGCCAGGCCAACATCGGGCACGTCTACGGCTACACGTTGGAGCCGACCGAAGGCGGCACGCTGGCGACCTCGTACTACGACTGGTCGGAGATCAGCCCCGAGTGGCGTGAGGCGAACATCTTCCCGGTCATCTCCGAAGGGGCACTGCGCGCGACGCTCGGGATCCTCGACCGGACCGTTCGGCGGCGTGCCGGGGGCGTCTCCGCCTGATCAGCGCCGCGCGGCGCCTCCCGGCACCGTGACGGTCTCGGTGTCGGTACCCGAACGCAGCACCGCCCCGGGGGTCGCGCCGGTGAACTCGCCTCCGCTGGCGATGGCCGTCCCGTTCACCAGGACGTGCTCGATGCCGTCTGCTTCCGCGTAGAGGCGGCTCGCTCCGCCCGGCAGGTCGTCGCGGGTGTGCTCCGCTCCGTGACCGATGCGGGCGGGGTCGAGCACGACCAGGTCGGCGAACCATCCCTCGGCGATCCGCCCCCGGTCGCGCAGGCCGTAGAGGCGGGCTGGCACGTCGGTGAGCTCGTGGATCGCCGACTCCCAGCTGAGGAGCCCGCGCTTGCGCACGCCGTCGCCGAGCATCGAGGTCGAGTAGATCGCGCCGCACATCATGTCGAGGTGCGCGCCGGCATCGGACCCGCCGACCACCGTCCGTGGGTCCTCCCAGACCTTGGCGCGCAACTCCCAGTCGGCCTCGGACTCGGGAATGGGCGGACGGAAGCCGGTACGGAGCTGGTCGGCGAGCGCGATGTCGCAGAGGGTGTCGAACGGCTCGGTCCCCCGCTCGGCCGCGACCGCCCCGACCGTCCGCCCCGTGAGCCCCTCGTTCTCCGGACTGAAGGTCTCCGCAATCACGAGATTGCCCCAATTGGCGAGTGCCGAGAGGATGCCGGCTTCCTTCGAGTGGGCTCCCTCGTCGAGGCGCTTCCGCACTCCCGGGTCCGCAAGGAGCGTCATCCGCTCCGATTTCGGCGACGCGAAGACCTCGCGCCACCCGGGCAGTCCGTCGATGACCGCGCCGTGCTCGAGGGAGAGACGGATGCTCATGGTGTGCGGCAGGGTCAGCGCGACGACCTTCGCGCCACGCTCGGCCGCGGTCGTGGAGGCCTCGAGCTGGTGGTCGCAGCCCCGTGGGTTGAGCGCCGAGACGCCGAGCACGTTCCAGTTGGCGGGGCGGTTGGCGAGGAGCGAGAGGGTCGTCATCAAGTCGACCTCGTCCTCGCTGAACCCGTTGAGGCAGCCGGGCAGGATGAGCTCGAGGGTCGTGCCCGGATGTTCGGCGAGCGACGCGCAGAGCGCTTCGACCTCGGCGCGACTCGCTGCACGTGACGGTACCGGCTGGCCTTCGCCGTCGCTGTGGGTGTGCGCGTTCGAGGTCGAGAACCCGAGGGCACCCTCCTCGAAGCTGCGCTCCGCCAACGCGACCATCGCAGCGATCTGCGCGTCCGACGCTGCCTCGCCGACCGCGTGGTCGCCCATGACCGCGCGCCGCAGCGTGGAGTGGCCGACCAGGAATCCGGCATTGACCCCGATCCCGTCGTCGAGCCGACCGAGCCAGTCGCCGAACGACTCCCACGACCAGTCGAGCTGTTCGAGCGAGGCGAGTGGCATCCCCTCGACCTTGGCCATCATCCTCGAGAGGTAGGGCGCGTCCGCCGGTCCTGCCGGCGCCAGAGAGAATCCGCAGTTGCCGCCGATGACCGTCGTCACCCCGTGGAGCGGTGAGGGACTGGCAGACGGGTCCCAGAAGAGCTGCGCGTCGTAGTGGGTGTGCAGGTCGACGAACCCCGGCGTGACCATGAGCCCGTCCGCGTCGATGGTCGAGTCCGCCGGATCGTCCACCACTCCGACCGCGACGATGCGGCCGCCCTTGACTCCGATGTCGCCGCGTCGGGCTGGCGCACCGGTCCCGTCCACGACGGTTCCCCCGCGAATGACGAGATCGAGCATTTCCAACCCCCGCTCACCAGATGGTTCGTCCGAGCGGATGCTAGCGTGCGGGCCCGATGGCCGACGAGGGTGTCGCGCGGGCGGACGGCAAGGTGGGGCTGCTGGCGGATCCCGAGCCCCGGGCGATCCGGGTGCCGATCATCTCGGTGGACGATCACGTGATCGAACCGATCGACCTGTTCGTCGATCGCCTGCCCGCGGCGCTCGCCGAACGTGCCCCACGGGTCATCGACGAGGACGGCACCCAGCAGTGGCTCTACGAAGGGCGCCGCTATCCAAACGTCGGCCTCAACGCGGTGGTGGGCCGCCCGAAGGAGTCCTGGAGCATGGACCCGGCGCGCTTCGAGGAGATGCGGCCGGGCTGCTTCGACATCCACGCACGGATCGCCGACATGGACCTGAACGGGGTCTGGGCGTCGCTTTGCTTCCCCTCGCTGGTGGCCGGCTTCTGCGGCGCCGTCTTCATCCGCTCGGACGACCCCGAGCTCGGGCTCGCATCGTTGCGCGCGTGGAATGATTGGCACCTCGAGGTGTGGGCCGGCACCTATCCCGAGCGCATCATCCCGCTCCAGCTCGCCTGGCTGGCCGACGTCGAGGTCGCCGCCGCCGACGTGCGGGCCAATGCCGACCGCGGCTTCAAGGCGGTGAGCTTCCCCGAGTTCCCCGCCCAGCTCGGCCTGCCGTCGATCTTCACACCGCACTGGGATCCCCTCTTCGAGGCGTGCGAGGAGACGGGCACTGTCGTCTGTCTGCACACCGGTGCCTCCTCGTGGGCACCGCTCCCCTCACCGGGGCCGCCCTTCGAGCTGCTGCCGACCCTCTTTCCGGTCAACGCGCTGATCGCCGCCGGGGAGTGGCTCTGGTCGGGCGTCCCGCTCCGCTTCCCCCAGCTCGCGATCGCCTTGTCGGAGGGTGGCGCGGGATGGGTGCCGATGTTGCTCGACCGCGTGGACTACGTGCTCGCCCACTCCGCGTCGGGCACCGAGTCCACGTCGTGGCCGTCCGAGCTGTTGCCGAGTGATGTGCTCCGCCGCAACTTCTGGTTCTGCACGATCGACGACCCCTCGATCGTCGCGTTGCGTGACGTGATCGGCGTGGATCACCTCATGGTCGAGAGCGACTACCCGCACGCGGACTCGACGTGGCCGGACACCCAGGCCGTCTTCGAGCACAGCTGGGGGAGCCTCGGGGACGTCGAGCTCCGCAAGATTGCGGGTGGCAATGCGGCACGCCTCTTCCGGCACCCGTTGCCCGACCACGACGACTGGCGCTGACCGCCGTCGGCCGTCGGCGCCTGACCGGCCGGCTCAGTCGGCGGTCTGCCCGCCGTCGAGCGGCACCTGTGGCTCCCGCAGCCTGCTCACCGCTCGTCGGGGACCGGGTCGTGCTGGAGCTCGACAGTGTTGCCGGCCGGGTCGGTGATCCAGATCTGGACGACAGGTCCTTGGGCACCCCGCGCGAAGGGAATGCCTTGCTTCTCGAGCTCGGCGATCGCCGCGTCGAGGTCCTCGACGCCGAAACAGACGTGCGGCCCGGTCGGTCGGATCGGACCGTCGCCGCCCGGGGCGTCGACGAGGTGGACCTGCGCGTCTCCGACCCCGAACCAACGGCCCCCGACCCCGGGGATCTCGGGTCGGACCAGGTCGGACATGCCGAGCAGGTCCGCGTAGAAGGTGGTCGTCACGTCGAGTTGCCCCTCGACGTTGACGCTGTGGTGGAGGATTCGGGTGACATTCACGGAAAGGCCGGCGCGAAGCGCAGACGACTCACGTCGGCCACCCCTCCGGGACCACCGCTTCGTTCATCGTGCGCGGATCGACCGCCTGACGGGTGTTGCCCGCCTGGTAGACCGCGAAGCACAGCTGGAGTGCCTTGATCGCGTCGCCCGCGCTCATCTCCGGGGGGACGCCGTCGACAATGGCATCGACGAAGTGGGTCGACGAGCGGCGGAAGCCGGTGTCCCATGCGGCATCGATCGCGGTGAAGTTGGTCGTGGTCTGGACGTCTCGGTTGCCGTCATAGAGGATCACCGCGGGCAGATCGAGCATCTCGCCGGTGCACCGTGTCACCCAGAGGTAGCCCTCGTCGCCTTGGATCTCGAAGAACTCGTCGGCGCCGTAGAACTGGCTGCGCATCCACATCTTGGGTGCGTACAGCACGTCCATCGTCCCGAGGAGCCCAGGCTCGTCGTACTCGAAGATGGTCGCACACGGCTCGAAGAAGAAGTCCCGGCGATTGACGACGGCCTGCACCGAGATGATGTCCCGGTCGAAGAGCCAAAGAGCCACCGCGTACTTGTGGATCATGTCGTCGAAGAGATGCCCACCGGGACTGGTGGAAGTCAGCCGCCACGTGTAGCCGTCCGCATCGAGCCCGGCCTGGAAAGCCGAGTCGGTCTGCCCGACCACCGTCTTCATCCGCAGATGGGTCGGCTGCCCGATGGCGCCTTCCGCGATGAGCTTCTTGGCCAGTTCGAGCGGGGGATAGTGGCGGAAGCACTCGCTGATCCGGAGGATCCTCCCGGCCTCGTCGGCGGCGGCCTGCATCTCGCGGGCCTCCTCGATCGTGTTGGCGATCGGCTTCTGGCACGACACGTGCTTGCCGGCGGCGAGCGCCGCGAGCGCATGGTCGCGGTGGAGGTGGGTCGGGGTCAGCAGCTCGACCGCGTCGATCGATGGATCGGCCAACAGGGAGTCGAGCTCGGTGTAGACCGAAGACGCCCCCCAGGCGAGGGCGGCCTCGTCGGCCCGGTCCTTCCTGGGATCGCAGACGGCGACGACTTCGCACCGCCCGTCCTCGAGGTAGCCGGCGACATTGAGCGAGGCGATGTTTCCCGCGCCGACGATGCCGATGCGCGGTCCCTTCCCGTTGACTGACATGGGCGACAGGCTATCCGGGAGGGAGCCGTCCGCCAGAGTGCGGATCTCAGCCGGTGCTCGGCCAGGACCGAGTCGAGGGTCGTACTGTCGAATGTCCCGGTCGCCGCCGGGGTGCTCACTGGCCCGCCTGCGCGGGTTCGCGGTCACCGCCTTCGCCGCAGACCTGACGCCGGAGCTCCTCTTTGAGCACCTTGCCGGTCGCGTTGCGGGGCAGCTCGTCGACGAAGTGCCAGGTGCGCGGGACCTTGTAGCGGGCGAGCCGCTCGAGGGTGTACTCGCGGAGCTCGTCTCCGTGCAGCGAGGCCCCCGGACGGACGGTGACGAACGCCACCACGTCCTCGCCGAGGACCTGGTGGGGGACACCGACAACCGACACTTCCCGGACGTCGGGATGGGACTCGATCACGTGCTCGACATCGGTCGGGTGGATGTTGTTTCCGCCGCGGATGATCACGTCCTTGCTCCGGCCCACGATGTAGAGGTAGCCGTCGGCGTCGAGGCGGCCGAGGTCGCCGGTCACCAGCCACCCGTCCACCCAGGTCCGCGCCGTCGCGTCCGGGTCGCCGTAGTACTCGCGTGGCCGACCCGGGATGCGGAGACGGATCTGGCCGACCTCGCCGTCGGGGAGCTGGACGCCTTGCTCGTCGACGCAGACGATTTCTGCCGGTGGCGACGGCTTGCCGACCGAGCCGGGCCGCTTCACCGCCTCACCCGGGGGCATGAGGCAGTAGACCGAGCCGGCCTCCGTCATCCCGTAATTGTTCGAGACGAGGGCCGTGGGCATCCGCTCCTGCAGGCGCTCGAGCACGAACGGTGCGAGCGGAGCACTCCCGACGGTGCAGAGCGTGACCGAGCTCAGCTCGGCGGTGTCGAACCCGGCGTGCTCGAGGAGCAGGTTGGCCATTGCCGGGACGAGGAAGACCGCGGCCGGACGTTCGGCCTCCACCGCCTCGAGCCAGCGGCCCGCGTCGAAGGAGGACAGGTAGATCCCGCGCATGCCGAGCTTCATCGGCGTGTACACGAAGGAGAGGCCCGCGAAGGTGTACGGAGGGCTCGCGTGCATCCACCCGCCGCCGTTCCAGGCGGGCTTGGTGAAGGGCACGAGGGAGAAGTTGTCGTTCCGCACCGCGACGGCCTTGGGGGACCCGGTGGTCCCCGAGGTGTAGAGGATGTCCGCGAGGTCGTCCGCGTCCCGGGGTACTTGCACGGGCGTCGGGTCGTCGCTCAGCACCTCGCCCCAGGTCTGTGCCGGCCCGGTCGCCGACGCATCGGCGTCGGCGGCGCCGGCGGAGGGCACGGCGACGAGCACTGCGGGCGGGCTCCCCTCGTAGCGGGGGAGGAGGGACTCCTCCACGAGGGCCCCGGCGGCCTCGCAGTGGGCGAGCATGCGTTCGACTTCGGGTCGGGTGAGCTGCGGGTTGAGTGGGACCGCCACCGCTCCGGCCCGGTGGATGGCGGCGTACGCGGTGATCCACCGCAGCAGGTTGGACGGTTCGAGGTGGATGGCCACCCGGTCGCCGGGTGCGATGCCGGCTGCGCGTAGCCCGTTCGAGAGCCGGCTTGCCCGGGTGTCCCACTGCTCGAAGGTGAGCGAGCCACCGTCGATCACCGAGTAGCCGGTCTCGTCGCCGTGAGCGAGGGCCATCGCATGCAGCTGTTCGGGAGGGAGTTGGATCACGGCGCTCATCATGGCCCTTCGTCGCGCGCTGTCCGGGCGACACCGGCGGGCACGACGCGCGGTGCCCCCGACCGGCGTCAGCAGCATGGCCGACACCGGTGGTCGGGTCAATCGGGACCACCCCACGACTAGCATCTCGCCGTCCCGCCGGGAAGGGCCCGGTGCGGTGGTGGAGGTGCGCCCTGATGACCCCGACCCGGCCCGCGACCCCGTCCGGTCAGGCGCCCGGTGGGAGGATCCGGGCCCGCCTCGACGAGCTCGGTCTGCAACTCCACGGACCCCATCCGCCCCACGATCCACTCGACGCAGTCGTCGTCCACGGTGGATCCGCACGCACCTCGGGGCAGTTGCCGCGCATCGACGGGCAGCTCACCTGCATCGGCACCCTCGGGAGCACGGTGACGGTCGAGGAAGGGGCGGAAGCGGCCGCCGTCTGTGCATTGAACGCGCTGGCGGTGCTCGAAGTGGCCCTCGGCTCGCTCGACCGTGTCGAGCGAGTCCTCACCGTCACCGGCTTCGTGGCCTCGGTACCGGACTTCCACCGTCAGCCGGACGTGGTCGACGGTGCGAGCCGGGTGCTCGCCGACGTCTTCGGTGAGGCCGGTCGGCACACCCGGTCCGCGATCGGGGTCGCCGCCCTCCCGAGGGGCGGAGCGGTCGAGATCGAGGTCACCGTGGCGGTGGCCGGCTGATCCGCCTACCGTGGCCCGGCGTCCCAGTCCGACCCGAGGAGCACAGGTGAACCAGACGGAGACCGCAGAGGCCCTCAGCGCGCTCGGCGCGGCCACCCTCGGCGAGTCCGGCGCACGCACGATGCCGTCTCGGATCCGTCCGGTCTGGCCGGGTGCGTCGCTTGCCGCTCCCGCCTATCCGGTGCGGTGCACTCCCGGCGACAACCTGGCGATCCACGTCGCGGTTGCCTCTGCAACGGAAGGGATGGTGCTCGTGGTCGACGTGGGCCGGATCGAGGCCCGCGGCTACTGGGGCGAGGTGCTGACCACCGCCGCCGAGGCCCGGGGTGTGGCCGGTCTGGTCATCGACGGCGGCGTCCGCGATGTCGCGGCGCTCGAGGCCCACGCGTTTCCGGTGTTCTCGTCGACCGTGGCCCTCCCGGGGGCGACCAAGCGCTCGCGCGGTGCGGTCGGGGCGACAACGGTCGTCGCCGGGGTGACCGTGGCACCGGGCGACTGGGTCGTGGGCGACGTCGACGGCGTCGTGGTGGTGCCGGGCGACCGCCTCGACGAGACCATCGAGGCGGGGCGCGCGCGGGCCGCGGCCGAGGACGGCTACTTCGCGGCGCTCCGCGACGGGGCGACCACCGTCTCGCTGCTCGATCTCGATGCGTCCCTCATCGAGGACGGGACGCAGGGCCGCTGAACCCGGGCGATCGAACCCGGGCGTTCAGTTGTTCGTGTAGTCGATCGGGCCGGAGCCCTTCACACCGATCGCGAAGCAGAAGCAGTGGATGGGCGCGTGCTCGGTGACCGGGCGGAGGCTGTGGACCGCGTCGGGTGGGATGTAGACGAGGTCGCCTTGGGAGATGGTGCGGTCCTCGCCGGCGACGGTCATGATGCCCCGGCCACGGAGCACGTAGTAGAACTCGTGCGTGGGGTGCGAGTGCGGGTTGACGTAGCCGCCGCCCGCGACCTCGAACTCGTTGACCAGTTCGAGGAAACCGCCGTCGGTCAGGTCCTTCATCTCCCGCGAATTGACCATCCACCAGACCGGGACCGTGCCCTGATGTTCGACGACGGGGCCGACGTCTGCGATGTTGCGAACGTCCATCTGCAAGTACCTCCTCTGTGGAGCCGCATCACCGGCTTGACCCGATGTTAGGTTGAGCCGTCAGCCTAGATCGGCCCCGGGAGGTGGGAGATGAGCGACGCACGTCGACAGCTCACGCCGGTCCCGATCGACGCCGTCGCGTGGGCGCCCTTCGGCTGGTTGCCGGTGCCGGACACCGACCCGCGCGACGGCCAATCGGTGCTCGAGTACGAATGGGGCGACGTGCACGTGAACCGGATCGGGCATCGCCGTGACGAAGTCCCCGAGATCGTCGGCGGACTGCGCTGCGAGATGCTCTTCCGGCACGTGACCCACACCCAGGTGCTGATGGCGCTCGACGTGCCCGCGGTCATCGTGGTCGCGCCCCCCGGGGTCGAGCTCGCGACACCCGAGGAGACCGACCTGGCCCGGGCGTTCCGTCTCGATCCCCTCGAGCCGCTCGTCCTCCACCGGGGGACCTGGCACTGGGGACCCTTCCCGACCCGTGCCGAGGCCGTCGAGCTCTTCAATGTGCAGGGGCGGCGCTACCAGGAGGACAACCAGCGGGCCGACCTCGTCAGGGTCGGAGCGGCGCTCGACGTGCTGACGGGCTGACCACGATCTCGTCGGTCCGTCACGGGAAGTGCATGCGCGGCAAGCGAGAATGCTGTTGACATCGCTAGAGTCCGTGCCATAAGAACTGGCCCAGCGATCTGCCGCGTCAGGGGGATCGGACCGGTGACGGCCCGATTCGGCAGGTCGAGAGCGAGAAAAGGGTGGACATGGGGAGAGTCCGGATGGGTTGGTTCGTGCCAGCAGCGCTGGTGCTCGGAGTTGCGGTGATCGCCGCAGGATGCTCGTCGAACACCAGCTCGAGCACCACGACCAGCACCACGTCGTCGGGGACTGCGACGACCGGATCGAGCTCGGGCATGTCGATTCCTGCGGGGGCGACCATCAACGTCGGTTCGATCTCGACCCTGACCGGGCCGATCGCTTCGGACTTCAACGGATTCGCCCCTGGCATCCAGGCCTATTTCGCGATGATCAACGCCCAGGGTGGCGTCAACGGGCACAAGCTCAGCCTCGCCTGGAACCTGGACGACGGTGGCCAACCGAGTCAGTTCACCCAGCTCACCCACACCCTCATCGACCAGGACCACGCCTTCGCGGCCATGACGGCCAGCCCCTGGTTCAGCCCGAACTACTTCGTCGAGACCAAGACGCCGACCTACGGGTACAACGTGACCGGCAACTGGCAGGGTCCCGCCAACCTCTTCGCTGCCGGTGGTTCCGTCCAGTGCTATTCGTGCGGCGTGCCCACCGACGCATATCTGGCCAAGCAGCTCCACTCCAAGGGGATCGCGGTCATCAGCTACGGCTCGGCGATCGCCTCGTCGTACGACGCCTGCAACACCACGGCCACCCTGCTCCAGCAGAACGGGTACCCGGTGAGCTACGTCGACACCAGCGCGCAGTACGCGGGGAGCTACTCCTCGGCCGTCCAGCGGATGCAGCAGACCGGCACCGATCTGGTCATCTCCTGCATGGCGGACACCGACAACATCACGATGTCCCGGGACATCCAACAGTACGGGGCCAACATCAAACAGCTCTGGTTCAACGGCTACGACCAGTCGTTCCTCGACCAGTACAGCAACATCATGCAGGGCGTGTACTTCAACCTGTCGGGCAACGTACCCTTCGAGGCGGTGAAGTACGGGAACACCTACCCGGGGATGGTCACCTACACCAACGAGATGAACAAGTACCAGCCTGCGTTCGTCAACAGCCTGGTGGCGGCACAGGGCTGGCAGTCCGCCGCGCTGTTCGTCGACGGGGTGAAGGCAGCCGGTAGCAACCTCACCCAGGGGAGCCTCATCAACGCCACCAACAAGTTCGCGGCCAATGACGCTGCAGGCATGGCGACGCTCACCGATTGGACCTCGGCTCATTCGGCATCCAAGTTCCCCACCTGCACCTCGTGGAACCAGGTTCAGGGCAAGACGTTCGTGCCCACCTTCACCAAGGGCACCAACATCTGGGTGTGCGTCCCCCAGAACATCAAGAACCCGGTCGCGGTCCCCGCTCCGGCAGGCACGCCCGGGACATGATCACCGCCGCATCCGGACCTTCGTAGGAGACATCGCAGGAGTGGGGCACTTCCTGGGTTTTGCCATCCCCGGCATTCCCTACGGCTGCACGTATGCGATGGTGGCGGTCGGGCTGGTGCTCACGTACCAGGCCACCGGGGTCTTCAACTTCGCATTCGGTGCGCAGGCCTACCTCTCGGCCTTCATCTTCACCATGCTCGTGCAGAACGAGCACATGCCCATCTGGCTGGCATTCGTCATCTCGGTGGTGCTGCTCGCTCCGGCCCTCGGGCTGGCGTTCGACCACTTCCTCTTCCGAAGGATCCCGAACACCAACACGACCGCGAAGCTGGTCACCGGGATCTCGCTGTCCGTCGGCATCCCGGCGCTGCTTCCGGTGATCTTCGGCAGCAAGAACCAGTACAACCCGCCGAGCATCCTCTTCGACCCGAACACCGTCTACTTCCACATCGCGGGGACTCCCTTCAACGGCATCTACTTGACGGCGATCGTCGCGACCGCGTTCGTGCTCCTCGCACTGCTCGCCCTGATGCGGTTCACGAACCTCGGACTGCAGATGCGCGCGTCGGTGGAGAGCCGACGACTGGTCGAGCTCGACGGCGTCAATGCCGGACGGGTGGTCGCCTCGGCGTGGGCGATTTCGAGCCTGATGGCCGGCCTGGCCGGTGTCCTCCTCGCTCCTGCGACCGGACAGCTCCAGGCCCAGGACTACGCGACCCTCATGGTCGCGGCGTTCGCCGCGGCTGCGTGGGGGGTGCTGCGATCGATGCCGATCGCAGCCCTCGTCGGGATCGCGATCGGCATCATCGACACGGTCCTCGAGGGCTACCTCCCGACCAACAGCGTCTGGTCCACCGCGACCCTGTCGTCTCTGCCGTTCGTGGTGCTCATCGCGGCGCTCCTGGTCGTCCCGGGGCTGCGCAAGCTCGGCGAGGCGAAGGACCCGCTCGCATCGGTCGACCCGCCGACGCCACCGACGACGGCGAGCTTGCGGGCGCCCCAGCTCGACCGGATCATCCGGCTCCTCTGGTACGTGCTGCTCGCCGCCTTCGTCGTCTCGATGCTCACGTGGATCCCGACGACGTGGGAGAACGTCTTCAATTCGGGGCTTGCGTTCGCAACGATCTTCCTCTCGATCACGCTCATCACCGGCATGGGGGGGCAGCTCTCGCTCTGTCAGGCGACCCTTGCCGGCGTCGGAGCGTTCACCGCGGCGCAGCTCGCGAGCCATCTGGGTCTCAGTCTCCTCGTGGGCGGCCTGATCGGCGCCGCCGCGGCCGCGGCTGTCGCCATCGCCCTCGCGGTCCTCTCTTTGCGCCTGCGGGGACTCGGTCTGGCCCTCATGACCATCGCGGCAGCGCTCTTCTTCGACAGCGCCGTCTTCCCGCAGGTCCAGAGCAGCAATGGCCTCACGTTGAGCATCCAGCCCAAGTGGGTCGGGCTCGGCATCCTCAACCCCAACGGACATGCATTCTTCGTCGTGGCAATGGCCGTCCTGGTGGTCTGCGTGCTCGCGGTCCTCCTCGTGCGCCAGGGCACGACCGGCCGCTATCTGGCAGCCATGCGCGGCAGCGAGACCGCGGCGGCGGGACTCGGCATCAACCTCACGGGGCAGCGCATCTTGATCTTCGGGCTCTCCGGGGTGGTCGCCGGCATCGGCGGCACCCTCTATTCGATCCAGCAACAGGCGGTCAACGCGCAGGCGTTCAACTACGAGTTCTCGCTCGCCTTCGTGGTCATCGTGGTCACCACGGGGGTGAGCACGGTCGAGGGTGCGATCAATGCAGGCTTCGGGTTCGTCGTCATCCAGCAGCTCCTCACCTATCTGCCGGCACGCTTCGGCGGGAACAGCCTGGTCTTCGTACTCTTCGCCTTCGGTGCGCTCAACTATGCGCAGCACCCCGAGGGCATCCTCGAGTACCAGAAGCGGCGCTGGACGCTCCGGATGGAGCGGCTCATCTTCCGGCCCCGTGCAGCGGTGACACTGCCGAGCGCACCTTCGAGTCTCGAGACGGCAGAACCGTGACGACGCCCCAGCCTCCCCTCCTCCGGGTGCTCGGTGTGTCGAAACGGTTCGGCGGGATCGCCGCGGTCAGCGACGTGACGTTCGACGTGCAGGCAGGGGAGAGCGTCGGGCTGGTGGGTCCGAACGGCGCAGGCAAGACGACGCTCTTCAATTGCGTCTGCGGCCAACTGCGCCCGGAGCACGGCGCGGTCGAGCTCTCCGGCACGGAGCTGCTCGGCATGCCCACCTACCGGCGCGCCCGCCTCGGGATCGGCCGCACCTACCAACGCGTCGAGATCTTCCCGGATATGACCGTACGCGACCACCTCATCGTGGCCAGTCGGGCGCGACGACAAGAAGGTCGGCTCTGGCGCGATCTCTGCCATCTGAGCGCTCCCACAGCCGAGGAGAAGGCGCGGGTCGCGTCGGTCCTCGAGCTCGTGGGCATCTCGGACCGTGCGGACGACCCGGTCTCCGCGCTCGGACTCGGCTCCTGCCGGCTCGTCGAGCTCGCGAGGGCGCTGGTCACCGAGCCGGTGTTGCTGATGGCCGACGAGCCGTCGTCGGGGCTCGACATCCACGAGACCCATGAGCTCGCGAAGGTGCTCCGCACCCTCCAACGCGAACGCGGGATGGCCATGCTGCTCGTCGAGCACGACCTCGGCATGGTCGGCGAGGTGGTCGACCGCACGATCGTGATGAACCTGGGTGCGGTCATCGCGGAGGGCACCTTCAACGAGGTCATGGCCGACCCGACCGTGCGCCACGCGTATCTCGGGGTCAGCGTGTGAGCACGGTCGCCGAGGCCGGCCAGCCGACTGCAGATCCGTCGCCGGACGCAGCTCCTGCGCTCGAGGTCGAACACGTGAGCGCCTCGTACGGACCGTACCGTGCCCTCTTCGACGTGAGCTTCGACGTGCCGGCCGGCGGTATCACCGCCCTGATCGGCTCCAACGGGGCGGGGAAGTCGACCGTGGCCCGCGTGGTCTCCGGACTGCTGCCGAGCAACGAGGGCACCATCCGACTGAGCGGGACCGATGTGACCGGCCTGTCTGCCCACAAGGTCGCTCGGGCCGGCGCCGCCCACGTGCCCGAGGGGCGGGGGATCTTCTCGAGCCTCACCGTCGAGGAGAACCTCACCCTGGCCTTCCGACAACGCGGCGGGCGGCGCACCGTGTCGGACTCACTCGCCCGCGCGTACCTCGCGTTCCCCATCCTCGGGAGCCGACGCAGACAGCACGGGGGCACGCTCTCCGGCGGCGAGCAGCGCATCCTCTCGCTCGCGAAGGTGCTCATCGTGCCGCCGCGGCTGCTCATCGCGGACGAGATCTCGCTCGGCTTGGCGCCGGTCATGATCGACGCGGTCTACGACGGACTCCGCCAGATCAACGGGGCCGGGACCGCGCTGCTCATCGTGGAACAACAGGTCGACCGCGTGCTCAACATCGCGGGCAACGCGGTCGTGCTCGAACACGGCTCTGTGGCCTTCGCCGGGCCGTCCGACCACGCGATGGAGGCGGTCGAGCAGGTCCTGTCGGCCCGCGGCGAGCGCGCGGAGGCCAGTGGGCTGCTACCAGGCCCGGACGAGAGGAAGGAATTGCCGTGAGCGAGCACGAACGGGACGCTGTGGTGGTCGACGTGGTTCGGACCACCTTTGGAAAGCGTGGGGGAGCACTCGCCAATTGGCACCCGGTCGACCTGCTCGCTTTTGCCCTGAACGCGCTCATCGAACGGACATCGGTCGACCCCGCGCGCGTCGACGACGTGATCGGCGGCTGTGTGACCCAGGTCGGCGAGCAGTCGACGAATATCACCCGCAACGGCTGGATCGCGGCCGGCCTTCCCCAGCACGTGCCCGCCACGACGATCGACCGGCAGTGCGGCTCGTCCCAGCAGGCCGTGACCTTCGGGGCCGCCGGGATCAAGGCCGGCTACTACGACCTGGTGATCGCCTGTGGCGCCGAGGTGATGAGCCGGGTGCCGCTCGCATCGAACGCGCGCGGGGGGACCGGGCCGTTCCCGCCCTCCTTCCTCGAGCAGATCGACGGGCGCCTGTGGGCCCAGTTCCGCGTGGCCCAGGTGCTCGCCGACCGCTACGGCATCTCACGCGAGGAGATGGACGACTTCTCCCTCGAGAGCCACCGCCGGGCGGCGGCGACCTGGGACTCGGGGCAGTTCGCACGGGAGGCCGTCCCCGTGCCGTTGAAGGCCGAGGACGGGAGCCTGAGTGGTGGCCTTCTCGAACAGGACGAGGGCATCCGTCGGAACGGGTCGAAGGAGTCCATGGCCGGCCTCCCGCCCGCTCAGAGCTGGGAGCCCGACACTGCCTTGGAGATCACCGCGGGGAACTCCTCGCAGATGACCGACGGTGCCGCGGCCATGCTGCTCGCCGAACGACGGGTGGCGGAACAGCTCGGACTGCCGATCCGGGCACGGGTCGCCCACGCCACGGTGGCGGCAGACGACGCGGCGATCGTGCTCTCGGCACCGGTACCGGCCACGCAGCGCCTCCTCGATCGCTCGGGCATGAAGATCGACGAGTTCGACGCGATCGAGTGCAACGAGGCGTTCGCCTCGATTCCCCTCATGTGGAACCGCGCGTTCGACGCCGACCCGGAACGCCTCAATCCCTGTGGTGGGGCGATCGCGATCGGCCACCCGCTCGGAGCGAGTGGCGTTCGCCTGGCCGCGACCCTGCTCAACCAGCTCGACGCGATCGGCGGTCGCTACGGGTTCCAGACGATGTGCGAGGGCGGTGGTCAAGCCAACGCGACGGTGTTCGAACGCCTGGCCTGAGCGCCGTCGAGCCCGTCACAGGATTCCGAGCGCGAGCAGGCCGGCGGCCGCGTCGAGGTCGCCGTCGACCGCCAGCTGCTGTGAGATGAAGGCATCCGCACCGGAGAGCTCCCCGTTGACGATCTTGGTGAAGTCCTCGGCGCTCGCCCGCACCGTGGCGGCAGCGTCGCTGCCGGGCGCCGTGCGCGCTGTGACCGTGACCTTGCCGTCGCGGGCTTCGAGCAGCCAGACCCCGCCTCCTTCACCGTCGAGCACGAACTGGACGACGAGGTCGAGATCGGCGGCAGCACCCGGGTCGACCTTGCCCGGGAGCACCTCGTCGAAGAACTCGGCCGCCACGGCGACCCGGGTGGTGGGCGCAGAAGTCCTGGCCCGTTCACCGGGCATGACCTTGGCCTCCATCACCTCGATCGACTCGGCGAGGATCTCGACCATGCGGTCCGCCGTTGCGCAGTCGATGGTCAGCGGCGGGGCGAGCCCGACCACCTCGAGCCCCATCGCCCTGCAGTAGAGGCCCCGTGCCCAGGCCTCGAGCTCGACCATCTCGCACGCCTGATGGGGATTGGCGAAGCCCCGCCGGGTGGCCTTGTCCGCGACGAACTCGATGCCGACCATGAGCCCGAGTCCACGGACCTCACCGACCGTCTCGTACCGCTCGAGCTCCTTCATCCGGTCGAGGAGGTAGGCGCCGACCTCGGCAGCGTTCTCCACGAGACCCTCGTCCTCGATGATCGCGAGGTTGGCGAGTGCGGCGGCGCACGCCGCCGGGTGGCCCATGTAGGTGAAGCCGTGGCTGAAGGGCATCCGCTTCGGCAGCCGGTCGCAGATGGTGTCCCAGACCCTGTCGGAGACGACCGAGGCGCCGAGGGGCTGGTAGCCACTGGTGAGCCCCTTTGCCAGCGTCACGATGTCGGGTCGGACGCCGAAGTGCTCGAAGCCGAACCGCTTCCCGGTCCGCCCGAAGCCGCAGACCACCTCGTCGGCGATGAAGAGGATGTCGTAGCGGTCGCAGATGCGCTGGATCTCCTCGAAATAGCCCGGGGGTGGCGGGATGATTCCGCCCGCGCCGATCACCGGCTCGGCGATGAAGGCGCCGACCGAGTCGGGACCCTCGCGCTCGACGTACTCCTCGAGGGTGCGTGCACACGCGAGGTTGCAGTCGGGATAGGCGAGACCGAGCTCGCACCGGAAGCAGTAGGGAGCGGGGAGGTGGGCGAACCCCTCGGCCACGGGTCCGAAGTTCCAGTGCATCGGCATGATGCCGGTGGCGGACATGGTGGCGATGGTCAGGCCGTGGTACCCGTGGTGACGGGCGACGATCGTCTTGCGCCGCTCTTCGCCGCGCAGCGCCCAGTACATCCGGACGAGCTTGAAGTTGGACTCGTTCGCCTCGGAGCCCCCTGAGGCGAACATCACGTGGTTGAGCCCGAGCTCTGCGGGGAAGAGTGACGCGAGGGTCTCGGCCAGCTCGATGGCACGCGGGTGGGACTGCCCGTGGAAGGTCGTGAAGTAGTCGAGGGTCCCGAGCTGCTCGGTGACCGCGTTGATGATGGGACGCCGGCCGTGGCCGACAGCGACGCACCACAGGCCGGCGAAGCCGTCGATGATCCGGTTCCCGAGGTCGTCGGTGAGCCACCAACCGTCCGCTTCGACCACGATGCGCGGACCGTGCTCGGCCATGTCGCTCGGGGAGGTGACCGGATGGATGAGGTGGGAGAGGTCACGGCGAGCGAGCGGGGACAGCGTCATGTGAGGGTCCTTTCGGTGCTGGGTCGGCGGCGGGCTGGCCGTGTCGTGCCGGCCCGGGTCGCCGACGGTCGGTCCGCGAGCGAGTCGATGAGGTGCTCGACGACGGCCACGGTCGGCTCGCGCCGACCGGTCGTGAGCACGTGCAGGGTCGCCTCGGCGAACGCCCCGAGCAGGACGCGGCCGAGCGCATCCGGATCGAGGTGAACGATCTCGCCGCGGTCGATCGCCTCACCGAGGACCTGGCTGACGAGGACGACCGCAGCCTCGTGGTCGCGGCGGCCCCCCTCGTCGAGGGCCGGGATGGTCCACGCGTCGCGGAGGAAGAATCGGGCCCTCCCGAGGGTGCCGATCGCCTCGAGATAGGCGTCGAAGGCGCGGCGCATGTTGCTCACGAGGTCCGCAGCGGGGTCGAACCGGTCGAGCGCCTGTGCGGTGAGGCGGTCGTAGAGATCGTGCTGGAGGTCGCGCCCGAGATCGTCCTTGTCCGCGAACCAGTAGTAGACCGCGCCCTTGGTCACACCGGAGGCCTCGGCGATCTCCTCCATGGTGACCGTGCCGTACCCGCGCTCGGCGAAGAGCTCCAGTGCGACGCCGAGGATCCGGTCGCGGGTCTCCATCCCCCTCGGGACGCGTCGGACCATCGGGGTGTCAGGCGGACGGCGACTGCTGCGAGCGCATCCGCACGTACTCGGCCGTCCCTGCGAGGAAGCCCTCGACGTTCTGGGCCTTCTGGGACGCGAACTCGGCGAAGTACGCCGGGACGAAGATCGAGAGCGCACCGGCGTCGATCCCGTCCAGGATGGTCCCGACAGCCTCATCGATGCTGATCGCCTCGACGTCGCCGGTGAACGGGTCGTTGTCGGGAAGAGTGAAGAGCTCGGTGTCGACGACGCCCGGGTAGACGACCGTCACCTTGACTCCGGTGTCCCAGAGGTCGACAGCCATCGCCTCGGAGAAGACCGACAGCGCGGCTTTCGACGCGTCGTAGGCGGACTCGCCGGGCGAGCTCAGCGGCGCCGCCACCGAGGACACGTTGACCACCCGTCCCGCTCCGCGCCCGATCATCTGGGGGAGCAGCGCGAGCGTCAGCCGAACCGGCGAGAGGTAGTTGATGGCCATGACGGCCTCGACCGTGGCCGGGTCGAGCTTCGTGACATGTCGCCGCTTGGGGATGCCGGCGTTGTTCACGAGGAGGTCGACACCGCCGAGCGTGTCGACGGCCTCACGGGCGAGCCGGTCGACCTCGCTGTCGTCGGTCAGGTCGAGTGCCCACATGGCGGAACCCGGGGCGTCGACTCGGCAGCGGTCGAGCACCTCGGTGAGCCGGTCCTTCCGCCGAGCGGCGATCCCGACGGTCGCGCCTTCGGAAGCGAAGCCCACGGCCAGCCCTGCTCCGATGCCCGAGGACCCGCCGGTGATGAGCACACGCGCTCCGTCGAACCTCCCGGCCATGCCGACCTCCCAGCGTCGAGCGGTGCGCATCTGCGCACGCACGCGGCATGGTAATTGACTCGCCGTATGGAAACAATACGGTGCGTCAGGCCTTGGAGGAGGGCTCAGTCGACGAGGAGCCGGCGCATCGACCGGACCACGCGGACCGAGCCGTACATGCCGAGTGCGAGGCCCGCTGCCATGACCAGGCCGCCGCCGACGACCGTCGGGGGAGCGGGAGTGTCGAAGAGGCCCGAGCGTCCGGCGAAGAAGGAGGGCGTGTCGGTCGCCAGCGCCACCCACCAGAGGACCGTGCCCGTGACGACGGCGACCATCGCGAGGCCGAGGACGAGCGCGAGTGCGCCGACCGCTACGAGCACGCCGCGTGGGAGTGTGAGCCGTGGCACGACCGCGAACACTGCTGCGGTGCCGCACGCGAGCGCGCTGAGCATCGAAAGGATCCAGAAGGTCCCGATCACCCCGACCCGCCATCCTCCAGGGTGGACCGCAACTCCAACGTGGTGCGACCAGGCGATCACAACCGCAGTGGAGGAGATGGCCACCGCAGTCGCGACGATCGCCCGGACGACTGGGCGCCGCACCGCCGGCCACCCTCCGGCCCGGAGGAGGCGCAGGAAGGAAGGTACGGCGAGCAGGGTCGCGAGTGCAACGACGATTGCGCCGACCGTGGCCGCGGTCTGCACCGCGTCGAACCCGGCGGTCGGAAGGGCAAGATCGTGGGCGGGGACCGCGCCTTCCCAATGCTCTGCGAACTTCGCATAGCCGCAGCCGGCAACGACCAGGCAGGCCCAGCCGGCGAGCACGAGGAGCGAGCCGGAGGACACCTTCTCGTCGGGAGGCGCACCGGCGCCGCTTCCGAGGAGGCGCCGGGTGAGCCCGACCCGCGCGATCGAGACCTGCTCGCGGAGCGGGATCCGCTCCCCGCCGTAGGTGTCCTCCATCAGCGCCACCAGCTCTTCGCCGTATCGCACCCGCCAGGCCGACGGGAACCAGTGGAGGAGGTTGCGGTGGCGGTCGCGGCGACGCGTCATGTCGTCCCTTCGAGTGCACGCACCGAGCGAGCAGGGAGGACCGTCGTCAGCGGTCGCAATCCGAGGCGGTGGGCACCTTCGGCGGCCAGGGAGTGCATCTCGCGCACCGCCGTCTCGAGGGCCGACCGGCCGGCCCCGGTGATCCGGTAGGGGCGCCGGCGTTCGTCGCCTTCGGTCGCCTCGATGAGCCCGCGCTCCTCGAGGCGGGTGATCGCGCCGTAAAGGGTGCCGGGCCCGAGAGTGACGTCGGCGAACGCCTCGATGTCCTGGGCGAGGGCGTATCCGTGCTTGGCACCGTTGGCGAGGCTGGTCAAGATGAGCACACCCGGCTCGTTCGGGCGCTGGAGTCCGGACGGCGAGGTCCTCTGGGTGCGGGCCATGCCGTGCACGATACTACGTCTGACGTAGTAATTGCAAGGGTCGGTGTCAGGTAGGCGCGACCAGGCGGTTCGCGCGCGCGATCTGCCGGTACCAGGTTGCACTCGGTTTCGGAGTGCGCTCGAACGTCGCGGGATCGACCGAATGGAGGCCGAACTTCGGGCCGTACCCGAGGTTCCACTCGAAGTTGTCGAGCAGGCTCCAGACGAACAGGCCGCGCACGTCGACCCCGTCGGTGACGCACCGGTGCACTCCCCGGAGGACTGCGTCGAGGTACGTGACGCGCTCGGAATCGTCCTCGGTCCCGATACCGGTCTCGGTCACGAGGACGGGCAGACCGGTGAACTCGGCTGTGCGCCGCACGCAGTGTTCGACGGCGTCAGGCCAGTTCTCGTTCGCGAGCTGGGTCCGGGGAACGGACGGGTCGTCCGGCGCGAGTCCTTCCGGACCGAAGTGCATCCTCGTGTACGCCTGCACGCCGACGAAGTCGTCCCCCGCCGCACCACGGAGGAAGGTGTTCTCGAGGATCTCCTCGGCCGCGTCGCGGGTGACCTCCCCGCCCTCGTCGGCGACGATCTCCGCCATCGAGAGGGTCAGCCCCACGGGGAAGTTCCCCGGCCCGGCGCGGAGCGCTTCGACCGCAAGCCTGTGGGCGCGGACCATCGCCTCGTTGACCGCGAGGTGGCGGACGAGGTCGTCCTTCACCCCGGGTGGGTAGTCGCCGACTGTGTACCCCATCGCACCGATCACGTTCGGCTCGTTGATGGTGCATGCCCAACCGATGAGGTCGCCCAGGTGGGCCGTCGACCGTTCGACGAAGCGGGCGAACCGCTCGGGCGCATCGGCCGCTTCGAAGGCGCCACGCGCTGCGAGCCAGGTGGGGGAGGTGAAGTGATGGAACGTAACCACCGGGACGATGCCCCGCTCGTGGCAGCCGGCACAGATGCGCCGGTAGTGGTCCAGCTCGGCCACCGAGAACTCTCCCTCGGCGGGCTCGACCCGGCTCCACTCGAGCGAGAACCGGTACGCACCGAGCCCCATCGCCGCAACGAGGTCGAGGTCCTCGTGCCATCGGTGGTAGGAGTCACAGGCGTCGCCGCTCGAGTCCGCGCACCTCGAGTCGGGGGCGTGCTCGAACGCCCACCAGTCGTTGTTGGTGTTGCCACCTTCGATCTGGTGGGCGGCGGTCGCGGTGCCCCAGAGGAATCCCTCGGGAAACTCGAGTGTGGACTGATCTGCGGTGGTCATGGGTGCTCACCGTATCGAGTGGGTCCGCCGCACGCCGTGCCCGACGACCACCGGACCCGGCGTTCGGTGCGGTGCCCTTCTACGATGTCGGCGATGGGACGACATCGGCGTGCGCATCGGATCGGCGGACCGGGAAGGACCGTCGGAGCCCGGGTGCTCGTCCTCGCGGTCACCTTTCTGGTTGTCGTGACCGGTGTGGTGGTCGAAACGCATGTGGCGCCGGCCGCTCCGGCCGGCGCGGCCGGGTGGTGGGTGCCCCCGCTCGGAAGCCAGCCGTGGCAGTGGGAGCTCAGCCACCCGCTCCGCCTGACGAAGGCCACCGACATGGGGACGAATGACAGACTTCCGAACGGCCAGCCGGCGCCGGCGCCGGCCATCTACGACATCGACGGCATCATCAACCCGGCCTCGACCATCGTCGCACTCCACGGTCTCGGCAAGCACGTCGTCTGCTATGTCGAAGTCGGCGCGGCCGGGAACTACTACACAGCCGCCGACGAGGGGATCGCGACCACCTACTACGACCAACTCAAGGCGGCCGGTGTCTTCGGCCAGAAGGTGTCCGGCTATCCCGAGTACTACCTCGACATCCGGTCGGCGGCGACCGTCTCGATCATCGAGTCGATGATCTCCCAGCAGTGCGCGGCGAAGGGTTTCGATGCCGTCGAGACGGACATCGACGAGGAGTACGGGTCAGCAAGCGGATTTCCCCTGACCAAGCCGATCGAAGAGTCGTTCATGACGACGCTGGCAACCTACATGCACGGTCTCGGCCTCGGCTGGTGGATCAAGAACCCCGACGACACCGGCGACTCCTACGCAGCCGATATGGAGCCGCTTGCCGACGCGGTCCTCACAGAGCAGTGCAACCAGTACGCGAGCTGCGGGCTCCTCACGTCCTATGTCGGGAACAAGGCGGTCTTCAACGCCGAGTACCACCTGACCACTGCGAAATTCTGCGCCAACGACGCTGCGCTCGGGTTCAACGGCACGAGGTTCAACCTGGCGCTGACCGGCGTGCGGAAGCCCTGCCGGTAGCGGGGGAGACGATCAGCGTCCCTTCCACTGGGGCGTCCGCTTCTCCGCGAATGCTTTCGGCCCCTCGACCGCATCCTCACTCGCGAAGACCTCCTGTGAGATGGTCGACTCGATGCGGTACGCCTCTTTCATGTCGACCGCCAGTCCGCGCAGCACGGACTCCTTGGTCTTGCGCACTGCGAGCGGTCCGTTTGCAGTGATGCGCAAGGCGTAGTCGCGGGCCCGCTCCATGAGCTTGGAGGGATGGCAGACTTCGTTGACGAGCCCCATGGTGTACGCCCGCTCGGCGGAGATGCGGTCCGCGCAGAGCAGGAACTCCATGGCCGCAGGGAAGGGGACCTGGCGCGGCAGGCGCACCGTCGTTCCTCCACCGGCGAAGAGTCCCCGCTTGGGCTCGAGCACCCCGAAGGTAGCGGTGTCGGCGGCGACCCGAAGGTCGCATCCGCCGAGCATCTCCATGCCGCCGGCGACGCAGGTGCCGTTCACCGCTGCCACGATCGGTTTGTAGATCTTCACGTTGCGGAGCACGGCCTTCACCCCGTCGTCGAGGCGGTAGCCGCTGACCTCGGTTGCGATCCCGTCCTTCATCTGAGCGGCCAGTTTGGTGATCTCTGGGATGTAGGTCTTCAGGTCCGCGCCCACGCAGAAGTCGTCGCCGACCCCGGTGATGACCGCGACCCACGCGTCTTCCTCCTCGTCGAACCGCTCCCACGCGACGCGGAGCTGCGCGAAGTGCTCCATGTCCATCGCATTGCGGGCCTCTGGCCGGTCGATGGTGATGGTGACGATGTGATCGTCACCGGGCTCGTAGTGGACGGGCATCGGCAGTCCTCCGCTCGGTGGTCTGGGCTACCGGCGGGCGACCGGTGGCGTTCGGTGGCTGGTGATCACGAGTTCGTCGGTACGGGCGCTCACCGTCGTGCGAGGGTCGAGCCCCGTTTGCCCGGGGCGAGCTGCACCGACGCCCCCTCGAGGTCTTCCCCGTCGGGAACGGGCTCGTCGAGTCGCGCGTAGCAGCGCGAGCCGTCGGGCAGGTCGCAGATGAGGGAGGTGGCTTCCGGACCCTCCCGCGAATACGCGGTCGAGAACGTCGCGACGGTGGCGGGGCCCTCGGCATCGGACCTGACCGCGACCGAGGGCAGTGTGGGCGCTGGTGCGAGCGGCGCCAGGTCACCCGGGGTGGTCGACCAACGCGTCGCGGAGTGGCTCTGCATGTGCATCCCGACCCCGGTCACGAGCCCGGTCGACCCGGGGTCGGCACGGAGGACCTTCGTCATCGCCGCGAGCGCATGGGTCCCGTAGTCGGAGCCGGGACCGCCGTGATAGGGGAGTCCCCCGGTGACCGTCAGGTCCCGGCGGTCGCCGAGGCCCAGCGCGTCGGAGGCGAACGCGAGGGAGCTCGCGAAGCACGAGTAGAGATCGAGGTGGGCGACCTCGTCACCGGGCATCCCGCCGAGGGCCGAGCCGGCGGCGGCGGCGAGGGCGGGCGAGCGCCACAGCTCCGGGCGCGCGGCCATCGGGGCCGGTTCGGCTGCAGACCCGGAGCCCCGGAGGTAGACGCGGCGATCTGCGGGGACGCCGAGGTCGTCCGCGCACGCCTCGGTCGCGAGCAGCACTGCGGCAGCCATGTCGACATCCATGATCGCGGTCATGAGCTTGGTGTAGGGCGTAGCCACCATACGGTTCGACGCGGAGACGGTCGCGATCTCGGCCGCGTCGCGGGCGACGGGGAACCAGGCGTGCTCGGGGTCGCGCGCCGCGACCGCGGTGAGCGGTGCGAGCAATCTGCCGAGCCAACTGCGGTGCTCCTCGACCGTGAACCCGAGGTGGGCGCGCCGCGCGGTGTCGAGCAGGGCGAAGGTGAGGTACGCCTGGTAGATCCCGTTGGCGGCCTCCTCGCGGACGAGGCTGATGGGGAAGGGGCTCGCCTCGGCGGGCGGGTGGGACCAGTCGGGCGCTGTGACCTGGCGGCGGGTGGCGAGGGCCTCCCCGCCGACGACGAGTGCGAGGTCGAGCTCGCCGCGTCCCATGGCTTCGGCCGCGTCAGCGACGAGTCGATTGGGCACCGAGCCACCGAGGCCCGAGTAGCGGCGGTCGGGCGGATCGGCGCCGAGGCGGTCGGCCAGACGCCGGCACGGGTCGTCGTACTCCCACGACTGGCAGTAGACGATGCGGATGCTCCCGAGGCGACCGAGCGCGGCGGCGTTGCCCGCATCCTCGAAAGCGGCGCGGGCGACCGTCTCCCACATCGCGAGCGGTTCGGGTGCCGACCGGTCGCGCCAGGTCTGGCGCGCGACGCCGATGATGCAGGGCGCCCGGTCGTCGACGGGCACGTCAGGAGAGGCGGGCCATACCGGGCAGTGCGATCGCCCGGTCGGCGATGATGTTCTTCTGCACCTCGGTCGAGCCGCCGCCGATCGTGCTGTACCGCTGGAAGGAGTAGAGCCGGGTCCACTTGCCGCGATCGACCGAGTCCGGGCCACCGCGCCCGAGGAGCCCGGCCGGACCGAGGAGGTCGACGGCGAGCTCGGCCAGGGTCTGGGCAAGCTGTGACCACTGCAGCTTGGCGAAGGGGACCTCGGGCCAGTTCTTCTCACCCTTGATGATCTTGCTGAGCGCGCGCAGCGACAGCAGCCGGGCGAGCTCGATCTCCGTTGCCGCGTGGGCGATGCGGTCGCGGAGTGCGGGATCGTCGAGCGCAGCGGGATTGACCGACCGGGCGGCCGTCACCATGGCGCGCAGGTCCGCCGCGAGGATCGAGATCTGTCCGGCGATGCCCACTCGCTCGTGACCGAGGGTCCCCATCGCGACCATCCAACCCTCGCCCTCGCCGCCGAGGCGCGAATCGACTGGGATCCGGGCGTCGGTGAAGAAGACCTCGTTGAACATCTCCTCGCCGGACATGTCGCGGATCGGACGGCGCTCGATCCCTGGAGTCTCGAGGTCGACGATGAAGGCCGTGATGCCTTCGTGTTTCTTTCCCCGCTCGATGGCGGTCGGGTCCGTGCGGAGGAGGAACAGTCCCCACTTCGCGAGGTGCGCGGTCGAGATCCAGATCTTCTGACCGTTGACCACGTAGTGGTCGCCGTCGAGGATCGCGGTCGTCCGCAGGTTGGCGAGGTCATTGCCGGCATCGGGCTCGGAGAAGCCCTGGCACCAATGCTCGGTCGCCTCCAGGATGCACGGGAGCCACCGCGCCTTTTGCTCCTCGGTCCCCCACGCGATGATCATCGGCCCGATCTGCCAGACGCCGTTGGCGTTGAACATGCCCGGTGTCCGGTACTCGGCCATCACCTCGGAGTAGATGATCCGCTGCATCGCGGTCGCTGCCCGGCCTCCGTACTCCTCGGGCCAGTGCACGGCCGCCCACCGTCCCTGGTTGAGCAATCGCTGCCACGCGGCGCGCCGCTGTTGGGACTTCTCACCCGACAGCGAGGAGTCGTCGCCCAGCTCCTCGCTCGCGAGGAACGGTGGGAGGAATTCGTCGAGCCACGCGCGCAGCTCGCCACGGAATGCCTCGTCCTCCGGCGCAAGTGCGAAGTCCACGGCTGGGGAGGTTAGCCGCAGCCCGCTCGTCATTGGCGAGGACGCGCCGGGCCTACACTGACGCCGACCGGTCGACGCCCAGGGGGTGCGGAGTGGATTTCACGTTCGATGCGGAGCAATTGGCGCTCCAAGAGGTCGCCCGGCGGGCGATGGACGCCGAACGTGAGACCTCGTTGCGTCCACTCGCCGACGACCCCGTCGGCCGCTCACCCGAGCTCTGGGACCGGTTGGTCTCGCTCGGATGGCCGGGGATGCTCGTCCCGGGCGAAGGCGCCGGGCTCCTCGAGATGAGCATCGTGCTCGAGCAGATGGGCCGGGTCCCGCTGCCCGGACCGTTCTTCTCCTCCTCGGTGATGGCGACCCTTGCGGCGCGGGCGCTCGCGGCGGACGATCTGCTCGCCGGGCTCGCGTCGGGTGCCGAGCGGGGGACGATCGCCGTGCACGAACAAGGTCACGGCGAGCCGCTCGGCACCGTTCGGACCCGTGCGATCCGGAGGGGCTCGAGCTGGGTGCTCCACGGGGTCAAGCCGATCGTCGTCGACGGCCACACCGCCGACTGGGTGATCGTGGCGGCGCTGGTCGAAGAAGGTGTCCGCTCGTTCCTGCTCCGCAACCCGACGGCCGAGCCGGTGCCCTCGCTCGATCCGACCCGGAAGCTCGCGCGCCTCGTGCTCGACGCCCAGCCCGCGCTCCCGATCGGTCCGACGGGCGACCATTCGGAGCTCTGGCGGGGCGTGCTCGACGAGATCGCGGTCGGCCTCGCCGCCGAGCTCATCGGTGTCTCAGACCGCGCGCTCGAGCTCGCGGTCGAGTACTCGAAGGTGCGGATCGTCTTCGACCGGCCGATCGCCTCCTTCCAGGCGGTCAAGCACCGGATCGTCGACATGTACCACGCGCTCGAGATGGCTCGTGCAGGCGTGCACTACGCGGCATGGGCAGCGGACACCGATGCGCCCGACCGGACCCGCGCCGCCGCCATGGCAGCCGCGTACGCGGCGGACGCCGCGGTCAAAGTCACCGGTGACGACATCCAGATCCACGGCGGCGTGGGCTTCACCTGGGCGAACGATGCGCACTTCCTCTTCAAACGGGCGAAGCAGAACGGGGTGCTCTTCGGTGGGAGCGGCCCGCAGTGGCACCGGATCGCAGGGATGCTCGTCGACCGGTAGGACGCGGCTCAGGCCGGGTCGACCACCCGGGTCGCCTTGTACCCGGCACGGGGGAGCGCGCCGCGATCGAGCGCCTCGATCTCGGCGTCGACGCCGAGCGTCGTCTCGGTGAAGGGCGGCGTCCAGACGGGTGGTGTCCGGCGGTGGACAAAGCTGTCGACGCGATCACGCAGGACCGCGACGGTCGAGCAGTGCGGCGGCCTCGTCGGCCCGAGCGCGGAAGACTGCGGCCGCGTCCTTTCCGTCGTCGAGGACGCCGGCCACGTACTCGAGGAAGAGGCCGACGAGGAGCGTGCGGAGCATCCTCGCCATGGCGGCCCGTTCGGAGCGCGCGCACACCGGTGGATCGTGCTCTTCGAGCCAGCGTTCCAAGGACGCCTGCGTCGCTGCGAAGAGCTCGGCGCCGACCGCGTGGGCGGTCTGGTCGCCGCGCATGACCTCGCCGAGCATGAGACGGATGAACTCGTCGACTTCGAGCATGGAGTCGAGCATGTCTTCGAGCAGGTCGGCGAGGCCCCTGGCGGGGTCCCGCGAGAGCGCAGGCTGCGAGGCCGCCGTCAGCCCGTCGACGAATCCGCGCTCTTCGAGCACGGCGACGAGCAGCTCGCGCTTGGAGGGGAAGTAATGGTAGAGCGACGCGACGTTGAGACCGGTCGCCGACGCGAGGTTGCGCATGCTCGTGCCGTCGACACCTTGGGTTGCCATGAGGGAGAGCGCGGTTCGCAGGATGTGCTGGCGCTGCCCGTTCCCGTCGTGTCGCGGGAGGGGCGCCTCGTCGTCGGGAACCACGGCCACCATTGTGGACCACCGGGGACCTGCGTGAACGGGCCCCGCCGAACGGGCGTTCGATGGCCCCAAACGAACGTTTGATATACGATTTGCCGCGGGGCCGTCCGGCACCAGCAAGAGGAGATGCTTCATGCCTGCCGACGCACAGAGCGCGACCTCGGTGGCGCCCGAGCTGACTCCGTTCGACCCCTTCGAGCTCTCGGACTCCGTCTCCGGCGACATCCGGGACCCCTATCCACGCATGGCGGAGCTGCTCCGTGAGAGCCCGGTCCATGTCGGTCCCATCGACTTGGGTGACGGGCTCGTCGATCCGGATCCGAACCGGCCGCAGCCGGTCACGGTCCTCGGCTTCGACGAGGTCGTGGCCGTGCTCCGTGACAACGAGACCTTCTCTTCGACGGTCTACGAGGGGATCATGGGCGAAGTCATGGGCCGGACCATCCTCCAGATGGACGAACCGGACCACCGGCTCCACCGCGCACTGGTGGCGCCGACCTTCCGGTCGAAGGTGCTCGAGCAGTGGGAGGGCACACTCGTGCGGCGGGTCGTCGATGAGCTCATCGACGGGTTCGCAGCGGACGGACGGGCCGACCTCGTACAGCGGCTCACCTTCCACTTCCCCGTCCAGGTCATCGCCGAGATCCTCGGCCTCCCGCGGGCGGACTTCCCGATCTTCCAGCGCTGGGCGGTCGAGATCACGAGCGTCACGGCCAACTGGGAGCGCGGCATGGCCGCGTCGGCCGCGTTGCGCGACTACTTCGCCGACGTCCTCGCAGAGCGGCGGTCGAGGCCCTCGGACGACCTCATCAGCGAGCTCGTCCAGGTCGAGATCGACGGGAGCAAGCTCACCGACGAGGAGATCTACTCGTTCCTCCGCCTTCTGCTGCCTGCCGGCGTCGAGACGACGTACCGTGCCTCGGGAAGCCTGCTCTACGGACTGCTCACCAATCCGGAGCAGCTCCAGGCGGTCAAGGACGACCGGTCGCTCCTGCCGATCGCCTTCGAAGAGGTCATCCGTTGGGAGCCGCCGGTCACGGTGATCCTGCGGCGTGCCACTCGCGACACCGAGCTGGCCGGGGTCGCGGTCGAGGAGGGCGCGGACGTCGGCCTGCTTCTCGGGGCAGCCAACCGTGACGAGCGCAAGTACAAGGACCCGAACCACTTCGACATCTACCGCGAGTCGCGCCAGAGCCTCGGCTTCGGCTTCGGCGTCCACGTGTGTCTTGGCATGCACCTTGCCCGGATGGAGACGCGGGTGGCGCTCGAGACGCTCTTCGATCGGCTTCCCGACATCCGGCTCGCACCGGACGCAGAGGATCCCCACATCCGGGGGATGGCGTTCCGTTCACCGATCACACTGCCCGTCGCGTACACCCCCGCCTGAGCAGAACCCGCCCTGCGATCACCGCCCGTGGGCGATGCGCCGGCGCGCGCCGTTGTTAGGGTGACCGGATGCCGATCTGGCTGACCGAGGACGAGTACCGGGTGCTGTCGGCCGCGTGCGACCGGATGCTGCCCGCGCGCGGAGACAACCCCGGAGCGGTGGCGGCAGGCGTCCCCGACTACATCGACGGACTGCTCGGCGCATTCTCCTTCGACCCGCCCAGGATCTGGGCGGGAGGCCCGTCCTCGGGGCGCCACGGCGGGGTGGCCGGGTTCGCGGCGTTCCACTCCCTCACCCCACTCGACGAGCTCGCATGGCGGATGCGCATCGAAGGGTCGGCCGGCCGTCCCGAGCGGGAGTTCAACGGTCCGGTCATCGGCTACCAGCAGCGCTACCGCGAGGGGCTCGCCGCGCTGGGCACCGAAATTCTGCGACCTACCCGCCGACGACCAGGATGCGCGGCTCGAGGCGTCCGCCGAGTTCACGTTGTTCCTCTTCCACCACGCCTGCGAAGGGATGTACGGCGCGCCCGAGTACGGAGGCAATCGCGACGGCACAGCGTGGAAGGCGATCGGCTTCGAGGGGGACGTCCAGCCCCGGGGCTGGACCGACCAGGAGGTGGCCGAACCGTGACGGTCGACGCAGTCATCGTCGGTTCCGGTCCCGGCGGCTCCACGGTGGCCGACGTGCTCACCGCGGCAGGCTGGACCGTGACGATCGTCGAGAAGGGTCGCAACCACCTGCTCGATCCCGCCGACCCGTCGGTGCTCGCCTCGGACTACTCGAACGACGAGATCAAATTCCTCAGCCGTCACTTCCTCGGACCCGACCCGCTGATCGAGCCACGGACCTTCCGGACAGGCGAGGACGACGGCGACCACCTCCACGTCGGCGAAGTCAACTCCATCCCCTCCACAGTCGGAGGCGGTGGCACGCACGCGGACGGCAAGGTCCCCCGGTTCATGCCCGGTGACTTCCGCCTCCATTCGGAGCTCGGACCGCAGCCTGATGCGGCCGTTGCCGACTGGCCGTTCGACTACGACGAGCTCGAACCCTTCTACGCAGAGGTCGAGCGGCTCATCGGGGTCGCGGGCACCGAAGGGTCGAACCCGTTCGCCGGTCCGAGGTCGGGGCCCTTCCCGATGCCCTCGGGCGCCCCGATGTACGGAGCACTGCGGTCGACCGAGGCGGCCGAGCGCCTCGGGTACCACCCGTACCCGGCACCGACCGCGGCCAACAGCGTCCCCTACGACGGCCGACCCGCTTGCAACAACTGCGGGTTCTGCGCATTCTTCGGCTGTCCGATCCACGCGAAGGGCGACCCGGTCGCGATGCTACGGCGCGCGCTCACCTCGGGGCGTGCGGAGCTGTTGGCCGAGACGTTCGTCTCGCGCATCCTCACCGACGGCCGGCGGGCGACGGGGGTGGAGGTCGTCGGCCCGGACGGCGGCCGACGGACGATCGGCGCCCGTCACGTCGTGCTCGCGGCCGGCGCCATCGAGACGCCGCGACTACTCCTGCTCTCGGAGATCGAACACCCGCTGATCGGCCGGCACCTCATGGTCCACTTCCAGACCATTGGGGTCGGCATCTTCCCCTACCGGACCTACGCAGAGCGCGGCCGCGCGGTGACCCACGTGCACGACGACATGATCGTGGGGGACGACGCGACACGCGCTGCCGCCAAGGAAGCCGGCCTGCCCTGGCTGCGGGGCGGCATGGTCGAGCACTCGGGACCTGCCCTACCGATCATGGAGGCCAAGCACCTTCCGTGGGGCAAGAAGCATCCACGGCTGATGGGCGACTCGCCGATGCGGCGCAACCTCTGGGCCTTCACCGCGCAGGGCGAGGACCTGCCCTACGCGACCAACAGGGTCGACCTCGATCCGACCATCCGCGACGTGCGGGGTGTTCCCGTCGCGCGGATCACGTACCGACCGGGTCGCCACGAGCTCGTCTCCTCCGACCATTTCGGTCCTCGGCTCACCGCGATCCTCGACGAGATGGGCGCCACGTGGACGATGGTGGCGACGTCGCCCGGCACGGGTACGGCAGGGTTCACGCCGAGATCTGTGCCCGAGAGCCGCCACGTCATGGGAACGGTTCGGATGGGTGCCGACCCCGCGACGTCGGTCGTCGACCCGTTCGCCCGGGTCCACCAACTCGACAACGTCGTGGTCGCCGACTCGTCGGTCTTCGTGACCTCGTCGGGTTACGGACCGACCCTCACCCTCGCAGCACTCGCCGCGCGAACGGCCCGCCACCTGCTCTGATGGAGCGTCAGCCCAGGCCCCTCGTCAGCAAGATGGTTCCGGCGATCGGCCCGCCGCCGTTGCTCACCGCCGCGACTTCCGGCAATGCACCACCTCGCCGGTGCACCTGGCGCTCGCCACCTTCGCCGCGCAGCTGGACGCACGCCTCGTGGATCAGGCCGAAGCCGTGGAGCCGTCCTCCAGAGAGCTGACCGCCGGCCGTGTTGAGCGGCAGCACGCCCGTCCGCGAGATCGCACCTCCGCCCTCGACGAAGGGTCCGCTCTCGCCCCGAGGGCAGAACCCGAGTGCCTCGAGCCAGACCATCGCGAGGATCGAGAACCCGTCGTAGAGCTCGGCGACGTCGACGTCGGCCGGAGTCAGCTCGGTGCGCTCCCACATCGAAGCGGCTGCGTCGCGGGCTGCCATGGTGGTCAGGTCGTCGAACTGGTCCCAGCTCGGCCGCCCCCGGAGCGCGGTGCCGACAGCGTTGACGTGGCAGGCGCCGTGCGGCGTGTCGGGCGCGAAATCGCGGTGGGAGACCACGAACGCGGTCGAACCGTCGCTCGGGGCGTCGCAGTCGAAGAGGCACAGCGGCGTCGAGATCATCCGGGCGGCGAGGTAGTCGTCCATCGTCATCGGCTCGCGGTAGACGGCCGACGGATTGAGGGCCGCGTTGGCGCGGCCGTTGAGCGCGATCTGGCCGAGCTGGGCACGCGTGAGCCCGAACTCGAACATCCTGCGCTGGGCGACGAACGCGAGCCAGTTGGCGGCGGAGACCGCGCCGAACGGGATCGTCCACTGGAGGAAGCCCGAGAAGCGGGGGGCGCGGCCCGAGCCGGCACCACCTCCCCCGATACCCTGGCGGCCGCCGGTTCCCTGGGCGGTCGACTCGGTGACCGTGCGGTAGACGAGCACGTGGCGGGCGAGGCCGCCCGCCACCGCGAGGCACGCGGCGATCAGCGCACGCATCTGACCAGGGCCCTCGCCCCCGCCGTCGTGCCACTCGAGTCGAAGGCGCAGCGCGTCTTGGACCTCGGGGGTCGTCGGGCCTGCGAATCCCCCGGTGCCCACGCCCATTCCCGGGTAGGTGGCCAGCCCGTCGATGTCGTCGCGGGTGAGACCGGCGTCTCCGACTGCGGCGAGGCAGGCCTCGATCGTGAGGTCGAGCTCGCTCCGTCCGAGCCGGCGGCCGACGGCGGACTGGCCGATCCCCGAGATGACCGCCTGTCGCTCGATCGGGGGTCCGGCCGGCCTCATGCGGTTCCCGCCTTCCCGGCCGGACGGAAGAGCGGAAGGTAGACGTCCTCGTGCTGCTCGAAGGCGACCTCGACGGGCATGCCGATCGAGACGTCGTCGGCCTCGACGTCGACCAGGTTGGTGGTGAGTCGGATGCGCTCGTCCTCCTCGATCGCGACGAGCCCGATGAGGTACGGATCGCTCCCGGGGATCCACTGTTGGACGTTGCACGTGTACGAGGCGACAGTGCCGCGGCCACTCACGACCTCGGGCGCGAGGTCCGACCCGAGGCAGGTCGGGCAGCACGGAGCGGGCGGGTGGACGAACTCACGACAGTCCTGGCACCGGAGGAAGCGGAGCCGGCCGTCGGCGCCGCTCGTCCAGAAGAAGGCGTCCTCCGTGTCGGTGCGCGGCAGGACGCGGAACGCGGGACCGCGCGCGGTCGTCACCGGCCGCCCAGGACTTCGGGGTTCACAATGAAGCGCGGGCGGGCACCGGCCAGCAGCCGGCACAGGTCCTCCGCGATGATCGAGGTGTGGTTCGTCTCGGTGTCGTAGGTGGCACCACCGATGTGCGGGGTCAGCACCACCGAGTCGAGACGGGTCAGCGGGTGGTCGGTGGCGAGATGCTCCCCCTCGAAGTGGTCGAGTCCCGCCGCGGTGACCTTCCCCGACTCGAGCGCCGCGACGAGTGCGTCGGTATCGTGCAACGCAGCCCGCGCCGAGTTGAGGAAGACCACGCCGTCACGCATCGCGTCGAACTGCGCCTCGCCGATCATGCCGGTCGTCTCGGGAGTGACGGGTGCGTGGAGGGAGACGACGTCGGACCGCTCGAGCAGCTCGTCGAGCGAGACGGTCGGCCCGTCCGCGTAGGGGTCATAGGCGATCACTTCCATCCCGAGCCCGCGGAGCCGCCAGCGCGTCGCACGCCCGACCGCACCGAGACCGACGAGGCCCGCGACTCGCCCCGCGACCTCCCAGGCCCGGAAGCGCTGGTAGGGGATGGTGCCGTCCTTGTAGATCTCGCCACGGCGGACATCCGCGTCGGCCGCGACCACCCCCCGGGTCGCCGCCATGAGGAGGGCCACGGTGAGCTCGGCGACTGCATCGGCGTTGCGCCCCGGCGCACGCAGCACGGGCACGCCCGCCGCGGTCGCCGCCGCCACGTCCACGTTGGTGGGGTCGCCCCGGCAGCTGCAGATCGCGAGCAGGTCGAGCTCGAAGAGCGGGCCCGCACACCGGTCGCTCTCGACGACCGCGATCGTCGCGCCGATCGACGCCATCGCCTCGGCGAGTTGGTCCGCGTTGTAGATGCGAAGCGTCGGCTGCTCGAGCCACGAGTCGAGGGTGACGTCGGCGAGCTGGCCGAGGAGGTCGAGCCCCGGTCCGCGCACGGCTGCGGTCACCAGCGCCTTCGGTGGATCCTTCGGCATGCTCGCCCACTCCTCGATCGGGTTCCGACGGACCCGGAGGGTAGCAGCTGCCCGTCGGGCGGTTCGCGTCCATAATGGCGGCCTATGACCATGGTGACAGGACGGTGAACCGACCCGACGGTGCCGGGTGCACCATCGGAGTCGACGTGGGCACGACGTCGGTCAAGGCGGTCGCCGTCGACGAGAAGGGTACCGTCGTGGCGCGGACCCGCGTCCCCCACCCGGTCGGGACGCCGACCGCCGACCTGCTCGAGCACGACGCCAACGGCTCGTGGCGACGCGGACCGAGACGGGCATTCGCAAAGGTCGCCGCGGCGCTCGACGGACCCGCGGCCGGGGTGGTCGTCTCGTCGATGGTCCCCTCGATCACGGCGGTCGACCGGAGGGGCGTCCCGAAGCTGCCCGGTCTGCTCTACGGCGACGCGCGCGCCGGCCACGATGACCGCATCGCGCGCCCCGAGGACAACGGTGGAGAGCGCGACGAGGGACGGCGCATGCTGGCATGGGCCGTCGCAGAGCTGCCGGGTGCCGCCGGCTACTGGCCGTGCCAGGCGGTCGCGACCAATGCCCTCGCCGGCATCCCAGCCGTCGACACCGCGACGGCGACGTCGTTCGGCGAGCTGTTCGTGGCGGGTCGATGGAACACCGGTGCGCTCGCGGATCTGGGGCTCACCGAGGCGAAGGTCGCACGCGTCGGGCACATGGGCCAGGCGGTGGGCACCGTGCCCGGTACGACCACGGCCGTCGGGGGCGGCTCGATCGACGCGTTCTGCGAGCAGATCGTGGCCGGGGCCGACACCCCCGGAGACGTGCTCGCGATCTTCGGTGCGACCCTCGTGATGTGGGTGGTCACCGAGGAGTGGATCGAAGTTCCCGGCCTCACCACGTTCCCGAGCACGGAGGCCGGCCAGGTGATGGTCGGCGGCGCGAGCAACGCCGGGGCCCTCTTCGCCGACTGGGTGCACGGCATCGTGCGGGCGCCGGGTCGCCGGTCGGACGGAGCCGCGGGCGTCCCGCCCGACGGGGATCCCGAGCGGGTGCCGGTCTGGTTGCCCTACCTCCGTGGTGAGCGCACCCCCTTCCACGACCCGCGCCTCAAGGCGAGCGTGCACGGACTCGACATCGCCCAGGGTCCTGACGCGGTCCTGCGAGGCGCGCGCGAGGCGAGCGGATTCGTGATCCGCCGCATCCTCGAGCGGGCGGGCTGTCCGGCCCGTCGGATCATCGCCGCCGGAGGTGGCTCACGATCGGACGCGTGGATGCAGGCCGTCGCCGACGCCGCGGGCCTTCCGGTGGACACGGTCGCCGTACCCGAAGGTGCGGCCCTCGGCGCGGCCTACGTCGCGCGGATGGTGGCCGGGCTCGAGCCCTCGCTCGACAACGCGAGCGGCTGGGCCCGGACGGGACGGAGGTTCGAGCCCGATGCCCGCTGGGCAGCGGCCGCTGCCCGCCGGTTCACCCGGTTCGAGGAGTTGAGTCGGCCGAACTGAGCCGCCTGAACCGAGCGGTGGTGCCGCTCAGGTCAGGCGGCGGAACCGTTCGGGGCGAAGGTCGTCTTGACGGCTCCGCTCACCTCGGGTCGGGCGATGGTCTTGAGCGCCTCCCACCAGTCCTCCAGCGGAAAGCGGTGGGTGACCATCGAGACCAGGTCGATCCGCCCGTCCGCGACGAGGGTGAGGTAGTGGTCGATCGCGTGGCGGCGCTCACCTTCGAACTCCTCCATCGCGAACGCGTTCGACCCGATCACCGAGAGCTCCTTGAAGTAGATGGGGGTCCACTCCCACCGGCCGGGGACGGCCACTCCGGTGTACACGAGCCGGCCTCCCTCGGCGAGGACGCGTACACCCACCTCAAAGGTCTCGGGCTTCGCAACCGTGTCGTAGACCACGTCGATCCGACCCGGATGGGTCATCGGCAGTCCGTCGAGCGGCTGGTGCAGGACGCCACCCGACCATTCGGCGAGCCCTTCCACCAGCGCGAGCCGGGGCTCGTGAGGGAAGACTGCGGCCGCGCCGTAGGAACGCGCCAGTTCCATCTGGACCGGAAACCTGGCCACGACCGCGACCTCGACCTCGGGATGGAAGGCACGGAGGATCGCGACGCTCGAGAGGCCGAGTGCGCCCGACCCGTAGACGACGGCGCGGCCTCCGGGCGGCGGCGGATGGCGCACGATCGAGTGGAACGCGACCGAGAAGGGATCGGCCATTACCGCCGCCTCGTCGGAGACCCCTTCGGGCACCGGGTGGAGCATCGAGCTGTGCGCGGCCAGGAGCTCCGCCCATGCGCCGGGCGCGCCTGTGACCACCCCGATGTGGACCCCGGGTCCGATGGTGCCCTTGGTGAACGACCAGCAGCGGTTGACGTCCCCTGCGGCACAGGGAGGGCACGGCGGCTCGATGCCGCGGGGCGCGCAGCTGAGCCACGGGTTGAGCACGACACGCTGGCCGACGTCGAGACCCTCGGCCGCGGGCCCGAGCGCGACGACCTCTGCGACCACTTCGTGACCGGGTACGTGGGGGAGGGAGGAGAACGCGGCCATCGGATTGTCGATGTCGCCGTCCTCGAACTCGCCGAGGACCAGCTTGGCATCGGACCCGCACACCCCCGAGAGGATGGGCTTCGCGACCACCCAGTCGGGACGGATCGGCGTCGCGTCGTCCACCTCGTGGAGGCCGAACGGGAGGGACGCCAGCCGCGCTTCGAGCTCGTCGGTCGGGGCCGGGCGGACTTCGGCCGGATCGGGGCGCGTGCCGAAGACGAGGGCCTTCACGAGGTGCTCCCAGCGTCGTCCGACGGCGCCGACATCGCGTGCATGCCGGCCACGAAGGCGTCGAAGTCCTTCGTCTTCATCTCGACCACGCCGCTCATGTCCGGGATGTAGTGCTCGAACCGGTCGCTCTCGATGGCCGCGGCGATGCCGACCGCGAGGTCCTCGGCCGGCACGAACGGGCCCTTGTACGGGGCGGGGTCGTTGCCGGGCTGGTCCCACACCTCGGTGTCAACGGGACCGGGAAGGACCAGCCTGATCGCGATCCCCGTCCCGTAGAGGTCGGAGGCGAGCGACTCGCTCCACCCGGCCAGCGCGAACTTCGACGCGCAGTAGGCGGACTCGTTCGGGATGCCGAGCCGCCCGCCGACGCTCGACACGTTGACGATGGTGCCGGAGCCACGCTCGAGCATCCGCGGGAGGAGCGCGAGGGTCATCGCGACGGGCGAACGGAAGTTGACGGTCATCACCCGGTCGACGTCTTCGAGCGTGAGCCGCGTGACGGACTTGCGCATCGGCGTGCCGGCGTTGTTGATGAGCACGTCGACCGGGCCGAGCTCGTCCCAGATCCGTTCGCTGAGGGCCGCGGCGCCGAGTGGATCTCCGAGGTCGGCCGGATAGATCGCCGAGTCCGGCGCGTCTCCGAGACAGTCGGCGAGCACCTCTTCGAGTCGGTCCCTTCTGCGGGCGACGAGCGCCACGGTGGTGCCCTGTCCCGCGAGATGGCGGGCGGTCGCCGCACCGATCCCGGACGAGGCTCCCGTGACGAGGGCGAGAGTCATGGTCGCTGCTCCTTTCGGACGGTCGCGTTCACGGGTGGAGGTCGTCGATCGACATCAGGCGCTCCCAGCCGGCCGGTGGTGCGTCGAGCCGCCAGTACTGCTCGCAGACGTTGGCGTCGAGGCGTTCGCTCAGGAAGTGGTCGCGCTCGAGCGGCCCGATCTGGCTGGTGTACCTCCAGATCGCCTCGCGCTTCCTCGCCATGTCCGTGTCGACCGGGACGACCGCCGGAGTGGGCCAGAGCCCGCTGCGGAAGAGCTTGGCGACCCGCCATGCGAGGAGCCCAGGCAGGTGCTTGTAGCCACCCTCCTCGTAGCAGAACCAGGGCGGTCCGTCCTCTGTACCGGTCATGGCTTCTCGCACGAGCAGCCCTGCGTCGTGGGTCAAGACGTGATCGGGGTTGGCGAGGCCCATGGGCAAGAAGACCGACGTCGCACCGGCCGCTTCGATCGCCGCGCGCAGGGCCGGCGTCACGTCGGACGGCGTCGGCCGGTCCTCGGGCGCCAGGTACTGGTGGTCGGAGAAGTCGAGCCAGACCGGGGCCGCACCGAGTACCTCCATCGCGGCCCGGTCCTCCTTGCGGCGGGCGGCGACGACGTCGTCGCCGGTGGCGAAGCCGCCCGACTTGTCCCACTCCGTGACTTCTCCGGGGTAGGCGGGAGGCCAACCCGCGAGCACCGTGACGACCGTGCCTCCCGGATGGGAGCCCAGGAGATGTGCGGCGCCGAGCGCTGCGTCGTCGAAGTGCGGCGAGACGACGACGACCCGCTCCAGCACGGACGGGTCGATGCCGCCCCACATCTCATCCGCGTCCATCCGCCCTCCTCGGTCGACCTGGGCCAGCAGCGTAACGGTGCGACGCCTGCATCACCCGAGCGCCCGCCGGATGAAACCGATCATGCCGATCACGACGAGGACCACGAGGTAGGCCACCGCCGCGACGAAGCACAGCCAGGTCTGAATGTGCGGCACCGACGGCACCATCAGCCCGCGGAGGCCCTCGCTCACGTAGGTCATCGGGTTGAGCGCGGACACCACCTGGAACCAGCGGATCCCGCCGAGGGAGGGCCACGGGTACTGGCTCGAGCCGGTGAAGATCAGCGGCGTCAGCACGAGGGCGAAAGTCACGTTGATGCGGTTCGGCGGCACATAGGTGCCGAGGATGAGTCCCATCGCAGCGCCGAGCAGGGCACCGAGAATGGTCATCACGATGACGGCGACCGCGGTCGATGCCTGCCACGGGATCGACCCGAGGATCCACACGCCGACCGGAAACATGACGGCGGCCGCCACGCATGCCCGCATCGCCGCGAAGACGACCTTCTCGACCGCCACGGCTCCGATGGGGAGCGGTGCGAGGAGCCGGTCCTCGATCTCGTTCGAGTAGGAGAATTCGATGACGAGCGGGAGGGCCGTGCTCTGCAGACCGGTCAATACCGCGGCGAGCGCGACGAGCCCGGGGAAGAGCACCTGCTCGTAGCCGGGACGTGCGTAGCCGAGCTCGGTGAGGACCTTGCCGAAGACGAACAGCAAGAAGAGAGGCTGCAAGATGACCTGGGTCAAGAAGATCGGGAACTCCCGTCCCGTGACGAAGAGGTCGCGGCGCAGGATCGCGAGCCCCGTCCGCCATGGACCCCAGCTCGGGACGGCGACCGAGGCGGTCGGTGCCGCGGAGGGTTCGAGGCCGGTCACGCTCACCGGAGTGCCCGTCCGGTCAGGTGGATGAAGACGTCCTCGAGGTTGGGCTCGCCCAGGCGCACGTCGGTCAGCCGCCCGCCCGCCGAGTTGACGGCTTGGGCCACCTGCGCCACGAAGGCGGCCGCCTCGCCTTTCACGTAGATCCGGAAGCGCCACCCGTTGACGGTGGGATCGTCGAGGCGCTCGACCTCGCCGACTCCCGCGAGCCGTCCGAGCGCCCCCCCGGTGGCGTCGATGTCGCCCATCGGGCCCGGCTCGACCGTGCAGTCGAGCGTGCGGTCGCTCGTCATGCTCCGGACGAGCGCGTCCGGCGTGTCGAGGGCGAGCACCTTGCCATGGTCGATGATCGCGACCCGGTCGGAGAGGGTCGCCGCCTCGTCCATGTCGTGGGTCGTGATCACGACAGTTGTCCCTCCGGCGCGGAGCTCGGCCACCTTCTCCCACATGAAGAGGCGGGCGGCCGGGTCGAGACCGGTCGACGGCTCGTCGAGGAAGAGCACCCTCGGCGAGTGCATGAGTGCGCGTGCGATCATCATCCGCTGGATCTGACCGCCGGAGAAGTCGTCGGGTCGGCCGTTGGGGCGATCGGCGAGCCCGAACTGCTCGAGCAGCTCGTCGGCACGAGCATTGCGGCGCGCACGGGGTACTCCGTGGTAGCTCGCGTGGAAGAGCAGGTTGTCGCGCACCGACAACGAGCGGTCGAGGTTGTTCTGCTGGGGGACCACGCCGAGCACCTTGCGTGCACCGACCGGATCGGTGACGACATCGATGCCTGCGACCCGCGCGGTGCCGCGTGTCGGACGGATCCTCGTGGTGAGGATCCCGATGGTCGTCGTCTTGCCGGCGCCGTTCGGGCCCAAGAACCCGAAGACCTCGCCGAGCCCGACCTCGAAGCCGATGCCGGCCACCGAGTCGGACGGTGCCTTCGGATACCGCTTGACCAGGTCCACGACCTCGACCGCGCGCATCCCGTCGGGGACCTTTCGCAGTGGTGCCGCGCCGCGATCGAGGAGCCCTGCGGCCCGGCGATCGTGGGGGGCTCCCTCCGTCTGCACCGCTCTCCTTGCCTGGGATCGCACGGCCGCCGAAGACCGGTCGGACCGGTCGGTGACGGCGTTGTTTCGCTCGGCCCCAACCTAACCAACCGGCGAGCACGGTCGGAACGGCCGACACCAGCGAGCGCGTACGGCGTTCTCAGGGCCCGCGAAGGCTCCGGCGCAGTGAAGGCCGGGAAAGTAGGCTCCGGTGGCCCAGAGACGGTGCCACGCCACGACGGGGAGGGAGGCTGATGGCTGAGCGGCATCGGTGGAATCCGCTGGCAGGGCTGGCACGATCGTGGGGCCACTTCGTGCGCCGTCCGCGGGGGACCCAGGTGCGCACCGTGGTGGTCACCGTCGCGGTGCTGGTCGGGCTCGTCGGATGGATCGCTTCGGCCCCGTCGAGCACGACGTCGGGGGCCGTGCCGGCCAGCAGCGGGCTCGCCAACCCCGGCGCCCCGAGCGGTGGTCCCGTCCCGGTCGGCAGTGCCAGCACCTCGACCCGCGGGGTGAGTTCGACAAGCATCAACGTCGTCTTCCCGGTCGTCTCCCTCTCCTCGCTCGCCGGACAGGAAGGATTCGCCGCCGATCCGGAGTTCGGCGAGCAGACGAAGGCCATCGACTTCTACGTCAAGCAGCTCAACGACGCGGGAGGGATCAACGGGCGCACGATCAATCCGATCATCGAGACGTTCGACCCGACGAGCGAGGCCGCGATGCGGGCGCTGTGCAAGACCTGGACCGAGGGATCACCTGCCGCGTTCGCCGTCCTCGACGGCATCGGCGCGTGGACAGGTGACAACCAGCTCTGCATCGCGCAAGAGGGCCACACGCCGTTCATCGGTCAGTGGACGACGGTCACCAATTGGACGACGCTGGGGTCGCCCTATCTCTGGTGGACCGGCCCGGACCAGGCGGCCATCCTGGCCGCGGTCGTCCAGTGGGGGATGCGTGACGGCCTGATCGGTGGGAGCCGGAAGGTCGGGATCATCGCCGGTGACCGGGCCTCCGACCAGCTCGCCCTCGACCAGTACCTCTTGCCGGACCTGCACAAGGTCGGCGTCGACCCGTTGGTCGAGACCATCGCGTCCGACCCGTCACAGTCGGCGACCACCAACACCGAAGCACCACTCGTGATCCAGCAGCTGCGGAGCGCAGGTGTGACCTCGGTCATCCCGCTCATGCCCTTCAACGTCTTCTATCCGGTGCTCCAGGCCGAGACCTCGCAGCAGTACTTCCCGCGCCTGTTGCTGAGCGACTACGAGCAGAGCATCAACGCAGCGCTCGGACTCATTCCGATCCCCTATGAGGCTGCCCTCGACGGTCAGGAGGGCCTGACCACCGAGACGCTCGGCGGTGGCACGACACCTTCCAATTACACAGGGCCACGCGGGTACGACACCGGTGTACGCAACTGCTGGATTCCCTGGCACAAGGCGTACCCGCAGATCCCCTCCGGCGGCACCACCGACTACATCGAGGAGCAGGGACCGGTCGTCAGCTGGTGCGAAGCGATCACGCTCTTCGCTCAGGCCGCCCGAGCCGCTGGCCCGGATCTCAACCGCCGGACGTTCGTGACCGCCATCTCGAAGGTCACCGACTTGCCGGGCACGTCCACACCGATCCTCACCTTCGGCCCGGACAAGTTCTACGGCCCGACGCTCTACAAGATCGTGAAGCTCCACAACAACGTGCCGCCCTCGTCACAGTGTCAGTTGACCTCGCAGGGGAAGGCGCAGGGCACCTGCTGGGTGACTGTCGAACCGTTCAGGCCATTGCCCGGTACGAACGGGTAGGGCCGGTCCAACCCGATCCGATCGGTCCGCACGGCTCGGCAGCTACGTCTCCGATTGCTTAATTTCGGGCATACATCAGGTGATGTATAGCGATGTATGTCCGACTTACAAAGGTGGACCGGGAGGGTGATCGGCGTCACCCCGTGCCGAGCGACCAGGCGAGGCCCCCGGCGAGGTGGCGCAGGTAGTCCGGGCTCTCCCAGGCGTGCGGGAAGTGACCGAGCGACGTCGCAAAGACCCGTCCGGAGCCCTCGGCGAAGCACCACGAGAGCGGGTAGGTCCGGTCGGGATCGGATCCTTGGAGCTCGCCGGGACGAGCCGCAAGCAGCAGGTGCGCGTCGGATCGGAGATCGCGGAAGGTGTAGACCTCGTCGTGCCACCGCCAGGTCCGACCGAGGTGCACCGTCGCCGGGTGGCCGGTGTCGAGGACGTCGACGGTGCAGGTCTGTGTCCAGGGGTGGCCGTCGAAGCGCGCACCGACCAGCGTGCCGTACTCGTCCCAGCCGTAGCACGCGTCGGACGCCGAGTGCACGGCGACCAGAGCGGTGCGACCGGCGCGGACCCCCTCGACGAGCGCTGTGCGCTGCGCGTCCGACCACGGCGTCTCGCCGATGGTGAAGAGCGCAACCGCACGGGCAGCGGAGATCGACTCGGCCTCGACCTCGCGCACGTCGACGACACGGGAGTACACGAGGTCGGTCGACTCGGCCAGTTGGGCCATCGCGGTCGCCGCCTGGTCGAGCACGCCGTGCACACCCGCCGGCCCGTCACGGTAGGGCGCGACCTGGGTGACGAAGAGCATGGTCGAGGGCGCCACGGGCGGATCCTACGGCGACCAGAGTCGGCCGCGCACGGGAAAACCCCGCTTGTTAGCGTGACCGGGATGCGTGAGCCACCGGGGGAGCGATCGCCGCGCTCACGGGTGCTGAGCCGCCGACAGCTGCTCGGCGGAGGTGTCGCCGGTGCGGCGGGCATAGCGGTCGCGTCCGCCCTCCCGCCGGCGGTCGTCGAGACGGCCTGGGCCTCGGTGGCAGGGCCGGCAGGGCCGCAGGCACCCGCGAACCTGAATGTCGGCGGCCTCGCTGCACCACTTGGGCTCGCCCCCGACGACCTCTTCTTCTCCTGGACGGTGACCGACCCGCGTCGCGGCGCCACCCAGAGCGCCTACCGCCTCGTTGTGACTGGTCCGGTGACCGCCTCGGGAGCGGGCAGAGTGGTCTGGGACAGTGGCAGGGTGGCCTCGTCGGCTCAGGCGTTCGTGCCCTACCGCGGACCGAAGCTTGCGCCGGACACCTCCTTTGCGTGGACGGTCGTGACCTGGGACGGATCAGGTGTGTCGAGCCCGCGCTCGGCGCGTGCGATGTTCGAGACCGCGCTCGGGTCCGGGGACTGGCGAGCGTCGTGGATCCGCAGACCCGAACACGGAGCGCCGACGCCCGACCAGTACACCTATGCGCGCACGGAGGTGCTGCTGAATGCGGCCACGGTCGACCGGGCGCGGGCGTATGTCTCAGGCGACCAGTGCTACGAGCTCTACGTGAACGGGGTGCGGGCCGGCAAGGGACAGGCCTACAGCTATCCGGACTCGAAGTACTACGAGACCCTCGACGTCACCGCGCTCGTACGACCGGGCGCAGTGAATGCGTTCTGCGCGGTCACGAGCTGGCAGGGCGCGACCAAAGGCCATCCGGCAGGAGCACCGGGCCTCATCGTGCAGGTCTCCGTCCACGATCGCAACGGCCACGTCCAGCGGGTGACGACCGACGGGACGTGGAAGATGCTGGCGGGACCGTGGTTGCCAGGGACGCAGCGTGACCTCGAGGGCGACCTGGTCGACTTCACCGAGACGATCGACGGGTCCGCGGAGCCGGTCGGGTGGTTGCTCCCCGGCTTCGACGACGCAGCATGGGAGGAGGCCGTCGACCTCGGGCGCACCCCGACCCGCCCCTGGACCCGCCTCGTCCCCGTCCGGACCCGCATCGTCGAAGAACCGGTACCCGCCGTCTCGGTCACCACGCTCTCGACGGGCGCCGTGGTCGCCGACTTCGGCAAGGTCTACGCCGCGGTCCCGACCGTGACCTTCCACCGGGGAACCCCGGGGCGGTCGGTGTCCATGCGGGCCGGCTACTTGCTGGACGAAGTGGGAGACAGCGGAGCGCTGCCCGGCGTGATCGGTCAGGTGGCGACGCTGCACGGGACCCAACACACCGACATGAGCTACGGCTACGTCCAACGCGGCGGCGCCGAGGTCTTCCACCCCTTCGACTACCTCGGGTTCCGCTACTTCCAGGTCGACAACCCCGGGGAGCCGCTCGCGCCGGCCGACGTCGTCGCGCTCACGAGGCATTCGGCCATGCCCGACCTGACGCCCGCGACCTTCCAGTCGTCCGAACCCGTCGTCGACGCGATCTTCGACCTCGGGGCGCACTCCGCGCTGTACACCGCCCAAGAGCAGTACCTCGACACCCCGACCCGCGAGAAGGGACCGTGGCTCTTCGACGGGTTCAACGAATCGTGTACCGCGATGGCCACCCTCGGGGAGCAGAACCTCACGCGTAAATCGTTGCTCGAGTTCGCGCAGTCGCAGGCGCGCTACTGGAAGAACGGCGCAGTGAACAAGATCTACCCGACCGGGCTCGGCGCGCTCGACATCAACGAGTCCACCGAGGTCTACCCCGAGTGGGTCTGGCAGTACTGGCTCCACACCGGTGACCACGCCCTCGTCGCGTCGGTCTACCCTGCGCTCCAGCGCCTGTCGGACTATGTGGCCCGCGCCGTCTCGTCGAAGAACGGGCTCGTGACCTCGTTGCCGGCGACCAACGTCTACTACGACTTCCCGGTCGTGACCCGGCTCAACGTCCTCGGCGCGAACGTGTTCGCGCGCACGGCGGCCCTCGCCGCGGCCATCGGCCGACCCGAAAGCGAGGTGGCCGTCCAGCACGACCGGGCGGCGCGCCTGCGGATCGCCATCGGCCGGCATCTCACCCGACCGGACGGGATCTATGTCGACGGCATCACGGGCTCGGGTGCCCAGACCACGGCGGCCTCGCAGACGGCCAACGCGTGCGCCCTCGCCTACGGCGCGGTGCCGAACGATCGGATCGACACGGTGGCGGCCTATGTTGCCGGGCTCGGGATGCAGACCCCGCCGCAGACGGCAAACGAGGTTCTCCGCGCGCTGTCCCTGGCCGGCCGGTCGTCGGAGCTGGTCTCGCTGCTGACGGACGCGTCGATCGACGGCTGGGCGAACATCCTGGCCCGTGGGGCGACCTTCACCTGGGAGGTCTGGAACCCTTCGGACGTGAACGGCGACAGCATGTCGCACGGCTGGGGCTCGCCGGTCGCAGTCGAGATCCAGCGAGCGCTGCTCGGCGTCGCGCCGACCGGTCCGGGCTTCGCCACCTGTGCGATCGCACCGCCGCCGACCGGACTCGCGGCGGCAAGCGGCTCGGTCCCGACCCCACGCGGGGTCGTCGACGTCGGGTGGAGCAACCCCGCGGGGGACGCCGGTGTGTTCACCCTCACGACGACCGTTCCGCCCAACATGGTTGCGACGGTGGTCCTGCCAGTTGTCGTCGGTGCATCGGTCACCGAGGAAGGCGTGCCCGCTCACCGGGTGTCCGGAGTCCACTCGGTCACGTCCACCTCCGGCAGCGCGCGGATCGTGGTGGGCGCGGGGACCTACTCCTTCGTCTCGGCACCGGCTGGCTGACTGCACCACGTGGTGCATGCGATCGCACGGCGTCGGACGTCGGCCGATGGTTAGAGTGCTGCCCATGAGCGGCGATCAGGTGGAACGGCCAGGACGGTGACCGCTCCGACAGTTGTCATCGTTGGCGGGGGGAGCTACCAGTGGACGCCCGAGCTCCTCGCCGACCTGCTCGGGACGCCCTCACTGCACGGCGCGCGCATCGTCCTCGAGGACATCGACCCCGCGCCTCTCGAGAAGATGGAGGCGCTCGGCCACAAGCTCGACGAGGTCATGGGCGCCGGGGTGGCCATCACCACCACGACGGACCAGCGGCGCGCGCTCGACGGCGCCGACTTCGTAATCGTCACCATCTCGACGGGCGGGTTCGACTCCATGACCGTCGATCTCGAGGTGCCCGCCCGCTACGGCATCCGCCAGTCGGTCGGTGACACGGTCGGTCCCGGGGGCATCACCCGCGCCCTGCGAAACGTGCCCGTCCTCGTCGGCATCGCGGCCGACATGGAAGAGGCGTGCCCGGACGCCTGGCTGCTCAACATCACCAATCCGATGACCTGCCTCACCCGGGCGGTCTGTCGCGAAAGCCGGATCAAGACGGTCGGCCTCTGCCACGAGGTCGGCAACTGGGCGCTCGACTTCGCCATCGCGACCGGCAAGCCCGCCGAAGCCGTGCATCCGATTGTCGCCGGCGTCAACCACTTCCCGGTGGTCACCTCGCTCGAGCTCGACGGTGAGGACGGGTTCGCGATCCTCGCCGAGATGGTCGACGAGGCCGGCGGGCTCGACGCGCTCGCACCGGGGGCCCGGGAGGCGGCCGCTGAGCCGTTCAGCCGCCTCGACTTCGTCCGCCGTCACGCCCTCCAGCTCACCTTCCTCGATCGCTGGGGAGCGCTCCCCGCGGCCGGTGATCGCCACCTCGCCGAATTCGTCCCCTGGGCGCTCACCGAGGAGTCCGGGTGGGGGAGCGAGCTCAACATCGATCTCACCGACATCGCCCGCCGGAAGCAGCACCAGAGCGAGTACGTCGCGGACGTCGACGCGTGGCTTGCCGGCACCAAGGATCTCCACGCCTGGTCGTCCGGGGAACTCCCGGCGCCGATCATCGACTCGCTCCTGACGGGAGAGCCCCGCGAGGTCCCGGTCAACATCCCGAACGCCGGGCAGGCGCCCGACCTCCGTGAGGGAGCGGTCGTCGAGTCGATCTGCGTCGTCGACGCGACCGGCATCCGAGGGCGCGACGTCGCCTTGCTCCCGCCCTTCTTCGCGGAGCTCGTCCGACGCCACGTCGAGGTCCAGGAGCTGACGGTGGCCGCCGCCCTGATGGGCGACCGGCGACTGGCCGAGTCCGCGTACTTCCTCGATCCGCTCGCCGGCCGCGGCGACCTCCACCAGACCGAGGCGATGGTCGAGGAGCTGTTGGCGGGCACCGCCACCTGGCTCCCGAAGTTCGGGCACTGAGCGGTCGGTCCGGACCGTTCACGAGAGACGAGGAGCCAAGCGCATGGACATCGGGTTCATCGGGCTCGGTGCGATGGGGCTGCCCATGACCCGCCACCTGCTCGAGGCGGGCCACCGGGTGACCGTCGCGTCGAGGAGCCCGGGCCCGGTCGCGCGCGCGGTCGCGCTCGGCGCGGTCGAAGGTGCCGGTCCCGAGGGCGTCGCGTCGACGAGCGAGGTCGTGATCCTCTGCGTCCCGAGCTCGCCGCAAGTGGTCGACGTCGTCGGCGCGATGCTCCCCGAGCTCGGCTCCGGCAAGATCGTCGTCGACTGCTCGACCATCGACCCCGAGGTGGAGCGTACCCAGCACGAACGGGTGGCCGCGACCGGCGCCGCATTCCTCGACGCTCCCCTCTCGGGAGGGACGATTGGAGCGGAAAAGGGTCGGCTCACCTTGATGGTGGGCGGAGACGCCTCGGTACTCGAGCAGGCCACCCCCGCCCTCGATCCCTTCTCGGGTCTCATCGTGCACGTGGGCGGGCCAGGGATGGGCCAGGTCGTCAAGCTCTGCAACAACCTCATCTACGCCGCGCAGATGCTGGCGACGGCGGAGGCCACCGCGCTTGCGGTCGCTTCCGGTGTCGATCTCGTGAAGCTGCTCGAAGTGCTCGAGCACTCGACCGGTGACTGCGTCGCGGTACGGACCCGTCTTCCGGTGCCGGGCGTCGTGCCGGAGAGCCCGGCCTCCAACGGGTGGCAGCCCGGATTCATGACCGAGCTCATGGCGAAGGACCTCGATCTCGCACTGGTGTACGGTGCCTCGGCCGGGGTGCCCCTCTCGACGACCGCCGCCGCCAGGCAGGCGCTCACCGCGGCGATCGCCGCCGGCTACGGCCGAGAGGACTTCTCGTCCGTCGCGAAGGTGGTCTTCGGCCTCGCGGGTCTCGGGTGAGGCGGTGCCGACGTGGAGTCTGCTGACCCGCTGACCGTCCCCGCCCTCGTCCTCGCCGCCGACCATCGGGCGCGCGGGGTCCCGACCATCGAGCGGTACGGCGAGTACCTCACCGCGCTCGAGGCGGCCCTGCCCCACTGCGACGGCATCCTCGCGACGACCCGCCCGCTCGTCGACCTCCGGGCGCGGGGCGCACTCCGCCACGACCAGCACACCTACCTCTCGCTCAACCGGACAGGCCTCTCGGGCGCGGCGTTCGAACTCGACGACCGCCTGGTCGCGACGGTCGCCCAAGCGGCCGCGGATCGCTGGAGCGGGGTCAAGATCATGACCCGGCTCGCGTTCGACGATCCTGGCGGTGCCGCCGCACTGGAGCTGCTCGGAAGGGTTCTGGGGGAGGCCAGGGCGAGCGGGCTCGAGGCGCTGGTCGAACCGGTGGTGTGGCGCAACGGCGCGATGTCGAGGGTGACCGACGACGTGGTCCTCGCTGCGGTTGTCGCCAATGATCTCGGCGCGCCGCTCCTCAAGGTGCCGGTCCCCGACGAGTCGCCAGGGGGGCCGCGCACCGACGCTGTCGCGCGGGTGGTCGCCGCAGTCGGGGTACCGGTCCTGTTCCTCGGCGGACCGCACCGGGGCAGCCTCGACGACCTGCTCTGCGAGACGAGGGACGTGATGGCGGGCGGAGGAGGAGGTCTCGCCATCGGCCGGAACGTCATCCTCCAGCCGGACCCCGCGTCCGTAGCGGCACAGCTCGCCGCCGTCGTCCACGGCCAGTGATCCTCACCGTCGACTTGGGCACCACCGTCACCAAGGTCGCCCTCTGGAGCGACCACGGCGTGGTGGCGCGCTCGGGATCGACCGTGCACACCTTGCACCCCGATCCGGGCCGCGCGGAGCAGGATCCGGCGACGTGGTGGACGTCCGTCAAGGACGCGTGCGCGCAGGTGCGCCGACAGGCGCCGAATTCCTACCGATCGGTCGAGGTCATCGGGTGCACCGGTGCGCGGGAGTCCTTCGCCACACTCGACAGCACCGGCACACCGATCGGACCGGGGATGTTGTGGTCGGATCGTCGAGCGGCCTTCGAGGCGACTCGTCTTGCGCAGGACGCCGAGGTCAAGGTCGGCATCGATCCGCGCACGGGTTCGCCGCTGGACGCGGGGTCGATGGCCGCCAAGCTCGCCTGGCTCGCCGCCCACGAGCGCGAGCGGTTTGAGCGCTGCACCTGGATCCTCTCACCGCGGGACCTCGTGGTCTGGCGACTCACCGGCGCGGTCGCGACCGATCCGTCGATGGCGTCGCGGACCGGGCTCTACGACCTCGCGGGCGACCTCGTCGAGGCGCTCGCGGGAGCCGTCGCGGAGAAGCTGGCACCCGTCGTGCCCTCCGACGAGGCCTGTGGCCAGCTGACGACCGAAGCCGGCTCCGCCCTCGGACTGCGAGCGGGCACGCCGGTGGTCATCGGCGCCGGGGACCGCGCGTGCGAGGTGCTCGGTACCGGTGCGAGCGCGACCGTGCCGATGGTGAGCTGGGGTACCACGGCGAACGTCTCGATTCCCGTGGACACCTTGCCCGACGACCCGCCGCCGGGACTCGCGCTGTCGCGGGCGGCGGGAGAAGGGTGGCTGATCGAGGGCGGGCTTTCCGCTGCGGGCTCGTTCCTCGCATGGCTCGGACGCATCTGCGATCGGACGCCGTCCGAGCTCGCCGAGCTCGCTGCCCACAGCCCGCCGGGTGCACGCGGGGTGACGGCGACGCCGTGGCTGGACGGCGCCCGCGCCCCGTGGTGGAAACCGGATGTCGGTGCCGCGTTCATCGGGCTCGGAGCGGCGCACGGTCCTGCTGACATCGCGCGCGCGGCGGTCGAGTCGATCGGTTGGGAGGTGGAGCGCTGCCTGGCCGCCTCCACCCGACATCTTCCGCCGAGCTCGGCGCCGAGGGCACTCGTGCTCTGTGGAGCGGGCGCCTCGTTGCCGGTCTGGGTCCACGTGGTCTCCGGCATCACCGGGCTCGCCGCGACCCGCCGCGGGTCGGGGCAGGCCGCCTCGGTTGGTGCGGCGCTCCTCGCCGCCCGCGCGGTGGGGCTCGACCTCGACCTCGACCGTGTCGACCCCATCGATGCGCTGACCGATCCGTCGTCGGCTGCGGTGGATGCCTACGCGGAGCTCCGGCCCGCGATGACGCGGATCGCTTCGGGGCTGTCCGCGCTCTCCGCCGTCGATCCGGTCGGGTCGGAGGACCGGGCCGGCGAGCGTCATCAGGGTTAGGGTGACAGGCCGATGGCCGACTCGGTGCTCTTCGACTTCGCGGTTCCTGACGAACTGCTCAAAGAGGTCGTCGCGAAGAGTGGCACACCGGAGGTCGTGGCCGATCTCGAGCTGATGCCCGGGACCGGCGAGGGGAAGCCGCCCGCACTCCTCGGCATCCTGCGTCAGTACGGCTTCAGCCCCCTGGTCCTCCTCACCATGGCGGCGATCGTCCCGGGGACCCTCAACAACGGCATCTCGCTCATCGGCAACAACCTCGAGCACTCGTTCCACATGCACGATGCGGCACTCGGTGCGGTCACCTTCGTGTCGTCCGTCGCCCAGCTGCTGTGGGCGGTGCCGCTCGCGCTGTGGGCTGACCGCGGCAGCCGCAAGGTGGTCGCCGCCGTCGCGCTGATCACCTTCTCGGTCTTCGCACCGCTGATGGCGCTCGCCCCGAACGTCTGGGCCTTCACTTTTCTGTACCTGATCGCCTCGGTGGGATACGGAGTCAACAACACGGTGCACAACTCGTACCTCTCCGACGCCTATCCAACCGAAGGCCGTGGTCGGATCTTCAGCTGGCACAACATCTCGGACCCCCTCTCGCAGACCGTGGGGATCCTCGTCTTCGGTCTGGTCGTGACCGTCGGCCACAACTGGCGATGGGGGATGCTCGTCGCACTGGTCGGCATCCCGTTGGGCTTCGCGTTGTTCACGCTCAACGAGCCGGACAAAGGGGCCAACGAGTCGAGTCACATCCTGCGCGCTTCCGGCATGGACCTCCACACGCAGCAGGGGGCCGCTCCACGCGTGCTGCTCGGCTCCGCGATCACCCGGCTGCTGCGGATCCGGTCGATCTACTACGAGCTGGTGGCAGTCGCGATCCTCGGCTTCGCCGGCACGGGTGCACCGCTCTTCGGAAACCTCTATTTCGTGCGCCGCTGGGGCCTCGACACCGCGCAGCGCAGCGAGGTGTACTCGATCATCGGGCTCGCCGCGTTCTTGGGGCTGCCGCTCGCGTACGTGCTCGGTGACCGCTACTTCCGCCGGGCACCGCAGCGACCGCTCGCCATCGCCGGCTTCTGCATCGCCGGTTACGGCGGGCTGTACGTGGCGTCCCTCTACATGCCGAAGCTCTGGATGGTCGTGACCTTGCAGTTCCTCGCCAATGCGGTGGTCTCGCCGCTCGCGATCTGCATCTTCTTGACGCTCGCGGCGACCGCACCCCCGGAGATGCGGACGATCTGCTTCGCCATGTTCGGCGTCTACTCGCTCGTCTTCGGCGGATTCGCCGGTGCGGTCGTGCTCGGCGCGGTCAGCGACGCCGTCGGGTACCTCCACGGGCCGACTGTCGCGCTCACCCTCATCGGCCCGGTATGCGCAGTCGGTGGGATCCTGCTGCTCGTCGGGTCCCGGTATGTCCGACGCGACATCACGCTCGTGATCGAGGACGTGCTCGAGCGCTACGCCGAGGGCCAACGGCGCCAAAGCGGGGGAGCGGTGCCCGCGCTCCAGATCCACAACCTCGACTTCTTCTACGGGACGAACCAGGTCCTCTTCGACATCAATCTCGAGGTCGATCAAGGCGAGATCGTCGCGCTTCTCGGCACCAACGGGGCGGGGAAGTCGACGCTGCTCCGCGCGGTGGCCGGCCTCGACCATCCCCACCGCGGGGTCGTCCGCATCTTCGGGGCCAACTGCACCTACCTCGAGCCGGAGCAGATCATCGGGCAGGACGTCGCCCTGCTGGTCGGCGGCAAGATGACGTTCCCCCGACTGACGGTCCGCGAAAACCTGCTCATCGGCGCGACCACCATGCGGGCGCAGGGGAGCCGGGCGCGGGCCGCGTTCGACGAGGCGATCGACCGCTTTCCTGAGCTGGCCGGGCGCCTCAACCAGTGGGCGGGCACCCTCTCGGGAGGTGAGCAGCAGATGCTCGCGCTCGCCCGCGTGATGATGACCGCCCCGCGCCTCCTCCTGATCGACGAGCTCGCCCTCGGGCTCGCACCGATGGCGGTCGACCGGTTGATGGGGATCGTGCGCGAAGTCAACCAGCAGGGGACGACGGTCGTCCTGGTGGAGCAGAGCGCGAACCGTGCGATGAGCCTCGCCCGACGGGCCTTCTTCCTCGAGCGCGGTGAGATCCGCTTCGACGGACCGACCGCGGAGCTCCTCGAGCGGTCCGACCTCCTGCGGCCGGTCTTCCTCGGTGCCGCGGTCACCGGGCTCGGGTAGCGGTCGTGTCGATCCCGAGTTTCGTCCTGGTCCAGGGGGGCATCACCGGGCTCAGCTATGGACTGCTCGCGATGGGACTCGTCCTCATCTACCGCACCAACCGCGTCCTCAACTTCGCCCAGGGACAGCTCGGCGTCGTCGCCGCGGTCTTCATGGTCAAGTGCTACTACGACTTCGGTTTCAACTACTGGTTCGCCCTCGGTATCGCACTCGTGCTCGCGGCCGCGGTCGGTGCGCTTTGCGAGCTCGTGTTGCGGCGGCTGTTCAACCGGCCGCGGATTCTCGTGATGGTCGCGACCATCGGGCTGAGCCAGGTGCTCTTCGTCTTCACCGCCCTGCCCTTCATGCGACCGAAGAACCTCTTCCGGCCGTTCCCCGTGCCGGTTCACCTCTCCTTCCACGTCGGCACCTACCTGTTCACTTCCGGCCAGGTGCTCACGCTGATCGTCGCGCCCATCGTCGCCGTGGCGTTGGCGGCATTCGTCAAGTGGTCCAAGTGGGGGCTCGCCATGCGGGCCATGTCGGAGAACGCCGAGTCCGCGCGGCTCTCGGGTATCTGGGTCCGGCGCGCCTCGACGGTCGCCTGGACGCTCGCGGGGGTGCTCTCGGCATTCACCGCGATCCTCGCGTCGCCGGGCCAGACCTCGTCGCTCACCGATGTCCTCAGCCCGGAGCTGCTCCTGCTCGCCCTCACTGCGGCGATGGTCGGCGCGATGGTGAACCTGACCGCGGCGTTCCTCGCAGCCATCGGGATCGGTATCGTCCAGGAGATCCTCGCGTGGAACCTCTCCTCGACCGCGCAGGTCGACCTGGTCCTCTTCCTCATCGTCTCGGCGGTCCTGTTCGTGCGGATCGCGGCGCTCCAGACCGGTGGGCGGACCGAAGACCGGTCGAGCTGGCTCGAGGGGTCGCGCAGCGAGCTCCGCACCGAAGATCCGAGACGGCGGGCGGTCGGTCGCACCGGCGTCGTGGTGGCAGTGCTGCTGGCCGCACTCGCGCCCCTCGTCCTCAGCCCGGGCCGCTCCTTCCTCATGTCGGAGATCTGCATCTACGCGGTGATCGCCCTCTCCTTGACCGTGCTCACCGGGTGGGCCGGGCAGGTCTCCCTCGGCCAGTTCGGACTCGTCGCCTGCGGGGCGTTGATCGCCTCCCACCTCGGATCGACCGTGCCGCTCATCCTGTTGCTGCCCTTGGGCGGTGCGGTGACCGCGGTGATCGCGGTCGTGGTGGGCCTGCCGGCACTGCGCGTGCGCGGTCTCTACCTCGCAGTCAGCACGCTCGCCTTCAGCCTCTGGCTGATGGGCCCGGTGCTCTCGACACCGTGTTGGAACCTGCCACTGCTCGGCAAGCGACTCTGCACGGGCCTGCCGAACCCGCAGTCGACGCTCGTCACGCGCCCTTCTCTCCTCGGCGTCTCGCTCGGTTCCGAGCGGTCCTTTGCGTGGTTCTCCCTCGCGATCCTCGTCCTCTCGGTTCTCATGGTGCGCCTGTGGCGTGACCGCGGCGTCGCGCGCCGGCTGATGGCCGTGCGGGACAACGAGCCAGGTGCCGGCGCGATGGGCATCCCGCTCGCGCGCTCGAAACTGCTCGCGTTCGCACTTTCGGGGTTCATCGCCGGCTATGCGGGGGTCTGCCTCGCCTTTGCGCTCGAGCGCTTCTCGACGACGACCTTCAACCCGGTCTACTCCGTCCTGGTGGTGTCGATGGTGGTGATCGGCGGGCTCGGCTCCATCTCCGGGGCGGTGCTCGGTGCCCTCTACCTGGTCGGGATCCCCGCCATGTTCGGGACGACGCCGACCATCCAGTTCCTCACCAGCGGGCTCGGCCTCCTCGCGTTCATCCTCTACCTGCCCGGCGGCCTCGCCGAGATCCTGCACCGGATCGGGGATCTCGTCGCGCTCGGTGTCGAGCGGCTCGGTGGGTCGTCGGGGGACCCGTCCCCTGACGACGCGGGCGCGGCCGTCCCGGCCGAACGGATCGGCGAGGTCGTCGCGTGACGACGACCGGGGGGCGGGACGGGTCCACGCACCCGGCCCGGCTCGACGCCGAGGGCATCGTCGTCGCGTTCGGCGGCGTCCGCGCGGTCGCCGGGGTCGACCTCTCGATCGCTGCCGGATCGGTCGTGGGGCTGATCGGACCGAACGGATCGGGCAAGACGACCGTGCTCGACGTGATCTCGGGGTTGGTCGTCCCGGAGGCGGGCACGGTGCGACTCGACGGGACAAGTCTGGTCGAGTACCTCCCCGAGGAGCGGATCGGCCTCGGCGTGGTCCGCTCATTCCAGGACTGTCGCCTTTTCCCTGAGCTCTCCGTCGAGGAGGTGCTGTTGTTGACCCAGGACGCGCGCCGTCCGGTCGGCATCGTCTCGTCCACGCTGCAGCTGCCCTGGGCCCGCCGCTCCGAGCGGGAGAAGCGGGTTGCGGTCGACCAGGTGATGCAGGCCTTCGGTATCGGTCGGTTCCGTCGCCACCGGATCGCACAGCTCTCGACCGGCACGCGCCGCGTGGTCGACCTCGCGTCGATCATGCTCGCCGAGCCACGCCTCCTGCTCCTCGACGAGCCGACCGCCGGGATCGCACAGCGCGAGGCTGAAGCGTTCGTCCCCCTCCTGCGTCGGCTGCACGAGCTCGCTGACACGACCGTCGTGCTCGTCGAGCACGACGTTCCCCTGGTGTTCGAGGTCTGCACCCACGTCGTGATGATGCAGACCGGGCGGATCGTGGCCGAGGGCACCCCTGACGAGGTCCGGCACGATCCGCGGGCACTCGCGGCCTACCTCGGAGCGAGCGATGAGGCGATCGCGGTGTCGGGAAGCATTCCGAGCTCAGGCGGTCAGGGCCTGGGCTTGGCCGGTCCGTAGGGGAGGTCGCCCTTGAGGGTGACCCGGTGGGCGAGCCTCGTCGCGTCCCCGTAGTCGTCGATCGCGTAGTGCAGGGTGGCGCGATTGTCCCAGAAGGCGACCGAACCGGGTCGCCACCGGAAACGGCAGGTGAGCTCCGGCTGGACGCAGTGCCGGTAGAGCATCTCGAGGATGGCGTTCGACTCGTTCTTCGACAGGCCGAGGATCGACTGGGTGAATTGCTGGTTCACGAAGAGACCGTTGCGGCCCGTCTCGGGGTGCGTCCGGACGACGGGATGGAGCGCGGGCAAGAGCTTCTCGTGCCAGACCCCGTGCCACTCGTAGCCGCCCTTCGCGTCGACGTCGGCCGCGAACCAGGGGTCGTAGTGGATGGCGAGAAGGGAGTCGCACAGAGCGCGCACCGGCTCGGCGAGCAGGTCGTAGGCGTCCTGCAGACTCGCCCAGGCGGTGTCGCCTCCGACCTCGGGGGCCGTGAGCATGTAGAGGATCGACCCGAATGCGGGCTCCTGGAGGAAGGTCACGTCGGTGTGCCACCAGTTGGCGCGATCCTCCCGGCTGTCGATGGCGAGGACCTTCGAGTTGCCCTCGATGGCGGGAATCACCGGGTGGCCCTCGGTGACCTCGCCGAACTGCCGGGCGAAGTCCTCCTGCTGGTCGGGCGTGAGCTCCTGGTCGCGGAAGAAGAGGACGTGGTGGATGTTGAGCGCGTCTCGTAGCCGCGCGACGACCGGATCGGGGAGGGGTCGGGAGAGGTCGACCCCGCCGATCTCCGCACCGATGATCGGTGAGATCGGCCGGACGTCAGGGACCTGGTCGGCCGGCATGCCCCCAAGTGTGCCCGACCAGGGGTGCTGTCTCAACTGGTCGACGAGCGCGCACCGCCCGGGTGGTGTGATGATGCGACGATGACGGTGCCCGTGGCCAGGCAGCGGAACTTCTCCCCGTGGTTCCAAGTGGTGACCCGGCTGAACGCGACGACTGTGCCCGACAGCCTCCCGGCGGACACGGGCGCCTTCGATGCCTGGCGTGAGCGCTGCCGCAACCGGCTGGACGGTCTGCTCGCGCCCTGGCCGGAACCCGTCCCGCCGGCGGTGGAGGTCGGTCCGGCCGAGCCGGCCGAGGGCTTCCGGCGCCATCGGCTCGTCTTCGACAGCGAGGAGGCCATGTCGGTACCGGCGTACCTGCTCGTGCCCGACGGGCGACGCGGCCCGGGGTCCGCGGTCCTCGCGGTGCACGGGCACGGTCCGGGCAAGGACCGGGTCTGCGGGCTCGACCCGGAGGCGCCGCCCGGCAGCGACTACGCGGCGGAGCTCGCCCGTCGTGGCCACGTCGTGCTCGCACCGGACCTGCGCTGCTTCGGCGAGCGCGCCGACTGGAACCCGCCCGACCACTACGGCTGCGACACGAACCTCGTCCACCAGGTCATGGCGGGGTGGCACCCGTTGACCCAGAACCTCTGGGACCTCGCCCGCGCCCTGGACGTGCTCGCCGATCTTCCCGAGGTCGACCCGGCACGCATCGGCATGGTCGGCTTCTCCTACGGCGCGACCATGACGCTCTTCCTCGCGGCGATCGACGGGCGGGTGCGGGCGGCCGTCGTGAGCGCCTACTTCTCCTCGTGGGCCGAGGCGCACAAGGTCCCCTGGAACATGTGCGGATCCCAGGTGCTCTTCGCCATGCAGGGGAAGCTCGAGCACGTCGACCTCGGCGGCCTCGTCGCGCCGCGCCCTCTCCTCGTCGAGACGGGCAGGGAGGACCTGATCTTCCCGGTCGCCGCGGCGACGGGCGCCGTGGAACGGCTCCGGACCCACTACGACCACCTCGGCGCAGGGGACCTGCTCGTCCACGACGTTTTCGACGGCGAGCACGAGTGGCACGGGACACGCGCCTTCCCCTTCCTCGACGAACACCTCGCCGCGCGCTGAACCGACCCGACGGTCAGTGCGGAGCGAGGAGCGCGGCCGAGTCGGGGTCGAGCACGACGGTCGCGTGCGGCGTCCGCTGCAAGATCGAGGCCGGGCACGCGACGGTGACCGGTCCCTCGAGTGCCGCAGCGACCGGCTCGGCCTTGCGGGCCTCGGGGACGACGGCGAGCACCCGGGCGGCACGCAGCAGTGCGGGGATCGTGACGGTCATCGCCTGGTCCGGCACGTCGTCCAACGTGTCGAAGTGGCCTTCGCCCACCTGCTGGCGGCGGCAGGCCGCATCGAGGGTGACGACCTTGACGTCCTCGGGATCGTCGAAGTCCGCGACCGGCGGGTCGTTGAATGCCAGATGCCCGTTCTCGCCGATGCCGAGGCAGCAGAGATCGAGAGGATGCTCGGCGAGCAGGGCGGCGTAGCGGCGGCACTCGTCGGCCGGCGGTGCGAGCCCGTCGAGGTAGTGGGTGGCGCGTGGCCGGGCACGTTCTGCGATGCGCTCGCGGATCCACCGCCGGAAGCTCGCCGGATGGTCGTCCCCGAGGCCCACGTACTCGTCCATATGAAAGACCACGACCGCACCCCACGGGACCGCGTCGCCCCGTCCGAGCAACTCGTCGACGAAGGCGACCTGCGAATTGCCCGTCGCGAACATCGCATGGGCGACGCCCCGGCGACCGACCGACTCCACGAGGACCTCGAGCGCGAGGTCGGCGGCGGCCCGCGCCATCGCCGCGGTGGTCTCGAAGGTGGCGATCGTCGGGCCCTCCGTTCGCCCGTCGGCCGGCAACGTCACGAGGGCACTGTAGGGGAGGAGACCTGCCCGGCGTGGCCGGAGCTTGCGCGACCGACCCCCGAACGGGCACCCTATCGCCCAGCCGGTGCGGGTCGGCGCGAACACCGCACCGACCCGTCACAAGAGAGGGTGAGGAGACCGAAGTGGCAGACGACGTGCTGGAAGCAATCATCGGCAAGCCGACCGGGACGACGGTGGTCACCGTGGAGCGCGGCCAACTCGCCCTGTTCGCCACCGCGGTCAAGGACGAGAGCCCGGTCTACCGCGATCCCCGTGCGGCCCGAGCTGCCGGCCTGCCGGGCATCCCGGCTCCGCCCACCTACCCCTTGGTGATGAGCGGGTTCGGCGCCTATCCCGAGCTGCAGACGGAGGACGCCCCGAAGGACAACCCGATGGGCGAAGTGCTGGGGCCGCTGATGGCCAAGGGCGGGATCATCCTCCACGGCGAGCAGGAGTTCACCTACGTGCGCCCCGTCTTCGCGGGCGACGTGCTCGTCGGGGTCGGAAAGGTGGTCGACGCGTACCGCAAGGAGTCCAAGGGGAAGACGATGACCTTCGTCGTGGTCGAGACGGCCTGGAGCGAAAAGGACACGGCTGCTCCGGTGTGCGTGTCGCGGATGAACATCATCCACCGCGGCTGATGGCTGAGGACGCGGCGCCCGCCGAGGCCGTCCTGCGCCGTCTCGACGGTGGCGTCGCCACCTTCACCCTCAACCGGCCCGATGCCGGCAACGCGCTCACGCCGGCCATGAGGGATCAGCTCGTCGAGTGGTTCGACGAGGCCTCCGCCGACCTCGCGGTCCGGGCGGTGGTGCTCACGGGCAGCGGCGTCAAGGGGTTCTGCACCGGAGCGGACCTGCGTGCCGCGGCGGGAGGTCCGCCTCGCCCGACCGAGGCGCCGAGGCGTGTCGCAGGTGAAGCCGCCCGGCTCATCCGGACGGGATGGCAGCGGCTGGTCAGCGCAGTGCTCGACTGCGAGAAGCCGGTCATCGCCTCGGTCAACGCCACCGCGGCGGGTGGCGGGATGCATCTCGCACTCGCATGCGACCTGGTGATCGCCGCAGAGGAGGCGACGTTCATCGAGGTGTTCGTCCGCCGCGGTATCGCGCCCGATGCCGGCGGCGCCTATCTGCTGGCCCGGCTCGTCGGTCCGCAGAAGGCGAAGGAGCTGTTCTTCTTCGGCGACGACCTCTCGGCACGCGACGCGGAGCGGCTCGGCCTGGTGAACACCGTCGTGCCGCGCGAGCGGCTCGCGACGGTGACCCGGGAGTGGGCAGAGCGCCTGGCCTCTGGACCGACGACGGCGATCGGCGCGGCGAAGTATCTGACCAACCGCTCGCTCGAGTCGGATCGGCAGACCGCCCTGTGGGACGAGGCGACCATCCAGGAGTTGGTGACCAACTCCGAGGACTGCAAGGAGGGCCTCAGCGCGTTCGCCGAGCGGCGTGCTCCGGTCTTCCGGGGCTGGTAGGGATCGGGTTGCGGACCGAGACGGTGTGTGTGGCAGTGTGGATGGCGGTTCGCCCGCCGAGCGAGAACGGAGCGTGATGATGGGGGATGCGGTGCTGTACTTCGAAGACGTGTCAGTGGGCGACGAGGCGCCGGTGCGCCAGCACGTGCTGACACGGACCGATCTCGTGATGTACGCGGGCGCGTCCGGCGACTTCAACCCGATGCACCACGACGAGGTGAAGGCGGTCGCCGCCGGCCAGCCGAGCGTCTTCGGCCACGGGATGTTCTCGATGGGCTACCTCGGGTCCGCGGTCACCGACTACGTGGGGATCGGCAACGTGCGCCGCTTCCAGGTGCGCTTCGCGAGGCAGACCTGGCCCGACGAGGAACTGACCACCTCGGTCGTCGTCAGCGGGAAGCGGACCGAGGGCGACGAGCACCTGGTCGACCTCGACGTGCGCCTCACCAACGCGGTCGGCGAGGAGAAGGTCGTCGGCGAGGCAACCGCGGCGGTGCCCTCCAGGAGCTGAGCGCTCCGCCACTCACCGGGAGGCGGACGTCCCCCGGAAGCGCGCGATCGCCCGCCGCACCTCTTCGACCAGTCGGCCCGGACCGAGGCCGTCGGAGCCGAAGACCGACGGATCGGGCTCGAGCTCGAGGTCCCGCAGGATCGAGTGCTGCAGGTCCTCGACCGTGCAACCTGCCCGGGTGGCCGCGGTCACCAGCTCCTGGGCGAGGAGGTCGACGGCTCCTTCCCAGTTGGTTCCGTCGGGGTCGGGCCGGCGCCGCTCCTCGACGGCCCGGGCTTCGAGGCTCTGCGCGGTGCCGTGGGCGAGGACGCTCAGCCAGGCCCACGCAGGGACGGGCAGCCCGTGGTCCTGCAACAGGCTCGGATAGTTCCCGCCGAGGTAGCTCTCGCACTCGATGACCAACTGGCGCCCCAGGCCCTCGAGCCGCCGGTTCCGGTTGGTGTGCGAAGACCGCCACATCGGCTCGTCCTTTCCTCCGTACCCGATGAGGACGATGTTCGCGCCGGTGCGTCGCGACGGGCAGTGCCGAAAGTCCCGAACCGCCGCGCCGGGGCCGACCGCGCCGAGACCGACCGCGCCGGGGCGGCGCGCCGGCGCCCGGTCTAGAAGAAGCTGAAGGCCGGGATCCCCGAGGGGACCTCCTTGAAGAGCTCGCCCTTGGCCGAGGCCAGCTCGGCGGGTGACCACATCGAGTCACGGTGGATCTCACCGACCGGGTGGAAGCCGCCCATGACCCAGATGTTCCCGCCGAAGACCACGAAGTTCTGGCCGGTCACGTCGGCGGCCTCGTCGGTGGCGAGGAAGGTCACCAGCTGGGCGATGTTGCGCGGGTCCCAGACGTCGAACCCGTCGCCCTTCTTCGCCATCTCGCCGAAGAGGTTCTCGGTCATGCGGGTGCGGGCCCGGGGCGAGATCGCGTTGACGGTGATGCCGTATCGCTCGAGCTCGCGTGCGAGGACCACGGTCATCGAGGCGATGCCGGCCTTGGCGGACGAGTAGTTGGCCTGGCCGGCATTGCCGTAGAGGCCGGCCTCGGACGAAGTGTTGATGATCCGACCCGTCACCGACTCGCCGGCCTTCACGCGGCCCCGCCAATACACCGCGGCGTGGTGGGAGGGCGCGAAGTGGCCCTTCAGGTGGACGCGGATGACGTCGTCCCAGTCGGACTCGGTCATGTTGAAGCTCATCTTGTCGCGGAGGATGCCCGCGTTGTTGACGAGGATGTCGAGCTGACCGAAGGTGTCGATCGCCTGCTCGACGAGCTCCTTCGCTCCCTGCCACGAGCTCACGTCCGAGCTGTTGACCGCGCCGTCGCTCCCACCCGACTTGATGAGGTCGACGACCTCCTCTGCAGGATGCTTGTCGCCGCCGGCCCCGTCGAGCGATGCGCCGACGTCGTTGACGATCACCTTGGCGCCCTCGGAGGCAAGCAGGAGCGCCTCTTCGCGTCCGATCCCGCGGCCTGCGCCGGTGACGATCGCGACCTTGCCGTCGAGCATTCCCATGGTGTCCTCCTGCTAGCCGAGTGCCTGGTCCCCACGCGTGCGAGCCCGCATCGGAACCGGGGAAGCATGGCCGATCCCGCGCCCGCCCGGCAAGACGGGGCGGCCGAGGCGGCCGAGTCCACCGCGGAGTGCGTCCGTCGCGGTCCATACATCACGTGATGTACGTGACCGGAGCCTCCATGCGAGGGTCGGGGTCCAGCTCGGCCCGTCGGGTCTCGGGGACTTCTCGACGATGATCCCGATCGAGGTCGCGACGAATCGACCGAGCCTGAGCTTGAGATGCGGACCGGTCCACGGGGGAGCGTCGACGTGCCGGTCGACGGGCGACGCGCCGGGGTCGAAGTCGAGTTCGATCCTGTGCCCGAGGTCGCCCAGCCGCCGAGCGGTGGCCTCGATGTCTCGGCGCCGGTAGAGGACGGTGTGGCCGGCGGCCACCGTCGACCGGTTCGAGTCGACGTTGAACTCGGTCGTGTGCACCGCGACGCCCGACGGCCGGAGGCAGTCCATCTGCCGCAGGAGGAACGCCTCACCAGCGGCCAGGGAGCCGAGGTGTTCGAAGGCGCAGGCCGACCACGAGAAGTCGAACTCGCCGTGGCGCAGGTCCGCGGGCAACGCACGCATGTCGACGGTGCGGTAGGTGACCAGCCGGGCGAACTCGTCGGGATCGCAGATCTCGTCGAACCGCAGGGCGCCGAGTCCGTGTGCGTGCTGGTCGGTCTCGACCCAACCGGCCCGACGCGCCTCGTCGAGGCCGATGTCGGTCGCGAGGATCTCGCAACCCAGGCTGGCGAAGAGGGCGGCCAGGGGGTCGCGCCCCACCCCGAACCCGATCCCGCGTCGACCAGGCGCGAGGACGCCGCGTTCGTGGAGCGCCTGGATGAGGAAGACCCACTCCCAGATCTTCCGGTGGGCGAGGACCGGCGCGCCCGAACCGGTGTGGTCCCATGCGCTGCGGATGCGGTCTGCCCAGGCGAGCATGACGGGGTCCGTCAGGGAGCGCTCCGTGCACAACGAGGAGCGCAGCTGCTCACCCGGCACGAGCTTCGGCTCAGGGGTAGGCGTGTGCGACGATGCGGCAGTTCACCGGGGCACCGGGCCAGTCGCGTCGGCGCGACCGCTTCGGCGCCGGAATCTCCGTCTTCGCCGTCACCTTCGCGTCGCGGAACCCGGCGGCCCGGCACATGCCGACGAGCGCAGGTCCGGACGGCGCGAACCAGTTGCCGTAGTCCGCGTGGAGCTCCTGTCCCGAGAAGAACCCGACGAGGCTGCTCGACTCGTATCCCGGCACCTCGACCGCGGCCGTCTCGATCACCGCGACTCCGTCGGTCACCTGACGGAGTCGCTTGAGCGAACCGATCGGGTCGACCATGTGGTAGAGCACGCCGAAGTAGAAGACGACGTCGAAGCGCCCGAGCGTTGCGAGGTCCATGGTCGCGAAGTCGTCCACGACCGCTTCGACCTTGCTTTCGAGATAGCGGTGGATGAGGTCGAAGCCCTCCTTCCCGGGCAGTGCGTCGGCGAGCAGGAAGCCCCGGTCGATCATGTCGGGGTCGGGGAGGATCCCTTCGGCCTCGCACGCGACGTAGTACTTCGCCCGTGCCTCCGAGTCCAGCCTCCACACGTAGTGGTCGAGCGCGACGACCCGTGCCGCTCCGGCTCGCTCCGCTTCGTACGAGTACTTCCCGTCCCACGCGCCGATGTCGAGCACCGACTTGCCCGAGACATCGGGCATCGAGCGGGCGATGATCTCGCTGGACGGGCTGTCCCCGCTGGTCACGAGCCCGCCGCCGAGGTCGATCGTGTGGAACCACCGCCGTTCTCGGATCTGGTGCGCGAGCTGCTCGGCGTCGGTCTGCAACGTTCAACCTCGGAGATGGCGAAGGGGTACAGGGAAGCGGCCGATCGACGGGTGTCCGGATCGGGCGACGGGGGCTCACTGTAGTTGCGGCGGTGCGGGCCGTCCACGTTCGCCGCAGGGCCGAAGACGAGCGTGCGGGCGGGGAGATTCGAACTCCCACCCCCGAGGGGACCGGGACCTAAACCCGGCGCGTCTGCCAGTTCCGCCACGCCCGCGGACGGCACAGCCTAGTGACGCGGGACCGGCGCCAGCTCGACCGGACTGGTCGGCAACTCGCCGTCCGACCGCGGGTCGCCGTACGCTCCGAGGTCGCTGGGACAATCGGGTCGCTGGCTATAGTCCTCGTGTGCCGTCAGTCCAGCCGTCCACCCCTCGGTTGGAGCCGGTCGGACCGGACGCCACCGGCGCGGCGTCCACAGGCGAAGGTGGCCCGGTCGCATCGTCCGACCACGCCGCCTACCTCGCACAGGTGATGTCGGAGATCGACGCCGAGGTCAGGCGGAGACGGGCGTCCGGGGACCTCCCGGCAGGACTCGAGCGCGAGCTCGACGAGCTCTTCTCCGAGTTCTCCCCGGTCGGACTCCACGGGAAGGCGAGACTCCGCGAGACGCTCGCGCTGGTCGACGGTGCTGCCTATATCGACATCGCGGTGCCGACAGCGTCGAACAAGGCGATCGGCGGGTTCGTGAAGCGTGCGATCCGCAAGGCGCTCTCGTGGTACCTGGGGTTCATCGTCGCCCAGGTCGTCAAGTTCGCCTGGGCGGTGTCGCGCATGTTCCACGTCGTCGTCGACCACGTCGAGGACCTCGAGGCGGCCGCAGCCGCCAACCGCACCCCCGGACTGCCGGCGAGCGCGGTACCCCGTCCGGGACCCGGGTCGCAGTGGTGGTGGCCGGAAGCCCTCTCCGCCTGTGCGGGGATCGGAGGCCGCGTCCTCCACGCCGAATGCGGCGAGGGCGAGCTCGTGGCGGCCCTGCGCGACGCGGGGGTCGACGCGTACGGCGTGGACCGGGATGAGACGTCGCTCGACGGAGCGCTCGACCGTGGCCTCGACGTCCGGGCGGAGTCGGCCCTCGACCACCTGGAGGTGGTCGCCGGCGAGGCGCTCTCGGGGGTCGTGCTGAGTGGATCGGTGCAGTGGCTCCATCCCAGCGAGCGCGACCGCCTGGTAGCTCTCCTCTCCACCCGGCTGGCGGTCGACGGGGTGCTGGTGCTCGCGTCGGCCACCCCGGAGTCATGGTCCGCAGGCGCCTCCGCCATCGTCTGCGACCTGGCACCTGGTCGGCCTCTCCATGCGGAGACCTGGACCCACCTGCTCTCAGAACGCGGGGATCGCGACCGCGCGACGTCGTCGTCGGGGGCACGGACCGCCGCCTCGCACCGGTCGAGGTATCCGTTGCGGGCGCTGCGGCGATCAACGCGGCGATCGAGGCGGTCAACACCTTCCTGCTCGGTCCTGGTGAGTACCTGCTGGTCGCCGTTCGCGAACGGTGACCGCCGTCCACCAGTTCGTCCCTGCCCTCCTCCCGAGGGATGCCACGGGCGACCACACACTCGCGCTGCGCGACGCCCTGCGCGACGCGGGGTGGGACTCGGAGATCTACGTGGAGGCCGCGCACGACGAGCTCGCCCACGAGGCCACCTACTTCGAGCGCTACCCGCAGCGGGCGGCGCCGGGCGACGTGCTGCTCTATCAGGTGGGTACCGCCTCACCGGTGGCGGACTTCCTGCTCGGCCGCCCCGAGCCCCTCGTCCTCGACTACCACAACGTCACTCCGTCGTCCTTCTACGACGGGTGGGAGCAGCACACCAGTGAGAAGGTCGCCCTCGCGCGCCGACAGGTCGCCGCGCTCGCGCCGCGTGCGGTGCTCGGGATCGCCGATTCGGCGTTCAACGCGGCCGAGCTGCGGCGACTCGGTTGCCGTGCGACCGAGGTCGTGCCCATCCTCGTCGATCTCGACGGCTGGGGAGAACGCGCCGATCCCGCAGAGATGGACCGGCTCGCCGCACGTCACGGGTCGGCGCCGGTCTTCCTCTTCGTCGGCCGGTTCTCGCCCAACAAGGCGCAGCACCGGCTCGTCCAGGCGCTCTGGCTCTACCGGCAGTGGTACGAGCCGGGGGCGCGGCTGCACCTGGTGGGCCCAGCCGTGACCACCTCGTACGCCGATGCGGTCGCAGACCTGGTCACCGAGCTCGGCCTGGGGGACGCGGTCACCCATGCCCAACACCTGACCTCGTCGGAGCTCGCGGCCTGGTACCGGGACGCGGACGTCTTCGTCTGCCTCTCCGAGCACGAAGGGTTCTGCATCCCGCTGCTCGAAGCGATGGAGTGCGGAACCCCGCTCGTCGCCTACGCCGCGGGCGCGGTGCCTGCGACGCTCGGTGACGCCGGGATCCTGCTCGAGTCGGTGCGACCGAGCGTGGTCGCGGCCGCCCTGGACCGGGTGTGGCGTGACAGAGAACTGGCGGGCAGGCTCGTTGCGTCCGGGCGCGACCGGGTCGGAAGGTACGCCCCGGCCGTCACCCGCAAGCGCTTCGTGGAGGTGCTCGACACGCTGGTCCGCCAATCGGTGCCGGCGTGAAGCTCGCCTTCGTCACCCCCCGGTACGGACCCGAGGTCGTCGGCGGGGCGGAGGCGGCAGCGCGCATGCTCGCCGAGCGGCTGTGTGCCCGGCCGGGCTGGGAGGTCGAGATCCACACGAGCTGCGCGCGGGACCATCTGACGTGGGAGAACGTGGAGCTCCCGGGCACGTCGACGATCAACGGGGTCACGGTCCACCGGTTCGAGACCGCCGGGCGGCGCCTCCTCGACTACTTCGATCTCGACGGGAGGCTCCGGATCTCGCCGTCGACCGCTTCGTTGGCGGACTCGCGGCGTTGGGTCGCGCTCAACGGTCCGATGTGCCCGGGGTTGGTGGATGCCATCGCGGACACCGACGCCGACGTGGTCGCCTGCTACCCCTATCTCTTCGCGAGCACCGTCGACGCGATCGCCGTCTCCAAGTCTCCGACGGTCCTCCACCCAGCTGCGCACGACGAGCCGGCGCTCTACCTCGCGGCGTTCCGTCGGAGCTTCCACGACGTCGACGGGTTCGTGTACCACACCCAAGCCGAACGCGACCTGATGGAACACGCCTACGCGGTCGCCGACCGTCCGCAGGTCGTGCTCGGCCTCGGAGTGGACGAGCCAGCAGGCAGTGACAAGAGCGGCGGGGACATCCTCGGCATCGGTGATCGGCCCTACCTCTGCTACCTGGGCCGGGTGGACGCGTACAAGGGGTGCACGATGCTGGTCGACTACTTCGCCGCCTACAAGCAGCGCCACCCCGGCGATCTCGCGCTCGCACTCGTCGGGCCCCTCTCGATCGACCGCCCCGACCATCCCGACGTGATCGTGACCGGGACGGTCTCCGAGGCCGACAAGTGGGACATCCTCCAAGGCAGCCGGGCGCTGGTGAACCCTTCGGCCTACGAGTCGTTCTCCCTGGTGCTGCTCGAGGCGTGGACCCTCGGCGTGCCGACCCTCGTCAATGCCGCATGCGCCGCGACCATGGAACACTGTGTCCACTCGGGTGGTGGGCTCTGGTTCGACTCCTTTCTCTCCTTCGACGTCGCGGTCGGACGGCTGGAGGCGGACGGCGAGCTCCGGACCACGCTCGGGGAGGCCGGGAGGCGGTACACCGTGCAGCACTTCAGCTGGCCCTCGATCATCGACCGCTACACGGCATTCTTGGAAGGCGTCGTCCGACGTGGCCGGCGGAGCCCACTCCACTCGAGGAGGCTCGAGCTGCCCTCCGCCGGGACGGAGTACGTCAGGAAAGGTTGAGCAGTGGCACCTGAGGAAGGCGACGCGCAGCACGCAGACCTGTCCGCCGCCGAACGCGCGCTCCTCGAGGCGTTCGACCGGCTGCGCCCCCAGGACAACCTGCAGTGGTGCTTCGACAACGCAATGCGGAGAGTCGCGTCGGACGACGCCGCCACCTCGGGCGGTGTCGCCCCCTGGCGCGGGCTTCCGAGCGACCTGTGGCGTCGGGGGATCTCGGCGCGCATCGGGCAGCGGTTCATGGGTGACGTCACGGGAGCGCTGGCCGAACATCTCGCGTCCGACGCGCGGTCGGTGGCCGACTCGGTGGGATCGTTCCGCACGATCGCCACGTGGGACGCGCTCCGCTACCTCGCCGCGAGGGTCGAGCTCCTCGAGGCGAGGGTCGACCCGCTCGGGATGGAGGTGGCGGAGCTGCCGGTCGGCATCCCCGATCCGCGTCCATGGGTGCCGCGGCTCGGGTCGTGGTTCGAGGAACCAGCAACCGGCCTGCCGATCATCGTCGGCGAGCTGGGGGACGGGACCGTGCTCCGTGCGTTGACCGAGGACGGCCACCGCGTCCGCGGTGTCGATCCACGAGGCGGGACGGTCTGGGGACTGTTCAGCACGGTCGGACCGGACGAGCGCCCGCCGGACCTCGTGATGAGCGAGGTGGCGGACCACCTGCGTTCGGTGCCCGAGGGTGGCGCGGCCGGCGTCGTCCTCGTCGGGTGTGTCGACCGTCTCGATCTCCCGTCCAAGCTCGACCTGCTCGCCGAGGCGGTCCGGGCCACCATGTCCGGCGGCACGGTCGTGCTCCTTGCGACCCATCCCGCGGCGTGGGACGAGTCGGTGCCGTTGCCCATCAGGGATCTCCTGCCCGGCCGGCCCCTGCACCCCGAGACGTGGCTCCTCCTCCTCGGGCGGTCGGGCGCGCACGACCTGGTCTGGCACCGGCCCGATTCCGGCGACGTCCACGCCGTGGTCGCCAAGGTGGAGCGGTGAGCGGCATCCACCAGTTCGTGCCCATGCTGCACGTGCACGACGCGGTCGGCGAGCACACCCGCACGCTGCGCGACCTCCTCGTGGCGTCCGGTGTCACCTCGTCCATCTATACCGAGCACCCCGATCCGGCCACTGCTGCCGAGACGAAGCACTACCTCGAGTACGAGGCCGACGCGGCCGCCGGTGACGTGCTCGTCTACCAAATTCGCAACCTGCTCGGCGATCGCCGGCTGGCTCGCGACACGTGACGAGAAGATCGTGCTCAACTACCACAGCCTGACGCCACCCGAGTACTTCGGCCCATGGAACAACCACATCACCGGCCTGCAGGCCCGCGCACTCCGCGAGCTCGCCGAGCTGGCACCGAAGGCGACCGCCGGCATCGCAGTCTCGAACTTCGACGCGACCGAGCTGCGCCACGCGGGCTGCCGTCACGTCGAGGTCATCCCGGTGGTCAACGTACGTGTCCCGCCACTCGAGCCCGATCCGGCCGAGGTCGAGCACCTGCGCTCACGATCATTCGGCAGCGGGGCGCGTTGGCTCTCCGTGGGTCGGCTCGCCCCGAACAAAGCGCACCACGAGACCATCGCCGCGCTGTTCGTTGCGCGCGCGACCCGCGACCGTGACGCGACGCTCACCATCGTCGGGTCACCGACGGAGCCCGCCTACGCGGCCGCCCTCCGTCGCTACGCCGCCTCGCTCGGCGTGGGCCCGGCGGTCGAGTTCGTCTCGGGCATCAGTGACGCGAGCCTCGCGGCGACCTACCGGGCGTCCGACGTCCTCGTCCTGCTCTCGGAGCACGAGGGATACGGCGTGCCGCTGGTCGAGGCGATGGGGCAGGGGCTGCCGATCGTCGCCTACGAGGAGGGCGCGGTCACCGAGGTGCTGGGGGCCGCGGGCATCCTGCTTGCGACCAAGGGCCCGCGTCACGTCGCGTCGGCGGTGTCGGATCTCATGGACGATCGTGGCGAACGCGACCGGCTGGCCGACGCGGGCAGAGCCCGGTTCGTCGAGCTCGGGCTCGACGGTGCGGGGAAGACCCTGGTGGGGGCGGTGACGTCGGTTGCCGGGGGGCGCCCGGTCACGTCGTGAGGACGTGTCGAGGTGGCCTGGCGCTGCGTCCCGGGACGGTTCCGACCAGATAGGCTTTTCGCATGGACACACCAGGTCTCTCGGTCCCGCACGCCCACAGTGACGAAGGATTCGGCTCGCGCACCGAGATGAAGGTCAACGGGGACACCGGTCCGGGCTCGGACATCTTCCAGCGCCTCTTGAAGGAGCGGATCGTCTTCATCGGCTCGGCGATCGACCAGAACACCGCGAACCTGGTCTGCTCGCAGCTCATCCTGCTGGAGGCCGAAAACCAAGAGCGTGACATCTCCGTCTACATCAATTCGCCGGGCGGTTCGGTGACCGACGGGCTCGCCATCTACGACACGATGCAGTACGTGCGGTGCGACATCCGGACGATCTGCGTCGGGCTTGCCGCGTCGATGGGCCAGTTCCTCCTCTGTGCCGGAACCCCGGGGAAGCGCTTCGCCCTGCCGCACAGCCGGATCCTCATGCACCAGCCCTCCGGACAGATGCAGGGCCAGGCCTCGGACATCGCCATCCAGGCCGAGCAGATCATCTACCTCAAGCGCATGATGGCCGAGCGGATCGCCTTTCACACCGGACAGCCCGTCGAGCGCATCGAAGCGGACTCGGACCGCGACCGCTGGTTCACCGCGGACGAGGCCCGCGAGTACGGCTTCATCGACGAGGTCATCCAGAAGGACGCGATGGATGTCCCCTCTGCAGGTGCGGGGTCGACGAGCCAGTGAGCCTGAGCGTCGAGGAGCCGGCTTCAGCTGAGCCGGAGCGCGTCTCGGCGATCGGTGGGAGCAGCCGGTTCGTCCCCGGGCAGAGCAACGACCAGATCACCGTCGTCAACGGGAAGGTCCAGCTCGCACAGCGCCTGAAGGATCTGTGGCGGAACCGCGACCTGCTCGCCGAGCTCACCCGCACCGAGCTCAAGATCAAGTACAAGGGCTCGGTACTCGGTTACCTGTGGTCGATGCTCAACCCCGCGCTGGTGCTCGCCATCTACTTCGTGGTCTTCTCGATCGTCCAGAGGAACCCGATGCCGAACTTCGCCATCTGGCTGTTCGCGGGGCTGCTCGTCTGGAACCTCTTCAACGGCGCGGCGATGGGCGCGACCGGGGTCGTCGTCGGCAAGGCGGGCATCGTGAAGAAGGTCGCCTTCCCACGCGAACTGCTCGCCCTCTCGGTGATGGGGGTCGCGATGGTGATGTTCGCCATCCAGGTGGTGGTGCTCATCCTGGCCCTGTTGATCTTCGGGATCGTGCCGGACTTCGCCTACGTGGCGGTCCTCCCCCTCGCCCTCGTCGCCCTCCTCGTGTTCACCGCGGCCGTCTCGATCTTCCTCTCCGCGGTCAACGTCTACCTGCGTGACACCCAGCACCTCTCCGAGGTGCTGCTGATGGCGTGGTTCTGGGGGACGCCGATCGTCTACTCCTACGGGCTGATCGCCGCGAAGGTCGCCGCCAACCCTGCGCTCGTGTGGGTCAAGTACCTCTACCTCTGCAATCCGGTGACCCCGGTCGTAATGACCTTCCAGCGCGCGATCTACGGGAAGTCCCAGTTCACCGGTACCGACGGCAAGGTCACCCACCTCCTGCCGAGCTGGGGTCCGGCCGGCTACGCGGGCATCTGCGGCATCGTGATCGCCGTCAGCGTCGGGCTGTTCCTCCTCGCGCTCATCGTCTTCGGTCGCCTCGAGGGCAACTTCGCCGAGGAGCTCTGAACGGTGGGCGTCGCCATCGCGGTCTCCGACATCTCCAAGCAGTTCAAGCTCTACAGCGAGAAGCACACCTCGCTGAAGGAGCGGGTCATCCACGGTGGTCGCATGCCCTCCACCCCTTTCTGGGCGCTCCGCAACGTGAACGTCGAGGTCAACCAGGGCGAGACGTTCGGGGTCCTCGGACGCAACGGGTGCGGGAAGTCCACACTCCTCAAATGCGTCGCCGGCATCCTGAAGCCGACGTCGGGTGAGATCCGGGTCCGGGGCAGCCTCGCCGCGATGCTCGAGCTCGGCGCCGGCTTCCAGCCCGAGCTGTCCGGGCGGGACAACATCTTCCTCAACGGATCGCTGCTCGGGCTCTCGCGAGCGGACATCGAGCGGCGCTTCGACGACATCGTGGCGTTCGCGGAGCTCGAACAGTTCATCGACAATCAGGTCAAGTTCTACTCCTCGGGCATGTACGTGCGGCTCGGGTTCGCCGTCGCCGTCAACGTCGAGCCGGACGTCCTGCTGGTGGACGAGGTCCTCGCGGTCGGAGACGCGGCGTTCCAGCGCAAGTGTCTCGACCACGTGAAGAAGTTCCAGCGCGAAGGGCGGACCATCGTCGTGGTCAGCCACGGAACCGACACCATCCGCCAGAACTGCGAGCGCGTCATGGTCATGAACCACGGCCAGGTGATCACCGTCGACGAGCCGGGCGAAGCCATCCGGGCGTACCTCGCCGATCTCCTCGGAGTCGGGACCCTCGAGGGATCGGAGAGCGGGGGCATCGCGGGCAACGTGTTCGCCATCGGAACGGTGAGAGTCGAACACGGTGGCGACGGCTCACGGACGCACATGTATCCCGGCGAGGCGCTCACCGTCGTCGCCGAGCTGGACAGCCTCGCGTGCGGTCGACAACGCGATGGCGACGATCGCCATCCACGACGATGCCAACGAGCTCGTCTTCGCCTCCGACCCCGACGATCCGGCCTGTGCGATGGAGGTGCCCGAAGGTGGGGGGATCCTGCGTTTCCACTTCGCCGAGGTGCCGCTGCTGGACGGAACCTATTCGGTCAGCGTCGGCGTCCGGAGCGCGACCGAGACGGCGATGTACGACTGGAAGGACCAGGTGACGAAGTTCGAGGTCGCCAATCCGACCCGGGCGACGGGTCGGGTCCGCCTCCCACTCGAGGTGAGCTTCCGCCTGCGGTCCGCCGAGCGGACCGGTGAAGTGCCCGTCGTGGCACCCCAGGTGGCGATGCTCGCCGGGTGGGAGGAGTCCGCTTCGTGACGGTCACCCGGATCGACCAGATCATCCCGACCCTCGCCAGCCGCGATGCGATCGGCGGCCACGTGCTCCAGCTCCGGGACCTGCTCCGTTCGAGGGGCTTCCGCTCCGACGTCTACTACGCGAACGCCAGTGCCGACCGGCTCGACGAAGGGCTGCCGCTGAGCAGGCTCGGCGACCGGTCGTCGGCCGGCCGGGTGCTGCTCTACCAGCTCTCGATCGGCAGCGGCGTGGCGGACATCTTCCGTGAGCGCGGGGAGCGGAAGTTCGTCAACTACCACAACATCACCCCGGCGGACCTCCTCGAGGCCTGGGTGCCTGCGGTCGGGGAGGAGGTGCGTTGGGGCCGCTCGCAGCTGCGGGATCTCGCTCCGGTCACCGAGTTCGCGATCGCCGACTCCCGGTTCAACGAACGAGAGCTCCAGGACGCCGGGTACCGCTCGACGACCACGTTGCCGCTGCTGATCGACCTCGAGTCCTTCGCCGGCGAGCCCGACCGTGCGACGGCGGAGCGTCTCGAGCACGCGAAGGCAAAGGGGGGCGCGGACCTCTTGTTCGTCGGCAAGGTCTCGCCGCACAAGGGCCAGCACGACTTGGTGAAGGCGCTCGCCGCCTACCGGCGGCTGTACGACCGCGACGCCAGGCTGCACCTGGTCGGCGGGGCGATCAGCGACGAGTACCGGCTCGCCGTCGAGCGGTTCGCGGACGAGCTCGGTCTTCTCGACGCGATCGACATCGCCGGGTCGGTCACCCACGAGGAGCTCATCGCCTACTACGCAGCTTCGGACGTCTTCGTCTGTCTCTCCAACCACGAGGGCTTCTGCGTCCCGCTGCTCGAGGCCATGTTCCACGGCCTCCCGATCGTCGCGTACACGAACACCGCGGTGCCCGAGACCCTCGAGGACGCCGGTCTCGTCCTGCCGAACAAGGAGCCGGTGCGGGTCGCAGCGGCGATCGACCGGGTGGTCCGCGACGACGCGCTCATCGAAGCGCTGCGTGCGGCAGCCGCGACCCGCGTCGCGTCGTTCGCACTCGCCCGGGTCCAGCAGGGATTCGTCACCGCGCTCGAAGCCGCCTGCGCCGCGTGAAGCGCGGGGCGCGCACCGGCGAGTGGCGCGCGTGAGGATCGCCTTCGTCGTCCCGAGGTACGGACCCGGCATCATCGGCGGTGCGGAGACCGCCGTGCGGCTCCTCGCCGAGCACCTGGTCGTGCAGCGCGGCTGGGAGGTCGAAGTCCTCACGAGCTGCGCAGAGGACTTCGTCACCTGGGCCGACGTGCTCCCCGACGGCGAGGAGCCGATCAACGGTGTCCTCGTGCGGAGGTTCCGGTCCGCCGCGGGACGTGACCCTTCGTTCCATCCGCTCTCCGCCGCGCTCCTCGCCGACCCCCTTCGCGCGACGCTCGCCGACGCGGAGCGGTGGGTCGACCTGCAGGGGCCCGTCGCCCCCGCGTTGGCGGACGCTGCGGTCGACTCGTCCGCCCAGGTCGTCGTCTTCTATCCGTACCTCTACTACCCGACGGTGAGGATCATCGACCGGGTGCATGCCCCCACGATCCTCCATCCGGCCGCGCACGACGAGCCCGCACTCCGGTTGCCCGTCTTCCCCCGTGTCTTCGAATCGGCCGACGGGCTCGTCTTCCAGACGGTCGCCGAGCGCGACCTCGTGCAGCGCACGTTCCCCGTGGCCTCGCACCATCAGCTCCTTCTCGGTCTGGGTGTGGACGACCCCGACCTGGTGGCACCCGACCGCGGGGTGCGACCGGTCGAGGAGCCCGAGGACCCGTACCTCGTCTGCCTCGGGCGAGTCGAGCCGCACAAGGGGACCTCGCTGCTCGGGACGCTCTTCGCCCGATACAAGGAACGCCACCCCGGACCGCTCCGCCTGGTCCTCGCGGGTCCGGTCATCGAGCCGCCCGCACCCCACAAGGACATCGACGTGGTCGGACCGGTCGCCGACGACGTCAAGTGGGCCCTCCTCCGGGGGGCGATTGCACTGGTCGCTCCCTCCCCGTGGGAGGCGTTCTCGTTGGTCGTGGCCGAGGCGTGGAGCGCGCGGACCCCGGTGGTCGCGAACGGTGCGTGCGCCGCCACCGTCGAGCACTGCGACCGGTCCGGCGGCGGGGTCAGCTTCTCGGGCTTCGGGGAGTTCGAGGTCGCCGTCGACCGGCTCTGCACGGAGCCGGCCTTCGGACCGGGGCTCGCGGCGCGTGGTCGTGCCTACGTGGACCGGCGCTTCCGCTGGCCGGGCATCGTGGACCGGTATGCCGCGTTCGTCGAGTCGGTGCTCGCGACCGCGACGTGATCAGATCCCCGTCCCAAGCGGGCGCAGCCCGTGCGTCGCGACGACCCGGACGCCGAGTATCGACGATCCGGGTGCGAGGCGGAACACCAGGTACCCGCCGATCGGACCCGACGTCCTGATCGGGACGGCTTCGCCTGTGGCGACGAGTTGGGCGAGCCCTGGCAGGGCGGGTGACGCGACCAGGACGGCCGAGCCGCCCGGACCGACGGCGACGACCGTCCCGGAGGCGTAGTAGAGGGCGCCGCCGAGCTGGTTGTAGACGACCCCGCGCAGGTCGACCAGCGCGATGCGATCGCGCGGGAGCTCCCATCCGGCGTTGCGGTAGATGTTCGCACCGCCGTCGACGGTGTCGAAGACGACCACGTCGCGCTCCTCGCGGATCGACGGCCCGAGGGAGCGGAGCGCGAGGTCGATCCCGTCCGCCGTCCGGATCGTGGACCGGGTATCCGCATAGGGGGCCTGGTACCGGGCCTGCACGAGCCAGATGCCTCCGCTTGCAGCGACCCAGCGTTGCGGGACGACCCCGTCCCCCCAGACGAACCGTTGCACCCCGAGAACGACGACGACCACCACCGCAGCCGTGCAGACGGCGAACCACATCGGCGACCGGTCGTCGGCCGTACGGTCGCGGTCCCCGACGAGCGTGCCCACCGGCACCAGGAGCGCGATGGTCGCGGCGGGAAGGTAGGCGAGAAGGTAGCCGCCTTTCGCGAACTGCACCAGGGACACGAGGAGCACCGGGGGCACGATCGCTGCACCGAGGACCGCCGCTCGGCGCTGATACCACGGCCTCACCGGTGCGGCGTCGCGACGGGGGGTAACGGCGGGGCGGCGCATCCGGCGCGCGAAGAGTCCGATGACCGCGAGGAGAGAGACCACCGCGAGCGGGACCAAGGCCACGACCGTGTACCCGGCGAACGTGCCGATGTTGGTCGCACCGCCGGCCGCGTGGTCGAGCACGGAGGTGGCCCGTGCGGCACCGGTTGCCTCGGTGCGTGTGGCGGCCGTCCAGACGGAGAGCCCGCCGGGTTGGTCGCCGAGCATGGGGAGGAACCAGATCGCGACAGAGGCGGCGCCGGCCACCAGCGTCACGAGGGCGCGGCGCCACGTGCGTGTCGATCCGGCGATCGCGACGAGCGCGAGGAGGGCGAAGGACTGCATGATGGACTGGCGGAACCCGGTCAACAGCCCGAGGGCCGCGATGGCCCAGACGCCGTGCCAGCTGCCCGGCCGCGCCCGCCAGGCCAGGACGAGGAGCAGGGCGCACGCGAGGAGGTCGAACGAGTAGGTGGCGACGACCGCCCCGGAAAACCACGCGAACGGGGAGGTGGCGACGACCAGCCCGGCGGCGAGCCCCACGAACCGGCCGCCGAGGTCGCTGCCCGCCAGTGCCGTGAGGCCCGCCCCGGCCGCAGAAGCCAGCGCGGCGATGAGCACCAGGGCGCGGACCGTGCCGATGCCGCCGACGTCGACGAGCAGCCGGCCGGCGGAGACGTAGAGCCAGTAGCCGGGGGGCTGGGGCAGTCCGTGGGTCACGTCGAAGCGGGTGACGGCCGCGGCGTACTGCGCCGAGTCCCAGTCGGTCGGCCCCGTCGCCGCGGTCGCGAGGCGCAGGACCAGTGCCACACCGCCCACCAAACAGGGCACGAGCGCCGGCGACCACCCCCGGGTGACCGCTCCGCCTCCGGTCGGCTGCGACACCTGGAGGATCCGCTCGAGCTCGAGCTGCGCCGGGGGTTCGCTCACCGGGGCTCAGGGTACCGAGCGAGGTGGAGGCGGTACGGCATGCCACCAGGAGTCGGTGATCGAGGCTTCAGCTCGGTGCTGGTTCGACCGATACGAGGAGTGGGCACGAGCAACCGGCGCACGCGTCGATCGCGGCACCGTCTCGCGGGTCGGACGGGGCCGGCGGGTCGGTCGGGATGGCACCGGGGGCGAGGAGGGACAGGAGCAAGATGCGCGCTACGAACTGCCGTCGATCGGTCTCGCGGACGAGGAGGGGACGTCGAGGCGCCGGTGTCGTCGGGGCGGCGGCCCTGGCTGCCGGTGGGCTGGCCACAGCGGCGCCGCCGGTCGGAGCGGCAGTGCCCGTGACCGCGCACGCGGCCGTGAGCGCGAACCTGGCCTGGCAGGTCGTGCTTCCCGATGCCGGGAACCCGATCGGCGAGAGCTCGCCGACCGTCGCCAACCTCGACGGTGCCGGCCCGTCGGTGGTGGTCGGCGACCGCGCCGGCAACCTCTGGGCCTACCACCTCGGCGACGGCACTCCGGTCGCCGGCTGGCCTGCGCACACCGGCGGCGCACCCATCGACTCGACGCCGTCGGTGCAGCCCGGCGCGGGCGGGACCGACACGGTCTTCGTCGGCGCGGGCAACGCGGCCGACCCCGGAGTCGGCGGCTACTTCGCGTTCAGCCACGCCGGGTCACAGCTCTGGGGAGCCAACGCCCAGGACCCGAACGGCCTGCACGGGGTGCAGGCGGGACTGTCCGTCGGCAACCTGGGGAGTGGGACGTCGGTGGTGGCGCCCTCGCTCGGCCAGGATGAGTATGCATTGAACGGGTCGCAGGGCTCGGTCCTCCCGGGGTGGCCCTTCTTCACGGCGGACAGCGGCTTCTCGACCCCGTCCCTCGCCGACCTCTACGGCACCGGCCAGACCGATGTGGTCGAAGGGGGAGACTCGACGGCGGGAATCGCGTACGGGCAGACCTACACCTCGGGCGGTCACCTGCGGGTGCTCGGACCGGGCGGCAACCTCATCTGCGACCACGACTTCAACCAGACCGTGGATTCGTCGACCGCGGTGGGCAACTTCCTCGCGGGCGGCCAGGTCGGGATCGCGTTCGGCACGGGCTCGTACTACCCGGGCGCCTCGGACACCAACATGCTCTACGCGACCGACGGCCACTGCAACGTGGCCTGGGGCGCCAACCTCGGCGGCAACACCGTCGACAGCCCGGCCATCGGCGACCTCGAGGGTGACGGCAACGTCCAGGTCGTCGAGGGCGCCGACACCGGTGCCGGCGGCCTCGTGTGGGCTCTCAACGGCTCGAACGGAGCGCCGATGCCCGGATGGCCGCAGGCGACCCCGGGCCGCATCATCGGCAGCATCGTGACCGCCGACCTGACCGGCGGCGGGTACAACGATGTCCTGGTCCCGACCACGGCCGGACTGGTCGTCTTCGACGGGCGCAGTGCCCAGGCCGTCGCGACGCTCGGCGCGGGCATCGTCGCCCTGCAGAACTCGCCCCTGGTCGCCACCGACCCGAACGGCACCATCGGGATCACCATCGCCGGGTACAACGTCGCGAACCAGGGCGTGATCCAGCACTACGAGGTGGCCGGATCGGCCGGACGCTCGCTCGGGAAGCGCAGTTGGCCGATGTTCCATCAGAACCCGCAGCTGACCGGGTGGCTCAGCCAGCCGGGGCCCGCGCACCTCAACAAGCCGATCATCGGTATGGCGGCGACCGGGGACGGCAGGGGCTACTGGAACGTGGCCACGGACGGCGGCCTCTTCGCCTTCGGTGACGCGGGCTTCTACGGCTCGATGGGCGGCCAGCCGCTCAACCGATCGATCGTCGGGATGGCGGCTACCCGCGACGGCAAGGGCTACTGGCTCGTCGCGTCCGACGGCGGCCTCTTCGCCTTCGGCGACGCGGGCTTCTTCGGGTCGACCGGCGCGATGACGCTCAACCGACCGATCGTCGGCATGGCCACGACGCCCGACGGGCGCGGCTACTGGCTGGTCGCGTCCGACGGCGGCCTCTTCGCCTTCGGCGACGCGGGCTTCTTCGGGTCGACAGGTGCCATGACGCTCAACCAGCCGGTCGTCGGCATGGCCGCGACCCCCGACGGGCGCGGCTACTGGCTCGTCGCGTCCGACGGCGGCCTCTTCGCCTTCGGCGACGCCGCTTTCTACGGCTCGATGGGCGGCCAGCCGCTCAACCGGCCCATCGTCGGCATGGCATCCAATGGTGGAGCCGGCTACTGGCTGGTCGCCTCCGACGGCGGCATCTTCTCGTTCGGAACGGCTCCGTTCTACGGCTCGACCGGCGCTCTGAGCCTGGTGCTACCAGTGGTCGGGATGACGACGGCGCCACGCGGTGCGGGCTACTGGATGATCGCGCTGGACGGCGGCCTCTTCGCCTTCAACACCGGGTTCTACGGCTCGCTGCCGCAGCTGTTCGCGCAGTCCAACAACGGCGGAGACTGAGCAGGGCTCCGTCCACCGCGGTCTCCGCGTAGCCTGACCTGTTCATCGCGGTCTCTGCGTGGCCCGACCTGTCCAGGGCGGCGTCCGCGTGGCCCCGTCGGGCCACCGGTACTGTGACGTGGCGAGGTGCAGACCGAACCCAGGGATGAGAGCGAGCACGTGACCGGTCCCGCGGGCCGCCCCCGGACCTGGGCCGCCTCGTCGGCCGTCCTGGTGACCTCCCTCCTGGCAATCGTCACGCTCGCCGCGCCGGCCGCCGCCTACCCGTCGAACGTGGTCTCCCTGACCGGGCACGGTTGGGGCCACGGCCACGGGATGGGCCAGTGGGGAGCCCTCGGGTACGCACTGAGCCAGGTCGGGTACCAGTCGATCGTCGGCCACTACTACGGGGGCACGGCCCTCACCGGCCTGAGCGCCGGTCAGGAGGCCACCACCGTCCGGGTCGCCCTCACCGAGAACGACGGGAACACGGTGATCGTGACCTCCGGGTCGCCCTTCTCCGTTCAGGGGACCGCGGTCAACGTCGCCGCCGGTCAGGCGGTCGAGATGGTGCCGATCGGCGGTGGGCAGTGGAGCATCTCCACGGGCGGCAGCTGCGGTGGGCCGTGGGCCTTCGCCACGACGACCGCCAACCCGACGGCCGTGCCGAGCGTCGATCCGCCCATCGGGAGCGGGAGCACCGCCACACAGGCCCTCCAGCTCTGCCAGCTCGGCAGCAACCTGGTCGTCCGAGGATCGCTCGAAGGGACCACCGATCCCTCGGGCGGCGCCCACACCGTCGATATCCTCCCGCTCGAGGAGTACGTCGCCGGCGTCGTGCCCAACGAGTCGCCCGCGGGATGGGGGTCGCTCGGGGGACCGGGTCCCCAGGGCCAGCCGTGGGGCTTCCAGGAGCTCGAGGCCCAGGCGGTCGCCGCCCGCTCGTACGTGATGGCCGGCCTCGGCTCCTACGGCGGCTACGCCGACATCTGCGACCTCGGCTGTCAGTCCTACCGTGGGACGGCCAACGAGGCGACCGCGAGCGACCTCGCGGTCACCGACACCGCCGGTCAGGTGATGGAGTTCGCCGGCGGCGCGGTGGCCGCCACCCAGTACTCGGCCTCGACCGGCGGCTACACCGCGCCAGGCGCCTTCCCGGCCGTGCCCGACCTCGGCGACGGGATCTGCGTCCCGGGTGCGTGCAACCCCAACCACACTTGGTCGACCACGGTGCCGGTGACCACCGTCGAGTCGACCTGGCCGCAGCTCGGGACGCTCGAGTCGGTCGACGTCACCGCGCGCAACGGGTACGGGGACTGGGGTGGCCGGGTCACCGCGATGACCCTGGTCGGATCGGCGGGGAACGTCTCGGTGAGTGGTGACCAGTTCGCAGCCGCGCTCGGCCTCAACTCGGACTGGTTCACGGTGACCTCCTCGCTCGGGGCACCGGCCGTCGCCATCGCGCCGACCTCCGACGCCGGCGGGTACTGGGTCACGGCCGCGGACGGCTCGCTCTTCGCCTTCGGTGACGCGACGTTCGACGGGTCGATGGGTGCCCAGCCGCTCAACCAGCCCATCGTCGGCATGGCCGCGACCGGGGACTCAAGGGGCTACTGGATGGTCGCCGCCGACGGCGGCATCTTCTCCTTCGGCGACGCGTCCTTCGACGGATCAATGGGCGCGCACCCCCTCAACCAGCCGATCGTCGGGATGGCCGCGACCCCCGACGGACGCGGCTACTGGATGGTTGCCGCCGACGGCGGCATCTTCTCCTTCGGCGACGCGTCCTTCTTCGGATCGATGGGCGCGCATCCCCTCAACCAACCGGTCGTCGGGATGGCCGCGACCCCCGACGGACGCGGCTACTGGCTGGTCGCCGCCGACGGCGGCATCTTCGCCTTCGGCGACGCGACGTTCGACGGATCGATGGGCGCGCATCCCCTCAACCAACCGGTCGTCGGGATGTCCGCGGCCCCGAGCGGCCTCGGGTACCGGCTCGTGGCAGCCGACGGCGGCATCTTCTCCTTCGGCTCCGCAGCCTTCTTCGGCTCGACCGGCAACCTCGTCCTCAACCAGCCCGTGGTCGGGATGGCCGCCACGGCGGACGGTGGGGGTTACTGGATGGTCGCCGCCGACGGCGGCATCTTCGCGTTCGGAGACGCCACCTTTTACGGCTCCGCGGCAGGCTAGGGGCGATCCTGCGCGGTCCCACCGCAACCGCCACCGACGGCCCGACGGCCGGGGCACCGCAACGTCGTCACCGCCTCGTCACGCGCACCGAGCGCCGTTGGGCGTGGCGTGCACTGCTGTTCGCGCCGATCGGCGACGGGCAGACCCGTCGCCGTGGAAGCGACGCCGTGCGCCTCGGGGGGTCGCTCCTCGTCGTCTTGGTCTGTTGGCTCTTCGCGCGGGCGAACTCACATGCCGAGCACTCGATCGCTACCGTCCTCTCGTCCCCGCCCGAAGGCATCCGCTGGCTGGTCACGACTGTGTGGTGGGTGGGTTCGGTCGGATTGATCGTCGCGATCGGCGTGCTCGCGATCGTGTCGCGGCGTTTCGCAGCCATGCGCGACGCTGCGATCGCGGGCGCGGGCGCCTGGCTCGTCTGCGCGCTCTCCGCCGCGTTGGTCGGCTCGACCGGTGGGCGACCGTCGAATCCGCCGGTCGCGGTGAACCTCACCTTCCCGGTGGCCCGTGTCGCGGCGACCGTCGCGGTCGCGACCGTCGCGTTGCCGTACCTGAGCCGCTGGGTGCAGCTCACCGTCGAGTGGACCGTCGCGCTCCTCGCGCTGGCGACGGTCGTGCACGGGGCGGGCCTGCCGGTTGCCGTCCTGGCGAGCTTTGCGGTCGGGTGGGGCGCGGCGGCGGCGGTCCACCTCGCGTTCGGATCGCCGCTCGGGCTGCCCTCGACGGACGAGGTACTCATCCTGCTTGCGGGCCTCGACCTCGACGCGGAGTCGGTCCACCGCCGCCCCTTCCAGGAGTGGGGAGTGGGGCGCTTCACCGGCACCGTTGGCGGAGTGCCGGTTGACATCTCGGTCTACGGACGCGACGCGTCGGACGCGCAGCTGCTGGCGAAGACCGCCCGCTTCCTCTTCTACCGTGACTCCGGTCCGACCCTCGCGCTGACCCGGCGACAGCAGGTCGAACATGAGGCCTATCTGACGCTCATGGCCGCCCGCGCCGGCGCGCGGGTGCCGGCCGTCCTGGCCGCGGGCCCGTCGGGCCCGGCCCGAGACGCGCTGCTCGTGACCGAACCGCCACCGGGCCGGCCGCTGACCGACTTCCTGCCGGTCGCTCCGCCTACCGGCAGCGCAGGCGACCGCGCGGACGGCCCATCAGACGACAGCGCAGACAACAGCGCAGATGACGGCGCAGACAACAGCGCAGCAGACAGTGCAGAGGGCGGGGTCGTCGGCTCGAACGGGGCCGAGCCGGCGACCCCGGTCGTCGCACCGGGAGCGGGGCTGGACGAGGACACCCTCTGTGCGGTGCTGCGCGAGGTGATGGTTCTCCGGGCAGCCGCCATCGCGCACGGCTCTCTCTCGGTCGAGACGATCGTCGTCGGGCCGGACGGTTCGGCCGGGCTGGTCGACTTCTCCTCCGCGTCGACCGCGGCCACCGCAGTCGAGCTCGACCGCGACGTCGCGGCGGCGCTTTCGGCACTCGCCCTGGTCGCGCCGCCCGACCGGGTGCTGGCCGCGGCCGCCACCACGGTGCCCCACGACGCATTGGTCGCCGCGTTGCCCTTCCTCCAGCGGGCGGCGCTCGGGCCGGTGGCATCGCGGTCGCTGCGCGGTCGGAAGGGGACGCTCACCGCGCTGCGGGAGCAGGGGGCCGTGGCGGGTGGGGTCGAGGTCCCCAGGCTCATCGAGCCGCGTCGGATCAGCTGGGTCAGCCTCGCGCTGGTGGTCGGCACCCTGATCGGCGGGTGGGCACTCATCGGGGTGCTGGTCAACGTCACCAAGTCGTGGAGCACGATCACCGGGGCGGCCTGGGGCTGGGTGGCGGTGACCTTCCTCCTGTCGCAGGCCGCGTACCCCGCGAGTGCGGTCAGCACGGTCGGATCGGTGACGAGCCCCCTGCCCTACGGCCGCACCCTCGCGCTCGAGGTCTCGAACACCTTCGTCGCGCTGGCCGGGGGGTCGATGGCGGTCCTCGCCACAAGGGTCCGCTTCTTCCAGCAGGAGGGGTACGACGCAACGCTCGCGGTGAGCTCGGGGGTGCTCGTCTCCACGGCGAGCTGGATCGTGAAGGGCGGTCTCTTCCTGATCGCGCTCCCGCTCGCGATCGGGCAGCTCCACTTTTCGTCCTCGCCGACCGGTGGCAGCGACAGCGGATCCAAGGCGGCGTGGCTGATCGTGCTCGCGGTGCTCGTGGTCGGCGTCGCGCTCGGTGCCGTCTTTGCAGTGCCGCGGTGGCGTCGGTTGGCCACCGCGAAGCTCCGGCCGAAGGTCTCCGAGGTCTGGGTCCACCTCCGCGTGCTCGCCACACACCCGCGGAACCTGGTCGAGATCTTCGGTGGCAACGTCGTGGCACAGCTGGTGATCGCCATGGCGCTCGGCGCGGCGCTGCACGCCTTCGGTGATCACCTGAGCCTCGCTGTGCTGCTGGTGGTGCTCACGCTCGGCTCGATGCTCGGCGGGCTCTCGCCCGTCCCGGGAGGGATGGGCGTGGTCGAGGCGGGGATGATCATCGGGCTGACCGCGGCGGGCATCAGCGAGTCCGATGCGGTCGCGGCGGTCTTCGTCCAGCGGCTGTTCACCGCGTACCTGCCCCCGATCTGGGGCTGGTTCGTCCTCGTCTGGATGCGGAAGAAGGAGTACCTCTGACGCCACGCCCTTGGCGCTACGCCCGGTCGGCCGTCGCGCTGGCCGCCAGCCCCGGATAGGCCCGCAACCGGCCGAGGCGACCCAGTCGGCCCACGTTGACCCCGACGTCGGCGGCCTCGAGCATCGAGAGGTCGCCGCGGCTGTTGCCGTAGGCCCAGAGCCGGTCGCCGGCGTGGCCAGATGCATCCATCCACGCCCGGAGCCGGCGGACCTTCTCGTACCCGCGACAGTTCGCACCCTCGTAGCGACCGGTCAGCCGCCCGTCAGGCCCGACCGCGAGGACCGTGGCGATGGTCTCTGTGGCCTCGAGGCGCGCAGCGGCGACCCGGACGTATGCGTCCAGGGAAGCGGAGACGACGACCACCGCGTCATCCCGGTCCCGATGCCAGGCAATGCGGCGTCGCACGTCCTCACGCAGGTGCGCGCGAAGGTGGCGTTCGGCGAACTCGGCCGCGAGCGCCTGGTAGCGAGTGGCCTCGACGCCGTCGAGCAGCCGCTCGAACAGCAGCTCCTTCGCCTCGTCCGCCGACCGACCGCCCACCAGCGCGGCGTGCGCGAGTCGTGGTGCGAGCGCCAAGGACGCGGCGAGCACGGCGGCCCGGCCGCGCACGACGCACAGGAAGTCGAAGACGCTCCCCCCGTGGGTGATGGTGCCGTCGAAGTCGAACGCAGCCACGTCGCCCATCGGTGGAGACGCGCTCAGGCGCCTTGGATCTGTGCCGGTCCGGCGACGGTGCTCCCGCCCCGCCCGGCCCCACCGGCGAAGGAGCGCGCACCGGCGTCCGCGTCCCCCGAGGCGAGGCTCTCGAGTCCGAACCGGAGCTCGGCCCGCATCGCGTCGGCTTCGGAGAGGTTCCACTGCGTGAGCACGGAGCGCCGGTCGTTGCGCAGGCAGGTCTGGGGGAGCGCGGCGAGCTCGGTCGCAAGGGCGACGGCCGCTTCGCGGGCGCTCCCCGTGGGCACGACGCGGTCGACCAGCCCGATGGCGTGGGCTTCGGCCGCTCCGACCTCCCGGCCGGTGAGCACCAGATCGAGCGCCCGGCCCTGGCCGACGAGCCGGGGGAGCCGGACGCTCCCCCCGTCGATCAGCGGCACGCCGAAGCGACGGCAGAAGATGCCGAAGACCGCCGTCTCGGCGGCGACACGGAGGTCGCACCAGATCGCGAGCTCGAGCCCGCCGGCGACGGCGTAGCCCTCGACCGCGGCAATGACCGGCTTGCCGAGCGTGAGCCGCGTCGGCCCCATCGGACCCGGCCCGTCCTCGGTCACCCGGTGACGCTCACCTTCGGCGACCGCCCGCAGGTCCGCGCCCGCACAGAAGGTCCCCCCGGAACCGGTGAGGACCGCCACCGATGCATCGCCGTCCCGCTCGAACGCCTCGAACGCCTCGAGCAGGAAGGTGGCCGTCCGCGGGTCGACGGCGTTGCGGCGCTCCGGCCGGTCGATGGTGACGACGGTCACCGGACCCTCCGCGTCGATGGTCACCGTGGCGCGCACCCCACCAGCATGGTGGATGGGGGGTCGGGCGGCCAGGCCGTGACCGGCACCCCGGCCGGAGAATCTCGACTAGCTGGGTCGACAATTGCGGACCGTCCGACTAACGTGGCGACGCGTCGAGCAGCGCGGCCGCTCCCAGGTCGGGTTCCCCCCTCGACGCATCGCGAACGACGAAGGAGTGACCCATGGCAATTCGACTGGGCGACGAGGCCCCCGATTTCACTGCGGAGACGACCGAAGGCACCATCAACTTCCACGAGTACCTCGGGGACAGCTGGGGCGTGCTCTTCTCGCATCCGAAGGACTTCACCCCCGTGTGCACCACCGAGCTCGGCGCATTCTCCAAGGCCAAGGCGGAGTTCGACAAGCGCAACGCCAAGCTGATCGGCCTCTCGGTGGACGACGTGACCTCCCACGGCAAGTGGGCGGGGGACATCGAGGAGACCCAGGGCCAGGCGCTCAACTTCCCGCTGATCGGCGACGAGGACCGCAAGGTCGCCGATCTCTACGACATGATCCACCCGAACGCGAGCGACACCTTGACCGTCCGGTCGGTGTTCATCATCGGCCCGGACAAGAAGGTCAAGCTGACGCTGACCTACCCCGCCTCGACCGGTCGCAACGTGGCCGAGGTGCTCAGGGTGCTCGACTCCCTCCAGCTCACCGCCGACTACAAGGTGGCGACCCCGGTCAACTGGAAGGACGGCGAGGACGTCATCATCGTGCCGGCCATCTCCGACGACGAGGCGAAGGAGCGATTCCCCAAGGGGTTCAACGCGATCAAGCCGTACCTGCGGGTGACGCCCCAGCCGAACAAGTAGCGCCTCGACCGGTCACTGCCGCCGTCGTCCCAGGCCTCGGGCGACGGCGGGGCCCGGTGCCGTCGCGCCAGCTCACCGACCTCGGCGCCGATTGCCAGCTGCTACCATTGCAGCGCCGGTTCCGCCGCGCCGTCCCGCGGTGATCCCCCGACACCATTCGAGGTCGATCCCTTCCATGCCAGACAAGCAGTCCACCATCACCGAGTACCGGCTCCACGAGACGGACACCGGGTCGCCGGAGGTGCAGGTCGCCATCTTGAGCGAGCGCATCGTCCACCTGACCGAGCACCTGAAGGTCCACAAGGGTGACCACCACACCCGCCGGGGGCTGCTCAAGCTCATCGGCCGTCGCCGCCGGCTGCTCGACTACGTGAGGAACAACGATGTCGAGCGCTACCGAGACCTCATCGGCCGTCTCGGCCTCCGCCGCTAGACGGACACAGATCGCCCGCCCGGCTTCGGCCGGGCGGACCCATTTCCTCGGCCGGCGACCAGCCGGCGGAGCGCCTCCCGGCACGGTGCCGGGTGGCTGTCACCGGTCACACCGACCGGCGACCAGACGAACAGAGAACGGGCTCCCCCGGGGGCCGGTCACCAGTTGCCGATCACCCGGCGGGATCATGCGAGCGTCGGGTGCTCGACAACTGGGAGCTGGCTCAGGGTGCCCCTGAACCACAAGGAGCGTCATGTCCGACGCCATCGCTGTCTCGGCGCCCATCAGCGGCACCGACCGAACCCTCACCTTTGAAGCCGGCAAGCTCGCACAGCTCGCCGACGGCGCCGTCGTCGGCCGCATCGGCGACACCGTCCTCCTCGCAACCGCCACCGCGGCCCGCTCGGTGAGGGAGGGCACCGACTTCTTCCCCCTGACCGTCGACATCGAGGAGCGGACGTACGCCGCGGGCAAGATCCCCGGCTCGTTCTTCCGGCGGGAGGGGAAATCCTCCGACCAGGCGATCCTGACCTGCCGGCTGATCGACCGCCCGCTCCGCCCGTCGTTCCCGAAGGGCTTCCGCAACGAGGTGCACGTCGTCGGGACCATCTTCGGTGCCGACCAGGTCAACCCGCACGACGTCCTCGCGATCAACACGGCCTCGGCCGCACTCATGATCTCGGGGATCCCCTTCGACGGCCCGATCGGCGCGGTCCGCGTGGCCTACTCGACGGACGGGGAGTGGATCCCGCACCCGAGCTTCGAGGAGGGAGACGAGTCGACCTTCGAGCTCGTGGTCGCCGGGCGCGCCCTGAGCGACGCCGACGACGCGGAGATCGCGATCATGATGGTCGAAGCAGGCGGCTCGGAGCGCTCCTTCCAGTACTACGACGAGGGCGCGCCGAAGGTCACCGAAGAGGTGCTCGCCGACGGGCTCGAAGCGGCCAAGCAGTGGATCCGTGAGTCGATCGTCCTCCAGCGGGAGCTGGTCGCGATGTTCGAGGCGGCACGCGGCCCGGTCGGGACCATCGAGTTCTCGACGTTCTCCGACTACGCCGACGACGTCGGACAGCGGGTCGAAGAAGTGGGGAGCACCCAGATCGCCGCGGCGAACACCATCATCGCCAAGGCCGAGCGCAACGGCGCGCTCGCCGACGCGACTGCTTCGATCGTCGCCGCGCTCGGTGCAGAGTTCCCCGACCGCGAGTCGGAGATCAAGGCGGCCGTGAAGGGCCTCACGAAGAAACTGGTCCGCCGGCGCATCGTGGAAGAAGGCGTCCGCATCGACGGGCGAGGCACGAGCGACATCCGGCCGCTCTCGGCAGAGATCGACCTCTTCCCGACGGCGCACGGCTCTGCGTTGTTCCAGCGGGGCGAGACCCAGGTCCTCAACGTGACCACGCTCGGCATGCCCCGGATGAACCAGCTGCTCGACACCATCACCCCCGACCCGTCGAAGCGGTACATGCACCACTACAACTTCCCACCCTTCTCGACGGGGGAGACCGGCTTCATGCGTGGTCCGAAGCGGCGCGAGATCGGGCACGGCCTGCTTGCCGAGCGCGCACTCCTGCCGGTCGTCCCGTACGAGGAGGACTTCCCCTACGCACTCCGGCTCGTCTCCGACGTGCTCGCGTCGAACGGCTCGACCTCGATGGCCTCGGTCTGCGGCTCGACCCTCTCGATGATGGCCGCCGGGGTGCCGCTCAAGGCGCCGGTCGCCGGCATCGCGATGGGCCTCGTGCACGACGGCGACGCCTATGTGACGCTCACCGACATCCTCGGGGCGGAGGACGCCTTCGGAGACATGGACTTCAAGGTCGCCGGCACGAGCGAGGTGGTCACTGCGCTCCAGCTCGACACGAAGATCGACGGTCTGCCCCTCGACGTGTTGACCAAGGCGCTGGCCCAGGCGAAGGAGGCACGGCTCCGAATCCTCGAGGTGATGGCGGGAGCGATCGCCGAGCCACGTGCCGAGGTGGCCGAATCGGCCCCGAAGATCGTCTCGTTCGAGATCCCGATGGACAAGATCGGCGAGGTCATCGGACCGAAGGGCAAGGTCATCAACGCCCTCCAGCTCGAGACCGGCGCCGACATCGCGGTCGACGACGATGGAATGGTCGGCACGGTGACGATCGGAGCGAAGGACTCCGTCGCCGTCGAGGAGGCACGCCGACGCATCGCGACCATCCTCGATCCACCGCTTGCGGAGGTCGGGACGACGTATCCCGGCAAGGTGGTCAACATCACCAAGTTCGGGGCCTTCGTGAACATCCTGCCGGGCCGCGACGGTCTGCTCCACATCTCGAAGATGGGGCAGGGGAAGCGGGTCGAGCGGGTCGAGGACGTCTTCGAGCTCGGCCAGCCGGTCGAGGTCCGCGTCGACGACATCGACCCCCAGGGCAAGGTCTCCCTCTCGCTTGCCGGCGCACCGCCCGCCGCGGAGAAGAGCGGGGGTGCCCGCAGCGACCGCGGAGAGCGCGCGCCGCGTAGCGGTCCGAGCGACCGGGGTGAGACCGGCGGCAACGGTGGGGCTGCACCGCGGGCCGCGTCGTTCGAGGACGAGTTCGAAAAGGAGCTGGTCGAGGAGTTCGGCGAACTCGGACCAGCGACCGCCGAGCCCGCGGAGCGCACGGGCGGAGGCGGGGGCGGTGGCGGCCGGGGCGGTCGCCGGCGTCGTTGAGGGCGGGAGACCGCCGGGTGCCGGTGCGAACGGGCGCCCGGGCGGTCGAGGGCCGGGCGACCGGTCCGGACCGCGCGTGATCCGGACCGAGGACCTCGCTTCCGGGCTGTCCCTCGCGACCGAGAGGATGGAGGACGCCCGCTCGGTCTGCATCGGCTTCTGGGTCGGCACCGGATCGCGCGACGAGGGTCCCGCCGAGCTCGGGGCGTCGCACGTCCTCGAGCATTTGCTGTTCAAGGGCACCGAGGATCGGTCCCCCTCGGCGATCGCCGAGGCCGTGGACGAGGTGGGCGGCGACTTCAACGCATTCACCACCAAGGAGTACACGTCCTTCTACATCCGCCTGCTGGCCGAACATCTCCCGCTCGGGCTCGATCTGCTCTCGGACATCATGTGGCGGCCGGCATTGCGCACCGACGATCTGGACGCGGAGCGACAGGTCATCCTCGACGAGATCCTGATGCACCTCGACGAGCCGGCTGACGAGGCCGCCGAGCAGAGCTCGGCCGCGCTCTTCCCCGACCATCCGCTCGGCCGGGAGGTGCTCGGCACCGCCGAATCGGTCGCGTCGATGAGCGCGGATCGCGTGCGCACGTTCTTCGCCACCCACTACCGCCCCGGCAACATGGTCGCTGCGGTGGCGGGCGACGTGGACCACCGGGCCGTCGTCGACGGACTCGAAGCACGATTCACGGGTCCCGGCGGCGGCGCCCCCCCGGTGCGGACCGCACCGTCGTCGACGGTCGATCCGTTGCGCGTCTCGTCGCGACCGACCGAACAGGCCCACCTGGTGATGGCGGCCCGGGCCGTCGACCGGCAGGACCGGCGGCGGTACGCGCTTGCCCTGCTCAACCACGTGCTCGGCGGCGGGCTCTCGAGCCGACTCTTCCAGGAGATCCGCGAACGGCGCGGACTTGCGTACTCGGTTTGGTCCGAACGCGTCGCCTATCACGACGCGGGCTCGGTGAACATCGGCGTCGGGACCGCGCCCGAGCACATCGCCGAGGTCCTCGACATTGTGACGACCGTCCTCGAGTCGCTCGGTGCGTCGGGCGTCACCGAACGCGAGCTGTCGATCGCGAAGGGGAACCTGCGCGCGGAGACGCTGCTCGCGTGCGAGGACTCCGGTGCGAGGATGAGCCGTATCGGAGCGGGCCTCCTGCTCCACGGTGAGGTGATCACGGTGGACGAGGTCCTGTCCCGGCTCGACGCGGTCACCCTCGAAGAAGTCCAGGCGATGGCCGCGGGTCTGGCACGCGCCCCTCGGACCCTCTCGGTGGTCGGACCGTTCGACGCACCGGAAATCGACACCTCCGCCCTCGGGCTCGGCTAGGCACTGAGACTCACTGCCGTCACCGTGTCCCGACAGACCCGGTCGTGGCGGACGGCGACGATAGGGTGACCGGGATGCGGATCGGGGTGCTCGGGGCCGGCGGCAAGATGGGTCGTGAGGTCTGTCGGGCGGTGCTGGCGGCGGCCGACCTCGAGCTCGTGGCAGCGGTCGACCCCGTGCACGCAGGGCGGTCCCTCGTCGAGCTGGTGGGACCGGAGGCGGCGGGACTGTCGGTCCGTGCCGAGCTCGACGCGTCGGCAGCGGCCGAGGTCGTCGTCGACTTCACCCACCTCGAGGCCGCCCGGGCCGGGCTCGCCTCTTGTGCCGAGCTCGGCATCCACGCCGTGGTCGGCACCACCGGCTTCTCGGACGCGGACCTCGCCGAGCTGCGGGTGCGCTTCGCCGGCCCGGACGCCGGTGCGCCCAACTGCATCATCGCACCCAACTTCGCAATCGGCGCCGTGTTGATGATGCGCTTCGCCGAGCTGGCCGCGCCGTACTTCAGCGGCGCGGAGATCGTCGAGTCCCATCATCCGGGGAAACGCGACGCGCCGTCGGGCACGTCGCTCGCGACCGCGTCGCGGATGGCGGCCGCCCGGGCGTCGGCGGGGATGGAGCCGTTCCCACCTGATGCGACCGTCACGACGAACGTGGCGGGCGCACGTGGAGGGAGCGGGCCGGGGGGCGTGCGCCTGCACTCGCTCCGGCTGGCCGGACTCGTCGCGCACCAAGAGGTCCTCCTCGGCACGACCGGCCAGACCCTCACGCTCCGGCACGACTCCTACGACCGGGTCTCCTTCATGGACGGTGTACTGCTCGCGGTGCGGGCGGTCCCCGACCGTCCCGGGCTCACCGTCGGCCTCGAGCCGCTGCTCGGGCTCTGATCGGCGGCGGGCTGCCGATGGACGACACGCGCCGTCGCATCGTCGAGGCGACCTACGCCTGCGCGGCGCGCTGGGGGCTCGCGAAGACGACGGTCGAAGACGTCGCACGCGAGGCGAAGGTCTCACGGGCGACCGTCTACCGGGCCTTCCCCGGCGGGCGCGACGAGCTGCTCAACGCAGCGGTGCGCTGGGGCACCGAGGTGTTCTTCGTTCGCCTCTACGAGGAGATCCACGACGCGGACGGCCTCGAAGAGGTGATGGAGCGCGGGCTGCGGTTCGCACGCCGTGCGATCCTCGAGCACGAAGTCCTGCAGCGGATGATGGAGACCGAGCCCGAGAAGCTCCTGCCGATCCTCACCATCGAGAGCAACCGGATCCGCGAGGGGATCGCCGAGTTCCTCCTGCCGTATCTCGAGGCCCGGGTCGTGGCCTCGGGCGTCGACCGCCATGACGCCTCCGACTTCCTCGCCAGGATGGTGCTCTCCTACATGAGCAGCCCTGGACGGTGGGATCTCGACGATCCGGATCAGGTCGCCCAGCTGGTCCGCGCCGAGCTGCTCGCGGGCGTGCTGGGTGGGCCGCCGAGCGAGACGACGGGTCGGCCTCCCAAGCGTCCTGCCAAGCGTTGACAATGAAACAAAATCAGCACTACTGTTCCATCCGTGCCGCCGAACCCCGTGCTGCACGCGCTCACCGACGAGTCCGTCGGAGCCGAGCGCATCCCCGGCCAGGCCTCGCCGAACCGCGTCCGGATCATCGACGCGACCCTCGAGTGTCTCGCGCGCCACGGCACCGCGAAGACAACCGTCGACGACATCGCACGGGTGGCCGGGCTGTCCCGGGCCACCGTCTACCGCTCCTTCCCGGGCGGTCGGGACGAGGTGCTCGCCGCAGTCGTCGAGACTGAGGCGGCCCGGCTCTTCTCTGCGCTCGGAGTGTGCCTCGGCGAGGCGGAGGACCTCTCCTCGGCACTCGTCGCGGGGATCGTCGAGGCGTCGACCCGGATTCGCGAGCACCGGGCACTCAACTACCTGGTCGAGCACGAGCCGGGGCTCATCCTCGGCCATCTGACCTTCGACGACGCCGATCGCCTGCTCGCCACAGCTTCGCGGTTCACCGCACCCTTCCTCGCGCGCTGGATGCGGGCACCCGACGCTGCGCGCGTGGCCGAGTGGGCCGTGCGCATCGTGCTCAGTTACGCGATCGCTCCTTCCGCGCACACCGACCTCACCGACGCGCAGCGGACCGCCCGACTGGTCGAGACCTTCGTCCTGCCGGGGATCCGGGCGCTCACCACCGGGACCGCTGCACCCATCGACATCACGCCCTACACCGACCCGGTCGACAAACCGTCCGACAGGCTTTCCGACACCGACCGCCATGCCAAGGGAGAACCACGATGACCACCGATATGTCCAGCACCGAGGCGATCATCGGTCGATCGGAGATCAACGACTTCGAAGCCATCCTGTCGGTGGTGGGAACCGAGGAGGCCGACGGTCGGCACGTCGTCCCGAGCAACTACGACTCGATCTTCACGTGGGATTACGAGAAGGGCGCACGCCCGAAGCTCGACAAGCTCTACGAGAAGGCGAAGAACGCCCAGTGGAACGCCCAGACCGACCTGCCCTGGGAGACCGAGGTGGACCAGGAGCGCCTCGTGCGCGAGGAGGCCGAGGCCGGCGGCGGCTTCGGCGCGGGCTTCGACCTCACCGGCACGCCGGTGGAGAAGTGGAGCGAGGACGAGTGGGTGGCCTTCGGCGTCGAGAGCCAGAACTGGACGCTCTCGCAATTCCTCCACGGAGAACAAGGCGCATTGCTCTGCACCGCCAAGATCGTCGAGTCGGTCCCGTGGATCGACGCCAAGTACTACGCCTCGACCCAGGTGATGGACGAGGCCCGGCACGTCGAGGTCTTCGCGAAGTACCTCGACGAGAAGCTCTCGGGCCACTATCCGATCAACGCCCACCTGCGCATGCTGCTCGACGACATCATCGCGGACTCGAGGTGGGACATCACCTACCTCGGCATGCAGATCATGGTCGAAGGGCTCGCGCTCGCCGCGTTCGGGCTCATGCAGCAGATGACGCAGGACCCGCTGCTGCGCCAGCTGCTCCGTTACGTGATGGCCGACGAGGCCCGCCACGTGGCGTTCGGTGTGCTCAGCCTCCAGGAGTACTACCAGGGACTGAACGCCGCCGAGCTCAGGGAGCGGCAGGAGTTCGCGTTCGAGGCCGCCACGCGCATGCGCGACCGCTTCCTCCAGCAGGAAGTCTGGGACCGCCTCGGCGTCGACCCGAAGGCGATCGTGCCGGTCGTCTACCAGGCACCCGAGCGGACCGAGTTCCAGGCGCTCCTCTTCTCGAAGATCGTGCCGAACTGCAAGAAGCTCGGGCTGCTCGACGCCGCCGACGGGTGGCTGCGGACCAAGTTCACCGAGCTCGGTGTCATCGAGTTCGAGTCGTTCGAGGACACCTCCGAGGAGTACGAGTCGTTCGACGCGGTGAGCCAGCCCGTCGCCTCCTGACCGGATCCTCCGCCGGAGGCGAGCGGACCTGCGCCTCCTGGTAGCCTGCGGATCGTGACGACCCTGCCGCCCACCTGCGCGCGGGCGGGGAATTGAGCAGCGCCGTGCCGCGCTTCGGATCCCTGATCACCGCCATGATCACCCCGTTCACGCCCGAGGGCGAGCTCGACATCGACGGTGCGGTCACCCTGGCGCGTCATCTCGCCCGGACCGGCAACGACGGTCTGGTGCTCGCCGGCTCGACCGGCGAGGGCTCGGTCCTGACCGACGACGAGCGCATCGAGCTGTTCCGGGCGGTCGTCGACGCCGTGGACGTCCCGGTCATCGCTTCCACCGGGACGAACGACACGGCGCACTCGATCCACCTCACCCGCGAGGCCGCCGCTGCAGGAGCGGACGCCGTCCTCGTCGTCACGCCCTACTACAACCGGCCCTCACCTGCCGGGCTCGCCGCCCACTTCCGCGCGGTCGCCGAGGCCTCGGACCTGCCGGTCGTCCTCTACGACATCCCGGTGCGGTCGGGACGCCGCATCGGACCGGCCCTGACCGTCGAGCTCGCCCGCGAGGTCCCCTCCATCGTGGCGGTGAAGGACGCGACCGGCGACCTCGCGGCCGCAGCCAGCGTGGTGGCGGCGTGCCCTGACGGTTTCGAGGTCTACTGCGGGGACGACTCGCTCACCCTCCCGTTCGTCGCCATCGGCGCCGTGGGGCTGATCAGCGTCGCCGGCCACTGGGCCGGCGAGATCTTCGGGGAGATGATCGCCGCCCACCGGGACGGCGAGGTCGGGCGCGCGATCGAGCTGAACCAGCGGCTGATCCCGTCCTACCTCTTCGAGTCCTCGGAGGAGTACCCGAATCCCGTCCCGGCGAAGGCGGCCTGCCGGGCCCTGGGACTCCCGGCCGGGCAGTGCCGGCTGCCGAACGCGCCGGCCACCGAGGCGCTCGACGCGCAGGCACGCGCGCTCGTCGCCGAGCTCGGCCTTGTGGCACCGGCCGAGCAGTCGGTTGCCTGAGGACGGTCGCGCCGGTCGACCGGCGCGGCGGAGCCGGAACGCCTCGAGCCGACAGGGGAGCGGGCCCGCGCCGGTCCGGGTGGTGTTCCTCGGCGGACTGGGCGAGATCGGCCGGAACTGCGCCTGTATCGAGGTCGACGGTCGGATACTCGTGCTCGACGTCGGCATCATGTTCCCCGACCCGGACATGCCCGGTGTCGACCTGGTGCTGCCGGACTTCTCCTACCTGCGCGAGCACGCCGACCGGGTCGACGCGATCATCTTGACCCACGGGCACGAGGACCACACCGGCGGCCTGGCGTACCTGCTCCGCGACTTCGCCGTCCCGATCTACGGTTCCGAGCTCACCCTCGCCCTCGCCCGCAATCGCGTGGACGAGGCCGGACTGGCCGACCGGGCGAACTACGTCCCGGTGGTCGATGGCGAACGCCGGCGGATCGGACCCTGCGACGTCGAGTTCATCCCGGTCACCCACTCGGTGCCACACGCGTTCGCCACCGCGTTCCACACCCCCCAGGGGATCATCCTCCACTCGGGCGACTTCAAGATCGACCTCCATCCCGTCGACGACCGGCGGACCGACCTGGCGCGGATGGGTGCGCTCGCGTCCTCCCCGGGGGTCCGACTCCTGCTCTCCGACTCGACGAACGCCGAGGAACCGGGATTCACGCCATCCGAGTCGACCGTCGGCGCGACGTTGGAGAAGGTCTTCCTCGCCCGGCCCGACCGTCGCTTCATCGTGACCTGTTTCGCCAGCCACATCCATCGGATCCAGCAGGTCGCCGACGCGGCGATCGCCGGAGGACGGTTGATCGCGACGCTCGGCCGGTCGATGCAGAAGAACGTGGGCCTCGCCCGTCGGCTCGGCGTGCTCGACATCCCGGACCGGTCGCTCGTCGACATCGAGGACATCGACGACCTCGAGCCCGGCCGCGTCTGCGTGATCTCGACCGGGTCGCAGGGCGAGCCCATGTCGGCGCTCTCGAGGTTGGCGGCAGGAGAGAACCGCTTCTTCAGTCTCCGTGTCGACGACGTGGTGGTGATCAGCGCGCACCCGATCCCCGGTAACGAGTGGTCGGTCGGCAGGGTCATCGACAGCCTCCACCGTCGTGGCGTCGAGGTCATCCACTCGGGCGTCGACGCGGTGCACGTGAGCGGCCATGCGCGCCAGGGCGAGCTCGCGATGCTCCTCTCGGTGACGAGACCGGAGTTCTTCATCCCGGTACACGGCGAGTACCGGCACATGGCCAACCACGTCCGCCTCGCCGCGACCATGGGGATCCACGGTGAGCGCGTCCTCCTGTGCGAGGACGGCGACGCGGTGCGTCTCGACGACAAGGGTCTGCACCGCGACGGGACGGTGCCGGGCGGCTACCTCTTCGTGGACGGCAGCTCGGTGGGCGACGTCGGGCACGGGATCCTGCGGGACCGGATGGTGCTGGCCGAGGAGGGCGTGGTCATGGCCGTCGCCAGTGTCGACCTGAAGCGCGGGGAGGTGATCGGCGTCCCGCAGATCGTGACCCGCGGCTGGGCCAGCGACCGCGACACCGAGGCGATGATCGACGACGCCCGGGCCGAGGTCACCAAGGCGCTCGAGGGGGCCCTCAGCGCCGGGAACACCGATCACGAGACCCTCAACCGCGTCGTGCGCAAGGCAGTCGGTCGGCTGGTCGGCGAGCGCACCCGGCAGCGACCGATGATCGTGCCCGTGATCGTCACGGTCTGAGCCGTACCGTGCAGCCGTGGTGTCCACCTCGGGCATGGGCACCGGCGGTAGCCTGGATCACACTGTGACGACCGCGACCAAGCGTCGGGCTGGTCGGGCTGCGGCGTCGCGTTCGAAGCGTGGCGTCGGCACCGCCCGAAGGTCCCGAGCCGGACCGCCGGGGACGCGCCGGGCGAGCCGTCGGATTGTCGGTCGGGCCGGCGACGGAGGCAGTCGGCCCGCGGGATCGCTCGCGACCGTGGTCGCGTCGCACGCGACGGACATCTGGGGGGTCGTGGCGGTCACCGCCGGCATCCTTTCGGGTCTGGCCCTCTACGCGGACGCGCTCGGGCCGGCCGGCCACGGGCTGCGCACCGGATGTGGCGACCTTCTCGGATGGGGCCGGTTCCTCGTTCCGCCGATCTTGCTGTCCGTCGGTGTCCGCCTCCTGGTCGGCCGCAACGACGACCACGACGACTCCGACCGCGCCCGCACCGGCCGCGAGCCGGCTGGAGCCGTGTTCGGTGCGGTCCTCGTCCTCGTGGCGATCGCCGGGCTCGCCTCGCTGGCCGGGGGGTCGCCCCCGCTCGCCGCGTCGACGGCCCGCCTCTCGGGTGCAGGGGGCTGGCTCGGTGCCACGACAGGCGATCCGCTCCGAGCGGGCATCGGCGGGCTCGGAGCGACGCTGGTGCTGGTCGCACTCGTGATCGTGGCGGCCGTGGTCCTGACCGGTGTCTCCGTGCGGCGAGCGCTGGGCGGCGTCGCGGCCGGGTGGCGGTGGGCCGTGGCGGCGGCCCGTGGCGGGCCCTCGGACCAGGACGTCGAGGACGAGGACGATCATCCGACCGATCCCTTCGGTCGTGCCTTGCATGTGCCACCGCCCGACGTGTTCGAGGTCGCGGAAGACGACACCGGTGGGGAGGACGACACCGGTGTCGGTGTCGGTGCCGGCCTCGGTGCGGTCGGGGAGGTGGAGGACGAGGTCGCGGGGACGATCGTTGCGAGTGAGGAGTGCCCGGTCGACGAGGGCGAACCGACCGATGGACCGCCGGAGCCCACCCTCGGGGGCGCGGTCGGCGAGTGGCGCCTCCCGCCTCCGGATCTGTTGCGGCGCACAGGACCCCAGACCGTCGACGAGCGCGAGATCGAACTGGCGGGAGAGGCGCTGGTGACCGCGCTCGCGGCACACGGCGTCGACACCCGCCTGCTCGGGCGGACGGTCGGCCCGTCGGTCACCCGATACGAGCTCGAGCTCGGTGCCGGGGTCAAGGTCGCGAGGGTCACGTCGCTCTCGAAGGACATCGCTTATGCGATGGCCTCGCCCGACGTGCGCATCCTCGCGCCGATCCCGGGGAAGTCGGCAATCGGCGTCGAGGTGCCCAATCACCACCGCCAGCTGGTCGCGCTCGGTGACGTCCTCGCCTCCGACGAAGCGGCCCGCTCCCGTCATCCGCTCGAGGTCGCACTCGGCCGCGACATCGCGGGGCGCGCCGTGATGGCCAACCTCGCCGAGATGCCCCACCTCCTCGTCTCGGGGGCGACGGGCTCGGGCAAGTCCTCCTGCATCAACTCGGTCTTGACCTCGGTCCTCACGCGGTCGACGCCCGAGCAGGTGCGCCTCATCCTGGTCGACCCGAAGCGAGTCGAGCTCGGCCAGTACAACGACGTCCCCCACCTCTTGACCCAGGTGGTCGTCGATCCGAAGAAGGCCGCCAACGCGCTCAGCTGGGCCGTCACCGAGATGGAGCGGCGCTACGACCTGCTGTCCGAGGTGGGGATGCGCGACATCACCGGCTACAACACCGCCTTCGACAACGGTGACCTCGCCGACCTCGAAGAGGCCTACCGCTTCCGGATGCGCGGGAGCGAGACGGAAGGCGCGGACGGTGCCGAGATCGGGCCCCGCTACGAGCGCCTGCCGTTCATCCTCATCGTCGTCGACGAGCTCAACGACCTGATGATGGTCGCGGCCCGCGACGTCGAGGATTCGGTCTGCCGGATCGCGCAGATGGCAAGAGCTGTCGGGATCCACCTGCTGCTCGCAACGCAGCGTCCCTCGGTCGACGTGATCACCGGCGTGATCAAGGCCAACATCCCGTCGCGCCTCGCCTTCTCCGTCTCCTCGCTGGCCGACAGCCGGGTCATCCTCGACCAACCGGGAGCCGAGCGGCTGATCGGGATGGGCGACATGCTGCTGCTCACCGCGTCCTCCTCCAATCCCCAACGCCTCCAGGGTCCGTGGGTGAGCGAGGAGGAGGTCCGGGCGGTGGCGGCCCACTGGAAGCGGCAGCGACCCATGGAGGTGGTGGCAGGCATCGAAGAGGTGGTCGCGATCAATGGGCCTCGGGCCGGGGCCGACGACGGGGAGGACGAGCTGCTCGACCAGGCCATCGACCTGGTGGTCCGCTCGCAGCTGGGTTCGACCTCGATGCTCCAGCGGAAGCTGCGGGTCGGGTTCGCACGGGCCGGCCGGCTGATGGACTTGATGGAGCGGCGCGGCGTGGTCGGCCCCTCCGAGGGTTCCAAGGCACGGGCGGTCCTCATGACCCAAGAGGAGCTGGACGCGCGCTGAGCGAAGACATCCTCGGGGAACAGCTCCCGGGAGGGGACGACACGGCGGAGCGAACCGCAGAGCAGGCTGCGATCCAGTCCGCGGCTCCGATCGCGGTTCCTTCGATCGACCCCCCTGAGCCCGTCACCGGAAGACTGCGGCACCGCCAGGGCGCTCGGCGCTCCAGGCGGACGCGCTGGCTGGTCGTCGCGGCTGCGGTCGTGGTGGCTGCGGTTGCGGCCACCGGCGGGTGGATCGCGGCGCAGCGGATCAACCAGCCCCTCGCCCGCCCGTCGCTCACCTCGGCGCTCGCCTCGAGCGAGCCGGTGGCCGGCGTGCCTCCGGCCCTGCCCTGGCCGGCAAAGGGCCAGGCCGCCATCGCGATCCCCTCGGTCGGCTACGCCGCCCAGTCCGGGCCCGAGGTGCCGGTGCCGATTGCATCGCTCACCAAGCTGGCGACCGCGGTCACCGTGCTGCGCGACCACCCGGTCGCCGCCGGGTCGCAGGGGCCCGCGATCACCGTCGACGCGGCCGACGTCGCCGAGTACGACAGCGAGCTCCATCTCGACGAGTCGACCATCGCGATCCGTGAAGGCGAGGTCCTGACCGAGCGCCAGATGCTCGAGGCTCTCCTCACCCAGTCGGCCAACGACGTCGCCTTCGCGTTGGCGCAGTGGGACGCCGGCTCCGAACCGGCGTTCGTGCCCAAGATGAACGCCATGGCCGCCTCGCTCGGCGCGACGTCGAGTCACTTCGTCGATGCGAGCGGGTACGACCCCCACTCGGTGTCGACGGCGTCGGACTGCCTACGCATCGCGGCCGCCGGCATGGCCGATCCGACCTTCGCCGAGGTGGTCGCGATGTCGTCCGTGACGCTGCCGATCGTCGGGACGCTCCACAACATCGTCTCGGAGGTCGGATCCCTCGGAGTCGTGGGCATCAAGTCCGGGTACACCTCGGAGGCCGGTGGGTGCCTCATCCTCGCGGGTGCGCGCAGCCTGCACGGTCGCCAAGTCGTGACGCTGGTCGCGGTGCTCGGCCAGCCGGTGCCGCCGCCGATCGTGCCGCCGACCACCACGACCACCACGACCACCACGACCACGGCGCCGCCCCCGCCACCGGCTCCGACCCCGACGCCGACGCCGGCCGTGCCGCCGGCGAGCCCTCCGCCCCCCGCGCCCCCACCACCGGCCCCGACGCCGTCCCCGACGACGACGATCCCGCTCAACGACCTCACGGTGCCCGATCCGCTCCGGTTCACCCGCCCGGTCACCGAGGCGCTGCTCGCCGCGACCGAACAGGGGATCCAGGCGGTCGCCGTGTCCGAGGGCGGACAGGCCGTCGCGTCGGTGGTGACACGGTGGGGAGGTAGCGACCACCGGGTCACGGTGGTGACCGCCCGGAGCACCTTCCTGCTCGCGTGGCCCGGGCAACGCGTCTCGTCCGCTGCCGTGTTCCACCCGGTCGTCCCCGGAAGTCCTCGGCGAACGACGGTGGGCAACGCACTCTTCGCGCTCGGGCAGCAGATCGAGGTCGTCCCCCTCGAACTCGGCGCGACGGTCCCGGAGCCGTCGTGGTGGTGGCGACTCCTCCACCAGCAGTAGCGCTCCCTCTGATCCCGTCTGCCACGGACGCAGGGGAGTACCGTGGCCGTGTGCGCGCCCGAGCCCCAGCGTCGTCAGCCAACCTCGGCCCCGGCTTCGACACGCTGGCCATCGCGCTCGACCGCTACGTCGAGGTGGAAGTCGAGCCTTCCGACCGGCTCGTGGTCCGCTCGGAGGGCGAGGGCGCCGACCTGGCGGACGACCCCTCCCACCTCGCGGCCAGGGTGGCGATCGACGTCGCCGGCACGGACCGGCTGGCGATCACGGTCAGGTCCCAGATCCCGGTCGCGCGGGGGCTCGGTTCGTCCGCGGCGCTCGCCGTGGCCGCTGCCGCCGCGGCCGGCGCCAAGGATCCGCTCGCGGTGGCTGCCGCCGTCGACGGGCACCCCGACAACGCGGCTGCTTCGATGGTCGGTGGGCTGGTGGCCGCATCACGGATCCGGGGTGGCGTCCATGTCGTGCGCCTCCCGCTCGACGTCAGCCTCGCGTTCGTGGTGATCGTGCCGGATGTGACGCTCTCGACGTCGCGGGCGCGCCAGATCCTCCCCGCCGAAGTGAGCCGTGAGCATGCCGCCTTCAATCTCTCGCGGCTCGCGCTCTTGTTGGCGGGACTCGCGGACAGCCGCACCCTGATCCCGGAGGCGACCGAGGACCGGCTTCACCAGGACTACCGGAGCCCCCTCTTCCCCGCCGCGCCGATGCTGCTGGCAGCCATGTCCGCTGGAGGTGCCGCGGCGGTGTGCTGGTCGGGCTCGGGACCATCGCTGCTCGGCATCTGCAACCGTGAGAAGGCGGCGGAGGTGCAGACAGCCGCCGAGCGGGCACTCGCCGAGGCGGATCTCGGTGGATCCGTGCTCCTCCTCCACGCCGACATGCACGGACTCATCATCGAGGACGGCGCCGCCGGCGGGACGTTCTACGACTTCGACGCCGACCACTGACGCGGAGCACGACCGGCATGCCGTCCCGACCGAGTACCGAACTGCTCACCGTCGACAACCCCCATCCCGGACGCGACTACGACGTTCGTTGCGAGACGCCCGAGTTCACGTGCGTCTGCCCGCTCACCGGTCAGCCGGACTTCGCGACGGTGACGATCAGCTACGTGCCCGACTTGCGCCTGGTCGAGCTCAAATCGCTCAAGCTCTACCTGTGGAGCTATCGCGAGGTCGGTGCCTTCCACGAGGACGTGACCAACCGGATCCTCGACGACCTGGTCGCTGCGGCTGCACCGCGCCGGATGACGGTGACCACCGACTGGTTGGTGCGTGGCGGCATCCACACGGTGGTGGAGGTGTCGCACCCCTGATCGTCGGTCGGTCGCGGTGGGTCGGGCCCCGGCCGTAGTCTGGACCGGTGACCACCCCGCCGCGGTCGGCGAAGACATTCCACATCCGGACGTTCGGCTGCCAGATGAACGAGCACGACTCCGAACGGCTGGCCGGTCTCCTCATCGCCGACGGGCTGGAGCCGGTCGAGGATCCCGAATCGGCCGACGTCGTCGTTCTCAATACCTGCTGCATCCGCGAGAACGCGGACAATCGCCTCTACGGCCACCTCGGGCACCTGAAGTCACTCCGCGAACGGCGGCCGGACCTGCAGATAGCGGTCGGCGGTTGCCTCGCACAGCTCGAGGGCGAAGCGGTCCGCGTCAAGGCTCCCCACGTCGACGTGGTGTTCGGCACCCACAACCTCGCCCGGGCACCGCTCCTCCTGCGCCGGGCGGCCGAGTCGGGGCCCGTCGTGGAGATCGCCGCGGGTCCCGACCCGGACCCCGACACGACCGAGGAGCACCGGGCACTCTCGCTCGGTGCGGCGCGGGACCTGCCCTATGCGGCGTGGGTGACCATCCAGACCGGCTGCGACAACTCCTGCGCCTTCTGCATCGTGCCGTCGGTCCGCGGTCCAGAGGTCTCGCGGACCGTCGACGACATCGTGGGCGAGGTCGAGACCCTGGCCCGACGCGGCGTGACCGAGGTCACCCTGCTCGGGCAGAACGTCAACTCCTACGGACGCGACCTCACCCGCCGCCGGCCGCTGTTCGCCACATTGCTCCGGGCCGTTGCCGCAGTCGACGGGATCCGACGGGTCCGGTTCACGAGCCCACACCCGAAGGACCTGCGCCCCGAGACGATCGCGGCGATGGCCGAGACGCCGGAGGTCTGCCCGCACCTCCACCTGCCACTGCAGTCCGGCAGCGACGGGGTACTCGTCGCGATGCGTCGCGGCTACACCGTGGCACGGTACCTCGAGCGCCTTGCCGCGGCGCGGGCCGCCGTACCCGACCTCGCGGTGACCACGGACCTGATCGTCGGCTTCCCCGGCGAGTCGGAAGAAGACATGGTCCGCACGCTCGAGGTGGTTGCCGAGGCCGCCTACGACAGTGCGTACACCTTCGTGTTCTCACCGCGGCCCGGGACGTGGGCGGCCACGCTCGTGGACCGCTTCGTGCCCGCGGAGGTCGCCGTCGAGCGGGTGGAACGGCTCCGTGCCGTCGTGGAACGGTCGGCGGCCGCACGCCACCGCGACCGGATCGGCCGCGTCGAGGAGATCGTGGTCGAGGGCCCCTCGAAGCGTGAACCGACCCTGCTCACCGGACGCACCGGCCAGAACAAGCTGGTCCACTTCGAGCCCGGTGCGGGTCCGACTCCGGCTCCGGGCGCCTACGCCGAGGTCGAGGTCACCGGCGCGGCCCGCCACCACCTCTCCGGACGGCTGCTCGCGGTGACCGTGCCCCCGGTGCACCGGGTGCGCCTCCCGGTCACCTCCGCCTGATCGGTGGAGGACGGCGTCGACCGGGACCGGCCACCGGTCGTCGCGCTCGTCGGCCCCACGGCTTCGGGCAAGTCGGCGCTCGCCGTCGAGGTCGCGGTGGCGATGGCGGAGGCCGGTCGTGGTGTCGAGCTCGTCTCGGTCGACTCGATGGCCGTCTACCGGGGCATGGACATCGGGACGGCGACGCCCCCACCTGACGTGCGCGAGCGGTTGCCGGTCCATCTCGTGGACCTCGTGGAGCCCGGCGAGGAGTTCACGGTCGCGCAGTTCCAGGCGGCTGCCCGAGAGGTCCTGGCTGCGATCGCGAGCCGGCGACATGCGGCGTTGCTCGTCGCAGGCACCGGGCTCTACCTGCGGGCGATCACCGACGACCTGCGGTTTCCGGGGAGGTTCGCCGGTGTGGCCGACTCGCTGGCCGACGAGGTCGCCGCGGCCGGTCCGCCGGGAAGCGCCGGGGAGCTGGCGACGCTGGAGGCGTTGCACCTGAGGCTCGCCGCACTCGATCCGCTCGCCGCGAGCCGGATCGAACCCCACAACCGACGCCGCCTGCTCCGTGCCCTCGAGGTCACGCTCGGGTCGGGCCGACCGTTCTCCTCGTTCGGGCCGGGTCTCGAGCGCTACCCACCGACCGACGTCGACCTGATCGGCGTGCGGCGCAGCGTCGAGGAGCTCGACCGCCGCATCGCGGACCGCTTCGAGGGGATGCTCGGGTCCGGTCTCCTCGACGAGGTGCGCAGGCTGCAGTCCTCACCGGGCGGCCTGTCGCGGACGGCCCGACAGGCGCTCGGCTACCGAGAGCTCCTCTCCCATCTCGAAGCGGGCGTCCCGCTGGACGAGGCGACGGCGACGGCGGTCAGTCGCACCCGGGCCTTCGCCCGTCGACAGGTGGCCTGGTTCCGACGGGATCCCCGTATCGTGTGGTGGGAGCCCGGTCGCGGGCTGGCGGGTGAGCTCTCCGCCCGGCTGGCCGGGGCTCCGCAGCCCGCCACTGCGGTGGGAGACTGAGAACGAGCACGATGCAGACCCCGAACGCGCCGATGCGCTTCACCAAGCACCACGGAGCCGGCAACGACTTCCTCGTCCTCGTCGACGTCGACCGGACGAGCGCGTACGGTCCGGAGCTCGTGCGCTCGCTCTGCGACCGCCGCCGCGGCATCGGTGCGGACGGGCTGATCCGGGTCTCGGCGGGTCGGGGAGGTGCCGACCTCCGGATGGAGCTCGCCAACGCGGACGGGAGCGAAGCGGAGATGAGCGGCAACGGCATCCGCTGCCTCGCCCAGGCCGCGGTCGATGCGGGCCTCGTGCGACCCCCGAGCTTCACGGTCGACACCGGGGCCGGACGGGTGACCATCCGCGGGTACGTGGCGACCGGCGCCGGAGCGGCCTCCGCTGGGGCCGAGCTCGGCGTCGTGAAGGTCGGGCCCGAGGAGCCCGAGCCGATCGAAGGACGCCGGGCCGCGACGGCCGATCTCGGCAACCCGCACCTGGTCCTGCTCGGCGGCGACCCCGCTGACGTCGACGTCGTCGTGGTCGGTGCACGCCTCCAGCGACACCGACCCGGCGGGATCAACGTGGAGTTCGTCGCCGTCGGCAGTCGGGAGGACAGCCTCGACCTGCGGGTCTTCGAACGAGGTGTCGGCGAGACGCTCGCCTGTGGGACCGGGAGCGTCGCCGCGGCCGCGGTCGCGCGTTCGTGGGGACTCGTCGGCGACGTCGTCGACGTCCACAACCCGGGTGGCGACCTGCGGGTGACCTTCGACGGCGACACGGCGGTGCTCTTCGGACCGGTGCGCAAGGTGGCGGACGTCATCGTGGACCCACGTGCCCTCGAGGACCTCCGGTGAGTCCAGAGGATTCCGCCTTTACCGACAGCCTCATCTCGCGGGCCGTCAAGGAACGGATCGTCCTGGTCGGTGTCGCACTCGGCCGGCACACGCTCGAGGAGGCCGAGGCAGGACTCGACGAGCTCGCGCTGTTGGTCGAGACCGCGGGCGCCGAGGTGATGGAGCGGATCGTGCAACGGCGCGATGCACCGGATGCGGCGATGTACCTCGGGCGCGGGAAGGTGGACGAGCTCGCGTCGCTCTGCCGTGCGGTCGATGCGGACACCGTGGTCTTCGACGACGATCTCACGCCGGCCCAGCAGCGCAATCTCGAGGGGGTGCTCGGACGGACCGCGATCGACCGCACCGCGGTGATCCTCGACATCTTCGCCCAGAACGCTCGCACCCCCGAAGGCCGGGCGCAGGTCGAGCTCGCGCTGCTCCGGTACCGCCTGCCGCGCCTGCGCGGCAAGGGGCGGTCGCTCAGCCAGCAGGCGGGCGGCATCGGCACCCGGGGTCCCGGCGAGACCAAGCTCGAGGTCGACCGACGGCGGCTGGTGCAGCGCGTGAGCCGTCTCGAGAGCGATCTCCGGCAGCTCGAGCGCACTCGCCGCACGCAGCGCAAGGGTCGTCTCCGCTCTCGGCAGCGCACCGTCTCCATCGTCGGGTACACCAACGCGGGCAAGTCGACACTGCTCAACCGGCTGTGCGGCGCGGACGTCCTCGTCGACAACCGGTTGTTCTCCACGCTCGATCCCCGTACCCGCCAGCTGGGCCTCCCCGGTGGCGAGGTCGTCCTCGTCTCGGACACGGTCGGCTTCGTCCGCAAGCTCCCGCACCATCTGGTCGAAGCGTTCCGCTCGACCCTCGAGGTGGTTGCGGAGTCGGAGCTCATCGTGCACGTCGTGGACGGGACGGCCCCCGACTTCGAGGGTCAGATCGACGCCGTGCGCACGGTGCTCGTGGAGATCGGCGCGGCGGACATTCCCGAGTTGCTCGTCGTGAACAAGGCGGATGCGCTCGCAGGCGACCGGGGCGGTGGCTGCGGCGAAGTCGAGCGGCTCCTCGCCGCGCACCCCGGGTCGCTGCTGATCTCTGCGCAGACCGGTCGTGGCGTCGACGACCTGGTGACCGCGATCGGCGATCGGCTGCGGGCGAGAGATCGCGTCGTCGAGCTCGACATCCCATGGACGAGAGGCGACGTGCTGGCGGCAGTGCACCGCGAGGGTGAGATCATCGGTGAACACGTCGGCGAAACGTCGACCCGGGTGCACGTCGTCCTCGACGACGTGGGGCGCTCGCGCTTCGCCGACTTCCTCGCCTCGTGAACACGGCATCGCCGGGCGGGTTCGTTCCTCCGCCCTATCCGTATGACCGGCTCGACGCGCTGCGGGACGATGCGGAGGTGCGGTTCGGGCCGGGTGGCGAGGGCGACGGCGGTGGAGTGGTCGACTGCTCGATCGGGACGCCGTGCGACCCACCCCCGCGTGCGGTCCTCGACGCGATGGCCGCCTCCGACGCGGAGCGCGGGTACCCCTACTCGGCTGGCTCCGCCGAGTACCGCCACGCGGCCGCGGCGTGGCTCGGTCGCCGGTTCGACGTGCCGATCGACCCCGGCCAGGTGGCCGCGTGCGTCGGGACGAAGGAGTTCGTGGCGTCCTCGGCCCAGCTCCTCCGTCTGCGCAACCCGTCCAGGGACACCGTCCTCTATCCGGCGATCTCGTACCCGACCTATGCGATGGGTGCCCTGCTCGCAGGCTGCCGTGCGGTTGCCGTGGGGACGGGGGAGGGCGGAGGGCTCGACCTCGCCGCCGTCGCCGAGGAGGACGCCGCGCGCGCCGTCCTGGTGTGGGCCAACTCCCCGTCGAACCCGACCGGTGCTCTGGACGACCTCGACGCGGTGGCCGACTGGGGACGCCTGCACGGGGTCCCGGTCTTCTCCGACGAGTGCTACGCGGAGTTCACCTGGGACGGGCCGCCGCGGACGGTGCTGTCGGCCGGAACCGACGGCGTCGTCGCGGTCCACTCCCTCTCGAAGCGCTCGAACCTCGCCGGGGTGCGGGCCGGTTGCTTCGCGGGCGATCCCGAGCTCGTCTCCTACCTCGCCGACGTCCGTCGCCACGCGGGACTCATGGTGCCCGGACCGGTCCAGGCCGGCGCGGTCGTGGCCTTCGCCGACGACGCCCACGTCATGCTCCAGCGAGCCCGCTACGCCGAGCGGCTCGAATTCCTGGCGGCGGCGCTCGGTCGGGTCGGCCTCGACGCCCCGCGGCCCCGCGGTGGCTTCTACCTCTGGGTTCCCGTGCCGCCGGATGTCACGGACGGGTGGGCGCTCGCCGCCGTCCTGGCGCGCGTGGCCGGCCTCCTCGTCAGTCCGGGAGAGCTCTACGGCGAGGACGGCCGCGACCACGTGCGGATCGCCGTCGTGCAGCCGCTCGACCGCCTCGTCCTGGTGGCCGAGCGGCTCGCGCAGCACGGTCGCGTGCAGCACGACTGACGGTCACACCACCGCAACGACAACGGGATCGGGACCCGCCAGGGCTAACGTCTGGAGATGGCAGACCTGCGCGCACGGATCGAGGACCTCTGGGAGCGGGCCGAGCGGCTCGGTCCGACCGACACCGAGGCGCTTGCAGACGTGTGCGAGGCCATCGACCTGCTCGACCGCGGCGAGGCCCGCGTGGCAGAGGTCGATCCCTCGACCGACCGGGTCGTGGTGCATCAGTGGCTGAAGCAGGCGATCCTGCTCCTCTTCCGGCTCCGTTCGATGGAGACCATCGAGGTCGGGCCCTTCGAGTACGCGGACAAGCTGCCCCTCAAGCGTGGGTACGCCGCTGCAGGGGTCCGGGTCGTTCCCGGCGCGTCTGCCCGGTGGGGCTCCCACCTCGGCAACGGGGTCATCTGCATGCCGAGCTACGTCAACATCGGCGCGTACGTCGGGGCGGGCACGATGGTCGACACCTGGGCGACGGTCGGATCGTGCGCGCAGATCGGCGAGCGGGTCCACCTCTCGGGTGGGGTGGGGATCGGCGGTGTGCTCGAACCGGCCCAGGCGGCACCGGTCGTCATCGAGGACGACGTGATGATCGGCAGCCGCTGCATGATCACCCAGGGAGCCCGCGTGAGCCGGGGCTCGGTGGTCGGCGAGGGGACCATCTTGAACCCGTCGATCCCGGTCGTGGACGCCGAGACCGGCGAGGAGTTGAGTCGCGGGCACGTCCCCGCGTGGAGCGTGGCGGTGACGGCGTCGCGACGACGCGAGTTCCCCGGCGGTGAGTTCTTCCTCCCCTGCGTACTCGTCATCAAGCGCCTCGCCGAAGGGCAGCGCCACGACAAGGCGCAGCTGAACGAGGTCCTGCGCCACCACGGGGTGTCGGTGTGACAGCCATGGTCGACGACGGCCTGTTCGGTCTCGCCCGGGCGCTCGTGTCCATCCCGTCGGTGAGCTTCGACGAGGGAGCCATGGCCGACGCGGTCGAAGCGGCCTTCTCGCTGTGTCCGTGGTTGACCGTCGATCGTGTCGGCGACAACGTCGTCGCGAGGACGGACCTCGGCCGGGCGACGCGTGTGGTGCTCGCCGGTCATCTCGACACCGTGCCGCCGGTCGACGGCAACGAGGTGCCCCGCGTGGACGGATCGACGCTGCACGGTGTCGGTGCCGCGGACATGAAGGGCGGTCTCGCCGTCTTCTTGCACCTCGCCGGCAGCGTGCCGGAGCCCGCCGTGGATGTGACCTGGTGCTGCTACGTCGGCGAAGAGGTGGACCGGCGGTTCAACGGGCTCGTGCACCTCTTCGAGCACCGCCCGGACCTGCTCGAGGCCGACGCCGCCGTGCTCGGCGAGCCCACCGGCGGCATCGTCGAGGCCGGGTGCCAGGGCACCCTCCGGGTCGCGGTCGAGCTCGCCGGCCGGCGCGCCCACACCGCCCGTCCGTGGACCGGGACCAATGCGATCCACCGCCTCGCACCGCTGCTCGCCGCCGTGGGCGCCTACGAGGGCCGCCGGCCGGTCATCGACGGCTGCGAGTTCTCCGAGCAGCTCCAGGCGGTCGAGGTCGGAGGCGGGGTCGCCGGCAACGTGGTGCCCGACCGCGCGTCGCTCCTCCTCAACCATCGCTACGCGCCCGATCGGACGCGAGAGGAGGCCGCGGCCGCCGTCCGCGTGCTCCTCGCCGACGACCTCGGAGACGGCGACCGATTCGAGGTCGTCGAGGCGGCGGACGGTGCGCCGCCCGGACTCGCACACCCGGTGCTCGCCGCGCTGGTCGCAGCCGCCGGATCGCCGCCACGGGCCAAGCTGGGTTGGACGGATGTGGCAACCTTCTGGGCGCACGGGATCCCCGCTGCCAACTTCGGCCCCGGCGACCCCCTGGTCGCGCACACGCCCGCCGAGCAGGTGAGCGCCGCGCAACTCGAAGCAGCCGCGACGGCCCTCGGCGCGGTGCTCCGGGGGGAGTGAGGCCGGCGCGCCGCCTCAGAGGCGGCGCAGGACCGTGACCACCTTGCCGAAGAGCGTCACCTCGGACGGATCGAGGACCATGGGCGCATAGCGCTCGTTCGCAGGCGTGAGCACGACCTTGCCGCCTGTGAGCGAGAATCGCTTGACGGTGGCCTCCTCGCCCGGGACGCCGGCGACCACGATGTCGCCACGCTCGGCGTCGGGCTGTTGTCGGACGACCACGAAGTCCCCGTCGACGATGCCGTCCCCGACCATGGAGTCCCCACGGACCCGGAGCATGAACAGCGACCCGCTCCCCGTGAAGTCCTCCGGCAGCGGGTAGAGCTCCTCGATGTTCTCCTGCGCGAGCACGCCCGTTCCGGCGGCCACGTCACCGACGAGCGGCACGTGGCGGATCGGTCGGCTGTCCGCGAGCACCTTGGAGGACGGGTCGTAGCAGACCTCGATCGCCCGCGGCTTGCTCGGGTCTCGGCGGAGGTACCCCTCCCGCTGGAGCACCGCGAGGTGCGCGTGGACCGTCGACGACGAGGTCAGGCCCACCGTCTCGCCGATCTCCCGCACCGACGGCGGGTAGCCACGGTCGCGGACCGACGCAGAGATGCAGTCGAGGATCTCCCTCCGCTTCGCACTCAGCACCTGGGCCATGCCGGCTCCTTCCCCGTCTCCGACCCGGTCCCACCCCACTGCTCGCGCGGCCGGCGGTCGAACGTCTGTTTGCGACACCGTACCCCCCGAGGAAGAGAAAGGCAAACACCCGTTCGAGAAACGGCTTGACAACGAACACCTGTTCGTGATGGGATGCATCCATGACGAACACGCGTTCGCTGGCCCTCTTCGCTCCGGTCGACGGCTCGCTGGCTCTTCCGCTCGTCGACGGGCGGGGGACGACGACCCTGCGACCCCTCCCGCTTCGCCTGGTCGACGGAAGGTCCGAGTGGCCGACACCGGCACCGACGCGCTCCGCGAGGCGCCCGGTTCGTACCGGGCTGTCGCCGGAGGTGCGGCGTCGACGGACGCTCCTCGCCGTCGTGGGCGCACTCCTGATCGTCCTCGCGCTTCCCCTGAGCGGAACCGGTGGTCGCTCCCACGCCGCCGGTTCCGCTCTCGTGGGGTCGGGACCGGCGACCTACATCGTTCAGCCGGGGGACTCGCTCTGGAGCATCGCGCAGCGGGTCGATCCGTCAGGCGACCCGCGTCCACTCGTGGCCCGTCTGGCCGCGGCCACCGGCGCCGAGTCGGTGGTGCCGGGCGAGCACCTCACCCTCCCCTGAGGCCGGCTAGTCACCCGGAGGGCGGGAAAGCGGGTGGCTGGTCAGCGTTGGAGGGCCCGTCACTGAGTAGCCTCGAATCGTGCGCTGCCCGTGGTGTCTTGCCGACGACGACCGGGTGGTCGACTCCCGGACGGCCGAGGACGGTGCGGCGATCCGGAGGCGCCGGGAGTGCGCCCGATGCGCACACCGGTACACGACCTTCGAGCGCCTCGAGGAGGTGCCCCTGATGGTCGCGAAGCGATCGGGTGCCCGCGAGCCGTTCGACCGGGCCAAGGTGATCAACGGCCTGCGGGCGGCCACGAAGAACCGTCCGGTCACCGAGGACCAGCTCGAGACGGTGGCTCACCAGGTCGAGGACGCGCTCCGCGAGGAGACGGCGGAGCCGACCTCCGAACAGGTGGGGTTGGCCGTGCTCGAACGGCTCCGGGGGGTCGACGAGGTCGCCTACCTCCGGTTCGCGAGCGTCTACAAGGGCTTCGAGGGCGCCGACGACTTCAGCCGTGAGGCCGGCCTGTTGACCAAGACCACCGCGCCCAAGCGCCACGGCGGCTGAGCCGTGCCCGAGCTGCTTTCGGAGGTCCCGCGTTCGGCACTTGCGATCTACGCGCATCCCGACGATCCCGACGTCTCGTGCGGAGGGACGCTCGCCGCGTGGGCCGCGGCCGGTGCGGACGTCCGGGTGGTCCTCTGCACTGACGGCGCCAAGGGGAGCACCGATCCGGGGGTCGACCCCCGGTCGCTCGCGGCCCAGCGGGCGCTCGAGGCGGCCGAGGCCGCCGGCATCGTCGGCCTCTCGGGACAGGAGTTCCTCGGTTACCGCGACGGGGAGCTCGAGGACGACTCGGAGCTGCGCGGTGCCCTGGTCGCGCTGGTTCGCCGGCACCGGCCCGAGGTGGTCATCTGTCCCGACCCGACCGCCGTCTTCTTCGGCCAGGAGTACTTCAACCACCGCGACCACCGGATGGTCGGGATCGCAACGCTCGACGCCGTCGCACCGGCTGCCGCGCTGCCGCACTACTTTCCGAATTCGGGCCCTGCGCACCAGGTCACGACGGTGCTGCTGTCGGGGACGCTCGAGCCAGACGTCTGGGTTGACGTCACCGACACGGTCGCACGAAAGGGCGCGGCCGTCGGGTGTCATCGCAGCCAGTTCCCCGACGGAGTCGAGTGGGCTGCGACGGCGGTGCGACTGGCCGCCGAAGATGCAGGACGACAGGCGGGCGTCACCTACGCAGAAGGGTTCAAGAGGCTGCGTCTCGGTGGATGAGCGCGTCGTTCTCCACGTCGACATGGACGCCTTCTTCGCCTCGGTGGAGGTCCTCGACGACCCCACGCTCGAAGGTCTCCCGGTCATCGTCGGAGGCAGCGGCAGGCGCGGTGTCGTCGCGGCGTGCACCTACGAGGCGCGCCGGTTCGGCGTGCACTCCGCGATGCCTTCGGCGGTGGCGCGCCGCCTCTGTCCGTCGGCGATCATCCTCGACGGGCGCTACCACCGGTATTCGGAGGAGAGCGCGAAGCTCCACGCGATCCTCGAGTCGGTGACGCCGCTGGTCGAGGGGATCTCCCTCGACGAGGCGTTCCTCGACGTGACCGGCTGTCCCGGCCTCCGCGGCGACGGCCGGACCCTCGCGGAGCAGCTGCGTGCGCAGGTGACCGAAGACCTCGGCCTCGCCTGCTCGGTCGGGGTCGGTCGCTCGAAGCTGGTCGCCAAACTCGCGTCCAAGGCGGCGAAGCCGGTGGCGTCACTGCGCGGGGTCGAACCGGGCCCCGGTGTCGTGGTCGTGTCGCCGGAGGGCGAGCCGCGATTCCTCGCGCGCCTGCCGGCGCGGGCACTCCCGGGTGTGGGCCCGGTGACCGGTCGGAAGCTCGAGCGTCTCGGGGTCGCCACGGTCGCAGAACTTGCGAGCCTGCCGGTCGGAGTCCTCGAGCGAAGCCTCGGCCGGGCCGCGGGCCGTCATCTCGATGCGCTCGCGCGCGGGGACGACCCGCGCCCGGTGGTGGCCGCACAGGCCGCGAAGTCGATCGGTCACGAGGAGACCTTCGCCGAGGACCTCTGGGACCGCGACGTACTCGGGGGCCATCTGGTGCGCCTCGCAGACGCGTCGGCCGGACAGCTCCGTCGTTCGGGACTCACCTGCCGGACGGTGAACATCAAGGTGCGGTTCGCCGACTTCACCGTGCGCACCCGCTCGCACTCCGTGTCCGGACCGGTCGACGCGTCACCCGCCATCGTCGCCGTCGCCCGCGAGCTCTTCGACGGACTGGAGCGCGACCAGGGCGTCCGGTTGCTCGGGGTGAGCCTCTCCGGACTCTTCGACCGCACCGGTGGGGTCCAGCTCGCACTCGACCTCGACGACGACAGCGCGGCGGCGGGGAGCGCAGGCGCGGCCCGGCTCCAGAGCGCCTGGGGATCGGTCACCGAAGCGGTCGATGCGGTGCGGGCACGCTTCGGCGGTCGCTCGGTCGGTCCGGCCTCCCTGGTCCGTGACGACGGGCTCGCGTTGCGTGGCCGGGGCGACGCCCAGTGGGGCCCCGCTGGCCCCGCGGCCAGGGGTGCCGGTGAGCGGGCGCCGAAGGCTTTGTAAGATGGGGGGAGTGCACGATCAAGTCGGTCCCGGTACCATCCGATGCAGGAGAGATGCAGTGCATCGGGGTGGAGGTTGCGCGAGGATGAGAGCGGCGACCACAGGGCTTACCGACGGCTGGAGGGGACGAACCGGTGCCGCTCTCTGAGCACGAACAGCGCATCCTGCACGAGCTGGAGCAGTCCCTCTACCAAGAGGATCCGGACTTCGCAGAGCGGGTGCGCTCGGAGACGGTGTACCGCCACGCCGGCCGTTACTGCATCTGGTCGGCGCTCGTCTTCGTGGCCGCGCTGGTGTTCATGTTCTTCACGTTCTCCTCGCACGTCGTCCTCGGGTTCGTCGGGGTGATCGTGATGTTCCTCTCCGGGGTGGTGTTCGCCAACAACGCCCGGCGCATGGGGAAAGCGGGCATCGACGACATCTCGCGGTCGCTGCACAACCGCAGCCTGAACAGTCCGGTCCACGACCCACGGGACTGGATCCGCGGACGCTTCCACCGCGACGACTGACCGACCAAGGCGCCCAGGTGTCGACCACCCGGGGCCGCCCCGACATCGCGGCACCGTACGACCGGACCGTCCTCGCCGTCGACATCGGCGGGACCAAGGTGGCCGCGGCGATCGTGGACGGTCACGGCTGCATCCACGCCGAGGACCGTGCGTCCACGCCGGACACCGACGATCCCGAGACGGTCTTCGCGGTCGTCGCCGAGGTCGTGGGTCGCGTGCGCGACGCCTCGGACCTCGAACCGTCCGTCTGCGGGGTCGGCTGCGGCGGGCCGATGGACACCCACGGAGAGCGGGTGAGCCCGCTCAACATCCGCGCTTGGCGCGGCTTCCCCGTGCGTGGGCGGCTCGCCGAGTTGGTCGGCCTTCCCGTCGCCATCGACAACGACGCGAAGGCGCTCGCGCTCGGCGAGGGGTGGTTGGGCGCTGCACGCGGAGTACGGGACTACCTCGCGATCGTGGTCTCGACCGGTGTGGGGGGTGGCATCGTGCTCGACGGGCGGCTGCTCGACGGGAGGGAGGGCAACGCAGGTCACATCGGCCACGTGGTGGTGGTGCCCGAAGGACGCAGCTGCAGCTGTGGCGGGACGGGCTGCCTCGAAGCCGAAGCGTCGGGGATCGCCATCGAAGCGGTCACCGGGCGACCGCCGTCCGACGCGCCCCATGACGTCCGTCGACGGAGCGGCATGCTGGTCGGCCGCGCGATCGCGTCGGTGGCGAATCTGCTCGACCTCGAGCTCGCCGTGGTGGCCGGTTCTGTGGCGCTCGGGTACGGCGCGGCGTTCTTTGACGCAGCCCAAGAGGAGATCGAGCTGCGGTGTCGCCTCGCGTTCTCACGGTCGACCCGCGTCGAGCCCGCCGGGCTCGGGGCGAACGGTCCGATCATCGGGGCCGCGGCCGTCGGTCTCCGGTCGATGCACACCGCTCCCGGCAACAGGGGATCCACATGAGCGCGGGTCCGACGCGTGTGTCGGCGTCGACGGGGATGGTGACCTCGGCCCGCGCGGTCTTCCGGCGCCCCGATCTGTGGTGGACCGCACTCGGTGCGCTGATCCGTCTTGCGCCACCGGGATGGTGGCACCATCGGCCTCCACTTCCCGTCCCCGACCGGAGGCTCTGGGCCTTCCGGATGGTCACCGCCTACGGTCGGTCCGATGCCGAGCCCGACGCCCGCGACGTGGTCTCCTACCTCGAGTGGTGCCGCGACACCCGGGTCCCTCGACGACCGTCTCGGCACCGGGCCCACCCGGCGTGCACGGACAACCTCGTGGACGACGTCCGCTCGGGCTAATTTCCGGACCCATGGACCGACGGTCGAGGCACGCCGCGACGCAGGCGGCCATTCGTGGCCAGTCCACGCCGCCGCGCCCCACGGCACCGGGCGCGCGGCGTGCGCTCGTACTGAATGCCACCTTCGAGCCGCTCGGCATCGTTTCCTCGCGTCGGGCGGTACTGCTCGTGCTCGACACCAAGGCCGAGCTCGTGCACACCACCGACCGGATCTTCCACGCCGAGCGGATGAGCGTGCCGGAGCCTTCCGTCGTGCGCCTGGTGCGCTACGTGCACGTGCCGCGGCACTACCGCGTCGCGGTCAACCGGCGGACGGTCTTCGCACGGGACGGCTCGAGGTGCCAGTACTGCGGCTCGACGGCCGAGAACCTCGACCACGTCATCCCGCGGAGCAAGGGCGGCCTTCACACCTGGGAGAACGTCGTCGCGGCCTGCCGCCGCTGCAACACGCGCAAGGAGGACCGCCTGCCGCACGAGGTCGGGATGGTCCTCCGGCGCACCCCGACCGCACCGCGCCACCGGGTGCAGCTCCTCGCATTGTGTGGAGGGGCGAGCGAAGAGTGGGGCACGTACCTCGGCATTCCGGAGCACGATCGGGACCAGCTCACGGCGTGAGCGTGCCGTCGGCGGGCCGCGCTCGGCCCCCCGACCCGTGATGACCACCGGCTTCCGGATCGACGAGCGCGTGGGCACCGCTGGGGCCTTGCACGCATCATGGCCGGCGGCCGAGTCCGACCCAACGGCTCGCCGGCTCGCCGTCTGCTCGGTGACGACGCCGGCGATCGTGCTGGGCTCGACGCAGCCCGAGCGACACGTCGACACCGCACGCGCGGCCGCTGCCGGCGTCGACCTGGTCCGCCGGCGCTCGGGCGGGGGCGCGGTCCTCGTCGCGCCGGGCTCGCCGGTCTGGGTCGACGCGTGGGTCCCGATCGGCGACCCGCTCTGGCAGGCGGACGTCGGACGGTCCTTCGAGTGGTTCGGGACCGTCTGGTGCGGAGTGCTCGAACGGGTCGGTGCCGTGGGGCTCACGGTCAGGCCTCCGGGTCGCCTCGCCAGATCGACGTGGTCGGACCGGGTCTGCTTCGCCGGCCTCGGACCGGGCGAGGTGTGCACGCGAGGGGGACGCAAGGTGGTCGGATTGGCCCAGCGCCGGACCGGGCGCGGGGCGTGGATCCAGAGCACCTGCCTGCTCGAGTGGGACCCCGCGCCGCTCGTCGACCTGCTCGCGCTGGGGGAGCGCGAACGGTTGGCGGCGATCGCCGATCTCGGGCCGGTGGCGGTCGGCGCGGTCGAGCTCGCCGGTGACCGGGACGGCCCGGTCGACCGTGCCTCGATCCTCGACGCGCTGCTCGCCGTCCTCGCCTGAACCCGCCGAGCTGCTCCGGGGGGTACGCGTCCGCGTGTCGCTCCGACCGACGGGACGATCCCCGCCTCCCCTGCGACGCCGGATCGGCGGCACCGTTGCGCATCACACTGCCGATCGGCCGGGCTGGGCATCGAAGTGGTTGACGAGTGGGGGAGAGGGGCGTAGAGTGGCGGAAAGTGGTGTGAAAGGGAGGGACCCGATGGATCGGGTCCCCGGCACTGCGGGGAGCGTCGTGGGAGCAATCACCGGTGGCACGGTTCTTCGGCAGGTACGAGCACTCGCTCGACGACAAGGGAAGGGTGATCCTGCCGGCGAAGTTCCGCGCGCCGTTCGAGCACGGCGGGTACCTGACCGAGTACCAGGACGGCTGCTTGTCGCTGTGGACACCGGAGCAGTTCGAGCTGCAGATGGACTCGATGCTCGAGCGGTCCACGGGTGGGAGGAGCGACCGGAACCTGGTACGCCTGTGGGCCTCGACCTCCCACGAATTGGAGGTCGACCGGCAGGGCCGGATGGCGATCCCCGTCCGGCTGCGCGAGTACGCGGGCCTGGTGTCGGACGTGCTCGTGCTCGGGGCGATCGACCGGGTCGAGCTGTGGAACCGCCAGGCGTGGGACGAGAAGGTCCTGCCCGAAGAGGCTCGGCTGACCCAAGGGGACGACGACTGAGCGGTGCGGCCCCGCTCCACCTGGTCCGCGACGAACCCGAGGAGCGTGAGCAAGTTGGAGACGCAGCCGGAGCGGGCAGGCGGACGGCCATCACGCGGATCACCTCGTCACCCCGGCACCGGCAGGCGGGATCCCACCCGATCGTGGCAGCGGGCCCCCCACGGCTCACGCCCTACCAGTCCGGCCTGGCCGCCGCCGCCCGGTCGGACGTGCACATCGAACGTGTCTGGCCCATGCGCAGTCCCTCGACCGGATCGCTGGAAGAACCCTCCTCCGCCCACTTCCAGGGTGATCGTCGCGGCACTCCACCCGCTGGCATCGTGCCGGTCGGGGGACTGCGGATGAGCCAGGACTTTTCACATCAACCGGTCATGACCGCCGAGGTCGTCGAGCTCTTCTCGCCGGTCCCGCCGGGCCTGCTCGTCGACGCAACGGTCGGCGGCGGCGGGCACGCGGCGGCCCTGCTCCATGCGCACCCCGGCCTCACCGTGCTCGGCATCGACCGCGATCCGGCGGCGATCGCGGCGGCGTCGGAGGCGCTCGCCCCCTTCGGGCCGCGGGCCACCGTGGTCCGGGCACGCTTCGACGAGATCACGGACCACGCGGCGGAGTTCGTCGCGCCGCCGGGGAGGCCGGCCGGCGGGATCGGGCTCTCGGGGCTGCTCTTCGACCTCGGGGTGAGCTCGCCGCAGCTCGACGTCGCCGAGCGTGGCTTCTCCTACCGGCACGACGCGGACCTCGACATGCGGATGGATCCGACCGGCGGACCGACGGCTGCGGACGTGGTCAACGGTTACGACGAGGCGGCCCTGGTGCAGCTCTTCGTCGACAATGGCGAGGTGCGCTTCGCCCGGCGCATTGCACGTGCGATCGCCACCGCCCGCCCGGTGCGCACGACCCATGAGCTGACCGAGGTGGTCCGCGGTGCGATCCCCGCCGCCGCGAGGCGCCACGGCGGCCATCCGGCACGACGTGTCTTCCAGGCGATCCGCATCGCCGTCAACGAGGAGCTCGTCCAGCTCGACCGGGTCCTCGACGAGGTGCTCGACCTGCTGGCCCCCGGCGGCCGGTGCGTGGTCATCGCCTACCACTCGGGTGAGGACCGGCTGGTCAAGGCCGCGTTCTCACGTGCGGCAAGCGGGGGCTGCCAGTGCCCTCCCGGCCTGCCGTGCGTCTGCGGAGCGACTTCGAGGTTCCGGCTCGTCTCCCGCGGCGCCCGCCGGCCCACGGCGGACGAGGTCAGTCGCAACCGGCGTTCGGAGTCGGCACGGCTCCGCGTCATCGAGCGGCTCCCCCTCGCCGATGAGCCCTCGCAGCGCGACGGCGACGTGGCCTGATGGCACCCGGCCCCGGGACGGCCGCGCGACGCGCGGCCCACCGTAGCCAGCCGCGCCCCGAAACCGGTCCGGCCAGGCGGCCCGCACTCTCGCTGCTCGAGCCCTCGCCACGGCGGGGACGGCGCGCCTGGCGCGCCGGTCGCGGGGCGAAGTGGCTCGCCGGCCTCCTCGTGGTGTCGAGCCTGTTCGCGGTGGTGGTCGGGGACGACCTGCTCACCCAAGGCCAGATCCGCCTGGCACACGCGGAGAGCCAGGTCGCGGCCGCGACGGCCGCCGAAAAGGCCGACCAGGTCGCCGTCGCCCAGCTGGCGGCTCCCACCCGGGTGGTGGCGCTCGCCAAGTCGCGGCTCGGGATGGTCGCCCCCGGCCAGGTGATCGATCTCCCCCAGGTCCCGCTCGACGTTCCGCTGCAGGCACCGCAGACGGACGCCACCAAGGCGCCGGCGCCGGCCGGATCGACCAGCGCGGCACGGTGAGCCCTTCGGTCCTCCTCGGGAGGCGGACCCGCGCCATGCGACTCGGTCTCGCCGTGGTCTTCGTGGCCCTCGCGGTCCGCCTGGTGGCCGTCCAGGAGTTCTCGCACCAGCACTACGCCGCCCTGTCGGCCTCCGAGTTGACCCAGACCGTCTCGGTCCCCGCGGTCCGGGGCGGGATCTACGACCGCAACGGCGAGGTGCTGGCGGAGTCGGTGACCCGCCAGACCGTGGTGGCGGATCCGCTCCTCATCGCCCACCCGGTGCCGATCGCCGACGCGCTCGCGCCGGTGCTCGGCGTGCCCCTCTCCACCCTGCTGGTCGAGTTGACCGAGCGCTCTGGCTACGTCTACCTCGCCCATCGGGTGCCCGACGCGGTCGCCGCCAAGGTGAGCGCCCTCAGGTTGCCGGGGATCAACCTGATCGCCGAGTCCCAGCGCGTCGAGCCGGACGGGGTCCTCGCCCAGCCTGTGGTCGGCAGCGTCGGCTACGACGGCAGCGGGACGTCGGGGCTCGAATACCAGTACCAGGCGCTGCTCGCCGGGCAGGCCGGCTCGAAGAGCCTGCTCGTGGCCCCCGACGGCGCGGCGCTTGCGGGCACGTCGTCCGCGGGGACGGCGTCCCGGGCCGGCACGGGGCTCGAGCTCACCCTCGACCAGTCGATCCAGTACGTCGCGGAGCAGGCACTCGGTGCGGAGATCGCCGCCGCCCATGCCACCGGCGGCACTGCGATCGTCATGGACGTGAAGACGGGCGACGTCCTGGCGATGGCGGATCTCACCGCCACGCCGACCGGGACGACCACCCAGGCGCGACCGGCGACGACGAACGGGCCGACCCTGGTCTCGTCCTCCGAGACCCTCCCGACCGGGGTGGTCGAGGCCTCGTCGAACTCGGCCGTGACCCAGGTCTACGAGCCCGGATCCGTCTTCAAGCTCGTCACGTTCTCCGCAGCGTTGGCCGCAGGCCAGCTCACACCCGCACAGGTCCTCGACGTCCCCGCGTCGCTGCCGATGGGGCAGTACACCTTCCACGACGCGGAACAGCACGGGACCGAGCGATTGTCCGCGACCGACATCCTGGCCCAGTCGTCGAACATCGGGACCATCGAGATCGCGCGGGGCCTCGGCGAGGACCGGCTCCTCGCCCAGATCGGGAACCTCGGATTCGGACACCCGACCGGGCTCGTGTTCCCCGGTGAGTCCGAGGGGCTCGTCCCGGGCGCGGCGGCATGGACCGGCACGTCGATCGGCTCCACGCCGATCGGTCAGGACGACGCGGTCACCGCCCAACAGATCCTCGATGCCTACAACTCCGTCGCGAACGGCGGTGTCTTCGTCGCTCCGCGGCTGGTCCGGGCGACGGTGAGCCCGGCCGGCGCGCCCACCGCCGCACCGCCGTCTACCTCCCACCGGGTGATCGATCCCGGCACCGACGCAACCCTCACGACGATGCTCGAGGCGGTGGTCGCCTCCGGAACCGGGACGAGTGCGGCGATCGACGGCTACACGGTGGCCGGGAAGACCGGCACGGCCCAGATCCCAGATCCCAACCACCTCGGCTACATCCCGGGCGCCTACATCGGCACCTTCGCAGGTTTCGCGCCCGCCCAGCACCCGGTGCTCTCGGCCATCGTCGTCCTCGACCACCCGACGCCCATCTACGGAGGTGCGGTCGCTGCGCCGGTCTTCTCGACGATCATGGCGTACGCCCTGCACCACTACGGTGTCCCGACTACGGCGGCCGCCACGGCGTCGGCATCGAATTCGGCGATCGGAAGTACCGGTACCATCACCGTGCCGGCCGGGGCCGTCACCGAAGGTCCGTAGGTGATCCCGGACCACGACCGGCCCGCCTCCCACCTCCGGAACTCCTGGTACACCGACCCGTGCAGATGAGCAAGCTGATCACCGACGTCGACGTCGTCGACGTCCGCGGCGATCCGGCGACGACCGACGTCACGTCGATCGCGTTCGACAGTCGCGCCGTCGAGGAGGGAGCGCTCTTTTGCTGCGTGCCCGGAGCGCACACCGACGGGCACGACCACGCGTCGGAGGCGGTATCGGCCGGCGCCGTCGGCCTGGTGTGCGAGCACTTCCTCGAACTGCCGGCGACCCAGGTACGGGTCGGCGCGGGTGGGGTCGCCACGGCAATGGCCGAGGTCGCCGCATCCTTCTTCGACCATCCGGCTCGCGATCTCGCGGTCATCGGGGTCACCGGTACCAACGGCAAGACCACGGTCACCCAGCTCGTCGCGTCGGTGCTCGGGACCGCCGGTGTCCCGACCGGTGTGATCGGCACGCTTTCGGGCGCGCGCACCACCCCGGAGTCGCCGGTCCTTCAGCAGCGCCTCGCGGTTCTCCGCGCGGAGGGCCGGCGCGCAGCGGCGCTCGAGGTCTCGTCGCATGCGCTCGCCCAGCACCGCGTCGACGGGATGGTCTTCGCAGTCGCGGCGTTCACCAACTTGAGCCGCGAGCACCTCGACTATCACCGAACGATGGACGAGTACTTCGCGGCAAAGTCCCGACTCTTCGAGCCGGACCGTGCCCGTCGCGCCGTCGTCGACGTGGACGACCCATGGGGTCAGCGACTCGCCGAGCACCTCGACGCCGACCGGGTGGTGACGGTCTCCCGGTCGGACGCGTCCGACGTCGAGCTCGCGCTCGGCCGGACGTCGTTCACCTGGCGCGGTCGGCGGGTGACCCTGCCGCTGACCGGGGCCTTCAACATCGACAACGCGCTGGTGGCTGCCGGAATCGCGGGAGTGCTCGGAGTCGGCGACGAGACGGTCGTGGCGGGCCTCGCCACCGCCCGGACGGTGCCCGGAAGGATGGAGCCGATCGAGGCCACCTCGGACGTCGCGGTCCTGGTCGACTACGCCCACACCCCGGGAGGACTCGAGCTTGCGCTCTCCTCCGCTCGGGCGCTGACCACGGGGCGGCTGATCTGCCTCTTCGGGTGCGGCGGTGATCGCGACCACGGCAAGCGCCCCGAGATGGGGGAGGTGGCGGCCCGCCTCGCGGACGTCGTGGTCCTGACGTCGGACAATCCCCGCTCAGAGGACCCGGCGACCATCATCCGCGAGATCGAGGCGGGCGCGGGGTCCGGCACGCACCTCGTGGTCGAGCCCGACCGGGCCCGCGCGATCGAGGTGGCGGTCGAGCTCGCCGAGCGCGGCGACGTGGTCCTGCTCGCGGGCAAGGGGCACGAGACGACCCAGACCGTCGGCACCCGCTCGCTGCCGTTCGACGACCGGGTCGAGGCGCGCCGAGCGCTCGCCCGCGCGCACGGTGACCACGCCCGATGATCTCCCTCATGACCGCGGGCGGTGTGGCCCTCTGGGTGGCCGTCCTCACGACGCCGGTGCTGATCCGCTGGCTCGTCAAGCACAACATCGGGCAGCAGATCCGCGACGACGGTCCCCAGGTCCACATCGCGAAGGCGGGGACGCCGACCATGGGCGGGATCGCGATCGTCGCCGCAGTGATCGTCGGCTTCCTCGCCGCACACGCGGTCCCAGGGGTCACGTTCTCCCCTTCGGGCTCCCTCATCCTGCTCACCATCGTCGGCGCCGCCCTCATCGGGTTCGCCGACGACTGGATCAAGGTCCGGCACCGCCGGAGCCTCGGCCTCAACAAGCGTGCGAAATTCGGGGCGCAGATCGGCCTCGGCCTCGCGTTCTCGATCCTCGCCGTCTACTGGGCGCATGCGTCGACGACCCTCTCCTTCACGCGCTACGACTCGATCGGGCTGCACATGGGGACCGTGATCTGGGTCATCTGGGCGACGCTCATCATCGCGGCGACGGCGAACGCGGTGAACCTCACAGACGGGCTCGACGGGCTCGCGGCCGGGTCGGCGACGTTCTGCTTCGCCTGCCTCTCGGTCATCGGCTACTGGCAGTACCGGCACTTCGCGATCTACCGGGTCGCAGACGCGCTCGATCTGGCACTGGCGGCAGTCGCCCTGGCCGGCGCCTGCCTCGGATTCCTCTGGTGGAACGCCGCCCCGGCGCGGATCTTCATGGGCGACACCGGCTCGCTTTCGATCGGATCGGGCCTCGCCGCGCTCTGCCTCCTCATGAACCTCGACCTGCTGCTCGTGGTCATCGGTGGCCTCTTCGTGATCGTCACGGTCTCCGTGCTCGTCCAGGTGATCAGCTACCGGGTCTTCCACCGGCGGGTCTTCTTGATGGCCCCGCTCCACCACCACTTCGAGCTGCTCGGCTGGCCCGAAACCACGGTGATCGTGCGGTTCTGGATCTTGGCCGGGCTCTTCGCCGCGCTCGGGCTCGGCATCTTCTACGGGGACTTCCTCTCCGTGGGGAAGGTCTGATGCCCGACGCGCTGCGGTTCCACCACCCGGCGCGCCCGGTGGTGGAGGCTGAAGGGGTGCCCCGACCGCACCCCAGCAGTGACTGGACCGTCGACCCGCCGTCCGCGGTCGGGACACTGGACGCGGCCGGAGGGGTCGACGATGCCTGAGCGGGCGGCCCGGACCGCGACGAGGGTCCGCCATCCGAGCCGCCCGGGCCCGGTCTCGCAGGCCCAGCCGGGCCGGACGGCGGCGGGTCGCCTCACGGGCCTGCCCACCGCCGTCTGGTTGGCCATCTTGATCGCGGCCCTCTGCGTGGTGGGCCTCGTCATGGTCGGGTCGGCGTCCCCGGTGATCTCCCTCGCGATCTACGGGTCGCCCTGGGCGATCTTCCTCCGACAGGTGCTCTGGATGGGTGTGGGGATCGGCGTCCTCGTCCTGTGCTCGCGGATCGACTACCACCGCTGGCGGTCCGTGAGCGGCCCGCTGATCGTGGTCACCCTCGGGCTGTTGGTCGCGGTCCTCGTGCCACACCTCGGGGTGACCTCGGGCGGCTCGTCGCGATGGATCGGTGTCGGACAGCTGACCCTCCAGCCATCCGAGCTGATGAAGCTCGCCCTCGCGATCTTCGCGGCGGACCTCCTGACCCGACGGGTCGACCGCCTCGCCGAGCCCAAGATGGTCATCGGACCGGTCCTCGCGGTCCTCGGGATCGCCGCCGTCCTCATCCTCAAGCAGCCCGACATGGGCACGGCGCTCGTCCTCTCGTGCATCGCGCTCAGCGTCCTCTTCATGGGTGGCGTGCCGATGCGACCGATCGTCAAGGTCCTGCTCCTCTTCGCCGGGCTCGCGGTGATCGTCGGCCTCGCCGATCCGTACCGGCGCGACAGGATCCTCTCGTTCCTCAATCCGGGTGCGCACCAGTCGGGCTCGGGCTACCAGGTCTGGCAGTCGCTGATCGGGCTCGGTTCGGGGCACCTCTTCGGCCTGGGTCTCGGCGGCGGACGCCAGAAGTGGGGCATCCTGCCCAACGCCCACACCGACTTCATCTTCTCGGTGGTCGGCGAGGAACTCGGGTTGGTCGGTGCGGTGGTCGTGCTCGCGCTCTTCTTCTGGCTCGCGTGGTTCGGCTTCCGCGCGGCGACGCGGGCGCCCGACCGGTTCGGAAGCCTGCTTGCGGTCGGGATCACCGTCTGGGTGACGAGCCAAGCGGTGATCAACGTCGGCGCGGTGATCGGGGTCCTTCCCGTCACCGGCATTCCGTTGCCATTCATCTCGTACGGCGGATCGTCGCTCGTGATCACGATGGCGGCTGTCGGCATCCTCGTCAACATCGCGGCCAGCGAGAGAGCGCGCCGCGGCTCCCGGGGGCGACACCGATCCCGGCAGGCGTGACCCGTCGGTTCGCGCTGTTGACCGGGGGCGGGACGGCAGGCCACCTCCAACCCGCGCTCGCAATCGCCGAGGCGTTGGTGGAGGCGGGCCACGCGCACGAAGAGCTCGAGTTCGTCGCGTCTCAGCGTGGACCGGACGCGACGGTGCTGGACGGACGTGGCTTCCCCGTGACGCTGCTGCCCGGACGAGGCGTCGTCCGCGGCCTCGGGTTCCACGCCCTCACCGCGAACGCACGGGCGCTGGTCGACCTGGCGCGCGCGACCGCACGGGCCCGGGGCGTCCTCGCCCGATCGAATCCTGCCGTGGTCGTCGCGGTCGGCGGGTACGCAAGCCTCGCGACGTCGCTCGCCGCGATCGTGCGACGCGTCCCGCTGGTCCTCGTCAACATCGACGCGGTGCCGGGCGCGGCAAACCGGCTGCTCGGACGCTTCGCGACCGCCTCCCTGGTCGGCTGGGAGGGCTGTCGGCTGCCGCACGCGGTGGTCACGGGCACGCCGGTGCGGTCGGAGATCGCCGCGGTGGAACGCGACCCTGCGTCCCGGCGTGCGGCGAGAGCGCTGCTCGGGCTCCCCGTGGACCGCCCGACGGTCGTGGCCTTCGGCGGATCGCTGGGTGCGCGCTCGGTGAACCTGGCCATCGACGGGCTCGTCGAGGGCTGGAAGGACCGCACCGACCGGTCACTCGTCCACATCGTGGGCCGGCGCGACTGGACCGAGCGGGACCGCCCGGATCCCGACCACGGGCTCGCGCTGGTCCGGGTGCCCTACGAGGAGCGGATGGCCGTTGCCTACGCGGCTGCCGATCTCGTGGTCTGCCGTGCGGGGGCGATGTCGGTGGCCGAGCTGGCCGCGACCGGGACGCCGTCGGTGCTGGTGCCGCTGCCCGGTGCACCGGGCGACCACCAGACCGCGAACGCCCGCGTGCTCGAGCGGTCGGGCGGGGCCCGCCTCCTTCCGGACCAGGCGTGCGACGGCGCAACGCTTGCCGACCTGGTCGACACCCTCCTCGACACCCCGGGCGCGCTCGACACGATGGGGCGGGCCGCGGCGTCGTTGGGCCGTCCGGACGCCGCTCTTGCGGGGGCACGCGTGATCGAGGAGGCCGGCCGCCAGACCGCCGGACGGGGGACGGGGCACCGGTGAACCCCGAACGGCCCTCCGAGCTCCCCGCGGACGCCCGCGTGCACGTCGTCGGCGTGGGCGGCGCGGGCATGAGCGCGATCGCGACCGTGCTCGCCGCGATGGGCCACCAGGTGACCGGCAGCGACCTGAAGGAGTCGGCGGTGACCGACCGGCTGCGCCGTTCGGGGATCGCCGTCGAGGTGGGCCACCGCGCCGAGAACGTCGGGCAGGCCGACCTGGTCACCGTCTCCTCGGCGATCGACCCGTCGAACCCCGAGGTCACGGCGGCCCTCCGCCGCGGCCTGCCGGTGTTGAGCCGGGCAGCGGCCCTCGCGTCGATCGCCGCGGAGCGCCGGTGCATCGCGGTCGCCGGCACCCACGGCAAGACGACCACGGCCTCGATGCTCGCGCTGCTCCTCGTCGAGGGGGGCCTCTCGCCGTCGTTCCTGATCGGTGGCGAGGTCAACGAGATCGGCACGAATGCGGTATGGGACGAAGGTGAGTGGATCGTCGTCGAGGCCGACGAGAGCGACGGGACCTTCCTCTCGCTCGCCCCGGAGATCGCAGTGATCACCAACGTCGAGGCCGACCATCTCGACCACTACCGGACGTTCGACGCGTTGACTGCGGCGTTCGACGAGTTCCTCGGCGGCGTGGGGGGCTCCTGCGTCGTGGGCGGCGACGACCCGGTCGCGGTCCAGATCGGTCGAAGGCACGGTGCGAACCTGGTCGGTACCGCAGAAGGGTCCACCTACCGCATGGTCGACGTGGTCTCCGCGCGAAGCTCGGTCTCGTTCGGCCTGGAGGGACCGGACGGGGTGTCCCTCGGCCGGCTCGACGTGCCCGTGCCCGGCGTGCACAATGCGCGCAACGCCGCCGTGGCGACCGTCGCCGCGATGGGAGCAGGGGTCCCGTTCGCCGCCGCGGCACGTGCGCTCGCCAGGTTCGCCGGCGTGGCGCGCCGCTTCGAATTCCGCGGCGAGGTGGACGGGGTGACCTACGTCGACGACTACGCGCACCTCCCGAGCGAGGTCCGCGCCGCGCTCGCCGCCGCACGGAACGGCGGGTGGGACCGCGTCGTCGCAGTCTTCCAGCCGCACCGCTACTCACGCACCGCGGCGCTGGCTGACGCCTTCGGTGAGGTATTCGACGACGCCGACGTCGTGGTCGTCACTGACGTGTACGGCGCGGGAGAGCCGCCGACGCCCGGCGTCAGCGGGGCCCTGGTTGCCGATGCGGTCAGGCGCTCGTCGCCCGGGTCGACCGTGCACTACGCGGCCGGTCGCGACGAACTGCGCCGGCTGGTCGCCTCGCTCCTCGTCCCAGGCGACCTCTGCTGCACGCTCGGTGCGGGTGACCTCACCTCGCTCCCCGACGAGCTTCGTGCGGCGGGGGACCCGTGAGCGGACCGGCCACTCCGCGGTCGGCCTCGCTCGACCGACTGGCGCGTGCGCTCGGTGGCGCCGTCGAGCGCGACCGACCGCTCGGTCCGTCGACGACCTACCGCGTCGGCGGGCCCGCCGCGCTCTTCGTCGAGGTCGCCGACGAGCACCATCTGCTCGAGGTCGGGCGCACCCTCGCCGGCGCGGAGACGCCCGTGCCGGTCCTCGTGCTCGGCGGTGGATCGAACCTCCTGGTGGCGGACGCCGGGTTCCGCGGTCTCGTGGTCGCCCTCGGACCGGGATTCGACGCGCTCGCCGTCGAGGGTACGACGGTCCGTGCGGGTGCGGCGCTGAGTCTGCCGGTCCTCGCCCGAAGGACGGCGGCGGCCGGGCTGACCGGGCTCGAGTGGGCGGTCGGCGTTCCCGGCACGGTGGGCGGTGCAGTCCGGATGAACGCGGGCGGCCACGGGTCCGACACGGCGACCACGCTCGTGTCTGCCCGCTGGATCGACCTCACCGCCGGAACCGTGGGGGAAGCGGGGCCGGAGCACCTCCACCTCGGGTACCGGAGGTCGGACCTGGCGCCCACCGACGTCGTGTGCGCGGCCTCCTTCCGGCTCGCGCCCGGAGATCCCGACCGTTCTGCGGCGACCATCGCGGAGATCGTACGGTGGCGGCGGGCCAACCAGCCCGGAGGATCGAATGCAGGGTCGATTTTCACCAACCCGCCGGGGGACTCGGCCGGCCGACTCATCGACGCTTGCGGGTTGAAGGGCCTCCGGATCGGCAGCGCGGCGGTCTCGACGAAGCACGCCAACTTCATCCAGGCCGACGCGGACGGCGCCGCGGACGACGTGGCACGCCTGATCGACGAGGTCCGCTCGAGGGTCGCCGCCCGGACAGGCGTCGAGCTGGTGACCGAGGTCACGTTGGTCGGCTTCGCCGGCCACGCGGGAGCAGCGCCGTGACACCCGTCGCCGATGCCACCCGCGAGCGCTCGATCGACCCGAGGATCAAGCAGCGGCGCGTCGAGGTGGCGCGCAATCGTGCCCGTCGCCGGCTGCGACGCCTGCTCATCGCGCTGGCGGCCGTGGTCGTGGTGGTCGCGGGCCTGGTCGCCCTCCACTCGTCGTGGCTCAGCACGAATGCGGTCATGGTGGAGGGTCTCCATCCCCACACCAGCCAGGCCGCCATCGTCGCAGCCTCAGGCCTCGGGCACCACCCTCCGCTCGTCGACGTCGATCCGGGCGCGACGGCGCAGCGGGTCGAGGCGTTGCCGTTCATCGCCACTGCGACGGTCGCCCGCCACTGGCCGGACGGCGTGTCGATCGCGGTGACCGAGCGGGTGCCGGTCGTCGAGATGGCCGGACCCGCGGCCGCCTGGTCGACGTTGGACGGCACCGGCCGGACGCTCGCCGTCGGCGCGACCAGACCGACCGGTCTTGTCCAGCTCGTGGTGGGCCTGCGCGCGGGACCGCTCGCCCCACCCGTCGTCGGGCGGTTCCTGCCGGCGCTCGCGGCCGCGGGGCTCGAGGTCTGCCGCACGCTTCCGCCGGCGTTTTCCGCGCAGGTCGTCTCGGTCACCGTTGCCCGCGACGGCACCGTCTCGCTCGCGCTCACATCGGGCATCACCGTGCTCGTCGGGACCGGTGCGGACCTCACCGCCAAGTACGAGGACGTGGCCGCGATCATCGCCCACGCGTCGCTGAAGGGGATCCGCACCATCGACGTGACCGTGCCGGCGGCACCCACCGTTTCGGGCTGAGCACGCACACGGGGGCGACGGGCGGGGCGCGGCACGTGTCGTGACGGTGTCGACAGTGCTTGACCAGGTAGTGGGCTCACCCTATCGTGGTCCGCAACTCGCCGGTTGGAACGGTTTCAACCTGTGGTCGAGGGTAAGGGATTGCATGACCGTTCCGGCTCAGAACAATTACTTCGCCGTCATCAAGGTGCTTGGGGTGGGCGGTGGCGGGGTGAATGCCGTCAACCGCATGATCGAGGCCGGCCTCCGGGGAGTCGAGTTCATCGCGACCAATACCGACGCACAGGCGCTCCTCATGAGCGACGCGGACCTCAAGCTCGACATCGGACGCCAGCTGACCCGCGGGCTGGGTGCCGGCAGCGACCCCGAGGTGGGGAGGCTCGCAGCCGAGGAGCACCGCGCGGAGATCGAAGAAGCGCTGAAAGGTGCCGACATGGTCTTCATCACCGCCGGCAAGGGTGGTGGGACGGGCACCGGAGCAGCCCCGGTCGTCGCGGAGATCGCAAAGGGTCTCGGGGCGCTGACCATCGGGGTGGTCACCCGGCCATTCACCTTCGAGGGTCGGCGGCGGTCGGTCCAGGCCGAGCAGGGCATCCAGAACCTGAAGGAGAAGGTCGACACCCTCATCATCATCCCGAACGACCGGTTGCTCACGGTCTCCAACGAGAAGACCTCGATGGTCAACGCGTTCAAGATGGCCGACGAGGTGCTGATGCAGGGCGTACAGGGCATCACGAGCCTGATCACCGTGCCCGGCCTCATCAACACCGACTTCGCCGACGTCAAGATGATCATGTCGAACGCGGGGACGGCGATCATGGGCATCGGGTCGGCGACCGGCGAGGGGCGCGCGGTCAATGCGGCGCGAGCGGCGATCACCAGCCCACTGCTCGAAGCCTCGATCGAGGGAGCCCGGGGCATCCTGCTCAACATCGCCGGTGGACCGGATCTCGGCCTCTTCGAGGTCAACGAGGCGGCGGAGATCATCCACGGCGTCGCCCACCCGGACGCAAACATCATCTTCGGCAGCGTCATCGACGAGGCGATGGGGGAGGAAGTCCGGGTCACCGTCATCGCGGCCGGGTTCGAGCGGTGGGAGGCCCAGGGTCGGGCGGGTGCGACCGCCCTCGATGCGTCCGGTCGGGACGAGGCGCGCAGCCGGGTCCTCGGGGTCGAGTCGGCCCACGAGGACATCTTCGCGACGCCCGCCGACGACGACCTCGACCTCGGCGACGACGAGTTCGACGTGCCGTCCTTCCTTCGCTGATCGATCGGCCCGCACCCCTCCCGCTCACCGGGACGGTGTGCGCCCGCTGGAGCGACGCGACCGACGGCGATCTACGACCGGGCGACGGCGCGCGCGCACTCGAGGCGTACGTGGCGTCCACTGTGTCCACCACGGTCACCGAGGTCTGCTGGCTCACCCAGGTACATGGCGCGCACGTCGTGACGGTCGGGCCGCTCCCGACAGCGGTCGACGAGCAGGTCGGTCGCCCAGTTGTCGCGAGACAGATGGGCGAGGGCGACGCGCTCGTCGCCGCGTCCGGCGACGTCGCGCTCGTCGTGCTGGTCGCCGACTGCGCTCCGCTTGCGCTGGCGAGCGACGAAGGGGTGTTCGCCGCGGTCCACGCGGGATGGCGCGGTCTCGAGGCCGGCGTGGTGGAGGCCACGATCGACGAGATGCGGGCCATGGGGGCGACGCGGGTGGTCGGCGCCCTCGGGCCCAGCATCCACGCCGAGTGCTACGAGTTCACACCCGCTGACCTCGACCCGCTCGTCGCTCGCTACGCAGGAGCGGTGAAGGGGCACACCAGCGCCGGCCGGCCGTCGCTCGACCTCCCGGCGGCCGTGTCGGCGGCATTGGCCGCGAGTGACGCCGTCGAGGTGCCGGGTGTTTCGGAGTGCACCGCGTGCTCCGATCGTTGGTTCTCGCACCGGCGACGCGGTGACCAGGGGCGCCAGGCGCTCGTGGTCTGGCGCGACGCGGGGAGATCGATCCGGTGAGCGAGCCGCTCGAAGGGCGCCTGGAAACGGTGCGTCGACGCATCGCGTCGGCAACGGACCACCCCGAGCGGGTGACGATCGTCGCGGTGACGAAGGGGTTGCCGCCCGACGCGGTGACCTCGGCCCTCCGGCTCGGTCTCCGGGACGTGGGTGAGAACTACGCGGCCGAGCTCCTCGCGAAGGCCGGGGTGCTCGGAGCGGGGAGCACTGTGTCGCCGGCCGACGGCGTGCGGTGGCATTTCCTCGGAGCGGTGCAGCGCAACAAGGTCGCCCGCCTCGCGCCGGTCGTCTCCTGCTGGCAAGGGGTCAGCCGGATCGAGGAAGGCCGGGCGATCGCCACCCGGCGGCCGGGTGCGGTGGTCTACGTGCAGGTCGACCTCGCGGGCATACCTGGGCGCGGAGGCCGCCCGACCGACGAGATCCCCGCACTTGTCGGGGCACTGCGCCGTGAAGGGGTCGACGTGGCCGGCCTCATGGCGGTGGGCGTCCCGGGGCCACCCGAGGCGTCGCGGGCGGGATTCCGCCTGGTCGCGTCCCTCGCCGACGAGCTGGATCTCGTCGGGCGCTCGATGGGGATGTCGGACGATCTCGAGGTCGCCGTCGCCGAGGGATCGACCATGGTCCGCATCGGGCGCGCGCTCTTCGGCGAACGGCCGACGGCCGCCTGAGGCGGGCCGTGGCACCGTCCACGCCCGCCCGTGGCCAGGCACTACGCTAGGCGCGGGAGGACACGATGCCAGCTTCGTTCGTGAAGAAGACGATGGCCTACCTGGGTCTCGTCGATGACGACTACGACGACTACGACGACTACGACCCGCGCTCGACCGCCGTCGGGCGGGCGGGGCAGCGGACCGCGCCGGTGGACGACCTCGACGAGGCGCCGGTCGCCACCTCGAATCCGCGCATCCGGACGCTGACCCGGGACGAGGCCAATGGCACCGTCAGCGCCGCGTCACCCTCTCCGATCGGGGCCCGCGCCTCGATGGGGACTTCGTCGGTCCGACCCATCAGCCAGGAGTCGAGCAGCGCACGGGTCCACATCGTGGCACCTGGACGGTTCGCCGACGCACAGGAGATCGCCAACCGGCTCATGAGCAATCAGCCGGTCATCGTGAACATGCAGAGCGCGGAGCGCGATCTCCAGCGCCGCATGATCGACTTCTGCAGCGGCGTGACCTACGCGCTCTCCGGGGGGATGGAACGGGTCGCCGATGAGGTGTTCCTCCTCACCCCGTCGAACGTCAAGGTCTCCGACGAGGAACGTCAGCGGCTGGCCGACCGAGGACTGGTGAATCCCTGACCTGCCGCCCTCGTCCGGGTCGTTGCGCACACGGGAGTTGATCGGACGTGCTCTCCATCATCGGCTACCTGCTCCAGCTCTACCTGTTGGTGCTCATCGGCTACTGCGTCCTGAGCCTGGTCATCGCGTACGCCCGCCTCGAGTTCGACTCGCCGGTCTTCAAGGTCCAGCGCGTGTTCAGCGCCCTCTGCGACCCGGTGCTCAACCCGATCCGCAGGATCATCCCTGCCGCCCGGATCGGCTCGGTCGGCCTCGACCTCTCGGTCCTCGTGCTCTTCTTGGTCATCGAGCTGATCCTCATTCCGCTCTTCCACTGACCGCACGACCTGCCCTCGGACCGCCTCCATCAGGCGTGCGAACGATCACCGGTCGGGATCGACAGCGCCGCTAGCATGGCGACCATGGACGCCTCACAGACTGCACTCGATTCGCTTCGGACCGTCGAGTTCCGCGAGACCTTGAAGGGCTATCACCGCGACGACGTCGACGAGTACCTCGAGCGGGCGGCCGTCGAAGCCGAGGGACTTCAAGAGCAGCTGCGCCAGAGCGGGGAGCGCCTGCGCCAAGCGGCGGAGCGCATCTCCGAGCTCGAAGCGACGCTCGCCAACCAGCCCGAACCGCAGCCGGCCGAGCCGGCCGTCCCCGACGACACCCTGCAGCGGACCCTGCTGCTCGCGCAGCAGTTCGTGGACCAGACGAAGGCCGACTCTGAAGCCCAGGCGCGCCGCATCATCTCCGAGGCCGACGCAAAGGCGCGGATGATGACCGATCAGGCGCAGGCCCACGCGTCAAAGCTGGTCGCCGAGTCCGAGCAGCGGCTGCGCGAGGAAATCGGTCGGCTGGAGGGCGCCAAGCAGAGCCTCGCGCGAGAGATCGAAGTGATGTCCCAGCACCTCGAGACCGAGCGGCGGCGTTTGCGTGCCGCGCTCGGCGAGATGCTCACCTGGGTCGACGACCACGTCCACCCGATCGACGACGAGGGGTTGTCGCACGAGTCCGAGTCGGCCGACGCCGCTGGGACGATCCCCGCACCGTCGAATCCGACAAGCCAGCCGGTCGGCAACCGCCCGGTCGCGGGGTCGCCTTCGGAGGCGCCGTCACCCACGAGCGCGGCCAACCGGCCGGTATCGGAGATGACGCGCATCCAGGCTCCGGGCACGGTGTCCCGCCCGACCAACGCCACGTTGCCCCTCTGATTCCTCCACCGTCTGTGAGCTGACCGCAGTGGCACCGCGCCCTGCACGACGCCGCGATGTCCACCCGTTAGGGTCCTGGGGCACGCCCGGGCCGCAGGATTGCCGGCCCCCGTTCTGCACGGTAGGGTCTCCCGCTCGTCATGCGCCGCGATCGGACCGATCCCCTGTACCGGGGCGAGGCGGATCAGACCGATGGGCGCAAAAGGAGGTCGAGGTGACGGCAGCGAAGAAGGCGGCGCCCGCAAAGAAGAAGGCGGTCGCGAAGAAGTCCGCACCCGCATCGAAGAAGGCCGTGGTCGTCAAGGCTCCTGCATCGAAGAAGGCAGCGTCGCCCGCTAAGAAGGCCGCACCGCCCGCGAAGAAGGGGGGGTCCGCCAAGGCCAACGCATCGAAGAAGGCTGCACCGCCCGCGAAGAAGGCCGCCCCTGCGGCGAAGAAGGCCGCACCCGCATCAAGGAAGGCCGCACCCGCATCGAAGAAGGCCGCCCCTGCATCGAAGAGGGCCGCACCGCCCGCAAGGAAGGCCGCACCGCCCGCGAAGAAGGCTGCACCGCCCGCGAAGAAGGCCGCACCGCCCGCGAAGAAGCGACCGGCGCACGGGCCCTATGCGAAGGAGCAGAAGTTCCTCGACGAGCAGCGGGACCTCCTTCTCGAAGAGCGGGCGATCTACAAGGGTCAGGCGGTCGACCTCCGCGCAGAAGCAGATTCGTTGGCACTCGAACGGGAGCCCGGCGATGTGCAGTTCGACGAGGAGTCAGGTGAAGGCGGTACGGTGACCGTCGACCGCGAGCGGAATCTCGCGCTCTCCGCGCAGGCGGTCGCGGCGGTCGAGGAGATCGACGACGCGCTGCGCAAGATCGAGCGCAAGACCTATGGCGGGTGCGAGCGATGCTTCCACGCGATCCCCAAGGCTCGGCTCCGGGCGTTGCCCTATGCACGGCTCTGCGTGGCATGCAAGAGCGGCGGGCTGTCCCGACGCTGATCGACGATCCGCCTGCGGGGACGATCCGCTCGACAGGGGCTGGCCGCCTGCTCCTGGCCGGCGGCGTGGCATGCCTCGTGGTCCTCGCCGACCAGCTGACGAAGTCGTGGGCGGTCAGCCGCCTGCGCGCCGGTCCGATTCACGTGGTCGGCACGCTCGACCTCGAGCTCGCCCGCAACAGCGGCGGCTCGTTCTCGATCCTGCAGGGGCAGACCAGCCTGCTCGTGATCCTCGCCGTCGTTCTTGTGTCCGCCCTCGCCGTCGTGGTCTGGCGGGCAGAGACGACCGGACGGGCTGCAGCCGTGGGCCTGATCATCGGTGGGGCTTTCGGGAATCTTTCCGACCGTCTGTTCCGGGGCGAACACGGCTCGGTGGTCGACTTCGTCGCACTGCACTTCTGGCCGACCTTCAACGTCGCCGACGCGTGCATCGTCGTCGGCTGCGGGCTCCTCGTGATCTCGCTCCTTCGGCGCCCGGCGGTACCGTGAGTCAGCTCGAAGTGACGGTGCCCGAGGCACTCGAGGGGGTGCGTGTCGACAAGGCGGTCGCCCTGCTCGCCGACCGCACCCGCTCGGCGGTGGCGGACCTCGTCGAACGCGGCCGGGTCTCGGTCGACGGACGACCGGTTCGGAGCCGGTCGTCCGCTCTCCGGGCCGGACAGCACCTCACGGTCGACCTCGATCAGGAGGTCGCTCCGGGGCCGCTGGCCGATCCGTCGGTTCCAGTCGAGGTGGTCTTCGCCGACGACGCGCTGATCGTCGTGGACAAGCCCGCCGGTCTGGTCGTCCATCCGGGGGCGGGCCAGCCGACGGGGACCCTGGTGCACGGGCTGCTCGCGCGTTTTCCGGAGCTCTCCTCGGTCGGGGAGGCCGACCGACCGGGCATCGTCCACCGTCTCGACCGCGGGACGTCAGGACTGCTCGTGGTGGCCCGGACCCCGGCGGCGTACGGGTCGCTCGTTGCGCAGCTCTCCTCCCGGACCGTGACGCGTCGGTACCGGGCAGTCGTGCACGGTGCCGTCGAGGCGGCCTCCGGGGTCATCGACGCGCCGGTCGGACGGTCGGGGAGCGCCCCGACCCGGATGGCGGTGACCCGGCGGGGCCGGCCGGCGCGTACCCGGTACCGGGTCGAGGCACGATTCGACCGACCTGTCCCGACGACATTGCTGACCGTCGAGCTCGAGACCGGTCGGACCCACCAGATCCGGGTCCACCTCGCGGCGATCGGGCACCCCGTGCTCGGCGACGACGTCTACGGTGCGGGACGCGGGGGACCGACACCGATCACCCGACCGTTCCTCCATGCGGAACGCCTCGAACTCGTCCACCCGGTGACCGGAGAGCACCGTTCGTGGACGTCGGAGCTGCCGGCGGAGCTGCGCGCGCTGCTCGCGCAGTTCGCCGAGTGATCCCCGATCGGTGCGCCGAGCACCGGAGTTCGGTGCGGGTCGCGCCAGTCGGTCAGGCCGCCTCGTGCGCGGCTTCGAGCATCTCGCTGTCAGAGAGCAGCTCGAGGGCCTCCGCCTCGGCCTGGCGCACCTTGCGGACGCCGATGCCGAGCCGCTCGGCCGTGGTCTGCAGGGAGGCCGGATCGCTCCCGTCGAACCCGAACCGGTGCCTGATGACCTGGCGTTGCAGCTCGCTGAGCCGGTCGACCGCCTGGCGCACCAGGTCGAGCGTGAGCTCCGAGGCCACCTCGTCTTCGAACTCGCTCAGGTCGGTCGAGACCAGGTCGCCGAGGGTCGCAGAGGAATCGGCCGTTGCCGGCTGGTCGAGGCTGGCCACCACCCGCGCGACCTGAGAGAGATCGGAGCGCACGTCGGCGTTCGTGTTGGTGACCTCGTCAAGCTCGTCGTCGGTCGGTGGGCGCTGCAGCTGATGGGTGAGCTCCCAGAGCGCGGCATCGACCTGCTGGTTGCGCTCGGCGACCTCCATGGGGAGTCGGATCGTGCGTCCGTGCTGTTGCACGGCCCGCTGGAGCGCCTGGCGGATCCACCAGGTCGCGTAGGTGGAGAAGCGGAATCCCCGCTCCCAGTCGAACTTGTCGACCGCCCGCATCAGGCCGAAGGTCCCCTCCTGGATGAGGTCGGCGAGGTCGACCCCGCGGTCTTGGTAGCGGCGGGCCCAGTGCACGACGAGGCGGAGGTTGGAGGCGACCATCTCGCGCCGCGCAGCGTCGTCGCCTGCAGCGACCCGCTTGGCCAGTTCGGTCTGGGCGTCGTGGTCGGGAAGGGGGTGCTGGTCGAGGTCGCGGAGGAACAGGCCCAGACTGTCCGCGTCCGCGCTCCGGCTGCGGGCGGGGGCGCCCCGACGCGCGGTGCGCGGTCGCCCTTCGGAGGACCCCGTGGTCCGCTCGGAGGGTCTCGTGGTGGCCCTGGTCATCGTGCTCGTCGCCATCCCGCTCCTTGTTGGTCTGTCTGTGCGTCGGTCCTCATAGGGGTGGACGGCAGGTACAACACCACCTCGATCCGGTCCATTCCATGCCAGGTCCAGTTGCGGCACTCCCGGTCGGCGTGCTCGGCTGACCGGATGTCAGCGCCGGATCAGCGATGCGTCCTCGTCCGACATGGCGAGACCGCTTGGAGCCGCGAGGGGCGGCACACCGGCCGGACCGAGCTGCCCCTCCTGGCCGAGGGCGCCGCCCAGGTCCGAGCGGTGCGGCCTGTCGTCGAACGATTCCGCTTCGCACTCGTGCTCACGAGTCCGCTCCTGCGGGCGCACGAGACCGCCGAGCTCCTCGGCCTCGGTGAGTTCTGCGTGGACGACCCCGATCTTCTCGAGTGGGACTACGGCTCCTACGAGGGCCGAACCACCGCGGAGATCCGCCGCGAACGGCCGGGGTGGAGCCTCTTCGACGACGGCACCCCGGGCGGGGAGCGCGTCGCCGACGTGGGTGTCCGGGCCGATCGGATCGTCGCCAGGGTGCGGTCGACCGAGGGCGACGTGGCCTGCATCGCCCACGCGCACGTGCTCCGGGTGCTCGCCGCCCGGTGGGTCGGGCTTCCGGCAGAGGCCGGCCGGTACCTGGTGCTCGGTCCCGCCTCGTTGAGCATCCTCGGTTGGGAGCGCGAACAGCCGGTGGTGCGCGAATGGAACCAGTGCGTCGACCCCTGACCGGCGGTCAGCCTGCCGTGCGGCGGAGCGTGGGAACCTGACCGCGTGCCCGGGCCACCATATCGGCGAGGGTGAACGAGTCGAGGTGGGTGCGCATGTACTCGCCCACGTCGGCCCAGACGCTCAAGAGCACGCACTGGCCCTCGTGGTCGCAGGCGCCGTTCTCGTGTGGGAGGCCGAAGTCGCCGGCCACGATCGGACCGTCGACCGCCGAGACGATCTGGGAGAGGGTGATCTCCTCCGGCGGACGCGCGAGCACGTAGCCGCCGCCCACACCGCGCTTCGAACGCACCAGCCCGGCCCCTTTGAGCGCGAGGAGGATCTGCTCGAGGTACGGCTGGGGGAGCCCGGTGCGCTCCGCGATGTCGCGGACCGCGGTCGGACCCTCCCCGTCGGAGTGGAGGGCCAACGAGAGGAGGGCGCGACTGGCGTAGTCACCGCGAGTCGAGACCTTCACGAGCCCATGCTATTGCCTGGCCAGCGCTCGGCGGGCTGATCCCTCACCCGGGTCGATGCCGGAGTGGAGGAGGCCAGTCGGTTCAGCGGCTCCCGAGCTTTCCCGCGGCCAGGTCCTCGGCCATCGCCCAGCCGAAGGCCACGAGCCGCGCTCCACAGGTCGGATCGACCTCTGCGAAGAACTCCACGAGCTCGGTCGACGGCTGGCTCTTCGGGCTGGCGAAGTCGAATCCGCCGGCCTCACCGCCGTCACCCGCGAGGACGAAGCTGCGATCGTCGATGCGACCGTCGGCGCCGAAGCGCTTTGCCAGGCGCCGACCCCAGGCACGCTCCTCACCGGTGGCCTTGCGCCCAGACCCCGGCACCACGTCGCTCAGGCCGGAGAGCGCCCGGAAGCCGTCAGCAGCCAGCAGGCGTGTGCCGATGAGGACGTCCTCGTCGGGGAAGGCGAGCAGGGCACGACGGTACTTGTCGCCCATGATGGCCCGCAGCACCGTGTCGGCACGCGAGGTCCGGTCGACGGTGGCCAGTCCGATCAGCAGCGATGGTGTGCCGCCGATGCGCTCGAGGGTCGAGAAGGAGTACCCGCGCAGCTTCGCACCCTCGCGCGCCCGGGTGACGAGCACCCACTCCTCTCTCTGTTTCGAGAGGAATCCGATGTCGAATCGGGGTTCCCGCTCGGCGCACAGATCGGCCATCTCGGCCAGCTCTGCGTCACTGATCGACGTGCAATCCTTGGTCTCGACCTGGATGGACATGTGGCGTTCCATACTCCTCGGTTTCCCTGCGGCGAGAGCCGCCGGCCCGGGTCTGTCGTGGATCCCCCACCCCCTGCCGGACCGCGTGGTCGGGCGGACTGCGGGCCTCCACGCCAGGAGCCGTCCAAAGATTTTACGGGATTTGCAGGCGTCTGTCCTATCCGGACCCCCGGCGGGCGGGCGGTCAGCCCAGGACGGCGTTGGGCCCGAGCAGCACCCGGAGCTCGCCGACCAGCCCATGGCGGCTGTCGACGTTGAACTCCGGAGGCAGGCGCAGCACCTTCTCGCCGACCCGCAGAAACACCGGAGAGTCGCCAGGATGCTCCGCGAGCAGGCGTTTCAGCCCGTCGACCGTCCGGTCGGTCAGCTGGCCGATCGGCAGGCTGATCGAGAGGTCGTTGCAGTCGTCTGCTACGAGCTCGGGCCGACGGACCTCCATGCAGACCAGCTTCAGCCGGTCGTCCCGGAGGTCGAGCCGGGCCTTCACCACCACGACGGCGTCGTCATCGAGCAGCGCCCCGTACTCGGCCATCGTCTTCGGGAAGACGAACGCCTCGACGGAGGCGTCGAGGTCCTCGAGGACGAAGGTGCCCATGAGGTCGCCCTTCTTCGTGTACCGGCGCGAAAGCTCGGTGACCACGCCGCCGAGCAGGCGGACCTGCCCGTCCGTCGCGCCCTGGAGAGCCTCCGGATCGAGGTCGCGCAGCTCGGCCAGGCCGCAGTCGGTCAGGCGGGACAGTGCGGTCTCGTGGCCCATCAGCGGGTGGTCGGAGATGTAGAGGCCGAGCATCTCCTTTTCGAAGGCGAGCCGCTGCGATTTGGTGAACTCCGAGTCCGGGACGGCGATCCTCGTGTCGGCGAAACCGCCGGCGCCGCCGTCGGTGACCGGTTCGAGCGAGGCGAACAGCGAGACGACCCCGGCTTCGTGCTCGCGTCGTCGCTCGAGCGTGCGGTCGACGATCTCCTCGAAGACGAGGCAGAGACCTTGGCGGGGGTGGCCCAGCGAGTCGAAGGCGCCCGCCTTGATCAGCGACTCGATGGTCCGCTTGTTGAGGACCTGGGGGTCGACTCGCTGGCAGAAGTCGTAGAAGTCGGTGAAGGGCCCGTTGCGTTCCCGCTCGGCCACGATGTGGGCAACGAGGCCCTCGCCGACGTTGCGCACGGCTGCGAGCCCGAAGGTGATCGCACCGCGGCCCGCGCCTTGACGGGCGGTCCCCGAGCCACCGGTCGGGTCGGGAGCGAATTCCGAGAGCGAGCGGTTCACGTCGGGGACGAGGACCTCGATCCCGAGCGCGCGGCACTCGGCGAGGTAGACGGCGGTCTTGTCCTTGTTGTCCTTCACCGACGTGAGCAGGCTCGCCAGGTACTCGACGGGGTGGTGCGCCTTGAGCCACGCCGTCTGATAGGCGATGTACCCGTAGCCGTAGGAGTGCGACTTGTTGAACGCGTAGTCGGCGAAGGGCTCGATGATGTCGAAGAGCGCAGTCCCGAGCGGTTCCCCATATCCCTGTGCGACGCAACCTTCGACGAACTTCTCGCGCTCGGCCTGGATCAGCGAGCGGATCTTCTTGCCGCAGGCCTTCCGGAGGTTGTCCGCCTCGGCGAGCGTGTAGCCGGCGAACTTCTGGGCCACCCGCATCACCGACTCCTGGTAGATCATGAGCCCGTAGGTGTCGGCGAGGATCTCCTCGAGGTCGGGGTGGAGGTAGGTGACCCGCTGGCGCCCGTTCTTCCGGTCGGCATAGTCGCGGTGCATGTTGGCCGCCATCGGCCCTGGGCGGTAGAGGGCGACGAGCGCGGCGACGTCGTCGAAGCAGGTGGGTGCGAGCGACCGCATCAACGAGCGCATGGGGCCGCCCTCGAGCTGGAAGACGCCCATCGAGTCGCCGTGCTGGAGCATCTCGTAGGTGGCCGGGTCGTCGAGCGGGATGCGGTCGATGTCCGGCCGCCGCCCGGTGATGTGCTCGATGAGGTCGAGGGTCCGTTCGATCACCGAGAGGTTGCGCAGCCCGAGGAAGTCCATCTTGAGCAGGCCCAGATCCTCGACCCCGTGCATCTCGTACTGGGTGACCACCGGGGCGTCCTCGGGATTGGCGCCGTCCGGCTTGCGCTGGATCGGCACGTACTCGGTGAGCGGCTGGTCGGTGATGACCACCGCCGCGGCGTGGATCCCGTCTTGACGGCGGAGGCCCTCGAGACCCTTGGCCACGTCGATGACCCGCTTGGCCTCGGGATCGGTCTCGTACATGGTGCGGAGCTCGGCCGCGGCCGCGTAGCCGTCCTCCATGCCCTCGGTCCTGGTGAGGCACGCGGCGAGCGGCGTGTCGCGACCCATCAGCAGCGGCGGCATGGCCTTCGCGATGCGGTCACCGACGACATAGGGAAAGCCGAGCACCCGGGAAGCGTCCCGCACGGCGGCCCGGGCCTTGATCGTCGAGAACGTGACGATCTGCGCGACGTGGTCCGAGCCGTAGCGCTCCGCGGCGTACCGGATCATCTCGCCGCGGTAGCGCTCGTCGAAATCCATGTCGATGTCGGGCATCTGGACGCGGCCGGGGTTCAAGAACCGTTCGAAGAGGAGGTCGTACCGGATGGGATCGAGGTCGACGATGCGAAGGCAGTAGGCCACACAGCAGCCGGCCGCCGAGCCGCGCCCCGGGCCGACCCTGATCCCGCGTGAGCGCGCATACCGGATGAGGTCCCAGACCACGAGGAAGTAGGCGGCGAAGCCCATCTCCGCGATGACCCCGAGCTCGTAGTCGAGCCTCGTCATGACGTCCGCGGGCAGTGGCGCGCCGTACCGCTCCTTCGCTCCCTCGATGCTGAGCTCACGGAGGTACGAGGTGGCGCGCCCCTCGTAGGTCGCACCCTCGAAGCCGTCCGGCACCGGAAATCGCGGCAGGCTCGGTCTGCCGAAGTCGATCGTGACGGAGGCCCGCTCCGCGATGAGCAGCGTGTTGTCGCAGGCCTCGGGCAGTTCGGTGAAGAGGTGGCGCATCTCGGCCGCCGACTTCAGATAGTGCTCCTCGCCCTCGAATTTGAACCGCTTCGGGTCGTCGATGAGCGCCCCGGTCTGCACGCAGAGAAGTGCGTCGTGCGCGACGTGGTCCTCGCGGTGGGTGTAGTGGCTGTCGTTGGTGGCGAGCAGCGGCGCACCGAGCTTGCGTGCGATCTCCACGAGCGCGGGATTCGTCTTGTGCTGTTCGGGGAGCCCGTGATCTTGGACCTCGACGAAGAGGTTGTCGCGGCCGAAGATGTCCTGGAGGCGTCCGGCCAGGGTTTCCGCTTTGAGGCGGTCGTCGGCGAGGAGCGCCTGGAGCACCACGCCACCGAGACAGCCGGTCGTCGCGATCAGCCCGGAGCTGTGCCGGGCCAGCAGCTCCCAATCGAGGCGCGGCTTGTAGTAGTAGCCCTCGAGGTACGCGGCAGAGGAGAGCTTGAGGAGGTTGCGGTAGCCCTCGTCCGACTCGGCCAGGAGCGTGAGGTGGTAGTAGAGCTTCTCGCCCCCGGCCACGTCGCCGCCGGTGTCGTCGAGCTTTCCCCGGCGCACCGGGCGCTCGTGGCGCGACTCCGCGGCCATGTAGGCCTCGGTGCCGATGACCGGGTTGACGCCCGCGTCGCGGCAAGCGGCGTAGAAGTCGAGGACCCCATACATGTTCCCGTGATCGGTGATCCCGAGCGCCGGCTGGCCGTCGGCGACGGCGGCCTCGACGAGCTCTCCGATCCGGGCGGCGCCGTCCAGCATCGAGAACTCGGTGTGGGTGTGGAGGTGTGCGAACGAGCGGGTGCCCAACGGTTTCGGGGTTCCTCCTGCGCCGCCGCGGCGGGGGCGACGGCATCGCCGGTGAACGACAGTGATGTGATTCCGACCCTAGCGCGCCGCTGCGCGGCGGGAGAGCCGTCGGATCCGACTCGGAGCGGTCAGGTCAGACCGTGGCGGGTGCCGCCCGACCCGGAGGGTCAGAGGTAGGTGCCCGGCCGGCCCGAGGTCGGATCCGGTCCGCTCGTGAGCGACCGCTGGCGCATCTCGTCGAGCTGTGCGCGGGCGGCGACCTGTTGGGCCACGAGGGTGGCCTGGATGCCGTGGAAGAGACCCTCGAGCCACCCGACCAGCTGGGCATGGGCGACCCGCAGCTCGGCCTCGGAGGGGACCGGCGAGTCGAACGGGATCGAGATCCGGTCCAGCTCGGCGGCGAGATCGGGGGAGAGGCCGTCGGCGAGCTCTCGGATGGACTGCTCGTAGATCTCCCGGAGTCGGCCCCGACTCGCCTCGTCGAGGGGCGCCTGGCGCACCTCCTCGAGAAGCTGCTTGACCATCGAACCGATCCGGAGCAGCTTGGCCGGCCGTTCGATGGACTCGTTCTCGCTCTCCTCCTCGCCTTCGGGTCCCCCGAGCACCTGGTCTGCGTCCGTGGACCCGGGAGGACCGGAGACCGGGAGCGCGACCGGGGGGCGGCCATCGACGACCTCGGGCCGGAGCGGCCCGTCGGCGCCGGCGTTGCCTTGTTGCGTCACGGTGAGCTCCTTCCGAGGGCGACGAGCGGAACCAGCATCTCATCGACCGTGAGGGACCCGTGGCGCGCGGCGAGCCGGCTCTCGCCGGTGTCGGCCGGATCCAAGAACGCGATCGGCGCGTGGGGGATCAGTGCCACGTCGCCCAGGCGGGCGAGGAGCCGGTCGGCCGGCGGCCCGCCGAGCCAACCGTCGTCGACGAGCTCGTCGCGCGCTTTGACCCACGTCGTTGCCGCGTAGGTCTCCGCAGCGCACTCGATGAGGTCGGCCTCGGCCCCTTCGACCGCGTGGAGCCAGCGGAACCTCCCCTCGCCCGAGAGGAAGCTGGTTCCGGCCATCAGCTCGCGACCGAGGAGCTCGACATTCGGTCCGATGTCGATCTGGCCGTGGTCGGCGGTCACGACGAGCACGGCCCCCGGCGGCAGGACGCCCGCGAGGTCGGCGACCAGTCGGTCGACCGCTCGCAGCTCGGCGTCGTAGAGCTCGCCGAGACCGTTGGCGTGGGCGACGCGGTCGATCCCGTCGTAGTAGGCGTACACGAACGGCTCACCCTGCTCGAGGAGGGAGGCGACGGTCACCGGCAGCGAGGAGAGCACCTTGTAGCCGTGCAGCGGTGAGTCACCGAGGTGGGCGGCGGTGAACCCTGTGCCCCCGAACTCGTCCTTGGAGACGACCGGTGTGGGACCGGGGTTTCCCTCGAAGGGCGGGAAGTGCTGGAAGTCGGCGGCCGGCACGATGCGGCGGGCATCGCGGGGACGCCAGCTGCCGAGCGTCCAGCGCAGGACGTTGAGGACGTCGCCGTCGACCGCCACGCGATACCCGAAGATCCCGTGCTCGCTGGGCCTCCGACCAGTGGTGAGCGAGGTGAGCGCGGTCGCTGTCGTGGTCGGCGCGACGGAGGTGATCGGCCGCTCGATCCCCTGGGCGGACTGGAGCGTTGGTGCGAGGCCCGGACGCGCACGCAGTTGCTCCCACCCGAGTCCGTCGAGCACCAGCAGCACGATCTGCTCGGCATCAGAGGTGAGCGCAGGAAGCCAGGCGTGACCGTCCGCGTCGGACGCACGCCGCCCGACGAGCGCCCCCACGAGGTTCGCGATGCAGGCGGAACCGTAATCGGGCAGGACCGGGTCGACCGAGACCGGGGTGGGGAAGGAGGCGGGGACGGTCACCGCCGTCGACTGTAGGCGAGCGGGCCCACGCCCGGGCTCAGCCGCGCGGGAGGAGGGCGCGCACCGTCTTGTAGCAGTGGCCCTCGCGGGGCGTCGAGACCGCCGCGACGAGATAGTGGGGCTTGAAGCCGAGCGCGGCGGCGAGATCCTTGCCGGCAAGCCGGTCGCGGCGCGCGATGTCGAGGGCGCGCTCGGTCCGCGGGTCCTCGAGCGGGAGCCAGTTGTCGGTCCGTCCCCAACCGAAGCGCGCCCAGACCGACCGGTCGGCCACCCGGCGGAAGAGCACCGGGCCCTTGGACGGCACGATGAGGGCAAGGGACGGACGGAACCCACGGAACTCCCAGTACGGCGCCGAGGCGCCCGGGAAGCCGAGCACATGCTCCTCCGCAGGGGCGACGAGCTGGTGGAGCAGTCGGCGCACCTTCCGTCCGTGCAGGGTACCGAGGTGGCGCGGCAGGCCGTCGGCGGTGACCGCCTCGGGTTGGGCGAGGTCGTCCCGCTCGGGCTCCTCGGCGAGCTGGACCTCGACCACGTCGAAGGGGTCGAGGTCGGGACCGTGATCGTCCGGCCAGGTGACCCGGACACGGACGAGCGCACCCGAGGCGAGATCGATCCCGGTGGTGTCCTCGAGGTGGCAGGAGAGCACGAGCAGGGTCAGGGACGTACCCCCGACCACGTCGATCCGCGGGTGGTGCTTGACCGACCGCGCAACCTCGCGGGCAGTCCCGCCGCGTGGGGTCCGCGAGGACTTGGCGCTCACAGGACGCGCGCGTCGAGCTGCCCGGCGAGTACGACGGGATCGGTCGCGGGGAGCTCGCAGACATGGTCGTGACAGACATAGGCCGCGCCGGCGATCCGGTCGTGCCAGAGCGGGGAGGTGGTCGGCTCTCCCCAGGCGACGACCGCGCCGGGCAGCCACCGGCGACGGACGGTCGCGAGCAGGTCCGGGCGGTCGCCGACGACGACCACCTCCGTGGTCCCACCGGCGAGCAGGTCCGCGGCGAGAAGGGTCTCGGCGACCGCCGTCGGGTGGCGTGCGAGCAGGTCGCCGGAGCGTCGGACGACCCCGGCGGCGGCGTCGCAGTACCGGTCCTCTCCCGTTAAGGCGGCGAGCCGGGCGAGGGAGCGCGCGGCGACGCCGTTGGCCGAAGCGGTCGCGCCGTCGGTGAGGTCGAGCTGGCGCACGATGAGCACTTCGGCGTCGTCACCCGTCGTGAAGAACCCGCCGTGCTCGCGGTCCGCGAAGTGCAAGAGCAGGCCGTCCGCCGTCTCGGTCGCGCAAGAGGTCCAGCGGGCCTCGCCGGTCAGCTCGCCGAGCCGGGTGAAGCAATCGACCAACCAGGCATAGTCCCCTGCGCACGCCAGGTGACGCGCGCCGCGGCCCCGTTGCCAGCTCCGGAGCCACCGACCGTCAGGAGCCCGCGAGTGGGACCAGAGGAACTCGCCGATCGCCACTGCGGCGCCCGCCCACGTCTCCTCGCCGGTGGCCGCGGCCGCCTCCGCCAGCGCGGCCGCGTACATCGCGTTCCACTCGGTCAGGACCTTGTCGTCGAGAGTGGGTCGGGGCCGGACCGCCCTGGAGGCAGCGAGGACCTCGCGTGCGGACTCGACCGCCTTCGAACCCGTGAGCGGCTCGCCGACCGGTCGGTGGAGCACCGACCCCGCCTCGAAGTCGGCCTCCTGCGTGACGCCGAAGAAATCGGCGACCTCGGCGACCGACCCGAGCTCGCCGAGTGTCGCGGCGAGCGAATCGGGCGTCCAGGCGTAGAAGGTGCCCTCGCCGTCGATCGAGTCCGCGTCCTCGGCCGAACAGACACCACCTTCGGGCGTGGTGAGGTCGCTCGCCACGTACGCCGCGATCGTGGTGACCACGCGGAGGTGGTCGGGTCGTCCGGTGACCTGCCAGCCGTGGAGGAAGGCGCGCAGGAGGCCGGCCTGGTCGTAGAGCATCTTCTCGAAGTGGGGCACCCGCCACCGACGGTCGGTGGAATACCGCGAGAACCCGCCGCCGAGGTGGTCGTGAATGCCGCCCGCCGCCATCGCGTCGAGGGTGCGGACCGCCATCGCGGCCATGCGGTCGCCGGACTCTGTTCCGCGCCGGCGCTGCGCACCGAGGAGCGCAAGGTCGCAGAGGACCGGTTGGGGAAATTTCGGCGGTCCGCCGAATCCGCCCCAGACCGGGTCGAACCGTCTCCCGAGGTCGACGAGCGCCCGCTCGAGCATCTCGTCGACAGCCTCGCGGCCGGCGTCGCCGGAGAGGTCGGCCAGCAGGCCGGCACCGTCGGGGACGACCGCGTGCTCGGTGATCGCCGCCGCGAGCTGCTCGGCCTGGGTCTCGACGTCGGCCCGTTGGTGTGCCCATACGTCGGAGAGCGCCGCGAGGACCGTCCGGAACGAGGGCGTCGTTCCGCGGTCGGTCGGCGGGAAGTACGTGCCGCCGTAGAACGGGCGGCGGTCGGGGGTGAGGAAGACGCTCATCGGCCATCCGCCCGAGCCGGTCAGCGAGACGACTGCGTCCATGTAGACCGCGTCGACGTCGGGCCGTTCCTCGCGGTCGACTTTGATCGCGACGAACGACGTGTTGAGCACCTCGGCGACCGCCGGGTCCTCGAAGGACTCGTGCGCCATCACGTGGCACCAGTGGCACGACGAGTAGCCGATCGAGAGGAAGACGGGGCGGTCCTCGTCACGTGCGCGCTCGAACGCCTCGTCGCCCCAGGGATACCAGTCGACGGGATTGTCCGCATGCTGGCGCAGATAGGGCGAGGTCTCGTCGGCCAGCCGGTTCACCGCGCCGATGCTAGGTGGTCGTCACCGGCGCGGTGCCGGCCCGCCGTGGACGGCCGCGTGCCGGGCAGGGCTGTCTAGGGTGGGCGCCCATGGAGCTACGACTCGACGGCAGGACGGCACTGGTCACCGGGGCGTCGCGGGGGATCGGGCTCGCAATCGCGACCGCCTTCGCCGAGGCCGGGGCGTCGGTGATGCTCTCGTCGCGCAAGGCAGACGCGCTCGCACTGGCGGCCGCGGAGCTCACGGCCGGGCACGGCGTACCGGGCGAGCGGGTCGACGTCCGCGTCGCGCACGCGGGTGACGCGGAGCAGGCGGATGCGTGCACCGCGGCGACCATCGAGCGGTTCGGCTCGCTCGACATCCTGGTCAACAACGCTGCGACCAACCCCTACTACGGACCGATCATCGAGCTCGACTCGATCCGCGCCGACAAGACGGTGCGGGTCAACCAGACCGGATACCTCGAGTGGGCGCGCGCCGCCTGGCAGGCCGCCATGGCCGAGCGGGGTGGCGTGATCCTCAACATCGCCTCGATCGGCGGCCTCACCGTCGAGGCCGGCATCGGTTGGTACAACGTGACCAAGGCCGCGGTCATCCACCTCACACGCCAGCTCGCCGGTGAGCTGGGCCCGACGGTCCGGGTCAACGCGATCGCACCCGGGCTGGTCAAGACCGAGTTCGCCCGTGCGCTCTGGGAGCCGGGGGAGGAGGCGCTCTCGCGTCGTCTCCCGTTGCGTCGGATCGGGCTGCCCGACGACGTGGCCGCGGCGGCGCTGTTCCTCTGCTCGGACGCCGCCTCGTGGGTGACCGGCGAGACGCTCGTCGTCGACGGCGGCGCGCGGTGCCTGCCGAGCGGCGGCATCGGCTGACCACTCCGTCCGGGGTCAGCTCAGCTCGGTGCGCCGCACCTTGCCGTTCGTCGTGTGCGGCAGGGCGGCGACGACCACCAGCTCACGGGGGGCAGCCCAGGGCGCGAGCTGCAACGTGACCAGCTCGCGCAGCTCGGAGAGCTCGGGCAGGTCCGCAGCGGGTCGGGGCACGATCCACGCCACGACCCGCTCGCCCCACTCGGGATCGGGCCGTTTCCACACGGCGACCTCGGCGACCGCGGGGTGGGTGGCGAGTGCCGCCTCGACCGGTCCGGGCCAGACCTTCTCGCCACCGGTCACGATGACCTCGGCGATCCGTCCGCTCACGGTGAGCCTTCCGTCGGGTCCGAATGTCCCCCCGTCCCCGGTCGCCAGCCAATTGCCAGGGAGACGCGGGTCGGTGCCGTCGCGGTAGCCCCGCGTAAGCATGGGCCCTCGAAGGAGCACCTCGCCCTCCGCTCCGGTCGTGCCGTCGCCGATCCGTACCTCGACCCCGTCGAGGGGGTATCCGTCGTAGACGACACCCGATCCGGTCTCGGTCATGCCGTACGTGACGATGACGTTGCTCGGGACCGACGACGGCGGGGCGGCCCCACCGAGGAGCACGGACCGGTACCCGGACGCGTCGCAGCGATGGAGGGCGGTCGTGACCAGCGAGACGAGCGTTGCCCCGGCGCGGGCGGCGTCCTCGACCGCCGCTGGGTCGAACCCGTCGAGCACCGTGCAGGGCGTGCCGGTCATGAGTGCCCGCGTCACCACGGACAGACCGCCGATGTGCGAGAGCGGAAGGCAGGCGACCCAACGGTCGCGATCGGAGTCGACCTCCAGGCGTGCCGAGACCGCCCGGGCCGAGGCCTCGACCGCCTCGAGGGTGAGCACCGCCCCTTTGGGTAATCCGGAGGTGCCGCTCGTGACGACGACGAGACCGTCGCCCGGCTCGGTCGCCGTGCCGTCAGGGAGCGTCCTCGCTCCGTCCTCGTCGACGACGCGGGTGGGACGGATCGCGGCGAGCACCGCCCGGAGGGCAGGCGGGGGCAGGCGCCGGTCGAGCGGGACCACCGCGTCGCCGGCATCCCACGCAGCACGCAGTGCGTCGACGAAGCCGGGGCCGGCCGGGAGATCGAGCGCTACCAGCTCGGCCATGGCGGTAGCGTAGGCGACCGTCCGAACAACGACCCCGGGAGTGGACGGTCGCATGGTGAGTGGTGGCGAAGGGGCGGGCGACGGAACGCCGGTGCGCGCCGGACAGGACACCGTCGTCACCGGTCCGCCCGACGACCCGGTCGAGCGCTTCCGCGACGTCCCCCTGCCGGCGTGGGAACCGCACGGGACCTACCGCGACATCCGGATGGACGTCGCCGAGGGGATCGCGAAGCTGACCATCGCGAGGCCCGAGGTACGCAACGCCTTCCGACCGCAGACGCTCTTCGAGCTGGCGGACGCGTTGACCGTCGCCCGCGACGACCCCGGGGTGGGCGTGGTGGTCCTGACCGGCGAGGGTCCGGACGCGTTCTGCTCCGGAGGCGACCAGAAGATCCGCGGAGACGACGGCTACCTCGGCGACGACGAGGTGGCTCGCCAAGGGATCGGCCGGCTGAACGTGCTGGACCTGCAGGTCCAGATCCGTCGCCTCCCGAAGCCGGTCGTCGCGATGGTGGCGGGGTACGCAATCGGGGGCGGGCACATCCTCCATCTGGTCTGCGACCTCACGATCGCCGCCGACAACGCCCGCTTCGGCCAGACCGGGCCGAAGGTCGGTAGTTTCGACGGCGGCTACGGAGCGAGCCTGCTCGCCCGCACGGTCGGCCTCAAGCGCGCGAAGGAGGTCTGGTTCCTCTGCCGCCAGTACGACGCGGCGACCGCTCTCGGCTGGGGCCTGGTCAACGCCGTGGTGCCGCTGGCCGACCTCGAGCGCGAGACGGTCGCGTGGTGCCGCCAGATGCTCTCGCTCTCGCCACTGGCCCTGCGCATGCTCAAAGGCGGACTCCACGCGGCGGACGACGGGCTCGCCGGCCTCCAGCAGTTCGCCGGAGACGCGACCATGCTCTTCTACATGAGCGAGGAGGGCCAGGAAGGCCGCAACGCATTCCAGGAGCACCGGGCACCGGATTTCGGCCGCTTCCCGCGTCGCCCGTGAGCCCGATTCGGTGGCGGTGAGCGCAGGCCCGACGACCCGGTCGTCACCCGCGCCCGGCCCGGTTCGCCGCTGGATCCTCGGAGCCCGACCGCGGACCCTCCCCGCAGCGCTGGTGCCGGTCGTGGTCGCAACGGCGGCCGCCCGCCCGACCGTGGTGGCGTTCGGCGCACCGCCGGGGTTGTGGTGGCGGGCGCTCGGAGCATTGGTCGTCGCCCTCGCCATCCAGGTCGGGACCAACTACGCGAACGACTACGCGGACGGCGTCCGCGGGACCGACGACGCCCGGGTCGGACCGCTGCGGCTCGTCGCGTCAGGCCTCGCATCCCCCGGTGCCGTGCGCGCCGCGTCATTCGTGGCCTTCGGGATTGCGGCGGTCGCCGGCACTGCTCTTGCCGCGGCGACGTCGTGGTGGGTGCTGGCCGTCGGCGCGGCCTGCTTCGCGGCCGGCTGGGGCTACACGGGCGGTCCCCGGCCCTACGGCTATGCAGGGCTCGGCGAGCTGTTCGTGTTCGTCTTCTTCGGACTCGTCGCGACGGTCGGGACGGCGTACGTCGAGACGCTGCGTCTCGGGATCCCGCTCGTCTGGTTCGCCGGGGTGCTGGTCGGTCTGCTCGCGACCGCCCTGCTCCTTGCCAACAATCTGCGAGACATCGCGACGGACACCGCCTCGGGCAAACGCACCCTCGCAGTGCGGCTCGGCCGCCGGGCCGCGGGCCGCTGCTACCTGGCCTGCGTCGGACTGCCCTTCGTCGGCGTGCTCGGTTGGGCCGCGTGGTCCTTCGCCGGCCCGCTCGGATCTGCCCGACCGGCCCTCGCGCTCCTCCCGCTCGCTGCGCTCCCCGCCACAGTGCCTCCAGCACGTCTGGTCCGCAGTGGCGCCGAAGGCCGCGACCTGCTGCCGGTCCTGGCCGCGACGGCCCGGCTCCAGCTGGTGTTCGGCGCGCTCTTCGCGGTGTCGTGTTGGCTGTGGGTCCGGTGATCCTGACGGGTCGTGCATCCAGGAGGGTGAGAAGGACCTGTCACCCGTCAGCCCGAGCTGCAACCAGACCCTCGGTTGGAAATTTCGGTTACATACATCACGTGATGTATGTGCACATCACGTGATGTATGTCCGCCAGAGGAAGTACTCCGCGGTCCCCGCGGTCCCCGCGGTCCCCGCGGTCCCCGCGGCCCTCTTGGCCCCCTCAGCCGGGCCCGGTGGATGCGAGGAAGGTGAGCACGAGGTCCGCGACCTCGTCGGGCCGCTCGAGGTGGACGGCGTGACCGGCAGCGTGCACCTCGACGAGGACGGCGTTCGGCCCGACGAGCGCGCACAGCCGGCGTCCGATCGCGGTGAATTTCGTGTCCGTGGCACCGGTCACCACCAGGACCGGCATGCGGAGCTCGCCGAGCCGGTCCCAGAGGGGCTGCTGGGTGCCGGTACCGGAGAGGCGGAGGCTCGCAGCCAGCCCCGCCGCCGTGTTTGCGAGGCGCGCCTCGAGCGCGCTGGAGTCCGGATCGAGGCTGGCGAAGAGCGGGGATTCGAGCCAGCGTGTGACGAACTCGGCGACAGAGTCGGAGGGCGGCGAGCCGTCAGTGGGCGCGAGCCGGTCCGCGAGGGCCTCGTCGGACCGGCGACGTGCGTCGCGCTCGGCCGGGTCGTCGATCCCCGCGGTGCCCGAGACGAGCACGAGCCGCTCGACGAGGTCGGGTCGGGCCAGCGCGAGGTGCAGGCAGAACCTGGCGCCCATCGAGTAGCCGAGGTACGAGGCATGGCCACCGGCGTCGCCGAGGAGTCGGGCGCCCCCGTCGAGATCGACCGCGAGCTCCGAGGAACGGCCGTGGCCGGGCAGGTCGACCAGCCCGATCCGGTGGTGGGCCGCGAGGCGATCGGACAAGGGTCCCCAGGCCTGCCCGGTCTGCGTGAAGCCGTGGGCGAGCACGAGTGGCGGCCCGGCGCCGCGCCAGGCGACGTGCAGGGCCGGGCGGAGCGGACCGTTCGTTGGGGAGCTTGTCGGGGCCATCGGGGTTCCCGGTGAGCGTACCGACCGGTCCGGCGTCGTCCAGGAGCGCGGACGTCCAGGCGGCGTTCGCGTCGACCCTGGTCGACGAGTGGATCCGGTGCGGGGTCGTCCACGCGGTGCTCTGCCCGGGCTCACGGTCGACCCCGCTCGCCCTCGCGCTCGCCGCGCAACCGGCTGTCCGCGTGCACGTCCGGCTCGACGAGCGGTCTGCGGCATTCGTGGCTCTCGGCATCGGACTCGCGACCGGTGGGCCTGCCCTGGTCCTGACCACGAGCGGGACGGCCGCCGCGGAGCTGCACGCGGCCGTCGTCGAGGCCGACGCCGCACGCGTGCCCCTTCTCGTGTGCACGGCCGACCGGCCGCCCGAGCTCCACGACGTCGGAGCGAGCCAGACCATCGACCAGACCCACCTCTACGGGCGCGCGGTGCGCTGGTTCTGCGATCCGGGGGTCGCGTCGGACGCGTCCCGGTCGACGTGGAGGTCGCTCGCGGCGCGCTGCGTGGCGGAGGCCGTCGCCGGACCGACCGGGCCGGGCCCGGTCCATCTCAACCTGCCCTTTCGCGAACCGCTCGTCGGGGACCCGGGGCGTGGGGTCGGGGTACCACCTGGCCGGCCGGCAGGCGCCCCCTGGCACGTGGTCGAAGCGGCGACCGCGGCGAGCACATCGGCCGGTGCGGCCCCGTCGGTCACCCGGGGCCTCGTCGTCGCGGGGGCGGGCTGTGGTGACCCCGAGGCGGTGCTCGCCCTCGCCACCGCACGGGGCTGGCCGGTCCTCGCAGATCCACGATCCGGGGCCCGGACGGGAGCCGAGGCGGTTGTCGCCACCGCCGACGCGTTCTTGCGCTCGCCGTCCTTCGCGTCTGGCCACCTGCCCGACCTCGTGCTCGTGCTCGGTGAACGGTGGGCCTCGAAGGTCGTCAACGGGTTCGTCTCGCAGGCGGCGAGGTCGGGCGCCGAGGTCGTGGTCGTCGACCCCACCGGCCGGTGGCCCGACCCGATACGCGACGCGGTCCGGTTCGTTCGGGCCGGCCCGACCGAGGTCTGCCGAGCCTGGGCCGAACAAGGCGGCGACCGTGATCCCGCCTGGCTCGAGGGGTGGCGGTCCGCGGAGCGCTCGGCGCGGGGGGTGCTCACCGACGCGCTCTGCGCGGGGCCGCTGACCGAGCCCTCGCTCGCCCACCACCTCCCCGCGTGTCTGCCGAGCGGGGGGACCCTGGTGGTCTCCTCGTCCATGCCGATCCGCGACGTCGAGTCCTATGCGCTGCCGGTCGGGCCGGGCCCACGCGTCCTCGCCAACCGCGGTGCCAACGGCATCGACGGCGTCGTCTCGACCGCGATCGGTGTCGCGCTTGCCTCATCGACCCCGACGGTCGCCTTGGTCGGTGATCTCACGTTCCTCCATGACGCCTCTGCACTCGCATACGGGGCCGAGACCGCCGTCGACCTCACCGTGGTTGTCGCCGACAACGGTGGCGGGGGCATCTTCTCCTTCCTGGACCAGGCGGGTGCGCTCGACGGCGCGACCTTCGACCGGATCTTCGGCACCCCCCAGGCGGTGGACGTCGTATCGGTCGCCCGCGGGTTCGGCTGGGGCGTGACCGACCTCGCAGTCGGCGTCGGTCCGGCCGAACTCACCGCCGCGCTCCGCGACCGGACGGGCCACGGCGGACGGTCGGTGGTGCGCGTGGCGCTGCCCTCGCGCGACGAGAACGTCGCCATCCACCGCCGGCTGCACGAGGCGGTCGTCGCGGCGGTCGACGCGGCAGTCGACGCGGGCTGAGAACCGCCTGTCCCGCCTTTGCTCAGCTGAGTGACGGCACCCACGATCCGTGGAAGCCGAAGGGCACCCGTGCGGGGAGGTGCACCGTGGCGACGGGAGGCCCGGCAAACGACGTCGCATCCAGCACCACGAGATCGCTCGCGTCGCGGCTCGCGTCGTAGACCAGGGAGAGGACCCAACCCTCGTCCTCGCTGCGCCCGTCGGCCGCGCGGACGAAGATCGGCTCGCCGGCGGCGGCGTGCTCGCCCGGCTCGAACCGGACGGACTCGTCCCGGCGCAGGTCGTACTTCACGAGGCCGCCGAAGGAGGGGAGCGCCGGATCGTCGCCGAGCGCGGCGCAGTAGGCGTACCGGTAGGGCCGGCCGGCCACCAGGTCGTCGACACGTGGGAACTCGACCGGGCGATCGTCGAGCCGCCGCTCGACGACCCGACCGCCGAGGGGATCGATCGTCCACCGCACGAGTGAGGGCAGGACTGACGCGATGGCACCGCCGGGTGGGGTGTCGAAGGCACGGTCGTAGCGCAGAACGTCGACGACGATCGAGTCGCCATCGTCGTAGGCGTTGACCGTGTGGAAGACGTAGCACGGGTCGATGGTGAGCCAGGTGACCTCCACGTCGCCGTCGCGCGGCAGGATCCCGATCCTCGCGCCGGCATCGGGCATCCAGCGGAACGGGATCGAGCGGCCCTCGGCGGCGAGTTCGAGATCGAAGAGGATCGGCAGGTCGTAGAAGACGACGCGGCTGGCGGTGACCGCGAAGTCGTGCATCATGACCGCTCTCGGAAGGTCGATCTCGCGTGTCCGTACAATCCTGCCCGCGGCGTCGGCGACGTGTGCTCGGAGGAACGGCGGGCCAAACACGTCGTACCCGAAGAAGACGAGCTCGCCGGTGTCGGGGTCGAGCTTCGGGTGGGCGGTCATGGGTGAGGCCAGCGATCCGTCGAAGTCGTAGACCCGCGCACGCTGGAGATCGTCGGTCAGGGCGTGGGGGAGACCCGACTCGACAAGAGCGAGCGTGCGCCCTCCGTGGCGGATGACGTGGGTATTTGCCGGCCCGTCGATGGGCTCGGCCGGTCCACGAGGCGGCACGGTCTCGGCTTTCGCCGCAAGTGCACGCGTCCGGACCATCCGGTTGCGGTATCCGAGGGCGCCGCCCCCGCCGAGTCCGATCGCGTGGATCATCCCGTCACCCGCGAACCAGTGGTAGGCGGTTTCATCGCTGGGGACGACGACGGGGTTGGGACCGTTGCGCAGCAGCCGTCCCTCGAGGTCCGGGGGGAGCACGCCCGTAATGGGAAGCGGGTGGTCGTCGCTCCGCTCCGCCTGCACCGGTGCGAAGTTGCCGTGGAGGTACGGGTTGTCCACCACCTCACCTCCACGTGTCACGGACTCGGCCCGGACGTCGGACCGGACGGCGATCGTAGCGGCCTTGCCGCCATCCGTGACGTGGCAGGCTGAGGCGATGGGTCGACTCGTCGCGGATCTCCGCTTCCGCGGTCTCATCCACCAGCTCACCGATCCCGCGCTCGAGAGGCGCCTCGACGCGGAACCGATCACCGTCTACTCGGGCTTCGACCCGACCGCGGACAGCCTCCACGTCGGGACCCTGCTGCAGCTCTGCACCCTGCGTCGATTCCAGCTCGCCGGGCATCGCCCGATCGCGCTCGCGGGCGGCGGCACCGGGTTCGTAGGGGACCCCGGCGGGAAGTCCGAGGAGCGGTCCCTGCTCTCCCCCGAGCAGCTCGCGGTCAACCTGCAGGGCATCCGCGGGCAGCTCACCCACTTCCTCGACTTCGGGGCTCCGGATGCGGCGCTGCTCGTCAACAACGCCGACTGGCTCGCCTCCTTCGGCCTCTTCGATTTCCTCCGCGACGTGGGAAAGCACTTCACGGTCAACCAGATGGTGGCAAAGGAGTCGGTGCGCTCCCGACTCGACCGCGACGGGCAGGGCATCTCCTACACGGAGTTCTCCTACATGCTGCTGCAGGCCTACGACTTCTTGCACCTCTTCGACGAGTACTCGTGCCGCCTCCAGATCGGTGGAAGCGACCAGTGGGGGAACATCACCACGGGGATCGAGCTGATCCGCAAGGTCCGGCACGCGGAGGCCTGGGGGTTGACGACGCCGCTCGTGGTGAAAGCCGACGGCACCAAGTTCGGCAAGTCGGAGACCGGCACGGTGTGGCTCGACCCGGCCCGGACCAGTCCCTACCAGCTCTACCAGTTCTTCCTGCGCAGCGAGGACGAAGTGGTCGGGACCTACCTCCGCTACTTCACCTTCCTCTCCCACGACGAGATCCTCGGGCTCGACGCAGAGACCCGCGACCACCCCGAGGCGCGTGCGGCCCAACACGAGCTCGCCAGGCAGGTCTGCACGCTGGTCCACGGCGAGCCCGAGACGGTTCGGGCCGAGCGGGCGGCCGCCGCGATCTACGGCGGCGAGCTCTCGGAGCTCGACGAGCGCACGCTGCTCGATGTCTTCGCCGAGGTGCCTTCGACGGACGTCGCCCTCGACGGCCTCGCCGACGGTCGGATCGCGCTGGTCGATCTTCTCGTCGAGACCGGGCTCTGCCCGTCGAAGGGCCGGGCCAGAGCGCTCGTCGAGCAGGGGGGCGCCTACGTCAACAATCGACGCGTCGAGGAGGTGGAGCACCCCGTCGGCCTCGGGGACCTGCTCGCCGACCGCTACCTGGTCCTCCGGCGGGGCAAGCGCGACTACCACTTGGTGCGCTTCGACTGAGCTTCGACTGAGCGCCGACCGGGCGTCGAACGGGCCCGGTCCTACACTGGCCGGCGTGTCGTCCACCGAACCGTCCTCGCCGGTCCGGCTGACCGGCGGCCTGCCCGAGACGATCCTGCCCGACGTCCCGGAGCAGGTCCGGGCTTCGTTGGCCGCCGCGGCCGCCGAGCCGCCGGCGCGCCGTCGGCACGCGATGTCCGACGTGGTCCGTTCCCATCCGGCATCGGCCGCCGCATGGGCCGAGCTCGGCGCCCTGGCGCGCGACGACGTCGAGGCCTACGCGTGTTTCCGCGTGGGCTACCACCGAGGGCTCGACGCGCTGCGGGCCGCCGGCTGGCGGGGATCGGGTCTGGTGCGCTGGTCCCACGAGTCCAACCGCGGCTTCCTCCGCTGCCTCGACGGGCTGCGGTCGACGGCGGGTGCGATCGGCGAGCAGAACGAGGAGGAGCGGTGCGCGCAGTTCCTGCGCCAACTCGACCCCACGTGGCGACCGGACCGCGCCGGCCTGTCCTCCTGAGGGTGCGACCGGCGGGAACCGGTCGGCCCGGCCCGGCCCGGCCCACCCGGGTCGTCCTCACGGTCGCCACCGTCGCCGTCGCCTGCGCGGCGCTCGCGGGTTGCGCAGGACCGGACGAGACCGGGCCGGTGTCGGTACGGGTCACGAACTGGGTGAGCGGAGGCGCGGGGGGCGCATCGATCGGAACGCTCGCGTCGGACAGCGCCAACGTCGTCCACGTGCTCGCGATTGGCGACCCGCAAGGCGCGGTGCGCACCGTCTGTGCCCTGCTGACGAACGACGCCGAGACCGCGATCGGCAACCTGCCCACGCCCGACGCACAGCTGACCGCGGACCTCAACGCGGCCTACGAGGACGCCGCGGCTGCCGGTGACGACTGCTACAACGGCGCCGGAGGGAACCGGACCCTGCTCGCACGCTCCGCCTCGGAACGCGCACGTCTCCCGGGACTGCTTGCGACTTCGCTCGCCCGGATCGTCGCGATCACCGGGAAGGTCCCATCGACCACGACGACTGCTCCACCGGCCGGCGGGGGCGACCCCTTCGGTGGCTGAGGCTCCGGTCGGCCCCGTGCCGGCGGCACGCGATCCGGACTCCTACGACCGGCTCCGTCGACGCATGCTCTGGTCTTTGCCGACCGGCCTCTACCTGCTCGGCAGTCGATCGGGCGACCGCTGGAACCTGATGACTTGCAGCTGGGTGACGCAGGTCGCGACCGTGCCGAAGCTCGTGGCGGTCGGGGTCGAGGGCGCGTCGGTCACCGCCGGCCTGGTCGCCGAAAGCGGTCGCTTCGCGGTCAACCTGCTCGGCCAGGCCGACCGGGCGGTCGTGCGCCGGTTCGTGAAGCCCGTCACTGACGTGGAACACGACCCGGCCGGGCGGGTCGTCGCGCTCGCCGGCGAGCCGGTCGAGGAGATCACCGGCGGCCTGCCGTGCCTGTCGGCCGCGATCGGGTGGCTCTCTTGCGAGGTGCGTCGGACGGAGCGCTTCGCGGGGCTCTCGGAGCGACCCCCCAGCCACGTCCTCTTCGTGGGCGAGGTGGTCGACGTCGGGATGCGGGACAGGTCGCCTGGTGGGGACGACCCGCCCGGGGTGCTCCGGATGGAGGACACGAGGATGAACTACGGGGGCTGACTCGCCGTTGCTCAGTCGCCGTCCGCCGGTGCAGGCCGCAGGTCGATCCGCAGGATCAAGACGCCGTCCTCGAGGCTGACCTCGGCATCGCCGAGCATCGCGAAGTCCATGAAGTCGAGCTGGGCCTGCTCCTTGAACCGCTGCCGCTCGGGACCTTCGACCGGGGGCAGCCCACGCGTGCGCACGGCCTCGGCGCGACGCGCGAACCGTGCCACCATGGCCTCGGGATCGAAGCTGTCAGGCATCGGACCGATCGTAGCGGCGCCGCTCACGCGCAACGGCTGACGACCGGCGGCACTAGACTCCGAGGGCGTCGGCGACCGGTGGGACCACCGGCCGGGCCGTTCCCAGTTCGACGTCGGGTGCGGTGCCACCCCTGGTGGGGCAAGGAGTTGTTTCCGTGAAAAAGGGACGCCATCGCCGCTTCGAAGAAGCACGGAGCCTCAAGCGGTCGGTCGCGACCGCCAGCAGGCGTTGCCCGGAGTGCGACGCCGAACCCGACGACAAGCACGCGTCGTGGTGCCTGGCCACTGAGGACGACTACGACGAGATCCTCGGCACGTCCACCCGGGGCGCTGCCGACCCGGAGGACGATCCGCTCGCCGAGTAGGGGCGACGGTCGCGGCGCTCAGCGCCGGACGGTCGGATGGGGGAGCAGGGTGACCCGGGATGTCGGGTCGGTGCGTCCGTCGAGGTATGCCGCGAGCTTCTTGTAGACGGCGCGACCGGCCATCGCCACGAGCTCGTCGCGCATTGCGACGTAGACCGGCTCGTGCCCGACGAATGCGGCGGGATCCTCGGTGCACCACCAGTGGAAATCCTCGCCACCCTCTCCCCAGTGGCGGCGCTCCCACTCCCTCACCACTGAGGTGACCCGACCGTCCGGCGACGTCTCGTCTTCGCGTCGCAGCGGAAGCTGCCAGCAGACCTCGGGCTTCAGCTCCACGTGGCTCCGGCCCTCCGCAACGGCGGCGAGGTGCAGCGCACAGCCGGCGCCGGCCCCGAATCCGGGCCGGTTGAGGAAGATGCACGCGCCGTCGACGAGCCGGGTTCCGAGACCGCCGTCCGGGAGATTCTTGACCACGCCGCGTCGGCCCTTCTTGTGGAACTGCCAGAGCTCGGGGGTGAGCTGGGCCGCCGCCCGCTCGACGCGCCGGGCGTCCTTCTTGCCCGTGAAGTGGGCGCCGTAGGAGCAGCACCCCTGGACGAGCTCGGGCGCCGGACCGGTCAGGACACCCTGGCACCCTTTGCCGAAGATGCACGTCCATGAGCTGGAAAGGAAGGTGACGTCGAAGAGCCAGGTCCGCTCTTCGGTGGGGTCGTCAAAGCTGACCCACTCGTGGGCTTCGGGGGCGACGCGCCGGGGCTTGTTGGACACTCCCTTATGATGGCAGCCATGAGAGACGACCGTGACCAGGCGGGCCCGGGGCTGACCATCACGGACGCCGCGCGTGCGACCGTGCTCGAAGTGCTGTCCAACGAGCCGGAGTCGGAAGCTCTCGCGCTCTGGCTCGAGGTCAGCGGCGAGTCCAATGGCGCCTACGCCTACGACCTCTACTTCCAGGCGCTGGCGGACGCACACGCGGGAGACGCGGTCCAGCGCGACGACGATCTCACCCTCGTCGTGCCGGAGGCGAGCGTGGTCCGGCTCCAGGGCGCATCCCTCGACTTCGTGACCGACGCCTCCGGCGAGGGCGGTCTGGTGGTCGTGAACCCGAACACCCCGCCGAGCGCGGCGGGCGCGCCGATGCCCGAGCTCGACCTCACCGATCCCCTGGCCCAACGAGTCGTCACCGTCCTCGAGGAACAGGTGAACCCTTCCATCGCCTCGCACGGCGGCCGCGCCGATCTCGTCGCGGTCGAGGAGACGACCGTCTTCCTCCGCCTGAGCGGCGGCTGTCAGGGCTGTGGCATGGCCCGTGCGACGCTCTCGCAGGGGATCGAGGTGATCCTGCGCGAGGCACTTCCCGACATCGGCGAGATCGTCGACGTCACGGATCACGCAAGCGGCGCAAACCCCTTCTACGAGCCGGCGAACCACTGACCCGCGGACGGGAGATGCCCGTCCGACCGCGGGCTGTCCGGTACGTTGCCCTTCGTGGACGTCCCGTTGGTCGTTGCGTCGACCATTGCCGGCCTGGTCGTCGGTGCGGCGGTCGACCCGCTCGGGCAGCGGCTGGCGGACGCGAGCCGGACTGCTGATCTCCGTCGGCGGGCGGAACGACTCGCCGAGGGAACCCCCGACGGCACCGAACCGGCACCGGCTTCCCCGGGCGCGCATCTCGTTCCGACCGGGACCTCCCTGGCGAGGACATCCGGCGCGGCGATCTCGACCGGCTGCCTCTTCGGGGCGGCCGCCGTCCGGTTCGGCCCTCACCTGATCGCCGCGCCCTACGACGTCTTCTTCGCGGTCGCGGTCGTCGTGTCGGTCACCGATCTGAGCCACCGGCTCGTGCCGCGGACCCTCTTGTACGGTGCCCTCGCCGTCATCGTGCCACTGCTGGTCGCGGTCTCGGGGACGACCGGGACCTGGAACGACCTCTGGGCCGGCGCGCTCGCCTCCGCCGTCGCCTTCGCGGTGTTCTTCGCGATCTGGTGGGCGATGCCACGGGGGATGGGCTTCGGTGACGTCCGCCTCGCGGGAGTCGTGGGTCTCGTGACCGGCTACCTGAGCCTGCTGCACGCGTACCTCGCCTTCCTCGTGGCGTTCGTCGCGGGAGCGCTGGTCGGGGTGGTCCTGATGGCGGCCTCAGGCGCCGGCCGTCGCACGAGGATCCCGTTCGCGCCCGCGTTGGCCGCGGGTGCGGTCGTCGCCGTGCTCTGGGGAGGTCCGCTCGCCCACGATCTCTTCCATACGGGCGGCTGACCGGAAGGCGCCCCGAGTAGATTCGGTGCCGTGCTCCGCTTCCTGACCGCCGGCGAATCGCACGGGCGCGCCCTGGTCGTGATCGTGGAGGGCCTCCCGGCAGGGCTCGTCGTGACCGCCGAAGACCTCCGGGACGGACTCGCCAGGCGCCGCCTCGGCTACGGCCGTGGGCCGCGGATGCGCTTCGAGGCCGACGAGCTGACCATCGTCGGCGGTGTGCGGCACGGGAGAACGATCGGCTCGCCGGTCGCCGTCGAGATCCTCAACTCGGAATGGCCGAAGTGGGAGGAGGAGATGTCGCCCGCGCCGGGGCTGCCCGCGAAGGTCCTCACCCAGCCGAGGCCCGGCCACGCCGACCTCTCCGGCATGCTGAAGTACGGGCTCGACGACGCACGGGACGTCCTCGAGCGGGCCTCGGCACGCGAGACCGCCGCACGGGTCGCCGCGGGCACCCTCGCCAAGCTCGTGCTCGCTCAGCTCGGCATCGACGTCCTGAGCCATGTGATCCAGCTCGGTGCCGAGCGTGCGCCCGACGGGCCCCTCCCGACGATGGACGACCTCGGGCGCATCGACGACTCGCCGGTGCGGTGCGCCGACCCCGAGGCGGAGGCGCGGATGGTCACTGCGATCAAGGCCGCGGCAAAGGAGGGCGACTCGCTCGGCGGGGTCGCAGAGGTGGTGGCCCACGGCGTCCCGGTCGGGCTCGGAAGCCATGTGCACTGGGACCGGCGCCTCGATGCCCGGCTCGCCTTCGCGCTGATGAGCATCCAGGCGGTCAAGGCCGTCGAGATCGGCGAGGGTTCGACGGTCGCCGCGGTGCGCGGCTCCATGGCCCATGACGCGATCCGCCTGGGAGACGGTGACGAGCGGACCGCTCTCGGAGGCGGCTACGTGCGCGACACGCACCGTGCCGGCGGGATCGAAGGCGGGATGTCGACCGGTTCGCCGATCGTCGCCCGGGTGTCGATGAAGCCGCTCGCGACTCTCAACCGACCGACGCTCGGCACGGTCGACGTGGTGACGAAGGAGTCGACCGTCTCGTTCAAGGAGCGGACCGACGTGACCGCCGTGCCCGCCATGGGTGTCGTGGCCGAGACGATGCTTGCGTTGACGATCGCAGCGGCGGCACTGGAGAAGTTCGGCGGCGACTCGGTTGCGGAGCTCCGACGCAACCACGCCGGGTATCTCGCCACCCTCGGCGAGGTGCACTCGGCCGCTGCGGCGTCGTCCGATGGCTGACCGGTTGGTCCTGATCGGGATGATGGGGGCCGGCAAGACGACCGTCGGTCAGCTGGCTGCGGGCCGGCTGGGTTGGGCCTACTTCGACTCCGACCGGCAGGTCGAGTCAGACACGGGCCGCAGCGTCGCGGAGCTCTTCGCCGAGCGCGGCGAGGAGGCGTTCCGCGCGGAGGAGTCGCGCGTCCTCGCCGAGGCGCTGGCGTCGCCGGCACCGGTCGTCGTCTCCGCTGCGGGCGGGGTCGTCCTGGCGCCGTCGAACCGCCGCCTCCTCCGTGGAGCGGGCCCGGTGGTCTGGCTGCGTGCGCGGCCGGACACGCTCGCCGCGCGGGTGGGATCAGGCAGGGGCCGGCCGCTCCTCGACGGAGCCGACCCGGCAGCGACCGTGCGCGAGCTCGACGACGTCCGCCGTCCGCTCTACGAGGAGGTGTGCACGGCGGTGGTCGACGTCGACGAGCTGGAACCCGCCGACATCGTCGAGCGCGTCCTGGAGGTGGCCGGCCTGGCCGGGCTCGCCCACCGATGAGGACGGTCGGTGTCGAGCTCGGCGCACGCCGCTACGACGTGCTCGTCGGTGCGGGGGCGAGACACGAGCTGGCCCGGGTCGTTGCGAGAGAGGTCCCCACGGCGGCACGGGCGGTCGTCGTGACCCAGGCGGGCATCCCCGTCGAGGTCGACCCGGGCATGCCGTACGAGGTGATGACGGTGCCCGACGGCGAGGGAGCCAAGCGCCTGGGCGAGGTCGAGGAGCTCTGTCGACGGTTCGCCCGGGCGGGCCTGAACCGCGGCGACGTGGTCGTCGCCGTCGGAGGCGGCGTGGTCACCGACCTGGCCGGCTTCGCTGCGGCCAGCTTCCACCGGGGGACCGCCTACGTGAACGTGGCGACCTCACTGCTCGCACAGGTCGACGCGGCGATCGGCGGGAAGACCGGGGTCAACCTGCCAGAGGGCAAGAACCTGGTGGGAGCCTTCTGGCAGCCGCGTGCGGTCCTCTGCGACACCGAGGTGCTCGCGACCCTGCCTCCTCGCGAGTGGGCCTCGGGTCGGGGGGAGATCGCGAAGTACGGGCTGCTCGGAGTCGACCCCGGCCCGGAGGACCCGGAGGACCCGGAGGTGCCCATCAACGAGCTTCCCCTCGACGAGCAGGTGGCGCGCTGTGCGTCCATCAAGGCCGCGGTGGTCTCCGCCGACGAGCTCGAAGGGAACCGGCGGATGATCCTCAACTACGGGCACACCCTCGGCCACGCGCTCGAGGCCTCGGCGTTCGGTGGAGACGAGGGCGAGGCGCTCCGCCACGGGGAGGCGGTCGCCGTCGGGCTCGTCTTCGCCGCGCATCTCGCGCGCCGCCTCGGTCGAATCGACGACCGGGCGGTCCAGCGCCACCGCTCAGTGGTCGCGGGCTTCGACCTCTCATCGGCGTTGCCCACCGGGGCCGACCCCGAGCTCCTGGTCACCTTCATGGCGCGGGACAAGAAGGCGCGTGGCGGGCTGACCTTCGTGCTCGACGGCCCGAACGGGGTCGAGGTCGTGAGGGAGGTCGAGGTCGCCGACGTGGTGGCTACCCTGGCGGAGATGGAGCGCCGAGACGGGGACCGACCGCGGTGAGCGACCGGGGGACCATCCTGGTCCTGTCGGGACCCAACCTGGACCTGCTCGGTGCGCGCGAACCCGCGATCTACGGCACGGCCACGCTCGCCGACCACGTGGCGACCGCCACGGCCGCCGCGGAGGCGGCCGGGTTCCGGCTCGAGCACCACCAGCACAACCACGAGGGCGACCTGGTCGAGGCCGTCCACGCGGCGAGGGGTTCCGCGGTCGCCATCATCGTCAACGCGGGCGCGCTCTCCCATACGTCCTGGTCGTTGCACGATGCGCTGTCCGCCTTCGACGGTGTGGTGGTCGAGCTCCATCTCTCGAACCCGGCGGCCCGCGAGCCGTTCCGGCACACTTCGACCATCGCTCCGGCGGCGAACGGCGCGATCGCCGGCTTCGGCGGCCTCGGCTACCCGCTGGCCGTCCGCGCCGTGGCGGACCTCCTCGCCGCTCGATGAGCGGCCCCGGGCCGACGCTCGCTCCGCTGTCCGCCGTGGGCCGCCTCGCGCGGCTCCGCGACCGGTTCGCGACCGCCGGTGACGACGACCGACCGGTCGACGCCCTCCTCGTGACGTCGGCGCCGAACATCCGGTGGCTGACCGGCTTCTCGGGATCGGCCGGCCACCTCCTCGTGACCGCGGACACCGCCCTGCTCACCACTGACGGGCGGTACCGGGCGCAGGCCGCCGAGCAGCTGGACGGGGCGGGGATCGCCGACGCTGTCGAAGTCGTGATCGCCGGGACACGCGGCCAACAGGACGCGCTGGTCGACCGAGCGGGTCGCCCCGGAACGCTCGGACTGGAGGCCGAGCACATGACCTGGTCGGCCCTGCGGGTCTTGGAGGCGCGATTCGAGGGGACCGAGCTCTCGCCGACTTCCGGAGTGGTCGAGGCGATGCGCCAGGTCAAGGACGACGCCGAGGTCGAGCGCATGCAGCGCGCAGCGGGGTTCGCGGACCGTGCACTGGCCGAGGTACTGCCGCTCCTCGTGGCCGTGGGCCGGGGCGGTCCCGCGCTCACCGAGGCGGCCTTCGCGGCCGCCCTCGACCACGCGATGCGCGAGGCGGGCGCCGAGGACCGTGCCTTCGAGACCATCGTGGCGTCCGGGGAGCACTCGGCGATGCCCCACGCGCGACCGACCGCGCGGCGCATCCTCCCCGGCGACCCGGTCGTCGTCGACTTCGGCGCGGTCTCCGACGGCTACCGCTCCGACATGACGCGGACCTTCTGCGTGGGTGGCGAGCCGGTCGGCGCGCTGGCGGAGCTCTTCGAGGCGGTCCTCGACGCGCAGCGCCTCGGGGTCGGGCGGGTCGTGCCGGGGGCGACGGGCGGCGAGGTGGACGACGCCTGCCGCGCCGCGCTCGACGCACGGGGATTGGCCGAGCGATTCGAGCACGGCACCGGGCACGGAGTCGGGCTCGAGATCCACGAGGCGCCGGCGGTCGGACCCGGGGCGACTGCTATCCTCGCTCCCGGCACCGTCGTCACCGTCGAGCCCGGGGTCTACGTGCCGGGCACGGGCGGCGTGCGCATCGAGGACACACTTGTGGTGACCGACCACGGCTGCCGTCCGCTCACCCGGTTCCCGAAGGAAGTCGCCGTCTGATGTCCGTCTCCACCAACGACCTGCGCAATGGCATGAGCCTCGACCTGCCCGAGGGTCTGTTCAACGTCGTCGAATTCCAACACGTGAAGCCCGGCAAAGGCGGGGCGTTCGTCCGGACGAAGCTGAAGAACCAGCGGACGGGTGCGGTCATCGAGCGGACCTACCGGGCCGACGAGAAGCTCGAGCAGGCCATCATCGACAAGCGCGAGATGCAGTTCCTCTACCGCGACGCCACCGCGTACGTGTTCATGGACACGAGCAGCTACGAGCAGCTCCAGGTGGAGACCGACCTCCTCGGGGACGCGGCGAACTATCTGAAAGAGGGCGACGACGCGGTGCTGCAGTTCTACGGCACGGAGATCGTGGGCATCGACCTGCCGGCCGCGGTCGAGCTCACGGTGAGCGAGACCGAGCCGGGCATCCAGGGAGACCGCGTGTCCGGGGCGCGCAAGCCGGCGACCCTCGAGACCGGTCTGGTCCTGCAGGTGCCGCTCTTCGTCGGACCGGGCGAGCGGATCAAGGTCGACACCCGGACGGGGGAGTACCTCACCAGGGCCTGAGCCGCGGGCGATGCCGCCCCGGCACCGGCGTCCGGCTGTGAGCCCATGGAACCCGCACCCCGACACCAGGCCCGCGAGCGCGCGCTCGCCCTCCTCTACGAGGCCGACCTCAAAGGGCTCGACACCGCCGAGGTCGTGGCAGGGCTCCCCGTCCCGCCCGACGTGTATGCCCTGAACCTCCTCGAGGCGGTCTCCGATCGCCGCGCCCAGATCGACGAGCTGATCACCGAGGCGTCGATCGGTTGGGAGCTCGACCGGATGGCCGTGGTCGACCGGAGCGTGCTGCGCCTCGCGGTCGCCGAGCTGCTCGCCTGCCCCGACGTTCCAACCCCGGTGGTGCTCGACGAGGCGGTCGAGCTCGCCGTCGTCTACTCGACGGACGACTCGGGACGGTTCGTCAACGGGGTCCTCGCGACCGTGGCCGCGAGGGCGCGGGGATGACGACCGGACCGAGGCCACGCGCCGCGTAGCCTCGGGGCACGGTCAGGCCGGGCCGCTCGGCGACCGGCGAGGAGGCAGATGACGACCAGCGACGCGGTGGGGGAGGGCGCCGCCGGGACGAGAGCCGACACCGGCTTCGGGGGACTCGATCCGCACCTGATCCGCCTCGCCCTGGTGGTGGTGATCGGCACGATCATGTCGATCCTCGACACCACGATCGTCAATGTCGCGATCGCGACGCTGGCGAAGGACTTCCGCGCACCGCTCTCGACCGTGCAGTGGGTGAGCACCGGCTACCTGCTCGCGCTCGCGACCGTCATTCCGCTCACCGGGTGGGCCGTCGAGCGGTTCGGCGCGAAGCGGATGTGGATCGTGTCGCTCGCGCTCTTCCTGGTCGGCTCCGCCCTCTCGGGTGCGGCGTGGTCGATCCAGAGCCTGATCGCCTTCCGGGTCCTCCAGGGGATCGGTGGCGGCATGATCATGCCGATCGGCCAGTCGATCGTCGCGACGGCTGCGGGTCCCCAGCGCATGGGACGGGTCATGAGCCTGATGGGAGTGCCGATGCTGCTCGGCCCGGTCATCGGCCCGGTCCTCGGCGGACTCCTCGTCGACACCGTGTCGTGGCGGTGGATCTTCTACGTGAACATCCCGATCGGCATCGTCGCCATCCTCGCGGCCGTGCGCTTCCTCCCCGAACGGCGCGAGCACGGAGACGCCGGGCGCCTCGACGTCCGTGGGCTCGTGCTGCTCTCACCGGGGCTCGCCCTCCTTGTCTACGGCCTTGCACAGGCCGGGCAGGGTTCGCCGGCCTCGGTGCTCGTCCCGATGGGGGTGGGCGCCTCGCTGGTCGCCGGCTTCGTCTGGCACGCCTTGCGCTCGAGGATCACCCCGCTCATCGACGTCCGGCTGTTCCGCGACCGGAGCTTCTCGGCGTCCGCTGTGACCACCTTCCTCTTCGGTGCCTCCCTCTTCGGGGGCATGCTGTTGTTGCCGCTCTACTACCAGGTGGTGCGGGGCCGCTCCGCGTTGGAGGCCGGGCTGCTGATGGCGCCCCAGGGCCTCGGCGCGGCACTCGTCATGCCGCTCGCCGGACGGCTCACCGACCGGTTCGGCGCGGGTCGGGTCGTGCCCGGCGGCCTGATCGTGGTCGTCGCCGGCACGGTCGTGTACACGCAGCTCACGGCGACCACCGATCTCGGCCTCCTCGCCTTCTCGCTATTCGTCCGCGGCATCGGGTTCGGCTTCGTGATGATGCCGGCGATCTCCGCGGCCTACCAGACCCTCTCGCGGCCAGAGGTCCCGAGAGCGTCGACCGCGGTCAACATCGTCCAGCGGGTCGGCGGCTCGGTCGGGGTCGCGCTGGTCGCGGTCGTGCTCGACCACCAGATCGCGACCCGCGTGCATGCGGCGGCCGGCGGGCTCTCCGGGGTCGCGGTCGCACCTGCGGCGGTGCGCGTCGCGGTCGCCCAGCCGCTGGCGGAGGCCTTCGGCACGACCTTCTGGTGGGTGACGGCCCTGACACTCGCCGCCCTCGTCCCCGCCGTGCTCCTCCCGCGTCGGCCACCTCTCCGCGAGGAGACCGTCGCGGCGGTGGGAGACGCCGCCTGAGCGCCGTCCGACCGGTCGCGGGACCGCGTGGTGGGGAGGCCGCGGGTATAGTCGGAGCCTGACCGTGAAGCGGGTCCCGTGAGGCCCGAACGGACAGGAGGACGTCGTGGCCGAACGCGAGCGCAGTCACACCCGACCGCGGGGTGCCGTGTTCGTCCCGAGGGCCCAGGTGATGTCGGCGGACGACGTCCGGCGAGCGATCACCCGCATGGCCCACGAGATCGCCGAGCGGAATCGCGGACTCGAGGCGGTTGTGCTGGTCGGTCTCCAGACCGGCGGCGTCGCGATCGCGCAGCGGCTCGCGGACACGCTCGCCGAGGTCGAGGACGCGACGGTCCCGGTGGGCACCCTGGATGTCGCGTTCTACCGTGACGACATCGGACTGCGGCCGGTGCTCCCCGAAGCGGCGACCGACATCGGCGTCGACCTGACCGGTCGGACGGTGGTCCTCGTCGACGACGTCCTGTTCACCGGCCGGACCATCCGGGCCGCGCTCAACGCCCTCGGTGAGTACGGGAGGGCCCAGCGCGTCGAGCTCGCGGTGATGGTCGACCGCGGCCACCGCGAGCTGCCGATCCGACCCGACTACATCGGCAAGAACCTGCCGACGAGCCGCGACGAGATGGTCGACGTCTCCGAGGAAGGGGTCTCCATCGGAGAGCTGGTCGGCAAGTGAGCGACCTGCCCCCGCACCTGCTCGGCATCGACGACCTCGATGCCGGGTCGATCGCCGAGGTGCTGCGGGTCACGGACTCCTTCGCCGAGGTCGCGGCGGCGGGCGAACCCGAAGGTGCCGACCCTGCGGGGCCGGACCGTCGCGACCCTCTTCTTCGAGGACTCGACGAGGACGCGGATGTCGTTCGAGACGGCCGCGAAGCGGCTGTCCGCGGACGTACTCTCCTTTGCGGCAGGTGCCTCCTCCCTCAACAAGGGCGAGTCGCTCCGCGACACCGTCGAGACGATCGAGGCCATCGGAATCGACGCCGTCATCGTCCGGCACCGCAGCTCCGGCGTCCCCGCCCAGGTCGCGCGCTGGGTCGACCGGTGTGTCGTGATCAATGCGGGCGACGGCTGGCACCAGCACCCGACCCAGGCGCTGGTCGACCTCTACACGGTTCGCCACGCGCTCGGCGGCGACGAGGAGGGACTCGCCGCGTTCGACGGCCTCCGCGTGGCGATCGTGGGCGACGTCCGTCACAGCCGCGTGGCCCGCTCGCTGATCGCCGCGTACGCGGCGCTCGGTGCAGAGGTCACCCTGGTGGCGCCCGCCACCCTGCTCCCTCCGTCGCTCGAGGGCTGGCCGATCGCCTCGGTCAGCCACCGCCTGGACGAGGTGCTGGCGAAGGCCGACGTCGTCTCCCTCCTCCGCCTCCAGGCCGAGCGCGGAAGCGGTCGGTTCGTCCCGTCGCTCCGTGAGTACACGACCGGCTTCGGCCTCGACGCCCGGCGCGCGGCGATGCTGCCCCCGGGGGCGGTGATCCTCCATCCCGGACCGATGGTCCGCGGGGTCGAGATCGCCTCGGAAGTGGCCGAGCTGCCCGCGGCCCTGATCACGGACCAGGTGGCCAACGGCGTGGCGGTCCGGATGGCGGTCCTCTTCCTCTGGCTCGCCCATCCCAAGGGGGAGGTCGACCCCGTTGCCTGAGCGCGCACCGGCGAGGTTGGTGGTCCGCGGTGGGACACTCGTCGACGCGACGGGAACCCGTCGCGGCGACCTGGTGCTCGAGGACGGTCGCATCGTGGATGTCGGCGCGGATCTCGACGTACCCCGCGGCGCCCGGATCCTCGATGCGGGCGGGTGCGCAGTGTCCCCGGGGCTCGTCGACCTCCACACGCATCTCCGCGAGCCGGGCGGGGAGGGCTCCGAGACCATCGAGACGGGCACGCGTGCCGCCTCCCTCGGGGGCTTCACCGCGGTGGTCGCGATGCCCAACACCGATCCGCCGCTGGACTCGGCGGAGGCGGTCCGGAACCTCTTCGAGCTCGCAGGCGGCGCCACGGCAGAGGTCGCCGCCGCCGGTGCGATCACGGTCGGACGGGCCGGTGAGCGCCTGGCTCCCATGGCCGAGCTCGCCGCCCTCGGGGTCCGCCTCTTCACCGACGACGGCACGGGAGTCCAGTCGGCCGGGGTGATGCGCCGCGCGCTGCAGTATGCGGCCGGCATCGGGGTGACGCTCGCCCAGCACTGCGAGGACCGCTCACTCGCCGGGGAGGGGGCGATGCACGAGGGCGACTGGTCGAGCCGGCTGGGACTTCCGGGCACCCCGGCACTCGCCGAGGAGGTGATGGTCGCCCGCGACCTCGCGCTCGCCCGTGAGACCGGGGCACGTCTCCATCTCCTGCACCTCTCCACGGCCGTCTCGGTCGAGCTGGTGCGCCGCGCCAAGGCCGAGGGCGCCTCCGTCACGGCCGAGGCGGCACCCCACCACTTCGCGCTCTCCCACGAGCTGGTGGCCGCCTTCGACCCGACCTTCAAGGTCAATCCACCGCTGCGGCCGGCCCACGACGTCGCCGCGGTCGCGGCAGCGCTCGTCGACGGCACGCTCGACGCGGTCGCGACGGACCATGCGCCGCACGCCCCCGAGCTCAAGGACCTCCCCTTCGACGAAGCGCCACCCGGCATGCTCGGTCTCGAGACCGCGCTCGCGGTGACGCTCTCGGAGCTCGACCTCCCACTCGAGCGCGTGCTCGCCCTGCTCAGCTGGCAGCCGGCCGCGATTGCCGGGCTCGACCGCGCGTCGGGTGGAGCCCATGGCGGGCCCCTCGTGGCAGGCGTGGCCGCCAACCTGTGCGTCATCGATCCCTCGACGCGCTGGCAGGTCGATCCCGGCGCACTCGCGAGCCTCAGCCGCAACACCCCCTACGCCGGGCGCACGTTGACCGGTCGGGTCCGGCACACCGTCTTCGACGGCGACCCGGTGGTCGTGGACGGCGAGGCGCAGCGGTGACCGACCGGCTCGGGACCGTCCGGCGCGACGAGGCCCTCCTCGTGCTCGCCGACGGCGAGGTCTTCGAGGGGGAGGCCGCGGGTGCCCTCGCCGAGGTGCGGCTGGCGACGGGCGAGGCCGTGTTCAACACGGTCCTCACCGGCTACCAGGAGGTGATCACCGACCCCTCGTACGCCGGCCAGGTCATCGCGTTCACCTATCCCCACATCGGCAACTACGGGGTCAACCCCGACGACGACGAGGCGCCCCGTCCGCACTGCCGCGGGATCGTCGTCCGGGACCTCAACGACCGACCCAGCAGCTGGCGCTCGACCGGGAGCCTCGACGCGTACCTGCGGCGTTTCCGGCTCCCGGCCATCACCGGGATCGACACGCGTCGCCTCACGAGGCACCTGCGCGACCACGGGGCGATGCCCTGCGCGTTCGGGACGACCGGGGAGGCGGAGCTCACCGCAGCGGCGCGTGCGGCTGCCGGCACCGATGGACGCGATCTCGTCTCGGAGGTGACCGCTCCTTCCACCTACACCAGGGGGACAGGTCCCTACCGCATCGTCGCGTACGACTTCGGCATCAAAGAAGCCATGCTGCGCCAGTTGGGCGAGCTCGCCACCGTCGAGGTGGTCCCCGCGTCGACCTCCGGTGAGGACGTGCTCGCCCGCGAGCCCGACGGCGTCTTCCTCTCCAACGGACCGGGCGACCCTGCGGCACTCGGCGCGATCGCCACGGAGATCCGCATCGTGGCCGAGCACGGCTCGGTGCCTGTCTTCGGGATCTGCCTCGGTCACCAGTTGCTCGCGACCGCGCTCGGGGCGGCCACCTTCAAGCTGCCGTTCGGGCACCACGGCGGGAACCACCCGGTGCGAAACGTGGAGAGCGGTCGGGTCGAGATCACCTCGCAGAACCACAACTACGCGGTGGCCGACGGGACGCTGCCGGACGCGGCGGTCACCCACGTCAACCTCAACGACGGGGTGATCGAGGGCCTGGCATGGTCGGACGCGCCACTCTTCAGCGTGCAGTACCACCCCGAGGCGGGCCCGGGGCCACACGACGCCCGCTACCTCTTCGACCGGTTCCGGGACGCCATGGACGCCTCGGCGAGCGCGTCGCGCAGAGTGCAGCTGCGCGACCGGGCGGGCTGATGCCACGACGCGACGACCTCGAATCGATCCTGGTGATCGGCTCGGGCCCGATCGTGATCGGTCAGGCCTGCGAATTCGACTACTCGGGCACCCAGGCCTGCCGGGTCCTCGCGGAAGAGGGCTACCGGGTCGTGCTCGCCAACTCGAACCCGGCGACGATCATGACCGACCCGGCGATGGCCGACCGGACCTACGTCGAGCCCCTCGTCCCCGACGTCCTGGCTGCGATCATCGAGCGCGAACGGCCCGACGCGCTGTTGCCCACCCTCGGGGGGCAGACCGCCCTCAACCTCACCATGGCCCTCGCCCAACGGGGCGATCTCGACCGGTTCGGTGTCGAGGTCATCGGGGCGGACCCCGAGGCGATCGCGACGGCCGAGGACCGCGAGCGCTTCAAGGAGGCCATGGAAGGCATCGGCCTCGCCGTCCCGCAGTCGGGGTTCGCCTACTCGCTCGACGAGGCCGTCGCGATCGGCGAGCGCATCGGCTGCCCGGTGATGGTGCGGCCCAGCTACATCCTCGGCGGCGCGGGAACCGGCATCGCCGGCGACCTCGACGCATTGGTCCGGCTGGCGGGGGAGGGCCTCGACGCGTCGCCGATCGGCGAGGTGCTGGTCGAGCGCTCGATCGCCGGCCAGAAGGAGTTCGAGCTCGAGGTGATGCGCGACCGCGCCGACAACTGCGTCGTGATCTGCTCGATCGAGAACTTCGATCCGATGGGCGTCCACACCGGCGACTCGATCACGGTCGCCCCGGCGCAGACGCTCACCGATGTCGAGTACCAGACGATGCGCGATGCGGCCTTTGCCTGCATCCGCCGCGTCGGGGTGGAGACGGGCGGGTCCAACGTGCAGTTCGCGGTCGACCCGACCGACGGCAGCCAGACCATCATCGAGATGAACCCGAGGGTCTCGCGATCGTCCGCACTCGCGTCGAAGGCGACGGGGTTCCCCATCGCCAAGATCGCGGCGAAGCTCGCCGTCGGCTACCGGCTCGACGAGATCACCAACGACATCACTCGTGCCACCCCGGCCTCGTTCGAGCCGACCATCGACTACGTGGTGACGAAGATCCCGCGATGGGCCTTCGAGAAGCTGCCCGGCTCAGTCGACGTCCTCGGCACGCGGATGCAGTCGGTCGGTGAGGTGATGGGAATCGGCCGGACCTTCCCGGAGTCCCTGCAGAAGGCCGTGCGCTCCCTCGAGCAGGGCCGGATGGGCCTCAACGCCGATCCGGCCGGCACTTCCCTCGAGGACCAGCGCACAGAGGAGCTGGCCGACCGCGTCGCGATCGCCACGCCCGACCGGATCTTCCAGCTCGAAGCGCTGCTGCGGCGTGGCGTCCCGGTCGAAGAGCTCGCCAGGACGACCGGCATCGATCCCTGGTTCCTCTCCGAGCTGGCGAAGATCGCCGACGCGCACATGGCCCTCGGGCTCCAGGCGACCCTCGGGGTGACCGCGGCGGACCTCGATCGCCGCACCTGGCGCGGGCTGAAGCGGCTCGGGTTCTCCGACGCGCAGCTGGCCCATCTCTTCGGCCCGGGCACGTCCGCGGACGACGTCCGTGCGCACCGCACCGCCGCCGGGGTGGTCGCGACGTTCAAGACGGTGGACACCTGCGGTGCGGAGTTCGAAGCGCGTACGCCGTATCACTACTCGACCACCGAGGACGAGAGCGAGATCCGGCCGTCGGACAGGCCGCGGGTGATCATCCTCGGCTCGGGACCGAACCGCATCGGACAGGGGATCGAGTTCGACTACTGCTGTGTCCACGCCTCTTTCGCGTTGCGGGCGGCGGGGTTCGAGACCGTGATGGTCAACTGCAATCCCGAGACGGTGTCGACCGACTACGACACCTCTGACCGGCTCTACTTCGAACCGCTGACCGCCGAGGACGTCGCCGACGTCATCGAGGCGGAACAGCGCGCCTCGATCGGTGCCGGCCGCCTGGTCGGGATCATCGTCAGCCTCGGCGGGCAGACGCCGCTCAAGCTCGCGGCGGACATCCCCGAGGAGCTCGTCCTCGGCACGTCGCCCGCGTCGATCGACCTCGCCGAGGACCGCGAGCGGTGGAACGAGCTCTGCGCCAGTCTCGGGATCCCCCAGCCTCCGGGCGGAACCGCCTCGACCGCCGCCCAGGCCGTCCAGGTCGCCCACGGCATCGGCTACCCGGTGCTGGTCCGCCCGTCCTACGTCCTCGGCGGCCGGGCGATGGAGATCGTCTACGACGACGAGCACCTGGTCTCCTCCGTCGAGGCGATGTCGGCAATCGGGGGCGCGCTCGGCCGCGAAGGTGGTGTCACCCGTGAGCGGCCGGTGCTCGTCGACCGCTTCCTCGAGGACGCCATCGAGGTCGACGTCGACGCCGTACGGGACGCGACCGGCGAGGTCGTGATCTGCGGCGTGATGGAGCACGTCGAGGCCGCCGGGGTGCACTCGGGCGACTCGGCCTGCGCTCTGCCCCCGCAGACGCTTCGAGCCGACGTCGTCGCCGAGCTCGAACGGCACGTGCGGACGATCGCGGAGGCGCTGCAGGTGCGGGGCCTCTGCAACGTGCAGTTCGCCGTCAAGGACGACCGGGTCTACGTGCTCGAGGCCAACCCTCGCGCGCGTCGCGGACCGTCCCGTTCGTCGCGAAGGCGACCGGGGTGCCGGTCGCGATGGTGGCCGCACGGGTCATGGTCGGCGCGACGTTGGCCGAGCTCCGCAGGGAAGGTCTGCTCGTCGAGCCGGTCGGCGGCCACGTCTCCGTCAAGGAGGCGGTGCTGCCCTTCAACCGCTTCCGCGGGGTGGACACGCTGCTCGGTCCCGAGATGCGCTCGACCGGCGAGGTCATGGGGATCGGTACGACCTTCGGCCTCGCCTTCGCGAAGAGCCAGATGGCCGCCGGCAACCGGCTCCCCGACACGGGCACGGTCTTCTTCTCCCTCGCCGACCGGGACAAGACCGCAGGCCTCGAGGCAGCACGGCGCTTCGCCGCCCTCGGGTTCGAGCTCGCGGCGACGTCGGGCACCGCCGCGATGCTCGAGGCCGACGGCATTGCGGTCTCGACGGTGGTGGCGAAGGTCGGCGACCGCGGCGAGGGCGCCGACGCGGTCGACCTCATCGCAGGCGGCAAGGTGCAGCTCGTCGTCAACACGCCCCGCGGGCGCGGTCCTCGGGCGGACGGCGAGCACATCCGCGCCGCCGCGCTCGAGCACCTCGTCCCGTGCCTCACCACAGTTGCCGCGGCACGGGCGGCCGCAGCCGGGATCACCGACTGGTCGCGCCACCCGCTCACCGTGCGGTCGCTCCAGGAGTACCACCGGCGATGACGCGGTGAGACAACGCTGGCGGAGCGGGAGCGCCGCCCGCTCCGGTGAGCACGGATCCGCAAGCTTCGGTGGCGTCGACCTCCGGGTGCGCCTCGGCGGGCTCGAGCTCCCCAACCCGGTGATGACCGCGTCGGGCACCGCCGGGCACGCCGACGAGCTCGCCGCGTACGTGCCACTCGCAGAGCTCGGCGCCGTGGTCGTGAAGTCGCTGACCGTCGAGGCGTGGCCGGGCAATCCCGCACCGAGGGTCCACCAGACGCCGTCGGGCATGCTCAACAGCGTGGGGCTCCAGGGCCCCGGGCTCGACGCGTGGATACGCGACGACCTCCCGCGACTCGTCGCGGTCGGTGCGCGTGTCGTCGTCAGCATCTGGGGGCGGCGTGTCGCGGAGTTCGCCGCATCCGCCGCGCAACTGGTCGGACTCGCGGGACCCGTGGCGATCGAGGTGAACGTGAGCTGCCCGAACCTCGAGGACCGCCGACGCATGTTCGCCCACTCGCCGTCGGCTACCGCCGAGGTCGTCGCCGCGGTCCGTGAGCACTGTCCCGGGCTTCCGGCCTTCGTGAAGCTCAGTCCGACCGTCGCCGACATCGCAGAGATCGCGGGCGCGGCCCTCGGGGCCGGTGCCGATGGGGTCGTCCTCGTCAATACCGTGCTCGCCATGGCGATCGACGCGGAGTCGCGGCGGCCGGTGCTCGGCTCGGGTGGCGCGGGTGGCGGTCTGTCCGGGCCCGCGATCCGACCGATCGCGCTGCGCGCGGTCTACGACGTGCGTGACGCGTTCCCCGACGCGGCCATCGTGGGGGTCGGCGGCGTCACCTGTGGTGAGGACGCGGTCGAGCTGGTGATGGCAGGCGCGGACGCCGTCCAGGTCGGGACCGCGACCTTCCGCGACCCCCGCGCTCCGCTCACCGTGCTCGAGGGACTCGCACGCTGGTGCGCGACGCACGGCGTCGACCGGCTGGTGTCGCTTCGGGACGCGGCCCACCCGTGAGCACCGTCTTGGCCGGCACGGTCACGTGGCCGCGGTGGTCGGGAACCATCCGCGGACGCGCCGCTCGAACGCCCGGTCGGCCTCGTGCCGGAGGCGACGGGCCTCGGGCAGGTCGACGGGGGAGAACCTGACCGGGTCCCCGGGCCCGAGCTGCCCGAGGCGTGGGAGATCGGCGGTGACGACGCAGGCGACCGCCGGATAGCCGCCGACGGTCGCGTGGTCGGGCAGGAGCACGATCGGTGACCCGTCCGGGGGGACCTGCACAGCGCCGGTGACCATTCCGGTGGAGGGGACCCGGGTGACGCCGGTCCGGACGCCACCGTCGCCACGGAGCCGGATCCCGATCCGGTTGGCCGCGTCGCCGACCTGCCACGCCTCCCGGGTGAGGTCGGCGAGCGCGGCGACAGACCCGTGCGGCCCGGCGAGGACCCGGAGCTCGACCGGGTGCTCCGACCGATGGGGCCGATGGGACCGATGGACCGCCGTGGCCTGACCTCTGGGCCTGCCCGGCGGTCCGAGGTCGAGCCGGTCTCCGGTCACGAGCGGTCCCGGCCCGAGGCCCGAGAGGAGGTCGGACGAGCACGAGCCGACCGTGGCCGGTGAGTCGAAGCCGCCGGAGACGGCCAGGTAGGCGCGGAACGCGCCCCGGATCCCACCCACTTCGAGCACCTGGCCCGCGCCGACCGGAACCACGACACCGGTGGGCGCGCGGTGCCCGTCGAGCCGCACGTCGACGCTCGCGCCGTCCGGTGCGACCACCGCGACGTGACAGTCCACCGAGCACCGGATCGACGGTCCCGTGACGGTCACCTCGATCGAGCCCGCATCGTCATCGTTGCCGACCAGCCGGTTGGCGAGGCGCATCGAGTCGCGGTCGCAGGGACCGGCCCGGGGGACGCCGAGTGCGGCCAGCCGCCGACCTCCGTCCTCGACGAGGGAGAGCAGTCCGGGCCGGAGGACCTCGACGAACCGGGGCCCGCGGGCCGCGAGCGGCATCCGACCGCCGGCGGCCGGCACAACCGGTTCCGATGTCATCGACGTGCGCGGGCGGAAGCGCACCGTGTCCCCGGGTCTGAGGAGCGCGTAGGGAGCGCGCTGCGGGTCGAAGAGCGCGAGCTCGCTCCGACCGAGGAGACGCCATCCCCCGGGGGACGCCCTCGGGTACACGGAAGCGAAGCCGCCTGCGACTGCGACCGACCCGGCCGGCACCGACACCCGCGGCGTGCTGTGGCGCTCGAGAGACGCGAGCTCGGTGGGGAGACCGACCAGGTAGGGGAAGCCCGGGGCGAACCCGACGAAGGCGACCTCGAGCTCGACCGAACAGAGGAGGTCGACCACGTCGTCCGCCGCGCTCCCGAGCTCGCCCGCCACCGCGCCGAGATCGGGACCGTCGAAGACGGACCACACGTCGTGGTGGCGCGCGCCGGCGCGCGGCGGCGGTCGCACGAGGTCACCCGCACCAGTGCGTGCGGCGAGTGCGGCAAGCCACGCCTCCGCGCCCGCGAGGTCGTCGTCTCGACCGCCACCGTCGAGCTCGACCAGCGCAGAGGTGCTCCCGACCACCACCTCGCGCACCGCCGCCGGCAGCGTCTGACGCGCGCGGGCCTCCTCGATCGCCTGGGCGATCGAGGAGGCGCCGCGGTGGTCTCCGGTCTCGACGAGGAGTGCGGCGTCTCCGAACGGTCGCAGGCGCTCCATCGTCGGCTCAGCGTCCGCCGACAGGACCGACGAACGGGCGCACCTCGATGCCGGCCGCGTCCAGCTCGCGCCGGACCGCGCGAGCGTGGTCGAGCGCACCGGGCGCATCGCCGTGGATGCAGAGGGTGTCGACGGCGACCCGTGTCCACTCGCCGGTCACCGCCTGGACACCGCCGTGCACGACGAGGGAGACCGCCCGACGGGCGACGACCGCCGGATCGGTCACCTCCGACGCCTCGTGCCCGCGCGCAGTCAACGTGCCGTCCGGAAGGTAGCCGCGGTCGGGAAAGCCCTCGCGGACGACACGGAGGCCCGCCCGCCGCGCGGGCTCGATCACCGCGGACCCGGACTGGCCGACGAGCACGGCGATCGAAAGGGAGGTCATCGCATCGACGACAGCCTCCGCCGCGTCAGGGTCGGCTGCCACCCGGTGGTAGAGGGCGCCGTGCGGCTTCACAAACGCGACCGTCCCACCGACCGCGTCGGCCTCCTCGAGGAGCACCAGGCACTGGTCGGCGACGTCGGCGAGCAGCTGCGCGGGCGTGACGGCGAGCGCACGACGTCCGAAGCCCTCCCGATCGCGGTAGGAGACGTGGGCGCCGACGACCACGCCCCTCGCGACGCACGCCTCCACCGTGGCTCGCATCACCGCGCGGTTCCCCGCGTGGTAACCGCACGCGACGCTCACGCTGGTCACGACCTCGAGGAGCCCGGCGTCGCGGGCGGTGTGCACCTCGCCCTCCGCCAGGTCGGCGTTGAGATCGACAACGACCACAGCGCCAGTATCGACCATCGGGGGGACCGCCTCCGCCTGGGGCGCCCACGGCGGCGGATGGGCGCCGGGCCCCGATGGCAACGCTCCTGCCCGCATGACCTGGGCCGCGAGAGGCGCTATCGTCTCGACCATGCCGCAACCTCCTGCACTCACGCCCGAACAGCGCCAGGCCGCACTGGCCAAGGCAGCCAAGGTCCGCCGTGAGCGGGCCGAGGTCAAGGAGAAGCTCAAGCTCGGATCCATCAACCTTTCGGAGCTCCTCTCGATGGCGGACGCCAACGAGACGGTGGGGAAGATGAAAGTGCTCTCGGTGCTCGAGTCGCTCCCCGGCCTCGGCAAGGTGAAAGCGCGCCGCCTCATGGACGCCGTCGGGATCAGCGAGAGCCGTCGACTTCAGGGACTGGGAAGCAACCAGCGCGAAGCGTTGCTCCGCGAGACCGCGCGCTGAGCGGAGCGCCACCCCGACCAGCGGTCGACCCGACCGAACGATCGATCTTCGTCCTCTTCGGTCCCGGCGGGGCCGGAAAGGGGACCGTCGCCGCGCGTCTCGTCGCGACCGATCCGCGTCTCTGGCTGAGCCGCTCGTGGACGACCCGGCCGCGCCGGACCGGAGAGTCGGACGAGGCGTACGTCTTCGTCGACCGCCCGACCTTCGAGGCACGCCGTGACGGTGGCGGGTTCCTCGAGTGGGCCGAGTTCCTCGGCAACCTGTACGGCACGCCGCTCGCCGACGCGCCGGCCGGACGGGACCTCCTCCTCGAGATCGATCTGCAGGGCGCCCGCCAGGTGCGTGGGCTCCGGCCGGACGCGGTGTTGATCCTCCTCGTGCCGCCCTCGGTCGAGGTGCAGGCCGAGCGCCTCCGGGGTCGGGGCGACGACGACGACCACATCGCCGAACGGCTCCGCGAAGGTGCGGCCGAGGAGCGTGCCGGACGCGAGATCGCCGACGCCGTGGTCGTGAACCGGGAGGTCGCACAGGCCACCGCCGAGGTGGCCGGTATACTGGCAGCTCACCGCGCCGTCCCTCCCGAGGACCGCGCGCCGGCGGACGGGCCTCGACCCGCCGCGCCGGACCAGCCCAAAGGATCGTGATGGCCCAGACCGAGACCACGCTCATGGACCCGCCGATCGAGGACCTCCTCGACAAGGTGGACTCGAAGTTCACGTTGGTGGCGCTCGCGTCACGCCGAGCCCGCCAGGTCAACAGCTACTACAACTCACTCGGCGAGGGGCTCGGTGTGGTCGTGCCGCCCCAGGTCGCGTCGCCCTCGGGGAAGCCGCTCTCGATCGCGTTCGAGGAGGTGGCCGAGGGGAAGGCGACCTACACGCGCCCCGACCCGGAAGAGTTGGCCGCGGCCGAGGCGGCCGAGGCTGCGGCCGCCGAGCTCGAACTGCTCGGCGGCGAGGCCGAGAATGCCGGTGGCGAAGCCCCGGTCGAGTCCACCGAGTAGCGAATTCGGCCGTCGCCGACGCCGTCGGCAACGGACAGGGCGAGGGGGTGAGTGACCGGTGAGCGGTGAGGACCGTCCCACGGTCGTGCTCGGGGTCGCAGCGGGGATCGCCGCCTACAAGGCGGTCGAGATCTGCCGGCGTCTGGTCGACGCGGGACTCCACGTCGTGCCCGTGCTCACCGAGCGGGCGACCCGCTTCGTCGGCACGGCGACCTTCGACGCACTGGGCTCGGAGCCCGCACTGGTCAGCCTCTGGGACGGACCCGCGCGCCTCGCCCACACCGAGCTCGGTCAGCGGGCCACGATGGTCGTCGTGGCCCCGGCCACGGCAGACCTGCTCGCACGGTATGCGGCGGGCATGGCCGACGATGCGCTCTCTGCGACGTTGCTCGCGACGCGGGCACCGGTCGTCGTCTGCCCGGCGATGCACACCGAGATGTGGGAGCACCCCGCGGTCCAGGCGAACCTGGCCGTGCTGGTCGGGCGCGGCGTCACCGTGGTGCCGCCGACTGTGGGCGTGCTCGCCGGAGGCGACGTGGGGACGGGCCGGCTCGCCGAGCCAGGGGTCATCGTCGAGCGCGTCCTCGAGCTCCTCGCCGCCGGTCGCGGACCCGGTCAGCTCGCGGGGAGGACCGTGCTCGTCTCGGCGGGGGGCACGCGTGAGCCGATCGACCCGGTCCGGGTCATCACCAACCGCTCGTCGGGCAAGCAGGGCCACGCCGTGGCCGAGGCAGCGGCCCGCCGCGGTGCCCGGGTCGTCCTCGTGACGACGACCGACCGGGCCGTCTCGGGAGCGACGGTCGTCGAGCGGGTCGAGACGGCGGCCGAGATGGAGCGCGCGCTGCTCGCGCACGCCAGCAAGGCCGACGTGGTCATCATGGCGGCTGCCGTCGCCGACTTCCGGGCCAAAGAGGTCCGTCCCGACAAGCTCCGCAAGGCGGACGGCGTGCCCGACCTCGTGCTCGAGCCGACGCCCGACATCATCTCCGAGCTGGGCCGACGCCGGGTTCCCGGGCAGGTCCTGGTCGGCTTCGCCGCCGAGACCGACGACCTCGCCACCCGTGCCACGGCAAAGCTGGCCGCGAAGGGCGTCGACCTGATGGTGGCCAATGACGTCTCGGCACCGGGGGTCGGCTTCGAACACGACACCAACGCGGTCACCCTCTTCGGCGCCGACGGATCGACGACCGTGGTCGAGCTGACCACGAAGGCGGCGGTGGCCGAGGCAGTTTTGGATAGGGTGTGCGCGCTGCTGGGGACCCGATGACCGCGCAGCAGGCCGCCTTGAGGGGCGCCCCGCCACCGCAACCCCGGCTCCTCCCGTCAGTCGCCCATGGCGTCCGGCGCCGATCAGGAAGGACCTACCCGTGAGCACCCGATCTACGTTCACCTCGGAGTCGGTGACCGAGGGTCATCCCGACAAGATGGCCGACCAGATCTCCGACACCGTGCTCGACGCGATGCTGGCCGACGATCCCGAGAGCCGAGTCGCCTGCGAGACGCTGCTCACGACCGGCCTCGTCCTCGTCGCCGGGGAGATCACCACGTCGACGTACGTGGACATCCCGAAGCTCGTCCGACAGACGGTGCGCGATATCGGCTACGACGACGACGCCTATGGCATCGACGGCAACACCTGCGGAGTCATCGTCTCGATCGACGAGCAGTCCCCCGACATCGGCCAGGGTGTCGACAACGCATTCGAAGTGCGGGCGGGCACCGGCGGCGAGGACCAGCTCAACGCCCAGGGTGCGGGCGACCAGGGGATGATGTTCGGCTACGCCTGCGACGAGACCCCGGACCTGATGCCGCTCCCGATCTGGCTGGCGCACCGGCTCGCACAGCGGCTCGCCCAGGTCCGCAGGGTCGGCGTCCTGCCGTACCTCCGGCCGGACGGCAAGACGCAGGTGAGCGTGACCTACGAGGACGGTCGTCCGATCGCGCTCGAGACGGTGCTGATCTCGACTCAGCACGACCCCGGGGTGGACCTCGAGACGCTGCTCCTCCCGGACCTGAAGGACAACGTGATCAACCCGCTGCTCCCTCCCGAGCTCGACACCGAAAAGATGCGCGTCCTGGCCAATCCCACCGGCGTGTTCGAGCTCGGCGGACCGCACGCCGACACCGGGCTCACCGGTCGCAAGATCATCGTGGACACCTACGGCGGCATGGCACGCCACGGCGGAGGGGCGTTCTCCGGCAAAGACCCCTCGAAGGTCGACCGCTCGGCCGCGTACGCAGCGCGCTGGGTGGCGAAGAACGTCGTCGCCTCGGGCGCGGCGACCCGCTGCGAGGTCCAGGTGGCCTATGCGATCGGGGTCGCGCGCCCGGTGTCGCTGCTGGTGGAGACCTTCGGCACCGAGCAGTGCGACCCGGCACGGATCGGCGCGGTGGTCGAGGAGCTCTTCGACCTCCGCCCCGCAGCGATCGTGCGCGATCTCGAGCTCAAGCGGCCGATCTACCGCAAGACGGCCGCGTACGGTCACTTCGGCCGCTCCGAGAAGGAGTTCACCTGGGAGGACACCTCGCGGGCCGACGACCTGACCCAGGCGCTCGGCCTCTGAGCGGAGCACCGGACGGGGAGCCGCCCCGCCACGGCCGGGTCGTCCGGGTCGTCCCGGACGTCCCGGCGATCGCCCGCCGCTTCGACTACGAGGTCCCGCCACTGCTCGACGACCGGATCGCGGTCGGGAGCCGGGTCCGGGTCGTGCTGCACGGTCGGCGGGTCGGCGGGTGGGTGGTCGAGGACTGGGTCGCGCCCGACGAGGGGGTCGTTCCCGTCCCGCTCGCCGCGTCGAGTGGTCACGGGCCCCCACCGGAGGTCGTGGCACTCGCCGACTGGGCCGCCTGGCGATGGGCAGGGCCGGTCGCCTCCTTCCTCGCCACCGCCTCGCCGCACCGCGTGGTCGAGGCCGCGCCCGGGCCCGCGGTGACGCCGGAACCTGCGGACGATCGACCACGCGTGTCCCCGGGAGGTGGCGCGGTCGGCCTCGTGGACGCCGTCCTCGAGTCCGCGCCCGTTCCCGCGGTGGTGCGGCTCGCTCCCGCGTACGACACCGCCCGGATCGTGCTCGAGCTGGTGGACCGTCTCGGGACCCATGGGATCGTGGTCCTCGCACCCGAGCACGCGCGGGTCGACGAGCTCGCAGACCGGCTCATCGCGGCCGGTCTACCGGTCGCGGTCCTTCCCGGCGCCTGGGAGCGGGCTGCAGCCGGAGGTGCCGTCGTCGTCGGGACCAGGAGCGCCGCGTGGTGTCCGGTGGTCGGGCTCCGCGGCGCGGTCGTGCTCGACGCGCACGACGAGGCCTACCGCGAGCAGCGGGCGCCGACCTGGTCCGCCGTCGACGTCGTTCTCGAGCGGGCGCGACGCGACGGCGCCCCGGTTGCGCTCGTGACGCCGTGCCCGACGGTCGTGCTGAGCGAGGGGACCCGGATGGTCACGACCGGACGCGAGCTCGAGCGGCAGGGGTGGCCGGTCGTCGAACCGGTCGACCGGAGGGGCGCCGACCCACGCACCGGGCTCTTCTCCGAGCGGCTGGTGCATGCCGCCCGCACGCTCCTCGGACAGTCCGAGGGGCGTGTGGTCTGCGTGCTCAACCGGACCGGACGCGTCCGCCTGCTGGCCTGTGGGGAGTGCGGCACGCTTGCGAGGTGCACCGTCTGCGGCGGCGCGCTCGCACAGCCGGTCCGCGACGGGGCACTGCACTGCCCGCGGTGCGGCGGCGAGCGGCCCGCCATCTGCGCACGCTGCGACTCGACCAGGTTGCGGAGCGTCCGCATGGGCGTCTCGCGGGCGACCGAAGAGCTCTCCGCACTCCTCGGGCTGGAGGCCCTCGAGGTCTCGGCCACGACGGACCCGGTGGACGCCCGACGGGCGAGGCTGGTCGTCGGCACCGAGGCTGCCCTCCACCGGTCCGGGCGCGTCGGACTGGTCGCCTTCCTCGACTTCGACCAGCACCTGCTCGCGCCGCGCTTCTCTGCCTCCGAAGAGGCGTTCGCGCTGCTCGCGCGCGCGGCTCGCCTGACCGGCGGGCGGGGGAGCGGCGGACGGATCCTCGTGCAGACCCGACTGCCGGACCACGAGGTGCTCGCCGCCGCGGTCCACGCGGACCCGTCGCTCCTCCTCGATGCGGAGCGGGCCGTGCGTCGGGCGATCGACCTCCCGCCCTTCGGTGCGCTCGCGACGCTGCGCGGGCCCGGTGCCGCCGAGCTGGTCGACCGGGTCCGTGCGGTCGGAGGACCGACGGTCTCCGAGCTCGAGGAGGATCGCTGGTTGCTCCGGGCTGCCGACCACCACGTCCTCTGTGATGCGCTGGCGGCGGTGGGTCGGCCGGAGGGGCGGGTCCGCGTCGAGGTCGATCCTGTCGACGTCTGACGCGGGTGTGGCCCGTCGTCCCGCCGACGCTGTTGCGCCGCCCCGTGGGCACCGTTGCGCGGGCGGCCCGTACAATGGGGCGATGGCCCCCTATGCGGTTCGCACCTACGGCGACCCCGTGCTCAAGCAGGCCGCACGTGAGATCGAGGACATCGACGCCACCGTGGTGGCGCTCGTCGACGACATGATCGAGACGATGTACGAGGAAGAAGGTGCCGGGCTGGCTGCACCGCAGGTCGGGGTGCAAAAGCGGCTCTTCGTCTACGACATCGGCGACGGACCGACGGCCGTCGTCAATCCCACGCTCGTCGAGAGCGAGGGCGAGTGGTACTACGAGGAGGGCTGCCTCTCGATCCCCGGGCTGCGCCTCGGGATCGTGCGGCCCGAGCGGGTCCACATCACCGCCCTCGACCTCGAGGGCCGCGAGATCTCCTTCGAGGCCGACGAGTTCCTCGGTCGGGTCTTCCAACACGAGATCGACCACCTCGACGGGGTCCTCATGATCGAACGGCTCGACGACGACCTTCGCAAGCAGGCGCTGCGGGTGCTGCGCGACCGTGCCCTCGGGCTGGACACCACCGAGCTCGAGGCGAAGCTGGTGGGCGCAGGGTCGGTTTCGCGGGAGGTCTGAACGGCACGCCGGACCGGAGTCGGCCGTCGACCGGCCGCGGCTTGGTAGCGTCCCGCCGATGGCCCGCCTCGTCTACCTGGGGACACCGGAGTCGGCGGTCCCCCCTCTCGAGACGCTCGTCCGGACCGGCCACGAGATCGCGCTCGTGGTCACCCGGCCCGACACCCGACGGGGACGGGGCGCCGTCACGTCGCCGAGCCCGGTCAAGGCCGCGGCCACCGCGCTCGGACTGCCCGTTACGACCGAGCTCGCGGACGTGGTCGACGTGGGGGCCGAGCTCGGTGTGGTCGTGGCCTACGGCCGGATCATCCCCGCCGCCGTGCTCGAGAAGCTGCCAATGGTGAACGTGCACTTCTCGCTGTTGCCCCGCTGGCGCGGTGCCGCGCCCGTCGAACGGGCGATCCTCGAGGGCGACTCGGAGACCGGGGTCTGCCTGATGGCGGTCGAGCCCGGGCTCGACACCGGTGGCGTCTACGCGGTGCGGAGCACGGTCATCGGCGAGGAGGAGACGGCCGACGCGCTGCGCTCCCGCCTCGTCGAGCTGGCGTGTGCACTCCTCGAGGAGGAGCTCGTCGACGGACTCACCGGCCTCGGGCCACTGCACGAGCAGGCGGGCACTCCGTCGTACGCCGAGAAGGTGCGACCCTCGGAGCTGGAGATCGACTGGTGCGAACCCGCCGAGCACGTGCTCCGGGTCGTCCGGCTCGGGCGAGCCTGGACGACGTTTCGGACCCGTCGCCTCCGCATCCTCGCGGCGGGCCCGGTACCGGCGGGCCACCCACTGGACGGACCGCCCGGCACGATGCTCGGCACGTTGGTCGTCACCGGTGGACACGGGTCCGTGCAGCTGCGGTCGGTGCAGCCCGAGGGACGTCAGCCGGTCGACGCAGTGGAATGGAACCGCGGGGCGCGTCCCGAACCCGGCGAGCAGCTCGGCGCACCGTCGGGTCCGTCCGGCGGGGCCACCGGTAGGATCCGATGATGGTGCCGGCGCCCGGCGGCCGACCGATGCGGGTCGCGCCGTCCATCCTCTCGGCAGACTTCGGCTGCCTCTCCGCGGCGATCGACCTCGTCGCCCCTGGTTCCGACTGGTTGCATGTCGACGTGATGGACGGCCACTTCGTGCCGAACCTCACCATCGGCCCACCCGTCGTGGCGTCGTTGCGCCAGCACACCGGACTCTTCTTCGACACGCACCTGATGATCTCCGAGCCGGGGCGGTATCTCGAGGCATTCCGCGACGCGGGGGCCGACGGCTGCACGGTCCATGTCGAGGTCGGCGAGACCGAGGTCCTGGTCTCCCAGATGCGCGACCTCGGGCTCCGGGTCGGGCTCGCGTCCAATCCGGACACGCCGTTCGAGGCGGTCGAGCCGTACCTCGGGATGGTCGACCTCGTCCTGTGCATGACGGTGTTCCCGGGGTTCGGCGGGCAGTCGTTCATCGCGGACGTGTTGGAGAAGGTCCGACAGGTCCGCGACGCGGTCGACGCCGCCGGCCTGACGGTCGACGTCGAGGTCGACGGGGGCATCGACGAGCACACCGTCGCCGCGGCGGCCCGGGCGGGTGCAAACGTCTTCGTCGCCGGATCCGCCGTGTTCGGACGTCCGCATCCACTCGACGCGGCACGCACGCTCCTCGACGCGGCGCTCGACGCCGTCTCGGGCGGTCCGTCCTGAGCGACCCGGAGAAGCCCGATGGCGTCGAGGACCGGGTGTGGATGCTGCGCGCGTCGGAGGCGGCCAGCGCGGTCCAAGGACGTACCTCGCCGAACCCGGCGGTCGGCGCGGTCGTCGTCACGAGCACCCCGGGCGAGCCGGGCTTCGTCGGGGCGACCGCGCCACCCGGTGGTGCGCACGCCGAGATCGGAGCGCTCCGGGCGGCTGGTGGACACGCGCACGGCGCCACCCTGTACGTCACGCTCGAGCCATGCGCGCACCACGGGCGCACGCCGCCGTGCACGGAGGCCATCGCTGCCGCCGGTCTGCGCCGGGTGGTGGTCGGGATCGAGGACCCCGACCCGCTGGTCGCCGGACGGGGTATCGCGGCCCTGCGCGCGGCCGGCCTCGAGGTCGACGTGGGCGTCGCTGCCGACGTGGTGGCCGACCAGCTCGCCCCCTACGTGAAGCATCGCACCACGGGTCGACCCTGGGTGGTGCTCAAGGCGGCGTCGACCCTCGACGGGCGGACCGCAGCACCCGACGGCTCGAGCCGCTGGATCACCGGCGAGGAGGCCCGTCAAGACGTCCACCGGCTCCGGGCGAGATCGGACGCCGTGCTGGTGGGGGCGGGAACGGTGCGGGCGGACGACCCCGCGCTGACCGTTAGGCTCCCGCCCGATGATCCGGACCACCGGTCTCCCGTGGACCAGCCGCTCCGCGTCGTCCTTGGGCGGGTCCCACCCGGCGCCGCGGTCCACCCGGCCCTCGAGCTCGCCGGCGACCTCGGCTCGGTCCTCGACGAGCTCGGTCGTCGAGGCGTCGTGCAGCTCCTCGTCGAAGGGGGGCCGCGGGTCGCCCACGCCTTCCATACCGCTCGCCTCGTCGACCGATACGTCCTCTACCTCGCGCCGGCCTTCTTCGGCGGAGACGACGCCCACCCGCTGTTCGACGGTCCGGGCGCAGGGCGGATCGCCGACCTGTGGCGGGGCACGGTGCGGTCGGTGGCTAGCCTGGGGGGCGACCTGCGAGTCGAACTGTCCGTCGTCCGGCCTTGAGCCGGACGGGAGAATTGCTGAAGGCGGACCGGCTCGCAGCCGACAGTAAAGGAGGGAGCGCCACGTGCGGCTCGCCGCCCTGGACGGGCAGCGGCCGGCGCCCCCGGACCGAGGGAGTACACGCGTCGATGCCGTTTTCATCAGTTGAGGCAGCCATCGAGGCGATCGCCGGCGGCGAGATCGTCGTGGTGGTCGACGACGAGGACCGTGAGAACGAAGGCGACCTCATCATGGCCGCCGACGCCGTCACGCCCGAGAAGATCGCCTTCTTCCTCGCGCACACCTCCGGCCTCATCTGCGTCCCACTGACCCCCGAACGCGTCGAGCACCTCGACCTCCCCCTGATGGTCAGCGCGAACACCGAGGTCCAGCGCACCGCCTTCACCGTCAGCGTCGACTACCGCCACGGCACCTCCACCGGGATCTCCGCAGCCGACCGGTCGGCGACGATCAAGGCCCTGGTCGACCCCCACACACGAGCGGGCGACCTCAACCGTCCCGGTCACATCTTCCCGCTGCGATACCGGCCGGGGGGCGTGCTCAAGCGCGCCGGCCACACCGAGGCCGCGGTCGACCTCGCCCGGGCGGCCGGGATGTCCCCGGCCGGCGTCCTCTGCGAAATCGTGAACGAGGACAAGACGGGCATGGCCCGTCTCCCCGAGCTCGAGGCGTTCGCAAAGACCCACGGGCTCCGGCTCATCTCGATCGCCGACCTCATCCGCTACCGCCGACACAAGGACAAGCTGGTCCGGCGCATCGCAAGCGCTGCCATCCCGACGAAGTACGGCGAGTTCACCGCCCACGCCTACGAGTCCGTCCTCGACGGTGAACACCACGTCGCCCTGGTCAAGGGCGAGGTGGCCGGCAAGGAGAACACGCTGGTGCGTGTCCACAGCGAGTGCCTGACCGGGGACGTCTTCGGGTCGCTGCGCTGCGACTGCGGGCCTCAGCTGCACGGTGCGATGGCCGCGATCAGCGAGCACAGCTCGGGCGTGCTCGTCTACCTGCGCGGGCACGAGGGACGGGGGATCGGCCTCGCCCACAAGCTGCGCGCCTATCAGCTGCAAGAAGAGGGGCTCGACACCGTCGACGCGAACCTCGAGCTCGGCCTGCCGGCCGACTCGCGTGAGTACGGCATCGGCGCCCAGATCCTCGTCGACCTCGGGGTGACGACGATGCGGCTCATGACGAACAACCCGATCAAGTACGGGGGACTCGAGGGGTTCGGTCTCGACATCGTCGAGCGGGTGCCCATCCAGTCGACGCCGACAGCGGAGAACATCGAGTACCTGCGGACCAAACGCGAGCGCATGGGGCACCTCCTCGAGGGCCTCGATGACGTCCTCTGATCAGACCCGGCTCCCCCCCGGGGCCAAGGAGCGGATCGCCGCGCGCGTCGGCCGGTCGGTCGACGGTGCGGACGCCGAGCCACCCGCGGCCCTGCGGGTGGGTCTCGCCTGCGCGGAGTTCAACGGCGGGATCACCGAGCGGCTGCTCCGCGGCGCGCTCGACGCGTTCGAGGAGGCCGGCGTGGACCGTGGCCGGCTCGTGGTCGCCTGGGCCCCCGGTGCCTTCGAGCTCCCCCTCGTCGCTCAGCAGCTGGCGGCGACAGGCGTCGATGCGGTGATCTGCCTCGGCGCGGTCATCCGCGGGGAGACCGGCCACTACGACTTCGTCGCGGGATCGTGCGCGTCCGGGCTCGAGCGGGTGCAGCTCGACGCCGGGATCCCCGTCGTCTTCGGCGTCCTCACCACCGACACCGTCGACCAGGCGCTCGCCCGCTCGGGCGACGACGACGCCAACAAGGGCCGCGAGGCGGCGCGTACCGCCCTCGAGACCGTCGCGGTCGTCGACGCGATCGCCTCGGTCGCGCCGCACGGCGTCGGGTTCGCCTCGAGGGGGCGCTGAGCGTGCTGAAGCTCGTGCTCCCCAAGGGCTCGCTCGAACGGGCGACGCTCGAGCTGTTCGCCGCCGCCGATCTCACGGTGATCCGCTCGTCGGACGTCGACTACCGCGCCACCATCGACGACCTGCGCATCGGCGAGGTCCGGATCCTCCGACCACAGGAGATCCCCCTCTACGTCGCCGACGGCCTCTTCGACATCGGGATCACCGGTCGCGACTGGATCGAGGAGCGCGGGCGTGAGGTCACTTCGCTCGGGATCCTGCAGTACTCGAAGGCGACGCCCAATCCGGTCCGGATCGTCCTCGCGGTGCCTGCCGCCTCACCGGTGTCGTCTGTCGCCGACCTGGCCGCCTCCGCCACCGGCGCGCGTGGTGCATTGCGGGTCTCGACCGAGTACCCCGAGCTCACCCGTCGCTACCTCGAGGGACACGGTGTCCTCGCCGACGTGAGCCTCTCCTACGGAGCGACGGAGGCCAAGGTGCCGGACATCGCCGACTGTGTCGTCGAGATCACCGAAACGGGGCGGGCGCTGCGCGCGGCGGGACTCAAGATCGTCGAGACCCTCCTCGTCTCTCACACCGAGCTCATCGCCGATCCGAAGGCCGCGGCCGATCCGGAAAAGCGCCACGCGATGGGCCAGCTCCTGACCCTCCTGCAGGGAGCGCTCGAGGCCAGGGGCAAGGTCCTCGTGAAGCTCAACGTGGCGGCCGACCAGCTGCAGGCGGTCATCGAGCTGCTTCCCTCCCTTCGGGCACCGACCGTCTCGGAGCTCTTCGGTGGTGGGGGGTTCGCCGTGGAGACGGTGGTACCGAAATCGGAGATCAACGTGCTCATCCCCGCGCTCAAAGACCGCGGGGCAAGCGACATCATCGAGCTCGAGCTCTCGAAGATCGTCCACTGAGGCGGGTCGTCGGTGCACACGCCATGGGCGGACTCCGAGCACCTGGTCCCGGCCGGTCGCGCCCCGCAGATCGGGCACGTGGCCTCGTTCGACGACGACCGCGGGCTCGGAGTGGTCGAGCTCGGGACAGGCGGGAGGATCCCGTTCCAGTGCACCGCGGTCACCGACGGCACCCGGTCGATCGCCCCGGGCACGGTGGTCGCCATCGACGTGCGAGCCGGCCGGCTCGGCCGGCTCGAGGCCCGCACGGTCCGTCCGCTGCCCGGAGTCGTGCCACCCGGGTCGAGCCTCGCCACCGCCGAGGTCTCCGGCCCTGCAGGTCGCGAGCCCCTCGACCGGGATCAGGGGGGATCGACCATGTCTCGGTCCTCCGTGCCCGACGACGTCACCCCGCCGTCGGGCACCCCACCGGTCTCCGCGCCCGTCGAGCCCGTCGAGCCCGTCGAGTCCGTCGCTCCCGTCGAGCCTGTCGAGCCCGGAGGGGCGGAGTCCGACCCGGCCGATGTGCCCCGGCCCGACTTCTCCTCGCTGCTGCCGCGTCCGGCAGCGGGACCACCGCCCTCCTGGCACCCGGCCGGAGCCGGGGAGTCGCCGTCGCCCTGACCGTCGGTGGCCGTGTCGGCCACGTCGGGTGACGGGTCGTCGCCGTAGGGGTTGCCGAGGATGTTGCGCGCCATGTCGATCACGACCGCGCTGTCGGCGTCCTCCTCGGTCACGACACCGAGGAGTGGCGCGGCGAGGAGGCCGGTCACGATGCCCGTCTCGGCCATGGACTCGGCCTGGACCACGCTCCACTCCCAGAGGCGCTTGACCATGTCGGGGCTCGATCCGTAGCGCTCGGGGAACCGCAGCCAGCAGTTGACCACCGCATGGGCGATCCCGGTGGCGGCGGGGAAGAGCCAGATGAGCCGGTAGTTGCCGGTCGCGTCGATGACGGCGGCGGCGATGTAGGCGAGCACGACGCTGCAGAGGTTGAAGGGAGCGAGCAGGACGCCGATCCGCTCGCCGAGCCCGCCGGCGCGGGGTAGGAGCCGGAGCAGCAACGGGGCGAGCACGATGATGTAGGCGCCGACGAACGGCGCGCCGAGGTAGCTCAAGACCACCGCCTGCCAGAGGTGGGTGTCGAACACCTGGACCCCGGCGAGGACCGCGCCGATCAGCGGCGCGCCGATCGCGAGCTGCCTGGGCGTGAGCCAACGGCTGAGCGGGACGCCGAGGGCGATCCCGATGAAGAAGACCGGGAGGCCCGTCGCGAGCCCGGCGACGGTCTGGGCGCTCGCCCCCGCGTGGAGGACCCGTTGGAAGAAGAGAATGGCCACGTATGCGGTCGACCCGACGCCGGACCAGAAGAGGAGGGAGCCGGCGACGAGCACCTTCGCATTGGGGCCGGACAGGATCTCGCGGAGCTCGTCCCGTGCGGGTCTGGCCCGCTGTCGCCGGTCGGCCTCGGCGCCGTAGGACGCAGCGGGTGCCTCGCGGACGAGGAGGAGGACCGCGATCCCCACGACGATCATGATCCCGCCCGCAACCTGGAACGGCAGGTTCCACGTGGACGGGTCGCTCTGCTTCCACGAGGCGATCACCGTCCCCTTGATGGTGAGGCTGGCGAGGGTGCCGAGCGCCGTGGTGAGGATGAGGGCCTTGAGCCATCGGCTGCGGCCGAACACCTCGGGCACCACGGCCACGTTGGTGAGCGTGAAGACCGAAGCCGCCTGGCTTGCCACGACGATCAGCGCGACGAGGGACCAGTACCCTTGCACGAGAGTGAACGACCAGGTGGCCGCACCCATGACGATGAGGCTCCCGGCCATGTACGGCGTCCGCCGGCCAACGCGGCTCCGGGTGCGGTCGGAGAGGCGCCCGGCCACCGGGTAGGTGAGCCAGCTGATGAGGCGATCGGCGGTCAGCGCGAACGTCACCGCCAGCGCGCCCGACGCCCGCTGCTGGACGAACAGCGTGATCAGGACCCCCGAGACCGCCAGATTCGCCCGGGGACCGACCAGGCCGATCGAGAGTCCGACGAAGCTGCGCACCCTCGAGGCGTCGACCCCGCTGCGGGCCTGGTCAGCGTCAGCCGGTGGTCCGGGGGCGGGTTCGACCGGGCCCCGCGCAGGCTCCGACCGGTCGCCGGAAGGCTCGCTCACGCCTCCGCGTTGGGTCCGGGCTGTGCAGCGGGCTCGTCAGGCGTCGGTGCCGCACCTCCGTTCGCCCCGAGGGTGGAGGCGGCCTCTGCGCCGGCGCGGAGGGCCCCGTCGATCTGCACGAAGGCCAGTCGCAGCTGACTGAGCCCGTCCTTCAGCTGGACTTCGGCTTCGCCGAGGCGCCCCTCGAGCCCGCCGACGAGGGTCCCGAGCGCGTCGATGGCGAGGCGGGCCTGTTCGAGGAGGGGTGGCTGCTGCGAAAGGTAGACGGCTGCGAGCTCGAAGAGTCCGTAGCAGTGGTTGGCCACGACCACCTCGACGGGCGTGGCGGCGAGTTCTGCCCGCATCGTCTCGAGCTGTGCGGCGAGCACCGCTTCGTCGGGTTCGCCTCCCTGCCGGTCGGGCGCGACGGCCCCGGGGCCCGGAGGCGGACCGCCCCCAGCTGCTGGTGGCGGGCCGACCGGACGCTCACCACCGGGTGTCCACAGCGAGCTCACGACTGGTAGCCTAAAGCAACTGAGAGAAGAGGAAGCGGGGTACTGCGAGGTAGCCCCCACCCGTCCACCGAGTCCATCGTGTGCGTCGGGTCTGCGTCCCCGGCGTCCCACGCGACTCGGGAGGCGGCGGCTCCGCTCCTTCTTCGCCGGCCACGGGAAGTCCGTGGCCCGACGACTAGGGAGTGAATCGAATAGCAGCCACCGTCACCACCAACGAACCTCGGATCAACGACCGCATCCGGGCCCGGGAGGTCCGGCTCGTCGACCCCGACGGAGAACAGCTCGGAATCAAGCTGCTCCCGGAGGCACTCACGATCGCCCGCCAGCTCGACCTCGATCTCGTCGAGGTGGCACCAGGGGCCACGCCGCCGGTCTGTCGGATCATGGACTACGGGAAGTTCAAGTTCGACGCCGCGCAACGTGCCAAGGAGTCGAGGCGCAAGACCGTCCACGTCGGGATCAAGGAGATGAAGTACCGGCCGAAGATCGGGCCCGGCGACTTCGAGACCAAGACCCGGCAAGTGGCCAAGTTCCTCGAAGAGGGCCACAAGGTCAAGATCACGATCATGTTCCGTGGCCGCGAGGTCTTCCATCCCGAGCTCGGCAAGCGGATCCTCGACCGCATCGCCGAGCAGATGGAGGGGTCGGGGAAGCCCGAGGCGGTGCCTCGGCTCGACGGCCGGAACATGGTGATGGTGCTGGCACCGGACAAGCGGGCGAAGCAGTCGGCGGCATCGAAAGGTTCGGTGCAGGCTCCGGCCGACACCAACGGCTCTGCTCCCGAGGGAGCGCCGGTGGACGACGGAGCGGACAGCGTGGCGGCCGACACCACCGACACCGCCGAGGCGGACGAGAGGAAGGACGTGGACCATGCCGAAGATGAAGACTGACTCAGGGGCCCGGAAGCGGATCAAGGTCACCGGTTCAGGGCGCCTCCGTCGCCGCAAGGCCTTCCGCTCGCACCTGCTCGAGCACAAGTCGAGCGTGCGGAAGCGGCGGCTCGCCCGCGAGACCGACTTCTCTCAGGGAGATGCGCGCCAGGTCAAGCGCATGCTGGGGCGCTAGCGTCCCGAGCTCGCACCACGACGCTTCGCCGGTCCATGCGGCCGGCCCCCTCGGACGGGTACGCCACCTCGCGTTGCCCCGTCCATACCGACCAGCCTCATCACGAAAGGGAGTCACCCGATGGCCCGAGTCAAAGGCGCAGTCCACGCGAAGAAGCACCACCGCGCCGTCCTCGAGCAGGCGCAGGGCTACTACGGCAACAAGAGCCGGTCGTTCCGTGCGGCCAACGAACAGGTCATGCACTCGCTGCAGTACGCGTACCGCGACCGCCGGGCGCGCAAAGGTGACTTCCGCAGGCTCTGGATCCAGCGGATCAACGCGGCGGCCCGCCTCAACGGGACGAGCTACAGCCGGTTCATCGCGGGGCTCCACCGGGCCGAGGTCGATGTCGACCGGAAGGTCCTCGCCGATCTGGCGGTGAGCGAGCCCGATGCGTTCGCGTCGTTGGTCAAGGTTGCGAACGACGCGCTCGCGGAGGCTCCGCCGAGCGCAGGAAGCACTTCCTGAACCAGCCCGGGCTGGCGTACAGCCACCAACGCGTTCGTCGGGTCCGCCAGCTCCTGGGCAAACGGAGCGCCCGACGGTCCGAGGGGGCTGTGGTCGTGGAGGGTGCCGAGTTGCTGTCCGTCGCGCTCGGAGCGGGGCTCCCGGTCGAGTCGGTCTTCGTCGCGCCGGAGGCGAGGCGGTCTCCGGGCGTCGGGGCTGCAGTGGACCGGGCCTTCGCCACCGGCGCGCGGGTGTTCGACCTCGCGCCCGGCGTGCTCGAGCGCATCGCGGACACCGTGTCGCCGCAGCCGCTCGTCGCGGTCGTCGGGTTCGCGCCCGGGGGGTCCGCGGAGCTCGGCGACGCGTCGCTCGTCGTCGTCCTCGCCGACGTGCGCGACCCGGGCAACGCGGGGACGATCATCAGAACGGCGGATGCGGTTGGAGCCGACGCGGTCCTCTGCTGCGAGGGCACGGTGGATCCGACCAACTCCAAGTGCATCCGTGCGTCTGCGGGATCGCTGTTCCACCTGCCGGTGCTGCTCGGCGGGGCAGCGGCAGACGAGCTCGCCGCACTACGCCGACGCGGTCTCGCCACCGTCGGTGCCGTGGTGCGCGGTGGCGTCGAGTACTCGTCCTTCGATTGGTGCCGGCCTGTCGGCCTGGTCTTCGGCAACGAGGCTTCCGGGCTCGGACCGGACCTCATCGGTGCGCTGGACGCCGGCGTGTCGATCCCCATGGAGGGTCGGGCGGAGTCGCTCAACGTGGGTGTCGCGGCGGCGGTGCTGTGCTTCGAGATCCTCCGGCAGCGCCGTGCAGCAGGCAGCGACCCTGCACCACCGGGGGACGGTGTCCGGCGCTCTACGATGCCCGGCATGCGATCGGAGGCGGACGGCTCGGACGAAGCCGGGAAGTGGCAGACGACATGAGTGTCGATCCCGAAGCGCTCGTCGCCACGGCGCGCGCCGCGATCGAGGGCGCTTCGACGAGCGAGGCAGTTCGCGAGGCGGCGACCACGACGCTCGGAAAGCGCTCCCCCTTGTCCGCGGCCCACCGGCAGCTCGGGCAGCTCGGACCGGAGGAGCGCAAGGCACTCGGGAAACGGCTGGGTGAGGCGCGCACAGAGATCGAGCAGCTGCTCGAGCGCCGGCGGGAGGCGGTCTCCTACGACGAGCTCTCCCGGGAGATGGCGGCGTCACGCCTCGACCTGTCGGAGTTCGTGCCGGGGTCGGTCCGGGCCCGCCCGGACCGCGGCCATCTCCACCTGGTCACCCAGACGCGCGATGAGCTCGAGGACGTGTTCGTCGGGATGGGCTTCGAAGTGGCCGAAGGGCCGGAGGTGGAGACCGACTGGTTCAACTTCGGTGCGCTGAACATCCCGCCGAGCCATCCGGCGCGGGATCTGTGGGACACCTTCTACCTGGAGGCGGGCGAACCCGGCACCATGTTGTTGCGAACCCACACCTCGCCCGTCCAGGTCCACCTCATGGAGGAGGCGGTCGTCAGCGGGCGGCTGCCGATCCACGCGGTCATGCCGGGTCGGTGCTATCGGAAGGAGACGCCCGACCCGCGGCACCTCCCGGTCTTCCACCAGATCGAGGGCCTTGTGGTCGACGAGGGCATCTCCTTCGCCGACCTCGCTGGGACGATCGAGGTCTTCACGACCGCGTACTTCGGACCTGACATCCACTCGCGACTGCGCCCGGCCTACTTCCCGTTCACCGAGCCTTCCGCCGAGTTCGAGGTCACCTGCACGATCTGTCACGGTGCCGGATGCCGGACCTGCTCGCAGACGGGATGGATCGAGCTCGGCGGGTGCGGCATGGTCGACCCCGCGGTCTTCGAGGCGGTCGGCATCGACGCCGAGCAGTGGAGCGGCTTCGCATTCGGGTTCGGCATCGACCGATGTGCCCAGATGCGCCACCAGATCGCCGACATGCGGGTCCTGACAGAGAACGACCTGCGCTTCCTGCGCCAATTCTGATGCGGAGGCCCTGACCGCTGTGCGCGTCCCCCTCTCGTGGCTCCGCGATTTCGCCCCCTTCGACGGCGATGCGACTGGACTTGCCGCGCACCTGGACGACCTGGGCCTGGTGGTCGAGGGGATCGAGCACATCGGGGAGGGACTCGACGACGTGGTCGTCGCACGCGTCGGGGAGATCGCCGCGATCGAGGGCGCAGACCGGATCCGCCGAGTGGTGGTCGACGCCGGCGAAGGACCGGTCGAGGTCGTCTGCGGCGCCTGGAACTTCGGGGTGGGTGACCTCGTCCCGCTCGCGCCGGTCGGCGCCGTGTTGCCGGGCGGGTTCGAAATCGGCCGGCGGAAGATGAAGGGCGTCCGCTCCAACGGCATGCTCTGCTCGGCCGCAGAGCTGCACCTCGCTCCGGACCACGAGGGCATCCTCGTGCTCGACGAACCGGGCGTCGCGACGGTCGGCCAACCGCTCGCCGAGGCGCTCGGGATCGAGACCGACGTGGTCTTCGACCTCGCCGTCGAAGCCAACCGACCGGATGCGTGGAGCATCGCAGGGGTCGCACGGGACCTCGCAGGTCGTCTCGGCCTCCCGTTCGGCATCCCGGACGTCGCGTCGCTGGGCGGCGCGGCGCGGGTGGCGCGGGTGGCGCGGTGGAGGTCATGGAGGGGTCTCCGATCGAGTCGCTCACGTCGGTCCGGGTCGAAGACCTCGATCTGTGCCCTCGCTTCACGGCGCGTGTGCTCACCGGGGTCGCGGTCGCCGAGTCGCCCGCGTGGCTCGCCCGGCGGCTCACCCTCGCGGGGATGCGACCGATCAACAACGTGGTCGACGCCTCCAACTACGTGATGCTCGAGCTCGGGCAGCCGACCCACCCCTATGACCTCGACCGGTTGGCGGGGGAGGGCCTCGTCGTGCGCGCCGCCCGACCCGCCGAGCAGGTGACCACTCTCGACGGCGAGGTCCGCACGATGGGCCGGGCGGGTCCGGGCATCGGCGATGCCGGACGGGACTGCCTCATCTGCGACGCGAACGGTGCACCTGTGGCGATCGGCGGAGTGATGGGCGGCGCATCCTCGGAGATCGCGGCCACGACGTCGCGGGTGCTCCTCGAGGCGGCGTACTTCACGCCGATGGCCATCGCCCGGACCTCGCGGCGCCTCGCACTGCGGACGGAGGCGTCCGCCCGATTCGAGCGGGGGTGCGACCCCGCGGGGATCGACCGCGCGGCCGACCGGTTCATCGCGCTGCTCGCCAGATCGGCAGGCCCGGACCTCACGCTCGCAACGGGAACGATCGACGTGCGCGGTGCGGTGCCGGCACCGTTGGAGCTCGCCGTGCGGGTCGAGCGGGTCAACGGGCTCCTCGGCACCGGCTTGACCGCAGGTGCGATGGCGGAGCTCCTCGCCCCGCTCGGCTTCGATGCGCAGGCGACGCCAGATGGCGACGGTGCACTGCTCGTGACCGTGCCGACCAACCGTCCCGACATCCGACCGCTCCCGATGGGCGAGGCCGACGTCACCGAGGAGGTCGCCAGGACGTACGGCTATGCGAGGCTTCCGCGGCGGACGCCATCGTGGCCGCAGCCGGGACGGCTCACGTCGTACCAGCGCGACCGGCGGCTCCTGCGTGAGGTGCTCTGCGGGCTCGGCATGTCCGAGGCCTGGACCTCGACGTTCGTGACGGAGGCCGACCAGCTGGCTGCCGGGTTCGATCCGCCCTCGGTCGAGGTCACCAACCCGCTCGTCGAGGACGAGCGGTTCCTGCGCTCGTCGATGGCGCCCGGGCTGTTGGGCGCGGTCGCCCACAACACCGAGCGCCGGTACCCCGACGTCCGCCTCTTCGAGATCGGGAGCGTCTTCGAGCTGCCTTCCGACGGGCCGATCGATGTCGACGGGTCGCCGGTCGTCGCGTCCGAGCGTCTCTCGGCGGTGTTCGCCTGGGAGGGGGACGATGCCTGGGCGCCCGTCGCGGCATGGCGGGCGGTGGCGGTCGCCCTCCGGCTCGCGGACTGGGAGATGTGGGAAGTCTCGGGGGCGCGGTCCAGGGTCCTCCACGACCATCGCTCCGCGGCGCTGGTGGCCCGGTCCGACGCGGTCCTGCCCGGTGGCGGGGTGCAGCTCTCGCACCTCGGCGTGCTCGGGGAGATCCACCCGACGCTCGCCATGCGCTTCGGCCTGGTGACTCCCGCCGGCCGGCCACGGCGCATCGGATGGCTTGACCTCGATCTCGAGATCCTGCTCGACCGGGCCGTCGTCGTCCGGCGTCCGGAAGAGGCGCGGCCGGTGAGCCGCTTCCCCTCGTCCGACATCGACCTCGCCTTCGTCGTGGAGGAGTCGATCCGGGCGGGTGCCGTCGAGCGCACCTTGCGGACAGCCGGGGGGAGCTCCTCGAGTCGATCGAGCTGTTCGACGTGTACCGGGGGGAATCGGTGGGCCCGGGTGTCCGCAGCCTCGCCTTCCGGTTGCGTTTCTGCTCCATGGACCGCACGCTCACCGACTCCGAGGTCGGCGGCCTGCGCTCGGCGTGCATCGAAGCGGTGTCCGCGGCGCACGGGGCGATCCTGCGCTGAACGCGCGGTCAGCGGACGGGTCGGGGACGGTCGGGGGCGTCCCCCCGGAGTGGACCGGCGCCCGGATCCGGCATGTCGAGTGACTCGAGGAGGGCTCGTGCCGGTCGGGTGAGCCATGGGCGCAGCCGCTCGCGGTCGGCCGGTGCGAGGCTGTCGAAGAAGGCGTCGATCAGCAGATCGTCGACGGACGGTTTGTATTCGACATCGGCGAGGAGCGACTCGACGGCGTCGAGCGCACGCGCGAGTTGGTCTCCGTGATGTTCGAGCGCGCCGAGGTGGTACGCCACGAGGTCCGCCAGGTCGGCGAGCTCGGCCGGCGCGTCGGGATCAGCGTCGACCTGGCGACCGGTGAGCATGCCGGTCGGTGCAGGGACGGGCGCCGTCCAGCCGCGCGGAGGGGGAGGTGGGATCACCGACGGGCTCCGGTGCTCGAGCAGTCGGGCCGTTCGAGAGGGCTCACCCGAGATCGGCGAATCGGGGCCTTGGCGGCAATGCCGACCGTAGCGAGCCAACGGACCACCGTCAACGTTCGGCACCCCTTCGAGCGCGCCGTGCCCGGGCTACTCTCGGTGCCGGAGTCGCCGTCCAGCACTGCGGATGTGCTGGAAGATCGAGGATCACATGAAGGCATCATCGGGTGTCGCGTCGGTTCGCTGGAACCGGATGGCGGTTTCAGTCCTCGCGACGGTCATCTTCGGAACCGCGGGTGTCGGCGCAGGTGCCGGCGTGGCGAGTTGGGCGGGTACCGCTGCCGGCGCCTCGACGACCGGTCCGTCGGCTGCGCTGCAGCGTCCCCATGTGGATACCGGTCCTGGTGGTGGCTACTGGATGGCGTCGGCCGACGGGGGGATCTTCTCGTACGGGTCCGCCACGTTCTTCGGCTCGATGGCGGGGAGTCCGCTCGCCCACCCGGTCGTCGGCCTCGCGACGACCGCCGACGGTGGCGGTTACTGGCTGGTGGCATCCGACGGAGGGGTGTTCGCCTTCGGCGACGCGATCTTCTACGGCTCGACCGGCGGGCTCACCCTCAACAAGCCGATCGTGGGGATGGCCGCCTCCCCCGACGGCAAGGGCTACTGGCTGGTCGCATCGGACGGTGGCATCTTCAACTTCGGCGACGCGCTCTTCTACGGATCGACCGGCGGCCTCACCCTCAACAAGCCGATCGTGGGGATGGCCGCCTCCCCCGACGGCAAGGGCTACTGGCTGGTCGCGGCCGACGGCGGCATCTTCAACTTCGGCGACGCGGCCTTCTACGGATCGACCGGCGGCCTCACCCTCAACAAGCCGATCGTGGGGATGGCCGCCTCCCCCGACGGCAAGGGCTACTGGCTGGTCGCGGCCGACGGTGGCATCTTCAACTTCGGCGACGCGGCCTTCGACGGCTCGACCGGCGGGCTCACCCTCAACGAGCCGATCGTGGGGATGGCCGCCTCCCTCGACGGCGGCGGCTACTGGCTGGTCGCGGCCGATGGCGGCATCTTCAACTTCGGCGATGCCGGCTTCCACGGTTCGGCGGGCTCGCTCATGCTGAGCCAACCGATCGTCGGGATGGCGGTGGTTCGCAGCCACGCGACGACGATCACGAACGGCGCACTCACTGACGTGTCCTGTCCGACCAGCACCTTCTGCGCGGCCGTGGACGCGAGTGGCAACGCGATCACCGAGGTCGGCGGCCAGTGGTCGGCCCCGGTGATGGTCGACTCCGGCGGGCCCGGCGGCCTGTCCAGCGTGTCGTGTCCGACCACGAGCTACTGCCTCGCCGTCAGCCGCGCACAGCACGGCTTCTCCGTCTTCGACGGTTCGACATGGAGCCCCCTGACACAGACGCCGGCACCGGCCGGGATCTCGAGCGACTTCGCGAGCGTGTCCTGCGCCAGCCTGACCTTCTGCGCAGCCGTCTCGGCAAGCACGGGCAACGTCTCGGCCTACTTTCCCACCTATCCCGTGACGGCTGACCGGTGGGCCTCCTATGGGGCTCCGAACGGGGCGCTCGGCGGCGCCAACGGAGCCCGCTCGATCTCCTGCGCCGAGGGCGGGGGCCACGATAATTGCGTGGTCCTCAGCGGGTCCGGCACCTACCAGACCGTGGAGGACGGCACGATCGGATCGCTCAGCTTCGTTTCGGTCGACGGAAGTGCCAGTGTCTCGTGCACCAGTGCTTCGTTCTGCATGGCGGGCGGGGCGAGCAGCGGCGCCACGTTCGTCTACAACGGCAGCACCTTCACTGCCGTGGCGACGTCGTTCGCCCCGAACGGGATCTCGTGCGCCGGGACTTTCTGCGCGGCCGTCGACGGATCGAACCTGTATACCTCCAGCGGGGGCGGGACCTGGTCGAGAGGTACGCCGTTCGACGCGAGTGGCGATGCCGTCGGGATCTCGTGCGCTACATCCACCTTCTGCGCGGTGGTCGGGCGCTCGGGGGACGCATACCTGCTCGATCCATCCGCCTGATCCCGCTTCCCGCACCCGCCCTCGGCGGTCAGATCGACACGAACCCGACCGGCGTCAGGGCGTGCCGAGCCTGCCCAACGCGAGCCGGTACGAGGGGCGGGTCAGGCCCATCATGGGTAATGATGCGGAAGAGTGCATATACTTGCAGTATGGGCTGGAAGGTCGGCGTGATCGGCGCATCGGGGTACGCAGGCGTGGAGCTCCTGCGTCTCTGCGCGGCCCATCCTGAGCTCGACGTGGCGGTGGCGACCGCGGGGACGGCTGCCGGAGGATCCGTCGGCAGCCACACCCCGTCGCTGGCGGCGGCCTACCCGACCCTGACCTTCGCAGCGAACGAGCCCGAGCGGCTCGACGGTCTCGACCTCGTCTTCAGTGCGCTTCCCCATGGACAGTCCCAACAGCTCCTGCCCGCGCTGGTGGATCGTGTCGGGGTGGTGGTCGATCTTGCAGCCGACTTCCGGCTGCTCGATCCTGGGGCGTACGCCACCTGGTACGGCGAGGACCACGCTGCGCCCGAGTTGCTCGGCACGTTCGTGTACGGACTGCCGGAGCGCCATCGCGAGGCGCTGGTGGGTGCCACGCGTGTGGCCGCGCCGGGTTGCTACCCGACCGCGGCGATCCTGGCACTCGCCCCGCTCGTCGAAGCCGGCCTGCTCGCCCCACCAGTCGGGACCGTCCCCGCCGTCGTGGTCGACGCCGCAAGCGGAGTCTCCGGTGCGGGACGTGCGCCGAAGGACTCGCTCCACTTCGGCACCGTTGACGAGGACTTCGCGGCGTACGGCCTGCTCGACCACCGTCACACCGCAGAGATGGAACAGGACCTCGGGGTCGAGGTGCTCTTCACGCCCCACCTGGCGCCCATGGTCCGGGGGATCCTCGCGACCTGCTACGCACGGCCTGCCGTCCCACCGGGAGAGCCCGGGGGACCGTCCACCGCGGACGCGATCGACGTGCTGGAGGCCTGCTACAGCGACGAACCCTTCGTCATCGTGACCGGTGATCCGCCGACGACCAAGGCGACCAGCGGCTCGAACTGCGCGCACCTGACGGCGAGGGTCGACCCGCGGACGGGTTGGGTGATCGTGCTCGCCGCCATCGACAACCTGATCAAAGGCGCAGCGGGCCAGGCGGTCCAGTGCGCGAACCTCTCGCTCGGCCTCCCGGAGACGACCGGGCTCCCGCTGGCGGGGCTGTACCCGTGAGCATCACGACCCCTTCGGGTTTCGTGGCCTCGGGGCATGCAGCGGGCATCAAGGCCACCGGCGCGCTCGACCTCGCCCTGGTCGCCACCGAGTCGGGCGAGGCGGTGCCCGCGGCCGCCACGTTCACCACCAACCTCGCGGCGGCCGCGCCGGTCGCAGTGAGCCGGGACCACCTCCGGGTGACCGCCGGCCGGGCGGCCGCGGTCCTCGTCAGCAGCGGGAACGCAAACGCGGCAACGGGTGCGCGCGGCCGGAACGACGCGGAGCGCATGTGCGCGTTGTTGGCCACGGAACTCGAGGTCACCGAGGCGGAGGTGCTCGTCTGCTCGACCGGGCTCATCGGGATCCCGCTGCCCATGGAGACGATCGCCGCCGGCATCGCCCCACTCGCCGCGGGCCGTGCCTCCTCCGACGGGGCCGGGCGCCAGGCCGCGACCGCGATCCTCACCACCGACGCGGGCCCCAAGGAGTCGCTCGTCGTGGGCGGCTCGTTCACGGTCGCCGGTATGGCGAAGGGCGCGGGCATGCTCGCGCCGCGGATGGCCACGATGCTCGCCTTTCTCACCACCGACGCGGCGGTCGGCTCCGAGGTGCTCGATCGCCTGCTCCACGAGGCGGTGGAGGTCTCCTTCAACTCGATGACCGTCGACGGGTGCACGTCGACCAACGACACGGTGATCGCACTTGCGTCGGGACGGGCCGGACCCTGCGACACCGACGAGCTGGGTGCGGCACTCGTGACCGCGTGCGGGGAGCTGGCACTTGCCATGGCACACGACGCCGAGGGCGCCTCGCGGATCTTCCGGGTCGAGGTGCGAGGTGCGGCCTCCGACGGAGAGGCGCACCAGGCGGCTCGCAAGGTCGCCGACTCGCTGCTCGTGAAGTGCTCGATCAACGGTGGCGATCCCTACTGGGGCCGGGTCGCAAGCGATCTCGGCTCGGCGGGCGTCGCCTTCGATCTCGATCGTCTTGCGATCTCCTACGGCGGAAATGCCGTCTGTCGCCACGGGATCGCTTGCGACCACGACTCCGCAGCCGTCGGAACGCATGTTGCCGGACCGATGATCGAGATCCTCTGTGAGCTCGGCCTCGGTGGGGGCACCGGTTCGGTGATGGGTGTCGATCTCGGGTACGGCTACATCGACGAGAACCGGACGACGTCGTGAACGGGCCAAGGACCGTGGCTCCCCGGCAGGGCGCGCCCGGCGCTGCCGACAAGGCGTCGGTGCTGGTGGAGGCGCTGCCCTACATCCGCCGCTTCTGGGGCAAGATCGTCGTCGTCAAGTACGGGGGCAACGCGCTCGGGGGAGCGGGCGCACCGGGCGGCGAGGCGGAGGTGCTCGCCACGTTCGCCGAGGACATCGTGCTGATGCGCTCGGTCGGGATGCTACCGGTCGTGGTGCACGGCGGTGGACCGCAGATCGGCGCACTGATGGAGCGGGTCGGGAAGGAAGTCGAATTCCTCGACGGCCTGCGGGTGACCGACGCCGACACGATCGACCTCGTGCGAATGGTGTTGGTCGGCAAGGTCAACCGCGACATCGTGAGCGCGATCAACGTCCACGGTGCGCTCGCAGTGGGTTTGTCGGGCGAGGACGCCAACCTCATCACGGCGACCGCCCGCTCGGCGGCGCTCGGCTACGTCGGGGACGTGACCGACGTGGACCCGGTCATCGTCGAACAGCTGCTCGCCCAGGGGTTGATCCCGGTGATCGCGACCATCGGCAGCGACAGCACGGGGCAGGCCTTCAACATCAATGCCGACACCGCTGCGGGGGCCATCGCAGGTGCACTGCGCGCCGAGAAGCTGGTCTTCCTCACCGATGTCGAAGGGGTGCGCACGGTGGCGGACGACCCGACGACCCTCCTGCATCGAACGACGGCGGACGAGCTCGACCGGCTGGTGCAGACCGGGGCGGCGAACGGTGGCATGATCCCGAAGGTCGAGGCGTGTGCCCGGGCAGTGCGGGCCGGGGTGGGGCGCGCGCACATCCTTGATGGTCGGACACCCCATGCGCTGTTGCTCGAAATCTTCACCGACGAGGGTGTCGGCACGATGATCGGCGCCGGGACGTGAGCCCGGCGGACCCGGTGGTCGACCGTTCGTCACTCATGCAGACCTACGCGGATCCGCCGGTGACCTTCGTCCGCGGCGAAGGCTCGACGCTCTTCGACGCCGGGGGCCGCACCTACCTCGACTTCCTCTCGGGCCTCGCGGTGACCTCCCTCGGTCACGCACACCCGGTCGTCGCGGGAGCCGTTGCCGAGCAGGCCGCGACGCTCGTGCACGTCTCGAATCTCTTCGGAAACGTGCTCGCCCCTGAGGTCGCCCGCACGCTCGACCGGCTGATCGCGGGCGGAGCCGACGAGGCCGGAGGACAGGTCTTCTTCGCGAACTCGGGGGCCGAGGCCAACGAGTGCGCGCTCAAGCTGGCGAGACGGTGGGCCGGTGGGGACCGGTTCGGTGTGGTCTGCACCTGGGACGCGTTCCACGGCCGGACGCTCGCCACCCTCGCCGCGACCGGCCAGGTCGACAAGCAGCTCGCGTTCCGGCCGATGCCCGAGGGGTTCGACCACGTCCCCTACGACGACCTCGACGCGATGGATGAGGCCTGTGACCCGACCCGCGTCGCGGCCGTCCTCGTCGAGCCCATACAGGGCGAAGCGGGCGTCGTGGTCCCCTCCTCGGACTATCTCACCGGACTCCGCGAGCTCTGCACGGAGCGCAGCATCCTGCTCATGGTGGACGAGATCCAGACCGGACTCGGTCGCACCGGTGCGTGGTTCGCCTTCCAGCACCTCGGTCTCGAGCCCGACGTGGTAACGGTGGCGAAGGCGCTCGGCAACGGGATGCCGGTCGGCGCGTGCTGGGCGACCGCAGAGGTGGCCGCCGCGTTCTCACCGGGCGACCACGGGAGCACGTTCGGCGGGCAGCCTCTCGCCATGTCCGCCGCCCGGGCGACGCTCGCGGTCATGGAGGCCGAGGACGTGCCGGCGCGGGCACGAGCATCGGGCCGACACCTCGCGGACTCCTTGGCCGACCTCGACGGGGTCGAGCACGTCCGGGGCCTCGGACTGCTGCTCGCGGCCGTGCTCCGCGCACCGGTCGCGGCGGAGGTCTCCCGTGCGGCCCTCGCGGCGGGTCTCGTGGTGAACGCACCGCGCCCCGACGTGCTTCGCTTCGCCCCCTCGTTGCTGGTGTCCGATGCGGAGATCGAACAGGCGATCAGGATCCTCGGACCCGTCCTCGAGCGGTGCCTCAAGGCAGGTCGCGGTGTTCACTGACCCGGTCGGTCCACGGCTCGTGCGCGGTGACCCTCGATGACCCGCCACGTGCTCGAGGTCGACGATCTCGGTGCGGACGGTCTGGCCGAGGTCCTCGCGCTCGCCGAGGCCGATGCGGCATCCCTGCCGAAGCCCCTGGTCGGCCGTGGTGTCGCGCTCCTCTTCGAGAAGCCGTCCAACCGCACGCGGAACAGCACCGAGCTCGCAGTGGTCGCCCTCGGCGGCCATCCCGTCTACCTCCGCGGCGACGAAGTCGGCCTCGACGTCCGCGAGCCGGCTGCAGACGTCGCCCGCACTCTTGCCTGTTACCACGCACTGCTCTGCGCACGCGTCATGGACCACCGCTCGCTCGAGCGGATGGTCGACGCGCTGGACGCCGCGGCCGTCGCCGTGCCGGTCGTCAACCTGCTCTCCGACCGGGCACACCCCTGTCAGGCCCTGGCCGACCTCCTCACCGTTCGGCACGTCTTCGGTGCGGAAGCACCCGGGGAGACGACGCTCGCCTACATCGGCGACGCCAACAACGTGTGGCGCTCCCTCGCAGTTGCGGCGTCGATGGTCGGGATGCCCACTCGGATCGCCGCGCCGGAAGGGTACGGCCCGTCGACCGCCGACGTCGCGTTGGTGGAGTCCTTCGGCGGCGACCTCGTGGTCACCGATGAGCCGGCCGAGGCGGCCGACGGCGCCCGGGTGATCTACACGGATGTGTGGACATCCATGGGCCAAGAGGAGGAGGACGCAGCGCGGCGCCGGGCCTTTGCCGGGTTCACGGTCGACGCCGCGCTCGTGTCGCGGGCGGCTGACGACGCAGTGGTCCTCCACTGCCTCCCCGCGCACCGCGGGGAGGAGATCGCCGCAGACGTCGTCGACGGGCCGAGGAGTGCGGTGTTCCTCCAGGCGGCGAACCGTCTGCACGCCATGCGGGGCCTGCTCGCCTGGGTCTGCGGCGTGCCGGCCGACGGGTCGCGGGGAGCCTCGTGAGCAAGCAGCAGCGGCACCATCGGATCAGCCGGATCCTCGGGGACGAGGTGGTGACCAGCCAGGCGCAGCTGGTCGAGCTGCTCGGCGCGGAGGGGATCGATGCGACCCAGACGACGGTCTCGCGTGATCTCGAGGAGCTCGGCGCGGTCAAGGTCCGGCTGCCCGGTGGTGAGGCGGCCTACGCCCTCCCGGAGCTGCCCACCCAGCAGGTCGCTCCGGTCGACCACCTCCGCCGGGTGCTCGGAGAGTGGGTGGTGGAGGTCGACTGGTCGGGCAATCTGGTGCTGCTGCGGACCCCACCTGGCTCAGCGCATGTCGTAGGCTCGGCGCTTGACCGCAGCGGCCTCCCGGGCGTGATCGGCACGGTGGCCGGTGATGACACCGTGCTGGTGGTCGCGGCAGAGGCGACTGGTGGCGCAGCCACGGCGGCGCAGCTGTCGAACATCGCGGGGATCGAGTCGGCAACACCCACGACGGAGACGCGGCAACGCCGCACCGAGCGGCCGGCATCCACGGCGGACGGGAAGACAGCGACCGCGTCGGGGTCGGCGCGGACGACGAAGGAACGAGGGGCAAGGGGTCGGTCATGAAAGAACGAGTCGTACTGGCATACAGCGGCGGTCTGGACACGTCAGTGGCAGTCCGATGGCTGATGGAGACCTCTGACGTCGAGGTGATCGCCGTCGCGGTCGACGTCGGGCAGGCCTCGGAGACGGGCGGCGAGGACTGGACGGCCATCCGCGCCCGGGCGCTCGCTGCGGGGGCGGCAGAGGCCGTCGTCGTGGACGCGAGGGTCGAGATGGCCGAGGAGTTCTGCGTTCCGGCTCTCCAGGCCAACGCTCGCTACGAAGGGAAGTACCCGCTGGTCTCGGCGCTGTCGCGACCGGTGATCGTCAAGCACCTGGTTGCAGAGGCGAGGCGCCACGGGGCCTCCGCCGTCGCACACGGCTGCACCGGCAAGGGCAACGACCAGGTCCGCTTCGAGGTCGGCACGCGGGCTCTCGCTCCGGACCTCGACGTCCTCGCACCGGCCCGGGTCTGGGGGCTGACCCGTGAGGACTGCGTCGAGTACGCCGCCAAGTGGGAGATTCCGATCGCCGTCACCAAGGAAAAGCTCTACTCGATCGACGAGAACCTCTGGGGCCGTGCCATCGAGTGCGGAGTCATCGAGGACCCCTGGGCGAGTCCGCCGGAGGACGTCTACGAAATGACCAGGCCGAGTGCGACCGAGCCGACCGAGCTCGTTGTCGCCTTCGACGCCGGCGTGCCCGTCTCGATCGACGGACGCGCGCTCGGGGCAGAGCCCCTGATCGCCGAGATGAACCGTCGGGTCGGCTCCTACGGTTTCGGCCGGCTGGACATGGTCGAGAACCGGCGAGTCGGGATCAAGAGCCGCGAGACCTACGAGTGCCCCGGCGCCCTCGCCCTCTTGCTGGCCCACATCGACCTCGAGGATCTGACGCTCGAGCGCGATCTCCACCACGAGAAGGCCAGGCTCGAACCTCGGTGGTCGGAGCTCGTCTACGACGGCCTGTGGTTCTCGCCGCTGAAGAGCGCCCTCGATGCGTTCATCGTCTCCTCGCAACGTCACGTCACCGGTGAGGTCCGCCTTCGCTTGGAGCCTGGACGGTGCACGGTCGTGGGCCGGAGGAGTCCGGTCGCCCTCTACGACCACGGGCTCGCCACGTACGACGCGGACGACACCTTCCGGCACCAGGACGCGGAAGGGTTCGTGCGACTCTGGGGCCTGGGCGTGGCCACCTGGTCGGCTGTTCAGGAGCAACGCGGCGAGGGCGGTCCGACGCCCGACCGGCGATGACCCTCTGGCACGGCCGTCTCGGTGACGGCACGGCGGACGTGGTCATGGCCTACTCCGCGAGCCTCCACTACGACCAGGCGCTCGCCCACGACGACATCACGGGCTCGCGCGCCCACGTCAAGGGCCTCGGTGGCGCCGGCCTGCTGTCCGCTGACGAGGTCGCCGAGCTGCTCGGCGCGCTCGACCGGGTCGAAGCCGAGCTCGACGAGGGGACGTTCACCTTCGCGCCCGGCGACGAGGACATCCACACTGCCGTCGAGCGCCGGGTCACCGAGCTCACAGGGGACGTCGGTGCGAAGCTCCACACCGGTCGGAGCCGCAACGACCAGGTCGCGACCGACCTCCGGCTCTACGCGAAGCGCGAGCTCCGCGCGATCGCGCTCGAGCTCATCGCGCTCCAAGAGGTGCTCCTCCAACGAGCGAAGGAGGCCGGCGAGACCTACCTGCCGGGCTACACCCATCTCCAGCGGGCCCAGCCGGTCCTGCTCTCACACCACCTGCTCGCCCATGGCTGGGCGCTCGCCCGCGACGTCGACCGGTTGATTGCGACCATCGACCGGCTCGACGTCTCACCGCTCGGGGCCGGGGCGCTCGCCGGGTCGTCGCTGCCGCTCGACCCCGACGGGGTCGCCGAAGCGCTCGGATTCGCCGCGCGGTTCGAGAACTCGATGGACGCGGTCTCCGACCGCGACTTCGTGGCCGAAGGGCTCTTCGACCTCGCATTGATCGGCGTCCACCTTTCGAGGCTCGGTGAGGAGATCGTCCTGTGGTCGACCGAGGAGTTCGGGTTCGCCGTGCTCGACGATGCGTATGCCACGGGGAGCTCGATGCTTCCCCAGAAGAAGAACCCGGACGTCGCCGAGCTGGCCCGGGGCAAGAGCGGCCGGCTCATCGGCAACCTCACGGGTCTGCTCGTGACCCTGAAGGGACTGCCGCTCTCGTACAACCGGGACCTTCAAGAGGACAAGGAGCCACTCTTCGACTCGGTCCGCCAGACTGTCCTCGCGCTCGCGGCGCTGACCGGGCTGATGGAGACCATCGGCTTCGACGCGAGCCGAATGCAGTCGGCCGCGGACGACTCGGCGGTCGCAGCGGTCGACCTGGCTGAGTGGCTGGTGCAGCAGGGGATGCCGTTCCGCCAGGCCCACGAAGTCGTCGGCGGGCTGGTTCGTGACTCGATCGAACGGCACGTGCCACTCGCCGAGCTGGTCGAGGCACATCCTGCCCTCGGCGAGGAGGCCGTGTCGCTCCTGAAGCCGGGGGTGGCGGTGACCAGGCGGACGACGCCGGGCAGTGCCGGCCCGCTCGCGGTCAAGATCCAGTTCGAGCACTTCGTCCACCGCCTCGAGTCCGATCGCAGCCGCCTCTCCGACGACCGCTGAGCGGCGTCGTGTCCCGGCTGGGGGCCGGGACGGTCGGTGGTGAACACTCCCGGGGTCCGCGACGTAGTCATCGGTACACTCACAGACGACGAAGGTCCAGAGAGGTGGTCCAGATGAGACGACGGAGGGCAGATGCTCGCCTCTTCCCCGGGCGGGCCATCCGAGGGAGCGGCTGGGTGGCAGGTGCACTGGCGTCGGTTGCGGTGGGACTGGCCGCATGCAGCTCGAACAGCTCGCCGCCGCTGACGACCCCCACTGCGCCCGCTTCCTCGAGCACGATGGCCGGCGCAGCGGCGACGGTCTCGGTCACGAGGGTGGGCACCGTCGGGAGCGTGCTTGTGGACGCCTCCGGGATGACGGTCTACAGGTATACGCCTGACGGCACCGGATCGCCGACCTGCACCGGAAGCTGCGCGACGGCCTGGCCGCCGGTGACCGTGCCCGCCGGCACGGCGCACGTAGCGGGCGGATCTGGCATTGCCACGGGGTCGCTCGGCACGGTGGCCCGCTCTGACGGGACCCTCCAGGTGACCTATAAGGGCATGCCCCTCTACCGCTACTCGGGTGACACCCAAGCCGGGCAGGCGAACGGTCAGGGAGCCGGTGGGATCTGGTACGTCATCACCGTGACGTCGACGCCCGCGGCGCCGACGACCACGGCGGCGCGGCCAGCGAGCGGGTACTGAGCTGGACGGCGTGCGAACCGGCCTCCCGGACGAGGACGAGCTCCTCGGCCCGGCGTTCGACGCGCACCGACGCGAGCTGGCTGGGCACGCCCGACGGGTGCTCGGCGACGCCCACCTCGCCGAGGAGGTCGTCCAAGAGACCTTCGCCCGTGCCTGGCGCGCCCGCCACCGGTTCGACCCGGAGGTCGGATCCCTCCGGACCTGGCTGTTCTCGATCGAGCGCAACCTGCTCGTCGATCTCGGCCGCGCCCGAGCTCGTCGTGAGCTCCCCGCACCGGTCGAGCCGGCCGGGGACAGCGTCCCCGACCGCACCGAGTCCGTGCTGACCTCCTGGCAGGTCGAGACCGCGATCGGACGGCTCACACCGGAGCATCGAACCGTCCTGGTCGCCGTCTACTTTCGTGGCCACACGAGCCGGGAGGTGGCCGGACAGCTCGGCCTTCCCGAGGGGACCGTCCGGAGTCGCCTCTACTACGCCCTTCGCAGCCTCCGGGAGACCTTCGAGTCGATGGGGTGGGAACGGTGAGGGCCGGAACCGCATGCAGCGCTCGGCAGGGTTCGCTCGCACTGGCCTCTGTCGGGCGCCTCGAGCCGGATGAGGAGCTCGAGCTCAACGTGCATCTCGACACCTGTCCGGGGTGCCAGATCGAACTGGCCGAGCTCGCCGGCGTCGCGGACGTG
>CAVYNA010000004.1:0-325000 GCA_963769765.1 uncultured Acidimicrobiaceae bacterium | reverse complement strand
GGCCGTAACTATAACGGTCCTAAGGTAGACACCCCCGGAATCGTGCCGGGGTCTGCCCCTAGCGAGAGTGATCTCGCATAGTGCAGCTGGCTATATGCTGGAAACTCCGAGTATCCGACGGTACTGATTCATGTCACACCCTCTTCGTAGGATCGTGGCATGAAAGGTGAAAATCCGTTCGGTGCGGACAATCAGCAGGAAAGGTCAGTTTCCGCGCAGTGGGTTGTCGGCTTCGTCGACGGCGAGGGCTGCTTCAGCGTTCCAATCTTTCGGAACCATACGTGTCGGGTCGGTTGGCAAGCCCAACCGAGCTTCACGGTGGTTCAGTCTGCGAGGAGCATCGGTGCGATGCATCGGCTGAAGCAATTCTTTGGATGCGGTCAAGTCGGTCGTAACGACCGACACGACAATCATCGGGAACCTCTTTACTATTTCAAAGTAAATAGGCTCGCCGATTTGTCAGACCGGGTTGTACCGTTTTTCGAAGCAAATCCGCTGGTCACGGCAAAGCAACTCGACTTCGTAAAGTTTGCGACGGTCGTTCGTTTGATGGAACAACGAAACCACTTATCGGTGGATGGGTTGTCTCTGATTGCGTCGATTGCCCAAACTATGAATCGTCGAAAGCCGTCGCGGTTTCTGGAATCCTCAGAGGCCATACGCCAGCCCTCTCATTGCGACAAATGAGAAGAAGATATGGTCCTAGCCTCATGGCGACATGGGGAGCAACTAGAGCGAAATTCCTTGTCGGGTAAGTTCCGACCTGCACGAATGGCGTAACGACTTTCCTACTGTCTCAACCACAGACCCGGCGAAATTGAAGTACGAGTAAAGATGCTCGTTAGCTGCATCAGGACGGAAAGACCCCGTGGACCTTTACTACAGCTTGCTGTTGAGTTTTAGTACATATTGTGTAGGATAGGTGGGAGACTTTGAAGCATTGGCGCCAGCCAGTGTGGAGTCAACCTTGAAATACCACCCTTTATGTGCCGGAACCCTAACCTCGGTCCGTAATCCGGATCAGGGACAGCGTCAGGTGGGTAGTTTGACTGGGGCGGTCGCCTCCTAAAACGTAACGGAGGCGCCCAAAGGTTCCCTCAGGCTGGTTGGCAATCAGCCGTCGAGTGCAATGACACAAGGGAGCTTGACTGCGAGACCTACAAGTCGAGCAGGTGCGAAAGCAGGGCATAGTGATCCAGCGGTTGCTTGTGGAAGCGCCGTTGCTCAACGGATAAAAGGTACCCCGGGGATAACAGGCTCATCTTCCCCAAGAGTCCATATCGACGGGAAGGTTTGGCACCTCGATGTCGGCTCGTCGCATCCTGGGGCTGAAGCCGGTCCCAAGGGTTGGGCTGTTCGCCCATTAAAGCGGTACGCGAGCTGGGTTTAGAACGTCGTGAGACAGTTCGGTCCCTATCCGATGCAGCCGTAGGAGATTTGAGGAAGGCTATCCCTAGTACGAGAGGACCGGGATGGACGAAGCTCTCGTGTGTCAGTTGTCCTGCCAAGGGCACGGCTGATTTGCGACCTTCGGGTGGGATAAGCGCTGAAAGCATCTAAGCGCGAAGCTCGTTCCAAGATGAAATCTCCCACAGGGACAACCTGGTAAGGCCCGTGGCCAGACGACCACGTTGATAGGCCGGAAGTGTACGTGCGGTAACGCATTCAGCTGACCGGTACTAATCGGCCGAGGGCTTGGGAACTTGCTCGTGCTCGCTATGGAACGCTCAGGGTGACCGTCGATGGTCACGCCGGGCCGAGTGTCGACCAGGCCGGTCGGCGGCTCAGGCTCGAGAGCGCACAGTTTCCGGTGGCCATGGCGGCGGAGAGACACCCGTTCCCATTCCGAACACGGCAGTTAAGCCCGCCTGCGCCGATGGTACTTGGGGGGTAGCCCCCTGGGAGAGTAGGACGCCGCCGGGATTTCTCGAGACAATGCCCCCCGCTGAGCGGGGGGCATTGTCCGTTGCAGCGTGGGACGTTCCACGCTGTGGCTGCAGCTCGCCGACGAACCATCCGGTTCGCCACGTCGAAGCTCGGTGTTGCGTGAACGTCTCGGCGATCGCGCTTCCGGCTCAGAGAAGTCCGCTTCCCCACGGTGCAAGAGGAGTCGGACCCGGCGGGCAGGCGAAGATGGCACTTCCGGTGTGGACCACGTACCGGCCGAGTGCGTCCTGGCCGGCGAGGCGCTGCTGGATCGGGATGAATTGCCGTCGCGGGTCGCGCTGGAAGCAGATGAAGAAGAGCCCTGCATCGAGCTCCCCGCTCGCAGGATCCACACCGTCGAAGAAGCTGTAACCGCGTCGGAGGATCGAGGCGCCGTGGTTGGTGACCGGGGACGCGGCGCGGATGTGGGCGTCGAACGGGATCACCGGCGCACCGGCGCCGTCAGTCGCGCTCAGGTCGACAGGGTCGTGTTCGTGCACGCCGCCGAGCGGCGCACCGGTTCTCTTGGCACGACCGATCACGCGTTCTTGGCTGCCGAGGGTCGTGCGATCCCAGGCCTCGAGATGCGTGCGGATCCGACGCGCCACGAGGAAGGTGCCGCCGGCCATCCATCGTTGGTCAGCGTCGGATGGAACCCAGACCTCGGCGTCGAGCACGTCGGGTCGGTCGATCGCCAGGTTCTTCGTGCCATCTCGGAATCCGAGCAGGTTCCGAGGCGATGCACCGGCCGTTCCTCCCGACGAAGTCGGGGCGAACCCGAGCTGGAGGTAGCGCAGAGTTGTGACGCCGAGCGCGAGACGGGTCAGATTGCGTACCGCATGGAACGCGACCCGGGGATCGTCGGCGCAGGCCTGGATGCAGAGATCGCCTCCGCTTCGTGCCGGGTCGAGCGCGTCGCCGGCAAATGGTGGGAGCTCGACCAACGCGGCGGGGCGGCGCTTGCCGAGCCCGAACCGACGGTCGAAGAGCGACGCTCCGAAACCGAGCGTGAGGGTCAGCCGGGACGGGGGCAGGCCGAGCGCCTCGCCCGAGTCGGCCGGTGGAGCGTTCGGCCCGTCCGGTCCGACGAGCGCTGCACCCGAGGTCATCCGTTCGGCGGCAGCCGACCAGGTCGTCAGAAGCTCGGCGACCGAGAAAACGTCTCCCGCCGTCAGGTCGAACGCGGCGAAGGCGAGTCGTTCCTGCGCCGGGGTCGCGATGCCCGCCTGGTGGGGACCGTGAAAGGAGACGGTGGGCGAGGCGACCGGCGCTGCTGTCCCAGCCGCGGCTGCCTCAAGAGGGCTTGCGCCGGCGGTCGCGACCAGCGTCGCGGCGGCGAGCCCGCTGCCGGCGAGAAGCTGGCGCCGCGAGAGGTTGCCGCCTCCGGACGCTGCCGGTCCGTGTCCCGCCGAAGGCGGTTGCTGGGTGGTCACGGCGCTGTGCCCTCGGCAGTGTAGGGACTGAGGCCGTGCGTGCCGAACGGAGTCAGCGCGGCCGCAAGCGATGCGAGCTCGGTGGCCGTCGCGTCGAGCTGACCGGTCACGACGCGACGGACCGAAGGGGTGAGCATGAGCTCGGGGACGACGGTTGAGTTCCCGAGCGAGCCGACGGTGGCATCGAGTGCAGCGAACCCGGCTGCGACCCGGGCGGTTGCGGCCGGCGCGATCGTACGACCGAGAGGAGCGACGTCCCCGAACGTGCGCTCGGCGGCCGCGATCCCCGCTGTGACGTCGATCAGGCCGAGTCCCGAAAATTGCTCCTGGTCGGCGGGCAGGGCTTCGTCGGCGACCCAGTTGAGCTCGTCGACCGCGACGACCCCGATCACTTCGGGGTCGAGCCGGACGCGGGCGAGCAGGAACCGTGCCACGTCTGCCTGCGTCGTCAACGACTGGAGGTCGAATGCGGTCGGACCCGTGGTCCACAAGTCGCGCTCGACGGCGTGGAGACCGGCGAACGAGGTCCCCGGGACCACCTCCCCGGCAAGCTCGTCGAGCGAAGCGGCGTTGACCGGATCACCGGCGACGAGGGTACGCAACCCGTCGTATGCCGCCTGAGCGGCGAGCTCGTCACGGCGCGCCGTGATCGTGTCGCCGCGGGCGACGTCGACTCCGATCGACGCGACGGATGCGCGAAGTGCGTTCGCCTCGGTGGAGGTCTGGTTCGTGAACTCGCGGGTCGCGGTCTGGGCGAGGGTTGCAATGGCAACGCTCGGTGATCCATTGAGCAGACGACCTTCCCGCGGTGCACCCGGTGCGGATGACGCCTCGGACGCGGCTGCAATCGAAGCTCCCGCTGCGATGACGGCGACGAGGCCCGCCATCACAGGGAGGAGATGACGGCGGGTGCGGTTTCGCTGCGGCCGCGAAGTGGTGACAGGTGGCATGGGACGGTGGCGCTGGCTGTGACCGGCATCGTCCAGGGTAGGGGACACCCGTCACGACCGAGCCTCGCGGGCAACGTCAAGGATCGGAGGCAGGGTCTCGTAGACTGACGCCGTGCCCGGTCCCCGCTCCTCTGATTCGGCGCGCCCACCGCGACCGACATCGGGCAAGGGGGCTCGCCCCCCACGACCCGATGGACGAAAGGTCGGGGCGGCAGGGAGGTCGTCCACCCGCGGGACGGGTTCCACCCGAGGCACGGGCTCCGCCCGGGGCACGGGCTCCGCCCGAGGCCGGTCGGCCGGGTCGGGGCGGACCGGGGAAGGCGGGCCGCCGCGTCGCGGAGGCTCACCGGCCACCCCACCGACCAGGGATCGCAAGGGAACAAGTACCCCACGGCCGGGAGGTCAGCGTGCCGGGGCCCGCCGGAGCGCGGGACCACCAGCTTCGGGCGGCCAACACTCCGCCGGTGACGGACGTCCGACCGCCCGCCCTCGGCACGGTGCCACCCGGGACACGGAACGCGCAGGGCGCAAGGTCACAGAACGCGACGGACGCAAGGGAGCGAGGGCCGGTGCCGGCCGACCCGGCCGGCCCGACCGCACCGACCGGACCGACCGCACTGGAGGAGCCGAACGGACCCAGCGGCCGGGCCGTCCACCTCGCCCGCAGGCACCCGATCCGGGCGACGCGTTCCGCCGGAAGGGCTGGGGGAGTGTGGCCCGCCGAGGGGCCAGCACGGTTCGTGCCGGCGGTGGAGACCACGGACCGGACGCCGACTCACCCGAGGGACGCCGACGCTCGGTCCGACGGACCGAGGAGTTCGTCCCCGAGCGCTGGGAGCGGAGCGACCGGGTGCCCACGCGCCGACCGTCGGGAGACCGCGAGGTCCTCCGGCCGCCGGCCCGCCGCGTGATGCGGCCTCCGGCCGAGCTGCCCCCGGACGTCGCGGCCGAGCTCGCCTCTGCTGCCGGGCCGGACTGGAGCCACCTCCGCGAGAGGATCTCCGAGCGGATGGCTGCCGGCATCGGCGCCTACGAGCGAGAGCGATACCGGGACGCGTCGCGGATGCTGAAGACCGTGGTCGACGCGGTTCCGTCCTCGCCGTCGGCCCGTGAGCTCCTCGGGCTCAGCCAGTACCACCAGGGCTACTGGAAGGCGGCGCTGCCCAACCTCGAGGCGTTCGCCGCGCTCACTGGCTCGATCGACCAGCATCCCGTCCGCATGGACTGCCTGCGGGCCCTCGGGCGGCGCGCGCGGGTCGAGGCCCTCTACGTCGAGCTGCGGCAGGGATCTCCCGATCCCGAAGTGCTCTCGGAGGGCAGGCTCGTGCTCGCCGGATCGCGTGCCGACACCGGCAACCTCGACGGGGCCATCGCCCTCCTGGTCGAGGCGGGTGCGGGCCGCCTCGTGCGCAACCCGGCCGAGCGGCACTTCCGTCAGTGGTACGTCCTCGGTGACCTCGCCGAGCGCTCGGGCGACCTGGCCCGTGCCCGCGAGCTGTTCGCCCGCATCGCGACCTACGACCTCGAGGCCTACGACGTGGGCGCCCGACTCGAAGCTCTCGGGGCGCCGCCAAGGGTCCGGCGGGCTCCGAAGCGGTCCGGCCGCTCCCGATAGGCTTTCGCCCATGAACCTCGAACAGCTCCTGGGCGACGAGGCGGACTCCCTGCTCAACCACGTCTCGAAGACCATCGCGGCCGAAAGCCTTTCCCTGCCCGGTCCTGACGTCCTCGATCGGGTCATCCGCGACTCCGACCGTTCACCGACGGTGATGCGGAACCTTGGATCCCTCTACAACACAGGTCGACTCGCCGGTACCGGCTACCTCTCCATCCTCCCGGTCGACCAGGGCATCGAGCACTCCGCTGCGGCCAGCTTCGCCAAGTTCCCGGCCTACTTCGATCCGGCCCGGCTCTGCGACCTTGCCCTCGCCGCCGACTGCAACGCGATCGCGACCACGCTCGGCGGGTTGGGGATCGTGTCCCGACGGTACGTCCACCGGATCCCGTTCATCGTGAAGCTCAACCACAACGACTTCCTCAACTACCCGAACACCTACGACCAGGTGATGTTCGCCAAGGTGTCCCAGGCGGCCGATCTGGGCGCGGTCGGCGTCGGGGCGACCGTCTACTTCGGCTCCGAGGGTGCGGACCGCCAGCTCGTCGAGGTCTCGACCGCCTTCGCCGAGGCCCACCGGCTCGGCATGTTCACGGTGCTGTGGTGCTACCTGCGGAACACCGCCTTCAAGCAGGGCGACATCGATTTCCACCTCTCCGCCGACCTCACCGGTCAGGCCAACCACCTCGGTGTCACCATCGAGGCCGACATCATCAAACAAAAGCAGCCGGAGAACAACGGCGGCTACACGGCGCTCTCGTTCGGGAAGACCGATCCGCTCGTCTACGAGGAGCTGACCACGGACCATCCGATCGACCTCACCCGCTGGCAGGTCGTCAACTGCTACGCGGGAAGGATCCCGCTCATCAACTCGGGCGGTGAGTCGAAGGGCGCCGACGACCTCGCGCAGGCCGTCCGGACCGCGGTGGTGAACAAGCGGGCGGGCGGCGCCGGCCTCATCGTCGGCCGCAAAGCCTTCCAGCGCCCCACCGACGAAGGTGCTGCACTCATCAACGCGATCCAGGACGTCTACCTCGACCGGTCGGTCACGGTCGCGTAGGCACCGTCGCGGCGTCCAGCGACGGTAGACTGGGAGCGCTCGATCACCGGATCTCGCCGCGCCCCCGGCGCGCCGGGTCCGAGTCGGAGCGCCGAGGGAACGACCCGGCGACTGAGCGCACCCGAGACGCTCGTGTAGGACGAACAGGAGGACGGTGGCTGACACCAGGACGGACCACAAGCCCCACCAGCTGCTCCATCGCGTCGTGATCCGGTTCGCCGGCGACTCCGGTGACGGAATGCAGCTGACCGGCGACCGGTTCACGACCACCTCTGCGCTCCTCGGCAACGATCTCGCGACCTTCCCGGACTTCCCGGCGGAGATCCGTGCGCCGGCGGGCACCCTCGCAGGCGTCTCGGCTTTCCAGATCCACATCTCGGACCATGACATTTCGACTCCGGGAGACTCGCCCAACGTGCTCGTCGCGATGAACCCGGCTGCGCTCCGGGCCAATCTCGCGATCCTTCCGAAGGGCGAGACGATCATCGTCAACGTCGACGCCTTCGAGGAGCGGAACCTGGCAAAGGCCGGGTACGAGACGAACCCACTCGCTGACGGCAGCCTGTCCGCCTACACGGTCTACGAGGTCCCGATGACCTCGATCACGACCGAGGTCTCCAAGGACGCGGGCGTCAAGCCGCGTGACGCCGAGCGTTCGAAGAACTTCTTCGCGCTCGGGCTCATCAGTTGGCTCTACACGCGGCCGATCGAGGCCACCATCGAGTGGATCCAGCAGAAGTACGCGGATCGCGAGCTGGTGATGGAGGCCAACCTCCGGGCGTTCAAGGCGGGTTACCACTTCGGTGAGACCGCAGAGCTCTTCGAATCCTCGTACGAGGTCAAGCCCGCGACGATCGAGCCCGGCGAGTACGTCAACATCACCGGCAACACGGCCACCGCCTGGGGGTTGATCGTCGCGTCCGTGACGAGCGGACTCCCGTTGTTCCTCGGGACCTATCCGATCACGCCGGCCTCGGACATCCTCCACGAGCTCTCCAAGCACAAGCAGTTCGGGGTGCGCACCTTCCAGGCCGAGGACGAGATCTCCGGCATCGGTGCCGCCCTCGGGGCCTCCTTCGGCGGGGCGCTCGGGGTGACCACCACCTCTGGGCCGGGCATCGACCTGAAGTCGGAGACCATGGGATTGGCCATCAGCCTCGAGCTGCCACTCGTGATCATCGACATCCAGCGCGGCGGTCCTTCGACCGGCCTCCCGACCAAGACCGAGCAGGGCGATCTGCTCCACGCGATGTACGGACGCCACGGTGAAGCACCGCTCCCGATCGTCGCGGCGAAGTCGCCCTCGCACTGCTTCGAGGCGGTGCTCGAGGCCGTGCGCCTCGCAGTCACCTACCGCACGCCGGTGATGCTCCTCTCGGACGGCTACCTCGCCAACGGGACCGAGCCCTGGCGCCTGCCGGACCTCGACCAGCTCGTTCCGATCGATCCGGGCTTCGCCACCGCGCCGAACGAGCAGGGCGAGGACGGGAGCCCGGTCTTCTGGCCCTTCGTCCGCGACGAGGCCACCCTCGCCCGCCCGTGGGCGCCGCCCGGCGTGGCAGGGCTCGAGCACCGGATCGGCGGGCTCGAGAAGGCCGACGGAACCGGCAACGTCTCCTACGACGGCCTCAACCACGAGAAGATGACCCGCCTCCGGGCGGCGAAGATCGCCGGCATCGCCCGGGACATCCCCCCGGTCGAGCTCGACGACCAAGAGGGCGCCGAGGTGCTCGTGATCGGCTGGGGCTCCACCTACGGGGCGATCGCAGCCGGAGTCGAGCGTGTCCGGGCCCGCGGCCTCCGGGTGGCCCAGGCCCACCTCGTCCACCTCAACCCCTTCCCCGCCGACCTCGGGGAGGTGCTCGGACGGTACCGCCGCGTTCTCGTGCCCGAGGTCAACCTCGGCCAGCTCAGCCGGCTGTTGCGCGCCGAGTACCTGGTCGACGCCGTGTCCTTCACCCAGGTCCAGGGGGTGCCGTTCCGGGCCGCCGCGATGGAAGAGGCGATCTTGGCGCAGATCGAGAGCCTGGGAGACGTGCCGGCACCCGACGCGCTCGGCGACACCGCCGGACAGAACGGAAAGGCCTCGGACCGATGACCGACCTCGCGGACGCCGACGTCCCCGTCACTACGCGCAAGGACTGGTCCTCGGACCAGGAGGTGCGGTGGTGCCCCGGCTGCGGCGACTACTCCATCCTGGCGGCCGTGCAGATGCTCATGCCCGAGCTCGGCGTCCGTCGCGAGCGCACCGTGTTCCTCTCGGGCATCGGCTGCGCCGCACGCTTCCCCTACTACATGAACACCTACGGCATGCACTCGATCCACGGTCGTGCGCCGGCGATCGCCACGGGGCTCGCCACCACCCGACCGGACCTCGACGTCTGGGTGGTCACCGGTGACGGAGACGCGCTCTCCATCGGTGGCAACCATCTGATCCATGCCCTGCGCCGAAACGTGAACCTCACGATCCTGCTGTTCAACAACCAGATCTACGGGCTGACCAAGGGTCAGTACTCACCCACCTCGGAGGTGGCGAAGGTCACCAAGTCGACTCCGTTCGGCTCGCTCGAGCAGCCGTTCAACCCGGTGAGCCTCGCGATCGGTGCGGAAGCGAGCTTCGTGGCCCGGACCCACGACATGGACCGCAAACACATGATGGAGACATTCCGACGTGCCCATGCTCACGTCGGCACCTCGTTCGTCGAGATCTACCAGAACTGCAACGTCTTCAACGACGGCGCGTTCGAAGGCATCACCGGCAAGGACCTGCGGGCAGACATGCTGATCCCACTGGTGCACGGCGAGCCGATCCGCTTCGGACCAGAGGGCGAGCACGGGGTGGTCATGCACCGCGACGGCTCGCTCGACGTCGCCGAGGTGGCTGAGGTCGGCGAGTCGGCGCTCCTCGTCCACGACGAGCACCGCGAGAACCCCGGGCTCGCGTTCCAGTTGAGCCGCCTGTCACGTGGACCGTTCGAGCCGACCCCGGTCGGTATCTTCCGCGACGTCGACCGGCCGGAGTACGGAGCCCAGATGGCCGACCAGATCGGGACGGCCATCGATCGACGCGGCCGCGGCGACCTCGCCGCGCTGTTGCGCTCGGGCTCGACCTGGACGGTCGAGTAGCCGGCGCCGTCGACGACGGGGCGATCGATGGCACCGACACCGCGCACATTCGTCGCGATGGTGCGAAGCGTCAACGTGGGAGGCCGCAACAAGCTCCCGATGGCGGACTTCCGCGACCTGCTCTCCTCGCTCGGGTACGACGCGCCGCGGACCTACCTGCAGAGCGGCAATGCGGTCTTCGTGTCCCGTGACGGTGCAGAGGTCGTCGGGCCGGCGATCGAGTCCGGACTCGTCGAGCGGTTCGGGCTCACCGTGCCCGCTGTCGTCCGCGACGGTCGTGACCTGGTCCGTGTGCTCAGCGCCAATCCGCTCCTCGGGAACGGCTGCGATCCGGCCGTCCTCCACGTGACCTTCCTTTCGGACCGGCCCCGGAAGGAGGCGGCCGCCGAGGTGGCGGCCCGCGACGGCGGTCCCGGCGGGGACCGCGTCCGGATCCAGGGGCGTGAGGTCTACCTCGCCTGCCCCTCCGGCTACTCGAACTCGGTCTTCACCAACACCTACCTCGAGCGGCGGCTCGGGGCGACGGCGACCACGAGGAACTGGCGCACGGTCTGCGCTCTCGCCGAGCTGGTCGAGGCCAGGGGACCGGTCGGCCGCTGACCCCGGGGCTCAACCTGTCGGCCCCGGCACGGCGGAGAGGCCACCCGGCTGTGCGAGTGTCGTCCCCGAGAATGTCGCGTAATCGCCGTCGCCGTTCATGACCATGCAGAACTGGGGGCTCGAGCACGCCACCGAGGTCGGATCGCCGGTGTATTCGGTGGCGGCGGGCAGCACCTCGACCGGGGCCGACCACGAACCACCCGCCCAGTCGAGGACCGAGCCGTGGACGTCGGCTGCCAGGCAGAACGTGGCGGTTGGACACGAGACGGCGTCCAGACCACCGGCGGGGTCGATCGTCTGGGGTGCCGACCACCCGCCGGCTCCCGAGCGGACCGAAAGCGTGGCTCCGGAGAGGATCGCGCACAGTCCGACCGAGGGGCACCCGACGACCGCTCCGGTGGGAGCGGGCAGGCCCGTCGTCCAGGGGAGCGGCTCCTTCGACCAGTGGGTGCCGTCCCAGTCGAGGACGGCACTCCCGACCGCGGCGGTGCACGACGAGCTGGACGGGCAGGCCACGCCGACGCGGCCGGACTGGAAGAGGGCAGTGTCGGCGGGAGAGCCGGGTGACCCGGTTCCGAAGGAGGTCCCCGCCAGCCAGCCGCCGTTGGCGAGGACCGCCACGGCACCGGTGTTGTCGACGACGGCGCAGAACGACGGGAGCGGGCACGAGACGGCGGCGGACCGGCTCCCCGCGTGACCCGGACCCGGATCGGACGGTCCCGGAGGCAGGGCGGTGCCCGTCGCGACCGCGGCCGGGGTGCTCCAGGTGGTGCCGTTGCCGGTGCTCGCGTGCAGGGTCCCGTCGACGACGAGGCAGAACGGCCCGCCGGTGCACCCGATCGCCGGCGAGATCGGAGCCCCGACGGGACCGCCCGCCGGTGCGGGGAAGTACACGGACGGGGCGGACCAGGCCGCGCCGTCCCACGAGACGGTGACGCCCGAACCGGCGGTGTCGAGCTGGTCTGCAGCGTTCGCGCCTCCTCCGGCGGCGACGCAGAACGTGCTCGAGATGCACGAGAGCGACGTGAAGCCACCTCCCGGCGGCAAGGTGGTGAGCGGGTCGGACCAGCCGAGCGCGTGGCCGCTCGGGGTCACCGGCACGGTGGGTACCGCGGAGGGCACTGCGGTCGTGGGCACGGTCGACAGCGGACGCGTCCGGGAGCGGGGCGGCGCCGCGTGGTGCAGCGCGGTCGGAGTCCCGCTGTCAGCCGTGCAGCCGGCGAGGAGCGCGAGGGCCGCACACGCGAGCGTCGCGAGCACCTGCTTCATGCCGGTCGCCGGGACTACGCGTCGTCGAGGGTCCGGAAGACCATGCCGGTGCGCGGCTTCGGACGGAAGTACGTCGACTTCGGAGGCATCTTCCGTCCGGTCCGAGCCCACTCGGCGATCTGCGCGACCGAGACCGGTCGGAGCAGGACGGCCGCTTGGACCTCTTCCGATGCGACCGCACCGACCGCGTCGGACCAGGAGTTGCGGAACTCGAGCTCGTGGTCGGGGAGCTCGGCGATCACCAGGGCGACCATCGACGAGTCGAGGTCCGAGCCGGCCGCTTCGGGCGTTCCGTCCTTCGGGGAGAGCAGCCATGCGCCGGAAGCCATGACGAGGGCGAGCGAGGCCGACTCGCCGAGCGCGGTCGTCGTGCGCTCGGTGAAGTCGCCGGCGCGGGTGACGTCGAACCAGGAGGAGAACGCGTCGACCAGGTCGAGCCCGTCCGGCAACCCGGAGAGCACACGGTGGATGGGGCCGACGTCGAGCTGGTCCTCGTTGAGCTCGACCACGAGTGCCATCACGAAGTCGGCGGCGGGCGCTGATCCGGCGACCTGCTCGTTCCGGTAGGTCTGGGCGGTCTCGTAGCGGTGGTGGCCGTCCGCGACGACAACCGGCGCGGATCCGAGGGCGTCGCGAACCGCCCCGATCGTGCTCGGGTCGTCGAGGACCCAGAGCTGATGGGACACCTTCTCGTCGTCCACGGCCTCGGCGTCGGGCGCGCCCTGTTGGAGGAATGTCGAGGTGAGCCCACCGGCGAGGGAGAGCCCCCAGATCGGCGAGAGGTTCGCGCCGGTGGCGCGCAGGAGGTCGAGTCGATCGCTCTTCGGTTTCGGCAGGGTCTGCTCGTGCGGGAAGATCTCCGCCCTGCTCGCGTCGTCGATGCCGAGCGCGCCGATGACGCCGTTGGTCGCATGCCCCTCGGGCGAGGTCATCCGGTAGGCGTAGAACGAAGGGGTCCCGTCGCGGCGCAAGAGGCCCTCCTCGTGCCACTCCGCCAGCTGCCTGGCCGCGTGCTGGTATCGGTCGAGTCCGGTCCGCGGGTCGGGCTCGGGCAGCTCGACGCGCGTGGAGTTCGCACTGTGCCGGGCGACCAATGCGGCCCGCTGGTCGGGGTCGATCACGTCGTAGGGGGGCGCGACGACCATGGAGAGGTCGACCCGGGCGGGGTCGTAGCGGAGTCCCCGGAAGGGTTCGAAGCGAGGCATGGCCCAAGCAAAGCACATCGCCGCGGGCACCCCGGCGGCCGAGGGGTCAGGCGTCGCGGGCGACGAGGTTGGCGAGCGCCTGGGCCCCCGCCGGATCGAGGTGGACCTGGTCGGCCGTGAACCACTCGGGATGGCCGGTCGAGAGGGTGTACCAGTCCGCCAGGACCGCCAGTCCGGGATGGGCCGCGACCCCTGCGGCCAGGACGGCGTTGTCGGCGCTCGCCCACGGGCGCGGGACGTTCACGTTGACGAAGACGACCCGTGAGGCTCCCGAGGCCGCCGCCAGCATCGCGTCGAACTCGGCGGGCGTGACCTCGCCGTTGCTGCCGAGCTCGACGACCACGACGTTGCCGAGCGTGCCGGCCGCGCGCTCGGCCTCGACCACCTGGACGCCGGCATCGAACTGCCTGCTCACCAACCCGTCGACCCGGACGCTGCTGATGTCGGCCTGGAGGTAGGGCTGGATGTCGAGGAGGATCGAGTCACCGACCGCCGAGACCGGACCGGGCACCGGGGCCGGAACGGCTCCATCTGCGACCGGTGCCGTGGTGGACGGGTCAGTGACGATGGACCGCCCGGCGCCGTTCGGCGACGACGGGACGGTCGTGGTCACCGGTGCTCCCGGGGAGGCTGCGACAGAGGGGCCGGCCGGCCCGCCTGCGGCCGGCGCCGTCAGTCCCGACCGGTTGGCGACGGCGAGCCCTGCCAGGGCCACGAGGAGGGCCAGCACCAGGCCGACGACGACCTGGTCGAACCTGGTGAGCCCCGACATGTCACCAGTCTGGCCCGGTCACTCCGGAACGGGGCTGCGGCCTCCGCCCGCGCCGTGGCGCGTCCGTGGCATGCGCCCGAGGCCGGTCGCCTCGCTGACCAGCCACAAGACGAAGGCACACCCCGAGTACGCGGTCCCGAGCAGGACGACCGCGTCCCAACCGCCGGCGCCGTAGGCGAGGCCGGTCGTCGCAGAGCCGACGGCGCCGCCGACGAAGTAGGTGACCATGTACCCGGTGTTGAGGCGCGAGCGCGCCGTCGGGTCGATCGCGAAGATGAGCTGCTGGTTCTGGATGTGGACCGCCTGGATCCCGAGGTCCGCGATCACGATGCCCACGATGAGAGGTGCGAGCTCGTGCCCGCCGAGGGCGAGGAGCCCCATCGAAGCGACGATCGCGGCGAGCGAGAGTCCGGTCACCCACCGTTCGAGGCCGCGGTCGGCAAGCCGACCACTGAACGATGCGGCGAGCGCACCGGCGGCACCGAGGAGCCCGAAGAGCCCGATCACCGCCTCGCTCTCGTGGTACGGCGGCCCTGCCAGGAGGAAAGCGAGGCTCGTCCAGAGGACATTGAAGGTCGCGAAGGCCAATGCGCCGAAGATCGAGCGCAGGCGGAGCAGCGGCTCGGTCGCCAGCAGCTCGACGACCGACGCGAGGAGCGACGCGTAGGTGATGCGTCGGCGGGGCTGCTCGTGGGGAAGCAGCTGTGCGAGGACCGCGGCGGTCACGAGGACCATCCCACTGGCCGCGAGGTAGACGGTCCTCCAGCCGGCGAGCTGCGCGATCAGGCCCGAGAAGGTCCGGGCCAACAAGATGCCGAGCAGGAGCCCGCTCATGACGGTGCCGACCACCCGGCCCCGGTCGTGATCGGCGGCGAGGGAGGCGGCGAACGGCACGAGGATCTGCGCGGCCACCGAGCACACGCCCGCAATGGCCACCGCGACGGTGAGCAGCGTGAGATCGGGTGCCGCCGCCGCAGCCAAGAGTGCCAGGGAGGCGATCAGCAAGACGGCGGGGACGAGCCGCCTCCGGACCAGGATGTCGCCGAGTGGCACGAGGAGGGCCAGGCCGATGCCGTAGCCGACCTGTGCGGCCGTGACGACGATGGCGGTCCGGCTCGCACCGGCATGGAGATCGTGGCCGATCTGCGGCAGGAGCGGCTGGGCGTAGTACAGGTTCGCCGCCGAGATGCCGCACGACACGGCGAACAGCACGACCATGCCCTGGGTGAGCGGTGCAGTGGCGGTCGGTCTGCTCATCGGTGCACGTGGACGGTCGGCCCGGGTGGCGGCGCGGCGCCGTCGGCGCCTGGGCCGTGCCGTCAGCCTAGGTGTGGTCTGCGGTCGTGGCGACGGTCCACTCGTAGACTCGATCCCGTGGAGGGTTCCGGCGCGACGACCAAGGGGGACGGAGCGGAGCGGGACGCAGCAGTACTCGGAGACGCCGGCTCCGGCGTCGACCGAATCCTCACGGTGCCCAACGCGATCACCGTCGTGCGCCTGGCCTGCATCCCGCTCTTCTGCTGGCTGCTGTTCGGCGCAGGCCGCCAGACCGCTGCGGCCTTGCTCCTCGGCGCCCTCGGGGCCACCGACTGGATCGACGGCTTCGTGGCGCGCCGCTACCACCAGGTCTCGACCGTCGGCAAGGTCCTCGATCCGGTCGCCGACCGCGTGCTCGTGATCACCGCGGTGGTCGCGACGACCGTGCAGGGAGCGGTGCCCGTCTGGTTCGCGGCGGCGACACTCGCTCGCGAGGTGGTGGTCTCGGGGGCGGTGCTCCTGCTGGCGGGCATGGGTGCGAGCAGGATTGACGTCCTCTGGGTGGGGAAGGCGGGTACCTTCGCGCTGATGTTCTCCTACCCGGCCTTCCTGCTCGGCCACGGCACCGCCGCCTGGCAGGAGCCGGTGACCATCGTGGCCTGGATCACCGGGCTGGTCGGGCTGGCGCTGGCCTGGATCGCGGCAGCTTCCTACGTCGCACCGGCGCGAGCGGCGCTCTCGGAGGGTCGCCGGAGACGGACGGCGCGCGCGGGGGAGGCGACGCGGTGAAGGCGGTGATCATGGCCGGCGGTGAGGGCACGAGGCTCCGGCCGCTCACCTCCAACCAGCCCAAGCCCATGCTCCCGATGGTCAACCTGCCGATGATGGAGCACGTCGTCAACCTCCTGCGCCAGCACGGCTTCGAGGACATCGTGGTGACGGTGGCCTTCATGGCCAATTCGATCCGGACCTACTTCGGTGACGGATCGGAGTTCGGGGTCCGGATGGTCTACGCGACCGAGGCGACGCCGCTCGGGACGGCCGGCTCGGTGCGCAACGCCCGCGACGAGCTCGGCGAACGATTCCTCGTGATCTCCGGCGACGTCCTCACCGACATCGATCTGACCCGGCTCGTCGCGTACCACGACGACCACGGGGGGCTCGCGACGCTCGCACTCAAAGCCGAGGAGAATCCGCTCGAGTTCGGGATCGTGATCACCCGCGAGGACGGGTCGATCGAGCGCTTTCTCGAGAAGCCAACGTGGGGCCAGGTCTTCAGCGACACCATCAACACCGGCATCTACGTGCTCGAGCCCGAGATCTTCGACTTCATCCCCGAGGGACGGCCCGTCGACTTCTCGGGCGAGACCTTTCCCGCCGCACTCGAGACCGGCAAGGACCTCTACGGCTATGTCGCCGAGGGCTACTGGGAGGACGTCGGCACCCTCGAGGCGTATCTGAAAGCCCACCAGGACATCCTCGAGCGCAAGGTCCAGGTCGACATCAACGGATTCGAGCTCCGGCCCGGGGTCTGGCTCGGAAAGGGCACCGAAGTCGATCCGAGCGTCGACCTCACGGGCCCGGCGGTCATCGGCGACAACTGCGTGATCGGCCCCGGCGTGAGGCTCGGCGAGTACTGCACCCTCGGTCGCAACGTGCGGATCGGCGACAACGCGGTCCTCCAGCGGTCGGTCGTCCACGACAACACGTACCTCTCGTCGAGTGTGCGGATCGATGGCAGCGTGCTCGGGCGAGGCTCCGACCTCCGCGAGGGTGTCCGTTGCGAGGAGGGGGTGGTCCTGGGTGACGAGTGCTTCGTCGGTGCTCACGCCGAGCTCCGGCCCGGGGTCAAGGTCTATCCGTTCAAGACTGTGGAAGCCGGTGCGGTCGTCAACTCCTCGATCGTCTGGGAGTCGCGGGGTGCCCGCTCGCTCTTCGGGCGTGACGGGGTGTACGGCCTGGCGAACGTCGACATCACCCCCGAGCTCGCCGTCCGGCTCGCCATGGCCTGGGCCTCCACCTTCGAGAAGGGGGCGACGGTCACCACCTCGAGGGACACCAGTCGGGCTGCCCGGGTGCTCAAGCGGGCGGTCATCGTCGGGTGCAACGCGGCCGGCGTCACGGTGGACGACCTCGAGGCCGCGACGGTGCCGGTCACGAGGTTCCAGATCATCTCGTCCGCGAGCAAGGCCGGCATCACGGTCCGCCTGGCGCCCGACGATCCGCAGTCCGTCGTCCTCCGCTTCTTCGACAAGGAGGGTATCGACGTCGACGAGGCGACCCAGCGGAAGATCGAGCGGCTCTACCACCGTGAGGACTTCCGCAGGGTGCTCGCGCGTGAGATCGGCGACATCGACTTCCCGCCGCGGTCGCTCGAGTACTACACCGCCGCATTGATCGACTCGGTCGACCTCACCCACGCGCGTGCGGCAGGGCTCAAGCTGGTCCTCGACTACTCATTCGGGACGGCGAGCTTCATCATGCCGAACCTGCTCTCGAAGCTCGCGGCGGAGGTCCTGGTGGTGAACCCCTACGCGAACACCGCGGGGGTGCTCACCTTCGACCGAGACGCGAGTGCCGCGCACGTCTCCGACCTGGTGCAGGCCTCCGGTGCCCACCTCGGTGCCGTCTTCGACCCCGGTGGGGAGTACGTGACCTTCGTCGACGATCTCGGTCACCCACTCTCCAACGACGAGGCCCTGCTCGCCTTGTTGACCTTGGTGACCGAGGCCCACCCGGGGGCACGCGTGGCCCTGCCGGTCGCGGCGAGCCTCGCGGCGGAGGAGATCTGCTCCAAGGCCGGTGCGGAGATCGTCTGGACCAAGCTGTCGGCGTCGCACCTCATGGAGGTGGCCCGCTCCGAACAGGTGGACTTTGCCGCGAGCCAGGCGGGCGGCTTCATCTTCCCCGACTTCCTCCCGGCCTTCGACGGTGCGGCCACCATGGTCAACCTCCTCGCGCTGTTGAGCGCGTCCGGCCGGACGCTGTCGGGCCTGGTCAGCGAGCTCCCGGGCGTGCACATCGCCCACCAGGCGGTCCATACCCCTTGGGACCAGAAGGGGATGGTCATGCGCACCCTCGTCGAGCGCTCCCACGGTCGGGAGCTGGTGCTGGTCGACGGGGTGAAGGTCATCGAGGACGACGGATGGGCGCTCGTGCTCCCCGATCCGGAAGAGCCGCTCACCCATGTCTGGGCCGAAGGCCCGAGCGACCGCCAGGCCGGCTCGAGGGTCCAGGAATACGCGGTCCGCATCGAACAGTTGATGCGCTGACCGGTCTGCCGTCGCGCCGGGTCGCGAGCGGAGTCGCGGGCTTCGGTACGGTCGGGTAGGGTCCGCACCCATGAACGTGCCGGACGACCTCCGATACTCGAGCGACCACGAGTGGGCCCGGATCGACGCCGAACGGGTGCGCGTGGGGATCACCGACTATGCGCAGGACGCGCTCGGCGACGTCGTCTTCGTCGAGTTGCCGACAGAAGGGGCGGTCGTCGGGCAAGGTGGACTGCTCGGCGAAGTGGAGTCGACCAAGTCGGTCTCCGAGATCTACGCGCCGGTGGCCGGGACGGTCGTGGCGGTCAACGCCGCGCTGACGGACGCGCCGGAGCGACTCAATGCCGACCCCTACGGCGAAGGTTGGATCTGTGAGCTGGCACCGTCGGATCCGGGTTCGGTCGAGGCGCTGCTGGACGCAGCCGCCTACCGGCAGCTGACCGAAGGTTGACGTCACCGGCGTGGTCGGGCGGCCATGGGAGGGCGGAGATGCGAGCGGCTACCGTAGTCGGTGTGTACTGTCACAACTGCGGCCACCGCAATCCGGACGGGGTGAATTTCTGCTCCGCGTGCGGGACCGCGTTGGTGACGTCGGCGCCCGACACATCGGTGTCGATGCAACCGATCGACGACCTTGCCGACGGCGGAGACGGTGAGCCGCCCGTCGGCATCCTCGAACTGCCCCGCGGTGTCCGGATGCTGGTGGTCACGCGGGGGAGCGACGAGGGTGTCCGCTTCATGCTCGAGGCCGATGTGACGACAGCAGGTCGGAGTCCCGAGAGTGACATCTTCCTCGACGACGTCACCGTGTCGCGCCGCCACGCGGAGTTCCTCACCCGCGACCTGGTGACGACGGTACGAGACGTAGGCTCGCTGAACGGTACCTACGTGAATCGCACCCGCATCGAGGAGGCCCGCCTCTCGAGTGGTGACGAGGTGCAGATCGGCAAGTTCAAGCTGCTGTACCTCATGGCGGCCGGCGAGTGAACCGCGGCGGGGTGGACCGGTGAGCTCGAGGTCGTACCTCTCCATCGGTGACGTCTTGACCCTGCTCCGCCAGGAGTTCCCGGACGTCACGATCTCGAAGATCCGCTTCCTCGAGAGCCAGGGCCTGGTCAATCCCGAGCGGACGCCGTCCGGGTACCGGAAGTTCTACGAGCACGACGTCGAGCGACTCCGGTGGGTCCTTCGCCAGCAGCGTGAGAACTTCCTGCCGCTCAAGGTCATCAAGGACCGCCTCGAAGGCGACCCCAACGGGGCGACCGCCGGAGCGGAGGAGCCGGCAAACGTCGCTGCGCCCGACGAGCGAGCGACACACCGGGTGGCCACCGCGCCGGCCAATGGGCCGGTGCTCGTCGGGCAGCGCACCGCCGCGGCGCGAATCACTCCGACGATGTTGGAACGCGCATCTGGGTCGACCGATGACGGCGCGACGCTGCCGGGTCTCGACCCGGCTGCTCCGGTCACTGGTCAGTCGACTCATGCCGCGTTCGCCCGGTCCACGTCCGCGGCGACGGGCGTCGCGACGGGCGGACCGGGACCGGTGCGCCGCGCGCCCGCAGAGCGTGCCGAAACGCGCGACGCGAAGATGACGGCGCGCCGGCGGACACCGACTTCGCCGGATGCACCGAACTCACCGGGTTCCGCGGAACCCATGCGCGGCGCGCCGACGGACGGTCCGGCACGCGACGTGGGACGGGGCGCCGTGTCGCCACCGACCCCGGCGGCACCGGTCACGCCGACAGCACCGACAGCGCCGCCGGCACCGGCCGTCTCGGCAGTCGCCGCGGCGAAGCGGCCGGGCGCGGCTGCGTCGCACGGAGGCGCGCCGACCGCTGGTGGAGGTGGCCTTGCGGCGGGACCGACGGGTGCGAGCCTCACCGCGGACGAGCTGGCATCGGCGGCCGGGCTCGACGTGACGGTCCTCCGGGAGCTTCAGGAGTACGGCCTCCTCTCCGCGAGCAATGTCGGCGGCATCGAGTGCTTCGATGAGGACGCGCTCACGGTCGCCCAGCTCATGGGCCAGTTCGCCCGCTTCGGAATCGAGCCGCGTCACCTCCGTCTCTACAAGAACGCCGCGGACCGAGAAGCCGGTTTCGTCGAGCAGGTCGTCCTGCCGCTCGTGCGACAACGGAATCCCGAGGCGCGTGCCCGGGCGCTCCAGACCGCCGACGAGCTGGCAAGACTCGGACAACAACTCCGCAGCTCGCTGCTCCGGACCGCACTGCGCTCCGTGTTGAACGGCTGATCTGACGGCCGTCCGAAGGGATGGCGGTCCGGGAGGTGAACCGGTCCGGAAGGGGGGTCGGGGCCGCGTTCGCTGAACGCGGTCTTCCGCGACGGCGAGTAAGTTTGGTGCATGGTCGAAGTCCGGCTCCGGGCGGTCCGAGTGGATCTGCAGTCCAACACGCCGGTCCTCCTCCTCCAGGAGTCGGACGGCCTGGGGCGGACCCTGCCGATCTTCATCGGCGCACCCGAGGCGACGGCCATCGCGTTCGCACTTCAGGGCATGGACACCCCACGTCCGATGACCCACGATCTGATCCGCGACCTGCTCGACGCGCTCGATGCGGAGGTGGTCCGGGTCGTGATCACCGAGCTCAAGGCGGCGACGTACTACGCGGAGATCGTGCTCCGCAATGGTGACCGTGAGCTCGCCGTGTCCTCGCGACCCTCGGATGCCGTCGCCGTCGCCGTGCGCACGGGTACGCCACTCTTCGTGGCCGACGACCTGATGGACTCGGAGGGCATCATGCTCGCCGTTGACGAGGACGACGACGAGGAGTCCGAACTGGAGGACAACGGCGCCAACCCCGACGAGCTGGTCGGCGAGTTCCGCACCTTCCTCGACACGATCCGACCTGAGGACTTCTCCCCCTGAGCCGCCCAGTGCTCGGGCGTCGCCTCCGGATGCGGTGGTGCATCGCGGTGTGCAGTGCAGGTGTCGCGGTCGGAGCCTGTGGGACCTCGACGACTTCCCCGACGACCACCCCCGGCTCGACGACCCGTCCGGCCGTGACGACGACGACGGCCGCGTCCACCGCGACAGCCGGGGCGGGCGGCCAGCAAGGGTGTGCGGCGAGCCGCCTCGCCGGCACCGTCACGGGGAGCAGCGGTGCAGCAGGGACGATCGAGACCACGATCGCGCTCCGCAACGCCTCGAGTGCGACCTGCGTCCTCGACGGCTACCCGGGCATGCAGTTGGTGGCCGCGGGAGGTGCGCCGCTCCCGACGACGGTCGTGAGGAAGGGCAGCGACAGCTTCACGGCGATGGCGCCCGCGCCGGTGACCCTCGCACCGGGGGGATCGGGCTACGTCAACGTCGGCTCGTCCGACGTCCCAGTCGGTGGAGAGACCACGTGCCCCGCGTCGTCCTCGCTCGAGGTCATTCCGCCGAACGCAGTCGACCATCTCGTCATCGCAGTGGCCCTGGTCGCGTGCGGGCAGGGCACGCTGACCGTCTCACCGGTCTTCTCCGACACCGGATCGAACACGCTCACCACTGCGCCGGCCAGGTGAGGACCGGGCCCACCTCCGGACGGCCTCGGTCTCAGGGCGCGACGAGGATCCGTCCGCGGACGGCACCGGCATGGATCTCTTCGAGGGCGCCGGCGAGCTCGTCGAGTCCGACGACTCGTGCGACTGCGGATTCGAGCGCGTCCCGTGGGAAGCCCGACGCGATCTCTCCCCACACGCGACGCCGCAGGTCGATCGGCGTCGAGACGGTGTCGATGCCGATCAGCGAGGCGCCGCGGACGATGAACGGGTAGACCGTCGTCTCGAGCGCGTTCCCGCCGGTGAGCCCGCTCGCCGCGACGGCCGCCCCGTAGCGGAGGGACCGGAGCACGCTGGCGAGGGTCGGACCGCCCACGCAGTCGACGGCGCCTGCCCAGCGCTCGGGGGCGAGGATCTTGCCCGGTGCTGCGGCGAGCTCGTCGCGCCCGATGACCGCCGTGGCACCGAGCGATTCGAGGTAGGCATGCTCGGAGGCCTTGCCCGTGCTCGCGACCACCTCGAACCCGCGGGCTGCCAGCAGCAGCACAGCCATGCTGCCGACTCCGCCCGACGCACCGGTGACCAGCACCGGACCGTCGGAGGTTCGAAGGCCGTGCCGCTCGAGCGCGTGGAGGGACAGCGCGGCAGTGAAGCCGGCAGTGCCGACGGTCGCAGCGTCGCGTGTCGTGAGCCCTGCGGGAAGGGGGACCACCCAGTCGGCCGGCACCCGTGCGACGCGCGCGAATCCCCCGTGATGGGCGACGCCGAGGTCGTAACCGTGGACGATGACCTCGGAGCCGACCTCGATCTCCGGAGCGCCAGAGGCGACCACCCGTCCGACGAGGTCGACGCCGGGGACGAGCGGCGAGATCCGGGCGACCCGGTTGCCCGGGCGGACGACCATGCCGTCCTTGAAGTTGACCGACGACCACTCGACCGCAATGGTGACCTCGCCGGACGGGAGGTCGTCAGGGGAGAGCTCGACCACCTCGGCGCGGAGGGCGTCGTCCCGGCAGGTCACGAGGAACGCGGGGAAGTGGTCGGGGACCTCCTCTGCCGAGCGTCGGTCCGATCCGGGCGCTGGGCGCGGTGGCATGCCGGGTACCGTAGTGACTCCATGGTCGGGGAGGGTCGAGGCGGCGGAACGAAACGGCCGACCGGCGTGATCGCGGCCTACGGATGGTGGCCCTCTCCGTGGTCGGCAGCCGAGGTGGCAGCGGGCAAGGTGTCGCGCAGCGGACTCACCGCCGCCGGGGGGCACGTGCTCTGGACCGAGAGCCGTCCACGCGAGGCCGGTCGCCAGGTCGTGGTCGGCTCGGTCGCGGGCGGGCCCGTCGTCGACCTCTCGCCCGCGGGGGCGAGCGTGCGCTCCCGTGTCCACGAATACGGCGGCGGTGCGGCGACCGCGACGGTGACCGCGCTCTTCTACGTCGACCAGTCCGACCAGCACTGGTACCGCGTCCCCCTCCGGGGTGACGGCCGACCCGAGCCGCTCGCGTCGTCCGGCACGGATGCCCGGTACGCGGACGGCCGGGTGACTCCGTCGGGGCGTTGGCTCCTCTCGATCGAGGAGGATCCGGGCGCGGACGTCGGGCGACGGCGCCTGGTCGCCGTTGCAGCCAGGGGTGGTGGTCCGGTGGTGGGTCTGGTCGAAGGCCGCGACTTCGTGGCGGCACCGCGGCCATCGCCCGACGGGCAGTGGCTGGCCTGGGTCGCATGGGACCATCCCTCCATGCCCTGGGACTCCTCCGAGCTCTGGGTCGCGCCGATGGAGGAGCACGAGGGGACGGTGTCGCTGGGAGCGCCGAGCCAGGTGGCAGGCGGTGCAGGGGTCTCGGTCGGACAGGCCGGATGGTCCGACGACGGGAGCCTCCGGTTCGTCGACGACAGGTCCGGATGGTGGCTCCCGCGTCTCGTCGCGCCGCTCGGGTGGACGACGTCGGCACCGGTCGGCGTGCCGCTGGCCGCGACGGACGCCGAGTTCCACGCACCCGACTGGATCCTCGGACAGTCGACGATCGCCGAGCTCGCGGACGGGAGCATCGTGGCGAGGATGCGACGGGACGGTCGCGACCATCTGGTGCACCTCCGTCCCGGCCCGCTCGGACGCCACCACCCGGGGTGGACGCTCGAAGAGATCGACCAGCCGTGCGTCACGATCACCGGCGTCGTGACCGCCCCCGTCTCCGCGCCCGTCGCAGGCGCCGACTCGGGCGCCGACGCGCTGACGTCGGTGGTCATCTCCGGTTCGACCCCGACCGAGGCCCACTGCGTGCTCGGGCTCCCGTCGGCCGACGGAGGTGGTGTCCGGCGGCTCTCCGCACCGCCGGAGCGGATCCCGCGGGACGACGAAGTCTCGTACGCGGTCCCCTTCGGCGCAGCGGGCCGGGAGCACAGGGTGCCCGGCCTCTTCTACCCTCCGGTGGCGCCGGACAGCGTCGGCCCTCCCGGTACGCGTCCGCCGCTCGTCCTGTTCTGCCACGGTGGTCCGACGGGTGCGGCCGAGCCAGGTTTCGACCCGGTGGTGCAGTACTTCACCAGCCACGGGCTCGCGGTCGCCTGGGTCGACTACCGCGGGAGCGCGGGGTACGGACGCGCGTACCGGCGCAGCCTCGACGGCGCGTGGGGCCTGGCCGACGTCGAAGACGCCGCCGCGTTCGCCACCGCACTCGTCGACGCGGGACTGGTCGACGGGTCGCGGCTCGCCGTCCGCGGCACGTCGGCGGGAGGGCTCACCGCTCTCGGCGCCGTCGCCGGGACGCGCCGGTTCGCCGGCGCGGTGAGCTGGTACGGGGTCACCGACCTCGAGGCGCTCGCCGCCGAGACGCACGACTTCGAGGCGCGCTACCTCGACTCGCTTGTCGGACCGTTGCCCGAGGCGTCTGCGCGCTACCGCGAGCGGTCCCCGCTGCGCCATCCGGAACGCATCTCCGGAGCGGTCCTCCTGCTCCAGGGTTCCGAGGACCCGATCGTGCCCGTCGCCCAGGCGCGGACGTTCGCGGCCGCGCTCGAGGCGGCCGGTGCCGACTGCCGACTCGTCGTCTTCGAGGGCGAGTCACACGGATTCCGGCAGGCCGCGACCATCGAAGCCGCACTCGCCGCGGAGCTCGCGTTCTACCGCGAGCTCTTCGACGCCGGGGTGTCGCCGGGCGCCTGAGCACGGGGACCCGGTGGTACCCTCGACCGTGCCGAGTGGTGGCCCGTCGACCGCAACGATCGCCGCCGACAGTTCCGGTGGCCGACTCCGGTCGGCCGCTCGGGGTGCGGGCCGTGACGCCCTCTCGCGCCTCTCGAAGCTCTCGCCGGCGGGTCGTGATGCCGTGCTCTACGCGGCGTCGGCGATCTTCGCCGGCGGGACCGGCCTCGCGATGGGGATCCCCCTCTACCGGCAGTGGGGCCAGCTGGCCTTCTTCCCCTATCTCGCCGCGACCCTGCTCGTCGGGTCCGTCGCCTGGTGGGCGGCCGCCCGGAACCGCCAGGCTCCGCCCACGCGTCCGGACCGCCTGGTCCGCACCGCGCGGATCGTGGCCTTCCTCATCGTGCTCTTCGGTGCGACGCTCGTCCCCCTCACGATGGAGGTGATCTGGCGGTCCGAGGGGAACGCGGCCCTCCATGTGCAGCCCGAGGTGGTCGTGGTCGAACAGGCCGGGGTGCGCGCCGCCCACGGGAAGGATCCGTACCAGGTCATCGACCGGAACGGTCACATCGTCATCCACCAGAGCGCGTTGCCGGTCTACGAGCTCTACTACCCCTACCTGCCGGGCATGGTGGTCTTCGGCTTCTCGTCCGTGAGCCGTGTCGAGGCCCGCCTCACTGACGCCCGGATCCAGTTCCTTCTCTTCACGGTGATCGTCTCGCTGCTTGCATTGAGCCGCGTACGACCCCCGACGGACGCGCGCACGCGTGCCTTTCAGACCCTCACCGTCCTGCCCACCGCGGCGCTGCCGCTTGCGACCGGTGGGGACGACATGCCGGTGGTCGCCTTGATGCTGGCCGGGATGGTCGCGCTGCAGCGCCGGCGTCCCGTGCTGGCCGGGCTCGCGCTCGGCGCCGCGTCGTCGCTCAAGTTCACCGCGTGGCCGCTCGCCGTCCTCGCCATCTGGGTCGCGGGGGACCGTGAGGGCCGCCGGGCGATCGGTCGCTATCTCGTGGGTGTGATCGCGGTGATGGTGCCGGTGGTGGTGCCGGTCGCCCTCAGGAACCCGTCCGCCTTCGTCGACAACGTGATCCGGTTCCCACTCGGCCTCGCCGGTGTGTCCTCACCCGCGGCGAGCGCCCTGCCGGGACACATCCTCGTCGCGACCTTCCCGTCGGTCCACCGGGCCTACGTCGTCGTCGCACTCGTCGTGGGCGGCGCCGTCCTGGTCCGGAGGCTCGTGCGGCGTCCGCCTCAGGACACGGCCGCGCTCGCCCGGCTCGGCGGGTGGGTGATGTTGATCGCGATCCTGCTTGCGCCGGCCACCCGGGTCGGATATCTGCTGTACCCGATCAACCTCTTCGTGTGGTCGTGGATGTTCAGCCGCGCCGAGTCACCGGTCATCGGGGCGCCACCGCACGAGCGCGTGCCGGGTGACGATCAGTTCCCGTCGGGCAGCTGGAACAGCTCGACGGTGAATGGCGTGACGCCCGCGGGCGTCGCCGGCGACACCACGACGCCGATCTCCCAGTAGAAGCCGTCGCCGCTGCCGTGTTTGGCGAGCAGCTCGGTCCCGACGTGGCCCGACCGTGCGGCGTCGCCGACGTAGAGGACCTGCCAGCCGAGTCGTGGCACGAGCGTGTGGTACGTGGCCACCACCTGGTCTGCGGAGAGAGACGTGGTGAACCCGACGGTCCGGTCGAACTGGGTCTGGCTCTGGTCCGAGTTGACCACCGAGACCCTCCGGGCGCCGGTCGGGACCGCGAGATTGCCGAGGATGTCGGCCGGTGGCTCGCCGGCCGCGATGATCGGTCGGAGGGCCGTCGCGGCCGGGGAGAGTGCGACGACGGTGCCGTCCCCGATCGTGACCTGCCGGATCGTCAGCACGGGCGTCGATCCCGACACGAGTGCGGAGGCGAGCACCCCGGTCACGATGATCACCACCGCCACGCCGAGGACCACGAGCGCGGGCCCCTTCACCGAGACGGGCTGTGTCGTCCGGGCGGGGGGAACGCCGGGATCCACGGGACCCAGCCGGGCAGGGGGTGCGGTGCCGACCATGACCGGATGATCCTACCGTCGGCCCCCGACCCGACCTCCGTCGCCTCGGGCTCGCTACACTCCGCGGAGGCCGGGGGCGGACTGCGGCGCGTCGACGGAGGGAGCAACGGAGTGACCGGTCGCACCACCATCCCGCGCACCTCCCGGGTGCCGTCCGACCGGGCGGAGCTGAGCCGGCGGACACTGCTCGGATCGGCGGTCCTCGGGCTGTCGGGCGCGGCACTTGCCGCCTGCGGGGGATCGGCTGCACCTCCGCCCCAGTCGGTGACCACGACCACTGTCCGGAGGGCCCGTGGCGTCGGAGTGCCTCCGGACCCGGGTGTGCCGATCGGCACCGACCGACTCCCGCAGGTCGACCACATCGTCGTCGTGATGATGGAGAACCACTCCTTCGACAATCTGCTCGGCACGTTGGGACGCGGGCAGGGACTGCCGCTCGGTGCGGACGGTCATCCGGAGGCCACCAACCCCGACGGGCACGGCGGTGCGATCCGCTCCTTCCACCTGACCACCCCGTGCCAGCTCGACGGGAAGCCGTCCCAGTCGTGGAACGCCTCCCACGCCCAGCTCGCGGGCGGCACCAACACGGGCTTCGTGACGAGCGACTCGGGACCGGTCGCGATGGGGTACTGGACCGCCGCCGACCTGCCGTTCACCAACTCGCTCGCGGCCACGTTCCCGCTGGCCGACCGCTGGTTCGCCTCGGTGCTCGCCCAGACCTACCCGAATCGGCGCTACCTCCTCGCCGGCACCTCCTTCGGGTTGATCAACGACACGCTGCCGTCGGGGCTCCCGCCCAACGGGCTGATCCTCGACTCGCTCAACCGGGCCGGCATCTCCTGGAAGAACTACTACTCGACCCTGCCGACGGCCGGCGTGTTCATCTCGGCGCTCGGAGAGCCCTCCATCGGGTCCAACCTCGCCCACATCGACCAGTTCTACGCGGACTGCACGGCGGGCTCACTGCCGGCCTTCTCCATCGTCGATCCCGATTTCGGCAAGCAGTCCGAGGAGAACCCGCAGGACATCCAGTACGGTGACGCGTTCCTCGCGCAAGTGGTCAGCGCAGTGATGCGCGGGCCGGCATGGCCGAAGACCCTCCTCGTGTGGACCTACGACGAGCACGGCGGCTACTACGACCATGTCGTGCCGCCGAAGGCCGTCCCCCCCGATGACGTGCCGCCGGCCCTCGGTTCGGGCGATGCCCCGGGCGGCTTCGATCAGCTCGGGTTCCGCGTCCCGGGTGGCGTGGTGAGCCCCTACGCGCGCAAGGGGTACGTCTCGCCGACCGTCTACGACCACACGTCGGTGCTGGCGTTGCTCGAGGCCAAGTGGAACCTGCCGGCACTGACCCGACGGGACGCAGCGGCCAACGACCTCCTCGACATGGTCGACCTGCGTGCGGCACCCGCCTTCCTCCATCCGCCGGCCCTGCACGCCGCCGCCGACCCGGCGGCACGAGCCTCGTGCCTGGTGACCGGGGCCGGCACGATTCCGCCGACCTCGGCGGTCATCGCCGCCGGTTGACGGCCGCACCTGTCCGCCACTGAGCGACCCCATTGCGCCACCGCTGGTGAATCCGTTCACGAGATGTTTACATTCGGGGTCCGATCCCGCAGAATGACGGAGCACCGCGGGCCCGGGACGGGTCCGCCGGCAGGAGGGGCGCCTGGTACCCAAGACGGGGAGGATCCTGGGACATCGGGGGGCGCAGTGGCCGGGTCGGATCGACGCCGGCCACTGTCGCGTTCAGGTGTCGCGTTCAGGGGGACCAACCGAAGGGGTCGAGCGGGCCGTGCCCGCGCCCGAGCCGCCAGGTCCGGGCACCGACCAGGGCGTCGTGGACGAACCGCTTGGCGGCCGTGACGGCTTCGGCCGGCCCGGCGCCGCGGGCGAGATAGGCGACGGTCGCGGCGGCGAGGGTGCAACCCGTCCCGTGCGTGTTGGACGTGTCCACGCGTGCTCCTTCGAGCACGGTCACCGTTTGGCCGTCGAAGAGGACGTCCGGGACACCCGGCGGGTGGACGTCGGAGGGGCCGGTGGCGACGCCCGGGAGGTGGCCGCCCTTGACCAGCACCCAGGTGGGCCCGAGCCCGTGGACGGCGCGGGCGAGGTCGACCATCCCCTCGACATCCCGCACCGAGCCCGGGTCGACGTCCGCGAGGATGGCCGCCTCGCGCAGGTTCGGCGTCGCCAACAGCGCACGGGGGAGCAGGATGGTGCGGTAGGCGGAGATCGCGTCGTCGGCCAGGAGGGGCCTGCCGGACGAGGAGACCATCACCGGGTCGACCACCAGTCGGGGCAGGCCGCCCGCGGCGGCCCGGGCGCCGACGGCCTCGACGATCTCGGCGGTCCCGAGCATGCCGGTCTTGACCGCGACCGGCGCGAGGTCACCTGAGATCGCATCGATCTGCGCGGTGACCACCGCGACCGGCACGTGATGGACCGCAGTGACCTCGTAGGTGTTCTGGGCGGTCACCGCCGTCACGGCCGTGGTCCCGAACACGCCGAGCGCGGAGAAGGCCTTGAGGTCGGCCTGGATCCCTGCGCCGGCTCCCGAGTCGGACCCGGCGATGGTGAGCGCGACGGGCGGGTTCACCGCCCGATGATGCCGTCGGTCGGGCTCGAGGCCTCGGCGTAGTAGCGCGGGGTGATCCGGCCCGCCTCGCGTGCCGCTCGCCCGGCCGCGACCGCGTCGCGCATCGCGCGGGCCATGAGACCCGGGTGGTCGGCCCGGGTGATGGCGGACGCGATGAGGACCGCGTCGCAACCCAGCTCCATCGCACGGCACGCGTCCGACGCGGTGCCGATGCCGGCGTCGAGCACGACCGGTACGCCCGCCCCTTCGACGACCAGTGCGAGATTGTGCGGGTTCCGGATGCCGAGGCCGCTTCCGATCGGAGCGCCGAGCGGCATGACGGCCGCACACCCGACCTGCTCGAGGCGCCGGGCGAGGATCGGGTCGTCGCTGCAGTACGGCAGCACGACGAACCCGTCGTCGACGAGCTGCTCGGCGGCGGCAAGCAGCTCGACCGGGTCGGGGAGCAAGGTGAGGTCGTCACCGATGACCTCGAGTTTGATCCAGTCCGTCTCGAACGCCTCGCGGGCGAGCTTGGCGGTGAGGACGGCGTCGGTCGCGGTGAAGCAGCCCGCGGTGTTCGGCAGGATCCGGACGTCGAGCCCGGAGAGGAGGTCGACCAGCGAGTGCCGGGTCGACGGGTCGACGCGGCGGACGGCGACCGTGGCGAGCGAGGTGCCCGAGGCGACCAGGGCCTCGCGCAGTGACGTGAGGCTCGACATGCCGCCGGTGCCCATCAATAGGCGCGACCGGAGCACGGTGCCGCCGATCGTGAGCTCCCCGGAACCGACCTCCGGTGACGGTGGTGTCATCGCCTCTCACCGTACCCGGCGTCCGTCCGCGTCCCGGCCCCGTCGGACCCGGTCACCCGCCAGCGGCCGCGGTCACGATCTCGACCGTGTCCCCGTCGGTCAGGGCTGTGGTGATCCACGCCGAACGCGGGACGACCTCGCCGTTCAACGCGACCGCGATGCCCCGCGGGGACGAGGTGACCGCGGCGACCAGCGCGGCGACGGTCGTGCCCGGTGTGACAGGTCTCCGCTCCCCGTTGCAGAGGACCTCGCTCACCTCTCACTCCGTCCGGAGCTGCCGGCGGTGACCTCGAAACGCCCGAGGCCGAACGGTCGGATCGCGGTCACCGCAGGGGTCCCGGTCTCCCCGCGGAGCAGCCCGACCACCGCGTCCGCGGTGACCGGTGCGAGGAGCACGCCGTGCCGGTAGTGGCCCGTCGCCACGATGAGTCCGCCGGTCCTGGCAGGACCGAGCACGGGCGCGTTGTCGGGCGATCCGGGACGCAGCCCGGTGGAGGTGTCGAGCAGCTCGTACTCGTCGAGCGCGGGCACGAGCCGACGGGCCGAGTCGAGCAGCTCCGCCACCGCCCCTGCCTCGACCGTCAGGTCAAAGCCCTGCTCAGCCGCGGTGGCGCCGACGACGAGCGATCCGTCCGCCCGCGGCACGAGGTAGCAGGTCCGCCCGCGCACGAGCCCGCGAACCGTGGTCGAGAGGCGTGGGCAGATGCCTCGGTCGCCGAGTCGGAGGGTCAGTCCCTTCACCGGACGGACCGGGGGCCGGTCCGCTGCCGGCACCCCGCCGACGAGCCCCGACCGGCACCCGGCCGCGAGCACCACCTGCCCGGCCGGCAACGTGGTGCCGTCCTCGAGCACCACCCCGGTGACCCGGTCTCCCCGCACGCCGATCTCCTGCGCCGATCCCAGGTGGAAGACGACCCCCGCGCGGTCGCAGGCCACGCGGAGCGCGGCGAGCAGCAGCCGGTTGTCGACCTGATGGTCATCGGGGAGCTCGGCCCCGCCGACCACCCCGGGCGTGAGCAGCGGTTCGATCGTCCGGCACTCGGGGGCGGAGCGTCGGCGGGCGTCGAGGCCGAGGCGTCGGTGGACCTCGAGCAGGTGGTCGACGGCCGCGCGGTCGGAGACGTCGGACGCGACGAGGAGGGTGCCGGTCCGTGCATAGCCGACCGGTTCGTTGCTGGCGGCCTCGAGGTCGCTGGCGAACGACGGCCATCGTGTAGCTGCACGCAGGTTGAACGAGAGCAGCGGCTCCTCACCGAGGTGGGCCTCGGACACCGGGGCGAGCATGCCGGCGGCGGCCCAGGAGGCGCCGCGACCTGGGAGGGGATCGACCAGATCGACCCGGAAGCCGGCCTGCGCCGCCCTCCAGGCGACAGAGAGGCCGATCACTCCCGCCCCGACCACGACGACGTCGTCGTGCGAGGAGGTGTGCACCCGCGTCATGTTACGTCTGCATGCACCGCGTGACCTCCGGGGTCGTGGTCCGTGGCGCCCGCGGACAGGCCGGCCGCGAGTGGGGCGCGTGTACTATTGATGGACCGCACATGGGCCAACGTCGTCCCGGGCGGGTGAACCCCCATCCTTCACCGGAGCGACCCGATGACGACCGACCACGGCAGAAGCGGTGATGGCCGCGCAGCATCGCGCCGTCTGCCGCGCCCGCCCGCGGGCGGGCTCTACGATCCCCGCTTCGAGCACGACGCCTGCGGCGTGGCGCTCGTCGCCGATCTCCACGGTCGGCCCTCGCACGAGCTCATACGCCGGGCCCTCTCCGCGCTCGAGCATCTCGCGCACCGGGGCGCAACCGGCAGCGAGGAGGACAGCGGCGACGGCGCAGGGATCCTCCTCCAGGTGCCCCACGAACTGTACGCCGGCGAGGTCGGCTTCGACCTGCCGTCTCCGGGGACCTATGCGACCGGAATCGCCTTCCTCCCGCGCGCAAGCGGTGAAGATGCCGCCGCCCGGTCGGCGATCGAGAAGCTCGCCGGGGAGGAGGGACTCCGCGTCCTCGGCTGGCGGGAGGTCCCGGTCGACGACGGACCCATCGGGTCGATCGCCGAAGCCGGCCGCCCACACATGGCCCAGCTCTTCCTCGAGCCGGAGCGGGATGCGCCGCTGACCAGCCCGGACACCGCTCTGGCCATCGACCGCCTCGCGTTCGTCCTCCGCAAGCGGTGTGAGCACCTGGTCGACGACTGCTACTTCGCATCGCTGTCGGCCCGGACGGTCACCTACAAGGGCATGCTCACCTCACATCAGCTCGGGTCATTCTTCCCCGATCTCACCGATCCCCGCCTCACCAGCGGGCTCGCACTCGTGCACTCGCGTTTCTCGACCAACACCTTCCCGTCATGGGCCCTCGCCCATCCCTACCGGTACCTGGCCCACAACGGCGAGATCAACACGCTCGCCGGCAACCGCAACTGGATGCGCGCCCGGGAGGCGCTCTGCCGCACCGAGCTCCTCCCCGGTCTCGAGCGCGCCTTCCCGGTCGTGACACCCGGCGCGAGCGACTCGGCCTCGTTCGATGAAGTGCTCGAGCTGCTCCACCTCGGCGGTCGGCCGATCCACCATGCGGTCCTCATGATGATCCCGGAAGCGTGGGAGAACCACCGGACGATGGAGCCGGCACGCCGCGCGTTCTACCGCTACCACGCGTCGTTGATGGAACCGTGGGACGGACCTGCCGCCGTCGCCTTCACCGACGGCACGGTCATCGGCGCGGTCCTCGACCGCAACGGCCTCCGGCCCGCCCGCTACTGGGTCACCGACGACGGGCTCGTCGTGCTCGCCAGCGAGGTCGGGGTCATCGACGTCGACCCCACGTCGGTGGTGCGCAAGGGTCGCCTCCAGCCGGGCCGGATGTTCCTCGTCGACACGGCGGGTGGTCGCATCGTCGACGACGACGAGATCAAAGCAGGTCTGGCCGCGGAGCAGCCCTACGCGGCGTGGTTGGAGGCCGGCCAGATCCACCTCGACGACCTGCCGCCGCGCAAGATGCTCACGCCGCAGCACGCATCGGTCGTCGGACGCCAGCGGCTCTTCGGGTACACGAACGAGGAGCTGCGTCTCCTCGTCGCGCCCATGGCGAAGAACGGTGCCGAGCCGATCGGCTCGATGGGCACGGACACGGCCATCGCCGTGCTCTCCGAGCGGCCCCGGCTGCTGTACGACTACTTCACCCAGCTCTTCGCGCAGGTGACCAACCCGCCGTTGGACGCGATCAGAGAGGAGCTGGTCACCTCGCTCCTCTCGACCCTCGGCCCGGAGGCCAACCTCCTCGAACCGACGGCGGACTCCTGCCGCCAGATCGTCCTGCCGATGCCGGTCATCGACAACGACGACCTGGCCAAGCTGCTCTACGTCAACGAGGACGGGAGCACCCCGGGCTACTCCGCGTTCGCCATCGACGGGATGTTCGACGTGACCGGCGGCGGTCAGGCGCTCCGCACCGCGCTCGATGACGTCCGCCGCAGGGTGAGCGCGGCGATCGAAGCCGGGGCGGACGTCATCGTGCTCTCCGACCGCAACTCGACGGCCGAGCTCGCGCCCATCCCGTCACTCCTCCTCGTCGCCGCGGTCCACCACCACCTGGTGCGGGAGAAGACCCGGACCAAGGTCGGCCTGGTCGTCGAGGCGGGTGACGCGCGCGAGGTCCACCACATGGCCCTGCTCAAGGGGTTCGGGGCCGCGGCGATCAATCCCTACCTCGCGTTCGAGAGCATCGACGACATGATCGCGTCGGGCCTGCTGACGGGCGTCACTCCCCGACAGGCGCAGCGCAACTTCATCAAGGCGGCCTCGAAGGGCATCATCAAGGTGATGTCGAAGATGGGCATCTCGACCGTGGCGTCCTACACCGGCGCCCAGGTGTTCGAGGCGGTCGGGCTCGCCCCCGAGGTGATCGAGGAGTACTTCACGGGGACGGTCTCCCGCATCGGCGGGGTCGGGCTCGACGTGCTCGCGGCCGAGGTGGCGGAGCGTCACGGTCTGGCCCATCTCGAGCGGTCGAGTGAGCTCGCCCACCGCGAGCGGGAGGTGGGCGGCGAGTACCAGTGGCGGCGAGAGGGCGAGATCCACCTCTTCAATCCGAAGACGGTCTTCAAGCTGCAGCACGCCACCCGCTCCAAGCGGTACGACATCTTCAAGCAGTACACCGCCGCGGTCGACGAGCAGTCCACCGATCTCGCGACGTTGCGCGGCCTGATGCGGCTGCGGACCGGTGTGCTGCCCCCGGTGCCGATCGAGGAGGTCGAGCCCGTCGGGTCCATCCTGTCGCGATTCTCGACCGGCGCGATGTCGTACGGCTCGATCTCCGCCGAGGCGCACGAGACGCTCGCGATCGCCATGAACCGGCTCGGCGGACGGTCGAACACCGGCGAAGGGGGAGAGGACCCAGCCCGGTACACGCCCGACGCCAACGGCGATCTGCGACGCTCCGCGATCAAGCAGGTCGCCTCCGGTCGCTTCGGCGTCACCTCCGAGTACCTGGTCAACGCGGACGACATCCAGATCAAGATCGCCCAGGGCGCGAAGCCCGGTGAGGGCGGGCAGCTCCCCGGACACAAGGTGTACCCCTGGATCGCGGCCACCCGATTCTCGACCCCCGGGGTGGGGCTCATCTCCCCGCCGCCGCATCACGACATCTACTCGATCGAGGACATCGCCCAGCTCATCCACGACCTCAAGTCGGCGAACCCGACGGCGCGGATCCACGTGAAGCTCGTCGCGGAGGTCGGCGTCGGGACCGTGGCAGCCGGAGTCGCGAAGGCCCATTCGGACGTGGTCCTCATCTCCGGACACGATGGAGGCACCGGTGCAACCCCGCTCACCTCGCAGAAGCACGCGGGGATCCCCTGGGAGCTCGGACTCGCCGAGACCCAACAGACCCTGATGGCCAACGACCTGCGGGACCGGATCGTCGTCCAGGTCGACGGCCAACTGAAGACAGGCCGGGACGTGGTCATCGGCGCCCTGCTCGGCGCAGAGGAGTTCGGCTTCGCGACGGCACCGCTGGTGGTGTCGGGCTGCATCATGATGCGGGTCTGCCACCTCGACACCTGCCCGGTCGGGATCGCGACCCAGAACCCGGTGCTGCGCGAGCGCTTCACCGGTGCGCCGGAATTCGTCGAGACCTTCTTCGAGTACATCGCCGAGGAGGTGCGTGAGCACCTCGCGTCCCTGGGACTGCGAACGCTCGAAGAGGCGATCGGTCGGGTGGACCTCGTCGACGCGGTCGACGCGGTCTCCCACTGGAAGGCCACCGGTCTCGACCTCTCGCCGATCCTGCTGGCACCGGACGTTCCGGCAGAGGCAGTCCGGCACTGCGTCAACGAGCAGGACCACGGACTCGACCGCGCCCTCGACCACGTCTTCCTCGACGCGTGCCGACCGGCCATCGAAGCGGGGACACCGGTCACGGCGGAGCTGGCAGTCACCAATGTCGACCGGACGGTCGGGACGCTGCTCGGCTACGAGATCACCCGCCGGCATGGCGGGGCGGGTCTGCCGGAGGGAACCATCGACCTCACGTTCCACGGCTCAGCGGGGCAGAGCTTCGGCGCCTTCGTGCCGAGCGGAGTGACCATGCGCCTCTTCGGCGACGCGAACGACTACCTCGGCAAGGGGCTCTCGGGGGGCCGCATCATCGTGCGCCCGCCGGAGGGCTCCCCGTTCGCGGCGGAGGACAACATCGTCGCAGGCAACGTCATCCTGTACGGCGCGACCGGCGGCGAGGTGTACCTGCGTGGGCAAGTCGGCGAGCGCTTCTGCGTGCGCAACTCGGGCGCGATCGCCGTCGTGGAAGGCGTGGGGGACCATGCCTGCGAGTACATGACCGGCGGGAGGGTGGTCGTGCTCGGTCCGACCGGCCGCAACTTCGGGGCAGGCATGTCGGGCGGGGTCGCGTACGTCCACGACCCGGTCGGCCACCTCGCCGGCACGTACAACGACGAGATGGTCGACCTCGAGCCGCTCGACGACGACGACCTTGCCTGGCTGCACGACCGGATCACCCGGCATCTCGAAGAGACCGGCTCGGTGGTCGCAGCGGGCCTGCTCGGCGGATGGGACCGCTCGGCGCGCCAGTTCGTGACGGTGATGCCACGCGATTTCCGCCGCGTCCTCGCGGCGACCGAACGGGCCCGTGCCGAAGGGCGCTCGGTGGACGAGGCGGTCATGGAGGCGGCTCATGGGTGACGTGACCGGGTTCCTCTCCTACGGCCGCGAGCTGCCGCAGCGCCGGCCGATACCGATCCGGCTCCGCGACTGGAAGGAGGTCTACGAGTCCTTCTCGGAGGAGGCCGCCGGCAGGCAGGGTGCGCGGTGCATGGACTGCGGCATCCCTTTCTGCCACGAAGGTTGCCCGCTCGGCAATCTCATCCCCGAGTGGAACGACCTCGTCTACCGGTCCGACTGGTCGGAGGCGATCGAGCGGCTGCACGCGACCAACAACTTCCCCGAATTCACCGGCCGGCTGTGCCCGGCACCGTGCGAGGGCGCGTGTGTGCTCGGTATCAACGACGATCCGGTGACGATCGAGCGGATCGAGCTCGAGATCGCCGAGCGTGCATGGTCCGAAGGGTGGGTCGGCCCCGTACTGCCATCGGAGTCGACGAACAAGCGGGTGGCCGTCGTCGGTTCGGGGCCCGCCGGGCTCGCCTGCGCGCAGCAGCTCGCGAGGGCCGGACACCGGGTCGTGGTCTTCGAGCGGGCGGAGAAGCCGGGAGGCCTGCTGCGCTACGGCATCCCCGAATTCAAGATGGAGAAGTCCGTGCTCGACCGGCGGCTCGTCCAGCTCGCGGCCGAGGGCGTCGAATTCCGGTGCCGGACCTCGGTCGGCACTCCTGCAGCGGAGGTGGCCCGTGCCGTCGCTCCGGACGCGACCGTCGTCGGTGCCGGCGCCCTCGTCGAGGAGTTCGACGCGGTGGTCCTCGCGGGTGGCTCCACCCTCCCGCGCGACCTCGACGTGCCTGGACGCGGGCTCGAGGGCATCCACCTCGCGATGGACTTCCTCAAGCCGTCGAACCTGGTGCGCGAGGGGCTCCTCGACGAGTCACCGATCAGTGCCTCGGGGCGACGGGTGGTGATCATCGGAGGAGGCGACACCGGCGCGGACTGCCTCGGGACCGCGCACCGGCAGGGCGCTCTCAGCGTCCACCAGCTCGAGATCATGCCCCGGCCGCCCGACGACCGGGCCGAGGACAACCCCTGGCCGACCTGGCCGCTCATCTTCCGGACCTCCTCCGCCCACGAGGAAGGCGGCGAACGCCACTTCTCGGTGACCACCGCTGCGTTCCTCGACGACGGGTCCGGCCGCGTCCGCGGGCTGCGCATGCACCAGGTCGAGCTCGACGCCGCCGGTGGCGGCCCCCCGCGGTTCGTCGAAGTCGAGGGTACGGGCGTCGAGCTCGAGTGCGATCTCGTCCTGCTGGCATTGGGATTCACCGGGTGCGAGCGCACCGGCGTGGTCGCGGACCTCGGGCTCGAGCTCGACGCGCGCGGGAGCGTCGCGGCGGACAGCTCGTGGGCGACCAACGTCGAAGGGGTCTTCGTCTGCGGGGACATGACCCGCGGGCAGAGCCTGATCGTGTGGGCGATCGCCGAGGGACGCTCGGCTGCGGTGTCGGTCGACCGCTACCTCATGGGCGAATCGGCCCTCCGGGCGCCGCTGGTCCCCGGTCAGCTCGCGCTCCGATAGGAGGCCGGACTCAGAAGGGGAGCGAGTCCGCCTGCACGTCGCAGAGCTCGTCGAACATCCGACGGCATGCCGCTTCGTCCGGCGGCGAGAGCGGATCGCGCAGGACCGCCTCGAGCGCGGGTGCCGGATCGCCGGTGAGGGCGGACTTGACCACCAGGTCCTGCAGCTCGATCTGCGTCTTCATGAACGCGGCCAGCGGCTCCAGGATCGGCGGCATCTCGATCGGGTGCAGACCGTCGGGTCCGGCGACCGCTGGCACCTCGACGATGGCGCCCTCGGGGAGATTGGGCACGTACCCGTGGTTGGGCACGTTGACGGCGTTGAGCGACCGCTCGGTGCCGGTCCAGAGGGCGCCCATGAGCGGGAAGGGCTCCTCGGCCGACCGGCCCGCGCGGTGCATCGGCACGTGCCCGGTCCCGTCGGCATAGCGGGTCACGAGCTTCTCGACCCTCGCCATCACACCCTGGTGGAATTCGACCGGGACGGGGTGCCAGCCGGCGACCTCCTTCGCGAAGGGCAGGTATTCGCCGATGTGACTGTCGACGGAGCAGGGGAGCAGACCGTACTCGCGGAACATGTGCGCGACGAGCGGTGTGTGGACCTGTTCGACCGCAAGCTGGACCCAGGGGACCTTCACGAGCTGCTTGGCGACGGCCGTCACCGGGGGTGGGTAGTCGAAGAAGCGCCGCTGCCAGAGGCGGCGGAGCGCGGGGTAGAGGTCCTCACCGGTGTCGGCACGCCGGATCTCGGTGAAGAACGTGAAGTGGTTGATGCCCGACGCCTGGGCGGCGATCTTCGCCTTGGGAAGCCGGAGCAGCTTCGCCACCCGGGAGACACCGGCCGCGAATTCGTGGCACATGCTGACGTTGGTGATCGTCGTGGCGGAGTTGATCGCGAGGGCGACTCGGCTGAGCGGGTTGGTGAGGTTGATGAGAGTGGTGTCGGGGCAGTACTGGCCGATGTCGTCGCAGATCCCGAGGATGGTCTTGATCGACCGCAGGGAGTGGAAGACCGCACCCGGTCCGCCGTTCTCACCGGTGATCTGCGTCGAGCCGTGACGTACCGGGATCTCGTAGTCCTCGCGCCAGTGCTGCCAGCGGTCGGGCTCGGCGCTGACCAGGCAGAAGTCTGCGCCGGTGAGCGCCTCGGCCGGGTCGAGCGACGCCTCGATGCGGATGGGGCTGCCGCACCGCTCGTTCGCCTTGGTCGCGAACCGACGGGCGACGTCGAGGCGCGCCGGACTGACGTCGTGGAGCATCATGGTCGCCCCGCGCAGGCGGCGTGAGGCGATCGCGTCGAGCACCATGACCGGTCCGAAGGACATACCGCCGGCACCGATGAGGCAGATCTTGGGCGCTGGAGCAGTTGTCACGATCCGTCCTCCCCGTCTCTCCCGGCCGATGGTAGCGGGCAGCGCCGGTGCCGAACAGGGACGAGGGCGTGGCGTGCGACCATCGGCCATACTGGCGTGGTGCGGACGACGCCACTGGTGGGCGAGAAGGCCTGGTTCGGGCCCCGTCGCTACGGCTGGGGGCTCAGCCCCGTCTCGGTCGAGGGCTGGCTGGTCACCGCCTTGGCGTTGACGGTGGCCTTCTGGGCGGTGCGACGGTGGCCGGGCAACGTGCTCGCCCGCAACCTGCCGGCCATCGCCTTGGTGGTGGTGTCACTGCTCAAGGGAACTGCTCCGGGTGGCGCCCGGGCTCGTGCGGCGATGGCGACTGCTGCCGGCACCCCGTCGGACGACGACACCGGCGACTGAGGACCCCGTCAGGGGGCTCCGAACCACAGGACGTTCACGATCTGGGCGATGCACGCCGGTCGCGCCTCACCCTCGAGCTCGAAGACGAGGTCGGTCGTGAGCCGTACGCCTTCCCCGTCGACCGGCACGGCTTCGACGAACGTCGCGGTGGCCCGGACCTGACTCCCGACCGGCACCGGTGCGAGGTGGCGCACCCGGTTGTAGCCGTAGTCGGCGCCACCGGTGATGTTGCGCAGCTCCCACATGTCCATCAGCACGAGCGTCGCCAGCCCGAGGATCTGCATCCCGAAGGCGATGGTGGTCCCGGCCGGCGTGCTTGCGGCGTAGACGGGATCGGTGTGGTTCGGCGAGTGGTTGTCCGTCGCCTCGGCGAAGTGGTCGATCATCGCCTGGGTGATCGTGTGCCAGCGGCTCGGTCCGAGCGGAGTGCCGACGAGGGCGATGGCGTCCTCCACCGAGGCGATGACGTGAACGGTCACGCGGCTGTCGCTCCAGGACGGCTCGGTCACGGGCCTGTGTCTACACCATGGTGAGGGACCGGCCGGGAGCCGGCGCGGGCACGGTCAGCGACAGGTCGGCGTGCTCGCGGAGACCGGTGCCGTCGCCGACGGAAGCGGTGACAGGGGTGGCTCGCGCAGGATCGCGGGATAGATGCGCGCGTCGAACGCCGTCACGAAGCGGCGTACCGGCTTCGGCAATTGCACCGTGAGGTGGCCGGCCGGTCGGTTGTCGGGTTCGTGGGCGAGCGCGATCCGCAGCGAGCACCGACCGACCATCACCGACCGGACCCGCCGGTCGGATGCCATGAGGGCGGTCAGGTAGAGCGCGATCGCACAGCTCCGATTGCTCTTCGGCACCCCGCGCACGCCGGAGGCCTGCAGGGTCTCGGCCACGTGGTCCGGCGTCTCCCCCAATCCCCGGAGGAGGGTGGCGGTCTGCTTCTTGAGTACTCGGTACTGGCTCATCGGCTCTCTCCCAGTCCTCGCGTGCATCGTAACCCTGTGCGGCAGCGAACTGGCGAGTCGGTTGACAGCGGGAATAAATTAGGGTTACCTAAGTATTTGAATGCTATGTGCCTAAGAGTCCGGTCCCGATGATCCCGACGTTCGTCATCTTCCTCCGTGAGGGGATCGAGGCCAGCATGATCGTGGCGATCCTGCTCGCGTACCTCGACCGCACCGGCCAGCAGCGGTACTTCCGTGACGTCCTGGCCGGCGTCGGTGTGGCCCTTGCGCTGGTCACCGGGGGCGGGATCGCGGTCTATCTGGTCGTGAGCCAGTACGACGGGTCGACCTTCCAGACGGTCTTCGAGACGGTCACCTACCTGTTCGCCGCCGTGGTCTTGACGGCGTTGACCTTCTGGATGCAGGCGCACAGCCAGAACCTCACCTCGGAGCTGGAGGCCCGGTCGGAGGCGGCCATGAGCGGCAAGGCGAGATTCGGCCTGGGCCTGCTCTCCTTCCAGGCGGTCGGTCGAGAGGGACTCGAGACCATGGTCTTCACCCTGGCCATCGTGTTCGCGTCGACCAAGCAGTCGGCGACCGGCGCGCACGGACGGGGGCTGCTGGCCGGCGCGGTGCTCGGCCTCGTGGTGGCACTCTCCCTCGCCTACGCGATCTACAAGCTCGGGAGACGGCTCAACCTCGGGCTCTTCTTCCGGGTGCTGGGGGTCGTCCTGATGGTGTTCGCGGCGGGCCTCCTCGTCGACGCGGTCGGGAACCTGCAGACGCTCGGCTGGCTGCCCGTGCTCACCCACCCGCTCTGGAGCACGAGCTCCGTGCTCAGCCAGTCCAGCGCGATGGGCGACGTCTTCCACAGCCTGTTCGGGTATGCGGACCACCCGACGGTGCTCCAGGTCGTCGTATGGGTGGTCTACGTGGCCGTCTCGGTCACCCTCTTCGTCCGGATGGGCCGACGTCGACGCGGTGGCGCCGCGGTCGTCGGCGACCGGTCGGCCGCCGAATCGGCAGGATCCCCCGATCCGGAATCGTCGAAAGCCGCCTTTGGCGCGGGTCGCGAGCGGCAGCACGCCGGCGGCCCGCCCCAGGACGCCGGCGCACCGGTCACCTCGGCTTGAGCACCCGACGCCGCGTGCCATCCGGGCGCACGGCTTGTTGTTCGGGTACGTACATCACCTGATGTATACGTACATCAGGTGATGTACACGTATGCCGATGCTCGAGACATGCATCCGGTCGGTCCGCCCTCGTGCACGAAAGCTCGCTCCGTCACGCAGTCACGCAGTCACGCAGTCACGCAAGGACCCAAGGACGCCAGGACGCCATGACGGCCCGGTCCCCTGCGACGGCTGATGCCTGCCCAGCGCAACTCGGTCGCAATGGATCATCTGGGCGAAGATGGAAAGGTGCCCGACGTGCCGACCCCTTATTACCGGGACGACCTCGCGCTCGTCCACCACCTCGGCTTCGGCTCCCACGCCGGCATCTGCGCGCCGGGCATCCTCGCGCTCCTCGATCCGGTGAGGAAGCGCTCGGGCCTCGTTCTCGAGATCGGTTGCGGGAGCGGGCTGCTCACTGCCGACCTCGTCGCGGCCGGACACCGCGTGCTCGCGACGGACGCGTCCCCGGCCATGCTCGAGCTCGCGCGGTCGGTCGCGTCGGGCGTCGAGGAGTTCCGGATCCTGCGCCTGCCCGACGACCCCGTCGACGAGGTCGACGCGGTCGTGGGGGTCGGGCATGCGCTCAACTACCTCGCAACCGAAGCGGACATCCGACGCGCGCTGCTCGGTCTCGGTCGTGCGCTCCGACCCGGGGGCATCCTCGCGCTCGACCTCTGCGACCTCGAGTGGGGGAGTGCGCGGCTCGGCCAGGACCGCTCCGGATGGGTGGGCGACGACTGGGCGATCGTGAGCCGGTTCTCGACGCCGAGCGCGGACCGCTACGTGCGGGAGATGACCACGTTCGTCCGCAACGGAGACGGGACCTGGCGGCGCGACGACGAGCGCCACGACAACGTCCTCGTCGACACTTCGACGGTGCCCGGGTGGTTCGACGGCACCGGGCTCGAGATCGAGGTACGCGCCTCGTTCGGGACGGAGGTGCTCCCGGTGGGACTTCGCGCGGTGGTGGGACGTCGTCCGTGACGACCGCACCCGACCTGGTGGACCTCGCCGGGGTCGCGCCCGGCTGGTGGGAGGAGCTCGTCGACGGTGAGGACGACGCCTTCGGCACCGACGGGTTGGGCATCGTCTGGCGTGACAAGACCGAGCACCTGGGCCTGGTCCTCGACGGCCGGGTCGTCGGGCACGCCGGGTGGGTCGGCTCCGCGGTCGAGACGGACTCGGGTCAGCGGACGGATGTCGTGGGGCTCGGCGGCGTGCTCGTCCACCGTGACCACCGGGGGCGCGGCCTGGGCGGGCAACTGGTCCGGGGCGCGACGGCGAGGATGGGCGACGGCGGCGTGCCGATCGCCATGCTCTTCTGCCGCACCGTCCGGACCGCCTTCTACGGTCGACTCGGTTGGCAGCCGATCGCCGGGGAAGTCACGGCGGACCAGCCCGAGGGCCCGATCGTGATGCCGCTGGTGACGTGCTGGACCTCGCTGGCCGAGGGTGCCCACCTCCCTCCGGGAGGCCTCCGCGTCGACGGGTTGCCCTTCTGACCGACGAAGGGTGGAGCTCAGAGGTGGACGGACCCGTCCTCGCCGAGGGTCCAGCCCGGATTGTGCGCAACCTCCCAGACGTAGCCGTCCGGGTCGGCGAATGCGCCGGTCGTACCACCCCACTCGGCCAGGTGGGGTGCGCGGACGATCGTGCCACCGGCCTGTTCGGCCTCGGCCAGCACCGTTGCGACCTCGCCCGGTGAACGCACGTTGTAGGCGAGCTCGATCCCCGGCGCCCCGTGGCCGCCGAGGGCGGCCCACAGCCCGAAGATCATGCCGCCGACCTGGAAGAAGCAGACCTCGTCGTCGGGCTGCACCGCACCGGTCCACCCGAGCGCTTCGTAGAACGACCGCGCCCGTCCGAGATCGTCGACCCCGAGGGTCACCAGGCTGACGCGGGGCTCCACGCATCCATCCTCTCAGCTCGCGGCGGCGTGGCCGACCGTGTGGTCGACTACGGCGGAGGTGCGGCCCGGTCAGCTGGTCGGGCCGCGCGGCCGGCACGGTGTGAGAGGGAGGGACAGTGGGACTCGTCGAGGGTGAACGGGCGGTCGTGACCGGAGGCGCCTCCGGCATCGGACGGGCGACGGCGCGGCGACTCGTCGAGGAGGGCGCCACCGTGGCGGTCGTCGACATCGACGGCGACGGGGCCGCGCAGGTCGCCGGGGAGATCGACGGAACGGCCCACGTCGCGGACGTCGCCGATCCGGAGGCGCTCCGCAGAGCGGTCGACGCCGCGGCGGACGCGATGGGCGGGATCACCATCCTGTTCAACAATGCGGGGATCGGCAATCTCGCGCCCCTCCACGAGTGGGAGCCCGACACCTGGGGTCGCCTGCTCGCGGTCAACCTGACCGGTGTGTACCACGGCTTCCGCGCCGCCATCCCTCACCTCGTCGCCTCGGGAGGTGGAAGCATCGTCTCGACCGCGTCGATCAGCGGGACCCGGCCTGCCGCCGGTGAAGCGCCTTACTCCGCGGCGAAGGCCGGTGTCGCCGCGATCACCGCGTCCGCCGCGCTCGAGTATGGACCGGCCATCCGGGTCAACGCGGTCTCACCGGGGATGATCCGCACCGCGTTGACCGCGCCGCTCCTCGGTTTCCTGCCCCACGAGCTCGAAAGGTTCGAGCGGACGACACCGGTCGGGCGGCTCGGCGAGCCCGAGGACGTGGCGGACGTCGTGGTCTTCCTCTGCTCGGATCTCGCGCGCTTCATCACCGGACAGAACATCGTCGTCGACGGCGGCCTCACCTTGCACGGCTCGGGGATCGACGGGATCTTCGACCAGATCTACGGCGACCAGGGTCGCTGACAGTCGCAACCGCTCACGCCGGTTGGGTCGCGCCGACCAGGCCGGACCAGTCCGCGGTGTCGAACCGGACCAGCGCGCCGGTGAAGGGAGCGTCGACCATCTCCCCGCCTCCGACGTAGATGCCCACGTGGTCGACGCCGCCCGGACCACTGCCGAAGAAGAGGAGGTCGCCGGGACGGACCGGTGCGCCCGCGGGGACGACCGGACCCGCGTCGTACTGGTCCTGGGCCACCCTGGGGAGGGCGACGCCCGTGTGACCGTAGGCGGCCTGTGCGAGCCCCGAGCAGTCGAACCCGCCGGGACCGGTCCCACCCCACTGGTAGGGCACCCCCAACTGCCCGGCTGCGAAGGTGAGCGCGTCGACGACCGTCGCGCTCGTCGCCGGATCGTCGCCGAGGGCGAGGGCCAGCGTGAGGACGGTCCGGACGTACGGCTCCGAGTGGTCGTAGGCGAAGAGCGCGCCCGCCAAGGCCTCCGGTGCACCGGCGCCGTTGCGGCAGAGCATCGTGGTCGCCGTGTAGACGGCGTCCACCGGGTCGTAGGGGGTCGCCGGCACGGCGCCGCCCGGCCCGGCCGTGGCGTAGGCGGCGAAGGTGGCCGGTTCGAACTGCATCGGACCCTCGGCACCGGCAGCGTTCGCCCCCGACCAGACCCCGGGTGCGTCGGATTGGCCGCTCGCTGACTCGACCGTGCCGACGGCGGCGAGTACTGACCAGGGGAGACCCGGGCAGGCGGCCGCCGCCTGCTGGTCGAGGTGGACCCATGCGGTCGGGACGGCGGGAGCGGAGCCGCGCCCAGCGGTGTCGGGCGGGCTTCCGCCGGCTGAGGTCCCGGCGCCACCGCTCACGGCGCCGCCGGCAATCGCCGCGACGAGGACCAAAAGGGATACCACGGCGCCCACGACGGCGAGCACCACGCTCAGGATCATCTTGCCCACGGCCCACCGGCCCCGACGAAGAGGAGAGGAGGTGAGCCGCCGGCTCAGATCGGAGCGTCGGGACGGCCCGGCGCGTTCCCAGTCGAGCACGGGACCTTCGCCACCGCAACCCCCTGTTGACCTGCAGGCGGCGTGGGTAGGCTCGACCATCCGCACGTGCGGAGGGGGAGTGGGAGGTATCACCGTGCTCAGCACCATGCAGGACGCACCGCTGCTCGTGAGCGGCATCCTTCGTCACGGGCAGCAGGTCTACGGCGACAGCCGCGTGCTCACGATCACCGCACCGGACGGGGAGTGCGACGAGGGCACCTTCACCCAGGTGGCCGACCGGTCGGAACGCCTGGCCTCGGCGCTGGCCCGCCTCGGCATCGGCGAGGGCGACAGGGTGGGCACGTTCCTCTGGAACAACCAGACCCACCTCGAGGCCTATCTCGCCGTCCCGTCGATGGGAGCGGTGCTCCACACCCTCAACCTCCGGCTCTTCCCCGAGCAGCTCGCGTTCGTGATCAACCATGCCGAGGACACCGTCATCGTCGTCGACGAGACGCTCGTCCCCCTCCTCGCACGCGTCGCGGACCAGCTGACGACGGTCAAGCGGTTCGTCGTGACCGGCTCCGGACAGGGTGGTGACCTCGGTGACACGCTGGCCTACGAGGAGTTGCTCGCTGCGGAGCGGCCAGGCTTCGACTGGCCGGAGCTCGACGAACGGTCCGCGGCGGCGATGTGCTACACGTCCGGCACGACCGGCAACCCGAAGGGGGTGGTCTACAGCCACCGCTCGACGTTCCTGCACACGATGGCGGTGACCTCGGGATCGTCACTCGGGATCAACGAATCGGACCGGGTCCTCTCGATCGTTCCCATGTTCCACGCGAACGTGTGGGGGACGCCGTACGCATGCTTCCTGACCGGTGCCGACCTGATCATGCCCCAGCAGTTCGTCCAGGCCGAGCCGCTCGCCGCGGTCATCGCCCGCCACCGGCCGACCATGTCGGCGGGCGTGCCCACCATCTGGAACGACCTCTTGCGCTTCGCGGGCACCCACGACGTCGACCTGTCGTCACTGCGCATGATCACGGCGGGCGGTGCCGCCGTGCCTCGGCAGCTCATCGAGCGGTTCCGGGACGAGCTCGGGATCGAGATGGTGCAGGGGTGGGGCATGACCGAGACGAGCCCGCTCTGCGCGCTCGCGCTCGCCCCGCGTGGACACCCCCGGAAGAGGAGATGGACTGGCGGGCGAAGACCGGACGCATCGTCCCCGGCGTCGACGTCCGGGTGGCCGCGGAGGACGGGACGATCCTGCCCAACGACGGGACCTCGGTCGGGGAGTTCGAGGTCCGGGGTCCCTGGGTCACCGGCTCCTACTACAAGGACGCTTCACCGGAGCGGTTCCACGACGGTTGGCTGCGCACCGGCGACATCGGATCGCTCGACACGCGTGGCTTCATGCAGATCAGCGACCGGACCAAGGACGTGATCAAGTCGGGCGGCGAGTGGATCTCCTCGGTCGAGCTCGAGAACGAAGTCATGGCCCACCCCTCGGTCGTCGAAGCGGCGGTCATCGCGGTGCCCGACCCGCGCTGGAGCGAACGGCCCCTCGTCGCCGTCGTCCTCGAGGAGGGTGCGGCGACCGGCCCGGACGAGCTGGTCGCGTTCTTGACGGAACGGGTGAGCCGCTGGTGGCTGCCCGAGCGGTGGACCTTCGTCGAAGAGGTCCCGAAGACGAGCGTCGGCAAGTTCGACAAGAAGGCGCTGCGGGCGCGGCACGCCGACGGCGTGCTCGAGGTGGTCGAGGTCGAGATCACCCGGAGCTCCTAGGGGTGTCCGCAGACCCGGCGGAGCTCGCCGAGCGCCTCGACTTCATCTCGGAGGAGCTGGCCGACCTCGCGCTTGACCGCCTGCGACGTGCCACGGACGCGGTCCGCGACGGGGGCGCACCCGATCCGCAGCTCGTCGCCGAGGAGAAGCGCATCACCCGGGCCCGGCGCGCCGTGGAGAAGGCGGTCGCGCTGCTGGCGAACGGGTCGTCAGTCGACGACGGGTGACGGCCCGGGAGTTGCGAGCCGGTTGAGCGCGTCGATCAGCTGACGGAGCCGTCCGTAGTTGACCTTGTCGAACCGGAAGGCGATCCGCGCGAGGTGGAGGTGGTCGTCGTCCGCGCGTTCCGGCGGAAGGGGCTTGGTGGTCCGGATCACCCCGGAGACCACGATGTCGGCGAAGCGCCGGTTGAGCTCCGCGAGCTGTGCACGCTCCGGTGCGGCCTCGAGCCGCATCACGAAGAGGTCACCGACCCACCGGCACGAGTGGTAGTTGCGGTAGAAGCCGAGCAGTTCGTCGGTCGCCGCGGCGACGTCGTCGGTGACGGTGAAGAACGCACGGTCCTCGGCGGAGACCAGGCCCCGTGGCTCGACCTCTTCGGCGAGGAACCGGGTCCACCCTTGCCAGTAGGTGCCGCCGGGTGTGTCGAGCATGACGACCGGGGCGGGCTCGGCTTTGCCGGTCTGGAGCAGCGTGAGCAGCTCGTACCCTTCGTCGAGGGTCCCGAAGCCGCCCGGAAGGACGACGTAACCGTCGGACTCCTTGATCAGCATCAGCTTCCGGGTGAAGAAGTAGCGCATCTCGACGAGCTTCGGGTCCTGGGCGATGAAGGTGTTCGCGCCCTGCTCGTGGGGGAGCCGGATGTTGACGCCGATCGAGAGGTCACGCCCCGCGCCCTCCATGCCGGCGGCCATGATGCCCGGGCCGGCGCCGGTCACCACCATCCAGTCGGCGGCGGCCATCGCCGCGGCGAGATCGCGGGCCTGGTCGTAGGCGGGGTGGTCCGGTGCCGTGCGGGCCGAGCCGAAGATGGTGACCTTCCGGCGCCGCCGGAACGGCCGGAAGATGCGGAACGCTGCCGCCATCTCGGCCAGCGCGGTGTCCGCGATCTTGAGGTCGATGACCTCGGTGCCCGCGTCGGCGAGCTCGTCGACCGTGCCGAGCATCGACTGGAAGATGCGTCGTTGGCTCTTCGACGCGTGCCCGGACACGAGCGCGTCCACCAGCCGGGCCGTGGCCTGGTCGACCGCCTCGCGCTCGGGGTGACGGGTCGCCGCGTCGTCGGACAGCGGGGGACCGACCACCTCGTCCCGGGGGGCACCGGTGGTCATGCAGACCTCAGGTCGCGCTGGCGAGGGCGGGCGCGGGTGCGGCCGCCTGTCGCAGCCGGCCGTACAACGTCGTGCGCTGGACGAGCGTGCGGCCCAACGGACCCACGATCGATGCGAAGTCCGCTTCTTCCATCATCTGCCCGTGGTCGGCCCCGGCCGCTCGCGAGATGTTCTCGTCCATCAGCGTGCCCCCGAGATCGTTGGCTCCGGCCCGCAGCATCTGCGCGGCACCGGATGCGCCGAGCTTGACCCATGAGACCTGGATGTTGTCGATCGCGCCTCGATAGGCGATGCGGCCGACCGCGTGCATGAGCAGCGTCTCGCGGAACGTCGGGCCGCGCCGGGCGGCACGCCGAAGGTAGATCGGCGTCGCCATGTGCACGAAGGGCAGCGGGACGAACTCGGTGAACCCGCCCGTCTCGTGTTGCAGGGACCTGGTGCGGACGAGATGCTTCGCCCATGACCGGGGCTGCTCCACCGACCCGAACATGATGGTGACGTTGGAGCGGAGCCCGACCGTGTGCGCGGTGCGGTGCGCCTCGAGCCACTCGTCGGTCGAGATCTTGTCCGGGCAGATCACCGCGTGGACGGGATCGTCGAGGATCTCGGCGGCCGTGCCGGGCAGTGTCTTGAGCCCGGCGTCGCGGAGGACGGTGAGGTACTCCGCGAGCGGGACTTCAGAGCGACGTGCACCCTCGGTGACCTCGAGCGCGGTGAACCCGTGGATGTGGATCGTCGCCGAGGCCTCGCGGACCGCCCGGATGACCTCCACGTAGTAGTCGCCGTCGAAGGAGGGGTGAATCCCGCCTTGGAGGCAGACCTCGGTGGCGCCCGCCTCCTCGGCCTCCCGCACCCGGTCGGTGATCTCGTCGAGCCCGAGGAGGTAGGGATCGCCCCGGAGGTTGAGCGAGAGCGGACCCTTGGAGAATGCGCAGAACCGGCACTTGAAGGTGCAGACGTTCGTGTAGTTGATGTTGCGATTGACGACGAACGTCACCTCCCCGCCGACCGTCTCGACCCGGAGGGCATCTGCGACCGCTGCGACCTCGCCAACTTCGCGCCCGCGTGCGGAGAAGAGGGTGACCAGCTCGTCCTCTCCGACCTCGGCGCCACCGAGGACCGCCGCGAGGACGTCGGCGACCGGTCCGCCGGAGGTCGGGACGGTCACGACCGGTGGCCTTGTGGACCGCGGGCCGACAAGGTCGGGCACGGGGTGGGTGGTGCCCGAGCACCAGGGATGGTCGCGTGCGAGCCCTTCGGCGTCGGAGGCGTCGAGCACCGGGAAGCGCATGGCCTCGTCGAGCCACCTGACTGGTTCGAGGGCGAGCTCGGGGTAGAGCGTGAGCCGGGGGGCGAGCACGTGCCCCGCCGCCTCGGTGGCGGCCGTCAGCGTGTCGAGCGCGGGCCAGGCCCGCTCGGGGTTCACGTGGTCGGCGGTGACCGGCGAGACGCCTCCCCAGTCGTCGATGCCGGCCTCGAGCAACGGCGCGAGGTCGTCCGAGAGGTTGGGGGGCGCCTGCAGGTGGATCTCCGGTGGCAGCACGATCCGAGCGACGGCAAGCGTCCAGCGCAGCTCCTCGGGCGGGCAGGCGGGCCACCGCTGCATCGCCGTGCCCGGCTTCGGCAGGAAGTTCTGGACGATGACCTCTTGGATGTGGCCGTGCCGGCGGTGGCTCGCGGCGATTGCGGCGAGGGTGGCCAGCCGCTCCCCCCGGGTCTCGCCGATCCCGACCAGCAGGCCCGTCGTGAAGGGGATCGAGGCGCGGCCGGCGGCCTCCAACGTGGCGAGCCGGCGCTCCGGGGTCTTGTCCGGTGCGCGCCGGTGCGCGTCGAGCCCCGGCGCGACCGACTCGAGCATCATCCCCTGGCTGGCGGTCACCGCCCGCAGGCGGAGGAGCTCGTCCTCACCGAGCGCCCCGGCGTTCGTGTGCGGCAGGAGGCCGGTCGCTTCGACCACCGCCCGGCAGGCCGCGACCAGGTAGTCGACGGTCGAGTCGAACCCGTGCTCGCCGAGCCATCGGCGGGCGTCGGGGTACCGGTCCTCGGGGGCCTCGCCGAGGGTGAAGAGCGCCTCGTGGCAGCCGGTCGCCCGGCCGGCGCGGGCCAGCTCGAGGACTTCGTCGATCGAGAGGTACGGCGCGGCCAGGCGCGCCGGCGCCTTGGCGAACGTGCAGTACCCGCACCGGTCGCGACAGAGCATCGTGAGCGGCACGAAGACCTTGGGGGAGAACGTGATCCGGGTGCCCCGGGCGGCGTCCCGGATCTCGCCGGCCATCGGCGCGAGCTCGTCTGCCGAGGCGCCGAGGAGCCACTCGTGCGACCGCGTGCGGTCATCGCGCGCGGCCGGGTTCACGGGCGGAATCCGGAGGTCGCGGGCATCGGGGACACCTTACCGGAGGGTGTCTCGGAGTCGGCCGGACCCCGATGGTGGCCGCTCACCCGGCAGGCAGCGGGGTCCGGCCGGCAGCGTCGGCGTCGACCAGCCAGATGATCTCGTCCGCACGCACGCGCGATGCGGGGAGGTCCTCGCCGGCAACCACCCGGGCGAGCGCGTCCCGCTTGGTCGCCCCCGCCACGGTGAAGACCACCAACCGCGCCCGTGCGATCGCCGGCAGGGTCAGCGTGATCCGGTCGTGCGGATTGGCCGCCCCCGGGTCGCGGGAGGCGACCACGAGCACCCCGGGGTCGTCGATCTCGAGCGCGCGCGACCCCGGGAAGAGCGAGGCGCAGTGGCCGTCCGGGCCGAGCCCGAGGTGGACGAGCTCGGGGTGGGCGACGGCGGCGACTTCGTCCTGGTAGGCAGCCGCAGCCTCCTCCGGTGTGCCGCCACGGAACATCGGGTGGTCCGACCGCACCGGGCCGACCCGGTCGAGGAGCGCGTCGACGGCGAGGCGGTGGTTGGAGTCGGGATGGTCGAGCGGCACGCACCGCTCGTCGCCCCAGTACGCGTCGACGTCGCCCCACTCGATCCGTCCGGCCGCCTCCGATCCGGCGAGGGCGCGGTAGCACCGCTCGGCGGTCGGGCCCCCGGAGAAGAAGACCGCCGAGTTGGTGTCGCGCTGCGGACCGAGGACGTCGGCGACGAGCTCGCCGAACGCAGCTGCGACAGACGGCACGACCCGGACGGTCCCGTTCACCGGAGGCGCCTCACTGGGTGAGGGTCGTCTGCCGGCCGCCGCTGAGCTCGAGGTCGGCGACCGGGTTCCGCCACTCGTCGCCGGACCGTTCGACGAGCAGGTCCGCGAGGTGGGGACCCCAGGTGCCCGCCGCGTAGGGGTGGAGCCCGGCTCCGGGCTCCGACCAGGCCTCGAGGTAGGGCTGGACGATCCGCCACGCTTGTTGGACCTCGTCGGAGCGGATGAACAGCGTGGCGTCCCCGACCATCGCGTCGTGGAGGAGTCGTTCGTAGCCGTCCGCAGCCTCGATGCCGGCGAACGCATCCGCATACGAGAAGTCCATGGCGACGGAGCGCACGTGGAACTTCTCGCCGGGCACCTTCGCACCGAACTCCAGGCTGATCCCCTCGTCGGGCTGGATCCGGAGCACGAGGGTGTTCGGCCGGAGGTCGCGACTCGAGCGGTCGTCGAAGAGGAGGAAGGGCACCCGGCGAAAGGTGAGGGCCACCTCGGTCACACGGGCCGGCAGCCGCTTGCCGGTGCGCACGTAGATTGGCACCCCGGACCAGCGCCAGTTCTCGACGCGGAGGCGGAGCGCGAGATACGTCTCGGTCTGGCTGTCCGGGGCGACTCCCTCCTCGTCGCGGTAGCCGATGACGGGCGCACCGTCGATGACCCCGGGGGTGTACTGGCCCCGGACCGCCTTGTCGACCGACTCGTCGGGAGTCGGAATGTCGATGGCCTGGAGGAGCTTGACCTTCTCGTCGCGGATCCGGTCCGCGTCGGTGCTCGTCGGTGACTCCATGAGGGTCAGCGCGAGCACCTGCATGACGTGGTTCTGCACGATGTCGCGTAGCGCACCTGCCGTCTCGTAGAACCCGCCGCGGTGCTCGACTCCGATGCTCTCCGCGACGGTCACCTGGACCTGCTCGATGTACCGGCGGTTCCAGATCGGTTCGAAGACGGCGTTCGAGAAGCGCAGGGCGAGCACGTTCTGGACGGTCTCTTTTCCCATGTAGTGGTCGATCCGGTAGATCTGGCTCTCCTCGAAGGCGGCATGCATGGCCTCGTCGAGTGCGACTGCGCTCGCGAGATCGCGTCCGTAGGGCTTCTCGACCACCACGCGACAGAAGCCGCCCTCGACCGGACGGGTGCATCCGTGGGCGGCGAGGGCGTTGGCGACCAGGCCGAAGACCGAGGGGATGGTCGCGAGGTAGTAGATGCGGTTCCCCCCGGTCCCGTCCACCCGGTCAGCCTCGTCGAGGAGGGTCTTCAGCTGGTCGAAGGTCGTGGGATGGTCGTACTCGCCGGCGACGTACCGGAACCGTTTGGTCAGCGCCCGCCACGTCGGACCCGCGTCGGGGGTCGCGACGGCCACCTTGTCGCGGAAGTCGTCATCGCTCCACTCGGTGCGCGCCACCCCGATGAGCGTGAACCCGGCGTCGAGGACGCCGTGGTCGGCCAAGCGGGCGAGCGCAGGCAGGATCTTGCGCGCGGTGAGGTCGCCCGACGCGCCGAAGATGACCAGGGCCACGGGGGGCACCTGCGAGAGCGTGGCCACGCCCGACCGGATCCCGTTGCGCGTCCCGGCGCTCGGGGCGCCGTGCTGCCCGTCGGTCCTGTCGGTCATGTCGGGGAGAAGGTCTCGCCGCCCTGGGTGCCCTCGGTCGTGGTGAACGCGTGCCCGCCGAACTGGTTCCGGAGGGCCGACACCAGCCGGAGGCCGAAGGCATCCTGCTTCTGGGACGCGAAACGGGCGAAGAGCGTGGACGCGATGACCGGCGCCGACACGCCGCGGTCGATGGCCTCTTGGGCGGTCCAGCGACCCTCCCCGGAGTCGACCACCACGGCCTCGATCTGCTCGAAGCCCGATTCGGGCCGGAGGGCGCGCTCGGCGAGCTCGAGCAGCCAGCTCCGGACGACCGAGCCGTACCGCCAGATCGCGGCGATCTCGTGGAGGTCGAGGTCGAACTCGTGCGCCTCCGACATGATCTCGAAGCCCTCGGCGTAGGCCTGCATGAGGCCGTACTCGATGCCGTTGTGGACCATCTTGACGAAGTGGCCCGCGCCCGGCGGTCCGACGTGGGCGTAGCCGCCCTCGGGCGCGAGCGCGGTGAAGACCGGCTCGGCGACCGCCACCGCCTCGGGCGTCCCGCCGACCATCAGGCAGTACCCCTCGCGGAGCCCCCAGATCCCCCCCGACGTGCCGGCGTCGACCAGCGCGATTCCCTCCGCGGCGAGCGCGGTGACCAGCGGGGCGGTCTCCTTGTAGTTCGAGTTGCCGCCGTCGACGATCACGTCGCCGCGCTCGAAGTGCCCGGCGAGCGCGGTGATCGTCGAGTTGGTCGGCTCACCTGCAGGCACCATCACCCAGGCGACCCGCGGCGGCAAGAGCGCGGCGGCCACCTCGTCGAGGCTCGCCACCGGTTGGGCGCCGAATGCGGCGACCGAAGTGCGCGCCTGTTCGGAGACGTCGTAGGCGACGACCTCGTGCCCGTGCTCGATGAGCCGCTGGGTCATGTTGGCGCCCATCTTGCCCAACCCGATCATGGCGATCTTCACGGAGCTCTCCTCGTCTCGTCGTCGGATGGTGCGGGCCGGGAGCCGCAGGGCCGACTCATCCCGCGGCCAGTGAGTTGGCCTTGTCGGTGAGCGACTGCATCAGCTCGTCGAAGGACTTGGCGAAGGATGCGACGCCTTCGGACTCGAGGACTGCCGCGACGTCCTCCATGTCGACCCCCGCGTCGGCCAGCCGCCCGATGACGGCATCGTCCCCGTCGAAGCCGACGTCGACGGTGCGCGCGACGGTACCGTGGCCGAGGAAGTCGGCGAGGGTCGTCTCGGGCATGGTGTTGACCGTGTCGGGTCCGATGAGGGTGTCGACGTAGGCGAGGTCGGGGTAGGCCGGGTTCTTCGTCGAGGTCGACGCCCAGAGGGGACGCTGCACGCGTGCACCGCGGGCGGCGAGTGCTTCCCACCGGGGTCCGCTGAATCGCTCGAGGAACAGCCGGTACGCGAGCTTCGCCTGGGCGACGGCGGCCCGCCCACGGAGGTCGTCGATGCCGGTCCGCCCCTGGGACGCCGCGGCCTCGAGCCGGCGGTCGACCTCGGTGTCGACCCGGCTCACGAAGAACGAGGCCACACTCGAGACCCGCGAAAGGTCCGCACCACCCGACACCGTCAACGCCTCGAGTCCCGACAGGTAGGCCTCGATGACCTCCGCGTAGCGCGAGAGGCTGAAGATGAGGGTGACGTTGATGCTGCGACCCTCCGAGATCATCTGGCGGATGGCTGGGACACCTTCGGCGGTGGCAGGGATCTTGACGAGGACGTTGGGGCGGTCGATCCGCTCGTGGAGTGCCCGCGCTTCGACGATCGTGCGATCGGTGTCGTGGGCGAGCGCGGGCGCGACCTCGACGGAGACGAATCCGTCTGCGCCGTCCGACGCGTCGTGGACGGGGCGGAGCACCGCGAGTGCGGCGGTCACGTCGTCGACGACGAGATCCCAGTAGGCGTCCTCGACGGTGGCGCTGCCGATCAGCGATGCGAACTGCTCGTCGTAGGTGTCCTGGCCGGCGATGGCCTTCGCGAAGATGGTCGGGTTGGAGGTGACCCCGCGCACCCCCTGGTCGACGAGTCCGGCGAGGGTGCCGTCCTCGAGCCAGTCCCGTCGCAGGTTGTCGAGCCACGGGCTCTGTCCCTCGCGGTCGAAGAGGTCGTGCAGTCGTGTCACGGGCTTCCTTTCGGTCGGCCGGTCGCCGAACGGGACCGGTGGTCGCTCCGGTCCGCGCGACTCACGGTTCGGTCACGTCGACGGGTCACGCCCGAGGAGCACGCCCGCCCGCTCGGCGACGGCCTGCGCGGTGAACCCGAGCTCCTCCATCACCTTGGCGCCGGGCGCCGACGCGCCGAATCGGTCGATGGTGACCGTCGCGTCCGCGTACCGCTCCCAGCCGAAGGAGCTCGCGGCCTCGACCGCGAGCCGCGGGATCCCGACGGGCAGGACTTCGGACCGGTACTCCGGGGACTGGTGTGCGAACAGGTCCCACGACGGGAGCGAGACCACCCGTGCGGGGATGCCCCGGCCGGCGAGGAGGCCCGCGGCCTCGAGGCAGAGGTGGACCTCGCTGCCGGTGCCGATCAGCACGACGTCGGGCGGACCGTCCGGGTCGGCGAGCACGTACCCGCCGCGGGGGACGCCGGCGGCGGCCAGCGCCGCGGCCTCGGCGAGGACGGGGAGGTCCTGGCGGCTCAGGATCAAGGCGGTGGGCCCCTCGCTCTCGACCGCGATCCGCCACGCGGCTGCCGTCTCGTTCGCATCGGCGGGCCGGATCAGCCGCAGGTCCGGCATCGCGCGCATCGCCGCGAGCTGCTCGACCGGCTGGTGGGTCGGGCCGTCCTGCCCGAGACCGATCGAGTCGTGGGTCCACGAGTACACGACATGGACCCCCGAGAGCGCGGCGACCCGAACCGCGCCACGCATGTAGTCGCTGAAGGCGAAGAAGGTGCCGCCGACCGGGAGGATCCCGCCGTGGGCCGCCATGCCGGTCATGACCGCACCCATCCCGTGCTCGCGAATGCCGTAGTGGACGAGCGATCCGTCGGGCTCGGCGAGCGACTGCGCGAGCGCTCCGTCGCGTGCCATGCCGGTGTTGCCGGTGAGGTCCGCACTGCCGACGACGAGACCGGGGATGGCGTCGCCGGTCTCGTCGATGCAGATCTTGATCGCCTTGCGGGTGGCCATCGGACCGTCGTCCGGTGCGAACGAGGGGAGCGAGCGGTCCCATCCGGGCAGGCCGTGACCCTCCTGTGCGGCCCGCCAGCCGATCTTGTCCCCGGACCAGGCGTCGAACCGCTCCTCCCAGGTGGCCCGCAGCCGCTGCCCACGCGGGATGCAGGCGCGGTAGTAGTCGACCACGTCGTCGGGCACCCAGAAGGTCTCGTCCGGGGGCAGCCCGAGGATCTCCTTGGTCCGGCGGATCTCCTCGGCGGGGAAGGGGTCGCCATGGGCCTTGGCGGTGTCCATGAGGTCGGGTGAGGGGTAGCCGATGTGGCTGCGCAGCATGATGAGCGAGGGACGGTCCTCGTCGGCTTTCGCCCGGAGGAGCGCGTCCTCGAGTGCCGCCGTGTCGTTGGCCACCTCGCCGACGTCGTCGACCGACCAGCCGTACGCGGTGAAGCGCCCCGCGACGTCGTCGGAGTAGGACAGCTCGGTCGGTCCGTCGATCGTGATGTGGTTGTCGTCGTAGACGTAGACCAGCCGCCCGAGGCCGAGGTGGCCGGCGAGGGACGCCGCCTCGTGCGAGATCCCCTCCTCGAGACAGCCGTCGCCGGCGATCACGAAGGTGTGGTGGTCGCAGACCTCGGGCGAGAAGGTGGTCCGCAGCCAGCGCTCGGCCAGCCCCATCCCGACGCCGTTGGCGAAACCCTGGCCGAGGGGGCCCGTCGTCAACTCGATGCCCACTGCCGGGTCACGTTCGGGATGACCGGGCGTGCGGCTGCCCCACTGGCGGAAGGACCGCAGGTCGTCGAGTTCGAGACCGTACCCGGTCAGGTAGAGCATCGAGTAGAGGAGGATCGACGCGTGGCCGTTGGAGAGGACGAACCGGTCACGGTCGGGCCAGCGCGGCTCGGTCGGGTCGTGGCGGAGGACGCGGGTGAACAGGACGGTGGCGAGTGGCGCGAGCGCCATCGCGGTGCCCGGGTGGCCGTTGTTCGCCGCGCGGGGCGCGTCCATGGCGATCCCACGGATCACGTTGATTCCGAGCTGCTCGAGATCGTCGGAGGGGGAGCTGTCCACCGCGGACGGGGCGCGCTGGGTCATCGTGGCAACCCTACCGGCCTCGCTCGGGTCGCGACGTGCATGGCCGGCCCGCCCTCCTGGCGCTTTGCGGGCCGGTCAGTACCCGCGGAAGAGGGCGACGGTGGCGGTGGACGTGTGGACGAAGTTGGCCCCGCCGATCGGCCCGAACTCGCCGGCCGCGAAGAACCCCCCGACCGGCACCGGGCCGAGCGCAGCCTCGAGCAGCCGCGCGTCGTGGTCGTCCCCGTCGAAGAAGCGGGTCCCACGGCCGTTGCAGGTGAAGAGCATCGCGGCCGCTGCGTCCCGACCCCGGAGGAGTTGCTCGAGCTCGCGGTGAGCGGTGGTCGCGTCGCGGACGTGGAACCGGACCGTGCTGCCGAGCGGGACGCGGTCGTCGACCGCCACCGCCCCGGTCGAGCGGTCGACGCCCACGACGTTGCGGATGAGGTAGTCCCCGGGTCCAGGGTCGGTCACGCGCTCGTCGATGAGCCGCCCGAGGAAGAGCCCGTTCGACTCGATCTTGGCCACGTCGGCCGGCTCGAGCCCGTCGCGGATCTGGTCGACGAGGCACTCCATGGCCGGGACACCGGCAACCTCGTAGATGATGTTGCGGTCCGACCGGGTGACGGTGAGCGTGCGACCGTAGGGCCGGCACCCCTGGGAGACCACCGAGTCGACCGTGACCCCGGACCCGAGGAGCACGCCGGTCGCGCCCTCGGTCACCACGCCATTCGTAACGACGAGCCGGCTGCCGCCCGGGCCGCGGCCTCCTGACGCGTTGCCGCCGAGTACCGCCAGCGCGGGGCAGCGCCCATGCAGCCAGGTGAGGAAGTCCTCGGTGGGGAAGGTGAAGGGGTCGGAGATCAGCACGAGGGCGCTCGGCTCGAACGGTTCCTGGTCAGGCCAGCCGGCGAAGCGCCACGCGTCGTCGGCCTGGCGGGTGGCGGTGAGCGTGACCGGGACCAGCGGCCCGACCCGCCCTGCCCAGAGGCTGAGGGCAGGGGTCTCTTCGACCTCGGTCCCGCGCCCGACGACCGACTCGGCGGCACAGCCGAAGATCGCGAGGGGATGGAGCACCGCGGAGACCGTCGCCACGATGTCCTCGAGCGCGCCCGCATGGCTGCGCGTCACGGTCACCAGCACCAGATCCGGTCGGTCACCGATCGTCTCGAGGACCGCACCGACCGCCTCACCGGTCGCCTGGCTCGCGACCGGATGCTCGGAGATCGCGCTGGCGAACGCCACGGGGTCAGCCCCGCCGACCGGCGTCACAGCACCACGCCCTGCTTCGCTGCGCCATCCCACCAGTATCGACCCGCGCGGCCGGGCTAGCGTCAGATGGTGGCCGATCAGCGGGTCCAGGTTCCGCCGAACTGCGAGCTGACCCTCGGCATGGTGTGCGTCGACAAGTCCGAGCCGGGGCGGACCGTCTGGCGCATGCGGGCGGACGAGCGGTTCGCCAACCCCGCCGGCATCCTCCAGGGCGGGTTCCTCGGCGCGATGGCCGACTCGGCCATGGGTGCCGCGGCGATCACGTTCGCACGCGGTCGGAAGGTCTTCGCCTCCAACGTCGAGATGAAGACGAGCTTCTTCGCACCTGCCAAGGTCGGCGTCGAGCTCGAGTGCTCGGCGAAGGTGGTCTCGGGAGGATCGCGGGTCGCCTTCACCGAGGCCGAGATCACCGACGGCGACGGCACGGTGATCGCCCGCGCCAGCTCGACCTATCTCTACTCCAGCCGGGACTGAGCAACGCAGCGTGTGGCGCTGGCTAGAGTTGGGCCCCTGGCCAGCGGATCCTTCCGGGGAGTCCGCGCACCGCCATCCGGTCGACGATCGCCGGGTACGGGCTCGAGCACACCGGGAAGGAGCATCGTGGCACGACTTCGGAACGCCGGAGGCAGCGGACTGAGTGGGCTGCGAGCGACCGGCACCGAGACCTACCAGCTCGTCATCGACTACATCAAGCAGGAGACCCTCGACCCGCTCAAGGGTCTCGGGCGGTTCATGCTCTTCGGAGTCGTCGGGTCCGTGTCGCTCTCGATCGGGCTCGCCATCCTCGCGGTCGCGCTCCTGCGTTTCCTCCAGGGGGAGACCGGCACGACCTTCACCGGCAACCTCTCGTGGCTCCCGTACCTCATCTGCGCAGTTGTCGTGATCGGGGTGGCCGGTCTCGCGGTCGCCGCGGTCAGCCGCGGACAACGTCGGCCCGCGGACGGCGGAAAGGAACAGGTGTGAGCACCACCGAGAAGATCACCCGTGACCAGATCGAGGCGAAGTTCCGTGAGCTCACCGGCGAGGTCAACGAGGAGGTCGCGTCGACGAAGTCGCAGGCGCTGACCGTGGCGCTCGCCGCCGGAGTCGCCGTGGTCGCGGTGGTCTTCCTGATCGGCCGACGGAGCGGTCGACGACGCTCTGCCGTGGTCGAGGTCCGGCGGATCTGAATGGTCGAGTCGCTCCTCAACTACTTCAGGGTCAAGGCGTTCGGTCGCGGCGTGCGCGGCTACCACTCCGCCTGGTTCGTGGTCGGCGTCGCCATGTGGATGATCCACCGGGCGCGCAACCGCGAGGACGTGGTGTACCGGACGCGACTCAAGCCGGGGGAGCGGCTTCTCGTCCGGACCTTCGCCCCGGGCGAGCCGCGTTCGTCCGGCGGCTGACCGGCGTGGGGGGCGGCCCCGACCGGAGCCTCCTCGGAGCGGGGGAGCGCGTCCTGCTCATCGACGCCAAGAGTCGGCGGTACCTGCTGACCTTGCGTGCGGGCGCGTCGTTCCACACCCACGCGGGGATCGTCGCCCATGACGACGTGATCGGGTCGGCCGAGGGATCGACGATCGCCGGCAGCACGGGTCGGCGCTTCACCGTCGTCCGACCGACCCTGGGCGACCTCGTGCTCAAGATGCCACGCGGCGCCCAGGTCATCTATCCGAAGGACCTCGGGGCGATCCTGGTGCTTGCGGACATCGCCCCGGGGGTCCGAGTGCTCGAAGCCGGGGTCGGCTCGGGTGCGCTCTCGATGGCGCTGCTCCGCGCCGGCGCAGAGGTCGTGGGCTACGAGTTGCGGGAGGATTTCGCGGCGCGCGCCCAGGCGAACGTGAGCGACCTGCTGGGTGCCGAGGTCGCCTACCGGGTCGAGCTGCGCGACGCCTATGCGGGCATCGAGGAGCGGGGACTCGACCGCATCCTGCTCGACCTCCCGGAGCCGTGGCGGGTGCTCGAGCACGCCGAGGTCGCGCTCCGACCGGGGGGCATCCTGTGTGCGTACCTGCCGACGATCAACCAGACCTCCCAGCTGCGCGAGGCCCTTGATCGCAGCGCTTTCGGGCTCGGGTCGACGGTCGAGGTCCTGCAGCGGACCTGGCACATCGAGGCGCGCTCGGTGCGACCGGACCACCGGATGGTCGGCCACACCGGCTTCTTGACGACCGCGCGGCTCCTCGTCCCCGAGGCACCGGGCGGTCGGGACCGAGAGGCGCCGGTCAGCCCTGTTCGATGAAGATGCACTCCCCGGGACACTCTTCGGAGGCCTCGACGGTGGCGTCCTCGAGGTCCTCGGGAACGGCCGCCATGCCGGAGGAGCCGCCGGGCTGGTCCTTCACGTCCGAGCCTTCCTTCACGTAGGCGAGACCGTCGTCGAGGAGGGTGAAGACGGCGGGCGCGATCTCCTCGCAGAGCCCGTCCCCCGTGCAGAGATCCTGGTCGATCCAGACCTTCATCTGAGTGGTCACTCCTACGTCTGTCCCGGTCGGTCCGGCCACCTTCGACCGGACGACTCCCACTGTGGCGAGTGCAGGGGCACGGGCACCACCCGGCCCGCGGCTCACGCTCGGGGCGACCCCTGTGATCATGCTAGTCACAACTCACCGACCCAGAGCTGATTCGCCGTCAGATTCGCTCTCGGTCGCCGGTTCCACGCCGCAGCGCCGCACCGCGGGGGCGCCGGGATGGCGCGTTGTGGGCAGGGGTGCCGGTGTAGGGTCGCCCGGTAGTGGGCACGTGAGCACGACGAGGTGATGGCAACGGCTGACTTCGACGACACGGACGGCGACCGCCGCGGCGACGATCCCGCAGAGGACGACCTCGAGGCGTTGCGGGTGCGCGCGCACGGTGCCGAGGAGGAGGTGACCCTGCTGCGCCGTCGCCTCCAAGAGAGTCCGAGGCGCGTGCAAGCCCTCGAAGAGAAGCTGCTCGAGACCAAGGGCCAGCTCGCGCAGGCCATCTCACAGAACGAGAAGCTCACCTTCACGCTCCAGACCGCCAAGGAGCACGTGGCCAATCTCCGCGAGGAGGTCGAGAAGCTGACCCAACCGCCGGCCGCGTACGGGACCTACCTCGGGACGAACGACGACGGGACCGTCGACGTCTTCTCCGGCGGACGCAAGATGCGGGTCGCGCTCCATCCGGACATCGATCTCGGCGACCTCCGACGGGGGAACGAGGTCGTGCTCAACGAGTCGCTCAATGTCATCCTCGCCCGCGACGGTGAGGGGTCCGGCGAGGTGGTCGTCTTGAAGGAGGTGCTCGACGACGGCGCGCGCGCCCTCGTCTTCGGGCGTGCCGACGAGGAGCGGGTCGCCGAGCTCTCCGACGCGCTCGTCGGGACGAAGCTCCGCGCCGGCGACACGATCCTCATGGAGTCGCGAACGGGCCTGCTCATCGAGAAGCTCGAACGGCCCGAAGTCGAAGAGCTGGTCCTCGAAGAGGTCCCCGACGTCACCTACGCCGACGTCGGCGGTCTCGACGAGCAGATCGAGGCGATCACGGACGCGGTCGAGCTCCCCTACCTCTACCGCGAGCTCTACGCGGAGCACCGGCTCCCGGCTCCGAAGGGCATCCTCCTCTACGGCCCGCCCGGCTGCGGCAAGACGCTGATCGCGAAAGCGGTGGCCAACTCGCTCGCGAAGAAAGTGGCGGAGGTGACCGGCAACACCAACGCGCGGAGCTACTTCCTCAACATCAAGGGACCCGAGCTCCTCAACAAGTACGTCGGCGAGACCGAGCGCCAGATCCGCCTGGTCTTCCAGCGGGCGCGGGAGAAGTCCGAGGAGGGCGTGCCGGTCATCGTCTTCTTCGACGAGATGGACTCGCTGTTCAGGACCAGGGGCACGGGCATCAGCTCGGACATGGAGTCGACCATCGTGCCCCAGCTGCTCGCGGAGATCGACGGTGTCGAGACGCTGCGTGACGTCATCGTGATCGGCGCCTCCAACCGCGAGGATCTCATCGATCCCGCCATCCTGCGTCCGGGCCGTCTCGACGTGAAGATCAGGATCGAGCGTCCCAACGAGATCGCTGCGGCCCAGATCTTCGCCCGCTACCTCACCCCGGACCTCCCGCTCGACGCCGAGGAGGTCGCCTCGTTGGGCGGAGGTGACCCGGCGAAGGCCACCCAGGCGATGATCGAGACGACAGTCGCCGAGATGTACCGCAACGACGACGAGAACCGCTTCCTCGAGGTCACCTATCAAAACGGCGACAAGGAGATCCTCTACTTCCGCGACTTCTCGTCGGGCGCGATGATCGAGAACATCGTGCGCCGGGCCAAGAAGCTCGCGATCAAGCGGAACATCGCCGGCGAGGGTCGGGGCATCCGGACGGACGACCTCATCGAGTCGATTCGCCAGGAGTACAAGGAGAACGAGGACCTCCCCAATACGACCAATCCCGACGACTGGGCGAAGATCTCCGGCAAGAAGGGCGAGCGCATCGTCTACATCCGGACGCTCATCAACGACGAGGACGAGACGAAGGGTGGGCGGGCCATCGAGCGGGTGGGTACCGGTCAGTATCTCTGAGCAGGGCTCGGGATAGGGTCGGACTCATGGCGATCCCCAAGGTCTGCGGCATCGAGACCGAGTACGGCATCCAGGTGGTGAACGGGGACCCCAATCCGATCGCCGCCTCCTCGGTGCTCATCAACGCGTATGCGCACGAGGTCGCCCGCCAGCAGACCGGTTGGGACTTCGAGGACGAGGCGCCGGGCAACGACGCACGGGGGTTCGCCCGCGAAGGTGCGATGCCCCCACAGGTCGAGACCCACCTGGTCAATACCGTCCTGACCAACGGCGCGCGCTACTACGTCGATCACGCCCACCCCGAGTTCTCGACGCCGGAGTGTCGCGACGCGCTCGAGTGCCTCCGCTACGACCTCGCCGGCGAGCTCATCCTCACCCGTTCGATGGAGGCCGCCGATCTGGTCTCCCGCGACGATTCGCGGCTCGTCGTCTACAAGAACAACTCTGACGGCAAGGGCAACTCCTACGGGACGCACGAGAACTACCTCATGGACCGGACGGTTCCCTTCTCGCGTATCGTGGCCGGCGTCACGCCGCACTTCGTCACCCGGCAGCTCTATGCGGGAAGCGGCAAGGTCGGGTCGGAGACGTCGATGTTCGACGGGGAGCGGATCGAGTTCCAGATCTCCCAGCGCGCCGAGTTCTTCGAGGAGCAGGTCGGGCTCGAGACCACGCTCAAGCGCCCGATCGTCAACACCAGAGACGAACCCCACGCCGACCCCCACCGGTACCGGCGCCTCCACGTCATCGTGGGCGACGCCAACCTCTGCGAGGTGGCCACGTTCTTGAAGGTCGGGACCACCGCCGCGGTCCTCGCCATGATCGAGGACGACCTCCCTCCGGCACGCAGCCTGGTCCTCGCCGATCCGGTCGACGCCATGCACCGGGTCGCGACCGACCGCACCTTCGAGCGGCCGCTCGAGATGGCCGACGGCTCGACTGCGACCGCGCTGGCAATCCAGTGGGAGCTGTTCGCGCTCGCCCGCAAGTACGCCGACGACGAAGGGCTCGAGTGCCTCGGTGATCGCGAGATCGGCGATGAGGTCCTGCGCCGGTGGGAAGCGGTCCTCCACGGGCTCGAGACCGACCCGATGTCGCTCGCCCGACAGGTCGACTGGGTCGCCAAGCTCCAGCTGATCGAGGCCTACCGCGACCGGCACGGCTGCGCGTGGAACGACCACCGGCTCGCCGCACTCGACCTCCAGTACCACGACCTCCGACCGGCGCGGTCGCTCTTCCGCCGACTCGACACCGAGCGGCTGGTCGATCCGGCAGACGTCGCGACCGCGGTCACCGACCCCCCTCGGGACACCAGGGCCTGGTTCCGGGGGGAGTGCCTGAAGAAGTGGCCGACGGCAGTCGTGACCGCGAACTGGGATTCTCTGGTGTTCGATCTCGGCACGGACCCGCTGCGGCGCGTCCCTATGATGGATCCGCTGAAGGGAACGGCCGAACATGTCGAAGAACTACTCGGGGCGTGCGCGAGTCCGTCCGAACTACTGGACCGGCTGAGCAACTAGGGAGACCGATGGCAGAACGTGAGCAGAAGAAGAAGTCCTCGCCGGATCGCACCGACACCGTGGTCGAAGACGTCCCGCCGGCATCGGCCACGGGGGAGAAGCTGAAGGCGGAGCTCGATGACCTCCTCGACGAGATCGACGAGGTGCTCGAGGACAACGCCGAGGAGTTCGTGCGCAACTACGTGCAAAAGGGCGGCGAGTAGGCCCGGTGAGCCTGCCGCTCTTCTCGACGACCGAGGATCCCGGTCCGGACTTCGCCTCACTGGTCCGCCGCCTCCGGGTGCCCGTCCCGCCGGTGCTCGGTGGGTTCGGCGACGGTCAGGTCGCGGGCGGTACCGGCGCGACCGACCAGATCCGGCACGGCACGACGGTGGTGTCGCTCCGCTTCGCCGACGGCGTGGTCATGGCCGGTGACCGTCGGGCCACCGAGGGCAACGCCATCGCTCACCGCGCGATGGAGAAAGTCTTCCCGGCCGACCGTTTCTCGGCGGTGGCCATCGCCGGAGCGGCGGGCCCGGCCGTCGAGATGGTCCGGCTCTTCCAGACCCAGCTCGAACACTACGAGAAGGTCGAAGGCGTCGTGCTCAGCCTCGAGGGCAAGGCCAACCAGCTCAGCCAGATGGTCCGCGAGCACCTCCCGATGGCCATGCAGGGGCTCGCCGTCGTCCCGCTGTTCGCCGGCTTCGACCTCACCCGGGGGACCGGGCGGATCTTCACCTACGACGTGACCGGTGGCCACTACGAGGAGACCGAGTACAACGCGACCGGGTCGGGCGGGCGCGACGCCCGCACCACCATCAAGCTCGGCTACCGGGTCGGGCTCGCCCGTGACGAAGCGGTGGAGCTCGCCATCGAGTCGCTCTACGAGGCGGCCGACGAGGACTCGGCGACCGGTGGCCCGGACCTGATCCGCGGGATCTACCCGCTCGTCGCAACCGTCACCGCCGAGGGCTTCGCCGCGGTGCCCGAAGACGAGATCGCCGAGCGCTTCGCCACGCTGATCGAACGCCGCAGGTCGGAGGGTCGCCAGCCATGACCATGCCGTACTACGTGGCGCCCGAGCAGGTCATGAAGGACCGGGCCGAATACGCGCAGAAGGGCATCGCCCGCGGCCGGTCCCTTGTGGCGACCATCTACGACATGGGCATCGCGATCGTGGCGGACAACCCGTCCCGGTCGCTGCACAAGATCAGCGAGATCTACGACCGGATCGCGTTCGCCGGAGTGGGCAAGTACAACGAGTTCGACCAGCTCCGCGTCTCGGGCATCCGCCACGCGGACACCAAGGGGTACGCGTACAGTCGCGAAGACGTCGAGGCGCGCTCCCTCGCAAACCTCTACGCGCAGTACCTCGGGCAGGTCTTCACGCACGAGATGAAGCCGCTCGAGGTCGAGATCCTCGTCGCCGAGCTCGGCAACGGTCTGCGGGGACCGCAGCTGTACCACATCGCCTACGAGGGGACGATCACCGACGAGGACCGCTACGCCGTGCTCGGCGGGGAGACCGAGGCGATCGCCCAACGGCTCGAGGACCAGTGGTCGTCGGAGTGGTCGCTGCGGGACGCCCTCCGGGGCGCGGTGGCCGCGCTCGCCGGCCCCGACCGCACGCTCACTGGTCCCGACCTCGAGGTCGCGGTGCTCGCCGACGAGAACGGCCGGAGGGCGTTCCGGCGGATCGTCGACGCAGAGCTCGACGCACTGCTCGCCTGAAACGCGGGCCCCCGACGGGACGGGTACGGGGAAGTTGACCGGGCGCACGGTACCGTGAAGGCGATGGAGAAGCGGATCTACGGGCTCGAGAACGAGTACGGGGTCACCTGCACCTTGCGCGGGCAGCGTCGGCTGAGTCCCGACGAGGTGGCCCGCTACCTGTTCCGTCGGGTCGTGAGCTGGGGCCGCTCCTCCAACGTCTTCCTCGAGAACGGCGCTCGCCTCTACCTCGACGTGGGAAGCCACCCGGAGTACGCGACGCCCGAGTGCGACACGATGACCGAGCTCGTGGCGCACGACAAGGCCGGCGAGTGGATCCTCTCGTCGCTGGTCGAGGGCGCAGAGGCGCGTCTGCGTGAGGAGGGGATCCGGGGCGACATCTACCTCTTCAAGAACAACACCGACTCGGCGGGCAACTCGTACGGTTGCCACGAGAACTACCTCACGAGCCGGCGCGACGACTTCGCCCACTACACCGAGGTGCTGATCCCGTTCCTCGTCAGCCGCCAGGCCTACGCCGGGGCGGGCAAGGTCCTCCAGACGGCCCGCGGCGCCGTCTTCTGCCTCAGCCAGCGGGCCGAGCACATCTGGGAGGGCGTGTCCTCGGCGACGACGAGGAGCCGTCCGATCATCAACACCCGCGACGAGCCCCATGCCGACGCGGAGAAGTACCGGCGGCTCCACGTGATCGTCGGCGACTCCAACATGAGCGAGTACGCGACCTACCTCAAAGTGGGAGCGACCAGCATCGTGCTCCGGATGCTCGAGGACCCCTCCACCGTGATGCGCGACCTGACCCTCGAGAACCCGATCCGGGCGATCCGCGAGATCAGCCACGACATCACCTGCCGTCGGCCGGTGCGACTCGCCAACGGACGCGAGATGAGCGCGCTCGACATCCAGGGCGAGTACCTCCAGCGCGCGATCCGCTACCGCGACCGCCAGGGGCTCTCCCCTCAGGAGGACCGTGCGCTCGACATGTGGGAGCACTGCCTCAAGGGCCTCGAGTCGGATCCGCTCTCGCTGCATCGCGAGTGCGACTGGGTTGCGAAGTACCGGCTCATCGACCGGTACCGCGCACGGCACTCGCTCTCGCTGCACAGCCCGACGGTCTCCCTCCTCGACCTCCAGTACCACGACGTCGACCGGACCCGCGGTCTCTACTACCGTCTCCAGCACCACGACCAGGTCGATCGGGTGTGCGATGACGCAGAGATCGCGAACGCGATCTCCACCCCGCCACAGACCACCCGCGCCCGGCTCCGCGGCGAGTTCGTCAAACGGGCGAAGGAGCGGCGTCGCGACTTCACCGTCGACTGGGTCCATCTGAAGCTCAACGACCAGGCACAGCGAACGGTCCTGTTGAAAGATCCGTTCAAATCCAAGGACGAGCGGGTGGAGAAGCTGATCGCGGGACTCTGAGGCCCACCCGCCGAACTCGGCCTCGAGACCGCCTGCGCTAGCGTGCCCTGATTGTGTCCACCGAACTTCCCGGGACTTCGTCGCCGCAGGCACCCCCGGACGACGCCGGACCGGGCGAGGAGCCCGAGCGACCTCCCGAGACGCCGCGGCGTCGTCGGCACCGGGCGTTCGTCGAGTGGGGGATCATCCTCGTCGCGGTGGTCGGGTGCACCTTCTTGCTGCGCACCTTCGTCGTCCAGTCGTTCTGGATCCCGTCGGTCTCGATGGCGCCGACCCTGCAGGTGGGGGACCGCGTCATCGTCAACAAGCTCAGCTACCGGATCCATTCGGTGCACCGCGGTGACATCGTGGTCTTCGCCCGGCCGCCCCTCGAGAACCAGGCCTACGCCGACCTCGTCAAGCGGGTGATCGGGTTGCCCGGTGAGACCATCTCCTCGAGGGATGGCCACATCTACATCGACGACAGGCGGCTCGCCGAACCGTGGTTGCCGCCGGGTCCGGACAGCTTCTCGGGGGCGCTCCCCGGTGACCCGAACCCGGAGTACAACCTGCCCGGCCCGGTCAAGATCCCGCCCGGGGAGTACTACGTCATGGGGGACAACCGGACCGACTCCGAGGACAGCCGGTTCTTCGGTCCCATCCCGGAAGGCCTGATCGTCGGGCGTGCGGTCGCCGTCGTCTGGCCGCTCTCCCACGTCAAGGGCCTCTAGGCAGGGCCGGACCCGGACCCGGACGACGCCGGGCTCGACCCCGGAGCGTCGCGGACCCTCGGGTAGAATCCGGCAATGCCGTTCCTCAGCCCTGCAAAGGTCCTCGTCATCCTCGTGGTGGCGCTGATCGTGCTCGGCCCGGACAAGCTGCCGAAGATGGCGCGCCAGCTCGGTGCCCTCTGGGGCGACTTCCGCAAGTTCCGGCAGCGGCTCGAGTCCGAGGTCCGGGGCAACTTCCCCGACCTGCCCTCGACCGAGAGGATCTCCCAGGCGGTGCGGTCGCCCATCAGCTTCCTCGACAACCTCGCCGACACCCATGCGTCCCCGAGTGCGCCGGAAGCGACACCGGGTGCCACGGTCGCGCTGGCGGAGACGACACCGGCCGACGCCGCTGACGCGGCGGCACACGGTGACGACCCGCCGCGGCATCCCGAGATCCGCTCGATCTCGATCACCGACGGGGACGGCGTCCTCCACCAGGTCCGCTCCAACGGGCGGACCGTCCCGGACGATCCCGGGATGAACTGAGCCGGAGCCGGGCGTGGACGTGAGGGGAAGGGGGGCGGCAGCGTGGCGATCTCGCTGAGGCGGCGCGCCGAAGCCAGGCCGAAGCCTGACTCGATGACCCTCGCCGAGCACCTGACCGAGCTCCGACGGAGAGTCCTGATCTGCGCGATCGCCTTCGTGTGCACGGCGACGATCTCCTTCCTCGTCTACAACACGATCCTCGCGGTGCTGAAGCATCCCTACTGCCAGGTCGAGCCCCACCACTGCGGGTTCTACGTGACCGGGCCGCTCGACGGGCTGGCCCTGCGGGTCAAGATCTCGGCGTACGGGGGACTCTTCCTCGCGTCTCCGGTGCTGCTGTGGGAGCTCTGGCGCTTCATCACCCCGGGACTGCATTCGAACGAGAAGCGCTACGCGGTGCCTTTCATCGTGGCGTCCATCACCCTCTTCGCCGTCGGGTGCCTCGTCGCCTTCGAGACCTTCCCGCATGCACTCGGGTGGCTCTCGAACATCGGCGGACCGAGCCTCACGCAGATCCTCGACCCGAACAAGTACCTGAGCCTGATCGTCCTCCTCATGACGATCTTCGGACTCATGTTCGAGTTCCCCGTGCTCCTCGTGTCGCTCGAGCTCGCCGGCGTCCTCACCCCCAAGCAGCTCTCGTCGTTCCGCCGGTGGGCGTTCGTCCTCATCGTCGTCGTGGCCGGGGTGGTGACACCGAGCTCCGATCCCTTCTCGATGATCGCGCTGGCCGTGCCGCTCTACCTCTTCTACGAGCTCTCGATCGTCGCCGGGAAGCTCATCAGGCGATGACCCCGGGGCGTGCCGGAGGCGGGCTCCGGGACGCTGCGGCGACCGAGGGAGACGAGTTCCGCACCCGGTTCGAGCTGGGGATCGGCTTCCAACTCGACGATTTCCAGCGGCGGTCGCTCGACGCCCTCGACCGCGGGGAGTCCGTCCTCGTCGCGGCGCCGACCGGCTCGGGCAAGACGCTGGTGGCCGAGTACGCGGCGGCGCGGGCGCTCGACGGCGGCGGGAAGGCGTTCTACACGACACCGATCAAGGCGCTCTCGAACCAGAAGTTCGCCGAACTGTCCACCCGCTACGGCGCCCACCGGGTCGGCCTGCTGACCGGCGACGTCTCCCACCAGGCCTCTGCGCCGATCGTGGTGATGACGACCGAGGTCCTGCGCAACATGCTGTTCTCACGCTCCGCGCTGCTCGACGGTCTCGAGGTCGTCGTCCTCGACGAAGTCCACTACCTCCAGGACCCCTACCGCGGCTCGGTCTGGGAGGAGGTCCTGGTCCTTGCGCCCCGCTCGATCACCTTCGTGAGCCTCTCGGCCACCGTCGCCAACGCCGCCGACTTCGGGGCCTGGCTCTCCTCGGTACGGGGCACCACGGCGGTCGTCGTCGAGTCGCACCGGCCGGTCACCCTCCACCACCACTTCGCGGTCGCCGAACGCGGTCGCGACGGGCTGCGGGTCCTTCCTCTGCTCCGCGACGGCCACCCGAACCCCGACGGGCTCGCGCTCGATGCCCGACGCCGCCGCCACGGTCAACAGCGCCACCGCACGCCGCGCCGCACCGAAGTCGTCGAAGAGCTCGGTGCGGCAGGCATGCTGCCCGCCATCGTCTTCATCTTCTCGCGCGCCGCCTGCGACGACGCGACGCGCCACTGCCTCGAGGACGGCGTCCGCCTGACCGACCCCGACGAGCGTGCACGCATCCGAGCGGTGGTCGAGGGGGCGGTCGACCGCCTGAGCGACGACGACCTCCGCACGCTCGGGTACGGCCCCTGGTCCGCCGCGCTCGAGGCGGGGGTCGCCCCGCACCACGCCGGGCTGGTGCCCGCCTTTCGCCAGGCGGTCGAGCAGTGCTTCTCAGAGGGCTTGTTGAAGGTCGTCTTCGCGACCGAGACCCTCGCGCTCGGGATCAACATGCCGGCCCGCACGGTCGTGATCGAGCGGTTCGCCAAATTCCGGGGATCGGACACCTCCGCCCTCACCTCTGGCGAGTACCGGCAGCTGACGGGACGAGCCGGCCGACGGGGCATCGACACGGTCGGCCACGCCTTCGTGCTCTACTCGGCGGCGACGACGTTCGCGCAGGTGGCAGCCACCGCGATCGCGCCGCCGCCCGACCTCGTCTCCTCGTTCCACCCGACCTACAACCTGGCCGTCAACCTGGTGCGGCGGTGGACCCGCGAGGAGGCGCACGCGTTGCTCGCCGCCTCGTACGGGCAGTGGCAGGCACCCGCCGGGTCGGTCTCGCTTCCCGCCCAGCTCGACCGTCGGCTCGCCGTCCTCGACCGGCGCGGCTACGTCGACGACTGGCATCTCACCGAGGCCGGCCACGTGCTCGCGAGCATCTACCACGAGTCCGACCTCCTCGTGGCCGACGCACTGGAGCGGGGGGCCTTCGACGGCCTCGAGGCACCCGCGCTGGCAGGTGTCGCGGTGTCGCTGACCTTCGAGGCCCGCGGGATGGCCGAGGACGCGCCGGTCCCACGGGACCGGGAGGTGCGCGAGCGGCTGGCCGTCATCGAGGAGCTGGCCGGCGCGCTCCGGGCCGAGGAGCGCCGGGTCGGGCTCCGCCGGACGCGACGGCCCGATGCCGGGCTCACCAGGGCGGTCGTCGCCTGGGCCCGTGGCGCCACCCTGGACACGGTGCTGCGGGACACCTCGATCGCGCCGGGCGACTTCGTCCGGAACGTGCGCCAGCTCATCGACCTGCTCCGCCAGCTCGCCTTGATCGCTCCGGAGGCGGACACCCGCCGTGCCGCCGAGCAAGCGGTCGCGCTCGTCCGTCGGGGCGTGGTCGGGGCGGACGACCCCACTGCGATGGGGTCCGCCACCGGCGGCTCACCTCCGTCCTAGTGTGATCCGGGCATGTTCCCCTACGCCGTCGAGACCTTCACCAGCGAAGAGGAGGACGTCCTCCGCCGGTACGTCACGAACCTCGACCGACCGGTCTTCGCCCTGGTCAACTTGCCCGAAGTGGTCAAAGGGGCCCTGTTCGCCCGCTACTCGCGCTCCCCGAAGAGCCTGCGCCGACTCTTCCTCGACGAGTTCGTCGGCGAGCTCGACATCAGTGGGGATGTGACCGTCGACGCAACTGTCGGGGTGAAGCGGGCCGTCGAGCTCTACGAGCGGGTGTTCTTCGAGTACGGGGACGACTCGGTGGCCCAGCTCGGGGGAGTGCACCTGGCCTGTGAGCAGGCCTCAAACGTGCTCACCAAGGTGCTCGAGTGGGGGAGGCTGATGGCCTACCTCGAGCAGTCGACGCGCTACATCGCCTACAACCAGCGCCTCTCGACCGGCCACTACCGCTACTACCGCGACCCGGCCCTCCTCGACTCACCGCTCGGCGCCCGCTACGTCGGCGAAATGGACCGCATGTTCGACACGTACGGCGAACTGCTCGACCAGGCGCAGGCGTGGCTCGCCGTGCGCCACCCGCGCGAACCGGGGGACTCGGATTTCGTCCACCGTCAGGCGATCCGGGCGAAGGCCCTCGACGCGTTGCGCGGCCTGCTGCCGGCGGGCTCGCTCTCCAACGTCGGGATCTACGGGACCGGGCAGTCCTACGAGCTCCTGGTTCTCCGGATGCGTTCGCACCCGCTCCCCGAGGCGCGCCAGTACGCGGAGCTCATGCTCGAGGAGCTGCGCAAGGTGATCCCCTCGTTCCTCCAACGGCTCGACCGGCCCGACCGGGGCGGCGCCTGGGAGACCTACCTGCGCCAGACCCGCGAGGACACCGCGGCCAAGGTCGCGGAGCTCTTCCCGGACCTCGTCGCCGCGCCTGGCTCCCCGGCGACCGGACCGGCCGGTTCGCCGTCGGTGACCCTGGTCGACTTCGACCCGGACGGCGAGGAGAAGGTCCTCGCCGCCATCTGCTTCCCGCAGGCCACCCGGCCCGAGGCCGAGGTGCTCGACCGGGTCCGGCGTCTCGGGAGCGAGGAGCGGCGGTCGCTGCTCGCGGCCTACGTCGGGGAGCGTGCCAACCGCCGCCACCGACCAGGCCGTGCGTTCGAGCGCACGGGGTACCGCTTCGACGTCGTGACCGACTATGGCGCGTTCCGCGATCTCCAACGTCACCGCATGCTGACCATCGAGTGGCAGCCGCTCGGCACCGCGCTCGGCTACGACGTGCCCGGCGTCGTCACCGACAGCGGCCTCGAGGAGCGCTATCTCGCCTCGCTCGAGCGCTCACGCGCCCTGCACGACGCGCTGGTGCCCGTCTTCCCCGACGAAGCCGCGTATGCGGTCGCCCTCGCGTACCGGGTCCGGTACTCGATGCAGATGAACGCGCGAGAGGCGATGCACCTCCTCGAGCTCCGCTCCGGCAGCCAGGGTCATCCCGCGTACCGCTGGGTCGCCCAGGAGATGCACCGGCTGATCGCGGACCAGGCCGGCCACCACTTGTTGGCCGAGGCCATGTCACATGTGGAGCTGGGCTCCGAGGACCTCGAGCGACTCGAGTCGGAGCGTCGATCGGAACGCCGTCGGACGTCCCTTTCGGGGGCCGGAAATCCTGCACGACGCTGACCTGGGAGATTGGACAAAAGCCCAGGTCGCAAGCGCTCCATTGCACTTGACGGGCCACCGTCTCCGTGGCCTATCGTTCGGCCAGTCCCAGTCGCCCCGCAGGACGCGCCACACGAGTCGGATCGGCCGGTGCGGCTTTGAGGGGGGGACGCTGTGAGAGGCGGAGGGAGGCCCAGGGGATCGAGTAGAAAACATCTCCCCGAGACCGGCGGTTCGCACCGAAGGTAACGGGGAGGTGGTGCCAAAGACCCCTGGGTCCGCCCGCCTGGCAAGGCGGCACCACTCATCAGTGATGTGTCAGGCCCCGACGACGCCCGGTGCACGGTGGGCCGGCGGCTGCCTGTAGATTCCCATGGCTCACCACCGTCCGGGCTTCCCGGGCCCACATCGGATGCCCTCTTGCGGGAAGGGGTTTCGACCCATCACTGCGTGAATCGATCGCGGGACGGACCGTCTATGCTCCCGCCCAACTGAGCACCGAAAGACCGAGATGGCACAAGAACTCGACGAAGTCGATGGCCCGGACGAGCTGATCGAGGAGGACCTCGACGAGCTGGCCGATGACGACGACCTGATCGCGGACGACGCCCTTGCCCTGCCCGACGACGACGACGTCGCGGTCGACGCGGACGAGAGCGGCGAGGACGAAGCGGTGGACCTCTCCGAGCTCGACACCAAATCGGCGGCGAAGCCCACCGCGGCCGGTGAGGAGACCGAGGAAGAAGACGAAGAGGAGCCCGACGACGAGGACGTCGAGGCGAGCCTCGACACCATCCTGAAGGAGCGGCTCGTCGTCGAAGAGGTCGAGGACGACGAAGAGACGCCTGAGCTCGACGAGCGGTCGGGCGACGGCGTCGAGCGGGTACTGCCCAAACAACCCGGCGAATTCGTCTGTCGCTCGTGCTTCCTCGTCAAGCATCCGAACCAGCTCGCGGACCGGAAGAAGATGCTCTGCCGCGACTGCATCTGACAGGAGCGTGACATGGCGACACCTGACGACGAGCGACCGGACGGCGAGCCGCTGAGCGAGAAGATCTGGAACCTCTTCGTCTACCTTCCGGCAGGCTTCGCCGCGGCCGCGGCCGACGAGCTTCCGAAGTTGGTCGCCCGTGGACGCGAGGAGCTCGGCGTGCGCGTCTCGTCTGCACGCGCGGTCGGGAAGCTCGCAGTTCGCACCGGTCGTGGCGAGCTCCGCCGACGCAGCAGCGCTGTGCGTCCCACCCAACCGGCCGGTGGACGGACGCCGCCGCCGCCCGAACGAGCCGCGGACGGGGGCGGAACGCCCGAGCCGGCACCGGAGAGGAGCGCTCCCTCGACCTCATCCACTCCGCCTCCCGGCGGTCCCGCCTCCAACGGGTACGTGCCCGCAGTCACGACGCTCGCGATCCCCGGCTTCGACACGCTCTCCGCGTCCCAGGTCGTCCAGCGTCTCGACGGCCTCAGCCGAGGTGAGCTGGTGTCGGTACGCGCGTACGAGACGTCCACCCGCGGGCGGCGCACCATCCTCAACCGCATCGACCAGCTGCTCGACGAGCGGTCCTGACGGCTGGGGGTCGGCACCCGGTGGAGGCGGTCCGGGCCGCGACGACCTACGACGAGGAAGCGTTGGCTGCTCTCACCGCGGCCTGGCGGGCCGAACGGCGAGGCCGCCGCGGCGGCTCACTCCTCGAGGAACCACCGTGGGTCGGTCGCGGTGGACCGTTGCCAGGTGAGGACGCCGGCGAACAGGTGCTCCTCGTGGCGACCCTCGACGAGGTCGTGGTCGGCTTCGCGACCGGTCGGTTCGAGGACGGTGGGGCCGGTGAGCGGCGCGGTGTGCTCGAGGTCTGCTTCGTGGAGCCGCAGGCGCGTGGGGTCGGCCTCGGTCGGCTGCTCCTCGACGCGGTGGTGACGTGGTGCACGGCGGCCGGGTGCAGCGGCGTGGACGGTGACGCCCTGCCCGGCGACCGCGAGGCGAAGTCGTTCTTCGAAGCTGCCGGCTTCAAGGCGAGACGGCTCACGATGTACCGCGAGCTCGGCTGAGCCCGGGGGATTCCTCAGGACGCGCGCTGTCCGTGCCCGACCCGAGCCGGAACCGGACGGCGCGGACCCGGGGGCGGTGGGATCGGGATACCCATCAGGCGGGCGAGCTCGGGGACGTAGCCGGAAGCCTTGCGCGCCGCAGCGAGGAGCTCCTCGCTCGCGCCCGCAGGCAGCGCCGCCGGCTTGACGGACCGACGCACCGGCGAGTCGACCACCACCTCGAGCAACGCGAGCCACTGGTCGGGGTCGGTCTCAGCCGTCATCGCCGCACCCGCCGCCTCCGCGAGGCGCACCGCGAGCTCGGCGGTCAGCCGGGTGGCGGGCTCTGGGGGACGGATCGAGGCACGCACCGCGTCGACCACGCGACCTTCGTCGAGCGAGGTGGTGATGCGCGCGACCCAACGCTCACGCAACGCGGTGACCCGTTCGTCGAGGGCAGTCCGCAGTGCCGTTGCGAGCTCGCGCCCCTCGTCGTCGAGCGTGACCGTCGACGAGGCCGCCACGATCGATCGGAGCTCGCGCAGCGGGACGTCCTTGCCCGCATTGCGCGCCACCGAAGCACGGTCCTTCCAGGTCGCGAGGGCGACCGTCGGACGGAGCTGCTCGGCCAGCGCGAGCAACGGGGCCGGCGTCACCTCCGGCCGCCCGTCGGCCCGCGCGCGGGCGTTCTGCTCCTCGATGGCCTGGCGGACCGCGGGGATGCCGCCACGGATCAGTTGCTCGGCCACGGGGATCTGCTCGGGCTTGAGCTCGGCCAGCGCGGCGTTGCGGTAGACGGACGAGGTCGGAAGACGACGGGGTCCGCCACCGGTCGGCTCCCGCTGCCCCGGACGTGCCGGACCGGTCCGCCGGCGGGGTGCCCGTCCCTCCTCGGTGCGGGCACCGGCCGGTGCCTGCTCGGGTCGCTCGGTGCCCTCTCGTGAACGCCGCGCCGTGGATCGACGCGCCCCGTCACGCGGCGGCCGCTCGCCTCCGCGCGGCCGGTCACCGCGGTCGTCACGGCGCCGTGGGGACTTGCCCGCGAGGACGACGTTGACGTCGGGTCCGCTCTTTTGGGTCCCGACGACCTCGATCCGCGAGGAGGCGTGTGGATCGACTTTCGGCCTGGGCAGCGCCAGGGCGGTGATCGTGGTGCCGTCGAGGGTGGTCTCGACCTCGGCGCGCAGGACCGAGCCGACGGCTGCGCCGTCGGGGACGAGCGCCGCCTCGACCGAGCCTCGCGGCTGCTTCGCTCCTGCGGCGCGCCACGTCCACAGCTCATCAGACGAATTGGAGGTGAGCTCGATGTCCATCCGGTGGGCCATACCGGGCGACAGGCTACTGCCGCAGGGTGCGGGTCGTCGCCGAAGCCTCCGACCTCGCTAAGAAGGCCCTAAGAACCCGGGGGAATCCGCGACTCCACGCGGGTCCCCGCCCTACGATGAGCGCGTCAGTGGCCGGGTGCCCGCGCTCGGGCGACGCCGGACCCGTCCCGTGCCCGGAGGTCCGAGGAGCCGATCGATGGAGCATGCCGAACCGGAACACCCTGCGGTGCCACCGGCGGCGGTCCCCGGCGGTCCGGTGAGCGACCGACCTGAGCCGACCGAGGAGTTCCTCCCCGACCAGTGGCGCGAGTCGCCGTTCGCGGCCGATCGCGACGGCGCCGCTGCGCCCTCGACCGCCTGGGCGGTGCCGTCACTCCGTCGCATGCAGCCGGCCGCATCCACGAGCTGGGCACCGGACCTGCACCCGCCCCCGGCACGCGCGCTGCCCGGCAACGACGGTCGCCGCTCGTCCGGGTGGATGTGGGGGAGCCTCATCCTCGGAGCGGCCCTCGTCGGCGCGTTGGTGGGCGGAGGGATCGTGGCCGCCTACCACCAGGGACTGGCGACCACGACCGTGAAGGAGATCTCGGCGGGACCGGCGCTGCTCAACGGGGTGACCAACATCGAGTCGGTCATCGCGAAGGTGCTCCCGGCCGTGGTCTCGATCGACGCCACGTCTCCGGGCAGCTCGTCGCCCTTCGGCGGATCGATCGGCCCCCAGGAGGACCAGGGGACCGGGATGATCATCACCTCCAACGGTGAGGTCGTGACCAACAACCACGTCATCGCCAACGCGACCGCCATCACGGTGACCCTCTACGGCAGCCTGAAGGCCCTCCCCGCCACGCTCATCGACACCGATCCGACCAACGACGTCGCCCTGCTCCAGATCAGCAACATCTCGAACCTCCCGACGGTCTCCTACGGCAACTCCGACAACGTGCAGGTCGGTGACGCGGTGGTTGCCATCGGCAACGCGCTCGGCCTCTCGGCGGGGACGCCGACGGTCACACAGGGCATCATCTCGGCCAAGGGCCGGACCGTCCAGGCGGGTGATGCGAGCGGCAACGTCACCGAGACGCTCACCAACATGTTCCAGACCGACGCGGCGATCAACCCCGGCAACTCAGGTGGTCCCCTGGTCGACAGCTCCGGGCGGGTGATCGCGATGAACACCGCGGTCGCCGCGAGCGCGAACGGCGCGTCCCAGGCCCAAAACATCGGCTTTGCGATCCCGGCGAGCAGGATCATCCAGCTCCTTCCCGAGCTCCGTTCGAAGTCGGTGACCCAGCGGGGCCCGGGTTATCTGGGCGTCGACATCGAGACGCTCACCAGCCAGCTGCGCACCGCGTACAACTTCGTGCCGACCGAGGGTGCGGTCGTCACCCAGGTGACCGCCGGGTCGCCGGCGGACCTCGCCGGCATCCAGCAGGGCGACGTCATCGTCTCGTTCGACGGCAAGCCGGTGACGAGCGCCGACCAGCTCGCAACTGCGATCCAGGCCGACCATCCCGGCCAACGGGTCTCCGTCGCGCTCTACCGCGGCGAGTCCCAAATGACGGTGACCGCGACACTCGGCTCCGCCGGCCAGTCGGGCGGTTGAGCGTGGAGGACACACCGGACGGGGCCGCATGGATCGAGCGCCTCGGCGCGCCGCGGGCCGAGCCGGATCCTGCGGGCGCACCGCCCGACGGGCGGAGCCTCGCCCTGATCCTCGAGACGGCGACCACCGTGCCCGACCACGGACGGCTCCGACCGTGGCGATTCGCGGTCGTGAGCGGTGCGGGCCGGGACCGCTTCGCAAGCGCTCTCGTGGCCGGGCTCCACGAGGCCAGAGGGACCGGGTTGCCGGACGCCATGGTCGCGAAGATGCGGGCCAAGGCCTTCGCCGCTCCGTGCCAGGTCGTGCTCGTCGCGTCGCCCGATCCCACCTCCAACGTCCCCGTGTGGGAGCAGGTCTCCTCCGCATCGTGCACCGGCTACGCCATCGTCCTCGCGGCGAGCGGGCTCGGGTTCGGGGCGATCTGGAAGAGCGCAGCGGTGCTCGAGACCAACGCGGTCCGCACCTTCTTCGAGCTCGGCCCCGACGAGCGGCTGCTCGGCTGGGTCAACGTCGGGACCGTCCCGGACCCGACGTCGTCACCGCGACGTACCCCCCCGATGATCGCACTCGAGCCCCTGGTGACCATCGTCGGCGACGTCCGGCCCGGCTGAGCACCGGCGCTCAGTACCCCCAGCGGGCGAGTGGCGGGCCGAACCCCGCGTCGGTCGCACAGCGACCGCAGAGATCCATCCGGCGCGCCCCGGGGCGGTCGGAGGCTGCGACCCGGCGCCATCCGTAACGGCGTGCCTCTTCGAGGCAGGCCGACTCCGTCCACCGGGGAGCAGTCCGCGCGCCGCAGCGCCCGCAGGTTCGGAAGAAGAGCTCGTCCTCGTCCAGCTCGTCGAATGTCCAGTCGTCGAGGTCGTCGTCCATGGTGCCTGCTCCGGTGACGAGAGTACCGGTGGTTGCGACCGGACCGGACGAGAGCCGGCTCAGGCCGGGGACGCCTCGACCCGTGCGAGCCGCTCGCGGAGGTCCGCGAGCAGGCGGTCCTGGACCGCGAGGTGCTCCTGGAGCTTGACCGCCTCGTGGAGGACGGCATCCGCATCGCTCGACGTGTCCTCGGCGCGCCGGTCGGCGGCCGCCGCGAGGACGTTCTGGCCCACGATGACCACCGAGAGGAGGACCAGCTGGAGGAAGGTCTGGGAGATCCAAGAGACGAGGACCACCGCGCTGTGCGCATTGATGGCCGCGGGCAGGCTCACGATCGAGAGGGCCGCAAACGCGTAGGCGCACCACATCGTGCCCACGCCGCGGGTCACCGCCACCGCGAACCAGGCGTTGAAGCGCTCGGCGGCGTTTCCGGTCGGTAGCTGTTCGGCGACCCGGACCGGGTGGCCGACCTGGTCGAGCTTCGAGCGCGTGCGCTCGTGGGGAACGTACTCGTACGTGAGCTGATCGGTCATCTCGACACTCCTCGGGCAGTCATGGTCGACACCGGCCGCCGGCCGTCGGACACTCCTCCCATCATGGCTGGACGCCCGAGGAAGCGCCCCGGGGACCCGGGTCAGAGGATGCCGGTGCCGATCGCGACCCCGACCCCGACCAGGACGATGCCACCGACCAGCTCGGTGCGCCTCCCGAGGTGTCGCCCGAGCCGGGCGCCGATTTCGAGGCCGAGCAGCGAGAGCACCACGCTCACCGCCGCAATGGTCACGGAGACGATGAGCAGGTTGACCTGCAGGGTGCTCAGCGCGAAGCCGATCACGAGATTGTCGAGGCTGAGGAGGGCCCCGATGAGGACGAGCCGACCGAGCCCGCGACCCGGATCATGTTCGGTCCCACCGGAGACCAGCTCGCTCATGATCGAATAGACACCGACCAACGCGAGCAGGGTGCCCGCGATCGGACCGGCGGCCGCACCGAGGTCGCCGGCGACAGTTCGACCCAAGACGACGCCGAGCAGGGGCATCGCCGCTTCGAACAGTCCGAAGATCACAGCGACCTGCAGTCGCAGCGTGCGGTCGACCCCACGCAGGCCGAGCGTGGTCGCCGCGCCGAAGTTGTCGAGCCCGACGGAGATCGCGACCAGCACGAGCGCGAGCATCTCCGAACGCTATCCGGCGCACCTTGAAGTGGATGAGGGCTCGTCGGAGGCTCGCATCCGGGGACAGGGTGGGTGGCGCCGTCCACTCGGAGGGTGACCTCGGCCGAGGGATCCGCCAGCTCGAACGCGGGGGTGATCTCGCCGCTGCGTTGGAGACGACCCAGCCGGCCGCGAACCGCCAGGCGATCAATGCTGCGCTGCGGGCGGTCGAGACCGTCCGTCACGACCTCCGGATCGCGGTGACGGCTGCTGCAATCGAGGAAGGGTTCAACTTGAGCGAGATCGCCTGCGCCTTCGGCATCTCCCGACAGCTCGTTCAGCGGAACGCGCTCGAGGCGAGGGCACTGCCACCCGCGGCGGAATAGCGATTCCGGATCGCAGGAGATCCCAGGTCACTGGGTACATGACATAACACATGACAGATTCCTCATGTGTTAAATGAAGGACCATGACGCACGAACGAGAATCCGTGATCGAATCGATCCAGCGCGCGATCGAGACGTCCGAGGAGCTGCGCGCCTGCCTCATCTCGAACGAGGAGATCGGGCGACGGATGATCGAGAACCTGGCCGCGGACGTTCCGTATGCGTCGGTGGTCAAGGCCTCGGAAGGCGAGCCCTCGAAGATCCGAATGCGGACCAACGAGCTCCTCTCGCGCTACGAGCACTGCCGCCACGAGATGCGGGTCGCGTTCATCGGGCCGATCCTCGACGAAGGCATGACCGTCAGTGAGGTCGGGCGTTCGCTCGGCACATCCCGTCAACTGGCGGCGCGACTGGCGAAAGAAGCCCGAGATGAGAGCACCAGGGGCTGACCACGTCGCACGGTCGTGACCGCGGTGCCCAGTTCCCCAGGTGCGGTCAATTGCGTGCGCGTGAGCCTCGGGACTGGGACGACTTCGCTCGGAACATCGACTGATCGGCGCGCCGAACGAGCGCGGTCGCGGACTCCTCTCCATCCCATGTCGCGACGCCGTACGAGTACTCCACGCCGTCGGGTGTGACCTCGTGGAGCCGCTTCGCGAGCCGGCGGGTGCTCACCGCGTCGGCACCCGGTGCGAGGAGGCCGAACTCGTCACCGCCGAGACGGGCGAGGATGTCACCACCGGTGCGCACCATTCCGTGCCACGACCGAGCCACGCGCTTGAGGACGAGATCTCCCGCGTCGTGCCCGTGCCGGTCGTTGATCGCCTTGAAGTTGTCGAGGTCGATGATCGCGACCGAAAGCACAGTGCCGGCGCGGCGGTTGCGCTCGAGCTCGGCCTCGAGACGTTCGTCCCATGAGCGTCGGTTGGGGAGCCCGGTCAGTGCGTCCGAACGGGCGTCCGACCGCAGGACCGCAACGAGTCCTGCGACGACGACCCCGACGATCACCGCGGTCGCGGTCACGACCAGCCAGGACGCCACCGGATCCTCTGTCGTCGGGCCGAGCAGCAGAACACCGCCGTACAGCAGGCTCGCACCCGCGATGTAGGCGGCGGTCTGCCTCGCCGTGAAGTAGAGCGCGGCGTAGACGACGACCCAGAGGTAGACGTCGTTGAAGTCGACATGGCCGCTCGGTCCCATCCAGACCATCGCGCTGATGAAGAGGAGCGCCGCGACGCCGCCGGCGTGCATGCCCCAGCGGGGGAGCCGATCGCCGAGGGAGAGATGGAGGACACCGATCACCACACAGAGCCCGGTCATCACGTAGATGGCGACCCGACCGGCTCCGGTCCACTCCGACATGATGCTCACCGAGATCCCCGCCGCGGCGGCCGCCAGCCAGAAGACCGCCGCCATCCTGGCCGGTTGGCTGAGTATCGCCCGGGCGACCGGGACGTCGGCGAGGGATCGCGCCGTCGCGACGTCCTCGGGCTGGTGCTCCGACCCGTCGTCGGGCATCTGGGACGGGTGGAAGGGGCTGATCAGCCGGTGGGCGTCCATTCCACCTCCCTCCAGATCGGCCGGAGTTGCCGGCGCGAGGTCGCCGCACCGCGCCGTGCTCGGAGAAGCCAACCTCTAGCAATTCCATCGGCACCGACGGGCCGGATGTTGAGGAGAAGCGCGCCGAGGACCCTGCGCCGACAGTGGTGGGTAGATCGGCGGAACGCGTTCAGGCGGTGTCGGGTTCGGGATCCTCCGACCCTGCGTCAAGGAGCAGTTGGCGCCGGTACATGACGGAAGGGTGCATCGGGGAGGGCACCCCGCGCTCGGAAGACGCCCCATTGTCTTCGGTCCGCCGATCGGGGAAGGTGAAGATGCGAGCCAGTCCGCCGTCTTTGTCCATGAGCCGTACTTTCGGCTGGATCGGCGCCTTGCTTGAGCAATCACGAATGTGCGGAGTGGTCACCTCCGACGAATGCCGTGTCAAGACGCCAGCGGGTGCGGTGAGTATGTCGCGGCTCCACGGATCTCCGTCTCAGCGATCCCGAGCTGTCGAAGCGCGTCAACAGCTCTGGACAGCGCGCCCGCATCCTCGGCGACCTCGATCAAGGTCCGGATGGCGGCCGATCGCAAGCCGTACTCACGAGCCATGGCCGCATAGTGCGCTCGCTGTCGGTCGTTCATCACGTGCCCCTTCCACTCTGTCAACCTCCTGACGGGCACAGCTCATCGGAGGTGACAGCCCGCAGAGGTCCATGTTGGCGTACCGCGAGTGGTTAGGTCGAGGAGGAACTGGAGATCTTTGTGACATTCGCGGTGCCTCAATGAGGGCCTTCAGCTACTCGTGGATGGAGTCGATGGATCGTCATGTCATTGGATGCGAAGGTCGGGCGGGCGGACACGTTCGGTCGGGGCCTGATCGTGTTCGGTGCGGTGGTGGCAGTGGCCGGTGTGGCAACGGCGGTTCTCGCGGGCATGACGCGGGGAGGCACCGGGGTGTTCCACGGGCTGCCCGGCTGGGCTGACATCCTCATCGGCATTGGTGCCGTGGTCGTCGGCTTGATGCTCGCCTGGGCGGGCTACGTCCTCCTCACGCTCGCCGCCGTGCAACACAGGGCTGACGTCACATCGGGCCAACGTGGGCACGGTCTGCGACCGGCCCAATCCGTCGAGCTCCCGATGCAGCCACTCTCGCCACTGGGGGAGCACGTGAGGGTTCCGACGGGAGGGTAGCCGGAGGCGATCGCAGTGCCTATCGGGTCGGGGGACCCGGCTCACTTCGCAGCGTCTTCGATCGCGAGCGCCTTTCGTACCGAACTGGGCTGGGCGGCCTTCGTGAAGCCAGGAGTGGCGGGCCCCCGACGACGCACGTCGTGGTGAATCGGGTCTCCATCGGTTCGGGTCCGGCGGCCATGCCGTGGGATTACTCGAGGCGGTCGCTGCAGGCTGAGCGAGATATCGCTACAGTCACCGCCGGCAGGGGGCCGCACCAGTGCGAGCGCGAAATTCAACGCCACGGCGTCTACGGCAGCTGCTGCACGGGACGCCTCAAGGGGGAGGAAAGCAATGGTTCAGTACAAGATGGGCGCGGCCGCGATGGTGGTGCTTCTGACGTTCGGCGGTGTCGTCGCCACCGCAGGTTCCGCATCAGCGGTCCCACTTCCGAACGCCGTCGGCAACGTGACGTGCGTCGACAGCGGGATCGGCAAGTTTGCACCCAAGCTCACTCCGACGGGTGTTGCGACCACCGCGGTAAAGACCACGTTCAAGGGTGCAACCCCCACCTCGGGCGGATGCACGGGAAGTGCAGGAGTCATGAACTCCGCAGGGACCATTACTCCCGTGACCATCTTCGCCGCGATCTTCAAAGGCGCCGGCTACTACACCGGGATCCTCAATGCCAACTCGTGTCCCGTCTTCTCGACGGTTGATGGTGTCGGGGTCATCAAAGTCAAGATCAACTGGGTCGCGTCTCCGGCGATCGCCCCGACGGTGCTGACCTTCACGTCCGGAGGCCCTGCTGTCACCGTGGGAGCGACGGACACGATCACCCTGCCTTCCGGAGCCACGATCGCTGCCACGGGATCCTTCTCGGCGCCTCTTCCGCCAGCCGTCATCGCCATGGTCACGAACATCGTCGGGACATGTTCGTCGACGTGGGGGCCCTACGGCGCGTACACCTTCGGAGCAGGTTCGTTCCTGTCGGTCTGACCGCAAAGCGGGTGGGGGTGCTTGCACCCCCACCCGCACCTTGCAGGGTGGCAAGAGCCTCTCCGTCCGGGGACGCCGCTCTCCGGGCGGACGCTTGCCCGTCACGGCCCGTTGGACCCACCAGAACGGACGCACGATCGACCAGGGGAGTGGTCGGCCCTTCCGACGCGCGATCACCCATTCGGCGCGTGGCAGGGTGCCGCTGGTCTTCGGAACCCCGCGCCAAGATCGGTCAGGTGTGCCCCGGTCGACCACGGGACTCGTCGGAAGCGACCTTGTCGCAGCCATGTCCCGGGTCCACAGGGCCGACCGGCAGGTCAGCGATTCCCACGACTGCCAGACGTTCTGAGTCGACGAGTCGGGGCACTGTCGGATCACTGCCGGATCACTGGCGGCTCACTGGCGTTCCTCGAAGCCCTCGGTGACCGTAGGGGACGGGACCTTCCACGACATCCGCCTGGCCGCCTGCCCAGGCTCGACCGCCGATAATGTATATTATGTCAAGTCCCAAGTGATGTTGTCCCAGGTCCTCCACGTCGAGTCGACGGCCAGAGATCACGGTGTGGCGGCAATGTGTCGGCGGGACGGTTGGGCCTCTTGCCCGGACTCGATGGTGTTCCGATGACGGATCGAGGGGTCGCACGTCCCTTGGGTTCCGGGTTTCGGGCCTCTGGACGACCGTGATGCCGAACGACGTTCGGACCGCGACATCGAACTTCGGACGTGTAGGCTCGCTGGCATGCGGGCTGAGCGTGTGGGCGGTTCTCGCGTGAATCAAGGCCTCATCTCGATCCTCCACGCCTAAGACTTGACGGCCCTCGCCGGAGACAGCGTGACTGCATCCGAATCAGCCGGCGGCGATGCACCCGGCCGTCAACCGGTCGGGAAATTCTCGTGTGTCGTCGACGCGCCGCCCCGATTCCACCTGGATGCCCTTCGCTGGTTCGCGGCTCTGCACCTGGTGGCTGGGGTCAGCCCATCTGACATGATCGTGAGCGCAGTCGGGGGATGCCGTTCTGACGTGCTCGACTATCTCGAAGCACGCGGAGTGATGATTCAGGAGGTCGAACCGTTCGATGAGCGTTCGCCTCACTGCAACAAGATCTCCGGAGCTCTCGGATTGGCTTCGATGGGGATCGAAGGGCTGACAGTTCTCACCGATACCGACGTTGTCATTCTCGAGGACCCGCGCTTGCTCACCGTCGGTGAATCGTCAGTGGCGTTGAAGGCTGTCGACAGAGCAGTCCCGCCGCTCGAGGTGCTGACTGCAGTATTCGCCACCGCGGAATTGCCGCTTCCGTCCCTCTGGCCGATCGACGCGGAGCCTGGCAAATCAACGCTCGCCGGAAATGGCAATGGAGGCTTCTACCTGGTTCAGTCGGGTGTTCTGCCTCGTGTCGCCAAGGCATGGCAGACATGGGCCCGGTGGTTGCTCGAGCGCCTGGATCTTCTCGACCGCTGGACCGTCTACGTGGACCAGGTGGCGATGGCCATGGCACTCGCCGCCGAAGGGTTGGAGGCACAGCGGCTCGAGAGCCGGTGGAACTTCCCGACCCACGATCGGAAAGGACTGCCCACATCTCCTCCCCCTTCTGCCGTCATCCACTACCACAAGGAAGTCAACGCGAGGGGACTACTGCTCGGCACCGGCATCACGACGATCGATCGACGCATCGACCTCGCAAATGCTGCGATCGGAGAGATCTGGCACGATGCCTTTCCGAACGCGTCCTTTTGGGATTGGCGCTACACGACCGATCCCGACCTCGGGTCAGGGGTCGGGAGTCGAGGAAGGCCTCTCTCGGACAAGCGAGAACTGCTGTCGGCGCTCGTTGAGATCATTCGGCCCGAATCCGTCCTTGATGTGGGTTGCGGGGACGGCGAGGCGACGCGGGGGATTGCCCTCCCCCACTACGTCGGAATGGACCTCTCTCAGGAAGCAGTTCGTCTGGCTCGGTCGGGTCGACCCGACGGTGACTACCGGGTCGGAACCTTGACGGATCAGCCTGCCGAAGCCGAGCTGACCCTGTGCCTCGACGTCCTGATTCACGAATCCGACGCTTCCCAATACCGGGCCACGGTGAAGGCGCTCGTCGAGTCGGCCACCAAAGCTCTGTTGATCTCGGGCTACGAGCATGCGCCCTCCGTCGACTCGGAGATGGTGCACTTCCACGAACCGCTCTCGGCGACCTTGAACGAGCTCGCTCCGTGGGCTGAGCTGTATCCGCTACGCGAAGTTCATGAGATCTCGACGTTCCTCGTCCTTCGCCTGCCATCGGACGCTCATCCACGTGACTTCCGGCCTGCCAGTCTTGCGCTGGTCGTAGAGAGGCGGCTCGACCTCCTCCGATTGCTCGATCTGCGCCTCTCGGCTTGGAAGACCACCGGGTTCTTCCCAGACCATGCACCTCGACTGTGGGAATACCCGACCACGTGCGACCTGTTGATGAATCTCATCCCGACAGGCAGCCGGATCGTCGACGTCGGTGCAGGCGTCAATCCACTCGTCCCGTACCTCACTGCACACGGGTACGAAGTCGATACCGTCGATCCTTCTGAGCGCATCCGAACGTTGCCGATGATGCCGGACTGGGACGAGCGGGGCTTTCTCGATTATGCGGCCGCCGGCATGGCACACCGATCATGGAATTGCCCGCTCGATAAGCTGCCCGCCGGGTTGAAGTTCGACGCCGCCTACTCCATCAGCTTCATCGAGCGTCTGCCGGCTGTCGAGCGCCGACTTCTCCTGCGCGAACTTGCGGGCCGCATCCGTCCTGGTGGCGTCGTGGTCCTGACCGTCGACTTGGTGCGAGGCAAGAACAATCTGTCGAATCACAGCGAAGGCCGTCTCGTCGAACCGGAAAGGCAACACGGCAGACTTCGTGACCTGGTCAAGGAAGCGACCGACGTGGGACTGGTGGCCTCCGATGTCCGGACGGTTCGAGACTTGGGAGACGCTCCCCATGACATCGCACTCGTCGTGCTCGACCGTCGAACCCGCCACGACCGTGCCGTGCGGACATCCACGATCTTGGCATCGGCGAAGGCGCAATCAGCTGCGGTCGTCCGCAAGCTCGCGCGTCGGGTCGGCCGTCGGTCTCCCCGCAGCAGGCACTGACACCAAGCGTCGTAATTGGAAGCCCGTATTCAGCTCAGGGAAGCCTGATTCTCCGAACGGGTGCCATAAGCTCGGAAGAGTGGGGACCTCCAGCAGGCGAACGGAGGCATCGTGTCGGTGGAAGAAGGACTCGAACGGTTCATACGCGCGCAAGAAGGGGTGTATGAGGAGGCGTTGACCGAGTTACGTCGGGGCAAGAAGACCGGACACTGGATGTGGTTCATCTTCCCCCAGCTGCGAGGTCTCGGGCAGAGTCCGATGTCGGTGCGCTATGGCATCACGACACTGGACGAAGCACGGGAGTATCTCCACCATCCGGTGTTGGGGCCGCGGCTCTTCGACTGCACCGACGTCGTCAATCTGCACGGCGACCGCACCCTCGAGGAGATCTTCGGATCTCCTGACGACCTGAAATTCCACTCCTCGATGACGCTCTTCCACCGGGCCGACCCGAGCGCGGATCGATTCAGCGAAGCCCTGCGCCTCTTCGCGGTGGACTCGAGGACGAACGGACGCTCGAGCTCCTCTAAGCGACCGACGTCGGGCCCCCGCCGGCCTCAGTCGCGCTCCTCCACCGGTGAGGGTTCACCCACAACCGCCAGGACTGCGGCCTCGGGCCTACAATCGAGCGGGCGGCCCGTTCGCCAGCTCAGCCAGGCCGCACGAGGAGGTTGCAGTGACCCAGACCCCGACGATCTCGATGCCGCAGTCCTTCGACTCACCGGAGGAGGAGCGCTTGCACCGGAAGCAGCGCCTGGCTGCGGCGTTCCGCCTCTTCTCGAAATTCGGCTTCAACGAGGGGGTTGCCGGCCACATCACGGCCCGTGACCCCGAGCGCCTCGACCATTTCTGGGTCAATCCATTCGCCAAGCACTTCGGCCAGATCAAGGTCTCGGACCTCATCCTCGTCGACCGCGCGGGAAACGTCGTCGAGGGCGACTCACCGGTCAATACGGCGGCGTTCGTCATCCACTCGAACGTCCACGAAGCCCGGCCCGACGTGGTTGCCGCCGCCCATGCGCACTCGATCTACGGCAAGTCGTGGTCGGCGCTCGGGAAGCCGCTCGACCCGATCACCCAGGACGTCTGTGCCTTCTACGGAGACCACACCGTCTTCGACGACTACACGGGCGTCGTGCTCGACCTCGACGAGGGCAAGCGGATCGCTCATGCACTCGGCGACCACAAGGCCACCATCCTCCGCAATCACGGGCTGCTCACCGTCGGGCACTCGGTGGACGAGGCAGCGTGGTGGTTCATCACGATGGAGCGCTCCTGCCAGGCTCAGCTCCTCGCCGAGTCCGCGGGGACCCCGATCCTCATCGATGCCGAGATGGCCCGGATCACCCAGACCCAGGTCGGGTCCCACCTCGCCGGGTGGTTCAGCTTCCAGCCCCTCTACGAACGCATCGTGGAAGAGGAGCCTGACCTCCTCGACTGATGCGGTGGGCCCTGCGCCCACCGCAGACCGACGCCGCCCGCTTCAGGGCCTCGCGTCGTAGGTCGGGATCAGCGTCCGTGCCGCGCGCGCCTCGTCGAGGCGTCGCACCGGCGTGTGGTGCGGATACTCGGCGAGCGACCCCGCCTCGGCCGTTGCCGCCTCTTCGGCGATCTGCTCGAGCGCCGCGGCGAGCGCCTCGAGGGTCTCAGGGCTCTCGGTCTCGGTGGGCTCGATCATGAGTGCCTCCTCGACGATGAGTGGGAAGTAGACGGTCGGTGAGTGGAAGCCCTCCTCGAGGAGGCGCTTCGCCACGTCGAGCGCACGCACGCCGTAGGCCTGCTTGAGCGTGCGCGCAGAGAGCACTGTCTCGTGCATGCAGGGTCGATCGAAGGGGACGTCGTAGGCGCCGTGGAGGCGTTGGCGGAGCCAGTTGGCGTTGAGCACCGCGGTCTCGGCGATTCGCTTCAGCCCGTCCCCGCCGTTGACCAGGATGTAGGTCAGCGCCCTTGCCAGGACCAGCGCATTGCCGTGCCAGGTGTGCATCCGCCCAATCGACTGCTCGGGGGTCGTCCAGCAGAAGACGGGCTCGGTCCCGCCGGCCTCGATCCGCACCGCACGGGGACCGGGCAGGAACGGAACCAATCGCTCCGAGACCGCGACCGGGCCGGCACCGGGTCCTCCCCCGCCGTGTGGTGTCGCGAACGTCTTGTGCAGGTTCATGTGGACGATGTCGAAGCCCATGTCGCCGGGTCGCACGACGCCGAGGATCGCGTTGAGGTTCGCACCGTCGTAGTAGAGGAGCCCGCCGACCTCGTGCACCGCCGCGGCGATCGCCGCGATGTCCTCCTCGAAGAGACCGAGCGTGTTCGGGTTGGTGAGCATGATGCCGGCGACATCCTCGTCGAGGACCTCGAGCAGGGCGTCCATGTCGACGCACCCCCGGTCGTCGCTCGGCACCGTGACGGCCTGGTAGCCGCCGAGGGTCACCGACGCCGGATTCGTCCCGTGGGCCGAGTCGGGGATGATCACCTTGTGCCGCACCGAACCTTGAGCCTCGTGCCAGGCGCGCATGAGGAGCAGGCCGGTCAGCTCGCCGGCGGCTCCGGCCGCGGGCTGCAGCGTCGCGGCCGCCATGCCGGTGATCTCGCACAGCATCTCCTCGAGCTCGACGAAGAGGCCCAGCCAGCCCTGGGTGAGCGAGGCGGGCGCCGCGGGATGCACGGTCGCGAGCCCCGGGAGCCCGGCGACCGCGTCGCAGATCTTCGGGTTGTACTTCATGGTGCACGACCCGAGGGGGTAGGCCCCGAGGTCCACGGAGAACTGGCGGTGCGAGAGACGTGTGAAATGCGCGACGAGGTCGCGCTCGGAAACCTCCGCGAGTGCGACCGGCTCGGTGCGAGCGTGCTCCGCCGGGATCAGCTCGTCGGCTCCGACCTCTGGCACACCGGTCGTCCGGAGCGACCAGGCCCGACGCCCTGCGCGGGAGAACTCGAACAGAGTGGGCTCGGCTTCGCGACCGAGCAATGGGGCGCTCTTCGCCCTGCCCCCCGGGGCGCGGGGGGCGGTGTCGGTAGGCATCAGGCCACCGCCTTTCCGAGTGCCGTCGCGTACGCATCCAGTTCGTCACGGGTCCGGCGCTCGGTGACCGCCACGAGCAGGCCGTGCTCACCACCTTCGACTGCCTCGTCGAGCGAGATCCCCGCGAGGAACCCCGCGTCGGCCATGCGCTCGATGACCGTCTCCGCCGGTATCGGGAGACGCAGCGCGAACTCACGCACCACCGGCGCTCCGGCGAAGGGCTCGATCCGGTCTGCGGCCAGCACCGCGTCACGGAGGTACTTGGTCGACTGGGCGCACCGACGGGCCACCTCGACGAGGCCGGACGTACCGAGCCAGCCGAGCTGGATCGCAGCGGTCACCGCCATCAGGGTCTGGTTGGTGCAGACGTTGGACGTCGCCTTCTCGCGCCGGATGTCCTGCTCGCGTGCGCGCAGCGTGGTGACGTACGCCCGCCGGCCGTCGACGTCGACCGTCTCCCCCACCAGCCGACCGGGCAGGCGCCGCACATGGGCTTCGGCACAGGCGAAGAGTCCGAGGTAGGGGCCGCCGAAGCCGAGAGCGGTGCCGAAGACCTGCCCCTCCCCCACCATCAGATCGGCACCCCAGTCGCCCGCGGACTTGAGCAGGCCCGCCGCGATGGGATCGACGCCGACGACGAGCAGCGCGCCGGACCGGTCACAGAGCTTCCGGGCCTCTGCGATCTCCTCGAGACACCCGAGGTAGTTCGGGTAGGCGACCATCAACACCCCCGGCGGCTCCTCGCCTTCGAGCTCGGGCCACGCCGTCCGGCCGTCGACGAGCGGAACGGTCCGGAGCTGGTGCCCGGTGCCCGCCGCGCACGTGGCGAGCATCTGGCGCCAGTGCGGGTGGACGCCGGCCGAGATCCAGGCGACCTGGCGACCCGACGCGGCGGCCCCAAGATTGACGGCCTCGACCGCAGCACTGCCTCCGTCGTAGAGCGACGCGTTGGCGACCGGCAGTCCGGCCAGTCTCGAGATCATCGTCTGGTACTCGAAGATCGCCTGCAGGACACCCTGTGCGACCTCGGGTTGGTACGGCGTGTACGAGGTCACGAACTCCGAACGACCGGCGAGGGCATTGGTGACGGGTGGGGTCTCGTGGTCGTAGGCGCCGCCGCCGGCGAAGCACACCAGCCGATCGCCTCTCGCACGGTTGCGGTCCGACAGCGACACCAGATGGGCGAGGGCGTCCGGCTCGCCGACCCCGTCCGCGAGCTCGAGGCTGCGCTGGAGCCGGAGCGCCTCGGGCACCACGTCGAAGAGCTCGTCGAGCGAGGACAGCCCGAGGAAGGCGAGCATGCTCGCAACATCGTCGTCGGTGTGCGGGATGTAGCTGCCCACGGGCACGCTCCTCGAAAGGTGGGTGGTCGAACGGTTCGGCGGTGGTCTCGGCGGGGTCAGTCCGATGCCGAGGCGAACTGCCCGGGCTTGACGAACGGAGTGGGCACGACGGCGGCCGCGAGCGTCCGTCCCCGCTGACAGAGGTCGAAGGTCGCGCTCGGCTTCGGCTCGAAGGTCGCGTCGACGAGAGCGAGCGCGATCCCGTGGCCGAGCATGGGCGAGAAGTTGCCGCTGGTCACGCTGCCCGCCCGCTCGCCGTCCTTCGTCACGGTCGCCCCCTCGCGTGGCGGCTGGCGACCCTCGGTGGCGAGTCCCACGAGCCGTCGCGCCACACCCCGCTCGCGCTCGGCCACCAGGGCCGATCTTCCGCGGAAGTCGTCCTTGTCCCAGCCGACCACCCAGCCGAGTCCTGCCTGGAGCGGCGTGATCCCCTCGCCGAGCTCGTGCCCGTGCAGCGGGAGCCCGGCCTCGAGGCGCAAGGTGTCGCGTGCACCGAGCCCGGCCGGCAGGACACCGCCGGCGAGCAATGCGTCCCAGAGGGCCCCGGCCACCTCGTTCGGGACCGCGCACTCGACGCCGTCCTCGCCCGTGTAGCCGGTGCCCGCGGCGATGCACGGCGCACCCTGCCAGTCGAAGGGCGCCACGCCGAACCGGGCCACAGTCGCGGCCTCGGGTGCGATGGTGCCCAGACGCGCCCGTGAGTGGGGCCCCTGGACCGCGAGGACGCAACGGCGCTCGGTCGTGTCGTCGCCACCGATCGCCGCACGCACCCGCTCGGTGTTCGAGGCGTTGGGCATCACGTCGAAGCGCTCGTCGGTGACCCACCAGACGATGATGTCGTCGACCACCCCGCCGTCGTCGTCGAGCAGGTGGGTGTACTGGGCCCGTCCCGGCGCGATGCGGCGCAGGTCGTTGCTCAGTGCCGTCTGAAGCAGCTCGAACGCACCGGATCCGGTCGTCCGCACCGTGCCGAGGTGGCTCACGTCGAAGACGACGGCGTCCTCCCGACAGGCCCGATGCTCAGCGATGGTCCCGAGGTCGTAGCTGAGGGGCATCTCCCAGCCTCCGAATTCGACCAGCTTGGCGCCGAGCTGCCGGTGGCGGTCGACGAGGGCGGTCTGTCGCAGTGGCGGTGGGCCCGACGTCGACGTGGAGCCACTCGACCTGGTGTCGCCATCGTTCACGTCGAAAGGTTACCGGGGCGCGGAATCAGGCGGAACGAGCGGCGGAGGTCCGCCCGGGGGCGTCGCCGGCGAGGCCGTACTTGGCGAGCAGCGCCAGCGTGTCCCGCTGATAGAGCACCGTGACCCGGACCTCGGGGTAGAGCTCGGCGAGCCGCCGGACCTTGCCGTTCTTCTTCGTGACGAGTCGCTGGTTGAGCGTGGTCAGCTCGACGAAGAGCCCGGGGTTCGGGAGCCAGAAGTCGGGGCGGAACGCGGCAGTCGGTCGCCCGGCGGTGTCCCACTCCAGCGCGAACTCGACGGGCTCGTACTCCCACTCGACCCCGTAGAAGTCGAGGATGCGTGCGAACCGCTGCTCGGATTCGTGAGCGAAGCGGACCGTGCGGGCCGGCGACCCGCCGTTGGTGCTCGAGAGCCGAGCGCTCAACGCTCGGCGGCCTCGGCCGAGGCGAGGTACGCCTCGGCGGGATGGCGCAGGTCGCGCTCCCGCTCGCGGCGTTGATCTCGACGATCGCGGCATCGAGCTCGGACACGACACCCGACAGCGGCAACACGTTGAAGACGCCCTGTCCGCCCGCGAGCAGATCGACCAGCTCGCCGTCGGAACGGGCGAGGATCGAACGGCTGTCGGCGAGCACCAGCTGCGCCGAGGCCACGTCCTCACCCAAGTCACCGCGCAGGCACTCGACGGCCTGGCGGGTCTGGCGGAGTTTGAGCCCCGCATCGAGGAGCCGCTTGATGACTTTGAGCTCGAGCACGTCACCGTAGGAGTACCGCCGCTGCGTGCCGCTGCCCGAGGCATCGGCGATCGACGGCCGAAGCAGTCCGGTCCGCGCCCAGTAGTCGAGCTGGCGGTAGGTGATGCCGACGAGCGAGCAGACCTGCGCCCCGCGAAACCCCTCTGTCGGCACTGCAGCCCGAGCAGTATGGACCATCGTCCGTTCCTCCACCTCGATCAGAGGTTGAGCCTGAACCCCAACCTCACGGTCACCCTGCCCTCCGAGGGTATCACATCACCGTAACTACGGGTATGTGAGGTGGGTGACGGAGGGTCGACGTGAACGATGTACCGATTTGGAGGGTCGGGCGGCGAGGGTCATGATCAGGGCATGACAGTCGTGAAGATCAACGCCATCACTGTGCGCGAGGGGTCCGGTGACGAGCTCGCGCAGCGGTTCGCACAGCGGGCCGGGGCGGTGGACGACGCGGACGGCTTCGAAGGGTTCGAACTGCTCCGGCCGGACGACGGCCGGGCGGTCTGGCTGGTCGTCACCCGCTGGCGTGACGACGAGGCCTTCGACGCATGGGTGGCCTCTCCGGCGTTCGGTCGCGGACACCAGGGGCCTTCCGGAGGGGGCGGTGGGCACGACGGGGGGTCCGCCGCGCGTCCACCCGTCGGCGTCGCGAGCGAGCTCTGGTCGTACGAGATCGTCGACCTCCCGAGCCCGACGTGAGCGGACGCTCCGACCCTGCCTTCGAGGAGACGCCGCTCCATCACCGGTCCATCGAATTCGACGCCTTCGCCGCTCCCGACAACCTGCGCGTCGTCGGTCGACTGCGCGATCGTCGACCCTGGGCCGAGGGGACCGGAGGGGTCGCGCTCGTCCACGACATCGAGCTCCGGGTGGACGTGAGGATCGCCGACCTCGTCATCACTGCCGCCGAGGCGGACCTACGCACCTACCCCCACAGCGAATGTCCTGCGATCGCACCGGCATTCGCCGGCCTGGTCGGGCTCTCGGTGACCCGGGGGTTCACCCGTGAGGTGCAGCAGCGGTTCGCCGGACCCCGAGGCTGCACCCACCTCGATCAGCTCGCGCGCTCGCTCGGACCCGTCGTCATCCAGGCGGTGACCTCCGCACGAGCGCGGGCGGTGGCCCGCGGCGAGTTGGAAGACCTCATCTCGGGGCGGAGCACGCCCTGGGCGCGCGACTCCTGCCACATCTGGGCGGAGGGCGGTGTCGCCGAGCAGAAGCTCGAGGCCGGCTGGCACCCGGGCGTCGGTCCCTACCCCTCCCTCCCCCTCGACGAGATCCGAACGAAGCGCGCGTCGTCGTGAGCTGTCGGTGGGAGCGGATGCGTCGTGCCGTCCTGCTCGCACCGTGCATCCTCGTCGCGTCTGCCTGCACCAGCGCCGGCACGGCCATCACCACTCCGTTCGCGACGTCACCACCCGTCCTCGAAAAGGGACCTGCCGACGAGGTGCAGGCGATGGATGTCGCGGGGCTCGGGACCGTCCTCGTCGACGGTCAGGGCATCACCCTCTACCTCTTCGCGACCGACGTCCGGGGCGAACCGTCTCGCTGCTACGACATCTGCGCGGTCCAGTGGCCGCCTGACCTCCTTCCCGCAGGGGTGACCGCCCCCGTCGCCGGCCCCGGCGTCGATGCATCGATGCTCGGCACCGTCCCGAGGAGCGACGGATCGACGCAGATCACCTACCACGGGTGGCCGCTCTACTTCTGGCCGCCGGACCGCGCACCGGGGAAGGCCACCGGTCAGGCCCTCACCAACGCCGGCGGACGGTGGTGGGTGGTGAGCCCCGCGGGCGACGCGATCACCACGCACTGAGCATGGCATCCGTCCGGAGGGCATGATGGCTGCCGTGCCGGAACGGGAGCTCCGATCGCGCTGGTCGATCAACTCGACGAACTCGATCCTCTCGATCAATTCGTCCGGCTCGATCCTGTCGGTCAGCTCGATCGGATCGTTTCTCTCCGTCGGTTCGGTCGGGTCCGCATTCTCCTTCCTGTCGGTCGGGTCCGCCGCCTCGATTGCCTCCGTCGGCTGCTTCCTCGGAGCGGCGTCCCTGATCTCCTTCCGCTCGCTGCTCTCCATCGGCTCCTACCGGTCGCGGCGCGGCCTCTTCCGCGCAGGCGCCACCGGGTCGGATCAGGAGGCCGAACCTCCGAGCCAGCCCCGCCGACGGAAGAAGTAGAGCAGGACGGCGGCCGAGGCGAGCTCGAGCCCGATCGCGAAGACGAAGAACGCCACCGGCCCGGTGATGTGAGTCACCAGGTAGGCGAAGTTCTGTCCGAAGAAGCCCGTGAGGAAGCTGAGCGGCAGGAAGATCGTGGCGATGATGGTGAGCTGCTTCATCACCACGTTCAAGCGGTTGGAGACGGTCGAGAGGTGGGTGTCCATCGCACCGCTCAGCAGGTCGCGGTACCCGTCGACGAGGTCGCCGATCCGGATGAGATGGTCGTAGACGTCCCGCAGGTAGCGCAGATCGTCGTCGGTGACACCCGGGAGGACGATCACGCCGGCAGCGATCCCCGCGAAGAGGTCCCGTTGCGGTGTGACGATCTTGCGCAACGAGATCAAGGTCCGCTTCATCTCGAAGAGCTGCCCCACCTGTGCCTCGGTCGGCGTCGCCAGGATCGCGTCCTCGAGCTCGTCGATGCGGTCGTCGAACTCGTCCAGCACGGGGAAGAAACCGTCCACCAGCTGGTCGATCACCAGGTACACGATCGAGATCTGCGGGGTCGTCCGCTGCGCCGTCCGCCGACGTTCGAGCTGCGCCCGGACTGCGTCGAGGGCGGAACACCCACCGTGGTGGACCGTGACGAGGTAGTGCTCGGCGATGACGAAGTGGACCTCGTCGGTCGAGGCGCCGCCGGTGCCCGCTCCGTGGATCACCAGGTAGGTGAAGGATCCGTAGTCCTCGGCCTTGGGACGCTGCCCGAAGTGCTCTGCGTCCTCGACGCTCAGCGGGTGGACGCCGAGGACGTGCAAGAGGAGATCGGACGCTTCGTCGTCGACACCGTCGAGATCGAGCCAGAAGAACTCGCCGGCGGCGAACAGCCGCTCGACCTCCGCCCGTGTCGCCGGACCGCTCGACCCGTCGGTGGTCAGGACTCCCTGCACGTCGAGAGTCTGCCTCCGCCCGTGCCGACCGGACGCGGATGGTGCCCCGGTCAGGCGCCCGACCGGGGCACCGGTCAGCCGATCCGACTGAGGCCGGCCCGGTACCGCCGACCGTTCGCGACGTACTCGGCGGCCGCCGTCTCGATGATGAACAGGCTCGACTTGCCGGAACGGATCGTGGCCGGCACCCCGACCGCGAGGGCGCCCGAGGGGACCTCCATCCGGTTGGGTACCACCGCGTTGGCGCCGACCGTCGCGCCGGTTGCGACCACGGCATGGTGTAGGACCACCGAGCCGGACCCGATCAGCACGCTGTCGGCGACCGTGCACCCCTCGAGGTGGGCGAGGTGCCCGACCACACATCCGTGTCCGACGACCGTCGGGAAGCCTGGGCCTGCGTGGATCACCGTGCCGTCCTGGATCGAGGTCCGCTCCCCGATCGTGACGGTTCCGTAGTCGGCCCGGATCACCGCGCCGGGCCAGACCGTCGACTCGGCACCGATCGTGACCGCTCCGATGAGGACGGCGTCGGGATGGATGTAGGCGTCTGGATGGATGGCGGGAACGAGTTCGCCGAGTTGGTAGATGGGCATGGTTGGACCCTATGAGATGACCCCTGCCGGTGCCTCTTCGAGCGCAGACCGTCGCTGCGCCGGGGCCTAGGATGCACGAGCGGTCGGGTCCACGACGAGCGAGGAGGTTGCACATGACCACGGTCGACGAGCTCGGCCATCCGGTGTTCGACGCGGACAACCACTACTACGAGGCGGAGGACGCGTTCACCCGGCACCTCGATCCGGCGCTCGGGTCCCGCGTCATCCAGTGGTGCGAGATCAACGGAAGGCGCTACCACGTCCTCGGGGGGCGGGTCTCACGGGCGGTCACCAATCCCACGTTCGATCCGGTCGCGCTTCCCGGTGCGATGTACGACTACTTCCGGGGCAATCCCGAGGGTCGGAACCCAATGGACTTCCTTGCCAGGCGCGAGGCGGTCCGACCGGCCTACCGCGACCCGTCCGCCAGGCTCGCGACACTCGACGAGCAGGAGTTGGCCGGCTGCCTCGTCTTCCCGACCCTCGGCATGATCTACGAGGAGCCCCTCTCCGACGACCCGGTCGCGGTCTGCCACCTCTTCCGCGCGTTCAACCGCTGGCTCGTCGAGGACTGGGGCTTCGACTACGAGGGCCGGATCTTCGCGGCCCCGTACCTGACCCTCGCCGATCCGACCTGGGCCGCCGAGGAGCTCACCTGGGCGCTGGACGGAGGAGCGCGCATGGTCGTGATGCGTCCCGCGGCACCGACCACGGCCGAAGGCCGTCGCAACCCCTTCGACCCGGTGTTCGACCGGTTCTGGAGCCTCGCCAACGATGCCGGCATCGCGGTCGTCGTGCACGCGTCCGATGGTGGTGTCTCGTCGAACGGGTATGCACCCGAGGGGTTCGGTGCGACCTTCTCCGGCGGTTGGAAGCCCTCGATCAAGTCGTTCGCCATCGAGCAGGCGATCCGCGACTACCTGCTCACCCTCATCTTCGAGAACCACCTCCTCCGGTTCCCGAACCTCCGGATCGCATCGGTCGAGAACGGGGCCCAGTTCCTCCCCGACCTGATCCGCAAGGTGCGGTCGACGTCGAACAAGATGCCCGGTTATTGGAAGGAGGATCCGATCGAGACCTTCCGGCGCCAGGTGTGGATCAATCCCTTCTGGGAGGACGACGTCGAAGAGGTCGCCGAGTGCATGGGCCCCGACCGGGTCCTCTTCGGTTCCGACTGGCCCCACATCGAGGCGCTCCCCGAACCGATGGAGTACGTCAACGAGCTCAAGCGCTTCGAGCCAGCCGATCGCCGGAAGATCCTGTACGACAACGTGCAGGAGCTGTTGACCCTCAAGCCGACCTGAGGCTCAGTGTCGGCGGCCTCGGCCGCGCGAGTTCCGGGCGCCCTTCCCGTGATGGGTCACGTGATGCTCCTCGTTCTGGCGTGCCTCTTCGCGCTGCCTGGCTATCCGGTGCCGACCCACGAAGCCACCGAGGACGCTGACGGCGAGCACGATCGCCATGATGATCCAGATCAACATCGAGGTGCTCCTTCTCCGTCCTGATCGCGGCGGTCCCACATGGTGCGTCGAGCCGAACTGACCGGCCGAACGAGGCTACGTGGAGACGCGTCCCCGCGCCATCACGGCCGACAGCCGTCCGCCAGCCTTTGACCGGGTGCTGCGAGACCCTTTGACCGGGTGCTTCGAGACAGCGTTGCCGTAGGGTCGTGGCATCGACCACGAGTCCTACTACGCCGAAGCGGTGCGGGCCGTCCCGGGCCGCTGTTGGCGGATGGTGCAGCGGACGAGCGGTTACCGGGCCGGCACGCCGACGGACTGCACCCAACCCGTGCGATGGGAGGGCTCCGCGACGGTCGGGTCCTCCAGGCTCCAGGTCTGGTCGTGCGAGGCACATGCGGACGGGCTCGAACGGCGACGATCGTGGTCTGCGCCGATCCCATCAGCAGCCGGCGGCCTCACACCGACGTGCTGTCCGCCCAGTACTCCTCGAGGAGGCGGGCCTTGAGCTCCGCGAACTCCCCGTCGGTGAGCACGCCTGCCTGGCAGAGACACGCCAGGCGCACGAGCTCCTCGGAGATGCGGACGTCGTGGACGGTCGGTGGGCCCGACGGCCTCCGGCCGGGGAGGTCGGGCACCAACGGTGCCGACGACCCGTTCGCGCGCCTGTCGTTCAGGGTGCGTCGAGTGTCCTTCTTCATCCGACGATCGATCACACCGAGGTATCGGAGCACGTCCGGTCCGACTTGAGATCGCTCATCGACCGTCCGGCCCCCGGCTCTCGAGCGGGCGAGCAGATACGCTCCGACCGTGACTCCGGACCGATACACGCTTGCCGGCTCTGAGGTCTCGATCCCGCCGCTCGGAGTGGGCACCTGGGCGTGGGGTGACCGTTCGACCTGGGGCATGGGCGGCTACGACAGCACACTCACCCGAACCTCGATCCGCGATGCCTGGGAAGGGTCGATCGACGCCGGGGTGACCTTCTTCGACACGGCCGAGGTCTACGGCCGTGGAGAGAGCGAGCGGATCATCGGCGGATTGCTGTCGGGTGACCCGGTCCGCGCCCGATCGGTGGTGGTCGCCACGAAGTTCATGCCCTCCCCCTGGAAACTCAACGTCAAGCACGCGCTCTTGTACTCCCTGCGCGCCTCCCTCCTCCGGTTGGGACTCACGGCCGTCGACCTCTATCAGATCCACGGTCCGATCAGCCTCCGGTCGCATGGTGCGATCGCAGAGGCGCTCGCCGAAGCCCATCGTGAGGGGCTCGTCCGAGCGGTCGGCGTCTCCAACTACTCGGTCCGGGAGACGAGCGAGATCGCGTCTGCGCTCGCCGCCCGGGGTCTGGCCCTTGCGACCAACCAGATCGAATTCTCACTTCTCCGACGTGCGCCGGAGACGAGCGGACTCCTCGCCACCTGTGCGGAGCTCGGCGTCCTCCCGTTGGCGTACTCGCCGATCGGCCAGGGCCGGTTGAGCGGGAAGTACTCCGCCGCCAATCCCCCACGAGGCAAGCGCAACTTCTCCAATCATCCGATGGAGACGGTGGAACGCATCGTCGCGGAGCTGCGAGTCATCGGCGACGCGCACGGCGGCAAGACGCCGAGCCAGGTGGCGCTCAATTGGGTGATCGCGAAGGGTGCGGTGCCGATCCCCGGTGCGAAGAACCGCCACCAGGCCGAGGAGAATGCCGGTGCGCTCGGATGGAACCTCGACGCAGACGAGCTCGAGCGTCTCGACCACGCCGCGCTCCCGGGACTGCGCACACTGTCCAGCCGGGTCTGGCAACACGGCTGACGGCATCAAACGTTCGTTTGGGTCGGACGCGTCGCTGACTGCGACCGCACGGTGAACGACGCGGATTGCTGCTCTCCGTGTTGCGCGTGCGACGCAGCGCATCCGCCGGCGCGGCCAGGGAGTACACATGTGGCTCACCTTGTGACTTCTCTTCACGTGTCGTGGATGTTCGTGATCGTGGAACATGCTCGTGTCGGTGAAACACATTGAGACGTTCAGTCGTTTCACTTACCATGTCCGGCAGCGGCGCATGTGCTGCGCGACGGCAGGCGGACAGCACACAAGCAAGAGCAACACAAGCAAGAGCAAACGGCGGTCGCACACGGAGGTTCCATCGATGAAGGTGTCACATCGATTCATCCGCTCAGCGGTCGCACTGGCAGTGGTCGCCAGTGGTCTCGTCACTGCGGTGAGCGTCGGGAGCTCGGCCGCGTCTGCGACGACGCCGACGGGTCCGGTCTGCACGTTCAATGGTGGCAGGGGCGCGATCATCTTCAGCGCGAAGCCCGGCCAGACCATCGCCATCAGCTGCACGGGACTCCCTCCGCTCCATCCCTACCTCATGATGGAGACGAGCCTCCTCCTCGCCATCGACCCTGCCGCGAAACCATTGCTGACGGGCCAAGTGGTCTCGGTGCCTGGTCTCCTCGCGCTGCTTTCGGCCCTGCCGGAGATCAATCCCGCCGCGTTGACCTTCCCCATCTCGGACCTGTCCGGGAACCTCAACATCAACTACACGCTGCCGACGAGCAACGCCCCCGATCCCAACGCGACCTGTCCTCCGAGCCAGCACGAGGACAACGCGGGACTGGTCGGCTGTGCGATCGCGACGATCGACCTGACCTCCTTCAAGCCTCTGGCCGCGGGGAGCGCCCTTGTCAATTTCTTCGGTACTTCGCTCTTCCCGGCGTCGCCCAAGATTGCGATCGCACCGACGACCGCATCTCCGGGACAGCAGGTCACCGTCAGTGACCCTCCCGGGGCGACCACCTACTGGTGGCTCGCGACACTGGCCGCACTCACCGCGCTCTTGAGTGGCGCGTCGGCACCACCGTCGACCATCTCGGTGAAGCTCTCGCACGTGCACGGGAAGCTTGCGAACACCGTCGCGATCTCGCCGGCGGTCTACAACGCACCGGTGCTCACGCCTCCGAAGATCAGTGGCGGATTCACCGTGCCGTCGGGCATCTCCGGTCTTTCCAAACTGACCATCAGCGACTCCGCCACGCTGCAGGGCATCCCTCTTTCGATCGTGGCTTCCGCGAAGCTCTTCGTCCCATAGGACTGAGATCGGAATTCTCACGGGAAAGTGACAACACGTAGGGGGACGTTCCGATCGGCGATGATCGCCGGCCCTTCCTCGTCGGGCTGCCGGGATTTGAACCCGGGACCTCTTGACCCCCAGTCAAGCGCGCTAACCAAGCTGCGCCACAGCCCGTACCCGGCCAGAAACGCCTTCCGGCAATTCTGGCCTGACCGATCGTCGAATCACTCCGACCCCGCATCGACGGGGCGATGAGGATGAACGACGACTGGACAGCGCCACCCTAGCCGACGCCTGGTTTCCCCTGGTTTTGGACGAGATTGTCCCTCTCGGTGGTAGCATCCCTCCTGAGAGTGGTCATCCAAGTGCGTGCGTGAGCGATCTGCGTGGCCGAAGAGCAGCGCCGGACAGCGCCGACCGAGGAGGATCGAGCGGAGGGGGCGATGCTCGGCGTTCATGGCGTTCGGGAGGCTCGACGGACCGGTGCTCGCCATCCGACGCGGGACTCCGGCGACGACGGCCTCTCCATGGTCATGGTCGTGATCAGCTTGCTCGTCACCGCCCTCTTGACCGCCATCCTCTTGGGATCGACGCTGCACACGGGCGCCGGATCGAGCGCGGGAGTCTCCAACGCGCCCGGCGTCGCCGCTGCCGACGGACTGCAGGCGCAACAGACCCTTTCGACTGCGCTGTCCGACGCCACGACGGCAGCGGCCGGCCAAGGGGGATACGGATCGCTGAGCCTCGCCTCGCTGGCGACGTCCGAGCCGTCGATCAACTTCGTCGAGGGAGCGTCGAGCAACGCGACCACGGTCAGCGTGGCGATCGCTTCCGACACCGGGGCCGTCACGATGGCCGACCGATCGTCGGACGGCACCTGTTGGCTGGTGTGGCATTCGTCGAATTCCACGACCTTCTACGGCGCCCAGACCAAGCTCGTCAGCTGCACGGCGCCACTTCTGTCGACCGTGCCGACGGCCGGTCCGGTCTCTGCGTCAGCGATCGGATGGCAGGAAGGCACCTTTCCGACTCCGTGAACTACCCGGAGGTGACCCCGATCCGGGCTCGGCCCTCCGCCATCACGCCTTGGCGGCCAGCTTGCCGATGAGGTCGTAGCCCTTGGTGTTGGCGTGGATGTTCTGCAGGGCACAGAAGTAGGTGAGCTCGCAGACCTTCGCAACCGGGCTCGGGATCTTCCCGTAGGGCGCAAGGGTGACCAGCTTGGACATCGAGCCGTAGGCACCGGTTGCCGTGGTGACGTCGACGAACACGCCACCGACTCCGGCCGACGTGTACGCCGTGTTCAAGTCCGGATTGATGATCCCCTTGAAGGCGGTGACCGACAGATTGGCCAGGCTCTGGCCGTTGGCCCCACCGGGATTCACCCACTCGCCGAGGACCACGTCGGGGTAGGTGAGGCCGACGATCTTCGCGGTCGCGTCCCCCGACGCGTTGAGCGCGTTGCGGAGGTCCGTTCCGAGCGTGGTCACGTTCGTCTCGACGGTCGCGGCGTTGGCGACGACACAGGCCGTGATGGCCGAGTTCGAGCCGGCACCGAGGCAGCCCGTGATGTCGTTGCCCCCGATGGAGACCGTGATGAGGCTGACCTTGCCGGCGTTGGCCGGCGTCTCGATGAAGTTGATGGCCGCCTGTTCTTGCGTAGTCGTCGGGTAAGGAACCGCGTCGGTCGCGGCGACCGGTCCGTACCCCGACTCGAGGCACCCGATGGCGGTCAGGATCGACGAAGTCGTCGCACCACCGCAGCCGAAGTTCTCGAGCTGGACCTTGCGCTTCTTCGCGACGACCGCGGTGTACCCGGCGGTCGCACCGATGCCCGGTTGGTAGCCGACCGAGTACGAGTCGCCGAGCGAGAGGTAGTACGGCAGCACCTTGGTCTTGTGCTGCACGACGGCCTGACCGGGCGCCGCGGAAGCGACGAGCGCGGTGGCGACCACGGCACCGGCGACAAGCGCGGCGCAAAGCGATGCTGCAAACGAACGACGACCCATTGCCTCTCCCCCATCTCCTCGAAGCGGACGGAACTGGCGCCAGCGGTGCCACGTCCTGGTGGAAGTGCTAGCACACGCCCGTGCCGACGTGGCGGCCGGAGGTGGATGACCACACTCCGTGGCGACCGGGCGTCAGAGGTGGTGCACGACCCAGGTGACCCCCTGGTAGGCGCGGTAGCCGAGGTAGATCACCGTCGCGACGACCATGAACTTGAAGTACCACGGCGAGGGCCGGTGCTCGGTCGGTGGCCCCCCGCAGATCGGGCAGGCTCCCTCATCGGTCAGCTGCTCGTCGTCGAGGCGTTCCTCGCAGTGCGGACACCACGGCATCCCTCAGCGCACCTCATGGCCGATCACCGGCGCCCCCGCCCGTCGCCGCGTGCGCCCTTCGTGCGGACCCGGATCTTGATCGGCGTCGGACCGAGCTCGAACCGCTCGCGCAACCCGCGCTCGACGTAGCGGAGGTAGGTCTGCTGCAACCGTCCGTTGGTGAAGAGGGTGAACGTCGGCGGGTCGGTCGCCCCTTGCACCGCGTACTGGATCTTCGCGCCCACCGGCGGATGGGCCGCCTGGATCGCGCCCAGGGCGCGGTTGAGCTCACCGGTCGGGATGCGGACGTGGTACGCCTCCTCGGCCTCGGCGACCGCCGGGAGTATCTGGTGGACCCCGAGCCCGGTCAACGCGCTCACCTTGAGCACGGGCGCCGCGCCGAGGAACGCGAGCCGGTCGCCGACGTCGACGAGGAGGTCGGGACGCTCCTCCACCGCCAGCAGGTCCCACTTGTTGAGGACGACGACGACCGGGGAGCCCGCGGCGCCGATGCGTTCGGCGAGCCGCTGGTCCTGATGGGTGATGCCGGCGGTGGCGTCGATGACCAACAGCGCGATGTCGGCCCGGTCGAGCGCCTCGAGCGCCCGGAGGACCGAGAAGTACTCGGTCCCCCGCTCGGTCCGCGACTTTCGACGCATGCCCGCGGTGTCGACGAAGCAGATCGTCCCCTCGGGTGTCGTGACGACGGTGTCGACGGCGTCCCGTGTGGTGCCCGGCGCATCGTGGGTCACCGACCGCTCGTCGCCGACCAGTCGGTTGAAGAGCGTGGACTTCCCGACATTTGGTCGCCCGACGAGCGCGACCCGCGGGACGCCGGCCTCGAGTCGATCCTCGCCTGCCTCTCCGGGCGCGTCCGGTTGCGCCGCCTCCTCGGGCAGCAGCCCGACCACTTCGTCGAGCAGGTCACCGGTCCCGCGACCGTGCAGGGCGCTGATCGGGTGCGGGTCACCGAGCCCGAGCCCGAGTGCGGCCCACATCTCTCCTTCGCGCTGTGTGGAGTCGACCTTGTTGACCACGGCGAGCACGGGGACACCCGATCGCTTGAGGAGTCGGGCGACGGCGAGGTCCTCATCGAGGAGTCCGACCGTTACGTCCACGACGAGGAGGATCACGTCCGCGTCGGCGATCGCGCGTTCGGCCTGCGCAGACACCTGCGCGTCGAGCGGATCGTCCGAGACGAGCCATCCTCCGGTGTCGACCAGGGTGAAGGCACGGCCGTTCCACTCGGCGTCGAGCTCCTTGCGGTCACGGGTCACGCCGGGGCGCTCCTCGACCACGGTGGCCCGTCGCCCGACGATGCGGTTGACGAGGGTCGACTTGCCGACGTTCGGCCGCCCGGCGACCACGACGACCGGCCGGTCGGCGCTCACGGTCGTCCCTGGGTGCCCGCCGCGGCGAGGGCGACCGGCACACGACGTGCACCGCCCGAGCCGCCCCTCTCGAGGGCACGCCGCAGGGAGCGCCCGTCGGTGGGCACCACTTCGACCGCACGGGGCAGGTCGCCCGGTGTCAGGTCGTCGAGGAACCGCCCGTTCGAGAGGCAGGCGTCCGGGAGGAGGTAGCGCTGACCGGTCGGCTCGCGCTCGAGGACCGCCGCGAGGTCGGTTCCGGTGAGCAGCCCCGAGACGCCGATGTTGCCGCCGAAGAAGTGGTTTTCGACCGGAACGACCCGGAGGTCGTCACGTCCGAGCGAGGCGACGAGCGGCTCGAGGACGGGCGCTCCGTAGGTTCCCGTGAGGACGGTGGTCGGCACCGCCGGATCGGAGGTCGTCCCCGCTGCATCCGCACGCGGGGCCCGGTAGCCGGTCGCGGGCGCGCCGTCGACTGCGGCGAAGAACCCGGGACGCACCCCGCCGGCGGCGGCGGTGTCGCCGTGGAATGCGGCCTCGAACGACCTCGCCATGCCGATGCCGTTCTCGTGCTGTGGGAAGCCTTCGTAGCGCTCGGCCGTCGGAAGCGGCATCCCGGCGAGGAGGTAGTACTCGTCAGCGGCGAACACCATGCGTCGCCCGATGGCAGTGAGGAACGTCTCCTGCCACGACTCGACGGACTCGCAGACGGCACCGGCCTCTACGCGGGTGTGCGGCCGCATCCCGGGCTCGTTCGAGAAACGGCTGACGCCGAGCGGGACGCACGCCACCGATGCGAGGCCGGAATAGCGGTCGAGCACCCCGGCGAGCGTGTCCTCGAGGACGGCCCCGTCGTTGCGGTCGGGGCAGACCACGACCTGCCCGTGGACCTCGATCCCCCCGTCGAGGAGGGCAGCGAGCCACCGAAGGCTGGTCGCACCCCGCCGGTTGCGGAGGAGCCGGGCCCGCGCCTCCGGATCGGTCGCGTGGATCGAGACGAACAGGGGGCTCAACCGTTCGGTGAGCACCCGCTCGAGGTCCATCTCGGTGAACCGGGTGAGCGTCGTGAAGTTTCCGTAGAGGAAGGAGAGTCGGTAGTCGTCGTCCTTCAGCGAGAGGCTCCGGCGCATCCCGGGCGGCAGCTGGTAGATGAAGCAGAACTCGCAGTGGTTGTCGCAGGTGCGCACCCGGTCGAAGACCGCGGAGGACACCTCGGCCCCGAGCGGCTCGCCGGTGCGCTTGGTCACCCGGAGTGTGACGGGTTCGACCTGACCGTGGCGGGCGACGAGGAGCTCGAGCGTCGCCTCGTCGGTCAGCAGGCTGTACTCGATGACGTCGCGTGGGACGCGCCCGTTGAGGGTGAGGAGCTCGTCGCCGGGCTGGAGTCCCGAGCGCGCAGCAGGAGAGGCGGGGGTGACGGCGACGACTCGGGGTGCCGTCGTCACTCGGGGCGACGACATCCCCTCAGGATACCTGGTCACCTGCCCTGTTCCCCCGTCGGTGCGAGCCGGATGCCCCAGGCGCACGGGTAGCCTGGCGTCGTGACCGTGGACCGGGTGCTGCTCGCGGAGCCGAGGGGGTTCTGCGCCGGGGTGGAGAAGGCCATCAAGGCGCTGGCCTGGATGGTCCGCATCTTCGAGCCGCCGGTCTACTGCTACCACGAGATCGTCCACAACCGGCACGTGGTGGACGAGTTCCGAGCACGCGGGGTCGTGTTCGTCGACGACGTCGAGGACGTCCCTGCCGGCGCACCGCTCATGCTCTCGGCACACGGATCGGCCCCCGAGGTGGCCGTGGCCGCCAGGCGCGGCGGCCGGGTGGTGGTCGACGCGGTCTGCCCGCTGGTCACGAAGGTCCACCACGAGCTGAAGGTGCGTGCGGCCAAGGGCTACACCGTCTTGTACGTGGGCCACCACGGCCACGAGGAGGCGGTCGGCACGATGGCCGTCGCCCCCTCGGCGGTCCGGCTTCTCGAGCACGCCGACGACGTCGACCGGCTGCAGGAGCTCGCATCGGGCGACGGCGAGGCCCAGGTCGCACTCCTCGCGCAGACCACACTCAGCCACGACGAGTGGACCGGCATCGTGGATCGGGCCCGGGACCGCTTCCCCCAGCTGTGGATGCCGAACCGGAGCGACCTGTGCTTCGCCACCACGAACCGCCAGGCAGCCTTGAAGGCCCTCGCCGGTAGGGCGGACGCGGTGGTCGTCATCGGTTCGGAGAACTCGTCGAACACGGTCGCGCTCGAGCACGTGGCGCGTTCGATGGGCTGTCCCCGGGTGCTCCGGATCAACGACGCCGACGACCTGCCCGACGACCTCAGCGGCACCGTGGGCGTCACCGCCGGCGCCTCGGCACCCGAAGCGCTGGTGAGCTCGGTGGTCGAGCGTCTCGCTCCCGTCGGTGGGGTCGAGCGATCCACGGTCACCGTCGAAGAGGAGTACTTCCCCCCGCCACCGGAGCTCCGTGACCTGCTGCGCGCCCTCGAGGCCGCATTGGAGCTGGTCAACCTGGTGCCCGGGGCGGGCGATCCGGCGGGTCGGGCGCTTGTCGACGACCGGTCCGTCGCCGCGTCCGACGTGCTCGAAGAGATGGACGGCCGAGCGTCCTGATGGCTCCGGTACAGCGGCACCGCTGGCTCACACGCCCGGACAGCCACGACGACCGACGCAGCGCGGCGCTCGTGCAGCTCGCCCTCGACCTGGCGCGCCTTGACTTCGAGACGCGCCACCGGGGCGAACGGTTCGGGCCGGTGGTCGCCCTGATCGCCGCGTACGAAGAAGAGCTGAACCTCGGAGACGTGATCGACGCGATTCCGCCCCGCGTGTCGGGCCTCGCGGTGACGACGCTCGTCGTCGTCGACGGCGGCACCGACGGCACCCGCAAGGTCGCGGAGGCCGCGGGCGTGCCGACCTGCGTGCTCCCGACGAACCTCGGGCAGGGTGCGGCCCTCCGGATCGGGTACCAGCTCGCGGCCGAGCACGGCTGCCGCTTCGTCGTCACGCTCGACGCCGACGGACAGAACGATCCTTCCGAGATGGCCGACCTGCTCGAGCCGATCCTCGACGACGATGCCGACTTCGTGATCGCCTCGCGGAGGATGGGGGTCGACCAGACCACGGACCACTTCCGACGGGCCGGCGTCCGCCTCTACGCCCTCTTGCTCAACCTCATCACCCGCCAGCGGCTCACCGATTCGTCCAACGGCTACCGGGCGTTCCGCGTCGAGACCGTCAACGACATCGTTCCCTCCCTCAGGCAGGACCAGTACCAGACCGCCGAGGTGGTCATCGTCGCGTCCAGTCGCGGGTGGAGGATCACCCAGCGCCCCACCGTCTGGCACCCGCGTGCGTCGGGAAGCTCGAAGAAGGGCGGCAACCTCGTCTTCGGCGCACGCTACGCGGGCGTCATCGTCGGCACCTGGTTGCGCACCCGTCGCTCGGCCTCTTGACCCCTGGCGCGGCCCACACCGCTCAGTACCGGCCGGTCACCGCGACCGATCGGTCGTAGAGGTCCTGGATCTTCGATGCGAGGCGCTCGGTCAGCTCGTGGATCCGGCTGCGTGAGATGCGGCCGGTGCCGGTGCGCTCCGGGGGCGGCATGGCATCGCCGACCACCAGGTGGATATGGCGCGGTCGGGGGAGGCGCTGGCCTTTCGGCATGACCGTGGCCGATCCGCCGATTCCGACGGGCACCACCGTGGCGCCTGTCCGAGCGGCGAGGAAGGCGACCCCCTCGTGGAGGTCGGCCACCACCGGTCCGGTCCGCCGCTCGCCTTCGGGGAAGAGGATGAGCACCTCGCCGGCTTCGAGCACTTGTTGCGCCCGTCGCAACGCCTCGCGATCGGCCGACTCGCGGTGGACCGGGAAGGCGCCGACCGACGGCAGCACCTTCGCGAGGAGGGGGTTCTTCCAGAGCGAGTCCTTCGCCATGTAGTGGAGCTTGCGCCGGGTGACCTCCGAGGCGACGAAGAAGTCGATGAACGAGCGGTGGACCGGGGCGATGATCACCGGGCCTTCGTCGGGCACCTTCTCGGCGCCGTCGACCGTGGTTCTGAACGCGAGCCGGTTGATGCCGTGCACGAGGACCCTGAGCAGCCGGTAGATCGGAGTGAACCGTGTGTCGACCGCCGTCGCGAGCACGTCTCCCGAGCCGTCCCCCGCCCGGTCCCCCCCGTCGCTCCGCCCCCCCGTCGCTCCGTCGGTCACAGCCATGCGAGCACCTCCTCGACGAGCTCCCCGACCGCCCGATCGGTCGTGTCGATCACGATCGCTCCGTCCGCGACCTCGAGGGGGGACACGGTCCGCGTGCTGTCGATGCGATCGCGGCGGGCGATCGCATCGGCACCCTCCTCGACGCGCCGGCGGGCGCGCTCGTGCTCCGACGCGGTCAGGTAGATCTTCAGGTCTGCACCGGGCAGGACCACCGAGCCGATGTCGCGGCCCTCGACGACCCCGCCGTCGTGGGCGTCCACCCAGGCGCGCTGGCGTTCGACCATCACCTCACGCACCGCGGGGTTGGCGGCAACCACCGAAACCGAGCGGTTGACCCGAGGGGTACGGATGGCCTCGGTCACGTCGGTGCCGTCGACCTCGATCCGCTCCCCCACCGAGAGGCGCATCGACCGGGCCAGTGCCGCAACCGACGGCCGGTCATCAGGGTCCACCCCGGCGTCGAGTGCGGCCCACGCGACGGCCCGGTACATGGCGCCCGTGTCGAGCCGCGGGATGCCGAGGCGCGCGCTCAGCGCCGCAGACAGCGTCGACTTCCCCGCGCCGGCCGGCCCGTCGATGGCGATCACCGGCACCCCCACGGTCAGCCGGCCTTCCCGCGTACCCGCGTGAGTTGGTCGGCGAAGCCCGGGTCGCTGGTGGCGACCGACGACCACCCGGTGATGGTGGTCGTCCCCGCCCCTGCCCGGCAGGTCGCACCGGCGATCGCTGCGGCCATCGCCAGGCGGTGGTCTGCGCCCGCGTCGAAACTCGCCGGGGTGAGCGGTCCGTCCACGCCGGTCACGACCAAGTCGTCGCCGACCACGTCGGCTCCGGCGCCGAACGCACGGACCAGCGCGGCCGTGCCCGCGAGGCGGTCCGACTCCTTCACACGGAGCTCACCGACGCTGCGGAAGGTCGTCCGACCGGCAGCGCCGGCAGCGGCGACCGCGAGGATCGGCACCTCGTCGAGCGAGGGGATCTCGGCGGCCTCGACGACCGTACCGTGGAGCGGCGCGGCGGCGGCGGACACCGATCCCTGCTTCCCGGGTCCTCTGTCGACCTCGATGCGACCCCCCATCCGACGGAGCACCTCGAGGAAGCCGGAACGCTCCCCGCTCAGGTCGACGTCGGCCACCACGACGCGACTGCCCTCGACGAGCTGGGCCCCGACGACCCAGAAGGCGGCCTGGGAGGGATCGCCGGGCACCAGGTAGGTCGTGGCGCGCAGCGTGCTGCGACGGAGGCGGACCACCCGACCGCGGCCCGTCGCCTCGATCGTGATGTCGGCTCCCGCGGCCGCCAGCATCTCTTCGGTGTGGGCGCGTGTCGCGACCGCCTCGCGGACGACCGTCTCGCCGTCCGCGTCGAGCCCGGCGAGCAGCACGGCGGACTTGACCTGGGCGCTCGCCATCGGCGGCGAGTAGTCGATCGCGTGCAGGCTCCCGCCGGTCACCCGGATCGGCGGGAGGCACCGTGACCCGACGCCCGAGAAGGTGGCGCCCATCAGGGCGAGGGGGGCCGCGATCCTGTCCATCGGGCGCCCACGCAACGACGCGTCGCCGGTCAGCACCGTCGTCCCCGGCAGGGTCGCCACCACACCCGCGAGGAGCCGCATCCCGGTCCCCGAGTTGCCGAGGTCGAGCTCCACGTCGGGCGCAGCGAGGCGGGTCCGTCCGCCCTCGACCACGCACTCCGATCCGTCCATGGCCACCCGGGCGCCGAGCGCGACGACCGCCGCCGCGGTCCGGGCGACGTCCCCGCCGGCGGAGAGGCCGCTGATCGTGGAGTGCCCCTCGGCGAGCGCGGCGAGAAGCAGCGCGCGGTGCGAGATCGACTTGTCGCCGGGCACCCGCACGGTGCCGACCAGCGGGCGGCCGCCGTCGACGAGCAGGGTGTCCCCGCTCACGCCGTCGTCCCGAGCGGGTTGGCGGAGGCCCGGTACCCGCGTGCCTCGAGGAGCCTGACCAGTTCGCGCGCGGAGCGACCGTCGACCACGAGCACCAGCACTCCCCGGTCGCCCTCGACGGAGTGGGCGATCTCGATGTCGGTGATGCTGACGCCGACCTCGGTGGCGAGTGTCGTGATCTCGGCGAGCACGCCGACGCGGTCCTCCACCGGCACGCGCACCTCGGCCAACCCCTCCGGCCGCGGCGTCCGCTCACCGAGGGCGCGCCGCGCGGTCGCCGCGCGGTCGAGCACCTCGAGCAACGAGGCGTGGTCGTGCTCGGCGACCCGGCGTCGCATCTCCTCGAGCGCACCGAGGAGGAGGTCGAAGGTCTCGACGATGGCCGCCGCGTTGTCGTCGCAGATGCCCGGCCAGATCGACGGCTGGCCCGCGGCGATCCGCGTCATGTCCCGGAAGCCGCCGGCGGCGAGCTTGAGGAGGGCGGCCTGCTCCTCCCCCAGATCGGCGGCGAGCGCCATCAAGGTCGCCGCCGTCAGGTGGGGCACGTGGGAGACGACCGCCACCAGGGCGTCGTGGCGGTCGGGGTCGAGTGCGACCACGTCCGCGCCCAGGTCGGCGAGGACGCCACGGAGCCGGGCGTATGCGGCAGGATCGGTCGAGGCGGTCGGCGTGAGCACCCAGGTCGCCCCCACGAACAAGTCGGGTGAGGCCCCTTCGATGCCGACCTGCTCGGAGCCGGCCATCGGGTGGCCCCCGACGAAGTAGGGGTGCGAGACGGAGCCCACGATCGGTCCTTTCACGCTCCCCACGTCGGTCACGATGGTGGTGGGCCCGAAGCCGTCACCGAGCACGGCCGTGACGACCCCGGCGGTGACGTGGACCGGTGTCGCGACCACGACCAGGTCGGCCGTCGGGTCCATGCCCTCCTCGTCGAGCGCACCGATCTCGACGGCCCTCGCCGCGACCCCGGGTGCCGTATCGGTCCCCGACACGTGCCAGCCCCGGCTCCGGAGCGCGGCCCCCACCGAGCCCCCGATGAGCCCGGTCCCGATGATCATCGCCCTCCCGGCGGCGTCGCCCGGCTCAGGCGGGGAGGTCGTCACGGAGTCCCTGCGCGCCTTCGAGGTAGACGTGGTGGATCTCGTCCCTCGGCCGTTCCGTCGAGACGTGCAGCATGACCCGGACGCAACGTGGCACCGACCCCGCGATCGCGAGCTCGCGGGCACAGATCAGCGGGACCGCGCCGAGGCCCATCGACCGTGCGGCGGTTGCAGGGAAGATCGAGGTCAGGTCCTCGGTCGCCGTGAAGAGGATCGAGATGAGGTCGTCCTCGGTGAGGTCGTTGCGTTCGAGGATCTGGGTGAGCAGCGCGACCACCCGGTCCGTCACGGCCTCGGACGTGTCCTCGTCGACGGTGGTCGCGCCTCGCACGGCTCGGACGGTCGTGGGCATCAGGTGGGCATGTTACTCAGGGCCGGGATCGGCCCCAGCGTCGAGCGCGCCGTCGTGGGGAGCCTCGGCGGCGGCCGAGAGGGAGCGGACCTCCTCGGCACTGAGCAGACGGTAGGTCCCGGGCCGGAGCGAAGGATCCCGGAGCGGTCCGATGCGCGTGCGCACGAGGCGGCGCACCGGGTGGCCGACCGCATCGCACATGCGGCGGACCTGCCGGTTGCGCCCCTCGTGGATCACAATCCGCAGCACGCCCGGCTCGACGACCGCGACGCGGGCGGGTGCGGTCCGACCGTCTTCGAGCTCGACGCCCTCGCGGAGCCGTCGGACCGACGCGGGCGAAGGGACGCCCTCGACCTCGACGAGGTACTCCTTCGCGACGCCGAACGAGGGATGGGTGAGCCGGTGGGTCAGCTCGCCGTCGTTGGTGAGGAGCAGCAATCCCTCGGTCTCGAGGTCGAGCCGGCCGACGGGAAAGACCTTCGGCTCTGCGGGCACGAGCGAGACCACGGGCGTCCGACCGTGGGTGTCCTCGACGGTCGAGACCACCCCGGCCGGCTTGTTGAGGAGGTAGTGGACGAGGTCGGGCCGGACGGCGAGCGGCACCCCGTCGAGTGCAATCCGGTCGAAGTCGGGGTCCACGCGACGCCCGAGGACGGCGACGCTCCCGTTGACGGTGACCCTGCCCTCGGCGATCAGCTCTTCGCAGGCGCGCCGCGAGCCGATTCCGACGCGGGCGAGCACCTTCTGCAGTCGAACGCCGTCGGTCGGTTGGGGAGGGTCCCCCTCAACCATCCGCGACGGGACGCAGCTGGTCCTCGAGCTGGTCGAGGGCCTCAGGTCCCGGCAGGAGGTCTTCGACCGGCGGCAGCTGCTCGAGCCGGTCGAGTCCCAACCGCTCGAGGAACGCGTCGGTCGTCGCGTAGAGGATGGCTTGGCCCGGCCCGGGGGCGTGGCCCACCGCCGCGATGTAGCCGCGGTGCTCGAGCAGCCGGACGACGCCGTCCACGTTGACCCCGCGCAACGCGGCGATCTGGGCGCGGGAGACCGGCTGCTTGTAGGCGACGATCGCAAGGGTCTCGAGTGCCGCGGCGGAAAGCCGCGCGGAGACGCCCACGTTGGCGAAGCGCTCGACATAGGAGGCGAGGTCGGGATGGGTCTGGACGCGGAAGCCACCCGCGATGCGGACCACCTCGAACCCCCGTCCCTCGCGGTGGCACGCGGCTTCGAGCTCCGCACAGATCGAGTCGATGTGCTCCACCGGCACCTCGAGGAGCTCGGCGAGCAACCCGGCCGTGACCGGCTCGATCGCCACCATCAGGACCGCCTCGACCGCGCGGGCTTCGGGAGAGAGCGGCACGTCAGCCCTCGTACTCGTCGACCCGGCCGGCGCCGACCGTGGCGAGGACGGGGCCGGCCGCGAGCCAGGCCACCTCGAGCTCGCCGAAGGTCTCCCCCTGGTCGAGCGCGACCCGTCCCTGCTTGCAGAGCTCCAGCAGTGCGAGGAACCGCACGATCACCTCGATCCTCGTGCGCAGATGGCCGGTCAGCTCCCGGAAGGTCGCGCGCCCGGCCGTCGGCAGGTGCAGCTCGAGCTCGGACACGGCTTCGGCGACGGTCACCGTGTCGACGGTCACGTGGTAGAGGTCGACCGTCGCCACCGGCCGCTCCGCGGTCGCCCGGCGGAAGGCCTCGGCGACCTGGGCCGGGGTCACTCCGGCGAGCAGGTCGGGTGCGTGCACGACGAAGTCGGCGTCGAGCCCGGCCACGCGGGGCACCGCGCGGGCCGCCCGCTCGGTGAGGAGCGAGAAGGCCTCGGCGGCCGCGGCGTAGGCCTGGCACTCGAGCAGCCGTGCGAGGAGGAGGTCCCGCTCCTCCCAGCCGACCAGCTCCTCGTCGGGGTCTGGCTCGGCGGTGCCCGGGAGGAGGCGGCGAGACTTGAGCTCGATGAGCACCGCGGCGATCACCAGGAACTCGGAGAGGGTCTGGAGGTCGACCGCCTCCCAGGTCGCGACCTCGGCGACGAAGGCATCGACGAGGTCGGCGAGGGGCACGTCGAAGATGTCCATCTGGTGCCCGTTGACCAACTCCAACAGGAGGTCGATCGGTCCCTCGAACTCGGGGACGGACACGGTCGCGCTCATCAGGAGTCGACGATACCGGCTCGACCCGGGCTCACCGTGCACCCCCGGCCCCCGCCCTACGATGGCGCACCATGCCCCGCGTCCTCTCCGGCATCCAGCCCAGCGGTGACCTGCACCTCGGCAACTACCTCGGGGCGATCCGCAACTGGGTGGCCGACCAGGCCGCCCACGACGCCTTCTACTGCATCGTCGACCTGCACGCGCTCACCCTCGACATCGGCCCGGCCGAGCTCCGCGCGCGAACGCACGACACCGCGCTCGATCTCCTGGCGGCCGGTCTCGACCCGGGGCGCTGCACCCTCTTCGTGCAGAGCCACGTTCCCGAGCACACCGAGCTCGCCTGGCTCCTCGAGTGCACGGCGACGATGGGTGAGCTCGGACGGATGACCCAGTTCAAGGAGAAGAGCGCCGGACGCGACTCGGTCCGGGTCGGGCTCTTCACCTACCCGGTGCTGCAGGCGGCCGACATCCTGCTCTACGACGCCGAGCGGGTCCCGGTCGGGGACGATCAGCGCCAGCACCTCGAGCTTGCCCGCGAGCTCGCGCTCCGCTTCAACCGGCGCTACGGCGAGACGATGATCGTGCCCGAGGCCTCGGTGCCGCCGATCGGAGCCCGGGTGATGGACCTCCAGCACCCCGCCCGCAAGATGTCCAAGTCGGTGAGCTCGCCCCTCGGGACCGTCCTCGTCCTCGACGAGCCCGACGAGATCGTGCGCAAGGTGCGCAAGGCGGTCACCGACACCGACGGCGAGGTCGCCTACGACCCCGAGACCAAGCCCGGGCTCTCCAACCTTCTCGAGCTCCTCGCGGTCGCGACCGACCGGAGCCCGGCAGCCGTCGCGGCCGGCTACACGCGCTACGGCGACCTCAAAGCGGACCTCGCCGAGGCCCTCGTCGAGCTCCTCCGCCCCGTCCGTGAGCGCCGTGCCGAGCTCGCCGCAGACCCGGGAGCGGTACCCGGCCTCCTCGCCCTCGGCGCGGCGAAAGCCCGAACCGTCGCGTCGGCCACCTACCGGCGGGCGGCGGAGGCCGTCGGGCTGCTCATGCCCGCCTGAGTCGCCGCCGGCGACGGAGCCACCGGGCGGTCGCGACGGCCGCGCACCCGAGAAGGAGCGCTGCGGCCGCGGCCGAGACCACCCCACCGGCGACCACCGAGGTCGGTGCGTAGCTGAAGGTGACGACCACGTCCCCGGCGCCGGTGAGCCTGACCGTCTGCAGGACCCCGTCCGCGACGACGGGCACGTTCCGCGCCGGCCCCGAGGGGCCTGCGGTGCCGGGGTCGAGGGGCTGGACGGTCGCGCGCCAGCCGGGGCTGAAGGCCGCGCTCCGCACGAGCTCCACCGCGCCGGTGGACTTCACGGTGATCCGCTGACCGCCGTCGCCGGCCGGAGGACCCGCGACGACCGTCGCCCGCACCGGGGCGGACGAGCCCGGTGCGCGTGCGGTCCAGGCCCAACCCCTGGCCCGTGCGTTCACGAAGACGCCGAACGAGCCGAGCGTGCCCGCGTAGCGCCAGTGCGGCCAGACCGCGCCGTACTGCAACGGACCGTCCAGGGTCACCGATCCGGTCTCGACCGTCCGCCGCGCTCGGGACGCCGACCACCGCGGTACCTGCTCCGAGGTTCTGGACGACCACGCCGGTCGCGGTCACGCCGCGTCCGAATCCCGCGCCGACGGTCGGCGCGACGGACTGCCCGGTGACGGCCGTCACGGACCGTGCCAGCCAGACGACCGCCCCGGCGGAGTCCAACAAGCCGATCCGGACCGTCGCGGGTGCCCCCTCGAAGAGCCGGACGCTCCAGTTCTCGAGCGTGAGCGGCCCACCGAGGTACCACTGACGGGTCTGGCCGGGTGCGAGGGCGATTGGGCCCGTGTTCGCGTGCGGCGAGCCGTTGTAGAGCTGCGGCGCCGCCGCGAACGGGATCGCGTCCGGCGAGCTCGGCGCGGGGCCGACCTGCGAGCAGAAGAACGAGGGCAGGGTGAGCAGGGTGGTCACGTTGAGCTGGTCCCACACGGTGCCCGCCAGCGTCACCGGGTCGAAGTCCTCCTGGTAGTGGGCACCGGTCGCCGCGTAGTACGTCCCGTCGGTGAGCGCGCCGTAGCCCTGGGCGCTGCCGAGCTCGTTGAAGACGTTGAGGTCGGTCTGGCCGAGGGCGAGCAGCTCGTCGCCGTGGAACTGGTCGGGGTCGTAGACGATGAACCGGCCGGCACCGACCAGCGAGACGAATCGCCGGGCGGTCGGCCCCTGCGCCTGCGCGGTGCGCTGGCTGACCGGGGGTCGCAGGAGCATCGCGTTGAAGAAGACGAGATCGACCACGAGGACCGCGGCGAGCAGACGGCGCAGCGTCGCGACGGTGAAGCGTTCCTCGACCAGCACCACATAGGTGGCGGCCGCGGCGATCAGTGCGCCGGCGGTGACCAGGGCGGCGAGGTCGAGCCGGGTGCGGAGGTCGAGCGGGAACTGGGTGCCGAGCAGCCGCTCGAGCATCGGGGCGTCGACCCACGCCCAGAAGCAGACGCACGCGATGACGGCGACCGGGATGCAGGTCGCGACCACCTCGGCCCGCGCGCCGGGCCGCCACCGCTGGCGCACGGTGACCGCACGCGTCGGTCCGTCCGGTGCGTGGGCGCGCTCGTCGAGCAGCCCGTGCATCCACCAGGCGAGCAGGACAGCGAGCGCGAGGTCCACGAGCAACAGATTGCGGTTGAGGAGTCGTTCGTTCCGCACGAGCGGCAGGGCGAAGAGGACGCGGCCGAACGGGGTCTCGGCGCCGAGCGCGGAGACGAGTCCGACCGCGAGGACCACGTACCAGATCCACCACTCCCGCGCCTCCGCCCGTCGGCGCCACCCGCGGACCACGAGCGTGCACGCGGCGATGAGCGCGAGCACGCCGACGTAGCTGGTGACCTCCGGGAAGTTGTAGGGACCCGCGTAGTAGGCCGGCTGGTCCTGGTTGGTGCCGAGCACGAAGGGGGTCGCGAGCAACGTGACGAGTCGGGCCGGGAGGGAGCCGGTCGAGAAGAACGCGTAGCTGGCCGCCGAGCGCTGCGACTGCGACTCGAAGACGAGGCCCGGAAGCCACTGGACCGCGCCGAGGGCGACGCCGAGGACGACACCGGATGCCAGTCGGAGCACCTGGGCGGCCGCCGTGCGCCACTCCCCCGGTGCGCGGCGGATCCCGTCGACCAGCCGTCCGACCGTGTAGATGCCGACCAGCACGGCGCCGTCGATGATCGCCTCGACCCCACCGCTCAGCACCGAGAGGCCGACCGCGACGGCGAGCAGGACGATCCACCGGCCGCTCCGCGCAGGGGTCGGAGCGGAACCTCCCGTCACCGGTTCGAAAGGGGCGGGAGCCGTGAGCTGGTGGACGGCGAGCAGGGTCCACGGCAGCCAGGCCGCGGCTTCGATGAGGTCGATGTGGACGATCTGCGCGCTCATGTAGCCGGCGAAGGCGAAGGTCGCCGCGCCGAACGTGGCCGCGCTCGACCAGATCCCGAGCCGCCGGCAGAAGACGTACATCCCGGCCAACGCCACGTCGTAGGCGAGGACCAGGTTGAGCGTCCACGCGCTCGGCACCGGCAGCACTGCGCTCAGCCAGCTGGCCGGATAGGCGGCCCCCGCGTTGAAGCCGGCGAGGAGCGGCGTCCCGCTGAAGAGGTAGGGGTTCCACAGCGGAAGCGAGCCGTGCGAGAGATCGCGACCGACGAGCACCCGGAGCGGGAAGTTCTGGAGGAGGTTGTCGCCGTCGAGGAAGATCCGGCCGTCCAACAGGGCAGAGGAGAACAGCACCGGCGGCAGGGCGAGGAGCACCACCAGCCCTGGGTGGGCGCGCACCCAGCGCCCCGCGCGGTGAACTCGCCTACCAGGAGAGCGCGCCCCTCCCGCCTCCTCGTCCCCAGGGATCACGTGGGAGCGGGAGCGGGCAGCCGCTCGTCGGGCACGACCGCGGGAGCGGTCGGCAGCTCGCGCAGCCGCCGGAGGGACCAGGCGGCCATCGCCACGAAGACCGCCGTGCGCGCCACCACCGCCGTGTACCCGACCCACGAGTAGGGGTTGGTGTGGTCCGGCACCCGGAGCACGAACTCGAAGACGTAGTCGAGCACGGAGACCGCGCCGAGGACGACCGCGTAGCGGGCCGGCATCGCGGTGATCGCGCCCGCAGCGAAGACCCAGAGGACGTACTGGGGGTTCCAGACCTTGTTGACCGCCATCCAGGCGATCACCGCGACCGCGCTGGCCAACGCCACGGCACGGCCCTGGTGCGACGGCTCGACGCGCCAGACCGCCCAGCTGACGGCGGCCAGGACGGCGGCGACCACCACGAGCGAGCACACGTCGATGACGTGGTGCGAGATCATCGACGTGCCGAACATGCGGCCGAGCAGACCCCAGACCGAGTCCTTCTCCGTCCGGAGGCTGTTGTACCGGAAGAACCAGAGCGTGTTCTGCGGGTTGACGACGAGGAACGGGACGACGACCACCAGGCTGACGGTCGCGAACGGGAGCACCCAGCCGGCGAGCGCGGCGGCCGCCGACCCCCGCCCCTCGCTGCGACCGCTCCCCTGTCCTCCCCCGGCGGCGTCGGAGCGCTCGTGTCGGAGCCGCGACGTGAGCGCCGCCAGGGCGATCGGGGCCACGACGACCGGGAAGAGCTTCACGAAGGTGCCGACCGCGGTCGCCGCCCCGGAAAGGGCCAGGCGCGCTTCGGCGAACCAGACCACGGCCCCCACCAGGAAGAAGATGCCGATCAGGTCCCAGTTGATCGCCGAGTCGACCAGGAGGGCCGGTGACGCCGCGAGCCACCACGCCGAGCCGGGGCGGGCGCGCTCGAGGAGCGCGATCGAGCCGAACGTCGCGGCCGCGACCATGACCCCGGCCGCGGCGAGCCAGGTGGCGGGCCCACCGGGCAACCACGATGGGAGCCAGAGGAGGAACCCGAGGAGGACCGGGTACTCGATCCGGTCGTGCACGTAGGGCAGTGGGTGGACGACCTGGCCGACGCGCACGTAGTGGTCGAGGCTCAGCTTGAGCACGTCGCTGTAGCCGCCGTGGTCGAGCGCCCAGACCGCATAGTTCGTCCCGGCGCGGACCTGGGCGAGCCCATGAGCTGTGAAGAGGTAGTCGCAGGTCAGCAGGGCTGCGGCGAGCAGGTACGGCCCGAGTCTTCGGCCCCGCGACGCCTCGGATCCGTTCACGCCAGGATGCCCGACCACCAGCTGATGACGTGGCCGAGCAACTGCGCCCACTGGTTCCGGAAGAGCAGGATGAGGAGGAACGGCAGGAACATGAGTGCGGGCTGGAGCCGGTAGTACTCGGGGAGGACCCGGGCCGGCAGCAGCCGCTCGAGCACGGCCGCACCGTCGAGCGGTGGGCACGGGATCAGGTTGAAGATCCCGAGGATGAGGTTGGCCAGGCCGGCGATGAAGAAGATCTGGCTCGCGAGTCCCGGTGGGTAGGCGCCGAGCTGGTTGACTAGCTGACGGACGTCCGGAGCGGTGGTCAACACATAGCCGAGGCCCATCAGCGCGGCGAGCGCGAAGTTGGTGAGCGGACCGGCGAGCGAGACGATGACCGTGTGGTTCCGCGGGCTGCGCAGCCGGTTGGTGCTCACCGGAACGGGCTTCGCCCACCCGTAGGCAGGAAGCCCGCCGAGCGAGAGGATGGCAGGCACCAGCAGCGTGCCGACCGGGTCGACGTGGGCGATCGGGTTGAGCGTGAGCCGTCCCGCCCGCTTCGCCGTGTCGTCGCCGAAGACGAGGGCGACCACCCCGTGGGAGAGCTCGTGCAGGATGATCGAGGGCACGAGGACGCAGAAGTAGATGATCTCGAACCGGGTGATCCGGTGGGTGCCGACGAGGATCGCCCCGAGCACGGCCACGACCGCGACGATGACGATCGTCCGCTGATTGGGCTGGAAGCGCCTGGCCCGGCCGGAGCCGCTCGGGCCTGAGGTGCCCCCGTAGGCCATCGGTCGCCCGGGCCGATCAGGAGCGGTTGGCGTGATTGATGCAGAAGCGGGTGGCCGGCATCGCCTCGAGCCGTGCCGAGCTGATGGGCTGCCCGCACACCTCGCAGGCGCCGTAGCTCCCCTCTTCGAGCCGGACCAGCGCCTGGACGACTTCGTCGAGCGATTCGCGGAGCTGGCCCGCCAACACCTCGGCCTCACCACGCTCGGCGGTCACCTGGCTCGAGTCTGCGAAGTTCGGGTCGTAGTGGAGACTGCCACTGTCGCCGTAGCCGAGCTCGGACAGCTCGGACTGCAACCGCTCCAGCTCGCCCTCGAGGAGCAGGCGGTAGTCGATTGTGGGCGCGTCGCTCGTCACGGGGACGATCCTACCTGGCGGGGGCCCCTCCGGCCCGCGGATGGGCACGTTCGTAGGAGGCGCGCAAGTGCTCCTGGCCGAGCGACGTATACAGCTGCGTGGTGGCGATCGAGACGTGTCCGAGCAGCTCCTGGACGACCCTGATGTCCGCACCGTGGGCGAGCATGTGGCTCGCGCACGAGTGGCGGAGCACGTGCGGGCTGACCACTCCGGCGACGCCGGCGCGCTCTGCGTGGCGGTGGACGACTCCCCACGCACCCTGCCTCGTGAGGCGGCCGCCCCGGGTGTTGAGGAAGACCGCCTCCTCGTCGCTGCGGCGCGCCCACGCCTCGGGCGCGAGCGAAGGACGCCCCTTGGCCAGCCAACCGTCGAGCGCCTGTCGGGCCGGACCGCCCACCGGCACGAGCCGCTCTTTCGCTCCCTTGCCGAAGACCCGGAGCAGCCCGTCGTCGCCCTGGAGGTCGATGAGGGAGAGCCCGACCACCTCGGAGATGCGCGCTCCGGTCGCGTAGAGCAGCTCGAGAAGCGCCCGGTCGCGGAGATCGGTGGGCTCTTCCCCACCGGCCGACTCGAGCAGGGCGAGCACCTGGGTCTCGCTCAGCGCCTTCGGCAGGCGACGCGGCAGCTTCGGCGAACGGACCGACGCGGTCGGGTCGTCGCGCAGGTCCCCTTCGTCCACGAGGAAGCCGAAGAGGCCGCGGAGTGTGGACGTCGCACGCGCGAGTGAGGCCGGGGTGAGGCCCTGGCCCCGGAGCCCGGCGAGGTGTGCCTCGACGGCCGCGGGATCCGCGGTGAGCGGATCGACACCGGCCTCGTTCGCCCACCGCTCCCATGCGAGGAGATCGCGCCGGTAGGCGGTGAGCGTGTTGTGCGACCTGCCCTTCTCGACGGCCAGCCACGAGAGGTACTCCTCCGCCCCCGGAGAGAGCGGCTCGTTCACCGACCGGATGCCGTCGCCCGGCCCAGGCGCCGCCGAGCGAGCCCGACCCCGAGGATGGTCGACGCGTCGACGATCGTCCCGTCGTCGACCCTCGCGTCGAAGTCGGCGAGCGGCACCTCGACCACGGCGAGGAAGCGCTCCTCGACGCCGTCGCGCGCCGAGGCCACCGAGGTGAGCCCGGTGGCGAGGTAGACCGCAGTGACCTCGTCGCAGAACCCGGGGGTGATGACCGTGCGGACCAACAGGGTCAGATCCCGTGCGGCACACCCGACCTCTTCGGCGAGCTCCCGCGCTGCCGTCGTGGCCTCGGGTTCGCCCTCCACGTCGCGGGTGCCGGCCGGGATCTCGAGCACCCAGCGGTCCACGGCGGGACGGTACTGGCGCACCAGGACGACCGAGTCCGACTCGGTGACCGCCACCACGGCGACTGCACCGGGGTGGCGCACGACGTCGCGCTCGAAGGGCTCGCCGTCGGGATCGAGGAAGGTGGCCCGCACCACCGTGACGACGTGGCCCTGGTGGATGAGCTCCTCGCCGACCTGCCGGAATCGTGGAAGGTCGGCGTCGTGCCCGATCACGGCGTCACCGGCCGGTCGGGCTCAGCCGACCGCCCCGACGTCGATCAGGCGTGGGTCGCGTCCCTCCGCACGCTCCAGTGCGGCCCCGACGAGCTCGCGGAAGAGCGGGTGCGGTTTGTCGGGCCGGCTCTTGAACTCCGGATGGGCCTGTGTGCCCACCCAGTACGGATGACCGGGCAGCTCGATGAACTCGACCAGCCGGGCGTCGGGCGAGAGGCCCGAGCAGACGAGGCCCGCCTCCTCGAGCCGGGTGCGGTAGCGCGGGTTGACCTCGTAGCGGTGGCGGTGGCGCTCGGACACCACCTCCGTGCCGTAGGCGCGGGCGACTTGCGAGCCCGGGAGGAGCTGCGCGCCGTACGAGCCGAGCCGCATGGTGCCGCCCTTGTCGACGACGTCGTTCTGGTCGTCCATCAGGTCGATGACCGGGTGCCGCGTGGTGGCCTCGAACTCGCGGGAGTTCGCGCCTTCGAGCCCCGCGAGGGAGCGGGCCACATCGATGATCATGACCTGGAGCCCGAGGCAGAGCCCGAGCAGCGGGATGTCGTGCTCGCGGGCGTAGTGGGCGGCTGCGATCTTGCCCTCGATGCCGCGCTCGCCGAAGCCGCCCGGGATCACGAGCCCGTCGAAGCCCCGGAGCCCGTCGTGGAGGAGGAGGTCCGGGACGGTCGCGGCCTGGACCCACTCGATCTCCACCTTCGCGCCGTGGTGGAAGCCGGCGTGGCGGAGGGACTCGACGACCGACAGGTAGGCGTCGGGCAGGTCGACGTACTTCCCGATGATGCCGATCGTGACCGGGCGGGTGGCCGCATCCACCTGGGCGAGCAGCTGCTGCCAGCCGGTCAGGTCGATCGGGTGGGAGGTCTCGTCGAAGTCGAGCAGGGAGAGGATGTAGCGGTCCATCCCCTCCTCGTACAGGACCAGAGGGATCTGGTAGATGTTGGCCGCGTCGACGGCGGAGACGACCGCCTCGATCGGCACGTCGCAGAGCAGCGAGATCTTGCGTTTGAGGTCGTCGGAGATCATCCGGTCGGAGCGGCAGACGATCACGTTCGGCTGGATGCCCCGGCTGCGGAGCTCGGTCACCGAGTGCTGGGTGGGCTTCGTCTTCTGCTCGCCGGTCGGCCCGAGGTAGGGCACGAGGGTGAGGTGCACGTAGCAGACGTTCTGACTGCCGACGTCGCGGCGGAACTGCCGGATCGCCTCGAGGAACGGCACGATCTCGATGTCGCCGACCGTGCCGCCGATCTCGACGATGACCACGTCGACGTCGTCCGTGCCGAGCCGGAGGATGCGCTGCTTGATCTCGTCGGTGACGTGGGGGATGACCTGGACGGTCTTGCCGAGGTAGTCGCCACGCCGCTCCTTCGCGATCACCGAGGAGTAGATCCGGCCGGTCGTCGCGTTCGAGTCCTTGTGCAGGTTCTCGTCGATGAACCGCTCGTAGTGGCCGAGGTCGAGGTCGGTCTCGCCGCCGTCCTCGGTCACGAAGACCTCGCCGTGCTCGAAGGGGTTCATCGTCCCCGGGTCGACGTTGATGTACGGGTCGAGCTTGCACATCGTGACCCGGAGGCCGCGGCACTTGAGCAGTCGCCCGAGCGACGATGCGGTGAGCCCCTTCCCCAGCGAGGAGGACACGCCGCCGGTGAAGAAGATGAACTTGGTCCCTCGAACGGTCACCGGTCGCTCGTCCGTGTCGCGCACCTGAAGATGCTACCGGAACGACGCGTCTTCCGGCGTGGACACCTCGTGGTCGCGCGCCCGATCGGGCGGTCCCTCCGGCGTGCTGACCACGGCCAGCCCCGCGAGTAGCTCACGGGCGTGCCGACGGGCCGAAGCGCTCTCGGGTCGACCCGAGAGCATGCGCGCGAGCTCGACCACCCGGCCCTCCGTGTCGAGCGGGACCACCTCCGAGACGGTCCGGTCGTCGCGCTCCACCTTGCGGATCGCGAGCTGGGCACCGGCCTGTGCGGCCACCTGCGCGAGGTGGGTGACCACGAGCACCTGTGCCCGCTCGGCCACGTCTGCGAGCGACCGGCCGACCGTGACGGCGGCCGCGCCCCCGACCCCGGCGTCCACCTCGTCGAAGACCATGACGGCCGGACCTTCGGTCAGCACGAGTCGCAGTGCCAACATGGTGCGTGCGAGCTCGCCGCCCGACGCGGCCTTCGCCAACGGGAGGACCGATTCGCCCCGATTGGCCGCGAGCCCGAAGGTCACGTCGTCGGCCGCTCCGGCGCCGTCGACCGTGACGGTGATGCGGGCCGCAGGCATCGCAAGGGACCGCAGGGTCGACTCGACCTCCGCGGCGAGCCGTGGCGCGGCATCCCGTCGCGCGGCGGCGACGGCGGCTTCGGCCGCGGCGAGCTCGGCTGCGGCGACCGCGAGCTCGCCATCGAGCCGGTCGGCCCGGGCCTCGTCGGCCACGATGGTCTCGAGTTTCGAGCGCGCGTCGCCTGCGAATGCGAGCACCGCCGCAAGACCGGCCCCGTACTTGCGTTCGAGCTGGAAGAAGACCTGCCGGCGGGATCGGACGGCCTCCAGCCGTGCCGGGTCGTCCTCCCAGGTCTCGACGACGCTCCGCAGCTCGTCGGCGAGGTCGGCGAGCTCACCCATCGACGCGCGGATCCGCCGGTCGAGCTCGCCGAGCGCGGGACGGCCGGAGAGCGCGCCCGATGCGGTGGCGAGGCGGTCGATCGCGCTGGCCCCGCTACCGGTCAGCGCCTCGAGTGCGTCGGACGCGGCCCGCCGGTGGGCGTCTGCGTCCGCGAGGCGCGCCTCTTCTTCCTCGAGTCGCCCGTCCTCGCCCGCGTCCTCGATGGCGACCCCTTCGATCTCCTCGATCTGAAAGCGCAACATGTCGACCTCGCGTGCACGCTGGTGCGCATCCCCGCCGAGGTCGGCCGACTCGGCGCGGAGTGCGAGGAGGCGCGCCCGGGCGAGACGCAAGGGGCCGTGATCGATGCCGGCGAAGCGGTCGAGCGCTTCGCGTTGGGCGTCCGCGCGGACGAGGGAGCGGTGCTGGTGCTGACCGTGCAGCTCGACGAGCGTGCGGGCGGTCTCGCCGAGCGCACCGATCGAGGCCATGCGACCGTCGATCCACGCACGCGACCGACCGGTGCTCGAGACAGCGCGGGCGAGCACGAGGTCGTCGCCGTCGCCCTCCCCGCCGAAGCGTGCCTCGACCATCGCCTCGTCCGCCCCCGACCGCACGAGTGCCGGGTCGCCCCGTCCGCCGAGCAGGAGGCTCAGCGCACCGACCAGGAGGGTCTTGCCGGCGCCGGTCTCGCCGGTCAGCGCGGTCATGCCCGGGCCGAAGACCACCGTCACCTCCTCGATGACCCCGAGGTCGCGGACCCGGAGCTCGCAGAGGTGCGCCACGCCCGCTCCCCTACCGGTCGGCGAGGTGGAACTTGGCGCGCAGGATCGCGTGGAAGTCACGTCGTCCGAAGGTCACGAGACGCGCCGGCTGGTCGCCCTCGCGGCACTCGACGTTCGAGCCGGGTTCGAGCTCCGCCACGCTCACCCCGTCGACGACGAGCACGGCCGGTCGGGGCTCGAGGACGCCGAGGCCGAGTCGCTCGGCCGGGTCGAGCACGAGCGCGCGGTCGAAGAGCATGTGCGGGGAGACCGGCGTGACCACGATCGCCCGGAGTCGCGGCGAGAGCACCGGACCACGCGCCGAGAGGTTGTACGCGGTCGACCCGGTCGGGGTCGCGATCACGAGCCCGTCCGCCGCGTAGGTGACGAACGGCCTCCCGTCGATGGAGGCTGCGATGCGCACCGTGTGCCCCGGCACGGTCTTCTCGACCGTGGCCTCGTTGAGGGCGATGCGCTCCTCGACCCTCGAGCCGTCGGGCCCGGTGACCGTGACCTGGAGCGTCATCCGCTCCTCGACGAGATACGTTCCGGCGAGGAAGTCCGCGAGCGCTGCTTCGAGCCCGTCGGGCTCGACCTCGGTCAGATAGCCGAGCCGGCCGATGTTGACCCCGAGGACGGGGATGCCCCTCCCGAGCGCATGGTCGACGGTGCGGAGCAGGGTGCCGTCACCACCGAGGCTCACCAGCAGGTCGGCGTCCTCCACCGCGACCTGTCCGTCGGCTCCGACGGTGCGTGCGGCGTGTCCGCGTTCGGTCAGCCAGGTTGAGGCGCGCTCGGCGAGCGCCGCGGCCTCGGGACGTTGCGGGTGGACGAAGAAGTCGACGGTGGCCACGGCCGCTCAGTCCACCTGAGGACCGTGGGCCTCGGCAACGGCGGCGTCGAGCAACGCGCCCGGATCGACCAGGGTCCGACCCCCGTCCGGGCGATGGGTGCGCGCGGCGAGCAGGAACTCGACGTTTCCGGCGTGCCCGGTGATCGGCGACGGCATGGCCCCTATGATGTCCGCTCCCGCGACGTCGAGCGCGGTTGCCACCGTCTCGAGGGTCTGCCGGTGGACGGCAGCGTCACGGATCACCCCCCGTCCACGCGAGGCCTCGACCCGGCCGGCCTCGAACTGCGGCTTGACGAGCAGCACCACGGTGGCTCCCGTCCGGGCGACCTCCCCCACGAGCACCGGGATGGCTCTCGTCAACGAGATGAACGCGAGGTCGGCGGTGACCAGGTCGACCGGGACGCCACCCACGGTCGCAAGGGTCACCATCCGGATGTCGAGCTGCTCGAGGGCCTCGACCCGCGGGTCACGGCGCAGCCGTTCGTCGAGCTGGCCACGCCCGACGTCGACCGCGACCACCGAAGAGGCGCCGTGCTGCAGGAGGCAGTCGGTGAACCCGCCGGTCGACGCTCCCGCGTCGAGCGCCCGGACGCCGTGGGGATCGATCGCGAAGCGTGCGAGGGCGGCTGCGAGCTTGTCACCTCCGCGGCTGACGAAGCGGGGTGGCTCCCCACGCAGCTCGACCGGTTCGCCGGAGGCGACCAGCCGGGCCGGCTTGTCCGCGATGGAGCCGGAGACGAGGACGATGCCGCGCTCGACGAGCTCGGACGCCGCCGACCGGGTGGATGCCAGGCCCCGCTCGACGAGGACCCGGTCGAGACGTTGCCGGGCCGACTTGGTCAGGCCGCCGACCCCGGACCGGAGGACGGCTTCGCGGCGGTCTTCTTCGCCGTCGACTTCCTGGCGGGCGACTTCTTCGCCGTCGTGGCCGCCGCCCGCTTGGCCGGGGTCTTCTTCGCTGCGGCCTTCTTCGCCGTCGACTTCTTGGCGGGCGACTTCTTCGCCGTCGACTTCTTGGCCGGGGTCTTCTTCGCTGCGGCCTTCTTCGACCCACCCGCCTTCGCGGTCGCCTTCGCGGTCGCGGCGCGTCCCGCGTCCGCTGTGCGCTGCAGGAGGGAGGCGACCTGCCGTGCAAGGTCGTCGAGGCTGGTGATGCCGAGGTGGTCGAGCTGCCGGTCGACTTCTTCACGGACCTGGGCGATGAACACCTCGCGGCTCTTGCGGTTCCGGTCGATGAGCTCTTCGACCTTCTCGCGGGCGTCGGCGCTCTGGAACTCACCGCTGCGGACCAGCTCCGAGACCAGCTCCTCCGCACGGGCCCTTGTCATCTTGGTGAAGGCGATCCCCGCCTCGAGGTACTTCGCGAAGATGTCGTTGTCGGCCATTTGTGCAGTCTACCAGGAGTGCTTGCTGGCAGCAAGCACTCCGCGAGCGATCAGCCGGCGAGGCACCGATCGACCAGCGAGCCGAGGTCCGGCGCACGGACCGCGACCTCGACGCCTCCCGTGCCGCCACCCGACGCGGTCACGCCCGAGTCGACGAGGGCAAAGGGCAGCCCCAGCCGCTCGGCGAGCCGTCCGTCGGTCGCCGGTTGGTCGCCGACGACGACGGCGCGGAGCCGGCCTCCCGCAGCGCCGAACCGTGACACGAGCATGTCGGCCATCGGGGCGTGCGGCTTGCCGGCGATCTGCGGGATCACCCCCGACGCCGTGGCGACCGCAGCCAGGATCGCACCCGAGCCCGGCAGCAGACCCTCGGGGGTCGGATGGAACGGGTCCTCGTTGGTGCCGATGAGCCGGCCCGAGCCGCGTGCGGCGGTCGCCGCCGCCGTCAAGGTGGCGAAGTCGAACCGCCGGGTCCACCCGACGACCGTCGCGTCGGTCGGTCCGTCCGCCGCGAGTACCACGCCACGCGCCGCCAGCGCTTCCAGCACCCCGCCGTCTGCGAGCACGTGGGCGGACGCGCCCGATTCGAGAAGGCCGGCCGCCGCGGCCGCGGAGGTCGCGAGGTCCTCTGCGGTCGCTTCGATGCCGATCCGACCGAGCCTGGCGAGGAGCTCGCCGGTCGTCGGCGCCGAATTGTTCGTGGCGAAGACCACCCGCCTCCCGTGCGTGCGGAGCCGGTCGACCGCACCGGCCGCGTCCCCGATCGCCTCTCCTGAGAGCCACACCACTCCGTCGAGATCGACGATCCAGAGGGTCGCGTCTGCGACGCGTGGATCCGTCCGGCATCCCGCCGGCGGCTCCGTCATTCGGTCGCGGGATCGAACGGCTCGACCTCGACGGCCGGCGCTTTCGTCGTCTCCCTCGTTCGGCGCGTCGCGGCCGCGAGCTGATCGGCCGACTCGAGAACCTTGGTGAAGAGCCCCGCGAGCGTCGAGCTCGTCTCGACCGTGGCGTGCTCGGGCGCGTCGACCGGCGCCTCGCGGTCGCCCGTCGCCTCGGCCGACGGAGCCACAGGTCGCGCACTGAGATCGGCGATCCGCTCACCCGCCACTTTGGCCGCGCGCTCCCAGTACGAGCGGAACATCCCGATGTCGAACGCCCCATCGCGCACCCGTGCCTGCGCGAGCAGCCGCGGGTGCGGGTCGCGGAGGTCGCGGACGACCCCGACTGCGGCGAGCCCCCGGAGCGCGTACCAGGTCGGGTCGAGCTCCCACCAGGTGAAGCCGGAGCGGGCGGACGCCGGCAGGTAGTGGTGGTTGTTGTGCCACCCCTCGCCACCGGTGACCAGCGCGATCACCCAGGAGTTCCGCGAGGTGTCGGGCGTCGCGAAGCGCCGTCGCCCCATCAGGTGGGTCAGGGAGTTCACGACGAACGTCCCGTGCCAGAGCAGCACCGTGGAGAGGAGGAATCCGACGAGGACGGCGCCCCACCCGCCGACGAGGAAGCATGCGACACCGACCAGCCACGGGCTCACCCACGCCCAGCGGTCGAGCAGTCGGAGCTCCGGAACGGCCGCGAAGTCGGCGATGGCCTCGGTGTTCGTCGTCTTGTAGCGGGTGGAGAGGATCCAGCCGACGTGGCTCCACCAGAAGCCGTCACGGGGCGAGTGGACGTCCTCGTCCTTGTCACTGAAGCGATGGTGGATGCGGTGGTGGCCTGCCCACCACAGCGGACCCTTCTGCGCCGCGGTGGTGCCGAGCAGTGCCATTGCGAACTGGGTCGGCCGTCCCATCCGGTAGCTGCGGTGGGAGAAGTAGCGGTGGTACCCCGCGGTGATGGCGAACATGCGCACGACGTACAGGCCCGCGCAGAGCACCCAGTCCTGCCAGGTCACGACCACGAGGACCGCGGCGATCGGCGCGAGGTGCACCACGGCGAAGGGGATCGAGGAGAGCCACGCGATCCGGTCGGCGGACCTGTCCGTCCGCAACGTCGTCGAGGTGCCGTCCGGCTCGGAAGTGGTGTCGGTCATTGCCACGGAGAGCCGCGATGCGGCGCCGCCGTCATCGTACCCGACGCCTCTCGGGCGGCCGGATGATCCCGATGCGTGCACCGGACCCGGCTCGTCCCTACTGGACGTAGAGATCACCGTTCGGGCCTTCGGCGATCTTGATCGACGTGAGCCCGTTGGCGGCGGGACCGCGGAGCACGTTGCCGGTGGTCGGATCGAACTCCGAGCCGTGGCACGGACAGGCGATGACCTGTCCCGACGACATGTAGGCGACCGTGCAACCGGCGTGTGGGCAGACCGCGTCGAACGCGTGGAACTTGCCGGACGTCAGTTGGACGACGAGAGCCGGGTCACCGCTCGCGGGGTCGGTGAACGAGGCCGCCCCGCCGACCGGGACGCTCGAAGCCGGACCGACCGCCGTCCCCGAGGGTGCGGCCCCGGTGGTGGGGGTCGAGCCGCCCGGCGCCGTCGTCGTCGGGCGCGGTCGTGGCCGACGGCGCACCCGACAGCGTGTTGGACCCGCCCGCGGGTGGGGGTGCCCCGCCGACGAGCCGCCCGATCATGGCGACCAGGCCACCCGTGGCCACCACGATGACGGCGCCGACGCCGGCCAGCACCCCCCGCGAGAGCACGTCCCGACGTGGCATGCCGCGTTGGCGGACCGCCGCGGCCGCCTCCTGCTCGGCGATCAGGGTGTCGAGGGCCGGGGCGCCCCCGGCGCCTGCCAGCACGAACGGTGTCCAGGCGAAGACGAAGACGATGTCCGAGCCCGTGAAGTAGGGGGACGAGTGGAAGCTGACGGTGAGGAAGAGCCCGAAGGAGAGGACGAGGCCCGCCACCGCAGCGATGCGGGTGAACAGTCCGACCAGCACCCCGAGGCCGATGGCGACCTCGCCGAGCGCGATGACCGCGCCGACCAGTGGAGCGATCGAGACCAGATGGCCGACGAAGGCGTGGACCGGGCTCGAGCGGGCCGCACCGGCGAGCTGTGCGTGGATCGACGACGGACTCGCATCGCGGAAGAAATTCGGATTGGCGAGCTTCTGGAGTCCGGCGAAGAGGAAGGTCACCCCGAGGAAGAGGCGCAGGGGCATCAGGACCCACCCGGTGGCGACGCTGCCGTCGGCCCGGCGCACCTTCCAGACGTCCCCTGACGGGCCCGCCGGCGCAGGCGTCGCGGCCTCGGCACGACGTTCGGCGGATCGTGCCCGGCGCGCCGTGTTCGACGTCATCTGCCCACACCCATGTCCGGGCACCCTACCGGCTCCAGAAACGCGAGCGCGGTCGCCTGGGCGCCCGATGGTACCTCTGACCTGCTGCGAGGCGCGCCGTGGCGGGACGCGCTCCGTGCCACGATGTCCCGATGGAAGGAGGGTCGCTGACCTCGCCAGAGCGCGCGGTCGGCGAGGCGCACGAGGGGATCACCGCCGACGTGCTGGTGACCGAGCGGACCCCCGATGCGATCGCGATCGAGGTCCCGCCGGTGTCGGGGACCCACCACTACCTGCCGGCCCTCGACGGGTTGCGCGCGCTGGCCGTGCTCGCCGTGATGGCGTACCACTTCGGCCTCCACTGGGCGGACGGCGGCTACCTCGGGGTCGACCTCTTCTTCGTGTTGTCCGGCTTCCTCATCACCGGACTGCTCGTCGGCGAATGGAACCGCCATCGTGCGATCGCCCTGCGCTCGTTCTGGTACCGGCGGGCCAAACGGCTGCTGCCCGCGGTGATGCTCCTGCTCGTCACCCTCTCCGTCTATACCTGGGTCGGCGGCCCGAACGTGACCCCGTCCGTGCTGCGCGGGGACTCGATCTCGACGCTCTTCTACTACGCGAACTGGCATTTCATCTTCAGCCACCAGGGCTACTTCGCCCAGTACACGATCCCTTCCCCCCTCCGCCACACCTGGTCGCTCTCGATCGAGGAGCAGTTCTACGTGTTCTGGCCGCTCGTCGTCCTAGGCGGGTTCGTGCTCGGTGCGCGGCGTGCGGCGCGGCGCGGACCGGACCGTCCGAGTCCGACCTCGGGTCGACGCCTGCTCGCCCGGCCGGTCGCGTTCTGGGCGACGGTCTGCTTCGCGGCGGCCTCGGCGATCGAGATGATCGTCTTCTACGACCGCGGCGTCGACATCTCGCGGATCTACTACGGCACGGACACCCGGATGTTCGAGCTGTTGATCGGAGCGGCGCTCGCAATGCTGGTGACCGGACGCCCGGACCACCCGCCAGCGGTCAAGACGGCGCTGCACCGCACCGCGACCGTCGCCGCGCTCGCGCTCGGGGTCCTCTGGGTGACCGCGGGCGACGACGCCGGCAACGCCTCGAGCTGGATGTACCGCGGTGGGTTTCTCGTGGCCTGCCTGCTCGCGGCCGTGGTCATCGCCGGGGTCGCGCAGCCGGACCCGGGCGGGCTCGGTCGGCTGCTCTCCAACCGCCCGCTCCGGTGGATCGGTCGCATCTCCTACGGGCTCTACCTCTGGCACTGGCCTGCTGCGGTCCTCATGACCGACGTGACCACCGGGTTGACCGGCAACGAGCTCCTGGCAGCCCGCACTGCGGCCACCTTCGCCGCGGCGACGGCCAGCTTCTACCTCCTCGAACGACCGGTGCGCAGGCGAGCGTGGAGGGGCTGGCCGTTCCTCGCCGTGATGGCCCTCGGCGTCGCGGCCACCGCCACCGTGGTGCTCCTCGGCACCGTCTCTCCCGCCGCCGTGCCCGCCGCGGTGCCGAAAGGGGGAGGTCAAGTAGCACTCCCTGCGGCGACCGCCCGCCCCGATCCGCTCCCCGCCCCGATCACCCTCCCGCCGGGCCGGGTGATCAGCCGGGCCGACCCGCTCCGGGTCCTCGCCCTCGGCGACAGCGTGATGTACGACGGCGAGGTCGGCATCCAGGCCGCGCTCCAGGCCTCCGGCGAGGCGGTCGTGACGCCGCACGCGGCGCTCGGGTGGGGGCTGGTCAACGACCACACCTTCCAGGCCGACCTCGCGGGAGCGATCGCGCAGGACCGGCCGGAGGTCATCCTCATGATGTGGTCGTGGGACAACGGGATGGCGCACGACCAGCCGACTGAGTTCCGCCACCTCCTCGACCAGGCGTTCGCAGTGATGCTCGCGCCGGGCAGCGGGGTCGACGGCATCGCGATCGTCCAGTTCCCGAGGGTCGGACCGCTCGACGCGTATGTGGATCCCGGCCAGCGGCATCGGGCGCTGGTCGCGGCCGAGGTCAACCGCGAGGCGTTCGACCGGATCGTCTCGGCGCTGCCGCGCCAGTATCCGCGGCGCGTCACCTATCTCCCGATCGCGCACCTCTTCGACGACAACGGCACGTACTCCGCCTGGTTGCCGACGACGAACGGGGGTTGGATCCGCGCCCGCAAGGTCGACAACACCCATCTCTGTCCGGCAGGCGCCGCCGTGCTCGGCGCAGGGATCGCCCAGGAGCTCCACTGGCTGTTCCACCTGACACCTCCAGCGCCCGGCTGGGTCGACGGGAGCTGGACCCGCGACCCGGTGCGCTTCGGCGTCCCGGGCGACTGTCCGGACGACCAGCCGCCACACCACTGAGCCCGTCGTGACCCGTCGGGTCGGGCCCGGCCGGCCGGCCGATCCGGGGGAAAGCCTGGCTGCCCGGCCGGCGCCTGCCTGGCCGGCGTCGCCGGCCACCCGTAGCATGGTGGTCGTGGATCAAGGCTCCGTGGCAATGCGCGCCGGCGTCGTGGCGCGTCCGCATTCGCGCTCGCGAGCCGACGAGCGCATGCGGCGTCTGCTGCGGGTGCCGGACGACCGTGCGCCGATCGACGAGTCCGAGACCCACCGCATCTTCAGCGCCTCGATCGTCCTCTCGGGGCTTCGGTGCCTGCTCAGCTACGTCGTCCTGCCGTTCGTGCTGCCGGCGATCGGGCTCGCGTCCGGGGTCGGGCCGGCCATCAGCATTCCGATCGGTGTGCTCGCCCTCACCTTCGACTACCTCGGGATGCGTCGTTTCTGGCTCGCCGACCACCACCGCCGCTGGGAGTTCTCCGCGCTCTACGCCGCGGTCGGCGGCATGGTCCTCTTCCTCCTCGTGGTCGACATCGCACACGTCTTGGGCTGACCCCGGGTCGGCACACCGGTGGCGGAGAGGGGTGCGGCAGCAACAGCCGACGGGACCCCGCAAGTCGGGCTCGGCACGATCGCGGTGGAGTGGCTCCGGATCGGGTGCACGGGGTTCGGGGGTCCTCCCGCACACATCGCCCTCCTCCGGCGCCTGTGCGTGACCGAACGGGGGTGGCTGTCCACCGCCGAATTCGAAGACGGCATCGCCGCTACCAACCTGCTCCCGGGTCCCGCGTCGACTCAGCTCGCGATCTACTGCGCGTGGCGGATCGGCGGATCGCCCGGCGCAGTGATCGGCGGCCTCTGCTTCATCGTGCCGGGGCTCGCGGCCATCCTCGCCCTCTCAGCGCTCTTCTTCTCGTCGAGCCCGCCGCTCGGCGTCCGAGGTGCCGCGGCGGGAGCGGGCGCGGCGGTCGCCGCGGTCGCGGTCGCCGCAGCGGCCGGGCTCGTTCCTGCAAGCTGGCGCAGGGCCGGAACGGCCCGTGGACCGAGGGCCCGCTGGCTCGTCTACTTCGCACTCGGAGGCGCGACCGCCGCAACCGTCGGTCAGTGGATCGTGCTGGTCCTGCTCGGGTGCGGGCTCATCGAGCTCGCGGTCCGGTCACCCCGCCCGACGGAAGCCGGCGGTACCAGGCCGGGCATCGTCCCCTCCCTCGTCGCTCCGGGCGCGGCGGTCGGCGGGCTCGGCGCGCTCGCATGGGTGGCCCTCAAGGTCGGCCTCTTCTCCTACGGTGGCGGCTTCGTCATCATCCCGCTCATGCAACGCGACGCCGTGCACACCTACCATTGGATGACCGCCGGCCAGTTCGTCACCGCAGTCGCGCTCGGACAGATCACCCCTGGTCCCGTCGTCCAGACCGTCGCGGCCGTCGGCTATGCGGCCGCAGGCGTGGCAGGAGGACTGCTCGCCGCCGCAGTGGCATTCGCGCCGTCCTTCGTCTTCGTCCTCGCAGGGGGCCGCCACTTCGACCGACTTCGATCGAACCATCGCGCGCAGGACTTCCTCACCGGAGCGGCCGCCGCGTCGATCGGCGCGATTGCCGGCGCGTCGATCCCACTCGCGCTCGCGCTCACCCACCTCTGGCAGGTGGGCGTCCTCGGCCTCGCCGCGTGCTGGCTCCTCGTCCTCCGCCGCGGGGTGATCAGCGCGCTGATCGGCGCCGCGCTCCTCGGGGTGGTGGCAGCTCTGGCCGGAGCTCCCCTCCCCCATTGAGTCCGGGTCGCGCCGGACCTCGTGGACCGTGGCGGCACGTCACGACGGATCGGGGCTCACGATCCGGAAGGCAGCGTCACGACGGTCGCACCGGCCGGCAGTGCGAAATCACTGTCGGGAACCGACGTGGTGTAGCTCGCGAGTACGAAGTTGGTTTCGTTGCCCGAAGCACCCGACGCGGACACTTTCGCGAGCACGCCGTCCGACGTCACGCAGTAGGTGGTCGTCTGTCCCTGGTAGGTCCACTGCGCGCAAGTCGACGATTGACCCGCGATGGTGGCGTTGGTGACGCTGAGCTTCGCACCGACCACGTGCGCGGCGGTGATGGACTCCCATGAGCTGATTGCGGAGAGCTCGGCCGAGCCGTTGTAGATGTCGAGGATGCCCGAGAGCGCATTCGTGCCGGTGGTCGAACCGACCGACGTGCACGTCGTGCCGGCGCCCGAGTTGGCGAAACAGGTGTAGGTCGCGCTGCCGGTGTTCACGAGCATCGTCGTCCCCTGGGACCCGCCGGTCGCTGAGAAGAGTTGCTTCGGCGGAGCCTGCTCGAGCGTGTAGCTCTGGGACGTCCCGCCGGTCGTCGAGGTGTAGACGGCCTTGAAGGTCTTCTGTTGTGATGCCTTGACGCTGTCGCTCAGTCGGTGGAGCTGGGCGACGCTCGTGCCGCCGGTGCCGCCCGACGCGCCGGTCGTCGTGCTCGGCGAGGCGGTCGTGGTCGTGCTCGAGGTGCTCGAGCTGCTGCACGCGGCGAGGATCACTCCGGCGAGCAGCAGTGGCGCGACGAACAAGTGGGCCGGGCGGACGTGGTGGGATCGGTGCGGTGACATGGAAGAACTCCTGGTCGTTTCCCCCATTCGAGCACAGTGGTCCGGTGCATACGGGGATCCGGAGAACTGGGACGTCGTGGCCGCGCCGCTCTGTCCGGTCAGGAGGGTGCCGGAGGTGGCTCGCGCCAGTCGGGATGGAGGCCACGTTCGAGCGCGAGCTTCTGGGCACGGAATGTCTGGCCGTTGTCGGCCTCGTCCGGGTGCTCGGCGAGCCAGACAATGGCGGCGGCCGGCACCGAAGGGGGTGCGCCGCGATAGCGACCCTCGAGGCCGAGCGCGGCGGCGTTCACGAGCTGGCGCTCCGTCTCGACATACCCCGGATCGACGTTGTAAGCCCGGATCCCGCGATCACCGAGCTCGACGGCGATCAGGGGCGCGAACCGGTGGAACGCGGCCTTCGACGCGGCGTAGGCGAGGCCCCATCCGCCCTGGCCCACCGGCCCCGGCGGATCGGCGGTCGCGGTATGGGAGGTCACGTCCACGATGGTGCCTCCACCCCGCTCGAGCATGCCGGGGAGCACCGCGGAAACGAGCACGTACTGCGCGACGACGTTGGCCATGAGCTTCGACTCGAGCTGCCCGACGGTGAGCTCGGTGATCGGCACCATGCTTCCGGGTCCCGTGTCGACTGCGTCGTTGACGAGGAGGTCCAGCCCGCCCCACTCGGTGGTGACCTGTCGTACGGCGGCGCGCAGTGCGTCCTGGTCGTGCAGGTCGGCGACGAGCTCGAGACTCCGGCATCCTGCATGCCGGACCAACGCGGCGGTCTCCTCGAGACTTCCGGGGAGGGCCCGGCCCCCACCGGTGTCGGACGTGTCCCGGCCCTCCCCTGCACGCCTGGTCCGGGCGCTGACCGCCACGTCCCAGCCGGCCGTCGCGAGCGCGACTGCCGTCGCCTTTCCGATACCCCTGCTCGCGCCGGTCACCAGTGCGCGTCGCTGCTTTCGATCCGCGTGCATCCTGCTCGCTCTTCCCCGTCGCTCGACGATGTCGCACCTGACCGTAGGTCAACCCCAGCCTCGAGCAGGAGGCACCGGGACGTCGCTCGCCTGTTCATCGAGCGTTCAAGAACCCGAAACCGACAGTTCCACGAGACCGTTCAGAATGCGATGTGAGGGGCTTGCGGACCGTGGAGTTGCAGTTCCGCCGTGTCTATCCCCCAGGCACGGCGGAACTCCTCCGGTCAGGGGACCGTCTGGTCCACCTCGTGCGATGCGACCGGTCGACGTGTGCTGTCCGGACACAGATCAGTAGCTCGAGCTGACCGCGGGCAGGACCGCAGAGCTCGTCAGGCGCTCGACCAGGCAGCCCGTGCCTGTGGCCGCGGAGGGATTGGTGCTCGCCGTCCAGTAGAAGCAGTCGGTCTCCGCGTTCGACCCCCCACTCACCTGTTGCCGGTCGAACAGCACCGGACGGCCCGCGGTGTTGAACGCGGGATTGCCCGAGTTGGTGATGTTGCTTCCGTTGAGCGTGGACACGATGCCGGTCTGGGTGCCGTTGCCGTCCGGGGTCCAATTGCTCTCCCAGTTCCCGTAGGTATTCAGCCACGCCTGACCATCCGCACAGTTCGTACATGCCTCACCGATCGGATTGGCAACGTTCTGGTTGTCCAGAGCGACGCCGTTGTTGAAGTCGAAGACGCCACTGTTGTTGCCGGGGTTGTTGTTGGTTGCGTTCACCGAGGTGGTGAGCCAGGTCGGCAGGAGGCACGATGAGTTTCCGGACGGACTGCACGCCTCGATCCCAACTGCTGCGTTGGCGTCACTCGTTTGGGTCCGGGTGTAGTAGTAGGAGAGGCCGTTGCTTCCCGAGGAACCGTACGTCTGTCCTTGGGGGAACAGCAGCTGCTCGGCGATTCCGGATGCGGAGCTCATCGCCTGCCCCGGGGTGTTGTCGTCGTGGACCCAGTAGTAGAGGTCCGAAAGGGGTCCGCTCAGCGAATTCGCGCTCCAGCTCACACTGCTTCCGGTCCAGTTCGGCTGGCTGTTGCTGTTGGTGTTCGGTCCCGTCGCCGTGGCGAACTGCCAGTTCTGGAATCCCACCGCGGTCATCGTCGGCACCGGTGGTGGGGTCCCGCTCGGGGATGAAGGAAGCAGTTGCCACGTTCCGGTCGCACCAGCGGTGTTCGGTGAGACCGTTCCGAGCGGTGTCATCACGATCGGAGCACTGCCCCCGCTCCAGGTCAGTGCCAACTGGTTGCCGTTCTGACCTTTGATCGCGGGATTCGGCGAACCGGTGGTCCCGTTCGCGCTCAGGTCGAAGTTGACGCCTGCGTTTCCTGTGTAGACACCACTGGTCACCACTGCACCGACCTGCTGGGGAAACAGGTAGGGCGCATCCCCGTCGGGAAGGCCCGAGCCGGTGGTCATGACCGCTGTGTCCGGGAAGTTGGGAAACGCGCCGAGATACGCGTCGACGATCGGGTTGACCTTGTCGACCTGGGTCGCGACGTCCTGCCACTGCACGGTGGTCGGATACAGGTCTGTCGGTGATGTCCCCGGTTGTGGCTGTCCGATGTCCAACGAGCCCGCCACCGCCACTGATACTTGTGCCACCTGGGTCACCAGCAGGTAGTACGCCCAGTCGACTCGAGCATTGGCTGCGTCGCTCGTCTGGTAGAAGCCGGCCGACCCCTGCTCGGATGCCAGTGCATACTGGACGACGCCGGGGGTCGCCGCCGGTCCGCCACCGGATGCAGAGCCGATTGCGTCGAGGGCGATGGTTCCCAGTTTGGCGAGGAGCCCCGGAGAGGTTCCTGCCAGCTCATTCTGGGTCTGGTGCATCACGTTCACGAAGTTCTCGCAGGTACTGGTCTGCGTCTGGGATGGCGGGCACGTCGTCTCGAGCGCGGACGTGAAGGTGGTCGCGGGGGTCTGCGCACAGGTACCCGAAGGGCAAAGGAGCTGGATCGCTGCGGCCACGAGTACCTCGACATCGTTGCTCGCCGACTTGATGTCGTTGACGTCTTGTCCGGCTGCCTGTGCCGACGACGACTCGCCGACGGCGTTCACCTGGGCACTGATCTGTGCGACAGACGTCTGAAGCGAATCAACCGCTTGGTTGATGTCGTCGAGCTGTCCTTCCATCGTGGACAGCGTCTTTTGGATCGCCGAGAGCTGTTGGCTGCTCCCGGTTCCACTACCGATCGAGTACGCGGCCGAGGCAGTGCTGATACCGATGCCGAGCACGTCGGTCACTGCACCGGTCAACGCCGGCCGAGCCTGCGTGGTCCGGTCGGCGAGAACGACGCCAGGGGATGTCGGTGGGGAGTCGGTTTGGCGGGTCGTCGTCGGACAGTTGGTTGAGGGAACATTGATGGAGCCCATCTTGAATCCGAAGAAGCTGGCGAAGCCGGCCGTGGTGGTCGCCTCGCAGAGCCAGTTGGCTTGGGACAGCGTGCTGGTCAGCTGTGCGGTGGTGGTCGACGGTAAGGCACCACCGGCCGGGGCCGGCGGTACGACGTAGACCGCGTGGGGAGAGGCATACGTCGTGGAGCCCAGCGTCGCGGAGGAGAACGGCACGCCGCTCACTGTCCGACCACCGCTCGCGGTCACGGTCAGCGTGGCCGGAGCGGTCAACGTCGACAGCCGCACCAGCACGACACCCTCTCGGCCGGTGGTCCCGACCCCGAGCGACACTCCGCTCGCCGTGTTGACGATCCCGACCGTGGCCCCGCGCACGCGAGTCGTGAGGTCGTTCGGCGATGCCTGGACGACCACCGGCACGATCGCCTGGCGAACGAGCGGCGAGACGTAGGTCACGCTCGGTGTCGAGGACCCACAGGCTGTGAGGAGGGCGGTCGCGCCGACGATCGACGATGCCACCACCGCCAAGCGCCGTCCCATGCCCCTGATTGCAGATTCGTCGTCCAGATGGGCCATCGCCGACCTCCGGAACGGCGAACCGGGGACCGATGGGAAGTACGCGCCCGCGATGCCACTCCAATTGACCACGCTTCCCCGTCGAACTGGTCCTGACCAGGGCCGAAGGTCCTGATGTCGAGAGAGGAACCGCCGGGTCGACAGCGGCAGAGGTGGTTCGTCGTGACGTCCTGCTCTCACGCGTCAGTGTCGGAGGGGGACCAACCCGGATTCTGACTGCCGCTGCTTCCATGGTCCGGCGCATAAACCGGTGTGAGGTGGCACGCCCTCTCGAGGCGAGCCGGGCGGCGATGACGACGTCTTGATGACCGCCGCGACGCCGACGCCGACTCAATCGCGCACGAGTTTCAGTGCAAGCCTGGGAACGATGAAGGATGCCAGAAAGATCGGCAAGAACCTCTTTCCGGTGCACCGGAAGGCGACGATCTCGCCCTCGGTGGCGTCAAAGGGTTCAGTACTGCTCGACATCCGGCCATCCCGGACCTGCAGGGAATGACGTCCAGGCTCGACCGGCATCTCGATCGTGTCGTTCATTTCGACCGACCCGACCCGCTCGCCGTCGACCACGACATCGTACGAGCCACGACGTACTTCCGCTCCGATTGCCGTATGCGTCAACTTCAGCGTTGCCGACATCTGTTGATCTCCTCTTGTTGCCGAAAGCTGTTGCCGAAATGCCGTTGTCCTGGGTGCTCGGCGAACGCATCGTACCGGCGACCTTCATCCACCCATTGTCCGGGGATACCCACAAGTCCCGGAAATGGCTCAAAGGATGTGGCAGGGTGCCCATCGTGAGTGGGGTTCGGCGAATCGTGTTTATTGCCGTTTTGCTGGTGACGGCCCAGGCGGCAGCATCGTGCTCGTCCGCTGGAACGACTCAAACAGGGACCCTGAAGATCAGCCTTCAAGAGGAAGGCGGCCCTGGTCCACCAACCAGACCGGCAGAAGGCACCGTCACAGTGAGCGGGAAAGGCGCTACGCAGTCCAAGGCTGTCGGCGCGAACGGTCTAGTGACCTTCGTGCTGCCCACCGGCTCTTACATCGTGAGGGGCAGCCTTAGGAACAGCAGCGCTTCGTGTTCCCAGCTTGTCCCGCGGGGAGCGGTCAAGGTAACAACAGCTAGCCCCTTTACTGTCGCCGACGTCTTTTGCAGCGTCCGTTGATCCGGAAAGACATGCTGGTATAGACCCCGGTGGCGACCCTGTCTGTAGGCCCGGTCAGCATCGCCGTGCGCGCCCCGAAGTGGTGCCGGTAGGCGACAAGCAAATTCAGCTGGGTGGCGGTTCCACCGAGCGGACCGTCATCGCCGGACTGCGACTGGAGGCTGTCTCCGTGGACGGTGGCATAACCGGCAGTCCTCTGGAGCGTCAACAATCCCGAGAATCTGACCGCACGCTGTAGTGGCATGATATCATGGCGCTATGACAAAACACATCACCGTACGCCTTCCTGACGAGGTGGCGGCTGACGCCGAGGCCCTGGCTCGGGTCGAGGGCACGAGCCTGAACGAGACGGTCAAGCGCTCCCTTGTTGAGGCTGTGGAGCGACGCCGGAAGAACCCGGAGTTCAAAGCCCGGCTGACGAAGATCATCGAAGAAGACCGGGAGCTTCTCGAGCGCTTGGCGAGGTGAATGTCGAGTACCCGGATCTCTCCGACTACCTCGCCGTCGCTGCAGCCGTCACCGGCATCGAGCCCGATGTCCTACTCCGCAGCACAAACCTGGATCTGGCTGACACAGCACTTCACGCACCTGCAGGCAGTTGGAACCACGAGGAGTTCTACCCGGACTTCATTGACAAGGCGGCGGTGCTCCTTGTTCGTCTGGCGAAGAACCATCCGCTCCTCGACGGCAACAAGCGAGCCGCGTGGGTGACTGTCCGTCTCTTCGTCGAGATGAACCGGTGGATCTGGCAGACGTACCCAGACGTCGATGAGACCGAGCAGGCGGTGCTCGCCGTCGCCGCCGGCGATTGGGACATCGAGCGCACTTCAGCATGGCTTCGCGCCTTGCTCGCGGGACCGCACCTTGCCGATTGACCAACGCAGAAACGCCTTGGATCCCTGCCGGATGCTCGGACATTCTCCCTCGTCACATGCGTGTCGGAGGGGCGTTCGCGTCACCTGGTACACCGCCGCTGATGCGGGGTGTGCTGCTGCTCGATGTCGCCTGAGACTACATGCGTGGATGGACTTCTCCCAGGTGGAGAGTCACACTGGGGCCATGGTCGACTCGACGGACGGACGACCTCTCGTCGATCCCGAGGAGATGGCCCGATACGAGGCGAAGTGGGCGGAGGAGCGGCGCGAGCTGGAGGAAATCGTTCGCCGCGCCAAGCTGGAAGGACGCCCGCTGCCGATTGACCACCGGGCGCTCACGGTCGAGGAGCGGGAGGCAAACCGCCAGGCGAACATCGAGCGTTCCCGGCGGGCCAATCCGATCGACTCCCTGCCCACCCTGGAAGAGCGGACAGCCGCGCGTCGAGCAGCGATGCCCCGTTCGGAGCGAGTGCTCTTCTGGCCGCTCGACAAGCTGTTTGCGATCCTTCCGCCCTACGTCGACCACAAGCCTGGACCGATTGGTCAGGTCGTCGGTCGCACCCTCCAAGCACTCGGCCTGGTGGCGGTCGTGGTGATTGGTGGCTCCATTCTCATCCTCGCCGTCGTCGGAGCAACGGTCCTTTGGTTCCACGGCGTTCGGTAGCTGTCGGTCCATGACGGACCGTCCGGGGCAATCCGCAAGCGTCTGTGACCCCGTTGTGACCCGCTGAGCGCCTCAGTAGGCCTGTGTCCGGTGCGTCTAACGGCGAGGGCAAGCGGGCCGTCCGATAACGGCCCCACAGCCGGTGATGTGGGGCAGCCCCAGGTTCCAAACTCATCCCGAAGTCATGATTCAATGCCCTCGTGGTCGTGCACCGAAAACAAAGTCCGAAGGTCAAGAACGGCCGGGTCCAGAAGAAGAACAACTGGGAGAAGACGGCCCGCTACAGCCAAGTCAAGAACCTGGGCTATGTCATCGACCGTCAACGACCAGGCAAGGGTTTCCGCCATCTGCTCCTGAAGGAACACGTGGAGCGATTCTCGTTGCTGCTCCCAGATTGGGACGAGCTTTCGCAGGGCCTCGACGCTGTGATCCTGGCCGAGGCAGAACCTGGGACGCACGGTTGGCACGACGACGGTCTCATCGGAATCTGTGCGTGGCCCCGAGAGCTTGTCGAGGTGGTCAGCCGGGAGTACGCAACGTCACACGCAGAGGTGCTGGATCAGCTCGGAGTGCCCATCGAGAAGGCGGGGTCATCGGTTCGGATCCACTGGACCGAGGAAACTGCACGGGCGTTTCAGCTTGTTCACATCTTTCTACATGAGCTTGGACATCACCACGACCGGATGACAACAGCGAGCAAGCGGCAATCGGCACGGGGTGAGGGGTACGCGGAGAGGTATGCGCACGAACACAGCAGGGAGATCTGGGAGAGCTACCAGGTGGAGTTTGGATCACCGACGTAGGACGAGGGATCGAATCGCGGCATAAGCGATCTATCTCGCTTCCGGTGGTCAGGGCAGTTGAGTTACGGGCTGTGCACACTTCTAGCTCGCTGGGCTGGAGGCCAAGTTCGTGACTTCAGAAACCAATCGGTGGGAGAGTTCGGCGATTCTGCGGCTGCCGAATGCCATCGAAGAGAACCTGGGCTGGGCTGAGCAGCCAAGAACGACAGATCCATCAGGCTGGATCACACGGGACACCGCAACCATGTACTCGGCCTTGCTGGGAATGGTCGTCATTGAGAATCCAATCCACCCGATCACGGAGCCATCGTTCAGATTCGTGATGCTGTGTGCGCCGATCAGCTGTATTGCTGATCTTGCGATCTGAGTGGCCGCCTCTGGATCAACGAAGACTTCGACGGGGGTTCCAGGGGGAGCTGTAGGCGGGACGACGACGGAGGACGCCGAGCGGATCAAGAGGCTCGAACAGGAGAACAAGGAGCTGAAACGCACCAACGAGATCCTGCGCCGGGCCTCCGCGTATTTCGCCCAGGCGGAGCTCGACCGCCCGTGGAGGTGATCGTCGACTTCATCGACGAGAACCGTGGAGAGCTCGGCATCGAGCCCATCTGCAGGGAACTGCAAGTGGCCCCGAGCACCTACTACTCAGCCAAGTCCCGGCCACCATCGGCCCGGGCACTCCGGGACGCGGTCCTCTTGCCGATCCTGCTCGCCCTCTGGAAGGCCAACTACTCCGTCTACGGGGCCCACAAGCTCTGGAAGGCGGCACGCCGGGCCGGCCATGACATCGGTCGTGACCAGGTGGCGCGCTTGATGCGTGAGCTGGGGATCCGGGGCTCGAAACGGGGACGACGGGTGATCACCACCCGACGGGACGACACGGCCGCCCGTTCCCCTGACCTCGTGAAGCGGAACTTCACCGCCACCGGCCCGAACCAGCTGTGGGTGACCGACCTGACCTATGTGCCGACGTGGTCAGGGGTCGCCTACACCTGCTTCATCGTCGACGCCTTCTCCCGGATGATCGTCGGGTGGCGGGTGGCGTCCACCATGCGCACCGAGATGGTCCTCGACGCTCTGGAGATGGCCCGATGGTCGAGGGGCACGGTGCTCGAGGGATTGCGGTGTCACTCCGACGCCGGCAGTCAATTCACCTCAATTCGCTATGGCGAGCGGCTGGCTGAGATCGGGGCGGTGCCCTCGATCGGCACCGTCGGTGACTCCTACGACAACGCGCTGGCCGAGGCGGTCAACGCGCTCTACAAGACCGAGCTCATCCGGGGTCCCGGACAGGGACCGTGGCGCACCATCGAGGACGTGGAACTCGCCACCCTCGGGTGGGTCCACTGGTTCAACAACGACCGGCTACACGGCTACCTCGGCGACGTGCCGCCGATCGAGTTCGAGGCGGCCTACGCTGCCCAGCAGACCGACCAGCAGATGGTTGGAATCCAATAACCCGAGCCTCCATCAGACCCAGGGCGAATCAGTGCGCCTCGCGTAGACGTTGTCCTTGTCCAGAGGTATGGAGCTCGGCGTGAATACTTCGTGGGGATCGGGTCGCGCGTGCCGACGTACAGCCATGGGCCGAGGGTACTACCAGCAGTTAGCGGTCTGATTGGTTATGCCAGCGAAGTCCCACTGCTGAGTGCCGGGTCGGCGAGCAGGGACAGGCAGAGGGAACGATCCAGCGACACTGGGACCAGCCGTGGTGGACTGTGCCGGACGGTCGGCCAGCGATCGGGGGAATGGAGGCGGAAGATGGCTACGACTGACGTGGGCACTGCCGTGGGGACAGTCAGGAATCCGGTTGCGGTGATCCTGCTGTCGATTGTCACATTGGGCATCTACGCCCTGTACTGGCAGTACGAATCGTTCAAAGAACTGAAGAACTACTCGGGCGAAGGGATCGGGGGCGGCCTTGGTCTCCTCTTCGCAATCCTCATCAGCATTGTGAATGTGTTCTTGCTGCCATCCGAGGTCGGCAACCTCTACGCCAGGGAGGGCAAGGAGAAGCCAGTCTCAGGTGTCACCGGGTTTTGGGTGCTGCTCCCCATCGTTGGCGGGATCATCTGGGTCGTGAAGACTCAGGGCCGACTCAATGACTATTGGAAGGCCCACGGCGCCGTAGTTGCGTAAGCAGGCGTCGGTCCTCGAGCCCCTCGACGTGTCGCTCGCATGACCACAGCCGCGGCTGCTTCGACCCGAGCATCGGTCGGCGCGGACAGCGTTGGCGTAGCGGTCGGCGTGGTCCTCGGCGAGTGGGTAGGGCGGAGGAGTGACCGGGGAATTTTTACACCCCCCGGTTGACAGACTTAGGGTCCGGGGTATAATCGACCCATGCCGCCCGACAATCGACGTCAGAGAATTGATGCCTTGGTCCGTGACTATCACGCATACAACAGCGAGATTGAGCGAACACGGATGAGGGCCAGTTCAATGGCCAGAGAGAAGACCTGGACCCTTGAACAGCTGCGCGAGCTTCTGAGCGTCGCCGATATTGCAAAGGAATTGGGCGTCACTCCGGCCGCCGTGTACGCAGGGCTGAGTGGAGAGCCGCCCGAGCACGAGGCCGATGAGCTCCCCACGCTGATTGCCCGCCTCAAGGAAATTGGAGAGCAGGCGCAACGGGCGGCCGACGGCAAATCCGTTCTCATTTCCCCTAACCCTGTCGGCATGCAGATGCTTGCCGAGAACCTGAAATGGGCAACGGAATGGCTCGAGGAGCTGGGCGACCTCGCCGAAACGGAGGAATCGCGATGAGAAAGCGGACATTCGGGTCAACCCGCAAGCTTCCCTCGGGGCGCTATCAGGCGTCCTACTGGCACCAGGGGATCCGCTACACCGGCCCGGTGACCTTCGAGACGCTGGCCGACGCGAACGCCTACCTATCCGAGACGGAAACGAACCTCCGGAAGCAACTGTGGATCGACCCCAACGCGGGCGACATCACGTTCCGCGAGTTCGCGGACGGCTGGCTCAAGGCTCGGCTCGACCTCCGGCCGACCACGCGCAGCCTGTACCGGATCCTGCTGGACAAGTGGCTACTCCCCCATGTCGGCAACGCGTCAATTGGAACGATGACGCCGGACTACTGGTCGCGGTGGCACGTCAAGGTCAGAACCGCGAGCCCTGGCAGCCTTCAGCCGGCCAAGGCGTACAAGTTGGCGCACACGATCCTGAACGCCGCGGTCGCCGACCGGCGCATCACCGTGAACCCGTGCGTCGTGAAAGGCGCGGCCACCGAGGACAGCCCCGAACGTCCCGTCGCGACCATCGAGCAGATATTCGCCATAGCCGACGCCATCGAGCCGGAGTTCCGCGCCCTGGTCCTGCTCGGCGCGTTCGCCTCGCTCCGTTTCGGCGAGGTCGCCGGGCTTCGGAGGCGGAATCTCGACCTGCTGCACCGGACCGTCACCGTCGAGCACCAGGCCGTCGAGCTGGCCGACGGAAGCACCGTGTTCGGCCCGCCCAAGACCGCGGCCGGCCGTCGCAAGGTCGCCATCCCAGACGGCGTCTTCGCTGCCATTGAGGACCATCTCGACACCCACGTCGGAGCTGCACCGGACTCCCTGCTGTTCACCGCATCGAACGGCGCACCGCTCCGGAGGACCAAGTTCCGCCAGCGGTGGCTACGGGCGTGCGAGAAGGCGAAGGTGACCGGGCTCCACTTCCACGACCTCAGGGGCTCCGGGGCGACTCTGGCCGCTCACCAGGGCGCCACCATCGCCGAGCTGATGAACCGTCTCGGCCACAAGTCGGCGACCGCCGCCATGCGCTACCAGCACGCCACGGCCGAGCGGGACCGTGCGCTTGCCGATGCGATGCAACGGGCCATCGAGGAAGCGAAGCCTCAGCCTGAGGCGAAGGTCGTCGCCATCGGATGACATCGCGCACGCAACGCGCACGCCGGGCAAATCGTGACGATGTCACGTTCTCGGAAGCGGACGTTTCCGCAGGTACACAGTGGTGTCGGAGGGGGGACTTGAACCCCCACGCCCTTGCGGGCACTAGCCCCTCAAGCTAGCGCGTCTGCCTATTCCGCCACTCCGACGAAGTGGCACCGGTGCCGTGACCGGGGCGCCTGGCATGGTAGCGCGCCGGGCCCCTGCTCCCGATCCACCTCCGGCCCCCGCAAGTGACCGCAGACGTCGCAGCGCACCACCCTTCAGCAGGGAAAGACCCTCAGCCCACAGCCCGCCTCCACCCGCCGAAATGCCCGGCGCGCTCCGTCAGGTCTTCGGGTTCTTCGGTCCGGGCTTGAGCGTCGTCCACGTCGCCACGTTCCACAGCAGACCGTCGGTCGACGGGTTGAACAGCAGGTTGTCGACCTGGACCCCGTTGGCGACCAGCACCGGCTCCTCGAAGAGCGGCAGGGCGACCATCTGGTCCCAGAGCTGGTCGTCGACCTGCGCATAGATCGTGCTCCCGGTGACCGGATTGAGCAACCCCGACGCCTGGGTGAACAGCTGGTCGACCTGCGGGTCGTCGAACCTGCTCCAGTCCAGCGATCCGTTTACGCCGTTCGGCCCGAGCGACTGCGAGTACCACCCGACCGTCGTCGACGCGAACGGAGACGAGACCCTGGTCACCAGTGCCATGTCATACCCGTTGGCAGCGGCCACGGACGCAAGCCCGGCCGTTCCGGCTACCGGAACCGCGAGCACCGTGATGCCGGCCGCCTTGAGCTGAGCGACGACCGAGGCGGCCACCCCGTCGATCCATGGGTCTCCCTCCTCCACCGCCATTCGGATGGAAAGCGGCTTCCCAGCGGCGTCGACATACAGACCCGAGGCGTCTTGGTGGTAGCCCGAGCTCCGGAGGAGCTGGTCAGTGCTCGCCTCGTCGGCCGTCGCGTACTCACCGGCAGCGGATGACGCGTCGTAGCTCGACTGCGATGGCGCCGCGAGGTGGTCCTGACTGACGACGAGGATCGGATCGATCGCGCCGAAGGTCTTCGCGAGCAGCGCGGTTCGATCGATGGCGTGGGCGATCGCCTGGCGGACCGATGGCTTACCGGTCAGAGGCGACTTCACGTCGAACTCGAGCTGGAGGAAGTTGAGCGACGACTTGATCGAGCTCTGGGTGTTCGGCATCGCAGTGACCGCCCCGATCGAGCCGAGCCCGTACGAGGTCACCTGCGCAACGGACTGGTTGCTCGTCGCGAGCGATCCGAGCCACGTCGGACCCGGCGGCGAAGCGGTGACGACCACCCGGTCCACCACGGCGGGCGTCCCCCACCACTTCGGATTGCGCGCCAACACGACGGTGCCCGCCGACGGCGCGGACTGGACGATCATCGGACCGGCCGAGATCTCCACTGCCGGATTGAACGTGACGAAGCCGCGGTTCCAGCCGACCGTGCGGGCGACATGCGCCGGCACCAGGTGATCGAAGAGCATCCGCCAGTCGGCGAAGGGCGTTGCGAAGACCACGTTGACCGTCTTGCCCCCGTGGCTGCCGGTCACCGAGGCGATGTCCCGGTAGCCGAGCGTGGTCGCGACCTGGTCGGCAGTCCCGTCGACGTCCACGCCATCGCCGCGCTGGGCCTGCCACGCGTAGATGAAGTCGTCGGCCGAAACCGGGACACCGTCCGACCACACGGCGGCCGGATTGATCACGTACTGGATCGTGAGCGGCGACGTCGCGACCGCCTCGACGCTCAAGAGCAGGTCGCCGTTGATCTGCGGGGTGAGCTTCGGGGTCATCACGTACGCGCTCGGTAGTACCGAGGAGAGGATCGTGGGCGACGATGATGCAGCACCTGCCGGCGTGTTCGGATTGAAGCCGTTCCAAGCACGGTCGAGGTGCACGGTGATCACTCCCCCGCCGGTCGCGACGAGGGCCGGCGGGCTCGGGGCGTCGACCTGGCTGATCCGCTGCGAGTCCACGTGATCGATGATGGCCAGCGCCCCGATGATCACGATGATGACCAGGGGCAGCGTCCAGCGCTTCCGGTGCTCCCGCCAGTAGCTCGAGACGCGCGTCCGTGTCGTGGCGGGCTCGGGGCCCGTGTCGGTCACTGCAGGCGCAGGATCAGGATCACATTCGAGAATGCGAAGATCACCGCGACGGTCACCGTGATCCGGTCGAGATTCTTCTCGACCACCGTCGACCCGGCGGCGGCCGAGCCCATCGATCCGCCGAACATGTCCGACAGCCCGCCGCCCTTCCCGCTGTGCATGAGGATGAGAAAGATGAGGGCGAAGCAGGCCAGCACCTGTAGCACCACAATGGCGGCGGTCAGCACGCAGTCCTCCTGGTCAGGTCGAGAGCGTCGTCGACGCTACCAGCCTCACCGCGCACCGACGACCGCGGCTCGGACGATTCCGGTGAATTCGGCGGCATCGAGACTCGCACCTCCGACCAGCACGCCGTCGATGTCCGGGCTGCTCACGAACGACCCGGTGTTCTCCGCATTGACCGATCCCCCGTACTGGATCCGGACCGTTTCGGCGGCCGCGCCTCCGGCCTGCTTCGCGAGCACCTCCCTGATCCACGAGCACGCCTCCTGAGCGTCCCCGGAAGTCGCCGCCAGCCCCGTGCCGATGGCCCAGATGGGCTCGTAGGCGACGACGAGCCGTCCCACCGCATCGGGGGCAACCCCGTCCAACGAGCCTTCGAGCTGGTCCGCGAGGCGCTCACGGGTCGCGCCGGCCTCCCGCTCCTCGAGCGTCTCCCCCACGCAGCAGACCGGTGTCATACCGTTGCGGAGGACCGCCTGGACCTTCGCCGCGACGGCCTCGTCCGTCTCGCCGAAGTGCCGGCGCCGCTCGGAGTGCCCCACGATCACGTACTCGACGTGGAGCCGGGCCAACATCTTGGGACTCACCTCCCCGGTGAAGGCGCCGGCGTCGTCGGCCGCGCAGTTCTGCGCACCGAGCGCGACCGGGATGCCCTCACCCTCGATCACCGACTGCACCGACCGGATGTCGGTGAACGGCGGGTGGACCGAGATGTCAACCGATCCGGCGTCAGCGGGCTGGATCCGCAGCCCGAGATCCCGTGCGGCGTGGATGGCTTCGAGATGGTCGAAGTTCATCTTCCAGTTGCCGCTGACCAGTGGGCGGCGCGTCCGTGAGGTGGTCATCGAAGCATCGAGCGGGACCGTCCGGTCAACCGACCCGCGGCACGTTGACCGCGGCACGCAGGGCAGCCAGCCCCGGGAGGTCGCCGTACTCGAGCAGCTCGAGCGACGCGCCGCCACCGGTCGACACGAAACTGATCTGTTCCATCAGACCCAGGTGATCGATCGCGGCGACCGAATCACCGCCACCGACGACGGTGTACCCGGGGTTCGCCGCCACCGCCCGTGCGACGCCGGCAGTGCCCGCGGCGAACCGGTCGTCCTCGAACACACCCATCGGCCCGTTCCACAGCACCGTCTGCGCCGATGCGATCTCCGCCGCGAAGGCGGCGACGGTCTCGGGACCGACGTCGAGCCCCTGCCATCCCTCGGGCAGGTCGGTCCCGAACGTCCGCACCTCACCGTCGGCGCAGCCGGCACCGAACGGCGCTCCGGGTTCGAGGGCGACGAGGTCGACGGGCAAGAGGATCTGCTTTCCCGACGAGAGCAGGGTCCGGCAGGCCTCGACCTGCTCGGGGTCGATCCGCCAGCCACCCACGTCGTGCCCGGCCGCTGCGAGGAACGAGGTCGCCATGCCACCCCCGACGATCAGGGTGTCCACCTTCTCGAGCAACGACGCGAGGACGCCGACCTTGTCCTTGACCTTGGCACCGCCGACCACACCGACGAACGGACGGGACGGCGCGCCGAGGAGGGCACCGAGTCCCTCGAGCTCGTGCTGGACGAGCAGACCGGCCGCGCTCGGCAGACGGGCCGGCGGACCGACCACCGACGCATGTCGGCGGTGGCAGACGCCGAAGGCGTCGTTGACGTAGGCGTCGTGGCCGTTGACGAGCTTCTCGACGAACGACGGGTCGTTGCCCTCCTCGCCCGGATCGAATCGCAAGTTCTCGAGCAGCTCGATCCGGGGCTCGAGACGGGCGAGCTCCTCGCGCACCGGTCCGAGCTCGCAGCCCACCTCGTGCTCCCCCTTCGGCCGCCCGAGATGCGTGCACGCGGTGAGACGGGCCCCGCGTGCGAGCAGCGAATCGAGCGTGGGGAGCGCGGACCTGATCCGGAAGTCGTCGGTGATGGCGGTCGGCTCGCCGTCGCACGTCCGCAGCGGCACGTTGAAGTCCACCCGGACGAGCACGCTCGCCCCGTCGAGATCGGGCAGGTCGTCGAGCAACGGCATGCCGCGCAGCAGGGGGTTCTCCCCACGACCGGTCACGCCGAGCTCCCCGTCACCGTTTCCATGCTCCCCCCGTGCTCCATGGCCCCCGTGGCGCCTCAGGACGCTGCACCGACCACGAGCGAGAGATCGACGAGCCGGTTCGCGTATCCCCATTCATTGTCGTACCATCCGCCGATCTTGACCAGCGAGATCCCCGACGACGAGGGCATGACCATCGTGAGGCCGGCGTCGAACGTGCAAGAAGCCGAGCAGCCGATGATGTCGGACGAGACGATCGGGTCCTCCGTGTAGTCGAGGACAGCGGCGAGAGGGCCCGACGACGCGGCTGCGGCGAACGCCGCATTGACCGCCTCGACGGTGACCTCCCCCGGCACCACGGCCGTGAACTCGGTGATCGACCCGTCCGGCACCGGCACCCGGAGCGCACCGCCGTCGAGCCTGCCCTTCATCGCGGGCAGGACGAGCCCGGTCGCCCGCGCTGCGCCGGTCGACGCGGGCACGATATTGGTCGCGGCGGCCCGGGCCCGACGGAGGTCCTTGTGCGGGAGGTCGAGGAGGTTCTGGTCGTTGGTGAAGGCGTGGACCGTCGTCATCATGCCGCTCTCGATCCCGAAGGTGTCGTCGAGGACTTTTACCATCGGGACGAAACAGTTGGTCGTGCACGAGGCGTTGGAGACGACGAAGTCCGTCGCCGGATCGAATTCGTGGTCGTTGACGCCGACGACGAAGGTCGCGTCCACGTCGGTGGCAGGTGCCGAGACGATGACCCGGCTCGCGCCCGCTTCGAGGTGTGCCGCAGCGGTCGCGCGCGAGGTGAAGCGGCCCGTCGACTCGATCACGACGTCGATGCCCAGCTCGTCCCAGGGCAGCGCCTTGGGGTCGCGCTCGGCGATCACTGCGATCGGCCCGGAGTCGAGGACGATGGAGCTCCCCTCCACCCGGACCTCGCCGTCGAAGCGGCCGTGGGTCGAGTCGAACCGGAGCAGATGGGCGAGCGTGTCGGCCGAGGTCAGGTCGTTGACGGCCACGACCTCCACGTCGGCCCCGATCGACCGTGCGGCCCGGAGGTAGTGACGGCCGATACGCCCGAAGCCGTTGATCCCGATCCGTACGGTCATTCTCCAGTGCCCTACCCTTCAGCGCTCGGTGCGTGGCGCCTGCACCCCGGCGTCCCACCGACGCCCCTCGTACCCGACAAGACCGGCGTCAACGCTAGGCGATCCGCAAGGTCCACCCGTTCATCCGAGCAGATCGGCGAGCGCGACCGCCAGTTTCGCCGGATCGTGGGCCAGGCCGTTCCCCTTGGCGAGCGGTGCCTGGACCACCGGAATGCCCGGTGTGCCGAGCGGCATGGCGGTGGGATCGCAGAGCACGACGTCCACCGAGACACCGTGCTCGACGAGCGCCTGCACGTGCCGGCCGACGTCGAACGCCTCGGTTTCGGGGATCTGCGGCCGCAGGTTGCAGACGTAGACGGTCGTGGCCGACGACCCGTTGATACCGGCCCGGATCGCGGGCACCGCGATGGCCGCCAGCACGCTCGTGAACAGCGATCCGGGTCCGAGGACCACCTGGTCGGCCTCGGCCAGCGCAGTACGTGCGGCGGGCGGCGCCTCCGGGTCCGAGGGGACCAGTGACACCTGCCGGATGTGATCGGTCGCCATCACGGCGACCTGGCCTGCGACCTGTCCGCCGTCGGCCTCCGCCTTGAGGACCACCGGCTCGGTCGTTGCGGGCAGCACCTGCCCCTGCACGCCGAGCAGACGGCAGGCCTCTCCGAGGGCTTCCACCGGATCGGCCGACGCGTCCATCAGCCCGGCCAGGACGAGATTGCCGAGGGAGTGCCCGGCGAGCTCCTCCTCCGAGAAGCGGTAGGCGAACGCCGAGGCCAGGGCGGAGCGCGGCTCGGCCAGCGCGACGAGGCACTTGCGGAGGTCGCCCGGCGGGATGATCCCGAGCAGTTCGCGGAGCCGACCCGACGAGCCGCCGTCGTCGGCGACCGACACCACGGCGGTGACGTTGTCGGTATAGGTCCGCACGGCCCGAAGCGTGGTGGCGAGTCCGTGGCCGCCACCGACAGCGACGACTTTCGGGTCGCCACGGGGCCGCACGGGCGTCACGGCACCGGTCACCGGTCGACGTCCCGGTGGAAGACGGACGTGGGGAAGCCGTAGCCGTCGAGCCGCCGGGCCACCTCCTCGGCCAGGACGACGGAGCGGTGGCGACCGCCGGTGCACCCCAACGCCACGGTGAGGTAGGACTTGCCCTCGCGGCGGTACGCGGGGATCAACATCGTGAGCAGATCGTCGAGCTTGTCGAGGAACACCTTGGTCTCGGGGTGCTCGAGCACGTAGGTGCGCACCTCTGGATCGAGGCCGCTCAAGTTGCGCAGCGATTCGTCCCAGTAGGGGTTCGGGAGGAACCGGCAGTCGAACACCAGGTCGACGTCGAGCGGCAGGCCGTACTTGAACCCGAAGGAGACGATGGAGTTCTGCATCGTGTCCGTCGTTTCTTCGCTGCCGAAGACCTCGATCAGCCGGGCACGGAGCTGGTTCACGTTGAGCTCGCCCGTGTCGATCACCAGATCGGCACGGTCGCGGAGCTCGGCGATGAGGCGACGCTCGTCGACGATGGAGTCGACCACCCCTCTGGCGGCCTGCGGATGTCGACGACGGGTGCCCTCGAACCGCTTGATCAGGACGTCGTCGGAGGCGTCGAGGAACAAGACCCGGACCCGGTTCCGCCCGGTCCGCAGCGTGTCGATCGCGGGAAGCACGTCGTCCACGTCGCCGCCTGCGCGACCGACCACGAACGCCACCCGCTCCATCTCCGAACCCGTCCCGTGGACCAGCTCGGAGACCTTCGAGATGAGCGCGGAGGGCATGTTGTCGATGACGAACCAGCCCAGGTCCTCGAGGGTCGCCCCGGCAGTCGACCGGCCCGCCCCGGACATGCCGGTCACCACCAGATACTCGCTCACTGGACCACCCGCGCGTACGTTCCTTCCGGACCGACGGGTGACGGTGGGGTGTGCAATCGCTCGTACACCGCCGCGCCGACGTCGGTTGGCAGCCACGATACGCCCATCAGCTCCTCCTTCGAGGTGTTCTTGAGGCCGACCAGCCCACCGAACTGGTCGACAAGCCGCGTCCGTCGTTTCGGCCCGAGGCCCTTGACCCCGTCGAGGGCGCCGAGCGTCATCCGCTTGCCGCGGAGCGTCCGGTGGTAGGAGATCGCGAACCGGTGCGCCTCGTCGCGGACCCGCTGGAGCAGGTAGAGCGCCTCGGACTGCCGGGAGAGCCTGAGCGGATCGGCGCTGCCGGGACGGTAGATCTCCTCGAAGCTCTTGGCCAGGGACGCGATGGGCACCCGCCCGGTGAGCCCCAGCGTCTCGAGCACCCGGACCCCGACGTTCAGCTGCCCCAGACCGCCGTCGAGCAGGAGCAGCTGCGGTGGATAGGCGAAGCGCCGCCTCCCTCTGGCGGGCGCGGCACCATTCCGATCCACTCCAGCGGCTTCAGCGGCTTCGGCGGCCGCGTCGACGCCGTTCGTCGTGCCGGCACCGCCGTGCTCCTCCGCCAAGAAGGCCTCGAACCGTCGGGTCAGGACCTCCTCCATCGCTGCATAGTCGTCGTTGCCCCCGACCGTCGCGACCCGGAAGTGGCGGTAGTCGCCCTTCTTCGGGAGCCCGTCCTCGAACACCACCATCGACCCCACGTAGTCGGTGCCTTGGAGGTGGCTCATGTCGAAGCACTCGATCCGCAGCGGTGCGTCGGGGAGGTCGAGCTCGCGCTGGAGCGCCTCGAGCGCCCTCGCGCGCGTGTTGTGGTCGGACATGCGGTGGAGGCGGTGCCGGACGAACGCGTCGCCGGCGTTGTGCTCGACGGTCTGGAGGAGCGCCCGCTTCGGTCCGCGGACCGGGACCCGCAGCTCGACCGGGCCACCGCGCCGTGCCGCCAGGTAGGCGGTGACGGCCTCCGTGTCGTTCGGCAGCTCGGGAACCAGCACCTGGCGCGGGACCCCGGACACCGGATCGGCGTACACGTCGACCACGATCCGCTCGATGAGCTCGGCGGACGAGAGGTCGTCGGCCTTGTCCACGAAGAGCGCGAGGCGTCCGATCACCTTGCCCGATCGGACGTGGAAGACCTGGACGGCCGCCTCGAGCTCGTCACCGACCACTCCGATGATGTCGAGGTCCTCTGGGCGCTCGAGCTCCATCTGGCGCACCGCATCGGCCGAGCGCACCGCGTCGAGCTTGTCCCGCAGCACCGAGGCCCGCTCGAACTCGAGGGCCGAGGAGGCCTCCCGCATCGCTGTCTCGAGTCCTCGTTCGAGTGGACCGGTGTCCCCGTTGAGGAACGAGATCAGGTCGGCCACCATCTGGTCGTACTCCGCGTGCTCGACTTCGCCCACGCATGGCCCGGAGCAACGTTCGATGTGGAAGAGGAGGCACGGTCGGCCCAGGCGCTCGTGGCGGCGGAACTTCGTGTCGGAACAGGTCCGGACCGGAAACGAGTGCAACAGCAGGTCGAGTGTTCCCCGGATGGCTCCGACGTTCGCGTATGGACCGAAGTAGCGGACACCGGTCCGTTTCCGACCCCGCACCACCGCCGGCCTGGGCCACTCGTCGTTGACGGTGACCGCGAGCCACGGGTAGCTCTTGTCGTCCTTGAGCCGGACGTTGAACCGAGGCTGGAACCGCTTGATCAGGTTGTGCTCGAGCAGGAGCGCCTCGGCCTCCGAGTCGACGACCATCCACTCGACGTGATCGGCCTCGTCGACCATCTGCGCGGTCCGCGACGGGAGTGCCGCGGGATCCTGGAAGTAGGAGCTGAGCCGCTGCCGGAGCGACTTCGCCTTGCCCACATAGAGCACCCGACCGTGACGGTCGAGGAACTGGTACGAGCCCGGGGCGTCGGGGATGCTCCCGGGGAGGGGGCGGGTCACCACGTCACCAGTGTGCCGTGCGCGGGCGCCCGTCCATGCCGTCGTGCGCTCAGGTGCTCATGTGGTCAGTCGGTCAGGCGGTCAGGCGGTCAGGCGGTCAGGCGGTCGGGGCCAGCGTGCCGAGCACTCCCTTCGCGTAGGACGAGGGTCCGGCGCTGAACACGATCGTTCCGGCTCCGCCGAACGCGGAGCTGCCGGCCTGAAGGCCCCACAGGCCGTGGATGACGACCGGAGCACCACCCTTCGTCTGCAGCGCACCGAGGAACGTCCCGGTCGTCGGATCGAATGCGTTGATCCACCCGTTACCGAGGTTGCCGACCAGGAGCTTGCCCGCAAACGGTCCGAATCCCTTCGGTCCGATCGCGAGTCCCCACGGCTCGTCCAGCGGGCTCGTGGGGCCTCCCGAGATCAGGTGATGGACCAGGACGCCGTTCGGGCTGTAGACGTCGACATACCCGAACCCGGTGCCTGGCACCACGTTCGTCCTCTTCGCGTTCTGCTTGCCGTAGGACACATAGACGTCGCCCTTCAGCTCTTGGATGCCGAAGGGCGCATAGCCGGCAGGGATCTTCGGATCCTTGAACTCGGCGGGAGCGCTGACCGGTGTGAACGCACGGCTGAAGATGTCCACGGTCGCGTTGGCCACGTCGGCGGCGAAGAGCTCCGGGCCGGCCGTCGGTGCCGTGGAGAGGGCGAGCCCCTTGAAGACGGCTCCCGCGGGAGTCGTGCCCCCGGTCCCGCCGGTGGGACCGTCCGTCACGGTGAAGGACGGCCCGCCGTTCCACGCGGCGATCTCGCCGGGCGACTGGGTCGATCCGATCGAGTCGGTCGAGACGATGAAGTCCGCCGCGTTTGCGCCCACGAGGAATGCCTGTTTCGCGTGCGGCAGTCTCGCCGTCGGGTTGGCGACCTGTCCTGTGGGATTGCCCCCCGGTACCGGCACCGTCAGATCGAGTGTGACGGTGCCGCCCTTCACGCCTCCGCTGTAGACGCTGGCGTTTCCGGAGTTGTTGTCCGAGACCCACAAGGGCTGCCCCGGCAGCGCCGCCAGTCCCCAGGCATTGGTGAGGTTCGGATCGACGAGCTTGGCACCGAACGTCGCGTCGCTCGCGACGAGATCGACCTGTGCGAACTTGTTCGGCGGTGGCGTCACGGCCCGTGCCGACGACCCCGTCGCCACCACGAGGACGAATCCGCTGAGGCACGCGAGCAGTGCTGCCGCTGGCCTCCTCACCCGATGGACGACCTGGTCGTGGTTGCCTCCGACACTGCGGAATCGGACTCCCTCGTGCATCGTGTTCGCCTCTTCCTGTGTGGTCGTCGTGGTTGTCGACGCGCCCTCTTCCCGGTTGGTACGACCGGTCCTCTCCGTCTGTTCAATCGGTCGCGCAGGTCACCCGGAGGACACGGGTCCTCCCACGTCCGCGCCCGACTGCTGCGGACCCGCCGTGTGCCTTGTCAGGCAGGCTGATCGACGAGCTCGGCGTCGGGGTCGGGTGCCTCATCCGTGGGGAGCGAACGGACACCTGCGGCCACCAGCACCAGCGCGGTGACGGTGAAGAGCGCACCGATGGCGAGCACTGCGTCGAGCCCGTGGACGAGCACCCCGTCGACGCGGCGCACCGCAGCGGCGGCGACCTGCCCGCCGAGCTGGGCATGCCGCGTGAGATCGCCGAAGGCGGAAACGAGCACGGCGAGTCCCAGTGCGGCACCCAACTGCTGGCTCACGTTGATCAGACCTGACGCGGCGCCCGCGTCTCCGGGCTCGACCCCCGCGAGCGACGCCGAGGTGAGGCTCACGAACGAGATTCCCGAGCCCATCCCCAAGAGAACAAGGGAGACGACGATCTGCGCGTAGGACGTGCCTGCACGCACCTGGGTCGCGAGGACAAGGCTGAGCGTGGCCAGCGCCGCGCCCGTGATCATCACCGTCCGCTGTGGAAAGAGCCGGACGAGCACGCGACTGGTGAGCTGTGACGACAGGAACACCGAAACGGGCATCGGCAAGAACGCGAGTCCAGCTCGCAGTGGGGAGTAGCCCTGGACATCCTGCAAGAACTGCACGAGGAAGAAGAACAGCCCGTACATCCCCGCATAGAGGAGCGCACGAGCCGCGTTCGCGGCGTTCCTCGTCGACTGGGCGAGGAGTCGGAGGGGCAGGATCGGCTCCTGCACCCGTCTCTCGTTGTGGACGAAGACCGCGAGCATCCCGGTCCCGACGACGAGCGGGACGATGGTCGAGGGCGACGTCCACCCGCTGCCTCCCGCCTCGACGAGCCCGAACACGACGGCGGTCATCCCGAGCGTCGACGTGAGGGCCCCGGCCAGATCGAACCGGCCGTGGCGGCGAACGGTCTCCGTGAGAACCGTGCGTCCGACGATCCAGACCGCGAGGCCGATCGGGACGTTCACAAACATCACCCAGCGCCACGAGACCAGCTCGGTGAGGAGGCCCCCTGCGACCAGCCCGGTTGCGCCCCCCGCCGCGGAGACCGTCGTGTACAGCCCGATCGCACGGAGGCGTTCGGGACCCTCGGCGAACCTCGTGGTGAGCAGGGAGAGGGCGGACGGCGCGGCGAACGCCGCGCCCGCGCCCTGAGCCGCCCTGGCGGCTAGCAGCATCCATCCGGAGACCGCGAGGCCCCCGACGAGCGAGCTGCACGTGAAGAGGGCGATGCCGAAGAGGAAGGTGCGCCTCCGCCCCAAGAGGTCGCCCGACCGGGCACCGAGGAGGAGGAGCCCACCGAACGTGAGGATGTAGGCGTTGAGGACCCAGGAGAGGGCCCCGCTGGACATGCCGAGCCCCCGCTGCACGTGGGGCAGGGCGACGTTCACGATCGTGGTGTCCAAGACGACCATGAGCTGCGCGACGAGGATGACGAACAAGAAGACGGTGGAGCGCCGCACACGGCTCCGGCTCCGGCTTCGTCCCGACGGCGTGTCGGGGACCGGCTGGGTGTCGGGCGGAGGCGCCTGACTGGTGAGAATGGAGGGCATTGACGACGACCTTTCCGCTGGTATCCTTGAAGCGGAAGCTTCCTCCACTTAGTATACGGAGGGTGCCTCCGGATAGCAAGCGCCAGTGACCGCCGGAGAGAAGGATGTCTGCGACCAGCCAGAAGAACAGCGTCGATGAAGTCGAGACCCGGCCGATGCGGGCCGATGCACGACGCAACTACGACCGGCTCGTCGTGGCGGCCCGGGTGGTCTTCGCCCGGGACGGCGGGAGCGCCTCGATGGAGGCGATCGCGAAGGAGGCCGGGGTCGGGGTCGGGACGCTCTACCGGCACTTCCCGACTCGGCTCGAGGTGGTCGAGGCGGTGTACCGGAACGACGTCGAAGGGCTCGTGCAGACCGCGGAACGGGTGGTCGCCGAGCTCGAGCCCTATCCGGCCGTCGTCGCCTTCCTCGAGGCATTCGTACGGTACGCGCAGGGAAAGCGGACCTTCCTCAACGAGCTCCATGAGGCATTCGAGAAGAGCCCCGACCTCAAGGTGCGGATGCGGGACCGGATCGAGTACGCGATGGGGCTGGTGATCAGCGGGGCGCAACAGGCGGGCGCCATCCGGACGGACCTCGACGGCGACGACGTGCTCCAGCTCGTGGGTCCGATGTGCACCAACTCGACCCTGACAGAGGGCCAGAGCCGGCGCCTGCTCGGCATGATCGTCGACGGCCTTCGGGCGACCGCGTCATCACCGGTCGGAGACGCCTGAGCTCACCGTACGAGGCCGGCATCGACGCCGGCTGAGGTGCCCGGCGGTACTGCCAGGTCCTCTCACCGCCGTGCCCGTCCTCGCGAGTCCGTCCCGAGTCCCTGTTGAAGCCTGTTCCGTCCTGGGACCTACATCTTCTGAGGCACATACATCGCTATACATCGGCATACATCACGTGCTCGAGAAGAGCACCCCGAGGTCCCGTCTCGCTCCTCGCCACCTCCGCAGCGGTTCGGTGGCCACCGTGTCGACGGTCGGTGACCCCGGATCCAGTGCGTCGCAGGTGCCGCCGCCCTACACTGGGCACAACGCCGGCCTGGTATCCGGCGAACATCTACCGCTCCGGGGCCGACAACCCCGCGGATGGGCGACCAGGCTGTCCCCGCCGGCCGAGACCGGAGCGCCTCCCCAAGGGGGTCATACCCACCATGCTCCGGCTCCAGACGGCACTCCCCGACCGCTACACGACCGCCAGCCCCGAGACGCTCACCGAGTGGATCGCCGCGGCGAAGGCGGCGCTCGGCCCGAGGGTGATCATCCTCGGGCACCACTATCAACGGGACGAGGTGATGGCCTGGGCCGATGCCCGAGGTGACTCCTTCGGACTCTCGCGCATCGCTGCCGAGCAGACCGCCGCCGAGTTCGTCGTGTTCTGCGGCGTCCACTTCATGGCCGAGTCGGCCGACATCCTCACGGGGCCGCACCAACAGGTCGTCCTCCCGGATCTCAACGCGGGATGCTCGATGGCCGACATGGCCGACATCGACGCCGTCGAGGAGGCATGGGAGGTCCTCGCCCAAGTCACCGACGTCGACCGCATCGTGCCGATCACCTACATGAATTCCTCGGCCGCGCTGAAGGCGTTCGTCGGTCGGCATGGCGGCGCCGTCTGCACGTCCTCGAACGCACGTGCCGTGCTCATGTGGGCGCTCGGCGACGACGGCGTCGGCCGGCCCCGTGGCGACCAGGTGCTCTTCTTCCCCGACCAGCACCTCGGCCGCAACACCGGATTCGAGCTCGGCTACCAGGCCGGCGCGATGGCGGTGTGGGATCCCGTCCGTGCCCGCGGAGGGCTCGATGACGCGACCCTCAAGTCGGCGACGCTTCTCCTCTGGAAGGGGCACTGCTCCGTCCACCAGCGGTTCCGGCCCGAGCACGTGGCCGCCTTCCGGGACGAGTACCCCGACGGCATCGTCGTCGTGCACCCCGAGTGCGCCCACGAGGTCGCTGTGCTTGCCGACCAGGTCGGTTCCACCGACTTCATCATCCGCGCCGTGGACGAGGCGCCGCCCGGGTCGGTGCTCGGGATCGGCACCGAGATCCACCTGGTGAACCGCCTCGACCACGAGTCACCGGACAAGACGGTCGTCTCGCTCGACCCGCTGGTCTGTCCGTGCTCGACCATGTTCCGGATCGACCCGGCCCACCTCGCGTGGGTGCTGGACGGCCTGGTGGCGGGCGAGGTCCGCAACCGCATCACGGTCGACGAGGAGACCGCGCGCTGGGCGCGGGTCGCCCTCGAACGGATGCTGCAGACGATCTGAGGAGCGGTCAGGGGCCGGGCGCGCGGCGGGCGATCAGCCTCCTGCCGAGGTGGATGTGGTCGTCGAGGGCGACAGGGTCTGGTTCGGCGGCACCACGATCGTGGTCGGGGTGAGCTTGCCCCCCGCTGTCGTTGGCGGTGCCGCCACGGTCGTGGAGGTCGAAGTGGTCGAGGTCGAGGTGGTCGGGACCGGCGACTGGGCCCCGGTGGTCGGCGTCGTGGACGTAGTCGGGACCGGCGACGTGCAGGGCGTCGGCGGCACGCCCGAACCTTGCTGGCCGGGCATCAGCACCGTCCCCGCGCAGCCGAAGTCGGACAGCGTCACCGAAAGGACGGACGTCCCGCCGTCGGTGAACTTCGCCGTGGACACGGCCTGGCGAATGTAGCCCTCGCCGTCGATCGACAGTTCCACCGTCGTTCCGGTGTACCCTTCCGCTTTGAGGGTCGTCAGCGCGTCGGTGATGGTGGTGGTTTCCTCGGCCGAGGCGCCCGGAACCTGGGCCTCCTGGGCCGGGCTCACCTGGACTTGGTAGATGGTGACCGGCACTCCCCCAACGGCGCCCGTCCCGACCTTGTCGGCGTTGCTGACCTGCTGCTGGTCGAGGTCGAGGTAGCCGGTGGGACTGGCCATGCCGAGCATGGCCACGGCGCCGTTGCGGTTGCCGAGCGTCCCAAGGACCAGACCCGAGAAGCCGGAGATCGACTGTCCGGAGCTGGCCGGGCCACCCGAGAGTCCCGCGCTCCCGCCGTTCAGCTGCTCCCAGAGGGTCGAGCTGTCGAGCCGGACCACCACGTTGAGTCCGCTCGTGGAGCCGCTCCCGGTGGTGGAGCCGACCGCGGCCGTCGCGACCATGGCGAGCGGGTTCACGTCGATGGTGCCGTTTCCGGACACCGGAGTCTCCGTCGGCGTGCCGGGTGAGATCGCCATGCACCCGACGGCGCTCAAGGATGTCCGGGACGCCGTCACCCGATTGCCTGCTGCAACCTTGACTGCACTACCGGAATTCGTTCTGCCGGTCGGGGCCGACTTCATGATCACACCGGGGCTCACCGTGGCCGGCGGGACCGCGGGCGACCTCGCCGGTGATACCGGCCCCTGCACGATGGGGCCTGCGCAGCACACCGCGGGCGGAACCGACACCCCTCCGGGGCTGACCGCGTTCGGTAAGGGGACGCCGGCCGGGGACGTGGCTGGCACGAGCTGCACGCTCCCGCTGGACACGTGACTCGCGGATGCGCTTCCGGTTGCCTTGAAGCTCGAGGTGCCAGAGGCGGCGCCCACCGACAACGACCCACCGCCGCTGACGGCCGCCCCGGTCTGCCCGGCGGCCATCGGGCACGCCGCCGGCACCGTTGTCGTCGTGGTCGGCGGCGGGGTGGTGGTGGCAGGCGTCCCGGTCAACGAGTAGGTGAACTGGAAGTTGCCGGAGTCGGTGGTCGCACTGAGCGCGTTCAGCACGGTGGACACGGCCGGCCCTCCGCTCAGGCGTGCCAGGCCGGCCGTCCGACCCGACGCCTGGGGAGGCGAGCCTGACGCGGTGAGGGCCAACGACACCGGGACGGCCACCACGGCCAGGCAGACCACGGCGGCCACGGCGACCCCGCCTCGACGCCTCAGTGCGCCATGGCGGTCACGCTCGCCGGCCTCATCCGCCAGCCACAGCCCCTCGGGCTCGTCCTTGGTGGCGGGCCGGTCGCCCTCGGCACTCGGGTCCATCGACACACCCACCTCTCTCCCGTACCACGGGGTGCGGTGGGTCCGCACCCGCCGCCGTGACGCCCGGGTCAGGCTGCGCTGCTCGTGGACCGAGCCTACGCCCCGCGAAATATCGAGTCCAGTACCTGCCGTAAAATCAGTAATCTCCAAGATCTTCCAGCTCATAGCTGTCAAAGTGGAGGGAGTTGGTTGGAGAGCACCGGCTTGTCTCACCGAGTCGAGGAACTTGGTCGCGGTCACCCGCGCCTTCGCCGGTGATTCCCCGAAGTCGACTCGGAGCTCTGATTCGAGTCGATCGCGTGACGGGACCTCCGATCCCGCGTACCGCTCGACGAGCGCCCGGAACAGCGGGACCGCGAGCAGCGCCTCACGGCGTGCCGGTCCCGAGTCGGTCGGTGCGAGGCTGACGGCACGGCGCCCTCGATCGGTGAGGGTCAGACCGCCCGACGCACCGGTGACCAGCCCGAAGAGTCGTGCGTTGGCCAGCCGGGTCAGGAAGGCGCCGTTGCGCGCCCCGCTGTAGCCGAGTGCGGAGGCGAGCTCCGTCGAGCTGGTGCCTCCCGGCCGGCTCGACAGCTGCCGGGCGACCTCCATGACCGACTCGAGGTCGTAGCTCACCGATCTGAACGTCGAACGGGCCATCCCTGCGGTCCTCCCGGCTCGGCGCCCGGCCCGGCCTCCGCGCCGGGACAGATCGGCCGCCTGCCGTCCCGATCAGTCTCGCGCCGCCGGCGGGTGCCGGTGCGCACTTCGTTCCCAATCCGGGGGGAGCGCCGCTTAGGCTTCCCCCATGGTCGGACGACTCGACGGCGGATCTCCGGGTGGCCCGGCCCGGCCGGCACCGGTTCCCGCGGCTTCCGATGGTGGTCTGAGCGCCGTCTCTTCGCCCCGCGAGCGGTCTCCCGAGGCACTCTTCGCGGCTGCCGTCGACAACGTCCGCTCCGTGCTCTTCGCGAGCGACGACCTGGTCGGCCTCGCGGTGGGCTGCTTCGCCGCCGGCGGTCACCTCCTGGTGGAGGACCTCCCCGGGCTGGGCAAGACCACCTTCGCCAAGGCGCTCGCACGGTCGTTCGGGCTCGAGTTCCGGCGCGTGCAGTGCACTGCGGACCTGCTGCCGGCCGACATCACCGGAGCGATGGTCTACGACACCACCCGGGGCGAGCCGATCTTCCGGAAGGGCCCGATCTTCACCAACGTGCTGATGGCCGACGAGCTCAACCGGGCCTCCGCGCGCACCCAGTCGGCACTGCTCGAGTCGATGGAGGAACGGCAGGTGTCGGTCGACGGGCACGCCGAGCGGCTGCCCGCTCCCTTCCTGGTGGTCGCGACCCAGAATCCGCACGACTTCGCCGGCACCTCACCGCTCCCCCACGGGCAGCGCGACCGCTTCCTCGTCCGGCTGTCCATGGGCTACCCCGACCGCCCCTCTGAGGATGCCCTGCTCGCCGGTGGTGACCCCGCGGAGGCGGTGGTGACGCTCGCGCCGGTCATCACTTCCGACGAGCTCCGCCGGCTGGCCGCCGAGGTCGACGGGGCGCACGTCTCCCCTGCCGCTCGGGCCTACATCCTCGACCTCGTGGCCGCGTCCCGTGCGCATCCTTCCGTCCAGGTCGGCGCATCGCCGCGGGCGGCACGTGCGGTGATGCGGATGAGCCGGGCGATGGCGGTGGCCGACGGCCGGGACTTCGTGGTCCCCGACGACGTCCGGTCGGTCGCCGTGCCGGTGCTCGCCCACCGTCTGATCCTCGATCCTCGATCTGCGCTGACCGGGGCCGATGCGGAAGTGATCGTGCACGAACTGCTCGACAGCACGCCGGTGCCGGTGGCCGGTCCCGTCGGCTGACACCGATGATCGACCCGCGTGACCCGGGGACGAGACGATCGGAGAAGACTGAACGGCCGACGTCGGCGGCGGCGATCGCAACAGGACGCCCGACCGCTCGTGGACTGGGCCTCGGGATGGTCTGGCTCGTGCTCGGAGCGGCCGCCGTGCTCTTCCATCGGATCACCCTTCTGCCGCTGCTCGCCGGGCTCGCCGTCCCGCTGCTCGCCGCACCGCTGATCGCCGTCAGGCGCGCCGTCCGCGTCGCGTCCGGCGTCACCGTCTACCTCCGGGCCGCGCCCGCGATGGTCACCCTCGGCTCCGACTGCCGGCTGTCGGTCGTCGCGGCGGCTACCGACGACGGCGCGCCGCCATTCGGCCTCGAGTCGCCCGACCGTCGCTGGGTGCGGGTGTCCGAGCTGCGGGCACCCGAGACCGGTGGTGTCACCGCGGACGAGACGTCGTGGGCGACTCCCCGGGAGTCGGGCCGCCTGGCACCGTCGCGCACCGCGCTCGTCGGGGTTGCGGGGCTCGCCCCGCACACGGCGGGCAGCACGCTCCGACCGGTGCCGACCGGGTCCCGCGGCATCTTCGGGCTGCCTCGGCTCCGGCTCTGGACACACGACCCGTTCGTCCTGTTCGGGGTGGCGGGACCATCACTGACGCCGTTGATCATCGTCGTGTACCCGCCTCCGGCGCCCGGTTGGGCCTCCGAACCGGCGACCGCGGACACCGGGGGCGGCGACCAGGCCGTCTCGGCGCGGACCGTTCGGGCGCCCGCAGCCCACGACCCCGGCGAGCTCGCCGGACTCCGCCCCTACCGCCGCGGCGACCGCCTCCACCAGACGCACTGGCCGTCGTTTGCCGGATCGGGCCCGATCCTGGTCCGTGAGTTCGCACCGGACCGTGACGAGGTCGTGCGCATCCTCCTCGATGATCGCGCGGGGAGGCACCGCCGGGGTGCGTTCGACGACGCGCTCGGCGTCACCCACGGGATCATCCTCGACGCCTGCTCCACCGGGCGGACGGTCGAGCTCCGGACCCTCTCCGGTGGTCGGGCCGTCGTCGCCCCGACCGACGAAGGGATTGCCGGTGTCTTCCCGCTGCTCGCGACGCTGACACCGCACCGACCGCTGTCCGGTGACGCCCAACCCGCTCCGATCCCTCGGTGGGGTGATACCGCGCCGCCTGGTCCGTGCATGGTGGTGACCACCACGACCGCGCTGTCCTCGCTGCCGCACGGGGTCGCCGCCCTCGGAGCCGTGGTGGTGGTGTGACCACGGTGGACCCCTCCCGTCCGGCCCCGCTGCTGCGGTGCGCGATCGCGGCGGCGTCACTCGTCGGTGCCGCGGGAGTCTGCACCGTCGTCGGTGGGCTGCCGGCAGGCCGCGCAGTGGCACCGGTGTTCGTCACCACCGTCGTGACCGGTGCGCTCGCGATCGTCCTCCTCTCTGCCACCCGACGCTCGGCCGCGGCTGTCGCCGCGATCGGCGCAGTCGCCACCCTTTTCGCCGCGATCGACGCGACCGTTCCGGGCACCACCGTGCTCGGTGTGCCGACCGCTGACACAGTGCGGGTCCTCCGGCACGGTGCCGTCACGGTCAGAGCCGCGGTCACCGGCGGGGTTCCCTATCCGGCGGTCACCGGGCTGGTGGTGATCGGATCGCTGACCGCCGGTCTCGCGGCACTCGCGGCCCAGCTCCTCTTCAGCGTGCGGGACCCGCGCGGCACCCGCGAAGCCGACCACCGGCTGCTGGCGCTCGCGCCGCCCTTCCTCCTCGTCCTCTGGGCCTCGGTCGTGGGCTCGCTCGCGGTGGCCACGTGGTTGGCGGTCGCCTTCTTCCTGATCGCCAGTTGCGTCATCGCACTGCCCGGTCAACGAACAGTCAGGACCCCGTCTGGTCGGCACGGCACCGGCCCACGCTGGTTTCGGCGTCCCCTCCCGTCGAGCGGGCCGCTGCTCGGCACGCTCGCGATCCTTGCGGCCATCGTGACCGGAGCGTCCGCAGAAGCCGCCACCGCGACGTCGAACTCCTCCGGTGCGTCGGCAGCGCCGACTTCGGCCCTCCAGCTCCTCTCCAGCGTCTCCGCCGTCGAGCGAACCCAACCCGCGAGCGTGCTCTTCACCGCCCGCACGACGGTGCCCACCTACTGGGAGCTCGCCACCCTCTCGACCTTCGACGGCAGTGCCTGGGTACCGTCGCACGCGATGCGCTCGACCCTCGACGGCGGCGCGACCCCGGTGTCGGTTCCCCCGACATTGCCGACCACCCGATCGGGGACCTACCGGGTCTCGGTCCGCCTCGCGTCGCTGGCCGGCCCGCTCCTCCCGCTGCCGCCAGACACCCTCGCGGTGACGGCGCCCTTCGGTGTGGCCCGCGTCGAGGGCGGAGCGCTGGCCACCTCCGCGCCCGCCCCTCCTGTCCAGTACGCCGCGACCGCCATCGCACCGGCGCCGATCACCACGTCCCCCGGAGCCACCGGCGGACCGCCCGCCGATTCCGGCGAGTTCCTGGCGCTCCCACCGCTTCCACCGGCGCTGCACGCGCTGGCCCTCGCCATCACCGCGGACGCATCGGACCCCACCACGTCGGCGCTCCTCCTTGAGAACTGGTTCCGCTCGGGCACCTTCCACTACGCGCTGCGCCCGCCGCCGACCCCCGCCGGCGGGGACCCGCTGGTGCGCTTCCTCGATGTCACCCGCACCGGCACCTGCGAGCAGTTCGCGGGCGCATTCGCGGTCCTCGCCCGAGAGGTGGGACTCCCGACACGGATCGTGGTCGGCTTCACCACCGGGACGCGTAGCGCGGACGGCACGACAGTCGTCCGGGGCGTCGACGCCCACGCGTGGCCCGAGGTCTACCTCGGCAGGTCGGCCGGCTGGGTCTCCTTCGAGCCGACCCCCGCGCGTCCTGCGGGCGAGATCACCCCTGCATCGATCGTGGGCCCGACCGGCGTGCCGGCACCGACTTCGGTCACTACCCCGACCACGGTGCCGACCTTCCCGACCACACCCCCGACCACACCACCGCCGGCCCCGACGACCCTGCCCGTCATCACCATCCCGACATCGACCACCCCGTCAGTGCCTCCGACGGGGGGCGGAGCAGACGGCTCGATCGGCTGGGAGCTCCTCGCCGCGATCGTGCTCGCACTCGCGGTCTTCGCGCTCCTGGTCGGCCGTCGGCGCCGCGCGGTCATGACGCGGCGACGCGAAGAGGCGCTCGACCCGGTCGCGCACGCCTGGTCACGGATCGAGCGCGCCCTCGACGCCTCCGGTCTGCACCGCCCACGCGGACGATCGCCCTCCACCTGGATCGCAGGGATTGCCGCGTCGATCGATCTCGCCGATGCGCGCACGACCGAACGCCGTCCGTCGCCGTCCATCGACGTGGCCAGGTCGGTGGCGGCGGACGCGGTCACCGTCGCGGGACTACTCGATCGGTCGCTCTTCGCTCCTGTGCCACTCGACGACGACGAGATCGCATTGGCGGTGTCCGCGTCCGCCCGGGTCGTGACCGCGCTTCGCAACCGGGACCTCCGCTCCCTGCTGCGGACCTGTGACCCCGGCGACGGACGGCCGACGACCACGGGCACGTCTGCCATGATCCGAACATGAGGATGACCACGGTGCCGTCGTTCTTCGAGCGGGCAGCCGATCTGCGGGCCAACTACGAGGCATGTGTCGGCCCGAGTCGCTCGAGCACCGACAAGCGCTTCCTCTGGGACTACTGGCACGTTCCGGGCCAGTACACGTACATCCGGACTCCGGCGATCAACGTCATCCCCCCGTCGCTCCTGGCAGAGTTCACCACCGCGCTCCGCGACTGGGGCAGCTCTGCGCTCGGCTGCGGGCGGGTCACCGTCCCCTGGCTCAGCTACTACATCGAAGGCTGTCGTCAGGAGCTCCACTCCGACGTGGTCCAGGGCATGTGGTCCTACGTCTACTCATTGACTCCGTGGGAGGACCGTCGCTTCACCGGCGGCGAGACGCTGCTCGGAGGCGAGCACCTCCTCGACTACTGGGCGAATTTCGATCCGGCCGCCTCGCAGGAGACCCGCCACCTCTTGGATCGCATCCCGGCCACGTTCGACCAGCTCTGCGTCTTCGACTCCCGACTTCCCCACGGGGTCGCGACGATCGAGGGGACCCGCGACCCGCTGCAGGCCCGTGTCGCCCTGCACGGTTGGTTCCGCGACCCGGAGCCGGCGGTACAGGGTGCGCTCGATCTCGAGCGAGTTGCCGGTGCGCTCGGGGACGTCCGTCGGCGCTGGCGGGCCGAGCGTGCACGTCTCGGACCGTTCCACGGGCAGGCGACGTGGCGGGTCGGGATCGACGCCGACGGTTCGGTCGAGCGGGTCGTGTACGTGGTCGACAACCTCGTCCGCGTCCGGCCGTCCGCTTCCGATCCGACCGGGCTCGTCGAATTCGGTAGCAAAATGCTGCATGACGCGCGATTTCCGGCCGCCGACGGAGCCTCCGACCTGTTGTTGCCCCTCGAGTGAGCCGTGCGCCTCACGAAGAGCGGTCCCGACCTCCTCAATGATGAGAATGGGAAGTTGGCAGCCGTCGTGTTACAAATGGCTTCTTGGCGACTGTTGGCGCGCGCTCCAGTGTGCGTGCCCGTGAGGAGGAACCCTCGATGCGTGCTCTACCTGTTCGCTTTTTGACGGCTGCGGCCCTTGCCGTGCCGGCCACATTCGGCACTCTCGCCCTGACCGCCCCCGCCCCTGCCGGCGCCGACAGCGCCTCGGTGAGCGTGGCCGTGGCCACCCCGTCAGCGGCTGCACTGCCCGTCGCACTTCCGAACTCGAACATCCAGGGGAAGGCGCCCAACGTCAAGTTCAAGCCCTCGAAGCTGAGCGCAACCTGGTCGGCCTCCAAGCCGCCCAAGGGAAATGTGTGCACGGTGGCCAAGGAGAAGGTGACCATCATCAACAAGACCGCCGTCTCCCAGACGGTGACCGCCCCCGCACCGAATCCCTCCTTCACCCTCCCAGCCCATACCGGAACGGGCCTGTGCTTCTGGGGGACCGGCACCCGCGTGTTCAAACTCGGCCTGAAGGGCTCCAAGTCGCACCTCTCGATCACGGTCACCTGACGGCAGTCGACGGGAGGCTCATCTGAGCTCGCGGCCGCTGGACGGGCTGCAGCTCAGGTGACCGCCGACCTCCGCTTCGCGGTCCCGCGCGCTGATCCGTTCGCGCCGCTCGAACTCGGGGCCCGCACGGCGCGTGCCCGACCGTTCCGGCCGCCCGCGCCGGCCCCCGCCCCGGCCCCGGCCCTGCTCGGCGCCGGGACGACCCCGAGCACCGGCGCGAGCACCTGCCCCGTGTAGCTCTGCGTCGCCGCGGCCACCTCCTCGGGAGTGCCCTCAGCGACGACGGTGCCACCGCCGTCGCCCCCCTCGGGACCCAGGTCGACGATCCAATCCGCACTCTTGATGACGTCGAGGTTGTGCTCGATCACGATGACCGTGTTGCCCTGGTCGACGAGCCGGTTGAGCACGTCCAGCAGCTTGCGGACGTCGTCGAAGTGGAGCCCGGTCGTGGGCTCGTCCAGGATGTAGAGGGTGCGGCCGGTCGATCGCCGGCTGAGCTCGGAGGCGAGCTTGACCCGCTGGGCCTCGCCGCCGGAGAGAGTCGGCGCCGGTTGACCCAGGCGGATGTAGCCGAGCCCGACGTCGACCAGCGTCTGGAGGTGGCGGGCGATGGGCGGCTGGGCGGCGAAGAAGGCGAGCGCCTCTTCGCACGAGAGGTCGAGCACCTCGGCGATGTGCTTGCCCCGGAAGGTGACCTCGAGCGTGTCGCGGTTGTACCGGGCGCCCTGGCAGACCTCGCAGGGGACGTAGATGTCCGGAAGGAAGTGCATCTCGATGCGGAGCGTGCCGTCTCCCGAACAGGACTCGCAGCGGCCGCCTTTCACGTTGAAGGAGAACCGTCCCGGCTGGTAGCCACGCACCTTCGCCTCGGAGGTCTGGCTGAACAGCTTGCGGATATGGTCGAACACCCCGGTGTAGGTCGCGGGGTTCGACCGCGGCGTACGACCGATCGGTGCCTGGTCGACGTCGACCACCTTGTCGATCGAGGACACCCCACTGATCGTGTCGTGCGCCCCGGGCAGGGTCTTCGAGCGCTGGACCTGCTTGGCGAGCGAGCGCAGCAAGATGTCGTTGACCAGGGTCGACTTCCCCGATCCCGAGACGCCGGTCACCGCGATCAGCCGGCCCAACGGGAACCCGACGGTGAGGTCGCGCAGGTTGTGCTCCCGGGCCTTGACGACCGTCAACGACTCGCCGTTGCCCGGGCGACGCAGCGCGGGCACCGGAATGGAGCGCGAGCCCGAGAGGTACTGCCCGGTGAGGGAGGCCTTGTTGGACACGAGCCCTCCGCGCCCGGTGACCGGGCCGGAGTGGACGATGCGCCCGCCGTGCTCCCCCGCGCCGGGCCCGACGTCGACGACGTGGTCGGCGGTGCGGATGGTCTCCTCGTCGTGCTCGACCACGATGACCGTGTTGCCGAGATCGCGCAGGCGCCGCAGCGTGCCGATCAGCCGCTGGTTGTCGCGCTGGTGGAGGCCGATGGACGGCTCGTCGAGGACGTAGAGCACGCCGACGAGACCGCTCCCGATCTGGCTGGCCAGCCGGATCCGCTGCGCCTCGCCGCCCGAAAGCGTGGTCGCCGAGCGCGCGAGGGTCAGATAGTCGAGCCCGACGTCGAGGAGGAACTGCATGCGCTCGCGCACCTCGCGAAAGACCCGGTCGCCGATCAGGTGGTCGCGCTCGGAGAGGTCGAGCGTGCCGACCACGTCGACCGCGTGGCCGATCGAGAGTGAGCAGAGCTCGAAGATCGAGTGACCGCCGATGGTCACCGCGAGCGACTCCGGGCGGAGCCGTGCGCCGCCGCACTCCGGGCAGGGCACCTCGCGCAGGTACTGCTCGAGGTTGTCGCGCAAGAAGTCGGACTCCGCCTCGCTGTGACGCCGCTGGAGCCACGGGACGATGCCCTCGTAGTGGGCGTGGAACGACCGCTGCCGGCCGTAGCGGTTGCGGTAGCGGAGGTGCACCTGCTTCGTCCCGGCGCCGTAGAGGAGGAGCTTGCGGTCGGCCTTGCGCAGCTTCTCCCACGGATCGTCGACCGAGAAGCCTCCGAGCTCGGCCACCGCGTCGAGCATGCGCGAGAAGTACTCGCTGCGCGCCCCCGACCAGGGAGCGAGTGCGCCGTCCGCGACGGACCTGGTCGGGTCGGGGACCACCAGGTCCGGGTCGACCTCGAACTTGGTCCCGAGGCCTGTGCAGGCCGGGCATGCGCCGTACGGCGAGTTGAACGAGAAATTGCGCGGCGAGGGGTCCTCGAAGCTGATCCCGCACTCCGTGCAGGCGAGGTGCTGGCTGAAGGTGATGCCCTCCTCCTCGTGGCCCTCGGCGTCGACCACCACGATCTCTGCCACTCCTTCTGCGAGCGCGAGCGCGGTCTCGAGGGACTCGGTCAACCGGCGCTGGATGTCGTCCCGGCGGACCAGGCGGTCGACGACCACCTCGATGGTGTGCTGCTCGTAGCGGGCCAGGTCGAGCTCCGCGCGGTCGGCCAGCTCGATCGTCGTGCCGTCGACCCGGACCCGGGCGAAGCCCTGCTTGGCCAGGTCGTCGAGGAGCGCACCGTACTCGCCCTTGCGCCCGCGCACCACGGGGGCGAGCACCATGAACCGGGTCCCCTCCGCCATGGCGAGGATGCGGTCGACGATCTGCTGGGGGCTCTGGCGGGCCACGGCACGTCCGCACCGCGGGCAGTGGGGCTTGCCGATCCGGGCGTAGAGGAGGCGCAGGTAGTCGTAGACCTCGGTGACCGTGCCGACGGTGGAGCGCGGGTTGTGGGAGGCCGACTTCTGGTCGATCGAGATCGCCGGTGAGAGCCCCTCGATGAAGTCGACGTCCGGCTTGTCCATCTGGCCGAGGAACTGGCGGGCGTAGGCGGAGAGGGACTCCACGTACCGTCGCTGGCCCTCCGCGTAGATGGTGTCGAAGGCGAGCGACGACTTGCCGGACCCCGAGAGGCCGGTGAAGACGATGAGCCGGTCGCGGGGCAGGTCGAGGGAGACGTCTTGCAGGTTGTGCTCGCGCGCGCCCCGCACCACCAGTCGATCGGCCATGACCCAGTGAGACTACCGGCGCGGGGATGGACGCCCGGCGGGCGGGTTCAGCCGGGCGCGACCTCGAGGTCGGACTCGTCGGCCATCGCCCCCGGCACGATGCCGCTCCCGTCGACCGGGTCGCGGACCATGAGTGCCCGGAGCTCCGCGATCTCGTCGCGGAGCAGGGCGGCCTCCTCGAATCGGAGCTCCTCGGCGGCCTTGGTCATCTCCGCGTCGAGCTGGTGGACGAGCGAGGAGAGCTCGTCGGCGTCGGGTCCGAGCGCCCGCGCCAGCTCCGCCGCGATCGCGCGTGGATCGGCCCCGGCGATGCGCCCCTTCGTCCCTCGCGCCGACCCGGCCCGTCCGCCCCCCAGCGTCCGCTTTCCGGCCGTCGCCAGCGTGTCGCCGCGGACCCGCTCGAGGATGTCGGTGACCGACTTGGTGATGGAGCGGGGGTCGATCCCGTTGGCCTGGTTGTAGGCGACCTGTCGCGCACGGCGTCGTTGGGTCTCCCCGATCGCCCGGGTCATCGAGTCGGTGATCGTGTCCGCGTACATCACGACTCGGCCCTCCACGTTGCGCGCCGCCCGGCCCATCGTCTGGATGAGCGAGGAGGCGGACCGCAAGAAGCCCTCCTTGTCGGCGTCGAGGATGGCCACGAGGCCGACCTCGGGCAGGTCGAGGCCCTCGCGCAAGAGGTTGATCCCGACGAGGACGTCGAAGACGCCGAGCCGCAACTCGCGGAGGAGCTCGATCCTCGCCATGGTGTCGACGTCGGAGTGGAGGTACTGCACCCGGACCCCTTGTTCCGCGAGGTAGTCGCTCAGGTCCTCGGCCATCTTCTTGGTCAGGGTGGTCACGAGCACCCGGTTGCCGGCGGCCACCGTCGCGTCGATGCGCTGGCGCAGGTCGTCGATCTGGCCGGTGGTCGGCTGGATGTCGACCTCCGGGTCGACGAGACCGGTCGGCCGGACCACCTGCTCGACGACGTTGGCACTGTGCTCGAGCTCCCACGGACCCGGCGTCGCCGAGAGGAGCACCACCTGGCCGACCCGGTCGAGGAACTCCTCGAAGCGCAGCGGGCGGTTGTCGAGGGCCGAGGGCAGCCGGAAGCCGTGGTCGACCAGGGTCTCCTTGCGCGACCGGTCCCCGGCGAACTGCCCGCGGAGCTGCGGCACGGCGACGTGGCTCTCGTCGACCACGACGAGGAACTCCTTCGGGAAGAAGTCGAGGAGCGTGTAGGGCGCCTCTCCCGGTGCGCGCCCGTCGAGATGGCGGCTGTAGTTCTCGACGCCCGAGCAGACCCCGGTCTCCGCGAGCATCTCGAGGTCGTACTCGGTGCGCATCCGGAGCCGCTGGGCCTCGAGCAGCTTGCCTGCGTCGTTCAGCTCACCGAGGCGCACCCGCAACTCGGCCTCGATGCCCGCGACCGCCTGGCGGAGCCGCTCGTCGCCGGTCCCGTAGTGCGTGTTGGCGAAGACCACCACCTCGTCGAGGTCGTCTCCGATCTCGCCGGTCATGACATCGAAGGGACGGATGCGCTCCACGGTGTCGCCGAAGAACTCGACCCGGATTGCCCGACTCTCGTACGCAGCATGGATCTCGACGGTGTCGCCGTGCACGCGGAACTGACCTCGGGAGAGCGTCACGTCGTTGCGCGAGTACTGGAGGTCGACCAGGCGCCGGAGCAGGGCGCGCTGCTCGTGGACGTCGCCGGGGCGCATCGCGACGATCCGGTCGCGGTACTCGTCCGGCGACCCCAGCCCGTAGATGCACGAGACCGACGCCACGACGATCGTGTCGGGCCGGAGCAGCAGCGACGAGGTCGACGCGTGCCGGAGCCGGTCGATCTCGTCGTTGATCGACGAGTCCTTCTCGATGTACGTGTCCGAGGACGGGACGTACGCCTCGGGCTGGTAGTAGTCGTAGTAGGAGACGAAGTACTCGACCCGGTTGCGGGGGAAGAACTCCTTCAGCTCCGCCGCCAACTGCGCGGCGAGCGACTTGTTCGGCTCGATGACCAGGGTGGGGCGCTGGACCTGTTCGATCGTCCAGGCGATCGTCGCCGTCTTTCCCGATCCGGTGATGCCGAGCAGGGTCTGGAACCGGTCGCCGCGGCGCACCCCTTCCACCAGGCCCGCGATCGCCTGGGGCTGGTCGCCCGCGGGCTGGAAGGGGGAGACGACCTCGAAGCCGGGCACGCACCGATGGTACCGGGAGGCCTCCCGCGGAGCGCCGGTGCGGTCAGCCCACCGTCCCCGCCGGTCCCTCCGTCGGTCCGAGGGCGGCCCGCAGGTCGACCAGCGCGGACCAGACCCGGTCCACCTCGGCCCGGAGGTGGGCCTCGTCGCTTGAGTTGTCGATCACCAGGTCCGCCCCAACGAGCCGCGCCGCACGGTCGGGTTGGGCAGCCATGCGGGCACGGGCGTCGTCCTCGGGCATCCCCCGCTGGGTCGTGAGACGGTCGAGCGCGACCTCCGGCGGGGCGTCGACGACCACCACGGCCGCAAGGGACAGCAGGTCGCGGTGTTCGGCGCGCAGGAGCGGGATGTCGAGCACGACGATCTCGTCGGTGCCGGCAAAGGCGTCCTTCCGCGCGATCATCTCGATCCCGATGGCGGGATGGGTGATCGCGTTGAGGTCGGCGAGCGCCTCGGGGTGGCCGAACACCAGCTCGGCGAGGCGAGGCCGGTCGATCAGCCCCTCGGCGTCGAGCACGTCCTGTCCGAAGCGGTCGACGAGGGGCTGGTAGGCGGGACCGCCGGGCGCCACCACCTCGCGCGCGACCGTGTCCGCGTCGACGAGGACGGCGCCGTGCTCGACCAGCAGCGCAGCCGCGGTCGACTTGCCGGCACCGATCCCTCCGGTCAGCCCCACCGCGAGCATCGGGTAAGTCGCCCGGTCCGTTCGTCGCGCCCGGTCAGGCGGTCCGGCGAGGGTGCGAACAGGTCGCGAAGAGCACCATCGTGGTCCGGTCCAGCTGGTCGGTGACGAAGAAGTCGTCGGCCGTGATGCCCGTCACCCCGCCGGCGTCACCGCGGGCGATCAGGCGGTAGGCGAGCGGGAGCACCCGGGTGTAGGTGGCGACGTACCACGAGCGCGGGATCCGGTGCCGGAGGTCGAAGACGTCGAGCTTGAGCACCCGGTTGGCCCGTTCGCGCCGGGCGGTGAAGTCGGCTTTGACCTTCGGCGTCGCGTCGAGACCCTGCACCGTCACCTCCTCGAAATGTCGACCGAGCAGCTCGGCGAGGTCGTCCGGTTCGAAGAGGTGGATGTGGAAGGGGTTCTCGAAGTCGGCCGGCGCGTTCGGGGTCAAGAAGAACGCCGTGCCGTCGTCGGCGAGCACCCGGGCGAGCTCGCGGACGTGCCCCTCCGGATCGTCGAAGTGCTCGATGAGGTGGGAAGAGCACGCCCACCTGAAGCTGCCCTCGGCCAGGCCGAGCGCGAGCGCGTTCATCTGTCCGACCTCAAGCCCGACCGGCCGCCAGCGGGCCGCCGCGGTGGCGACGGCGTCCGAGCTGTAGTCGACGCCGACGACCGCCCGGTCGTCACCGAGGAAGCGGGCGGACTCGAACCCCTGGCCGCAGCCCACGTCGAGCACGGTGCCGCTGCCCAGCCGTTCGATGACGGTGCGGTAGCCGGCCGCATGCAGGGCCAGCAGTGAATCGGGCGTCACCCCCTCCATTGGCCGCTCGCCGGTGAGGCGCCGCTCCTCCTTGTCCTGCCGGACGGTCGGGGTCGCCCCGGGCCGCCCTGCCTGGGTCTCGTCGTCGCTCACCGCACCCCCCGTGGTCCTCGGCACCGGCACTGGAGATGGCCAGAAGTGGTCACCTGCCGGTTGAACGGTTGTTTACACTACCGAGCACTCGTGTCGGATCCCCAACCTTCCTTGGCCGCGCCCGCAGACGGGACCCCTGACCACCGCGGATCGCTCGTATCGGAGCTGCGGCGTCCGAGCCGGCTCCGGGCGATCGTCGACTATTCGGCCCTCGCCGTCTTGGCGTTCGTGCCGATGCTCGCCTCGCAACCCGGCACGGTCACCGACGACACGAAGACGTACCTGTACCTCGACCCGGGTCGCTACGTCCGCCAGGCGATCTCGCTCTGGGACCCGAACGTGGGGCTCGGGACGGTCACCCACGAGAACATCGGTTACCTGCTCCCGATGGGGCCGTTCTACTGGGTGCTCGCCGAGCTCCACGTGCCCCTCTGGGTCGCGCAGCGGCTGTGGATGGGCTGCCTGCTCTTCGCCGCCGGCGCGGGGGTGCTCTACCTCTGCCGGGCCGTCGGGCTCACCGGTCCGGGGAGGTACGTGGCGGCGGTCGGTTTCATGTTCACCCCCTACGTCCTCCAGTACGCGGGGCGGATCTCGGTCATCCTCATGCCCTGGGCCGGTCTCCCCTGGATGATCGCGTTCGTCGTGCTCGCGCTCCGGCGTGGCGGTTGGAGGTACCCGGCGCTGTTCGCGCTCGTCGTCGCCCTGGTGAGCGGCATCAACGCGAGCTCGATCCTCTATGTCGGCATCGCCCCGGCGCTCTGGCTTCCCTACGCCGTCCTCATCGCGCGCGAGTCGACGTGGAAGAAGGCGTGGGGCGTCGCCTGGAAGGTCGCGCTGCTCACCGCCCTCGTCTCGCTCTGGTGGGCGATCGGCCTGCAGATCGAGGCGGCGTACGGGGTCAACGTGCTCAAGTTCACCGAGACGGTGCCCGCCACGAGCGGAGCCTCCCTCGCCTCGGAGATCATCCGGGGGCTCGGGTACTGGTACTTCTACGGCGCAGACCGGTTGGGACCGTGGACCCAGGCCTCGGTCGAGTACACCCAGAACGTCGCTCTCATCGTCGCGAGCTTCGCCGTGCCGGTGCTCTGCTTCGCCGCGGCGTTCCTCGCCCGGTGGCGGCATCGTGCCTATTTCGTGCTCATCACCGTCGTCGGCATGGTGCTCGCAGTCGGTCCCAATCCCTACGGCAGCCCGTCGACGGTCGGCTCGGTGCTCAAGGCGATCATGGTCGACACCACCGCCGGCCTCGCCATGCGGTCGACCGACCGCGCGTCACCGGTGATCATCCTCAGCCTCGCGATGTTCCTCGGGGGCGGCGTCAGCGCGTGCTCCTTCCGGTTCCGGCGGTTCGGACTGATCGTCGGCGGGATCGCCGTGGCGGCGATCGCGGCCGCGTCGACCCCGTTGTGGACGGGGGCGATCATCGCCAACGGGTTCAACCAGCCGGCCACCCCGCCGCCCTACGTGCGCGCGGCCGCAGCCGCGCTCGACCACGCGCACCCCGGGACGAGGGTGTACGCGCTTCCGGGCAACAACTTCGCGGCCTACCGCTGGGGCGACACCATCGACACCGTCTACCCGGCCCTGATGACCCGGCCGTTCGTGACCCACGAGCAGCAGATCATGGGCTCGATGGCGACTTCGAACACGCTCGGCGCGCTCGACTCGCCGCTGCAGGACGGCACCATGCAGTGGAATGCGCTGGCGCCGATGGCCTCACTGCTGAGCGCCGGCGACGTGCTGGTCCAGTACGACCAGGCGTACGAGCGATACGACACCCCCCTCCCCCAACTGGTCGCCGCCCAGCTCGCGACGACGCCGGCCGGTCTCAGCGATCCGGTCCCCTACGGCGCGCCGCGGCCCAACATCCCGCCGGTGGTGCCACATTTCGACGAGGCCACGCTCGGCCTGCCGCCTGATGCGGGATGGCCGGCTCCGCTCGTCTCCTACACGGTTGCCAACCCGCGGCCGATCGTCCGCGCGGAATCGACCGCGACCCCGTTGATCGTCGACGGGGACGCGTCGGGCATCGTGAGCGCGGCCTCGGTCGGACTGCTCAAGGGCAATCCGACCATCTTCTACGCGGGCACGCTCGACACCCATCACGCGCTTCGCAACCAGCTCGCGTCACGGCCCGCCGAGCTGGTGGTGACCGACACCAACCGCAAGCAGGGGTACCGCTGGAACTCGCTCAACGAGAACACCGGGTACACCGAGACGGCGACCCAACCGCCCGACACCGCCGACCCGAGCGACGCGCCGCTCGACCTCTTCCCCGGAGCGCCGGCCGACGCGCAGACGACTTCCGTGCTGAACGGGGTCTCGTCGGTCACCGCCTCGTCCTACGGCTCGTCGATCACCTACCTCCCCGAGGACCGTCCGCCCGCCGCCCTCGACGCGAACACGCAGACTGCGTGGCTCACCGACTCGTTCACCCAGCAGCTGGGACAGTGGTGGCAGGTCGTGCTTCTCCACCCGATCACCGAGAGCTCGATCACCATCGTCCAGCCCCAGACCGGCGATCCCGACCGCTGGATCTCCTCTGCCACCTTGACCTTCGACGGCGGCCATCCGATCTCGGTCCCGCTCGGGCCGGCATCGCGGACCGCGACCGGTCAGGTGGTCAGCTTCCCGCAGCGCACCTTCACGACGCTCCGGATCACGGTGAGCGGGGTCGGGGTGGCCGACCCGCGGGTCCCGGTGGGCTCGCGCAGTTCTGTCGGGTTGGCCGAGGTCGGGATCCCGGGCATCGTCGCGGACGAGACCATCTCGATGCCGAGCGACCTGCTCACGGCCTTCGGCACCTCGTCGCTCTCGGACCGGCTGAGCCTCGTGATGACCCGCCTGCGCAGCTCGGGCACACCACCCCGCCGGGACATCGAAACCGCTCTGGCCCGAACGTTCTGGCTGCCCACGCCGCGGTCGTTCTCGCTGACCGGCACGGCGCGCATCTCCGCGCTGATCCCGGACGACATGATCGACCGGCTGGTGGGCCGACCCGGCACGATCGGCTCGGGGGTCGTGGCCTACTCGCTCGGGCGGCTGCCGGGGGACCTCCGGGCCGGTGCGATCGCGACCGTCGACGGCAGCTCGTCGACGGTCTGGGAGCCGGGCTTCGGTGTCTCCCACCAGGCCGGCCAGTGGCTGCACTACGACCTGGGCCGTCCCATCAGCTTCGACCACCTCGATCTCCAGGTCGTCGCCGACGCCCAGCACTCGGTGCCGACCACGCTCACCGTCTCGACCGACAGCGGGAGCGCGACCGTCCCGCTGCCCCCGATCGCAGACAGCCGCGTCGCCGGTTCGGTCACCGACGTGCCGGTCGTCTTCCCGACCCTGCACGGTCAGAGCATCCGGATCACGGTCGACGCGGTGCGCATCGAGAACACCCCGAACTACTACTCGAAGACCCCCATCGCCATGCCGATCGCGATCGCGGAAGTCGGCATCCCCGGCGTGCGCGCGGCGGCACTGCCCACCGCCATCCCCACGACCTGTCGCGACGACCTGCTCTACATCGACGGCCGGCCGCTGTGGATCTCGATCAGCGGCTCGACGTCGGACGCGCTCGACCGGCAGGGCCTCACGGTCTCGCTGTGCGGCCCGGACGCGCGCGGCGTGATCCTCGGGCCCGGTGCCCACACCCTCCGGGCGCTCGCCGGGCAGACCGGCGGCTTCGATCTCGACCAGCTCGCCTTCGACTCCGCGCCGGGTGGCGGCCCGATGCCGCTGGCCACACCGACCACCCTCGCTGCGCCGCCGGTCGCCCCGGCACCTGCCGTGACGGTCACCAGCGCGACCGCCACCTCGGTCCACCTCTTGCTCTCGAGATCGACCGCCCTCCCCGTCGCCGGCGCCGTCGGGCCTCCCTCGGGAGCCACATCGGCGTCGAGTGCCCCGGTCGAGCTGGTCCTCGGTGAGAGCATCAACAACGGATGGACCGCGACGGCTGCCGGCGGGCACAGCCTCGGCCGGCCCGTGCTCCTCGACGGGTTCGCCAACGGGTGGACCGTCGACGGCTCCGCCCTCGCCGCGGCGCACGGGGGCACGCTCGCCGTCGTGCTGCAGTGGCAGCCCCAACGCGGCGTCGACCTCTCCCTCATCGTCTCGGGCCTTGCGATCGTCGCGTGCATCGTGCTCGCCTTCCGACCGAGACGCAGGGCACGGCGCGGCCGACACAGTGCCGTGGGCGCCTCGGAGCCGGACGATCCGGCCGAGGAGATCCCCTCCCCCACGATGGTCACCCCCTTCGCGTCCACGGGTCCGCGCGCTCCCGTCTGGGTCGCGCTCCTCACCGGCGCACTGTCCGGCGGGCTGGCCTCGCTGATCTCGTCGCAGACCGCGGGGCTCGCCGTCGGCGTGGCTTCCGTGCTCGTCCTGCTCGTTCCCCGCCTGCGCATCCTGCTCGGTGTCGCGGCGGTCGTCTGCATCCTTGCGGCCGGCCTCTACACCGCGGTGCACCAGTACCGGGTCCACCTCCCGCCCGACGGTGCGTGGACGCTCTCGTTCGCGAAGGCCAGCAAGTGGGCGTGGGCCGGTGTCGTCTTCCTCGGTGGCGACGCGATCGTGGGCGTGGTGCTCCAGCGCAGCGCTCGCCGGGCGGCAGCCGCCGCAGCCCGAGGCGATGGTGACGACCGCCGGGATGTGGCGGCTGGGGAAGCACTCGAAGTGCCCGAACCCGAGCCCGATGCCCTGACGGTCGGCGACCACCGGCCCGGCTGACCGGACGTCGGTCGGCAGGAACCCGTGCTCAGGTCGGCCGCGGCGCGCTCCCGCCGCGACGGGCGCGTGCGCCCTGGATCCACTGGCGGCCGTGCCGACGCAGGTGGATGGCCACGAAGGCGACGCCCATCGCGGAGGCCAGCGACGCCTGGACCACGAGGTCGGCCCGGGCGGTCGGGACGACCTGGCCGTTGGCCGAGACGATGAGCCCGGTCGCGAGCCCCGAGCCGAACAGCAACAGCAACACGATCCAGCGCGAGCCGGCCCCGAAGAGGTAGTTGGTGACCAGCACCGTGAAGGAGAGGAAGATCATCGCCGCGACCAGCGTCGCGAACGCCGGGGCCGCGCTCGACAGCTTGGCCGAGAAGACCAGGGTCAAGAACCATTTCGGGATGAATTCGGCGATGCCGAGCAGGACCAGGGCGGGCACGGCGAGGAAGATCAGCGTCACGCCGAGCTGGCGCACCGCATGGCCCCCTTCGTTCCAACGGATGGTGGCTTCGGGGAGGAGGTAGGCGCCGAGCGCCAGGGCGCCGAAGACCAGCGCCTTCGACGCCACCGAGATCGCCGCGTACGGGCCGACGTTGGCGTGGTCGAGTCGGCCGAGGAGGATCACGTCGACGTTCTGGAGGAATCCGAGCAGCCCGAGGCCTACGAACGCGGCCGAGACGTCCGCCAGGAGGCGCCGCCGGGCGAGCAGGGTGTCCGCCTTCACGTCCGGAACCACCTCTTTGATGGGGACCGACTCCGGGTCGGCCCAGGCCTTCGACGCGAGCCAGTGCGCGTGGACGGTGGCCGCCACCTCGCCGATGAAGATCCCGAAGGCGTAGCCACCCACGCCGAGACCGACCACGACGAGCCCGATCACGAAGCCCGTGCGGATCCCACCCTCCATCAGCAGATTGGCGGCGAGCGCGCGGTAGCTGCGGTGGGCCTGGAGGAGGCCCCGGTCGACGCTGAGGAGGATCCAGACGCCGGCGGCCACCAAGATGAGCACCACGCCTTCGCTGTTCGGCAGGGACAGCTGACGCGCGATCCATCCCTGCAGCGCGAAGACGAGGACGATCTCGACGGCGAGCCCGGTCAGCGCGATGCGGTGCACGCGGGCGACCCACCGTTTGACCAGGTGTGCATGGCCCGCCACCTGCATGGCGGTGACCCGTCGGACCACGCCGACCTGGATGGCTGACCCGGGCATCGAGAGGATGAAGAAGAGCCCGAGCAGCTGGGCGATGTCGCCGTAGGCCTGCGGGGTGACCAGCCGGGCCACCGCGATCACCACCAGGGCGCCGGCCGCGTTCACGACCATCCCGGCGATCGCGACCGGACCCGCCTGGGTCAGCCCGGTGCGGAGCGTGTCGCCGGTCCCCGGCTTGCGCGCGCCGACCTCCTCCTCGGGAAGCGCGAGGATCGGTCCGCCGGCCACTGCGATGCCCACCGCGGGCGCCATCGACACCGACTCGGTGACGGGGGTGACCACCACGTCGATCTCCTCGAGGATCACGTCGAGCCCCGGGCCTTCGTCGTGGCCGGCCCCGTCCGACGTGACGAGATGCTCCGCGTCGCCCGGGGGTAGGGCGTCGCCCGGGGGCACTGCATCGCCCGGGGGTAGGGCGTCGCCCGGGGGCACTGCATCGCCCGGGGGCACGGCGTCATCCGAGGGCACGGCGTCACCGGGCGGCACGGGTCCGGTACCCGGGCCGCTCACGCGAGGACCTCCTCGGGGGCGCGCGCGGGTGGAGGCGTGGCACGCTCACCGCGGACGTGCCCGGCAGGCCGTCGCCGACCCGGGTGCCCCGCGACCGCCGTCCAGAGCGCATCGAGCGCGACCGCGCTGGCCACGACGATCGCGACCTCCGCCTCGGCCCGGAAGCGGTAGTTGCCGTAGGTGACGAACGCGGTCACCGTGACGACCACCGCCATCGCCACCAGGGGGTAGACGGGCTCCCGGCGCCGGCGGAGGATGACAGCTCCGGCGACCGCAGCGACGACCATCGGGTAGAACCACGCGAGCCAGGCATCCGAGACCGGCACCGGCCATCCCTCCAAGAAGTCGTGGTTCGCCTGGCCGACCGGTCTGAAGGCGTCCCATTCGAGGCCGACCCTCTCGACGGCGACCAGGAGGGCACGCGCCTTGTGCGCCTCGATGTACTGCACTGCCTGGTGCTGCCAGTACAGGCCCTGGTCGGATTCGTCGGCGCCCGGGGGGAACCGCTTGCCCAGCAGGCACGTGAAGCACCACGAGGCCGTGAGCGGTCCCGAGTACGTCGAGGCGTTGTTCGAGGCCGCGAGGGTGATCGGCAGCTGGTCCGAGAGGTAGACCGGGTGGTGGAAGGCCACCGCGTTGCGCGCGAACCACGGGAGCATGGGGGCCGCGGCCACCGCGACCGAGAGCCCGCAGAGCATGATCCGCCGTCGCCAGGCCAACGTGTGCTGCCAGAGCACCGTCGGCAGGGCGACCAGCGGGATCAGCAGCACCAGCTCGGCGCGGGTGAGGGCGCAGAGCCCGCACAGCAGGCCGAGCACCACCACCCGCCGGATGGTGCAGACCCGGAAGCATCGGATGGACGCGTAGATGGTCACCGCGGCGAGGAGCATCACCAGCGCCTCGGACATGACCTCGCCGTCGAAGACCCACATGCCCGGATAGAGCGTCCCGACCACGGCCGCGATCGCGCCGGCCCGGGGTCCGGCCAGCTCGCGGGCGACGATCGCCACTGCGGCGATCGTCGCGGTGCCCAGGATGCACACCACCACGAGCTGTGCGGTCTCGCTCTGCAGGCGGAAGAGGTCGGCGACAGTGAGGACCAGCGTGAAGAGCGGCGGGTGCTGCGCGGAGTTGACGAGCGCCGCCGGGTGGTGCCGGACCGCGATCACCGTCGGGTTGACGAACCAGTACCCGTCGAGATTGAGCTGCGCCTGACCGTGGTAGTAGACGGCGTCACCCTGGAGGGGCGCGCCGGCCTTCACCACCAACGCGTAGATCAGTCGGATCGCGAGTCCGACTGCGCACGCTGCGGCCGTCCACCACCGGAAGGCCCGCCCACCAGCCGTCGCGACGGTCGTCCGCTCATCCACGAGCGGCGACGTTCGCCTTCCCCGCCGCGCCGCGCGGGAGGATCGGCGCGTCGCGTCCACCCCGCCCGGCCGTGCTCCCGTCACCACCGGCCTCGTGGTACTCCTCTTCGACGTTGACCGCCCAAATGTCGTGGTTTGCGCCGTGGATGTTCTCGACGGTCAGCATCGCGGTGTACATCGAGTGGTCCTGGTTGTTGTACTTGTGCATGCCGTTCCGCCCCACCGGATGCACGTTGGGCGCGTGCGCATCGAACCATCGACGGATGACCTCGACGTTCTCGCGGTAGCGATCGTCGTAGACGGGATAGGCCTTCGGCATGCGCACGACGTAGCCGGCCTCGACGTCCGATGCGTCGACGAGGCCGATGGTCCCGAGCTCCTTGGTCGCGAGCGCGATGAGATCCTCGTCGTCGCACCGCCAGAGCTCGTCCCCCTCGTTGACGAAGTACTCGAGGCCGAGGCAGGTGCGACCGTCCTTTACCAGAAAGGGTGACCACGACCCGAAGTTCTGGATCCGGCCGACCAACACGTCCGGCGAGTGGATGTAGATCCAGTTGTCGGGGAACCCGCGCTCCTCGGGCACGACGAGTGCCACGGTCAGGAAGTCGCGGTAGTGCAGCTCCCCCGCCGCTTCGAGCACCTCGGCCGGAACCGGTGGATCGACGATCCGGGCGAGCGCGGTGAACGGCATCGACGAGATCACGTGGGCCGCATCGATCCGCTCGCGTCGACCGTCCGTCTCGACGGTGACCGCGACCGCGGCGCCGTCCTCGACATGGACGGTCCGTGCGGTGGTCTCCATGCGGAGCTCGCCACCGAGGCCGACGACCTGTTCGGCGCAGCGCTCCCACATCATCCCCGGCCCGTACTTCGGGTACTGGAACTCCTCGATGAGGCTGGTGACCTGCTTGGCCTTGTTCCGGCGCTTTCCGGCCACCGACGAGCGGAACGGCTCCCAGACCGCGTCCCACAGGGACATCCCCTTGATGCGCTGCGCGCCCCAGTCGGCCGACAGCTCCGACGCGGGCACACCCCAGACCTTCTCGTTGTAGGTCTTGAAGAAGTGCCGGTAGAGCCGCCACCCGTAGTTCGAGACGATGTAGCCCTCGAGGGTCGACAAGTCCTTCGGCGGCCGGATGCGCACCCAGAGGAACGACAGACCACACCGGAACGCCTCGAGGAGTCCGAGGTTCGAGAGGGCATTGCCCAGCTTGATCGGGTAGTCGTAGAACTTGCCGCCGTAGAAGATGCGGCTCATGCGCGGCCGCAACAGGAAGTCCTCCGGCGGCAGGACCTCGTGCCAGAACTCCTCGACCGGCTTGACCTTCGTGAAGAACCGGTGGCCGCCGATGTCGAACCGCCAGCCGTCACGCTCGACGGTCCGGCTGATGCCGCCGACGACGTCGTCCTCTTCGACCACGACGGTCGGATCGCCCTGTTGGACCAGACGGAGGGCGGCGGTCAGTCCTGCCGGACCTGCGCCGATCACCACCACGGAGGTCGGCTGATCGGTTCCGGTCGGCTCGGCGCCATCCATGTCGGGGGTTGTCATTCGGCCTCGTCCGTCCTCATCGATCAGGTCCTGCGGCTGGCACCGGTCGCTCCGGCCACCGTCCTCCACCCCCGCCTCCGGTGGGCAGGTGGGAGGCGGGCCCGGTGTGAGCCTCCCACGGCTGCCGACTTGGCGATGCGGACCGGCGGGACACCCTCGACGCGCCCCGTTCGCGGTGTCGACGAAACCGTACCCGGCCTCCTCCGGGTCCGATCCGGCCGGCCACCCGGAGCACCGGGCCCGGGGTGCGGCTGCGCCGCTGAAGGATAGTGGGTCGACCTCCGGGCCGGTGGCGCCGGCGGGATCGTCGCGGGGCTCAGGGCACCACCATCCCGACGAAGGCCAGGTAGGCGTAGGCGGTCATGAGGCCGGCCGATGCCACGAGGACGAGCACAGTCGGCAGACGGCGTCGGAGCAACGTGGAGGCCGCGATCACCAGTGGGAACGCTCCGAGCGCGTAGCGCTCGAAGGAGTCGAGGTTCGAGGTGGTGAGCGACACCACGAGGACGGCGATGGCGAAAGCCCCGTACGACACCGGCAGCCGACGGAACGCCACGACCACGAGCACCACGCAGAGGAGGACCCACGGGATGTGCGCAGCACTTCCGAGGTGGTGACCGTGCAGAACGGAGGTCGCGTTGTGCCACATCGCCGACAACGGCGCGGTCAGCGGACCGCGGTGGCCGCCCTGCTGCTGGACGCGGAACGGGAGCAGAGGGTCGCCGAACTGTGCCCCGACCCACCCGAGGTACGCGCCGGCCCCGGCCATCGGCGCCACCACCGCGGCGACCCGTGCGACCGGACCGAATCGGTCGGGCGCACGTCGGCTCCGCACCGCTTCGATGAGCACCGGCACGACGACCAGGACACCGAGCGGGCGGGTCGCTCCGGCAAGGAGCCCTGCCGCGGCGGCCCACCACCACCGTCCCCGCCGTGCCGCGGAGAGTGCGCCCACCGCCCCGAGGAGCAAGAGCGCGTCCGCGTAGCCGAGCACCAGCACGTAGGCCGAGGGTGCGAGCGCGAGTAGCCAGACCGATCGTCTGGCGAGCCCCCGGTCGCCGAGGTGGCCGAGGTCGTCGCGGACGTCCATCGCCAGCACCGCCATCGCGAGGAGGGACGCGACGTTCGCGATGATGACGAGCGCGGGGCCCGCGCCCACACCGGGCACCAGCCCGAGGATGCGACCGGCCATCGGGTAGGCCGGGAAGAACCGGACCGACTCGATCCCCGACGCCGCGTAGCCGTGGCGGGCGATCGACTCGTACCAGCCGCCGTCCCAGGTGAGCAGTCCTTGCGCGACGTGAAGGCGCGCCGTCGCATTTCCCGGCCGCACAGACGCCACCGTGAGATGGGCGACGAACAGGCTGATCGCGACCAGCACGCGGGCCACGATCCAGGCGGGCAGCACCTCGAGCACGCTCTGGCCGAAGCCCGACCGCCGGGTGTCCGGGCTCGATCCGGGAGCGTCCGCCTGTCCCGATCCGTGAGCGTCGTGCGCGCCCGGCGACCGGGTCATCGCGGGCGGTCCGTGACCGTCCATCCCGTTCAGGAGCTGACCGGAGTGAAGCGCACCAGCCACATCGGTTGGTAGAAGGTCTGCGAATCGCCGACGACGAGCTGTGTCGTGGAGAAAGCGGGGTTGGCCTGCAGTGTCTGGACGACCTGCTCGCACCGGAACCCGTACGACTGGTAGCCACCGCTCCACACCAGAAAGATCTGATGACCCGCCGCCGCGAGGGCGTCGACCCGCTCGGCGAAGGCCTGCGGGGAGGCGGCATGGACCGCGTCCGCGTAGTCGACCCAGTTCACGAACTCGGGGCCGGTGCCCCGCGGGTAGGTGGTCTGGCGGTACCGTCCGGCCGGCACGAGCCGGTCGACCGCCGGTCCGAGCTGGTCGGGACAGTAGGCCACGACGTCCCCGGGACGGCCGTCCCGTGCGATGGCGGCGGCGACCTGTCCCGCCTGGGTCCGGTTGGTGGTCACGTTGGGAACCGACGCCGCGATGCCGGCGACGAGGGCGAGCCCCAGGATGCACGTGCGCACCCTGCGGCTCTCGAAGACGACCAGCCCGATCGAGACGAGCAGGATGAGCGGGATGAAGACGACCGAGGCGTAGCGGGGATCGAAGGCGCTGTTCGTGATGAACCCGCCGGCGACCGCCGCCCCGAGGGTGCCGGCCACCGCGATCGCGAGCGGCCGTCCGAGCGGCCGGGTGTGGATGTCGAGCTCGATGCGGCGGCGGTCGATTGCCAGGCCGAACAGCCCGAGGCCGGCCAACGCGAAGAAGATGAGCGCCAGCGCGCGGCCCTGGCTGGTGCTCCCGCCGCCGAACGAGGCCACCGCGTTGACCATCGCCGCGAAGTTCGCCGGGGTGGCCCAGGGGGTCCCGGTGTGCTGCGACTGGAAGAGGAAGGTCGGAACCCAGGGCAGGAAGGTGAGGCAACCGACCAACCCCGCGAGGAAGCTGGCGCGGGCGCCTGCCCGCCACTCGGCCCGTCCCCACCGCCACTGCCACGCGAGCCAGGCCAGCACGGTCCCGATCAGGTAGATCGACCAGTAGTGCGAGTAGAGGAGCAGGCTGGTGACCACCGCGACCGCGACGAAGTTTCCCGCGCGCGGACGGAGGACCGAGCGGTCGAGCGCGAGGAAGCCCAGCACGGTGAGCAACACCACCAACGCGTACATGCGGGTCTCGGTGTCGTAGCGGATCGCGAAGGGCGAAGTCGCGACGAGCAGCATGGCGGCCCAGGCGAGGGTCCGGCCGCCGAGCCTCCGGCCGGCGAGCCAGACGAATGGCAGGGTGATCACACCGGTCACCCCCGAGAGCGCGCGGACCGCCACGTCCGAGGTGCCGAACCAGCCGATCCAGACGTGCAAGAGCACGTAGTAGAGGGGAGGCGCACCGTCCCGCTTGAGGTACGAGGGGAGGTCGTGGAGGGGGAGCCGGGCGATGTTGACGGTCAGTGCCTCGTCGAGCCAGAGGTCGGACCGCGTCCAGAAGCGCAGCACCAGTCCGACCGCGAGCACGCCGGCCGTCGCGACGCACAGGATGAAGACCGTGGCGCGACTGAACGGGCGTCCCTCCGGATCACCGTCGGCCGTGGCGGTGACCGGGGCCCCCTCCGGTGTGCGCGCTGCGGCGGCCGAGCCTCCGGCCGTGGCAGGTCCCGTGCCAGGTCCCGTGCCAGGGCGGGGGTCGCCGGCGTCCCCGTCGGGACGGCCGGTTCCGGGCATCGCTCCGGGGGAGCGGCCCGATTGCGTCGACATGCCAGGTCTGGCCCTCGGGGCGCCCGGCGTCGCCGGCACCTCCGGATCGGCGACTGCGCCGGCGCCGGTGGTCGGCCCGGTCGTGCCCGACCCGGGGGGAGGTGCGTCCATGGCCCGCATGGTACCCAGCGGGGCGGAACCGCCCCAGTGGCCGTCGCTCCGCCCGGAGGTCGCGGTCACCCAGCAGCCGGGCGCGTCCCATGGACCTTGGGCACTCTCCGCAGTAACGTGCCCCCAACACGGGCTCCTCCTGTGGCAGAGTCGCTCCGATCGAGCGGCCCTGCCATCAGCCACCTGAGCCCGTCGAGTGCAGGTGGTGCGGTGATGGGGAACGCCGATCGGGGAGGAAGCAGTGGGGGATGACGTGAAGCGACCAACCGGGCAGGCACGGGTCGGATGACGGACGCAAACCACCTCGACCGTCGGACCTTCCTGACGCGGAGCGCTGCGACCGGGGGCGTGGTGATGCTCGGTGCGACCGCCGCGGCAGGGCTCGCGGGCTGTTCGTCGGGCTCGTCAGGTTCTTCGACCACGAGCACCGGCACCGGTTCGAAGCCCGGCGTCGGCACCGGCACCCCGGTGCACGGGGGGTCGCTCACGGTCGGCACGCTGGCGGAGATCGACGGGTTCTACCCTGCCAGCAACCACTGGGATACCAACGGGTTCCTCTACGCAGGCACGGTCTACGACCCACTGCTCTGGGTGGGTGCCGACGGTTCGGTCAAGCCGTACCTGGCCACCTCGGTGACACCGAATTCCACATTCGACGTCTGGACGCTCACCATCCGTCCCGGCGTCAAGTTCCACGACGGCTCCGATCTCACGGCCGCCGTCGTCAAAGCCAACTACGACGCGCTGCTCGCGTCTCCGCTCGTGGCACAGGCCCTCCTCCAGGTCAGCTCGGTTGCCACGCCGGACGCCATGACGGTCGCGTTCACCCTGTCGGCGCCCAATCCGACGTTTCCCGAAGGTCTCACCAACACCACCCAGGTCGGTTACATCGTCGGCGAGGCGATGATCCAGGCGGCGGCCGCGAATCCCAACGCGGCGCCGAAGCCGATCGGCACGGGGCCCTTCGTCTACTCGGACTGGCAGCCCAACGACCACTTCACCGCGGTCCGCAATCCGAACTACTGGCGTCAGGGCCTCCCCTATCTCGACCAGATCACCTTCCGGCCGATCCCGGACACCACCCAACGCGAGGCCTCGCTCCGCTCGGGGGCGGTCGACATGATCCAGTCGACCGACGCGGACACCATCAGCCGCTTCTCCGGCTCGGGCGGCTCTGGTTACCAGCTCGTCGACACCCGGACCGGCGTGATCGGCGAGCCGACGGTCACCTCCGTCATGCTCAATTGCGCCGCTCCGCCGACCGACGATCTGCGCATCAGACAGGCACTGGCGAAGAGCCTCAACACGAGCGAGATCCTCGCCATCTACGGCGGGGGCTTCGCCACCAAGGTCACCGGGCTCTTCCTGCCCAGTTCGCCGTATTACAACGACACCAAGTTCCCGACCTACGACCCGGCGGGCGCCAAGTCCCTCGTCGACCAGTACAAAGCGGAGCGCGGCACCCCGTCGATCCAGTTGGCCACCATCCCCGACCCGCTCTACGTGAAGCTCATCCAGCTCATCCAGCAGATGTGGCAACAGGTCGGATTCGAGGTCACCCTCACCCAGGTGCAGCAGGCGCAGATCATCGCCGACTTCGTCACGGGCAATTTCCACGCGGTCACCCTCTACCAGTTCGGCGCGACCAATCCCGATCTCAACTACGTCTGGTTCTCGACGACGACCGTCAAGCCGATCGGCACCATCGGCCTCAACTTCCCGCGCAACAACGATCCACAGCTCGAATCGGCCCTCCTCACGGGACGGCACACCACCGACCAGGCCACACGGGTCAAGGCCTACCAGACGCTCAACGACCGGCTCGCCGCGGACCTCCCCTACCTGTGGATCTCGCAGTTCTACTTCTCAGAGGTGGCTGCGAACCGCGTGCAGAATTTCGCGAACCCGGTCCTGCCGGACGGCTCCCCCGGATATGCCTACGACGAGGGTGTCTTCCAACCCACACAGGTCTGGCTGGCCAGATAGCGGCACGGACGACGGCGTCCCCCGGTGCACCGATGACCACGTACTTCATTCGCAGAATCATCCAGTTGGTGATCGTCTCGTTCATCATCTCGATCCTCGTGTTCCTGCTGGTGCACCTCCTTCCCGGCGACCCTGCCGCGGTCATCCTCGGACCGAACGCCACCCCGCACAACCGCGCGATCCTCAACGCGCAGATGGGACTCGACAAGCCGCTGTACGAGCAGTACTGGATCTGGCTCAACGCGGTCTTCCACGGCAATCTCGGCCAGTCCTACCTCGACCACGAGCCGGTGACCCGGATCCTCGCGACCGGCGTCCCCATCGACATCGAGCTCATCCTGATCTCGCAGATCCTCGCCTTCGGCATCGCAATTCCGCTCGCCCTGGTCACCTCGCGGCGGCCGAACCGGGCGCTCGACAACATCTCGACGACGACCACCTTCGGGCTGCTCGCACTGCCGCCGTTCGTGATCGCCCCGATCCTCGTGGCGGTGTTCGCCGTGGGGTTGGGCTGGTTCCACGCGACGGGCTATGTCCCCTTCTCCCAGAATCCTGCACAGAACCTGCAGGACATGGTGCTGCCCTCGGTCGCGCTCACCGCCGGTTCGATCGCCGTCTACTACCGTCTGCTGCGCTCGGATCTCATCAGCACCCTGCAGGAGGACTTCATCACCATGGCCCGCTCGAAGGGCCTCTCCAACAACCGGATCATGGTCCGCCACGCCTTCCGTCCCTCGACGTTCTCCCTCATGGCTGCCGCGGGGGTCAACATCGGTGCGCTGCTCGCCGGCACCTTCATCGTCGAGTGGCTCTTCGCGATGGACGGGCTCGGGTACTCGCTGGTCTATGCGGTCCAACAGCGCGACTACCTCGTCGTCCAGGGCATCTCCCTCGTCGTCGCGATCGCGTACGTCGTGCTCCAGTTCATCGTCGACTTCCTGTTCACCGTGGTCGATCCCCGAGTGATCCGCGAGTGACCGGTGCCTGACGACCGCGAGCTCACGGACACCCGTGCGTCGAGCCAGCTGTTGACCGACCGCCTGCCCGGGCAGGCGGCGGTCGGCGAGATGGTCCTCTCCCGTCAGACCGAGCTGCTCGACTCCGATGACGTCCTCGTCAGCAAGCCGATGGGGTTCCTCTTCTGGTTCGCGATCAGCTTCGTCGGTCTCGTGGTCCTGCTCGCCGTGCTGGCAAACGTGCTCCCCCTCCCCAATCCCGACTTCCAGGACTACTCGGTGATCAACGCGTCGCCGAGCATCCACCACCTGCTCGGCACCGACGACCTCGGCCGCGACCTGCTGAGCCGGCTCATCTTCGGCGCACGGGTCTCACTCGTCGTCGGGTTCGTCTCGGTCGCGATCGGGATGCTGGTCGGCGGCACGCTCGGGCTCGTCGCCGGCTACAAAGGCGGACGGCTCGACTCGGCACTCAACGCCGGCTCCTTCGTCATCCTCGCGTTTCCGGCGATCGTCGCGCTCATCGCGATCGTCGCCTTCTGGGGACAGTCGCTCTTCAAGATCACCCTGATCATCGGGGTCGGGACCATCCCGCTGATGTTCCGCGTGGTCCGCGCCTCGAGCCTCGCGTTCGCGAGCCGCGACTTCGTCATCGCGGCGAAGACCATGGGCGCCACGACGTCGAGAATCCTCTTCCGCGAGATCCTTCCGAATGTCGTGCCGGTCGCCCTCACCTTCGGGCTCATCACGGTGGCCGGCGTCATCGTGCTCGAAGGGTCGCTCGCCTTCCTCGGGCTGTCGGTGGCGCTGCCCACACCCTCCTGGGGCAACATGATCAACGAAGGCACCAGCAACGGGCTGCTCAGCATCAATCCCTACATCATGTTGTGGCCGGCGCTCGCGATGTTCCTGCTGCTCCTCTCCATCAACCTGATCGGTGACCGGCTCCGCCAGCGCTTCGACATCCGCGAGGGACTGCTGTGATGGGCAGGCGCTCGACGATCGATGCGGCCGACCGCCTGCAGTTCCGCACCGTGGGGAGTTCGAACGAGCCACTGCTCGTCGTCGAGGACCTGCACACGTCATTCCGGACCAGTCGTGGCACCGTCCACGCGGTCGACGGCGTGTCGCTGACGGTGAAGGAGGGGACGACCCTCGGCATCGTCGGGGAGTCCGGCTCGGGCAAGACCGTGCTCTCGCGGTCGATCATGGGACTCCTCCCGGTCCGCGATGTCGTGAAGAGCGGCACGGTGCGCTTCGCCGGACTCGAGCTCACATCGCTCGAGCCCGATCAGCTCCGTCAGGTCTGGGGCGCCGAGCTCAGCATGATCTTCCAAGACCCGATGACCGCCCTCAATCCGGTCAAGCGGATCGGGAAGCAGATCTCGGAGTCGCTCTGTCTCCACCTGGACATGGACAAGAAGAACGCCACCTCGACGGCCGTCGAGCTGTTGCGCTCGGTCGGGATCCCCTCCCCGGAGGAGCGGGTCCGTTGGTATCCGTTCCAGCTCTCCGGCGGCATGCGTCAGCGGGTGATGATCGCGATCGCACTTGCCTGCGCGCCACGCCTCGTTCTCGCCGACGAGCCGACGACCGGCCTCGACGTCACGGTCCAGGCCCAGATCCTCGACCTCCTCGCCGAGCTCCAGCGCGAACGGCACATGGCGGTGGTGCTCGTCACCCACGACCTGGGCGTCGTCGCGAGCCGGGCGGACGAGATCGTCGTCATGTACGCCGGTCAGGTGGTCGAGCGCGCGCCGACGCGGACGCTCTTCGCCGACACCCACATGCCCTACACCCGGGCCCTGATGGACTCGATCCCCCGGCTCGCCGACCCGAGCGGCGTGCGCCTCCGCGCGATCGCCGGACGGCCCCCGGACCTCATCCACCCGCCGAAGGGGTGCCGGTTCGCTCCGCGTTGTCCCTACGCGCAGGACAAGTGCCGAGAGTCGGTGCCGCCCCTCCGCACGGCCGGCTCTCCCGACCATCTCTTTGCGTGCTGGTTCCCCCTGGTCAACGGCACCTCGACCGCACCGGATCGGCCCGTCGGCGGTGCCGGCGGGGACGTGCCCGCCGGCGACGTGTCCGCCGGTGACGTGTCCGCCGGTGGTGCCGAAGTGGCGTCGCCGTGAATGTCGCCGTCGACGGCGACGGGGCTCCAACATCGGCCGGAACCGGGTCGGGCGGGGGCGCCGGCGCGGGCGTCAGCGGCGCGGGTCCCGACACCGACCGTGTGCTCTCCGTCAAGGACCTGGTCGTCGAGTTCAAGAGCGGCTCGCGACGGGTGCAAGCCGTCTCGGGGGTCAGCTTCGAGGTCAGGCGCGGCGAGACCTTGGGGCTGGTCGGCGAGTCGGGGTGCGGCAAGTCGACCACTGGGCGCACGTTGGTGCAGGTGCAACCGCCGACATCGGGCGCGATCACCTTCCTCGGCCAGGACCTCGCGGCGATGTCGTCGCGCCAGCTCCGCCAGGCCCGGACCAAGATCCAGATGATCTTCCAGGACCCGATCTCGTCGCTCAACCCACGGCGACGTGTCAAGGACATCGTCGCCGAACCGCTGGTCATCTGGAAGCGCGGCACGCGGACGGAACGGGCCGACAAGGTACGCGAGATGCTCGAGGCCGTCGGCATCGACCCGGACACCGCCGGCGACCGGCGGCCCCAGGAGTTCTCCGGCGGTCAGTGCCAGCGGATCAGCATCGCCCGGGCACTCATGGGCGAACCGGAGCTGCTCATCTGCGACGAACCGGTCTCGGCGCTCGACGTGTCGGTGCAGGCACAGATCCTCAACCTGCTCGCCGACTTGAAGGCGAAGTTCTCCCTCACCATGGTCTTCATCGCCCACGATCTCGCCGTCGTGAAGAACGTGAGCGACCGGGTGGCGGTGATGTACCTCGGGAAGCTGGTCGAGATCGCCAGCTCCGACGAGCTGTACCGGTCGGCGACCCATCCGTACACGGAGGCGCTGCTCGCCTCCATTCCCGAACCCGATCCGGACCACGCCTCCGACCACATCCCGCTGAAGGGTGAGCTCCCCTCTCCGCTCGATCCGCCGTCGGGCTGCCGCTTCCGCACGCGTTGCCCGTACGCACAGGTGCGCTGCGCCGAGGAGGAGCCGCTGATGCGCGAGGTCGCGCCGGGTCATCAGGTGGCCTGCCACTTCCCGCTCATCGGGGAAGGCAGCGATCAGCGTCGGCCCGCGGACGGGGACGCCATTTCGAGTGCCGCAGCGGAACCTGGCATCGGCTCAGGAGTGGATGTCGGTACCGGTACCGACTCGGACGCCGAGTCCGACGGGTCGGTCTCCAGCCAGATCTGATCGGCCGGCCCGATCGTCGGGCCGTGGCGCGCTCAGGCGCCCTCTCCCCCGGCGGCCGCAGGCTCCGGGGCTGTCGCGTCGGGCGCGGCGGGCGCGGCCTCCGGCGCTGCTGGTGCTGCTTCCGGCGCTGCCGCTTCCGGTGCTGGCGGAGCCGCGTCGGAGGCCGGCGGAGTTGCTGCCGTGTCGGGCGCTGCGCCGGCCGCTTCGCCGGGCGCTGCGCCGGCCGCTTCGCCGTCGGCCGGTCCACCCTCGCCGTCAGCCGGCCCGTGCTCTGCGACGTAGTCGGCCCACGCCGCCTGGGCTTCGGTCTCCGGCGTGAAGTCGGCCTCCGCGAATTCGAAGGGACCCACGTAGTTCCCCTCCGAGTCGTAGGCGTGCTCGCCGAATGCCTCGCGGTACTCCTCTGAGACCTCGCCGCCCTCGGCCGCCTGCTTGATCGAGAGGCTGATCCGGCGGCGCTGCAGGTCGATGTCGATGATCTTCACCCAGAGCTCTTCGCCGGGCGTGACGACCTGCTCGGGCAGATCGACATGGTGGCCCGCCATCTCCGAGATGTGGACGAGTCCCTCGATGCCATCGCCCACCTGGACGAATGCGCCGAAGGGCACCAGCTTGGTGATCCGTCCGTAGACCAGCTCGCCCACTTGGTGGGAGTTGGCGAACTCCTGCCACGGGTCGGTCTGGGTGGCCTTGAGCGAGAGGCTGATGCGCTCCTTGGCCAGGTCCACGTCGAGGACCTCGACGTCGATCTCGTCGCCGACCGACACGACCGAAGACGGATGGTCGACGTGCTTCCACGAGAGCTCTGAGACGTGCACGAGACCGTCCATGCCGCCGAGGTCGACGAACGCGCCGAAGTTGACGACCGACGAGACGACACCCTTCCGTCGTTCGCCCGGCTTGAGGTTGACAAGGAACTCGCCGCGCTGTTCCTTCTGGGTCTCCTCGAGCCATGCACGGCGGGAGAGGACCACGTTGTTGCGGTTGCGATCGAGCTCGATGATCTTCGCCTCGATGGTCCGACCGACATACGGCTGGAGCTCGCGGACCCGCCGGAGCTCGACCAACGACGCGGGGAGGAAGCCGCGGAGACCGATGTCGACGATCAGGCCGCCCTTGACCACCTCGATGACCGGGCCGGTCACCACCTCGTCCGCCTCCTTCAGGCGCTCGATGGTGCCCCAGGCGCGCTCGTACTGCGCGCGCTTCTTCGAGAGGATCAGCCGACCCTCCTTGTCCTCTTTCTGGAGCACGAGTGCTTCGATCGACTCGCCGAGGCTGACGATCTCCGACGGGTCGACGTCGTTGCGGATGGAGAGCTCCCGCACCGGGATGACACCCTCCGACTTGAAGCCGATGTCGAGGAGGACCTCGTCACGGTCGATCTTGACGATCGTGCCCTCGACCAGGTCGCCGTCGTCGAACTCGACGATGGTCCCCGCCATCGCCTCCTCGAGGGAGGCTCCATCGAGGTCGTCCTCGGTGACCGAGCGGGGGGCGTAGACCCCGTTCTCGTCGAAGCTGCCCATCGCCTCGGGTGAGAGCAGGACAGTGCGGTCGGTGACGCTTTGGGTTTCGGACATGAAGGTCGGTTGCTCGCTTTCCGGACGGTGCTGCACCGGGCCCGCAGGTTCTCCGGCGTGAGGGTCAGGGCCACACGGTTGTGGCCGGCCTTCAAGGCTACCCGACGAGGACGCCCGTCCGGGCCCCCTCGTCGAGCGTCCGGGCGGCCGAACCAGCGGTGGAGCCCCGGGTCAGCCGCCCTTGGCTTCGGCCCACGAGGCGCCCCACGCCATCGCCACCTTGAGCGGCACCGTGAGTTCTGCCGCCCCCGTGAGCGCCTCCTCGGTCAGCGCGCCCACCGCCTCGGACTCATCCGGCACGACGTCGACCAAGACCTCGTCGTGGACCTGGAGGACCAGGTCGGAGTCGAACCCGCCCGACTCGAGCCCTTCGTCGAGCCGGACCAGCGCCACCTTGAAGAGGTCCGCGGCGAGGCCCTGGATGCCCGCGTTCATCGCCTGGCGCTCGGCGCCCTGGCGCAGTTGGTAGTGGGTCGATGTGAGATCGGGAAGGGGTCGTCGCCGACCGAAGGCCGTGACCGTGTAGCCGACTTCCCGCGCCTCGGCCACCGCGTGATCCATGTACTCGCGCACCGACGGGAACGCTTCGAAGTAGGCCTCGAGGATGGCTTGTGCCTCTTCGACCGGCACCGCGAGTCGCTGGGAGAGACCGTACGCCTCCATGCCGTACGCGAGCCCGTAGGAGACCATCTTCGCTGTGGAACGCTGCGCGAGGGTGACTTCGTCGCGGTCGACTCCGAACACCCGGGCGGCGACCGTGCGGTGGATGTCCTCACCGGCGGCGAATGCTTTCGTCAGCCCCGGGTCGCCCGACAGGTGTGCGATCGCGCGCAACTCGATCTGGTCGTAGTCGGCGACGAGGAGCGTGCGTCCCGCGGACGGGACGAACGCCTCGCGGAACCGGCGACCCTCCTCGGTGCGCACCGGGATGTTGTGGAGGTTCGGCCGGTCGGAGGAGAGCCGGCCGGTGCGGGCGACGGTCTGGCGGAAGGTCGCGTGGATGCGACCGTCCTCCGCCACTTCCGCGGCGAGGCTCTCGCCGTAGGTGGAGCGCAACTTCTCGACCTCCCGGTAGCGGAGGAGGCGCTCGACGATCGGGTGCTGACCCCTGAGCTGCTCGAGGGTCCGCGCGTCCGTGGAGTAGCCCGTCTTCGTCTTGCGGGCCGGGGTGAGGCCGAGCTGGTCGTAGAGAACGGTCCGGAGCTGCGGGACCGAGTTGATCTTGAACGGCCCGCCCGCCAATTCGTGGATGGACTGCTCGAGGGTGCGGCACTCCTCGGCGAGGTCCGCGGCGATCCTGACGAGCACCGCACGGTCAACGGCGATCCCCGTAACCTCCATGCGGGCGAGCACGCGGACCAGCGGCCGCTCGATGTCGGAGAAGAGCTTCGCCTCCCCGACCTCGGTGAGCGCGTCCAGGAGGGGCCGCCGAAGCCTGGCGAGGACGCCTGCGAGCCGCGCACAGGCCCGCGCGCCCCCAGAGTCGTCGCCCGCGGCCGCGTCCATGGCGAACGCGATCTGTCCCTTGCCGCCGACGCCGTCGTCGACCACCACGTCGAGGTATCGCTCGGCGAGGTCTGCGACGCGGTACCGGTCGACCGAGGGGTCGAGCAGGTAGGCAGCAACGGCGGTGTCCATCGCCAGACGGACGATGTCGACGCCCTTGGGGAGCAACGACCGCATCAGCTCCTTCGCGTCGTGCGCGACGACCTCGACGCCCTCGACGCCCTCGGCGCCAAACCCGTCACGAAGCGCCTCGAGTACAGCTGGTTCGTCGAGCAACGACACGCCGACGGACGTCTCGGCGAGGTGGAGCGCGACGGGAGGCGCGGCATCCGGCGAGGCGGGCTCCGTCACAAGGCTCACGCTGTTCAACGGCGTCCGACCCGGGTCGCCCTCCCATCGTGCGACCAGTGCCACGGCGCGCTTCGTCGACCGCGCCGACTCGAAGAGCGAGCCGAGGGCGATCACCGCGGCGTCGGCCGAACTGGGCAGCTCGATCGGCGGATCGTCCAGCCAGGGGGGCGGCTTCTGGGACGTCGCAGGCTCTGTCGTCGCGGCACTGACCACCGCGTCGGGCGACGGCCGACCGAGCAGCCCGTCGTCCATCAGCGACGAGAACCGCATCCAGAGCGTCTTGAGCTCGAGCGTCGCGAAGGTCTTGCGGGCCGCTTCGGGATCCCAGCCGCCGAGGGTCAACTGGTCGACGTGGACGTCGAGCGGAACGTCCCGGATGAGGGGGATCACCTCGACGTTCTTTGCGACCTGGTCGCGATGGTCGGTGAGGTTCTGGCGGAGCTTCGGGGAGAGCGCGTCGAGGTGGGCGTAGAGCTCCTCGAGGTTCCCGTACTCGTTGATGAGCTTCGCGGCCGTCTTCTCGCCGATACCCGGCACACCCGGGAGATTGTCAGAGGGATCCCCGCGAAGCGCGGCGAGCAGCGGGTACTTCGCCGGTGGGACCCCGGTGCGCTCCTCGATGCCCGCTTCGTCGTAGAGCGCGTAGTCGCTCACTCCCCGCCGGTTGTAGAGGACCCGGATGTAGGGGTCTTCGACGAGCTGGTACGAGTCCCGGTCCCCGGTGACGATGATGACCGGCTCGCCGCGGTCGCGCGCTTCGGACGCCAGCGTCGCGAGCACGTCGTCCGCCTCGAAGCCTTCGGCCTCGACGACGGGAATGGCGAGCGCCTCGAGCAAGCTCCGGATCATCTCGAATTGCGGCGGCAGGTCCTCGGGAGTCTCCGCCCTTCCCCCTTTGTAGTCGTCCACGATCTCGTCACGGAACGTGCCTCCGGGGAGGTCGAACGCGGTCGCCAGGCCGATCGGACGGTGGTCGCGGATCAGGTTGGCGAGCATCGAGGCGAACCCGTGCACCGCGTTGGTGACCACCCCCGCGCTCGTGGTGAGCGACGTCGGCAGTGCGAAGTAGGCCCGGAACCCGAGCGACATCCCGTCGAGGATGATCAGCGGCCCGGTCGCCGAGGCACCGTCCGCGGCCGAGACGCCACCCTCCGCCGGGCCGACCGGTTGCTTGGCGGCTCCTCGACGTCGGGGTTGGCGCGGTTCGCTGACGATGGTGGGCCTCTCAGGGGGTGAGGGATCCGTCGAGGACCTGGCGAGCGACGTCACTCATCCGTGTCCGCGATCCCATCGCGGTCTTCTGGATGAACCCGAAGGCCGCGGCCTCCGTCAGACCCTCGTCCTCCATGATGCGTGCCTTCGCCTGGTCGACCAGGCGGCGTGTCTCGAGCTTGTCCTCAGCGGCCGCCCGAGTCTCGATCGCCCCGGCGGCGACCGCCTGGCGCGTCTCGTCGTCGATCGCCCACTCCTGTTCGCACCGGGCCACCGCCTGGTCGATCGCGGGGATGAGCTCGATGCGTTGGAACGGCTTGACGAGGTAGGCGGCGACACCGGCCTCACGTGCCTCGTCGATGAGATTGCGCTGACTGAACGCGGTGAGGATGAGGACCGCGACCTTCACGCCGAGGTCTCGGATGTCACGTGCGGCGGCGAGCCCGTCGGAGCCGGGCATCTTGACGTCGAGGATGACCAGATCGGGCTGGTGGGCACGCACGAGCTCGACCGCCTCGTCTCCGCGACCGGTCTCGCCGACGACCTCGTAGCCCTCGTCGAGGAGGATCTCCTTCAGGTCGAGTCGGATGATCGCCTCGTCCTCGGCAATGACCACTCGCCTGCTCATCGGACACTCCGGTTCGTCTGGTTCGTCTGGTTCGTCTGGTTCGTCTGGTTCGTCAGATCCACTTCGCTCGCCGCCGATGCTGACCACGATTCCCTGGGCTCCGAGCACGTCACCAGCCGCCGCGCCGGCTCACCGCGGGCCCAGCCCGGGCGTTCCGCCCGCGCCCGAACAACATCCGCGCCGCCCGCCACCATCCGTGGACACTCGCGCTCCACGAGGCCGGCGGTCAACCGGGACCGACCGTCAACCGTTCGAGCAGCTCGTCCTGGCGCTGTTCGAGCTCGCCGATCTGGACGATCAGCGCTGCACGCGATTTGTGCAGTGCTCCCGCATGTCGGCTCGCCTCGGCGTGTTCCTTCGAGGCACCAGGTGTCTCCGAGACGAGCGCGGGAGCCGGGTGTCGTCGGCGATCTCGTCGACCACGAGTAGCTGCTCATCGAGGAGCGCGAGCTCGCTCCGGGCGCGCACCAGTCGCTCGTGGGCATCGGTGAGGCGGCGTTCGACGATGGTGCGACGCATGGGGCGGCAATTCTAGGCTCTCGGCCTCCGTCCCGCCGTTCCCGACCACCTCGGCCGGAGCGTCGCGGAACGGTGACCCGGGCGCGCCGACGCCGGTCCTCACCAGGTCAGCGGGTCGCCTCGATCACCACCCGTCGGATCGCCCTGCGCTCGAGGACGGCCGGGTCCGGAGGCGTACCCATCCCCGGACCACCCGGGACGGGCACGACCAGGCGACCCTCTGGGCCGTGGCGGCCGGGAACGACCGGCGGGACGAGATCCTCGGCGAGGTAGGACTCCGAAGGTGCGAGGTCTCCGGGCCACGAGAACCCGCCCATCGCGGCGACCGCCACGTTGACGCCTCGGGCGTACCCGGACTCGAACATGCCGCCGATCCAGAGGGGCACCCCCGCAGTCCGGCACGACTCGACGACTTCGATAGCGGCGCCGATCCCGCCGAGACGGGCCGGCTTCACGCAGACCACCGAGCATGCACCGATCGCCACGGCCCGCGCGACCTGGTCCGGACCGTCGAGGCTTTCGTCGAGGCAGACCGGCGTGCGGATCGCCCGGGCGAGCCTCGCATGGGCGTCGAACTGGTCGCGCGCGAACGGCTGCTCGAGACAGAGGAGGCCGAAGCCGTCGAGCTCCCGGAGCACCGACGTGTCTCCCTCGACGTAGCTGCCGTTCGCGTCGGCCTGCAGGCTGAGCCGGGGGTACGCCGCGACGAGCGCGGCAAGTGGCTCCACGTCGTGGCCGGGGCCGACTTTGAGCTTCACCCGGCGATAGCCCTCGTCGACGAGACGACCGGCACGCTCCACGAGCTGGGTCGGATCGGCCATCCCGAGCACGGCACCGATCTCGATGCAGCTCGCCTCCGATCCGAGCACGCTTGCGAGCGAGCGGTCTTCGGCGCGCAGGTGCGCGTCGGCAACCGCCATCTCGAGCGTGGCGAATGCGAGCGGACCCGTGCCACCCGACCCGCGGAGCCCGCGCACGGCGTGCGGTCCGGGCAGGCGACCCCGAGCGGTCTCGACGAGCGCCGGAACCAGTACCTGCTCGAGCCCGACGTAGGCCGCCGCGGCGTCCTCGGCGTCGAAGGTGGTGTCCTCGAGTGCCGCGCACTCGCCCCATCCGTCGACGATCTCGCCCGCGTGGTCGGCACGCAGGTGCACGAGGACCAGGGGCCGCATGCGGTGCACCGCCACCGACGTCGCGATCGGCTCCCTCAGCGGCAGCTCGATCGACCACAGCTCCACCGAGCGGAGCCGGAGGTCGGCGGCGACGCCGAGCTCGGACCACGCGCGCCCCGCGTCGTGCCGTCCGGATGCTCGATCCATGTCGTCGCAGCCTACGGGCACCTGCCCACGTCGACCTCCAACGCGGAGCCGGACGATAGGCTCCGGCCCCACCGGCCCGGGTGGCGGAATGGCAGACGCGGTGGACTCAAAATCCATTGCCCGAAAGGGCGTGCGGGTTCGAATCCCGCCCCGGGCACGCTTCTTCGGCTCAGGTCATCGGGCAGCCGGAATCCGCCAGTACCGGCCGGTCCAGTCGATGACCTGCATCGGCGCGTCGATGCCGCGCTCCCGCCGGAAGTCGTCGACGGCCTGCCGACAGCCTGGTAGGGCGTAGTCGTCGATGATGACGAATCCCCGCGGGGAGACCTTGTCGTAGAGGGCGGTGAGGATGTCCATCGTGGAGCCGTACATGTCGCCGTCGGCGCGCAGGACGGCCAGCTTCTCGATCGGCGCCTCCGCGAGCGTTTCGGAGAACCAACCCTGGAGGAACCGGACCCGCGAGTCGAACAGCTCGTAGCGGCGGAAGTTCTCCTGCACATCCTCGAGCGAGACGACGAGTTCCGTGAAGGTCGAGTGGAGGTCGCCGGCGTCGGCCGGAAACCGGATCGGATCCGGCGGGGGCAGACCCTCGAAGGAATCGGCGACCCAGACGGTCCGATCCGGCTCGTCCAGGGCCTCGAGCACCGCCCGGGCAAGGATGCAGGCTCCGCCCCGCCACACGCCCGCCTCCAGGATGTCTCCCGGGACCCCATCGGCGACCACCTGGCCGACGGCGCAGGCGAATTGGTGCATGCGATACAGCCCGAGCATGGACTCGGCTTCCGGCGGCCAGTCCTTGCCCTCCAGCCGGTGTTCGACCTGCGTGCGCCGGACCACCTCGAGCCCCTGGGTGGTGAGCCACTGATTGAGAGTCTCCAGCGCCTCACGCTGATCGCCCGGGATCTTGGCAGGCGCCTGCTTCTCGCCGAAGCCGCTCCGGGTCAGGATCTTCTCCATGAGCCCGATGTAACGGGCCTGGAGCGGGTTGAAGAGTGCCGGATCGAAGTAGCCGAGCTCGATGTCCATGGGCCCATCCTCCAATTCGTGGTGCGGCTCCCCGAGCGTTCTCCCGGTCGACTGCCCGACGGAGCGACGGCGCGCCGGCCCGAATCCCGAAAGTTCGCCGCAAGCTACACCGGAGGGTGATCCCGGGGCGGGATCCCGGTGTCTTCGTCGTCAGCACCCCGACCCGTTCCTCGGGTCAGCTGGAGGTCCGGTCGATCGTCCAACCCAACCTCCGCCATATCCAGCCGCGTCGGCCATGCCCCCGCGAGTGCATACCGTGGCGGTCGCGACCGGTCGGGAGGTGACCACGAGGTAATCACCGGTCAGCTCCCTCGTCGTGTCACACTTGTCCGACCAGGTGCCGGTCGGGGTCGGCAGGAGATCGTTCGAGAGGAGACGGGAGGTGCTGGCGTTTACCTTCCCGGGGCAGGGATCACAACGATCCGGAATGGGCCAGGCGTGGGTCAAGCATCCCTCGTGGGAGGTGGCCGAGGAGGCCTCCGAAATCGCCGGCCGAGATCTCACCGCGCTCCTGCTCGATGCGCCGATGGAGGAGCTCACCCGCACCGCCAACGCGCAGCTGGCAACCTTTGTGACCAGCCTCGTCGTACTCGATGCCGTCGAGCGACTCGGCCTCTTCCCGGCGGCGTGCGCCGGCCACAGTCTCGGTGAGTACACCGCCCTCGTGGCGACCGGTGCCCTGTCGCTCTCGGACGGGACCAAGCTCGTCATCGAACGAGGGGATGCGATGCAGGCCGCTGCTGACACGCACCCGGGCACGATGGCCGCACTCATCGGCATCGCCGACGACGATGCCGAATCCGCCTGTCAACGCGCCGAGGATGACGTCTGGGTCGCCAACTACAACGCACCGGGCCAGGTGGTGATCGCAGGGACGGTGGGAGCGGTCGCCGCAGCGACAGAACGCGCGAAGGAGCTCGGGGCACGGAAGGTTCTGCCGATCCCGGTGTCAGGCGCCTTCCACACCCCGTTGATGCTGCCGGCGCGCACCCGGCTGCGCGCGATGCTCGACCAGGTCGCGTTCCATGCGCCTGAGGTCCCCGTCGTGGCGAACGTCGACGCACGGGTGCACGACGACCGGTCGGAGTGGTCGAGCCTGCTCTCCGCACAGCTGTGCAGTCCGGTCAGGTGGCGCCACACCTTGGAGACGCTGGGTGGGCGCGGAGCGACGACGGTCGTGGAGCTCGGTCCCGGTGGGGTCCTCACCGGCCTGGTGCGCCGCACGATCCCCGATGTCCGTGGTGTTGCGGTGGCCGTCCCCGACGACCTCGACAAGTTGATGGACGCGGTCGCCCGTGTGGACGAGGCCGCCAGCGCACCGGCCCATCAGGGCGAGCACCTCTACACCTCCGAACGGGTCGTCGTGAGCCCGGCCCCCGGCGTGTTCGAACCCGAGGCCAGACTGGCCGCGCTCGAACGTGACGCACTCGCCGAGGCGACGGCTGCACCCGGAAGCGGCGAGGGCGCCGAGCCCGGTTCGAAGCTGGCGGTCGGCGACCGGGTGGGCACGGTCGGCCTCTCTGACGTCCGGACGCCGTTCGACGGCATCCTCGTACGCTGGCTGGCCGTCCGGGGTGAGCGGGTGGTCGAGGGCCAACCCATCGCGTGGATCCGGACCGGCGGTGACGCGACGTGAGTGGCCGCGCGACCGACGACGCTTCAGGTGAGGGCCGGGTGGTGCTCGTGACCGGAGGCTCACGCGGCATCGGGCGTGCGTGCGCACAGTGGTTCGTCGACAACGGCGACCGGGTCGCAGTGACGTCACGCTCGGGGGACGTGGAAGGTGGAGCTCCGGCCGACGAGCACCACTTCCTCTCGCTGACCTGCGACGTGACCGACTCGGAGCAGGTCGATGCCGCCTTCTCGGAGATCGAAGGTCGCTGGGGTCCGGTCGAAGTGCTCGTGGCCAATGCCGGCATCACGCGTGACACCTTGGTTCTCAGGATGAGCGAGGACGCATGGTCGGAGGTGATCGACACCAATCTCACCGCCGTCTTCCGGGTGGCCAAGCGCGCACTTGCCAAGATGATCCGCCTGCACCGGGGCCGGCTCATCCTCGTCTCCTCGGTCGGTGCGTTCATCGGCTCCGCCGGACAGGCCAACTACGCCGCGGCCAAGTCGGGCCTGGTCGGTCTCGCCCGTTCGCTGGCGCGGGAGGTGGCCAGTCGGTCGATCACGGTCAACGTCGTTGCCCCGGGACTGGTCGAAACGAATATGCTCGCGGCCCTCGGACAGGAGCGGATCGACGAGTTCTGCGCCCAGGTGCCGCTGGGCCGAGTGGCACGTCCCGAGGAGATCGCCGAGACTGTCGGCTTCCTGGCGTCCGATGGTGCCGGGTACGTGACCGGCGCAGTGGTGCCGGTCGATGGTGGACTGGCCATGGGGTTGTGACGAGCGACCGGCACCTGATCCACTGCCAGCGGGCGTCCCCCGAAGACGGACCCGACAGAGATTCCGACATGAACCCCGACAACGTGGACAAAGGAGCAACGGAGTGAGCAACGACGAGGCGTTCGAGAAGTTCAAGGAGTGCGCCGTCGAGGTCCTCCAGGTGCCGGCCGACAGCGTCACCAGGGAAGCCAGGTTCGCCGAGGACCTCGATGCCGACAGCCTCGACCTCGTCGAACTGGTGATGGCGCTCGAGGAGTCCTTCGACGTCTCGGTGGACGAGTCCGAGCTCGAAGGCATCGAGACCATCGGTCAGGCCTTCGACCTCATCACCGCCAAGATCTGATGCTGTTGGGCGTGGGCCCGGCAGGCCCCGTCCGCGGGAGGCGGGTCGCCATCACCGGCATCGGGGCGATCTCTTGTTGCGGGGTCGGGGCGGACGCACTCTGGACCGGTCTCAACGGGCCGGCGCCGTCGGGTGACCGACGGGTACCCGACTTCGACCCCGAACGGTGGTTCACGTCGAAAGAGGCGCGCCAGCACGACCGGTTCGCCCAGTTCTCCGTGGCGGTAGCGGCGGAGGCGCTCGAGGACGCCGGCGAGCTGCGTGCAGACCCGGGCCGCTCGGGCGTGATCATGGGAACAGGCGTCGGGGGACTCGAGAGCCTCGAGACGCAGATCCTCGTCTTCGGCGAGAAGGGACCCCGCCGGGTCTCTCCTCGGCTGGTGCCGATGATGATGTCCAACGCCGGCGCCGCGGCGATCTCGATCCGGCTCGGCTGGCACGGGCCCTCCGAGACCATCACGACCGCCTGTGCCGCCGGTGCGCACTCGATCGGCCACGCGGCACGGCTGGTCGCCTCGGGGCGGTGCGACGTCGCGATCGGTGGAGCCGCCGAGGCCGCCATGACCGGGGTCGGCACCGCGGCGTTCACCAACATGACCGCCCTTTCGACGTCGGGGAACTCGCGCCCGTTCGACGTCCGTCGAGACGGATTCGTCATGACCGAAGGCGCGGGTGCGCTCGTCCTCGAGGCGTGGGAGGACGCGGTCGGGCGGGGGGCGCACATCTACGGTGAGCTCGCCGGCTCGGCAAGCACGGCCGATGCCCACCATGTGACCGCCCCGGCACCCGGTGGCTCCGGCGCTGCACAGTGCATGACCCTCGCGATGGAGGATGCAGGGCTGACCCCCGACCAGATCGGCCACATCAACGCGCACGGAACATCGACGCCACTCAACGACCTCGCCGAATCGGATGCCATCGCGAAGGTCTTCGGCTCCAATCCACCGCCGGTGACGTCGACGAAAGGCGTGACCGGACACGGACTCGGCGCAAGTGGGGCCATCGAGGCGGTCGCGGTCGTGCTCAGCATCGAGCACGGCCTGATCCCCCCGACTGCCGGCTACGAGGAGCCCGACCCGGAGATCCACCTGGACGTGGTCGCAGGGACCGGGCGTCCCTGGCAACCTTCGCCTGCGCTCTCCAACTCCTTCGGCTTCGGCGGCCACAACGGCTGCCTGGTCATCGCGCCGCCGAGCTGACCTCCGATTCCGGCGGCGCACCACCTGCGGTGCCTGATCCCCTCCGGCTCCCTCTACGGTGGAAGGGCGATGGGTGAGCACGTGAGAGGGGCAGGGGCGCGGCCGCGAAGTGCCGGCGCCACGTCGGACGACGCCGAGTCGGGCGGGTCCGACACACCGACGGACCAGGCGAACCTCCGGGGGGACGGTCGGGCGGACGGTCGGGCGGACGGCCGGGCGGACGGAGGGACGACGGGTCGGACGAACGGCCGCCTCACCAGCTCGCACCACGTCGCCGAACCTGGTCCTCCCAACGGCGCCGACCTCGCGATCGGAGCCTTCAGTTCGTACGGACCCTGGATCGTCGATCCCGAGACGATGTCCTGGCGGTTCCCCGAGGACGCCGGTGGCGACATCGTCGAGCTGCGCGCCCAGGCGGCCCGGCTCGCTCACCGTCTGGTCAATCCGGAGCGGATGCCCTCCCCCGGTCGTGTGGTCGCGGTCGCGTTCCGGATCGGATCGGCGCTCGCTGCATGGGGACTGAGGGACCGGGGGACGTCCCGCTCTCGGGCCGGCCTGTCACGTCGGCTGCGGCCCGCGTTCGAGCGGCTCGGCCCCACGTACATCAAGCTCGGCCAGATCCTCTCCTCAGGTGAGGGGATCTTCCCCGACGAGCTCGTCGAGGAGTTCCGGCTCCTGCGCGACCGGGTGCCGCCGGAGTCGTTCGGTACGGTGCGACGCACCATCGAAGAGGAGCTCGGTCGACCGCTCGGTGAAGTCTTCACCTCCTTCGACCAGATCCCGATCGCCTCCGCGTCGATCGCGCAGGTGCACGCTGCGACGCTTCGCTCGGGTGAGCGGGTCGTGGTCAAGGTGCAGCGCCGAACGGTCGCATCTCTGGTCCGGCTCGACCTCGCGTCGATGTCGTGGCTCGCGCCCATGCTTGTCGGGCGGATCCCGGTCACCGCGCTGACGAATCCTCCGGCGCTCGTCGAGCTCTTCGCAGAGACCATCGTCGAGGAGCTCGACTTCCGCCTCGAGGCCCAGAACATGCTCGATATCGCGGCCGTCTACGCGGGGACCGGCCAGCGCATGGTGGTCGTCCCCCGCCCCCACCCGGAGCTCGTGACCCGACGGGTGCTGGTGATGGAGCACCTCCGCGGCTTCGGCTGGGACAACGCCGAGGGCATGCGCGCCGCAGGGATCGACACGGCCGCCGTGCTCCGGTCCACGCTCATCGCCTTTCTCGAGGGCACCCTCTTCTACGGCGTGTTCCACGGCGACCTGCACGGTGGCAACCTGCTCGTCCAAGAGGACGGCACGGTGGCGCTGCTCGACTTCGGCATCACCGGTCGGCTCGACGAGCAGCGTCGACTCGCCTTCCTCAAGCTCGAGATGGGGGCGACGACCAACAACGTCACGGCTCAGGTCGAAGCGTTGCGCGACCTGGGCGCGTTGCCGCCCGACTCCGACGTCGAATCGGTCATCCGCGATCTCGGGCTCGACCGGCCGGCCGTCGATCCGACCACCCTCACCGCCGACGAGATGGTCGCCGAGCTCCGCGAGATCACGAAGGCGTTGCTCGGCTACGGGGCCAAGATGCCCAAGGAGCTCATGCTCTTCATCAAAGACGTGCTCTTCCTCAACGGTGCGATGGCCACCATGGCTCCCGACGTCGACATCCTCGGCGAGATCATCGCCGTCGTGAACTACTTCATGGAGCACCACAGCGACCGCATCACCCAGGAGATCGGCGTCGACCTCGCCACCTCCCCGATCGATCTCGACGGGTACCGGGCCGCGCTCGGCTTCACCGAGGACACCGAACAGATCACCTTCCGCGACCTGCAAGAGCGGCGGGAGCTGATCCGTCGCCGGCTCGAACAGCGGAGTGCCGACCGGCGGCGTCCCTTCGTCCGGGCGGTGCTGGGCGTCCTTCGCCGGGAGCTGGGACCGGCACGCCGGTGAGCGCCTCGTGCCGGCGCTGACGTCCAGACGCTGACATCCCGACGCTGACATCGAGGCGCTGACATCGAGGCGCCACCGTCAGGGCCCCGGCGTTCAGGTCCGGTCGATCGCCTGACGCAGGGACGAGACGAACGCCGCGGCGCCGTCGGGCCCCTCGCCCTCGAGCAGCCTGCGGACCAGCGCCGACCCGACGACCACGCCGTCCGACACGGTGCACACCGATGCGGCCTGCTCGGGGGTCGAGACGCCGATACCCACGCAGACCGGGAGATCGGTCGCTCCGCCGATCCGGCCCGCAATCTCGCGGGCCGACCCCGAGAGCTCCTTGCGCTCCCCCGTCACACCCATGCGCCCGACGGCGTAGACGAAGCCCCGGGCGCGGGCACAGATCCTCCGGATCCGCTCGTCCGGGGTGGACGGCGCGACCAGCAGGACGGTCGCCACGCCGGCGGCGTCTGCCGCCTCCGCCCACGGGTCGACCTCCTCGAGGGGGAGGTCGGGGATGATCGCCCCGCTGACCCCCGAGTCGCGCATCAGTCCGGCGATCCGGACGTGCCCGGCCCGGTAGATCAGGTTGTAGTACGTCATGACCACGACCGGGATCCCGACGTCGAGCCGACTGAGGTCGGCCAGGATCCCGTCAGGGGTCGTCCCCCGGCGGAGCGCGCGCAGCGACGCCTCCTGGATGGTCGGTCCGTCGATCATCGGATCGGAGAAGGGAATCCCGACCTCGACGGCGTCGGCCCCCGCATCGGCGAGCGCCTCGAGCGTGATCAGCCACCGGTCGTCCATCCCACCCGTGACGTACGGGACGAGGAGCTTGTGCCCGGCGTCGCGACGCGAGCGAAGGACCGACTCGAGCGAGGGACGGCCGCCGTCGTCCGACGGGAGGACGCTCACCCCCGATCCCGGAGGAGCCGGAGGAGGTCGCGCACCTGGGCCACGTCCTTGTCGCCACGTCCCGACAGGTTCACGAGCACCGTCGAACCGGACGGCAACAGTCCGGTGCCGGCCGCGGTCAGCACCCACGCGATCGCGTGTGCCGACTCGAGTGCGGGGATGATGCCTTCGGTGCGACTGAGGCGTTGGAACGCCTCGACGACCTCGTCGTCGTCCGCGGTCACGTACCGCGCCCGCCCGACCTCCGCCAGGTGCGCGTGCTCGGGACCGATGCCCGGGTAGTCCAGGCCGGCGGAGATCGAGGTCGCCTCGAGGATCTGGCCGGCTTCGTCCTGCATGAGGGCACTGTGCATCCCATGGAGCACACCCGGGATGCCCGTGGTGACTGCTGCGCCACCAGCCGCCTCGACTGCCACCAGCATGGTGGTCGTCGCGTCGGCATATCCCGCGAAGATGCCCGCCGCGTTCGAGCCTCCGCCCGCGCACGCCACCACGACGTCCGGATCGGCACCGTCCAGGATCGACCGGCACTGTTCGCGGGCTTCGTCGCCGATGACCCGCTGGAACTCGCGGACCATCCACGGGTAGGGGTGCGGACCCATCACCGATCCGACGCAGTAGTGGGTGTCCTCCACCGTCGCCACCCACTCGCGCAGCGCCTCGTTGACGGCGTCCTTCAGCGTCCGGCTCCCCGAGGACACCGGTCGGACCTCGGCCCCGAGCAGCTCCATGCGGAAGACGTTGAGCTCCTGACGCCGGGTGTCGACCTCGCCCATGAAGACGACGCACTCCATGCCGAACCGCGCCGCGGCGGTCGCCGTGGCGACCCCGTGCTGGCCTGCACCCGTCTCCACGATGAGGCGCCGCTTGCCCATGCGACGGGCGAGCAGGCCCTGACCGACGACGTTGTTGAGCTTGTGGGAGCCGGTGTGCGCGAGGTCCTCGCGCTTGAGCAGCACGCGCACGCCGAGCTCCTCGGAGAGCCGCGGGCACTCGGTGATCGGCGTCGGTCGCCCCCCGAAGTGCGCGAGCAGGTCGTCCAGCTCACGGTGGAACGCCGGGTCGGCCCAGGCCGACCGGAACGCCGCCTCGAGCTCCTCGCAGGCGGGCACGAGCGACTCCGGAACGAACCGGCCGCCGTAGCGACCGAAGTAGCCGGTCGGACCAGGGTCTCCCATGATCGGCGCCGGGGGTGCTTGGGGCGCCGGGTGCGCCGGGGGCGCCGGGGGTGCCTGGGGCGCCGGGTGCGGTGGGCCCGCCGGGGCCGCCGGGGTGACGCCGACGCGAGCCGCCGGCCCACTCGGCCGTCGGGCGCCAGGAGCTTCCGCCGGCATCAATCGCTCTGCCAGTCGAATGGCTCGGACGATGCGCCCGACGCACCGGCGCCGGGCGCCGCGTCGTCGAAGCGACCAGTGCCGCCGACTGACGGCACCGGGTCCTCGCCGGCCAGCTCCTCCTCGGCGAGCCGGACCGCGGAGACGAAGTCCGCCAGCTTGCCGGGATCCTTCACGCCCGGCGAGGACTCGACCCCGCTCGCCACGTCCACCCCGAAGGGACGGAGGTGGGCGATGGCCGCGCCGACGTTGTCGGGTCGCAGCCCGCCGGAGACGATGAGCCGACGCGGGTCGATCACTCCTTCGGCCAGCCGCCAGTCGAAGAGCTGACCCGACCCGGGATTCGCGCCGTCGACCAGGAGGTACTGCGCCCCGTACTCGGTGAATCGGTCGATGTTGCGGTGCCCGGCGGCGAAGGCCTTGATCGTGAGGTTCGCCCGCGAGCTCACCCAGCGGGTGTCCTCGATCGATTCGACTCCGTGCAGCTGCACGGCCCGGAGGCCGATCTGGTTGGCGATCTCGACGACCCGGCGAGGCGACTCGTCGCGGAAGACGCCCACGGTGATGGTCTCGTAGGGCAGTCGCTTCACGATGTCGGCGACCGCCGACGGGGCCATCTGCCGGGGCGACGGTGCGAAGATGAACCCCACCGCGGCAGCCCCCATCCCGACGGCGAGCAGCGCGTCCGCCTCCGAGGTGATCCCACAGATCTTCACGAACACTCCATCGGCTTCCAACGGGCCGGCGGCGGTCAACGTCGCGCTCCGAGCAAGGCGGTGACCGCGGTGCTCCGGTCCTCCGACCGGACGAGCGTCTCGCCGACGAGCACCGCGTGGAAGCCCGCCTCTGCGAGACGGTCGACGTCGTCGGCGTCCCGGATGCCCGACTCGGCGACCGCGATCACCCCATCGGGGATCGACGACCGCAGCACGTCGCGCGCGCCGGCGGTCGACTTCGAACGTCCGCAGATCACGCTGGTTCACCCCGACCATCCGTGCGCCGGCACGGAGCGCCCGTCCCAGCTCGGCATCGTCATGCACCTCAACCAACGCCGCAAGCCCACACCGCTCGGCCAGCTCGAGGAAGGTTGCCAGCTCCTCGTCGTCGAGCGCGGCGACGATCAGGAGGAGTGCGTCGGCACCCATCGTCCTCGCGTCGCAGACGTCGAGGGCGGTCACCGTGAAGTCCTTGCGGAGGACCGGAAGCGTGCACGCCGCCCGCGCGCCCTGCAGATCGGCAGCTGACCCGCCGAAGAACTCGTGGTCGGTGAGGACGGAGAGGCAGGTCGCGCCCCCTTTCTCGTAGGCGGCGGCGACGGTCGCCGGATCGAGCGCCGGATCCAGCTCCCCCTTGGAGGGCGACCGCCGCTTGATCTCCGAGATGAGCGCGATCCCATGGTCCGACGCGGCTGCGAGGATCGACTCGCCGAACGGGCGGACCGGGCCGGCACGGAGGGCGGCGTCGATCGCCTCGTCGAGGTCGCGGTCGTCAGTTGCCGCCGCGGCACGATGTGCGGCGATGATCCTGTCCAGATAGGCCGGCATCGCCACTGCAGCCTACCGGTGCGGTGCTCACGGTCCCGGGTGTCCGTGGTGGGACGTACCTTCCCGCTCACACTTTCCTCACACCGCCTGACGGAACCAGGTGCCCGGTGGCAGGCTTGAGCACATGGTGGACGGTGACGAGACGCTCGTGGTGATCGAAGACGATCACCACATCTCCGATCTGGTGGCGATGTATCTCCGGCGCGACGGGTTCCGTGTCCTCCAGACGGACACCGGCGAGCGAGGACTCGAGCTGGTGGCACGCGAACGGCCGAAGCTGGTGATCGTCGACATCGGACTGCCCGGTCGGCTCGACGGGCTCGACGTCTGCCGGGCGCTCCGCGGCAGTGGGCAGCACACCGCGGGTCCCCGCGGCCACCAGAGCGGCAACGGGCACGCGGCCCAGATCCCCGTCCTCATCCTGAGCGCCCGGGACGACGAGGTCGACCGGGTGCTCGGCCTCGAACTAGGCGCCGACGACTACGTCACCAAGCCCTTCTCACCGCGTGAGCTGGTCGCCCGGGTCCATGCGATCCTTCGGCGCTCCGCTCCCCCGTCGGCCTCGGGCTCGCCCCCGGTCGTCTCCATGGGATCGATCGAGGTGGACTCCGGACGGCGTGAAGTGCGCGTCGACGGCACGGTGGTCGCGCTCGCGACCCGCGAGTTCGACCTGCTCGCGTATCTCGCGGACAACCTGGGGCTCGCCCTCTCGCGCCGCCAGCTCCTGAACGGCGTCTGGGGCGACGACTGGTACGGCGACGAACGGACGGTCGACGTGCACGTCCGCCAACTCCGCAAGAAGCTCGGCGCCGAGCTGCCCCTCGCCACGGTCTGGGGCGTCGGGTACCGCCTCGGTTGAACGACGGGGACGTGGCATGCGCCGACGCCTGACCGTTGCGATCCTGGTGCTCGTCGCGCTCACCCTTGTCGCCACCAGTGCGGGGAGCTACTACTTCATCCGCCGTGCGGCAGTCTCGACGGCGCAACAGGAGCTCACCGGTCAGGGACTGGCGATCTCCCAGACCTTCACGTCCGGGACGGCGGTGACGAAGGTCGGACGAGCCCGCGAGCTCAAGGTGATCCGCGAAGCCGGGAACTTCGACGGGATCGAGGTCGCGCGGCTCACGCCGACCGGGATCCTCATCGGCACACTGCCCTCGGGGCTGACCGCGACGCAGCTCGACCCGGCCGCACTGCTCGGAGGGAGCCAGGTCAGCGGTCACCTCGGAGCGACCCTCGTCTACACCGCGGTGCCCACTCCCCTGCCCGGCGCAACGACCTACACGCCGGTGCTGGTCATCAGCCGCAGTGTGCCGAACCCGGCCAACGGGATCCGCTACTTCGTCCTCGTGGGCGCGGCGGGGCTGCTCGTCGCGGCGCTGGTCGCAGCCGCACTGGCGCGTCGCTTCTCGCGACCCCTGGTCGCCGCGGTCGCGACGACGGAGCGGATCGCGAGTGGCGACCTCGACGCGACGGTCAAGGTACAACCGAGGGAGGTCCCCGAGTTCGCACAGCTCGCGGCGTCGATCAACGCGATGGGCGCCAACCTGGTGCGCGCCCGCAACCAAGAGCGGCAGTTCCTCCTGTCCGTGTCCCACGAGCTCCGGACACCCCTGACTTCGATCCGCGGGTATGCGGACGCCATCGTGGACGGGGCGACCGACGACCCGGCGGGTTCGGCGGTCGTGATCGGCGCCGAGGCCCGTCGCCTCGAGCGACTCGTCCAAGACCTGCTCGATCTCGCCCGCCTCGATGCGGACCGGTTCTCCCTCGACCTGCAGGCGGTCGACTGTGCCGACGCCGTACGGCAGGTGGTCGACGGTTTCCGGCCACACGCGGCCGCGCTCGGCCTCGAGCTCGCGGTCCTCGAGCCGACCGACTCGCCGCTGTGGGTGCGTGCCGACTCGGACCGGCTCGTCCAGATCCTTGCCAACCTCGTCGAGAACGCGTCGTCGTTCGCCAGGCACCGGATCGTCGTCGGTGCGGCGATGGTCGGTGGGCTGCCGACTGCCTGGGTCGTCGACGACGGCCCCGGCATCCCGAAGGACCAGCTCGCACGGGTCTTCGAACGCCACTTCGTGTCCGACCGCGTCAGCGGGCGCCACCAGGGCTCTGGCCTCGGCCTCGCCATCGTCTCCGAGCTCGCGACCGCGATGGGCGCGTCCGTCCGGGCGGATTCGCCCGTGGCCGATGGACACGGCACCCGGATGGTGGTCATCTTCCGGAGCGAACAGGGTCCGCTGGCGCTGCCGGTGCCGGTGCCGGTGCCGCTGCCGGTGCCGGTGCCGGGACGACCCGCTTCGGTCGGGGCAGGGCAGGTGGAAGGCGGTGTGCTCCCACCAGATCCCGGTGCGGACGCCGACGGCCCGGGACCACGGTCGCTCGGCTCGGGATCCGCCCTGCCCTGAGCCGCAGAACCGTCGGTCCGCCGGTGGTCGGCGTGGCGGTGCCCGCCGCAACCCGACAGGATGGGCCCCGTCCGGCGCAAGGACGAGCGGAGGGACGCATATGAGCCAGGTGGTTCTCATCACAGGAGCGTCGGCCGGCATCGGTCAGGCGTGTGCCGACCGGCTCGCCGATTCGGGCTGGACCGTCTACGGCGCGAGCCGCCGGGGGACCTCGACGGGATCGTGGTCGCCGCTGACGATGGACGTCGACCTCGACGACTCGGTGGCGACGGGGTGCGCGGCGGTCCTCGAGAAGGAGCAGCGGCTGGACGCCGTGGTGGCCTGCGCCGGCTGGGGGCTGGCGGGTGCCGTCGAGCAGTCGCCGATCGCGGACGCCAAGGCCCAGCTCGAGACCAACTTCTGGGGTGCCGTCCGGGTCGTCCAACAGGCGCTGCCGATCATGCGAACGCAGCGCCGTGGTCGCATCGTCCTGGTCAGCTCGATCGGCGGCATCATCGGGATCCCCTTCCAGGCCTTCTACAGCGCGAGCAAGTTCGCGATGGAGGGGTATGGCGAGTCGCTCGCCTACGAGGTGGCGCCCTTCGGCATCGAGGTCACGCTCGTCGAACCCGGCAACATCAAGACGGAGTTCACGAGCGCCAGGCGCGACGTCGTCCCGCCCGACGGAGAGACCGCGTATGCCGCAGCGGTCGCGAAGGCCGTCGCGAAGATGGAGGTCGACGAGCAGCACGGCGCGCCGGCGGGCGACGTGGCGGCCGCCGTCCAACGGGCGCTCGAGATGCGCCGTCCACCCCGCCGGATGTCGGTGGGCAAGATGGGCGAGCGCGTCGGCATCGTCGCGAAGCGGCTCATGCCTTACAAGATCTTCGAACGGGCGGCGAGCGGCAGCCTCGGCGTCTGAGGCACGGAGGAACACCGCATGGCCAACCCGATCGGCCCACTCGGCCCCGCTGACGAACGCTTCGACCACCAGATCGCCGACACCTTCGCGACCGTGGGCCCGAGCGACCCCTCCTGGACGGAGAAGGTCTGCGCCATGGCCGCACGGAAGGACGGGTCCCTCCAGCTCGGCTTCGGCATGGGCAAGTACCTCAATCGCAACGTGCTCGACGGCTACGCCGGCATCTCGCGGGGTCCGGAGCAGATCACGGTCAGAGGCAGCCGACGGTTGTTCCCCGATCCCGATGCGCTCGCTGCCGGTCCGGTGCGCTACGAGGTGCTCGAGCCGATGCGGCGCGTCCGCTTCTCGCTGGAGCCCAACGGCTGCCAGCCGCTCGCCTTCGAGTGGAACTTCGAATCGGTGCTGCCGCCGGCCACCGAGGAGCGGACCCACCAGCGCGCACCGCTCGGGTACCGGGTCAGTGCGGAGCTCGTGCGGTACCACCAGATCGGAGTCGCCTCCGGCTGGGTCGAGATCGACGGCGTCCGCCAGTCGATCACCCCGGACGAGTGGGTGTCGACCCGTGACCACTCGTGGGGCGTGCGCTACGACGTCGGCACCCCACCGACCGACGTCGACCCGTTCAACCCCGTCGAGGAGATGAACTTCTCGATGATCTGGAGCCCGGTGCTGATGGTCGATCCCGACGGCACGAGGTGGGGCCTCTTCATGCACCTGGTGGACATCGACGGCTTCGGGCACCACCATCGCACGGTGACCGGCGCGATCGAACACCTCGACGGCCGCGTCGAGCGGATGGCCGACATCAGGCCTCACCTGCGCTTCGACCCGACCAACCGGCGCCTCCTCGGCGGGGAGGTCCACGTGACGCTCGAGGACGCGGGCGACCGCCGGTTTGCGATCCACGTACCGACCGACACGGGCTTCCATCTCGGGGCCGGGCTCTACTTCGGCTGGCGCGGCCACCACCACGGCGAGTGGCGGGGCGAGCTCCATGTCGACGGCGAGCGGCTCAGCGACTGCCGCGATCCCGAGCTCGTCCGTGAGCTCCACCAGATCCGCGACACCTTCGTCCAGGTGCGGGATCTCGACTCGGGCGCCGAAGGGTGGGGCAACTGCCAGCCGATGGTCACCGGGGAGTTCCCCGAGCTCGGCCTGACCAAGCAGGATTCGTTCTGGTGAGCACCTGACCGGTCAGGGCGACCGGTTCCGGGCGACCGGTCAGAGCGAGATCTGGCCCCAGTACGACCCTTCGAGCATCGCGGCGAGCGTGGTGCGGTGCATGATCAGGTCGTCGACGTCATCGGGGCGGTCGGCCTCACCGAAGAGGATCGAGCGCTCGGTCACCCGCCGCATGATCACCCCGTGGCGGATCGCGGCGTAGGCGATGTGCCAGGTGAGATCCCCGAGGGTCCGACCGGACGCCTCCTCGTAGGTCGCGCGCACGTCGGAGGGCCGGAACATGTCCGGGAGCCCGGGTGCACCAAGGTCGACGGCGAGGTCCTGGAAGAACAGGTGGAGGTAGCACATCCAGCCGAGGTCGACCTCGGGCGGGGCCACGGCGGCCATCTCCCAGTCGAGCACCGCGACCACCTCATTGTCCCGGAACATCATGTTGCCGATCCGGCCGTCTCCCCACGACAGCGCGTCGGCACTCGTCTCCTCGGGAAAGTTGTCCGAGAGCCACCGGTAGCACTCGGCGAGCAGCGGCGACGGGGAGTCCTGCACCACCCAGTCGTGGTAAGCGCGCCAGTGGGCGAAGCTCCGGCGGAGCGCCGTGTCACCTGTTGTGCCGTGTTCGAGGAAGGCGAGGTCGTGGCGCTCGGGGGTGATCCCGTGGATGCCGGCCATCGCCCGGACCGCGGAGTCCTGCAGCTTCTGCCGGTCGGCCTCCGAAGCGTCGAACACCCAGTTGTCGCCGAACGTGTACGGGAGCACGTCGGGAGGGACGAGACCGTCGACCCGCTCCATCACGAAGAACGGTCCTCCGAGCACCTCGGGGTCCGCCTCGTACCAGAGCGGCTGCGGGACCGGCACCGACGTCTCCTCGCGGACCAGCCGCATGACCCGGAACTGCATGTCGAGGTCGTAGGTCGTGAACACCGGATGCGCGGTTGCCGGCGGTTCGATCCGCGCGACGAGCCGGCGCTCGACCGGTCGGCCGTCCTCGGTCCAGCGCGCCGTGAACAGGAGTGTCTCGGAGGACATGCCGTTGCTCTCGGGACTCGAGACCTCGCGGATCGACGGGTCGGACCCGGACCGGAGGACCGACGGCAGCCAGCGCTCGAGCCGGAGGCGCAGCTCTTCGGGATCGCGGGTCGAGGTGGTGACCTTGTCGGACGAGACGTCGACTCTGGGCTCTGCGCCCGCAGTCGACTCGGCCGCCGCTCCGGGTGATGTCTCTGTGCTCATCAGCTCTCCCCCCGGTCCGGTCGGCACCGTCCCGACGGCTCGTATCGTGCCACGTCCGGACCGGGTCGACGGACCGGTGCGGGCGGCTCGACGCCGAGGTCGGAGCCCTCGGTCCGCTACGAGCGGGAGGCCTCCCGGACGAGCGGCAGCGGACGCGCCTCGGCGGGCGTCTCGCGCGGACCGTCGTCGTCGTTCCACCGGAGGACGACGGTGGCGGGAGGTGCGATCCGACGGTGCAGGACGGTCAGTCCCACGGGGACGCCGAAGCCCGGTGACCAGGCGACCGAGGTCAGGTGGCCCGAGTCACGGTCGTCCCCTGCCCGCGCGATCGTGGCGCCGACGGGCGGCAGGCGCCCGGGCTCGATCTCACCGACGAGGAGGCCGCAGAGCCTCCGCGCCACGTTCGAACCGCGCGCGTCGAGGCGGGCCACCAGCTCCTGCCCGGTGAAGCAGCCCTTGGTGAACGAGACCGCACGTTCGACGAGGCCGACCTCTGCGGCGATCGTCCCCTCGACCAACTCGTGGCCCGCCACCGGCACACCCGCTTCGATCCGGACCGCCTCCCAGACCTCGTCGTCGCACCGAAGCACCCCCGGCTCGACCCACGGCAATTCCGACGTGGCCAGGTGCGGTGCCGGACCGAGCAGATCGACCCCGACCAGCCCGGGCCAGTCGACGCCCAGCGAGAGGAGCTCGCCCCCGCTGCAGGCCTCAGATGCCGCCGGGCCGCGTACGGCCACGCACACCCACTCGAGAGGGGCGATCTCGACCTGCACACGAAGCCTGAAGCGCTCGAGCCTCGCGATGACGCCCTCGCCCGTGCCCGGGTCGCCGTCGAGGACGAACTCGTCGGCGGACCGCCGGGTCACCCGCAGGTAGGCATCGATCTTCCCCTGCGGGCTCAGCAACAGTGCCTCCCGAGCCGAGCCGTCGACCAGCTGCTCGAGGTCCTGGCTGCACTGACCCTGCAGGTAGGTGAACGCGTCCGGTCCGGTGACCGAGACCACGTCGCGCGGTACCAGGCGAGCGACGGCGCCGACGTGGAAGGCGGCATAGGCCGCGTCCGGATCGACGAACCGGGAGTCGCTCACCGACCGCCCCGGTGGTCAGTCGTGCGGCGCGGCAGAGGACCGCTCCTCGTCGGATGGTTCCCCGACGGATGCGTCGGTGCACATGCTCCGGGCCATCGCCACCGCCGAGAGCAGTGCAGCCGCCTTGTGCGCGCACTCGGCGTTCTCGGTGGCGGGGTCGCTGTCGGCGACGATTCCGGCACCCGCCTGCACCGATGCGGACCCGTCCGCTCCGACCGTCATCGTGCGGATCGCGATCGCCGTGTCGAGGTTTCCCGAGAAGTCGAGATACCCGACGACGCCTCCGTAGACGCCGCGCTTGGTCGGCTCGAGGTCGTCGATGATCTGCATCGCACGCACCTTGGGGGCGCCCGACAGCGTCCCGGCCGGCAGGGTCGCCCTGAGCACGTCGATCGGTCCCTTCCCATCAGCGAGCTGACCCGAGACCTGTGAGGTCAGGTGCATGATGTGGCTGTACCGCTCGACCACCATCGTCTCCTCGACGACCTCCGTGCCAAAGGTGACCACCCGACCGACGTCGTTGCGTGCGAGGTCGACGAGCATCACGTGCTCAGCAACCTCCTTCGGATCCTCGACGAGCTCGCCCTCGAGCCGTCGGTCCTCCTCGTCCGTCGCGCCGCGAGGACGTGACCCGGCGATCGGACGGGACACGACGGTGCCGTCACGCAGCCGGACCATCGGCTCAGGGGACGCGCCGACCACGGTGACCTCCGGAAAGCGCAGGAAGTACAGGTAGGGGCTCGGATTGACCAGCCGCAGCACCCGGTAGACGTCGAAGGGGGCCGCGGCGAGTGGTCCGAGGTCGTAGCGCTGGGAGAGGACGACCTGGAAGATGTCCCCCGCCGTGATGTGCTCCTTCGCGACCTCGACCGCGTCCTCGAAGAGCGAGTCACTCATCGTCCTCGCCACCTCGACCGGTGGGGTGCCGCGCTCGGGCATCCGGCGCATCGGATGGCCGCCCGGCCGGAAACAGTCGGCGGCGAGCGTGTCGAGCCGGGCCTCGGCGCGGGCGTGTGCCGCCTCGAGCTCGTCGGCGCTCCAGGTCGGGTCGACCACCACGTTGTCCACGAGGACGACCCGCTGTCGCCAGTGGTCGAACGCGGCGAGCTGGCCGATCACGCACAGCAAGGCGTCGGGATGCCCGAGGTCGTCACGGGGGACGGCGGGCAGGTGCTCGACCTCTCGCACGACGTCGTAGCCGAGGTAGCCCACGAGGCCCGCGTGGAGAGGCGGGAGGTCGGAGAGCTCCGGCGAGTCGAATGCGCCGAGCAACCCGTCGAGGGCGGCGAGGATCCCGTGGGTGCCGCTGATCGGGCGACCGGTCACCGCATCGAGGTCCAAGGGGCCGTCGACATCCACCGTCCGACCGCGGGCGGAGATCGTCGCGAGCGGGTTCCGTCCGACGAACGAGTACCGACCCCACCGCTCCCCTCCTTCGACCGACTCGAGGAGGAAGCCCGGGACGTCCCCGTCGCCGACGATCTGGAGGAACGCCGCGACCGGGGTCAGCGTGTCCGCGATGAGCTCACGCCAGACCGGCACGATCCGGTGGCTCGCCGCGAGCCGGACGAACGTGTCGAGCCCGCCGGCGCCCGATCGTCCGTCCGCCACGCCTTCGTGCCCGCGTCGCGGCGCCGTCCCGACGGCGGGATTGGTCGCCGTCGACATCACCGGTCGGGGTCGGGCTCGCCGAAGGCGCGGTAGAAGCAGGTCCGGTGTCCCGTGTGGCAGGCGCCGGCACCCTCCTGGTCGACCGTCACCAACAGCACGTCCCCGTCGCAGTCGTAGCGGACCTCGCGCACGTACTGCCGGTCGCCGGAGGTCTCGCCCTTGCACCAGAACTCCTGGCGGCTCCGGCTCCAAAACCAGGTGCGGCCGGTCTCGAGCGTCCGTCGGAGGGATGCCTCGTTCATCCACGCGAACATGAGCACGGCGCCGTCGCTCGTGTCCTGCACGATGGCCGGGACCAGGCCGTCGGTGTTGTAGACCACCTGGCCGAGCTCATCTTCGGTGTGGGCGATCGGCGCCGCCGCGAACCGCGGCGCGTCATCGTCGGTGGTCGCCCCGCCGACCGACGGACCCGAGCCGGCCTGTGCTGTCGATCCCGTCGTGCTCACGAGTCCTGCTCCCTACTGGTCGATCGGTCGGTCATCTGGTCGGTTGGTCATCGCTGTCCGCCGGTGCGCTGTTCGCCGGTGCGCTGTTCCCCGCCGGTGCACGCGGCCCGGTCTGCCGGGCAGGTCTGCCCGACCAACGGGTCACACCGGGGTCTCAGAGGTAGAGCCCGGTTCCCGAGTCGATCCGGGTGGCGGCCACCGCGTGGATGTCACGCTCCCGCAGGATCACGTACTCGTCGCCTTGGACCTCGACTTCGAAGCGGTCCTCGGGGTTGAACAGGACGTTGTCCCCCACACGCACGGATCGCACATGGGGACCGACGGCCACGGCCTCCGCCCAGACCAGTCGTCTCGACACCTGCGCGGTCGCCGGAATCAGGATCCCCGCCCTCGATCGCCGCTCCCCCTCGGCGTGGCCGACCTGCACCAGCACCCGGTCGGCGAGGACGCTGATGGGCAGTTTGGCGTCGGCGTCGACCCCGTTTTGGCTGGTCGGGGAGAGCTCGGACGTTGCGGAGGGCACACGTCAAGGCTACCGCAGGGGCTTCGGGGTCGACGCGGCGGTTTCCGGTAGCGCGCGCCGGATCACGTGGGGCGGATCACGAGGGGCGGATCACGAGGGGCGGACGATGACTCCCGCAGCCGCGAGGTGTGCCTTCGCCTCGGCCACGGTGTGCTCGCGCAGGTGGAAGATCGACGCCGCGAGCACGGCGTCCGCCGATCCGAGCACGGCACCGTCGACGAGGTGGTCGAGCGTCCCGACGCCTCCCGAAGCGATGACGGGCACCGGGCAACGCTCGGCGATCGTCCGGGTCAGCTCGAGGTCGAACCCGTCGCGCGTGCCGTCTCGATCCATCGAGGTGACCAACAGTTCACCCGCACCGAGCGCCGAGCACCGTTCCGACCAGGCGATCGCGTCGAGGCCGGTCTCCGTGCGGCCGCCGTGGGTGAAGACCCCCCACCCCGCGGCCTGACCGGATGTCGCGTCTGTCCGCCTGCGCGCGTCGACCGCGACGACGACGCACTGGCTCCCGAACTCGTCCGCCAGCTCGGTGACGAGCTCCGGGCGGTCGACGGCCGCGGTGTTGACCCCGACCTTGTCGGCTCCCGCACGCAGGATCGCACGTGCGTCGTCGACCGAACGGATCCCGCCGCCCACCGTGAAGGGGATGAACACCACCTCCGCAGTGCGCGAGACCACGTCGATCATGGTCTTCCGGTCGTCCGACGATGCGGTGATGTCGAGGAAGACCAGCTCGTCGGCGCCCTCACGGTCATAGCGGACGGCCAGCTCGACCGGGTCTCCGGCGTCGACGAGGTCGACGAACCGGACGCCCTTGACCACCCTGCCCGCATCCACGTCGAGGCAGGGGATCACCCGGACTGTGCGCACGCCTCCACCCCTTCTTCGACCGTCAACCTGCCCTCGACCAGCGCCTTGCCCACGATCGCCCCCGCCAACCGCCTCGGCGGTGCGTCCGGGGCGTGTGCAGTGTCCGGGGCGTGTGCGGCGTATGCGGCACCGAACGGGACACCGAGTCCCCCGACATCGGTGTCGAGCCTCGCCAGGCGGCGGAGGTCCGCAGTCGAGCTCACCCCGCCCGAGGCGATCACCGGATGGGAGGTCAGTCCGAGCACCGCCCGCAGTCCGTCGAGGTCGGGTCCGCTCAACATGCCGTCCCGTTCGATGGCGGTCACGATCAACGCAGAGATCTCGAGATCGGCAAGTTCGCCCAGCACCTCGCCGACCGATCTCCCGCTCCCGTGTTCCCACCCCCGCACCGCGACCTCGGCGCGCCCGTCGGCCTCGACCCGGTAGTCGAGCCCGACGGCGACCGATCCGGGAAACGCCGTGACCGCCGCCGCGACGAATGCCGGATCGAAGTGGACCGCGGTCCCGAGAACCACCCGGCGGATCCCGCCGTCGACCAGTTCCTCGATGTCGGCGAGCGACCGCACGCCGCCGCCCGTCTGGACGGGGATGTCGACGCTGCCGGCGATCTCCAGCACGATCGGCCGGTTGACGGGCTTCCCCGATCGCGCGGCGTCCAGGTCGACGACGTGAAGCCACGGCGCGCCGGCCGCGGCGAATCGGATCGCGAGCTCGACCGGATCCCCGTAGGTCTGTTGGCGCTCGAAGTCACCTTGACTGAGACGGACCGCGCCGCCGTCCCTGATGTCGATCGCCGGGTAGAGGTCCATCACGAACCCCCGACAGTGCGTCCGACCATCAGGCGGCACTCGCTTCGACGGTGCGCACGAAGTTGGCGAGGATGCCGAGGCCGACTCCGCCCGACTTCTCCGGGTGGAACTGGGTGCCCCACACCGGACCCCGTTCCGCCGACGCGGTCACCGGCCCGCCGTACTCGCAGGTCGACGTCGTCTCGGGCGTCCGCTCCGGCGCGAAGGAGTGCACGAAGTAGACCCAGGCCGGGTCGGGGATCCCGACGAGGAGCCCCGAGGTGTCGCTCGGCACGAGGACGTTCCACTGCATCTGCGGGTGCTTGACCCCGTCGGGAAGGCGCCGGACCGTACCGGGAAAGACGCCGAGGCCGGTGGCCGACGGGTCCTCGTCCGAGCCCTCGTAGAGGAGCTGGAACCCGACGCAGATCCCGAGAAAGGGCACGCCGCGGTCGAGCGCTTCGCGTGCGGCCGTGTCGAGCCCGCTCGTGTGGAGAGCCTCCGCGCACCGGCCGAACGCGCCGACACCGGGGAGGACCACGCCGTCGCAGGCGGCCGCTCGATCGGGGTCGTCGATCAGCTGGGCATCGGCACCGAGGTGTTGGAACGCCTTCTCCGCCGACCGGAGATTGCCGATGCCGTAGTCGAGGACGGCGATCACCGGACGCGTCGGATCGTCGGGCGCCGCATCACAGGGTCCCCTTGGTCGACGGGATCCCACCGCCCTCGATCCGGACGGCGTCACGGAGGGCACGCGCCACGGCCTTGAACGACGCCTCGACGATGTGGTGGGTGTTCTTGCCGGAGACGAGCCTGATGTGCAGGGTGAGCGCCGCTGCGCTCGCCACCGCGCGCCAGAACTCCTCCGCGAGCTGCGGGTCGAACGGCGGTGTCCCGAGCGGGGCCGTCTCCGGTGGGAATTCGATCCCGTAGGCGAGGAACGGCCGACCCGAGAGGTCGAGCGCGACCTCGATGAGCGCTTCGTCGAGGGGTACCGCGACCGACCCGAACCGTCGGATCCCGGCCTTGTCCCCGAGAGCCTCGGCGAGAGTCTCTCCGAGTGTGATGCCGACGTCCTCGACCGTGTGGTGGGCGTCGACGTCGAGGTCGCCGGTGGCCACGACCCGCAGGTCGAACCCCGCGTGCCGGCCCAGCTGGCTGACCATGTGGTCGAAGAAGGGAAGTCCCGTCGAGACCTCCGTCGCGCCCGACCCGTCGAGCGCGAGCTCGAGGTCGATCGAGGTCTCCTTGGTCGACCGCCGGGTGGACGCGCTCCGGCCCGCCGCGGCGGTCGGTGGTGTGGTCGAGGTCGTGCTCATGGGCGACCCTTCGGGCTCCTCGGGCTGGTCGGGCTGGTCGGGCAGGTCAGCGTTGCGAGGCGGTCGCTCAGCCAAGGCTCGCACCCAACGCGGCGAGGAACCGGTCGTTCTCCTCGGGTAGTCCGACCGTCACCCGGAGGCAGCCGGAGAGTCCGGGCCACGTCGAACAGTCTCGCACGAGTACGGAGGCGTCGAGGAGACCCGACCAGACCGTTCGGGCGTCCTTGTCGACCGGTCGGAAGAGAATGAAGTTGGCGTCCGACCGCCAGCTCTCGACCGGGAGATCGGCCAGCGCGGCCGCGATCCGACCCCGTTCCTCCTTGACCATCGCGACCCGCGACTCCATCTCGTCGAGGTACTCGAGGGCGAGGCGACCGGCGAGCTGCGTGAAGGCGTCCAGGTGGTACGGCAGGGCGACCAGTTCGCAGGCGGCCACCACCTCGGGCGGTCCGATCAGATAGCCGAGCCTGGCCGCGGCCATCGACCACGTCTTCGAGAAGGTCCGCACGACGACCGTCCGGTCGCGGGCCGGGTCGGTGTCGAGGAGCTCCAATGCGGAAGCGGGCGCGAACTGTCCGTACGCCTCGTCGACCACCAGGACGCCGGGGACGAGGGACGCGACGGCCTCGATGTCGGCGAGCGGATCCGCCCGTCCGGTCGGGTTGTTCGGCGAGCAGAGGAACGTGACCGCCGGATCGCCGTTCCCGAGCACCCGGCGGACCTCGTCGAGGTCGAGCGTGAAGTCGTCGCCCCGCTGTCCCGCGAGGACATCGGTGCCGGTAATGCGAGCGATGTGGCCGTGGAGCGTGTACGTCGGCTCGAAGAGCGCGGCCGACCTCCCGGGACCGCCGTAGGCCAACAGGAGCGACTGGATGACCTCGTTGGAGCCGTTCGCGCAGAACACCCGCCCTGGCTCGACGCCGTGACTCGCGGCGAGCGCCGCGCGGAGCTCGGTGGCCTGCCGGTCGGGGTAGCGGTTGAACTCGATCTTCGAGACACCCTCGGCCAGCGCCTCGTACCAGCCGATCGGCGGTGGCAGCGGCGACTCGTTGGTGTTGAGCCGGACCTCGACGTCGATCTGCGCCGAGTGGTACCCCTCGAGGGAGCGCAGATCGGGACGGATGGGCGGGATCATCCCGACCACCGCACGCGCACCGACTCGGCGTGGGCAGGCAGACCCTCCGCTTCGGCGAGGGTCACCACGTCCGGTCCGAGCTGCTCGAGCGCTTGGACGCTCACGCTCACCGCGTGCTGGTGACGGCGGAAGTCGTCCACCCGGAGCGCGCTCGCGAATCGGGCCGTCCGGTTGGTCGGGAGCACGTGGTTGGGTCCGGCGAGGTAGTCGCCCATGCTCGCCGGCGACAGCGGCCCGAGGAAGATCGCACCCGCAGAGGTGACGAGCTCGAGCAGCGACGCTGCATCGTCCATGAGGATCTCGAGGTGCTCGGGCGCCACGGCGTTGGCGACCGCGCACGCCTGTTCCGGACCGTCGACCACCACGGCGTACCCACCGGTACCGAGCGTCGCCTCGAGGTCCGCCCGTCGTGGAGAAGCCGCAACGATGCGGTCGACCTCAGCCGTCACCCGATTCGCAACGTCCTCGTCCCACGTCACCAGCCAGGCGAGGCCGTCCGGCCCGTGCTCCGCCTGAACGACCAGATCGATGGCCGCGTAGCTCTCCGGCGTGTCCGGACCCGCGATGACGACCACCTCCGACGGCCCGGCGAAGGCGGAGGGGACGCCGACCACGCCGGAGAGCTGTCGCTTGGCCTCGGCCACGTAACGATTCCCGGGACCGACGATCACGTCGACCGGACGGATCGACTCGGTGCCGTGGGCCATCGCCGCCACTGCCTGCGCACCCCCGACGCGGAAGACCTCGTCGACCCCGGCGATCGAGGCCGCCGCCAGCGTCGCGTCGTCGACCGACCCGTCGGGGCCGGGTGGGACGCAGAGCACGACCTCCTCGACGCCTGCGACCCTGGCCGGGACGGCGCACATGAGCACGGTCGAGGGGTATCTGGCCCGTCCGCCAGGGGCGTAGCAGCCGGCCCGTGCCACCGGCCGGACGATGCTCCGGACGCTGATGCCGCCCGAGACGAACTCGTCGGGCACCGCGGAGCCCGCATCGTGGGCGTGATACTCGGCGATGCGATCGTGCGCGACCTGCAACGCCCGAAGGAGCGGGCCGGGCACCCGGTCGACCGCCGTCGCAACCTCGTCGTCGGTGACCCGCAACTCGTCGAGCTCGACACCGTCGAATCGCGCGGTGAGGCTCCGGAGCGCCGCGTCGCCGCCGGTCCGCACCTGGTCGATGATCGTGGCAACGTCGGCTGAAGAACGCCGCTGTTGATCGACGGGCCGCGGAAGTGCGGCGCGGAGGGCATCCGGATCGCCGGCGACGCCTCGGAGATCAAGCCGACGGAGAGTCATAGCCCATCGATGCTATCGGACCTGATCGATCGAACCTCCTGGTCCGCACGGTGCGCGGCACCGGGTCCTGAGGCGTCGGCCCGAGCGGACCGACGTGTCCGGCGGAGCGCGGACTCATGCGAAGATCGGACGATGCCCGCCAGCCATGCAGAGCTCTCGTCGATCGCCACGGCGCTGGACGATCTGACAAAGCGCGTGACGTCACACGCCGATGCGGCCCACGCCGACAAAGAGGACGACATCGCCCAGGAGCTCTTCGCGATCGAACGGTCGCTCAACACGGCGAACCGGAGGCTCATGCGCCTCTCGGGGGCGCTCCAGCGGAGATGAGCCCCGGCGTCGGGTGGGCGCGTTGTCCGGTCGTCGGTGGCCGCGCTGCCGGGCCAGACTGAGACACCCGGTCCAGATCATCCCAGGGTCGACCGCCGGCCGGATCACCGCGGGGCGAAGCCCGGGGCCCGGCGCCGGGGCCCGGGGTCCGGGGCCCGATCGGCAACCTCCTTCCGGACGCGGCGAAGGCACCCCGAAGGGTGCCTTCGCGCGAGCGGGTCGGGCGGCGGATCCCGAGCACCGCTCTGCGGAACCAGTTGGCGGGAACCGGTTCCGAGATAGCTAGAACATCATGTTTTCTGAGCAATTTCCAGTCAATGGGTGCGTTTTTTTGGCTCAATGGGTGACAGTGCGACGTATCCCCTCTCGAAACGCCTGTTGAGCCCAGGTTTTTCGAAGCTGCAACCTACCTCAGGTGTGAAATTCTTCGTTGATCCGGGTTCGGACGCCGGGATTCAGGCTGGGGTCGGTACGGAGCGGGTGGACCTCCGAGCGCGCGGTCGGTCAGCGGCCTGTGCCGCCGGAGGGGACCCCGTCGGCGCCGAAGGACAGAAATCGGCGAGCACGCACTCGGAGCACCTCGGCGACCGGGCCTTGCACGTGGCCCGGCCGTGGAGGATCAGTTGGATGGAGAACGCCCCCCGCTCTGCAGCCGGGATCATCGCGTTGAGCTCGTGCTCGATCCGGACGGGGTCGGTGGCGTCCGTCAGCCCGAGCCGGCGGGAGAGACGCTGTACATGGGTGTCGACCGGAAGGCCTGGGAGCCCGAAGGCGACGCTCCGGATCACGTTCGCCGTCTTCCTCCCGACACCCGGGAGGGTCACCAGGTCCGCAAGCTCTCGCGGCACCTCCGCGTCGAAGCGGTCGACGAGCCCCTGGGCCATGCCGATGAGGTTGCGGGCCTTGGCCCGGAAGAAGCCCGTCGACCGGATCAGCTCTTCGAGCTCCGTGCTGTCGGCGGCCGCCAGCGCGGGCGCATCGGGATAGCGCGCGAAGAGGGCCGGCGTCGTGAGGTTGACCCGTTCGTCGGTGCACTGGGCGGAAAGGATGGTGGCCGCCAGGAGCTCGAACGCGTTCCGGTGTCGCAGTGCGCAGAGCTCCTCTGCGGAACCGGGGTACTCCGCGCTGAGACGTGCCAGCGTCTCCCGTGCGCGACCGGCCGGAGTCCGAGGTCGGCCCATCGGCGCAGACTACCGGTAGCTTCGTGCGACATGGGAGGAGACGACCTGCAGCGCGTGGAGGTCTCGGTCGCCTCACCTCCGACCGGCGACCTGCTCGGCGAGCTCGACGCGCTCTCGAGGACGGTCAGCCGGACCATCGACCATGCAGCCCTCAGCGACCACAAGTGGATCGAGCTGCGCCGGGCCCAGCTGTCGGGCGGTGCTGGGGCCGGCGGATCGACGGTTGTCGTCACCGGCCGTCATCGTGGGGTGCCCGAACTGCTGGGGGCTGCGATCTTGTGCGGCGTGGGCGAACCTTCCGAAGCCTGGGCCGTCGAGTTGATGGTCTCCCCTGCGGTCGGTCTCGAGCTCGGCGATGCGCTGCTCCGCGAGGCGATCGCCGAAGTGGACCGACGCGGCGGGGGCCCGCTCAGGCTCTGGTCGCCGAAGGCCTCGACGGTGGACGATCGTCGAGCAGAGCGGTTCGGCTTCCAACTCGAGCGCAATTTGATCCAGATGCGGTGCCGACTTCCGTTGGCACCGTCTGGTGGACGTGGCATCGACGCGGACCTCGAGGTGAGGCCGTTTCGTCCCGGCGTCGACGAAGATGGATGGCTCGTCGTCAACAACCGAGCGTTCGCGTCCCACCCGGAACAGGGTCGGTGGGACCGCGTGACCCTTCTCGAACACGAGCGAGAGCCCTGGTTCGATCCGGACGGCTTTCTCCTGTTCGAACACGATGGTCGGCTCGCCGGATTCTGCTGGACGAAGATCCACGCGGACACCTCTCCCCCGATGGGCGAGATATTCGTGATCGGAGTCGATCCGGACTTCCACGGTCGCGGGTGGGGACGGACGATGACCGCCACCGGCTTCGAATCGCTCGCCGCCCGTGGACTGCAGGTCGGGATGCTCTACGTCGACGGAGACAACGTCGCCGCGGTCAATCTGTACCGGTCGATGGGACTGGCCGACGATCACGTCGACCGCTCCTACTTCCGCGTCGTCGACGGCTGACTACTTCTGACGTCGTCGTGCCAGAACTTTCACGGCCCCGACCCCGGCCCGTCGAGCCCGAGGTCCGGCTCTCGGCCGAAGGCCGGCAGGGGCTCGAAGCGCCAGATAGGCCCTCCGGTGTCCCGATCCTCTTTGGTCAGGGACCAGCCTTCGTAGGTCTTCAGAAAGTGATGGTGGTGACAGAGCAACGCCAGGTTGTCGAGCTCGGTCGGACCACCTTCGGCAAAAGGCACCACGTGGTCGATCTCGAGACCACCCATCACGGTGCAGCCCGGAACAACGCAACCCCGATCGCGATGAGCCAAGGCGGTGCGCAAGGTGGCATTGACCGTTCGCCCGAAATGTGAGACGGATCGGATGTCGCCCGCCCGGTGGAAGACGAAGGCGAGGAAGGAGTCACTCGCCATGGCCCGTGCCATCGCGACCGGGATCGGCCCCGCCCCGTCGATCTCACAGCACTCACCGCTCTCGGTGTGCCCACGCAGGAAGGCGGTGAGGTCGACCCGGACCATCACCGTGGTGGTCGGGTGACGCTCGACCACCCGGGCGACGAGCCGATCGTCTCCGACGTCGTTCGCCGGTCCCGTCGACGAGGCGCGGGGCGAACCGGTGACGAGATCGATCAGCGCGTCCTCGAGGAGGGTCCTCCGCGCCGGATGCGCTTTTCGGGCAGTTGCCGCGGTGTCATCTCCGTCGATCTCCTCGGCCGGTCCGTCCTCCCATTGCTTTGCAAGGTGGGAGGCGGTGTGGTCCAAGCGGGCCAACAGCGCCGCTCCACGATCTGCGGTGTCCCGCCCGCGAAAGCAGAACGCCCCCTCCGCGTCGATCCACGAAGCGAACGACCTGTCGGCGTGGATCCGGCGGGTCGCGGCGACGGGGTCGGCGCCACTCGCTGTCGCCGCCACCCGTCGACACCGCTCGGTCACGACGCCGATCGGGGCATCGCCGGCACCGTCGAGCAACGTCGCTTCGGATTCCGGTGCGATCACGGCCGACGCCGTGATGGCGGCGAGCTTGGGCTCGGAGAGCTCCCCCGCCCTCATCGCGTCTGCACAGCGCGGCAACTCGAGGAGACGTTCCCCGACTTCGAGCGTCCGCCTCGCCTGACCCGGGGTGATGCCTTCGATCGAAGCGAGGAACCTCGAGGCGCTGGGCTCGCCATGCCCCTTCCAGATCCCGCTCTCCTCGATCCTCGGAGCAAGCAGGGTCTTGCCCGCGAGGGTCAGCCGGCCGAGCGCGGCGAACCGCCCATAGACCTCGGCTGCCCCGGCGCCGTCCAGGCGAGCGGGGTCGAGGTCGGCGACCAGCGCGCCCAATTCGGTCTCGATCGATGCGAGTCGGTACGCCAGACCTGATTCGTCGCCGACGTCCCAGCCGACGTCCCATGTCGTCGGTATGAGCGACGTCTCTTCTTCGATGACAGCCACGGGATCATCTTCGCAATTGGGTGTGACTCTGACCCGGCGGTTTCAAGGCGTCCCCGGTCCGGGAACGCGAGAGCGGTCATCCCCGGTCACCCCGGCCGTGGATCGACGAAGCGGTCGACTTGCTCCTCGGAAGTTGGTCGGTCCTGGCATTCCATCCGTCCTGCCAGCCTGTGCATCGCGATCTCAGAACGCATGCCGTGTCTGACTGAAGTCGCCCTTGGCGAAAGCGAAGACCTTGTCCGGTCGTACCGAGTACACCAGGACGCATTCGTTCTCGTCGCTCCTGAAGCCTTCCGGACCTGGCTCGTAGTTCCAGCGGCCGTCCCACTTGTGGGTCCAGGCTTCTGCGAGCCTCTCGAGCGTGCGCTGATCGGCGACTCGGGCTGCCCGGCCTTCGACGACAACGTCCATGCCACCGTCCCACTGGTTGCAACCTGTCATGAGGATGACATTCTGGTTGTCACGCAGATTGGTCGCCTTCTGCTCACTCTCTCCGGTGCAGAAGTGGAGCAGGTCATCGAGCCAGACGGCTACGAGGGGCGTCATGTGCGGTCGCCCGTTGGCACGAACGGTGGCTATCCAGAAGAGCTCCGCGGTTTCGAGTGTCCGGCGTGCGTCGTCCCAACTCGTGGCCGTGGCCCCAGGAGCACTGAACAGCGCGTTCGACGTGGTGGTCGGCTCCGTCACGAACTTGGCTTCTGGCCGTTCGCTCCGGCTCAGGCGCCGAGCAGATGGCCGACGGAGTACGTGACGCCCGCGGCGACACCGGAGATGAGCAGCTGGCGCGCCGCCGACCACAGCCACCAACGGGCGGTGAACACCGACAGTGCCGCGCCGACCGCGATCGTGCCGACGGCGCCGAGCACGACGGACCAGATCGTCGCCTTCGTCCCGGAGGTGATGAGCCACGGCAGCAGCGGGATGAACGCCCCGATCGCGAACATCACGAACGAGGAGACAGCCGCCTGAATCGGATTGCCGGTCTCGCGGGGGTTGATCCCGAGCTCCTCCCTCGCATGCGTCTCGAGGGCCACCTCCGGCGTCCGCATCATCCGGGCGGAGAGCTCCTCGGCGAGGTCCGCGTCGAGCCCCCTGTTCACGTAGATCCCCACGAGCTCTTGACGCTCGAGCTCCGGGTCGTCCGAGATGGCTTCGCGCTCGACGGCGAGCTCCCGCTCCATCAGCTCCGACTGGGCGCGCATCGAGATGTACTCACCCGCAGCCATCGAGAACGATCCTGCGATCAATCCGGCCACACCGGCGAGCCGGACCGAGGCACCTGACGCGTGGGCTCCGGCCATACCGAGGACCAGTGCGACGTTCGACACCAGGCCGTCGCTGATCCCGAAGACAGCGGCCCGTGCACCGCCACCATGGAGATTCCGATGATGGGGCTCGGACGGCACGACATCAGCGTATCGACGGCCGCCGGTCAGGTCGCACTGACCTTCCGACGAAGGTGCACCTCACTCCATCGGGTGACGGTGCAACGGCGAGGCGGCACGAACACAAGTCCCGAACGTCCGGTGGTCGCGGCGACCGTGCGTCCCCTAAGGTCGGACCCATGGCAACCACCGTGCAGGGCACCAAGGGATTCCACGATCTGGTCGGGAAGCATCTCGGCTACAGCAAGTGGCACACGGTCGACCAAAGCCAGATCAACCTCTTCGCCGACGCGACCGGTGACCACCAGTGGATCCACGTCGATCCCGAGCGTGCGAAGGGCGGCCCGTTCGGCACGACCATCGCCCACGGCTACCTGACGCTCTCCCTCGCTCCGGTCCTCCTCGGCGAGGTCCTTTCCGTGACCGGCACCTCGATGGGCATCAACTACGGATGCAACAAGGTGCGCTTCCCGTCCCCGGTTCCGGTGGACAGCAAGGTTCGGATGGGCGTCACCATCGCCGAAGTCGAAGCAGTCAGCGGCGGCGTCCAGGTGGTCCTCGATCTCTCGATCGAGACCGAGGGCTCGAGCAAGCCGAGCTGTGCAGCCACCGTGGTCTACCGCTATTTCGACTGACCCCTCCCGCTGGCCCACCCGGGCGTCCATGACCTGAGCGGATGTCGCTGCAACCCTCTTCGACCGCCTGACCAGGCCCGCGAGCACTTGCTCACATCATGCGAGCGATCACTCCTAGAATAAGAGCGTGCACGAAGAGCTGCGGGTCGAGGAACTGGCGCAACGCACCGGCGTCACGGTCGACACGATCCGCTACTACCAGAGCAGGGGGCTCATCGATCCACCGCGGCGTGAGGGACGGATCGGTTGGTACGGCACCAGCCACCTCAAGCGGCTGGGGCGCATCCGCATCCTTCAACAGCGTGGCTTCACCCTCGCGGTCATCTCCCGTCTCCTGAACGGCGAGCTCGACGGTGCCGACGAGCTCCTCGTCGCGGAGCTCTCCGGGATCTCGGAGAAGCCTCCTGCCGGTCCCCCGTCGCACGAGTCCCGGCCTTCCGTCAAAACGTCCGCGGACGGCACGGAACAGTCGAACTACACGCTCGGCGAGCTCGCTGAGGTCACCGGCGTCCCGCTCGCGCTCCTCAAGTCCCTCGAAGCCGAAGGGCTCCTCGTCTCCCGCCGGATCGAAGGACGCGACCGCTACACCGCCGAGGACGTCGAGGCGTCACGTGCCGGGCTCCTCCTTCTCGAGTGGGGCATCCCGCTCTCGGCGTTGATCGACCTCTCACGACGGCACCACCAGGCGACGGAGGAGATCGCACAAGAGGCCGTCGCCATGTTCTCGACCTACATCCGCGCCCCGCTCCGGGAGGGTCGCCATCCCGGGCCGCCGGGCGGCGGGGATATCGGGACGACCGCGTCCGGATCAACGTCCGGATCGGCCTCAGGGCCGGCGTCCGACGTCCCCTCGGAAACCAACGGCGCAGGCTCCGAGATCGGGACGTTGCTCCGCGCCTACTCGCAGCTGCTGCCTGCGGTCACCAGGCTCGCCGGCCATCACTTCGCGCGCACCCTCGTGAAGGTCGCGCTCGAGCACGTGGAGCGGGAGGGGACCGAAGCAGAACGCCACGCTGTCTGGGAGCAGCTCGGCCTCGCCGCGGACCTGCAGGACGGCAGCGCCGCCGACGACCCGGACGAGGCCGCCCGCGACGGGCAGCACGGTCGCGCCGCACTCCGATGAGCAAGACGGCACCCGCGGCGAAGGGCACGGCGATCACGGACCTCCCCACCGGCGACGCCAAGACCCAAGCAGTGCGCTCGATGTTCGACGTCATCGCCCCCCGCTACGACCTCGTCAACCGGGTCATGACCCTCGGACTCGACGTCCGGTGGCGGCGCGGGACGGTCCGGGCCCTCGGTCTCCCGACCGGCACGCTGGTTCTCGACCTCGGCTGTGGGACGGGCGACTTCCTCCGGATCCTGCACGACGGCGGCTACCGCACGATCGGGATGGACCTCTCGTGGGGGATGCTTGCGGCGAACGACGCCGGCCAACCGGTCGCGCAGGCGAACGTGGCCGCGCTCCCGCTCTCTGATCACTCGGTCGACGGCATCACCTGCGGCTACGCCCTCCGGAACTTCACCGACCTCGGTGCCTCCTTTGCCGAGTTCGCCCGGGTCGTGCGGCCCGGAGGACGGATCAGCCTCCTCGAGGTCTCCGAGCCCGAGCACCGCCTCTTGCGGGTCGGGCACCGGATCTGGTTCCAGCGGGTCGTTCCGCTCATCGGGGGGCTCCTCTCCGATCGCGACGCCTACCGGTACCTCCCGCGCTCGACCGCGTACCTCCCGGCGACCGACCGGCTGCGTGCGATGCTCGTCGACGCCGGGTTCTCCGCCGTCAACCGACGCCTCCTCAGCGGCGGCCTGAGCCAGTTGCTCACTGCGACCCGGCAGGGACTGCCGTGACCGATCCAACGGAAGCCACCCTGGCAGCAAGGCGGTTCGCGCTCGAATCCGGACCACCCGTCGATCCGTACTCCCTCGCCGGAGACCACGGCATCCTCTACGGCGACGGCGACCAGCTGCTCGTCGGCCTCGGTTGCGCGCTCGCCATTCCCCTGCCGTCCGGACTCGGCTCCCCCGCGGACCTCGCGCACGTCACCACGGTCCTTGCGTCCATCGAGTGCGACGATCGCCTCGGCGCGGACTCCGACGGCCCCGCAGAGCTGGCGGCGGCGCTTCCGGGCCCCGTGCTCGCCTTCGGCGCACTCCCCTTCGACCGCGACGCACCGACAACGCTGATCGTCCCGGAGTACGTCTTCGGCCGTGCGACCGACGGCCGCGAGTGGCTCACCGCGGTCTCGTCCGACCCGGAGGCGCTCCCGACATCGGCGGTGGGCCTGCGCAAGGAGCTCCTCGACCGCGTCGACGGACGAACCGGGAGGTCGGCCTCGTCACGGCCCAACCGTCTCGTGTCCATCGTGCCGGACTGCGCCGACGATGATTTCAAGACGCAGGTCGCGGACGCGGTGACCGCCATCGAAGATGGCGAGCTGGTGAAGGTGGTGCTGGCCCGTCGGGCCGAGGTCACGATGGCCGAGCCCGTCGACGTGGCGGACCTGATGCGGCGGTGGCATCGGCTCGAGCCGACGTGCACGATCTTCTCCCTGCCCACCCCGGACGGGCGGTTCGTGGGAGCGAGCCCCGAGCTCCTCGTCGACCGACGCGGCTCCGAAGTGCGGTCCCGCCCGCTTGCCGGGACGACCGGGCGGATCGACGGACCGGCGGCAGCGGCCCGACCGTCGACCGCCGCCCTCCTCGAGTCGGGCAAGGACGGTGTCGAGCACCGGCTCGTGGTCGAGTTCATCGCGGAAGCCCTCGCTCCGCTCTGCGACCAGCTCGACGTGCCGCCATGCCCGCACCTCGTCCACCTGCACAACATGACCCACCTCGGCACCTCGATCGCCGGAACGTTGCGATCGGCCGCGAACGGTCGCCCGCCGTCGGCCCTCGAGCTGGTGGCGGCCCTCCACCCGACGCCCGCCGTCGGAGGTGTCCCCCGGGGCGCCGCGCTCGAGGCGATCGGTCGGCTCGAGCCCCGCCCGAGGGGACCGTACGCGGGTCCCGTCGGTTACGTGGACGCCGGGGGGGACGGGACCTGGGTCCTCGGGATCAGGTCGTTGTCCGTCGAGCGACGGACGGCAGTTCTTTCGGCCGGGGTCGGCATCGTCGCCGGCTCCGATCCCGAAGCCGAGCTGCTCGAGACGATGCTCAAGTTCGACGCGGCCTTCTCCGCCCTCGCCCCCGGGGCAGCGTTCTCCACGTCGTCCGGAGCGAGAGCCCGAGCTGCGACCTGCTGACCACTTTCGGGTGGCTCAGGCGCCGTCTTGCAGGTCGGTCTGCCGCTTCGCCGTCGCCCGCACGATGTCGGCCAGCGTCTCGGGAGCGTCACGGGCCACGAAGTGTCCGGCGTCCGCGATCTCGAAGAGCTCCGAGCTGTCGATCGCAGCGGCGAGGGTCGCGGCCGCCCGTGGTCGGACGACCAGGTCCCACGAGCCCGTCACCACCGCGGTGGGCACGTCCACGTCACCGAGGCGAGCGGTCACCGAGGAAAGCTCGCCGAGGAGTGCCCGCTGCTCGATCATGAACGAGCGCTTGTGCCGTCCGAGCGCACCGCGGGCCCGTCCGAAGACCGTCTCGTCGGGCAGTGCCGACTCCAGCCGGGCGCGGTAGCGCTCCGGGGCGACCGAGGTCAGGCGACGCACCCTGGGCAGCACCTCCCCGATCGCCACCAGCCCGGCCACGGTCAGGACGTCGCCGAGGAACGGCACGTTGAGGAGCCGATCGACGATGTCGATGCTGTCAGGTGTGCACGCCGCCCCGACGAGCACCAGGTCCGATACGGCCGATGGGAAGTCCGTTGCGAGCAACACGCCGACCGCTCCCGCCCAGCTGTGGGCCACCACGGTCGCAGGCAGCGCGTCCCGCTGCTCGAGGAAGTCCACGATCATCGCCGCGTTGTCGGCGAAGCCACACGCAACGAGCTCTGAGCGTCCATAGCCCGGACGGTCAGGCGCCAGCACACGGAACTCGGTCTCGAGCCGATCGACAAGCGGCTGCCACGAGGCACCGGTGCCCGGCTGTCCGTGGAGCAGGACGACCGGATGACCCGCACCCCGCTCGATCGACGCCAGCATTCCGTCACTCTACGGGTGGTGTCGGCGCGCTCCGGTTGGGGGTCCCTTCCGACGACGCCCTCGCGTCAGGTCGGCGAACCCTCCGGGCGACCCCTGAGGGCCAGCACGTCCTCCCCGGCCTGGGCCCGATGCTCGGGGTCGGGCACGCCGCCGTCCGGGTCCGCCGCGTCACCACCCTCGGTGTCATCTCCCACCGGGCCGTCAGTGCCGAACCTTCGCCATTCGCCGCTCCCACCGTCGAGCGGAAGCTCGACCTCGAAGTCCGCACCCGCCCCCGGAGCGGTCCTCACCCGCGCCTCCCCCCCGAACGAGCGGGCGATCGTCGCGACGATGAAGAGGCCGAGCCCGGATCCCCCGTCACGACGCTCGGCGTCTCCGCGGTAGAACCGGTCGAAGATCCGGCTGGCCTGCTCCTCTGTCATGCCCGGACCGCGGTCACTCACCACGAGCAGGGCCCGGGTCCCGCGCACCTCGACCCGCACGTCGACCGGCGTCCCCGGCGGGGTGTGGGCGAGGGCGTTGCGGAGCAGGTTGTGCACGAGCTGCTCGAGCCGTGCCGCGTCGGCGAACACGGGGACCTCGCCGGCGACGGACAGAACGATCGGCCGTGTCGAGTCGACGGTCCGGGCGTCCGCCACCGCCCTGGTCGCCACCGCGGCGAGGTCCACCCGTTGCCGGTCGGGCTCGAGTCCCCCTCCTTCCCTGGCGAGGACCGCAAGGTCCCCGACGAGCGCGCCCATCCGCGCGGCCTCCTGCTCGATGCGGGAAAGCGCGCGCTCGCGGGCTTCGTCGCTCGCCAGTGCGTCCTTCCGCAGCAGCTCGGCGTACCCGCGGATGGAGGTCAGCGGCGTCCGGAGCTCGTGCGAGGCGTCCGCGAGGAAGCTCCGGAGCCGCTCCTCCGACCGGGCGCGCTGCGCGAACGCCGTCTCGATCTGGGTGAGCATGCCGTTCAGCGCCCGCCCGAGCCGACCCACCTCGCTCGCGCCCTCTGCAGGCTGTAACCGGCGCGTGAGGTCGCCCGCCGCGATCGCGTCGGCCTCGATCGTCATGTCCTCGAGGGGTCGCAGTCCGCGACGCATGAGCAGGCTGATCACGATCGCGAGCGCGATGAGGACCGCCACCGATGCGGCCAGCTCGATGTTCCGCTGGGACGTGATGGTCGCGTCGACCGAGCTGAGCGGGGTCGCGACTATGAGGGTCCCACCGGGAAGCGAGGTCGCCTGCAGCCGGTACTCGGGTCCCGACCGCACCCTCGAGGGGACGTCGACCGACGTCGAGTCCGGTCGGTACGGCTGGTAGGGCTTGGTCGCGCGGTCGATGTCCGGCGCAGGTCGGACCGGCAGCGGCACCGGCAACCTCGGAGCAGGATCGACCTCCGTCCGGAAGCCCGACGGCTTCGAGACGAGTACCTTCCCGGTCGGATCGAGGACCTCCACGAAGACGTCGGAGCTGACCCTCGACTGGATGTCGCCGGTTGTCACGTGGGTCCCGCGGACGTCGGCGCGGGCCAGCTCGTCCGAGATCTGCACGCTCGCGACGGTCAGCTGGTCGTCGATCTTGCCGTTGAGGTACGACCGCAGCGAGGTGAGCGTGATGACGTCGACGACGACCAGCACCACGGCGACGAGCACGAGCATGGTCGCCACGAGGCGCCGGCGCAGGCTCATGTGCGGGGTTCGCGGAGGCAGTACCCGACTCCGCGCACCGTGTGGATGAGCGGCGGCTCGAAGCGGTCGAGCTTCTTCCTGAGGTACGAGATGTAGATCTCCACGATGTTGGACTCCCCTGCAAAGCTGTCCTCCCACACCGCGTCGAGGATCTGGGACTTCGACATGACCTGACGCGCATGGCGGAGGAGGAACGAGAGCAGCCGGAACTCCGTCGCGGTCAGCTCGACGCCGGTGTCGCCCCGCCAGACTTCGTGGGTGCCGACGTTGACGGTGAGGTCGAGGAACCGGATCACGTCGGCCGACTCGGCGTCGTCGGACACGCTTCGACGGAGCACGGCGCGCACCCGTGCGACGAGCTCCTCGATGCTGAACGGCTTGGTGAGGTAGTCGTCGCCGACTGCGAGCCCACTCAACTTGTCGGCGGTCGCATCCCTCGCGGTCAGGAAGACGACCGGGGTCCGGACGCCGTCCTCACGGAGGCGCCGGCAGACCTCGAAGCCGTCGCGATCCGGGAGCATGACGTCGAGGACGATGAGGTCGAATCGACCGGTCCGTGCCCGGCTCAGGGCCTCGTCGCCGGTCCCCGTCTCCTCGGTGGTGAACCCCTCGAACCTGAGGGCCGACGTCAACACGTCGGTGATGTACGGCTCGTCGTCGACCACCAGGATGCGGCCGGCGGAGGTCACGGCGCCGGAACGGCGACGCCACCATCCGCTGCGCGACCGGAGTCCGGATGTCCCGACCTCGGACAGGTCCGTGACGCGGCCACGAGGTTCCTCAACTCCTGACCACCTGCGACGGGCGGCGGCTGCCACGGAAGAGGCGCCGTACTCCCCAGAGGGTCACCAGTCCGAGCGCCTCGGCCACGATGAACAGCGACATCTTCGACGTTCCCTCGACGCGGTCGACGAACCGGATCGGGACCTCGACGATGGAGGCACCGGCCTGTCTGGCCCGGTAGGTCATCTCGACCTGGAACCCGTAACCCTCGGCCCGCACCGTGTCGAGCTCGATCCGCTCGAGGAGCGACGCCGCATAGGCGCGGAAGCCCGCGGTCGAGTCGGACACGTCGAGACGGAGCAACGTCGAGGCGTAGATGTTGCCGCCCCGCGACAACAGGCGACGGTGCCAGGTCCAATCGGGGATCACGCCTCCGTGGACGTACCGCGACCCGATCACCGCCTCGTGGCCGGCCGAAAGCGGTGCCAACAACGACGGGAGCGCCTCGGGCTCGTGGGAGAGGTCGGCGTCCATCTCGACCAGAGCGTCGTACCCCCGCTCGAGTCCCCAGCGGAAGCCGGCCCGGTACGCGCTTCCGAGACCCGACTTCTCGTGGCGGCGGAGCACCTCGATGTTCCCGAGCTCCTTGCCCACCCGCTCGGCGATGTCAGCCGTGCCGTCCGGACTCCCGTCGTCGACGACCAGCACCGTGGCGTCCGGGACTGCGGCACGGATGCGGGGCAGGACGCGTTCGATGTTCTCCGACTCGTTGAAGGTCGGCAGGACGACCAGGGCGTTCATCGCCCCAGCTTACGAGACGGAGCCCTGGCCGACGGGGGCGGTCCCGGCGGCCCCCACTTCACCGCTTTCGTTGCTTGACGGGTCGATGCCCCCGTCGTCGACGCCTCCGACCCACAGATCCGACGTCGTTTCCGAGGTCGCCCGGGTCCGGCTCCACAGCTCTCGGAAGACGACCTGGATGGTCCCACCCACCGGGATTGCGAGCAGGGCACCGGTCAGCGCACCGAGGGACGAGCCGAACACGCCGCCGAGATTGGCCCCGATCAGCACCGCGAGCAGGATCCAGAGGGGGTTCATCCGCACGCTTCGGCTCATGACCACCGGATAGATGAAGTGGTTCTCGACGAGCTGGAACCCGACGAAGACGATGAGGGTGACGACGCCGGCCGTGGGCGAGTGCAAGAGGGCGAGCGCGACACTCGGCACCCCCGCGATCAATCCGCCCACCAGCGGGATCATGGCGACGAGCGCGACCCACAGCCCGATCAGGAGGGCGAACGGGACGCCGAGGATGAGCATCGTGACGATGATGACCACCCCGAACATGACCGAGAGCGCGATCGTGCCCTCGACGTACGAGGTCACCGACCGCGCCACCCGGTTCGAGATGTCCTCGACCGTCCGGCGGCGGTCGGGCTCGAGCGAGCCGAGGAACCCCCTCCGGATGGCGGGCGCCTCCAAGAGCATGAACAGCGAGAGGAACGAGATCGTCGTGAGGGCGAGGATCGTCGAGAAGACCGCCTTGCCCAGATTGGTGCCGACGGTGAGCGCCGGCTTCCCCAGTGAGTTCGCAGCGGTCTTGAGCTTGGGCGCATTCTTCTGGACCCACGAGAGGAGCCCGAACTTCTGCAACGTGTGCGCCAGCCAACCGTGCCCCTTCTGCACCTGGTCGACCATCGACGGCAGCCGCTCGGCGACGTGGGTGAGCGAGTTCACGAGCGGATAGCCGAACAGCCCGAGCAGCCCGAAGAAGACGACGACGGCGCCCGCGAAGACCACTCCGACCGCTGTGCCCCGCCGCATGCGGTGGCGCTGGAGGAACACCACCGAGGGGTTGAGCACGAGCGCTACGAACGACGCGATGACCGTCCAGAGGATGACCTCGCGCAGGCGCCCGAGGAGCCGGTAGAGCACCCAGGTCACGATCACCACCGCGTCGACGGTGAGGATCGTCCGGAGGGGAACCCCGCGGGCCGACGCCGCCGCGAACAGCCGGTCGCGGCGGGGGGCGTCCGGACCGACCCTCCGATCGGAGCGCTCGACCTGGGTCTCGCTGATCACGGTGGTCGTTGCGTGGGACGGTCGGGCGACCGTCCCCCCGGCGCCCGCCGGTGTTGGCACGTCCCGGACCGCGGGTGTCGCCCGGGCTTCCACGGCATCATCGGGGACCACAGGCTGGTCAGCCACCTCTGCAGCATGTCAGGTTCGCCGCGCTCGGCGTGCCAACATGAAGGCGATGGCGGCCGAGGACGCTCCGACCCAGCCCCACCCGCGATGGTGGCACCGGGGGCCGTTGGTCCGGCGCGAGGTCCGACTGAGCGTCGGCACGCTCCTCGGCTTCCTCTTCGTCTTCTACGTCGCGTTGCCGCTCCTGGCGAGCCACCGCGCCGAGCTGACCTCGCTGGCCAACATCCACATCGGGTACCTGGTCCTCGGCGTCCTCCTCGAGCTCGCGGCGCTGCTCGCCTACGCGCAGCTCACCCACACCGTCCTCCCCCCGGACGGCCCCCGACGCACACGGCTCTTCCGGATCAACCTCTCGACCCTGGCGCTCAGCCACGTCTCCCCGGGGGGCAACGCCCCGGGGGCCGCGCTCGGCTACCGACTGCTCACCCAGTCGGGCGTCTCCGGCTCCGACACCGGGTTCGCACTCGGGACCCAGGGGATCGGCTCCGCGGTCGTCCTCAACGTCCTCTTCTGGTTCTCCCTCGTCGCCTTCCTCGTCACCAATGGCTTCCGGATCCCCGGAGGCCACCACGGCGGGCAGACGACCTCGGCCTCGATCCTCGTCTTCGTCGCGGCGGGCGCCGGCGTCGTGCTGCTCGGCGCATTCGGGAGCCTCTTCTACCTCCTGACCCGTGGCCAACAGCGTGCGAGCGGAATCATCCGTCGTGTCTCGGGGCGGTTCGGCTTCCTCGACGCGGAGAAGACCTTGGCGCTGGTCCAACGCCTTGCGGACCGGTTCGCGGTCCTCCTCGAAGACCGCCGGCTGCTGCGGCGCGCGGTCGGCTGGGCCACGGTCAACTGGCTGCTGGACGCCGCGTCCCTCTGGGTCTTCGTGGCCGCGTTCAGCCACTTCATCCCGCCGGTGGACCTGCTCGTCGCCTACGGCCTCGCCAACATCCTCGCGGCTATCCCGATCACCCCCGGCGGCCTCGGCGTCGTCGAGTTCGTGCTCGTGACGATGATCACCGGCTTCGGACCGACCGCCGGGCAGGCGCTCTCGGGGGTGCTCGCCTTCCGGGCGGTGAATTTCTGGCTCCCGATCCCGCTCGGAGGCCTCGCCTATGCGTCGCTCGAGTTCGAACGCAAAGCTCCCTACCGACGCCTGGTCCGGTTCCTCCGCACCAGGCGGCCCGAGTACCGCCCAGGTGCGAGCGCCGCGGGAAGCGCACCCGCGCCGACCATGTCGTGGATCACCGGCCCTGCGCGGACCTCCGCCTCCACCAGCGGGACCGCGGTGACCTGGACGCCGGCCCAGCAGGGGCCGGAGGTGGCCGGAGATCCGACGGGCCAACCGCTCCCCCGTCACGGCGATGGCGTCGGGATTCGAGGGCCTGCGCTTGGAAGTGATCCTGGACGTTGAAGCCGAGTCCTGCCGGGACACCCGGTGGCGAGACCCGGAGCCAGGCGCCGTCGGGACCGAGGAGCCAGGAGTTCGCCTCGTCACGCAGGACGTCGTCGAGGATGCCGACGAGGCGTTGTTGCATGCCGGCATGCTCGACGGGCACGACCACCTCGACCCGGCGATCGAGGTTGCGCTCCATCAGGTCGGGCGAGCCGAAGGCGATCCGGAGCGGGCGGCCGTCGACGCCGCCGAACCGGAAGATGCGGGAGTGCTCGAGGTAGCGCCCCACGATCGAGCGCACCCGGATGTGCTCGGACAGGCCCGGGACGCCGGGGCGCAGGCAGCACCGCCCGCGGACGATGAGATCGGTCGAGACCCCTGCGGCCGAGGCCCGATAGAGCGCATCGATGATCTCGGGATCGGTCAGGCCGTTGGTCTTCAGCACGATGCGGCCACGCGCCCCTGCGCCGGCCTCCTCGTCGATCTCTTCGACCAGCTGCGTTCGGGTCGACATCGGTGAGACGAGCAGCCGGCTGAACTCCGAGGGCAGCCCCGCGCCGGTCAGCAGCCTGAACAGCTCACCGACGTCGGCCCCGATGCCCGGATCGGCGGTGAACAGGCCGACGTCCTCGTAGAACCTGGCCGTGTACGAGTTGTAGTTGCCGCTCCCGATGTGGCAGTACCGGCGGAGGTCGTCTCCCTCGCGTCGGATCACGAGCGAGATCTTCGAGTGGGTCTTCAAGGTCATGAGGCCGTAGATCACCTCGACGCCCGCCTCCTCGAGGGCGCGGGCCCGCGCGATGTTGACCTGTTCGTCGAAGCGTGCCTGCAGCTCCACCACGACCGTGACCTGCTTGCCGGCCTGGGATGCCCGGATCAGTGAGTCGACGATCGGGCTGTCCTCGCCGGTGCGGTAGAGGGTCTGTCGGATCGCGAGGACGTCGGGATCCTCGGCGGCGAGCCCGAGGAACGCCTCGACCGACGTCTCGAACGACTCGTACGGGTGGTGCACCAGGACGTCGCTGCGTGCCAGCACCGTGAAGAGATCCTCACCGCCGGCCAGCTGCGGTGGGGTGAGCGGCGACCAGTGCTCGGCCGCCAGATCGGCGCGTCCCAGGTCGGCGAGCCCGCGGAGCCCGCCGAGATCGATCGGAGCGTCGATCAAGAAGACGTTGTCCCTCGGCACGTCGACCGACGTGATCAGCAGCTCGAGGAGATCCTCCGAGATGGTCGCCGCCACCTCGAGTCTGACGGCCTGTCCGAAACGTCGGCGGTGCAGCTCGTGTTCGACCGCGGCGAGCATGTCCTGGGACTCGTCGCCGTCGATCGAGAGATCCGCGTTGCGCGTGACGCGGAAGTGATAGTGCTCGACGATGTCCATCGCGGGGAACAGGCTCGAGAGGTGGGCGGCGATCACCTGCTCGACCGGGACGACCCGGGCCCCGTCGCGGAGCACGACCAGTCGTGGGATCAGCGGGGGCACCTTCACCCGGGCGATCCGCCGGTCGCCGGTCGTGGGGTCGGCGACGCGGACCACCAGATTGAGGGAGAGGTTCGAGATGTAGGGGAACGGGTGGGCCTGGTCGACAGCGAGCGGCGTGAGAATCGGGAAGATGCTGCGATTGAACACCTCGAGAAGGTGGGCCCGATCTGCCGCATCGAGGTCCCGCCAGTCGCAGATCGCGATGCCCGCCGCGGCCAGGGCCGGTCGGACCCGCTCGGTGTAGATCCGGTTCTGCGCGCCGACGAGTCCGATCGACCGCTCGCGGATGAGTGCCAACTGCTCGGCCGGACTCATCCCGTCCGGGGAACGAGTCCGCAGTCCGGCGGCGATCTGGTCCTCGAGTCCGGCCACACGGACCTGGAAGAACTCGTCGAGTCCCTCGGCGAAGATCGCGAGGAACTTCACACGTTCGAGGAGTGGGAGCCGGTCGTCGTCGGTCAGCTCGAGGAGGCGCGCGCCGAAGTCGAGCCACGAGACCTCGCTGTTGAAGAAACGGTCCGGCGAGTCCGCCAGCTCCGTCCCGGACCCCCCGGCCGGAGGAGCGTCACCGGAGCTCGTCTCCCAGGGCTCGGCTCTCCGCCGGTCCCACCCGACGATCCGCGGAGCGTCGCGGACCGGGGCGGTCGCCGTCCCGACGCCGGTCCGTCCGTCGGCGGACCGCCCGGGAGCGGTCGTCGATGTGGGCGGCTCCGCCGATCGCCGCTCCGGGTTCACGCTCGGTCGGTCCGGTCTGAGCGCATCGCCGACTCATGGTACCCCTGCACACGGCGTCCCGGCCCGCCCGACGAGGGGCGCCGGCCGTGCCGACCGGGGGGCATCCCGCCTTGCGACCGACACTCCGATCCTCCGGCAGCAGCTCGAACCGGCGTGATGACCATCGCCCCTAGTGGCAACGCCGGGCCGCCCCGAGAATGGCACCATGCGCGATGTGGACGACCCGCGACCAGGTACGGAACCACTCGATCGGACCTTCGAGGCGATCATTCTGGACTGGGACGGCACCGTCGTACCGGACCGGTCGTTCGCCGCCGGCGAGGCCCGTCGGCGACTCGAGGAGCTCTGCTCGCTCGGCGTCCACGTCGTGATCGTGAGTGGCACCCACCTCGGGAACGTCGACGGCCAGCTGGGCGCACGGCCAAAGGGAGACGGAACGCTCCACTGCTGCACCAATCGCGGTTCCGAGGTCTTCGCGGTCGGCGCAGACGGACCCGAGCTCCTCGTCCGCAGGGTGGCCACCCCCGACGAGGACCGGGCGTTGGACCGGGCAGCGGCTCTCGCCGTCGAGCGTCTCCGGTCCCGGGGCGTGGAAGCGGAGGTGGTCTCGCAGCGGCTCAACCGTCGGAAGATCGACCTCATCCCGACGTCCAGGTGGGCCGACCCGAAGAAGGCCGAGATGGCCGAGCTCACCGAGGCGGTGCTGGCGACCGTCCGGGCGGCGGGGTTCGCGGACCTGGCCGAGGTCGTCGACCTGGTCTCCGGCGCGTCGAGGGACGGGGGGCTCCGCGACCCGAAGATCACGAGCGACGTCAAACACGTCGAGCTCGGGCTCACCGACAAGGCCGACTCCGCCAGGTGGGCGGCCCGATGGCTGGCGGAACGGGGCGTCACCGGTGGCCTCGTCCTCATCGTCGGGGACGAGCTCGGACCGGTGGGCGGCATGGTCGGGAGCGACTCGCTCCTTCGCATCGACGAGTTCGACCGGTCGCCGGCCGTCTCGGTCGGGGTCGAGCCCGGCGGAGTGCCCGACGACGTGATCCACCTCGTCGGAGGACCCGACCGGTGCCTCGCCATCCTCGATGCGCAGCTCCTCCGGCGACGGCAGCGCCGGGTCCCGGGCATCGACCTCGATCCGTCCTGGGTCGTCGAGCTGCCCGGTGATCGCGACCGTCGACGGGTCGCCGAGGCACTGGGCACGGTCGGGAACGGGTACAGCGGGACCCGTGCGTCCCTCGAGGAGGACGGTCCGGGAACCGATCCCCTCCTGCTCGTCAGCGGGGCCTACACCTCGCAGGGCGCGCTGCTCGCGGGGCCCACCTGGACCTCCGTCGACCTCCCGCCGGCGGATGTGCAGGCGGCGGGTCGGCGGTGGCTCGACCTGCGAACTGCGGTCCTCTGGCGTGACGACGGCGCACCCGGTCGGCGACGGGAAGCCGGACAGGCCGGGCCGACGACCACGCCACCTCCCAGCACTCCGGTCCGCTCGCTGCGGTTCGCGCCGGCCCAGGCGCACTACGCGCTCGGAATGCGGCTGGAGGGACCGTCCGGGCTCGACCCCGGGCCCGCACTCCGCCCGCCAGTGGATGGCAACGGGTTCGAGCTCGCGGACGACGCCGGTGTCACGGCGGCGGCCACCGGCCACGCGGACGCGCGGATCACCGTCGCGGCGCACGACCAACTCACCGCGGCCGGAGGGCGCACGACCCTCGAACGCCTGGCCGGCTGGAGCACCATCCGCCAACCGCGGGTCGCGCTCGGCGAGGCGCGGGACCATCTCGAAGGCGCTGCCTCCTTGGGCTTCGACCGGTTGCTCGCAGAGCACCGCAGGGAGTGGGCGCAACGCTGGGCGCGCGCGGAGGTCACGATCGAGGGGGACCCCGATGCCGAGCTCGCCGCCCGCTTCGCCGTCTACCACCTCCTCACGGCGGCCGCGGACACCGGGGAGCTGGCGGTCGGCGCCCGGGGTCTGAGCGGCTCCGGCTACGCCGGCCACGTCTTCTGGGACGCTGACGTCTTCGTCCTCCCCGCGCTCGTCGCGCTCCGGCCCGCGGCCGCGCTCTGCATGCTCCGCTACCGCATCGCCCGACTTCCCGCCGCCCGCGCGTTCGCAGCGTCGCTCGGCTACCGCGGGGCGCGCTTCCCGTGGGAGTCCGACGGTGACGGGCGCGACGTCACCCCGCGGCAGGTCCGCACCCCCCTCGGCGAGACCGTCGAGATCGAGACCGGGCCGCGCGAGGAGCACGTCGTCGCAGACGTCGCCTGGGCGGCCGAGCAGTACGCGACCTGGACGGGCTCCGGTTCGTGGCTGCGCTCCGAGGGTCGTGACCTCGTCGTCGAGACCGCCCGCTACTGGGCGAGCCGCATCACGACCGACGACGCCGGCACAGCCCATCTCGACGGCGTCATCGGCCCCGACGAGTACCACGACGACGTCGACGACAACGCCTACACCAACGTGATGGCGCGCTGGAACCTGCGGTGCGCCGCGTCCCTCCTCGACGCCGGAAACGGCGACGCGGCACCCACGGAGGCCGTCGCGCTGCGCTCGCTCGCCGACCGGCTCGTCGACGGCTGGGACGCCGGCCGCGGGATCTACGAACAGTTCCGGGGCTACTTCGACCTCGAACCCCTTCTCCTCGAGGAGGTGGCGACGCCACCGGTCCTCCTCGACCTGGTCATCGGCGGCGACCGGGTCGCGCACTCCCAGCTCATCAAGCAGGCTGACGTCCTCATGCTCCACCACCTCGTCCCCGACGAGGTGGTGGCCGGATCGCTCACGGACTGCCTCGCGCACTACCTCCCGAGGACCGCGCACGGCAGTTCGCTCTCCCCCGCCGTCCATGCAGCCCTCCTCGCACGCGCCGGACGACCCGAGGAGGCACTCGAGCTCTTCGCACACTCGAGCAGGATCGATCTCGACGACGTCATGGGTGCGACGGCCGAGGGCGTGCACCTCGCCGCGATGGCCGGCGTCTGGCAGGCGCTGGCCTTCGGCTTCCTCGGCATCCGGTGCCGTGACGGCGTCCTCGTCGTCGACCCCTGCCTGCCCGACCGGTGGTCGGCGCTCACCCTCGGCCTTTCCGTCTTCGGTCAGGCGGTGCGGGTGCGCGCCGAGCACGGAAAGGTCACCGTCTGGTGTGAGCGCCCGCTCGCGGTGCGGGTCGCCGGCTCGGCTCCCACGACCAACGTGCCGCCGTCGGCGGTCTACCCGGTCGACACGCACCCAGGTCGGCAGGCGGACGACCCACGGACCAGGCCGCTCGCTGGCACACTGTGGCGACGTCCGCGCCCCGATCCGGCCGAGCGGGGACGCCAGCCCCGGAAGGTGGGTGACGGCGGTGATCCGAAGTGAGCGGCACCGGTTCGACGTGGTCTGTGTGGGGGACGTGGCGAGCGACGTGTACATCACGCTCTCGGATCAGCGTGCCATCGTGCACCCCGTCCCCGGCATGGACCCGAACCGGAGCGAGCTGGTCCTGCCCTTCGGGGCCAAGCTCCCCTACGAGTCCTGCGAGACCGTCGAGGCCGGGGGCAACGCCGCCAACGCGGCGGTCGCCTGTGCGCGGCTCGGCCTGCGGGTCGCGCTGGCCGCATACCTCGGGACCGACCAGCTGGGCCGTGACCTCATCGACGCGCTGCACGACGAGGGGGTCGCGAGCACGCTCATCCGACTCGACCAGGACGCGCCGACCAACCGGCACTTCGTGCTCCGGGTGGGATCCGAGCGGACGATCCTCATCCGACACGAGGAGTACGACTACCACTGGCCCCACTTGAGCCCCAAGGAGCGCCCGTCGTGGCTCTACCTCTCTTCTGTCGGACGTGACGCCCAAGACTACGAGGAGCAGATCGCGGACTGGCTCGACGAGCACGTCTCCGTCCGACTGGCGTTCCAACCAGGCACCTACCAGATCGAACGCGGAGCGGCCCGGCTGGCCCGGCTCTACCGGCGGGCCTCCCTCGTCGTGTGCAACCGCGAGGAGGCGACGACCATCACCCGGTCCGCCCCCGGGACATCGATCGACGATCTGCTCGACGGAGTCTCCGCGCTCGGCCCGGACCAGGTGGTGATCACCGACGGCGCGCACGGCGCCGACGCCCTCGACGGGACCGAACGTCTCTCGATGCCGATCTACCCGGACCCCGAGCCACCGGTCGACCGCACGGGTGCCGGCGATGCCTTCGCCGCGACCCTGCTCGCCTCGATCGTCGCCGGGTCCACGCTCGCCGACGCGCTCCCTCGAGCCGCCATCAACGCGATGAGCGTGGTCCACTCGATCGGGACCCAGGCGGGCCTGCTCGACGGCCAGACGATCGACAAGCGCCTGGCGGCAGCACCGGCCGGGTTCGCCGTGCTCCGTCGGGCCTCCGAGGCCCAGGTCGACCGCGCGTCCGAACGCCGCTAGGAAGCGGGCGCCTCGACCTGCCCTCCCCCGGCACGCCCGGAGGCGCCGGTAGGCTCGCCGGGGTGCCGGTCGCCGTCCTGTCGTCCCCCAAGTCGCGCCGCACGCTCCGGGGGGTCAAGGCACGCCGCCGCACCGAGCTCGGCCTCCTGATCGTGGCTGCGATCATCGTGGTGGCCGCCTACACACTGATGATCCTCGGCAACACGTCGAAGGTCCCCTCCGACGTCGTGCCACTGCTCATCACGATGCTCGCGCTCGGCGGCGTCGCGCACGTCGCCAACCGCATCTTCGCACCCGATGCCGTCCCGGTGCTCCTCCCGATCGCCTTTCTCCTCAACGGCATCGGCTACGTGATGATCACCCGCATCGACCTCGGCTTGAACGAGCACTTCGCTCCTTACCAGGCCGCCTGGACCGCTGCGGGGGTCGGCGCCTACGTCGTCACCCTCTTCGTCGTCCGGCGCTCCCGCGATCTCGACCGCTACCGCTACCTGCTGCTCGCGCTCGGCGTCATCTTGTTGCTGCTGCCGCTCGTTCCGCACCTCGGCGAGAACCTCTACGGCGCCCGTCTGTGGATCCGACTGGGTACGTTCACCTTCCAGCCGGTCGAGCTCGCCAAGATCCTGCTCTGCATCTTCTTCGCCTCGTACTTCGCCGAGAAGCGCGAGCTGCTCACCATTCCGACGGCGAGGCTCGGCAACCGACTCGTCCTCGATCCGCGCCCACTGATCCCGATCCTTCTCGCCTGGGCGTTCGCGATCGGGGTGATGAGCCTCGAGCACGACATCGGCTTCTCGGCCCTTTTGTTCACGCTCTTCATCGGCCTGCTGTGGGTGACCACCGGGCGGACGGGCTACCTCCTCCTCGGCGTGGTGCTGTTCGCAATCGGCGCCTACATCGCTGTCCACTTCTTCACGCAGACCCATGTCCGCGTGGAGACCTGGCTCAACCCGTGGCACGTCCTGCCGCACGACCCGGGAGACCAGCTCCGTCAGGCGTGGTACGCGATGGGCAGCGGCGGGATCGGGGGCTCCGGCCTCGGGCTCGGATTCGGCGCCTACTCGATCCCGATCCCCGAGAGCGACTTCATCTTCGCGGTGATCGGCGAGGAGATGGGCCTGCTCGGGTCGACCATGGTGGTCGTCGCCTTCCTGCTGCTCGTCGGGACGGGCCTCCGGATCGCCCAGGCCGCGCGCTCCGAGTTCGCCAAGCTCACCGCGGTCGGCCTGACCATGATCATCGGATTCCAGGCCTTCTTCATCATGGCCGGCATCGTGCGCCTCCTGCCGCTGACCGGCATCACCTTGCCGTTCGTCTCCTACGGCGGCTCCGCGCTCGTCGCGAACTACGTCCTCATCGCGATCCTGATGCGGATCTCCGACGAGGGCAGCGCGTCCGTCGACGAGGCCGACCAGGCGAATTACGACGCGGAGCAGGCCCGGAGGCGACGCCTCCTGACCGGGTCGTAGCGCCAGGTTCGGCTCAGGCCTCCGGACCGCTCCCGGCCGGAACGACGTCCTCGTCGTCCTCGAAGAGCCGACGGTCGACGAGGACCGGGACCGGGACCCGCTGGAGCAGCGCGACGATGAGGCCGTCGGAGGGCCGGCACGAGAGGACCGACCGTCCCGAGGTGCCGCGGAAGTCGAGCTCCGCGAAGTACAAGGAGCCCTGCCGGCCGACCAGGCGCACCGCGACCACGTCGATGCGGAAGCGCTCGAGCACCTCGGAGAGGAGTTCGTTGGTCAGCGGGCGCGGGGTGGGGATCCGACGGAGCGCATGGGAGAGCGCGATCGCGTCCTGGAACCCGATCGAGAAGGACAGGTGGCGCCCCGGGGACTCGAGCTCGCGCAGGAGGACGGTCGGGTGCTGGTTCGGCAGGTCGACGGTGACCGAGGAGACGATCGCCGTCACGAACACCGTCCCGGTCGACGGCGCCGACTCCGGTCCGGGCGGCTCCGACTCCGGTCCGGGCGGCTCCGCGTCGGACGCGGCCGGCGGGTCCGCGCGGTCGGCCTGGGACGGCGCCACCTCGAGCTGGTCCGCCACCGGGTCGCTCAACGGGTGCTCCGGAGATGGACGCTGACGACCAGCCCGATGGCGGCCATGAAGCCGATCATGGCCGATCCCCCGTAGGAGAGGAACGGCAGCGGAATGCCGGCGACCGGCATGATGCCCATGTTCATGCCGATATTCTCGAAGACCGAGAAGACGACGAACGCGAAGACGCCGGCGCAGATAAGCCGTCCGAAGGTGTCCTTCGCCAGCTGCGCGGTCCGGAGGATCCTCCAGGCCACGACGCCGTAGAGGAAGAGCAGGGTCGCCGACCCCACGAAGCCGAGCTGCTCCCCGACCGCCGAGAAGATGAAGTCGGTCCGCTGTTCGGGAACGTACCCGAGGTTGGTCTGGGCGCCCTGGAGGAGGCCCTTGCCGAGCACACCGCCCTCGGCGATCGCGTCCTTCGCCTGGGTGACGTTGTAGATCGTTGCGCTCGCGCTGGCGCTGGCGCCGTGTGGCGAGATGAAGCTGGTCAGCCGTTGGATCTGGTACTGCTTGAGGAGCCCGAGGTTGATCGCGACGAAGACGACCGCCGCTGCACCGACCAGGAGCAACAAGAGGTAGCGGCCGGGCATGCCGGCCACTGCGAGCATCACCATCAAGATGACCGACATCACGATGCCGGTCCCGAGGTCGGGCTGCTTGATCACGAGGAGGATCGGGAGCGCGGACATGAGCACGAGCCGGACCAGGTCGCGGATCGACAGGCCCTCCGGTCTCCGGGTGCAGTAGGTGGCGATGGCCACGATGAGGACCAGCGCGGCGAACTCGGAGGGCTGCAGCTGCAGGGGTCCCAGCGCGAACCACCGGGCGGAGCCCTGGGACACCGCCCCGAACGGGGACAGCACGGCCACGAGGGCGAGCACGACCCCCACGTAGAGCAGCGTGGAGAACTGTTCGAGTCGCCGGTAGTCGAAGAGTGCGAGCACGATCATCACCAGCACTCCGAGCAGGACGAAGGCCGTCTGCCGTTTGAGGTAGTACCGCGGGTCCAAACCGGCGATCGCCAGGCCGCCCTTGGTGGCCGAGTAGATCATGACCACGCCGGTGACGGCGAGCAGCAGGGTCGTCACGATCAGGACCGGATCCGCCCGGAGCGGGAGGTTCCGCGACCGGGTCGCGAGGTTGGCGGGGGCGTAGGTCACCACGGTGCTCCGGCGATCAGGTTACCCGGCCCTTCCGATCGGCTCGGGGCGCACCCACGGCACCGTCGTCCACCCGGTCGCCGGCCGATCCGCCGACGACCACCCTCGTCACGAAGGGTCGTCCCGGTCCGTTGCCGCCTCCCACATGGCGTCGACCGGGGCCTCGTGCCCGGTCCACGCGGTGAGCTGCAACGCCGCCTGGTGGACGAGCATCCCGAGCCCGTTGGCGACCGTGGCACCCTGCGCCCGTGCGGCAGCGAGCCACGGCGTGACCGGCGGGTCGTAGACGAGGTCGACCACGGCCTGGCCGGAGCCGAGCAACGTCGGATCGACGGGCCACCCTCGCTCCGACGACGCGGCGGTCCCCATCCCGAGCGGCGTCGCGTTGACGACGAGCTCGCACGAGGTCGCCTCCTCGGCCGCGCCCGCGCGCCCGACCTCGCCGGCGACCGCGGCGGCGAGGTCGGCGCGCGCCGCGGTCCGGTTGACCACGACCACTTCGGTCGCGCCGGCGTCGCCCAGTGCGGCGATCACCGCCCGGGCCGCACCCCCCGCTCCGACCACCATGCACCGGTGGCCTGCCGGGTCGAAACCGAGTCCCCGGCGAAGCGAGGCCACGAGGCCGGCGCCGTCGGTGTTCTCCCCGACGGTCTCGCGACCGGAAAAGCAGACGCAGTTGACCGCACCGACCCGCGCCGCCAACGGCGTGAGCCGGTCGACGAGCGCGGCGACGGCGTCCTTGTGCGGCATCGTCACCGAGAGCCCGTGGAGACCGAGCGCGCGGGCGCCACGGATGGCGTCGCCGGCGTCGCCACGCGCCACCGGGAAGGCGACCGAGACCCAGTCGATCCCGAGCGCGGCGAACGCGGCGTTGTGCAGGACCGGCGAGAGCGAGTGCTCCACCGGCTCGCCGATGACGCCCACGACCGCCGTCCTGCCCGACAACGCGTTCACGGGAGCCCCCGTTGGCGGGCGATCGCCTCGTTGGCGAGCTGGGCCGCATAGGTGTCGGCGAACGCCTCGGTACCGTCGGACTGGACGACCACGAAGTACCGCCACGAACCGGCAGGCGGGTCGAGCGCGGCCTCGAGCGCGGCCCTCGACGGGAAGCAGATCGGGGTCGGCGTCAACCCGTGGTTGAGGTAGGTGTTGTACGGCGTCTGGAGGGCGAGGTCGTGGGCGGTCACCGTCCCGCCGTCCCGCCCCTCCGCGTAGAGCACGGTCGAGTCCATCTGGAGCGGCATGCCCGTCGCGAGCCGGTTCAGGATCACCCGTGCGACCGGACCGAGGTTCTTTGCGATCACGCCCTCCTTCTCCACGATCGACGCGATCGTGATCACCTGGTAGGGGGTGAGCCCGAGCCTGGCGCTGCCGGCCGCGAGGCCGACCGCGGTCGCCTCGGAGTCGAAGCGGTCGATCATCTGGGTGAGCAGCGTGGTGTCGCTCTCGCCGGGGAGGACCAGGTAGACGCCGGTGCCGAGCAGCCCGTCGAGGTTGGCCGAGCCTGGGGGCTCCCACGGCGACCGCACCGCGCCGCCGGTCGCCAACGTCTGGAAGGCCGACTGGTCGTGGCCGGGCAGCTGGCCCACCCGTCGGGAGACCTCGGCGACGGTGAACCCGGGCGGCACGTCGATCGGAAAGACGTTCGGCCCGGCCGTGAGCAGTGCCCGGACCGTCCCGAAGCTCGAGTTCCGGTGGAAGAGGTACTGGCCCGGCTGCACCCCCGGCACGCTGTTGAACTGGCGCCACAGCTTGAACGCGAACGAGCTCCCGATCACCTGCTTGGACTCGAGCACCCCGGACACCTGGTCGACGCCGCTCCCGTCGGCGACCGCCACGACGACCGCCGGCCCCTCCGGTCCCGAGGGATTCGCTTCGGAGTCGACCCACAGGTAGCCCCCGACCAGCACGGCGACGCCGAGCACGATGAACACCGACGCGAAGATCCGCCAGGGATGTGCGAAGCGGCCCGTGCGACGAGTTGGTCCGCCGTCGACCGGTCCGTCGGGATCGGGCACCGGTGGTCGGGCGACTCCGGCGTCGACTGTCGACCACGTGGTCACGCCCTCGGGGCCGGGATGCCCCTCGGGTCCGTCCGGTGGCGTCATGTCGACGTCCCGGGCCGATCGAGCCAGGCCGAAAGCATCACCGCGGCGGCCGTCTCGTCGATCCGCTTCCGACGCTGGCGCGACGACCCGCCGGCGTCGACCAGCGCACGCTGCGCGCTGACCGTCGTGAGCCGCTCGTCGAAGAGCTCGACCGCCACCCCGTGCACGACGAGCTCCGTGGCCAACGCGTCGGCCTCGGCGAGGGCGGCCTGCGCCGCTGGTCCGTCCCGTCCGTCCATCGACCGCGGCAGCCCGACCACCACCACCACTGCGCGCTCCTCGACTGCGAGCTCGACCAGGGCGCGACGATCGCGTGCGGCGTCTCCCGACCGCTCGACGACGCCGCGGGGGAGCGCGACCCGTCCCTCCGAGTCGCTCACCGCAATCCCGATCCGGCGCGAGCCGAGGTCGATGCCGATCGCCCTCCCCGGCCGGGCGGGTCCTCGGTCGCTCATCCGCGCTCAGGCATCGGCGACGGCCCGGCGCGCCTCGTCGAGGGCCCGGTCGATGCCGGACGGATCCTTGCCGCCGGCGACCGCGACCTCGGGCGAGCCGCCCCCTCCGCCTCCGAGGAACGGCGCCACCCGCTTCACGAGGGACCCGGCGTCGACCGGCCCGGCGCCAAAAGGTCCCGGCTTCCTGTCGGCAGCGACCGCGAGTGCGGCCTTCGTGCCGTCGGGGCTCCCGGCAAGGACGACCACCCGCAGTCCGCCCGAGGACCGAACGGCCTGCGCGAGATCGCGCAGTGCATCGGGCGCGACGCCGTCCCGACGGGCGACGAGCACACCGTCGACCGCCTCGGCCGCGAGGGCAGCGGACTCACCGGCCAGCTCACGGGCGCGGGCCGCCTCGAGGGCCTTGTCGGTCGCCTTCTGCCGGTCGAGGAGGCGCTCGATGGCCTCGTAGACGTGCTCGGGCTCGGTGCGGAGCAGCGTGGCGGCCTCGTGCAGCATGAGCTCGCGCTCGGCCATGCGGTCAAGGGCTCCGAACCCCGTCACCGCCTCGATCCGCCGCGTGTTCGAGCCGATCGACGCCTCCGAGACCACGGTGATCGGGCCGATCATGCCGAGCGCGTCGACGTGGGTGCCGCCACAGAGCTCGACCGAGTGCTCACCGGCGCGCACCACGCGCACGACCTCGCCGTACTTGTCACCGAAGAAGGCGAGTGCACCCATCGCTTCGGCCTCTGCCTTCGAGGTCTCGGTGACCGTCACACCGGCATCGCTCAGCACGTCGGCGTTGGCCAGGGCGGAGACCTCGGCGAGCTGACCGGGGGCGAGCGCGCTCGGGTGGCTGAAGTCGAACCGCAGCCGGTCGGGGGCGACGAGCGACCCCTGCTGGCGGACCTGGTCGCCGAGGACGGTCCGGAGGGCGGCGTGCAGGAGGTGGGTACCCGTGTGGTTGCGGCGCAGTGCGTCACGCCGGGACGCGTCGATGGTGGCGAGCGCGTCCTGGCCGGCCGAGATCTCGCCGGTCACGGTGGCCCGGTGCGAGGTGAGACCGGGCAGCGCTGACACGGTGTCGTAGACGAGGGCCGTCCCCGACTCGGTGACGATGGTTCCGGTGTCACCGACCTGGCCACCGCTCTCCGCATAGAACGGCGTGCGGTCGAGGAAGATCTCGACGTGGCCGACCCGTTCGGGGTCGAGGTCCGTGAGGACCGCGACCACCCGTGCCGGGCCCGAGTACGCGTCCGGCCGACCGCCTACGAAGACGGTCTGCCCCTCGAGGTCGAGCACCGATCGGTAGGCCTGCTCGCCGGCGGCCGTCTTCCCTGCCCGGGCCGCCGCGCGTGCCTGGCTCCGCTGGCGCTCCATCGCCGTGTCGAAGCCGGCGAGGTCCACTCCCTTGCCCGCCTCCTCGGCGATCTCGACGGTCAGCTCGACCGGGAACCCGTAGGTGTCGTGCAGCCGGAACGCGACCTCACCCGGAACGGTCGAGACGCCGCTTGCGAGCTGTTCGTCGAGGATCGCCGACCCCGTGGCGAGCGTCTTGAGGAACCCCTCTTCCTCCCGCGCGACGACGTCGCGCACCACGTGGTGCTGTTCCGCGAGCGCGGGATAGGCCGCGCCCAGGCTGGCGACCGCAGCGTCCACGAGGTCTGGCGTGCTCAACGTCTCGACGCCCAGCTGGCGGGCGCGGCGCACGGCCCGCCGGATCACCCTCCGGAGCACGTAGCCGCGTCCCTCGTTGGCCGGCAGCACCCCGTCCGCGACCAGCATCGCCATCGCCCGTCCGTGATCGGCCATGATCCGGAGACCGACGTCGGTCCGCTCGTCTTCGCCGTAGCTCTTCTGCACGATCGACTCGGCGGCCTCGATCATCGGGGCGAACACGTCGGTCAGGAAGATCGAGTCGACCCCCTGGAGCACCGGGAGGATGCGTTCGAGCCCGGCGCCCGTGTCGATGCTCGGGCGCGGCAGGTCGTCGGTGGTGCCGTCCGGACTGCGGTTGTACTGCATGAACACGAGGTTCCAGATCTCGACGAAGCGGTCGGGGTCGCCGTGCGCCGGCCCTCCGTCGGCGCCGTAGGAGGGACCCTTGTCGAAGTGGAGCTCGGAAGAGGGGCCGCACGGGCCCGTCTCACCCATCTTCCAGAAGTTGTCGTCCCCCATCCGCTGGATGCGCTCCGCCGGCACCCCGACCGTGTCGCACCAGATCTGCTCCGCCTCGTCGTCGCTCTCGTGGACCGTGATCCACAGGCGGTCGCCGTCGATGCCGAGGACGCCGGTGACCAGCTCCCACGCGTACGGGATCGCGTCAGCCTTGAAGTAGTCGCCGAAGCTGAAGTTCCCGAGCATCTCGAAGAACGTGCAGTGGCGGTGCGTCGTGCCGACGATGTCGATGTCGAGGGTCCGGAAGCACTTCTGCACCGACGTCGCCCGCGGCCACGGCGGCACCTCGTCGCCCACGAAGAACGGCTTGAACGGCACCATCCCGGCGATGGTGAAGAGCACCGTCGGGTCGTGGGGGATCAGGCTCGCCGATTGCACCGCGGTGTGACCGCGGTCGACGAAGAAGCGGACGAACGCCTCGCGTAAGGAGTCGGCGCCTGGCGCCGAGGCGGGGGTCACGACGGGAAATCCTACGTGCCCGGGTCGGTGACCGAATGTGCCGGCGCGCGCCTGGTGCGTCCGATCGCACGGTGCAACCGGCGGGCGGGCGGGCTCCCCGAGGCGGCGCCGGCACCGATCGGATCTGCCGAGGGCCCCACGGGCCCGCGGGCGAGCTCGGCCCACAGCTCCTCTTCCCGTCTGAGCATCTCGCCCCGCCCCGACGCGATCGCGTCGCGCACCCGGCCACCTGCCCCGTTGGCGACCGAACGTGCGGACCGGCCGACCTCGACGACCAACGCGTCGGGAGCCAGCCGGGCGGCGGCCTCGCGGACCTGGCGCCGGACGGTGCGCTCGACCCAGAGGGACGACCCGGCGCCCACCGCGACCCCCGTGACCAACCAGAACGTCCGCTTCGGCACGGCTGCTCCCCTACCTGCGACCGTTGCGCGGGCTGTCCGCGGTCCGACCGTCCGATGCCGGTCCCGACGTGAGCCGGCGGAGCCCGGTGGCGGCACCGGCCCGGACCGCGAGGACCTTCACCACTGGATTCGCGAACGCGCGGTAGGCGAGCTTCGAGGCCGAGTCGACCGTCGCGTGGACCGACTCGGTCGAGTCGAGGACTGCACCCACCCGCTCCATCTCGGTCGCGGCCTGGTCGACGACCCGGTGCGCGTCAGCGACGAGGGGCACTGCCTGTCCCTTGAGCTCGTCCGCGATCCGCGTGAGCCGACGCACCTCCCGGCGCAGGGAGCCGACCACGGTCAGCGCTCCGGCCACGGCGGCGACCGAGGCGATCGAGGCCACGAGCACGGCGATCTCCCCGGCGGACATGATCTGGGCAGCTTAGATCGTGACCACCGGCCGACCTGGCTCACGGCGCTCGGCTGCGCCTCGACTCAACGGGTGACGAGGCCGCCAGTCAGGTGGAACCAGGCCTCACGTCGAGGCCATGGCGACGATCGGCCGGTTGAGCGCGATCGCACCGGTCGACCCGGAGAAGCCCGCGTCGCCGAACGAGAAGATCCCGCCGTCGGAGGCGACCAGCCAGTAGCCATTACCGGTCAGGCTCGTGGCCATGCCGACGACCGGCCGGTTGAGGGCGATCGCGCCGGTCGACCCGTGGAAGCCCGCGTCGCCGAACGAGAAGATCCCGCCGTCGGAGGCGACCAGCCAGTAGCCGAGCGCGCCCGCCGTCGCGGCCATGCCGACGACCGGCCGGTTGAGCGCGATCGCACCGGTCGACCCGTGGAAGCCCGCGTCGCCGAACGAGAAGATCCCGCCGTCGGAGGCGACCAGCCAGTAGCCGTTGCCGTCCGTCGTCGCGGCCATGCCGACGACCGGCCGGTTGAGGGTGATCGCGCCGGTCGACCCGTGGAAGCCCGCGTCGCCGAACGAGAAGATCCCGCCGTCGGAGGCGACCAGCCAGTAGCCGTTGCCGTCGGGGGTCGACGCCATCCCGACGATCGGCCGATTGAGCACCATCGCACCGGTCGAGCCGTAGTAGCCGGCGTCGCCGAACGAGAAGATCCCGCCGTCGGAGGCGACCAGCCAGTAGCCGCCGTCGTCAGGGGTCGCGGCCATGCCGACCACCGGCTCGTTCAACGGCATGGCGCCGGTCGACCCGAAGTATCCCGCATGGCCGAAGTTGAAGATGCCACCGTCGGAGCCCGTCAACCAGTACCCCGGGAGGGCGAAGGTGAACCGGTCGGCAGCCGAGGGTGGGCTGGTGCCGTCGGGACCGGTCACCGAGACGTCGACCGTCGCGCCAGCGGCCGGACCCGAGGGCGCGGTCGCGACGATCGTGCCGGCGGAGACCACGCTGAACGACGCCGGGCTCCCACCGAAGCGGACCGACGTCGCGCCGAGGAAGTCCGAGCCGGAGACGGTGACCGTCGTACCGCCCTGGGTCGGGCCACGGCGCGGCACGACGGCTGTGACCTGCGGGGAGATGAAGGTGTACTGGGCCATCGGGACCCCGGCGCTCGTGCCGGCCGCGGTGCCCGAGGTCGAGACCGTCACCGTGGCCTGGCCCCCGTAGGTGACGTCGGGGGTGACCACGGTGACCGAGGTCGGGCTGTGCGCGACCACCGCGGCGGCCGCCCCGCCGAAGTGCACGGCCGGCATCCCCGACCCGAAGCCGTTCCCGCCGATGGTCACGGTCTGTCCCCCTGTCGCCGGGCCCTGCGCGGAGCTCAGCCCGGTGACCGCCGGGCAGCCGGCCGACGAGCCGGTGAGCGTCGAGAGCAGGGAGGTGGCCTGCGGTGTGCCCCAACCCGAGGCGAGGTCGTAGTGGGGCGTTGCCGGATAGTGCTTCGGTCCGATGCCGGAGTAGAAGAGGTCGTTGTTGCCCGGGGCGGTGATGTCGTTGAATGGAGGCGATCCGCCGGCTCCGGCGGGGTAGAGCTTCGGATTGAGCGCGCCGACCGCCGTACCGCACCCCTGCGCGTCGTCCGCGGTGAGCGCAGCCCACAGCGGTGCCGCTGCACTGGTCCCCCCGATGGGGTACCAGTACCCGTCCCAGAGGATGGCGTCACCGTGCGCCGGATCGGACGACGCGGAGACGTCGGGGACCTCGCGGCACTGCTGGTTGGCCGACGGACCGCAGTTGAACCGGGTGAAGGAGTTCTGCGCGTCGGGGATCTGCTGCCAGCTCGGGGCGGCGAAGTCCACGGAGATCCCGCCGCCGCCCGCTCCTCCGGCCGGCCCGTTGTTCCAGACCGTCTCGGCCGGTGGGGTGGTCGCGATATTGGTGAGGGAGGTCCCGCCGACCCCGGTCACATTCGGCTGGTCGGCGGGGTCGTCCACCCACAGCGCGGTGGACAAATTGCCGGCGTTCGGGTTGTAGCAGTCGCTCGAGCCCGAGTCGCCCGACGCGGCGAAGACCGTCTGGCCCTGGGCCGCGGCCTGCTGGAAGAGCACCGTCTCGGCCTGCTGCTCGGACGGCGGGATCCCGCCCGGTCCCTCGCAACCGCCCCAGCTCGTCGAGATCACCCGGGCCGAGTCGTCGTTGATCATCTTCGAGTAGGTGTCCAGCGGGCCGGCACCTCCGTCGTTCGGGCCCGCGTAGACGACGATCGAGGAGAACGGCGCGAGGCCGGCGACGACCTCGATGTCGAGCGCGGCCTCGCCGTGTTGGGGACCGGTCGGTCCCCCGTCGACCGCGACCGTCGAGACCGACGCGTTGACGCCGTAGCAGGACTCGTACCCCTGGATGTCGGTCGGGTTGAACCCCTCGAGCTCGTAGAGCGCGACCGACTGACCTGCGCCGATCCGGCCCTGGCCGTACAGGGTCGACAGGCCGTACGCCGACGCGAGCTGGTCGGCGGTCCAGGTACCTTGCCCGAGCGACTGCGCGGCCGCGCACGGTGTGGGCCCGAGACGGGGCCCCGGAGCACCGACCGACGGGGTGGCGCGCACTGCGCCGGTGCCCGCCACGAGGTGGGGACGCGACGGCGCCTCGGTCGAGAGCCCGATCACGCCGGCGACCACTCCGGCGAGCGAGGCCGGTACCCGGGGCGCACCGGCCGCCTGCCGGACGACGCGGCCGTCGGGCAGCCGGACATCGACCAACGGCGCCGCGAACGCGGCATCGAGCTGGGCGACGGTGCCGGTCGCCGACATGAAGAGCCGGTCCGGCGCGACCGGGCCCGGCCGGAGGCCGGCCGAGTCGAGCCAGGCCCTCGTCGCGTCCACCGCCGCCGGGCTCGCGCCGAAGGTCGGTCCGAACCGGCCCGGCGCCAGGAAGTGGCCGGCTTCCGGACTGCCGGACGTGGTGACGGACCGCGTGAACGCCTCGAGTGCCGCCGGATCCCTCGGTTCGAGGCTCACCTCGACGGTCACCTCGGTCGATCCGGCGCTCGGGCCGACGATCCGTGCGCCGGGGGGAAGCGGGCTCGAGGCCGAGGGCAGTGCAACCGTGCCGATCGCGCCACCGGCCGCCGCAGGCGTCGCCGCCGCGGCTCCGGTTCCGACGAGGGGGACGACGACCACGCAGGCCAGCACCGATGCGGCACACGTCCGGAGCCCGCCGAGCGCGGCGCGACGTCGGGCGAGTCGGCCGCGGCGTGAAGGACGCCGAGGCGCCGGGAGGCTCGTCATCGCCACAGTCTCACCCATCGCCGTCCGGAGGTGGGAACGCCTGATCCGGCCCGGCATCCCCGTCCGGCCCGTCGACGACGCCGCCTGCCGCGCCACCGCTGCAGCCGTTCGCCCACCACCCGCTCGTGGCCGCGGTCGCTCGGCTCGTAGTACCGCCTGCCCTCGAGCTCGTCGGGCAGGTACTGCTGGGGTGCCCACCCGTCTGGACGGTCGTGCGAATAGACATACCCCTCGCCATGGCCGATCGAGGCGGCGCTCCGGTAGTGCGCGTCGCGCAGGTGGGTCGGCACCTCGCCCCGGGGACCGTGGCGGACGTCGTCTTGCGCGCGCCCCAACGCGACGGTGACCCGGTTCGACTTGGGTGCGCAGGCGAGATGGACCACCGCGTGCGCGAGGTTGAGCTGCGCCTCGGGAAGTCCGACGAATTCGACCGCGCGGGCGGCGGCGTCCGCGACGACGAGGGCCAGCGGGTCCGCCTCGCCGACGTCCTCGCTGGCGAGGATCACCAGGCGGCGGGCGATGAACCTCGCGTCCTCCCCGGACTCGAGCATGCGCGCCAGCCAGTAGAGCCCCGCATCCGGGTCCGAACCCCTGATCGACTTGATGAACGCGCTGATCTGGTCGTAGTGGCTGTCCTCGCCGTAGTGGTGCAGCCTGGAATGCCGGGCCCGCTCGACGTCCCCGGGCGTGAGGGGCCGAGGTCCCGCGATCGCGACAGCGACCTCGAGCGTGGTGAGCGCGGCGCGTGCGTCACCGTCGGCCATCGCGACGAGGCTCCCGATCGCCTCCGGCTCGGCCTCGGCACCTTCGGCGGTGAGCCCGCGCGCGATCACGATCGCGAGGTCCTCGACGGTCAGCGGCTCCAGCCGCCAGAGCGTCGAGCGGGAGAGGAGCGGCGCGTTGACCTCGAAGAACGGGTTCTCGGTCGTCGCGCCGATGAGCACGAGGAGCCCCTCTTCGACCGAGGGGAGGAGTGCGTCCTGCTGGGCACGGTTGAACCGGTGCACCTCGTCCAGAAAGAGGATCGTCCCGCGGTCCTGCTCGCCGAGCAGCCGCCTCGCCCCCTCGACGACCTCGCGGACGTCCTTCACCCCGGCCGTCACCGCCGACATCGGAACGAACCGCTTCGCGGTTGTCGCGGCGACGACGGAGGCAAGGGTCGTCTTGCCCGTCCCCGGGGGGCCCCAGAGGATCGCGGAGGTCAGCCGGTCCGACTCGACGAGTGCGCGCAGCGGCGCGCCCACGCCGACGAGGTGGCGTTGTCCGACGATCTCGTCGAGCGTCTTCGGCCGAAGCCGGGCGGCCAACGGGGCACGGGCCGCGAGCCGCTCCCCCGCCGCGTTCGCAAAGAGGTCCTCGGACTCCCCCGCCAACGCGGTCAGCCCGGTGGCGGGAGCGGACGGAGCCCGAGCTCTGCGAGGACGCCGGGTCGGAACGGCGTCGGAGCGTCGGTCATCGGGTCCCAGCCCGACTGGGTCTTCGGGAAGGCGATCACCTCGCGGATGCTGTCCTCGCCGGCAAAGATCGCCGCGAGCCGGTCGATGCCGACCGCGAAGCCCGCGTGGGGTGGCGCTCCGTAGCGGAAGGCGCCGAGGAGGAAGCCGAAGCGCGCCTCGGCCTCCTCGGCGTCGAGACCGAGGGCGGCAAAGACGCGGCGCTGGATGTCCGCGCGATGGATCCTCACGCTCCCCGACCCGAGCTCCCACCCGTTGAGGACCAAGTCGTAGGCCTGGCTCCGGACGGCCGCCGGGTCGGACTCGAGGAGGTCGAGGTCGTCGGAGTGCGGCATGGTGAAGGGGTGGTGCGCGGCGACCGGATTACCCGCCTCGTCCACACCGTCGAAGAGCGGGAAGTCGACGACCCAGAGATACCGGTACGGGCCTTCGCCGACCGGTCGGCCACCGAGCTCGACCCGCAGCTGGCCGAGGACGGTGCAGGCCAGTCGGTGCTCGTCGGCGACCACGAGCACGAGGTCGCCGTCGGACGCGTCCGTCGCCTCGAGCAGTCCGCGCCGCTCCTCGTCGGAGAGGAAGCGGTCGAGGGGTGAGTCGAGCGACAACGGGCCGTTCGGACCACCCGACGCCTCGGATCCCGAGACGCGGAACCAGGCGAGCCCCTTTGCGCCGAGCGCCTTCGCCCGGTCGGTCAGGGTGTCGAGGCGTGACCGGGTCAGGGTGGCTCCACCCTCCAGCACGATCGCCTTCACGCACGGCGCCCCGAAGGCCTTGACCGAGGTGCCCGCGAAGGTCGCAGTGAGATCGACCAGCTCCATTCCGAACCGCAGGTCGGGCTTGTCAGTGCCGAAGCGGTCGATCGCGTCGGCCCAGGTGATCCGCGGCACCGCGTCCGGCCGGTCCCCGGTGACCGCCTCGGCCGCGTCGAGGACCGCCTCGGAGACGAACGCGAGCACATCCTCTTGGGTCACGAATGACGCCTCGACGTCGAGCTGTGTGAACTCGAACTGCCGGTCGGCACGGAGGTCCTCGTCGCGGAGGCAGCGGGCGATCTGGTAGTACCGGTCGATCCCGGCCACCATCAAGAGCTGCTTGGCCAACTGCGGGCTCTGGGGCAGGACATAGCAGGAGCCGGGGTGGAGCCGGCTCGGCACCGTGAACTCGCGAGCGCCCTCGGGGGTCGGGGCCCAGAGCAAGCGGCGTCTCGACCTCGACGAACCCCTGTCGGTCCATCGCGGCCCGGAGTGCGCGGTTGACTGCGGCACGGATGCGCAGGTTCGACTGCAGCTTCGGCCGCCGCAGGTCCACGAAGCGGTGTCGGAGGCGAACCACCTCGTCGACCTCGACTCGGTCGTCGACGACGAACGGGGGCGGTTCCGCCGCGTTGAGGACGGTCACCTCGCAGTCGCCGATCTCGACTGCTCCGGTCGCGAGCTCCGTGTTGGCGGTCCCCTCGGGTCGGGCACGCACGGTGCCGCGCACCTGCACCACGTACTCGCTCCGCACGTCGACCGTGCCGGGGATCACGCACTGGATGACACCGGTGAAGTCGCGGACGTCGATGAACGCGAGGTGCTCACCGTGCTCGCGACGCCGTGCGACCCAGCCGCAGACGGTCACGTCAGCCCCGACTTGGTCCACCGCGCAGCTCACCACACCGGTGGGTCCGCAGGGAGGTCGCTCCCGAGGTTGGCGACGGGTCGAACATGGAGGTTCCTCTTCGGGATCGGGGTCGTACGTCAGCGGTCACGGTCACCGGGGAAACGACCGGACGGCGTCGACGACGTCCGCATCGGCGACACTACGCTGCCCACCGTCTCCCCGCAGATCTCGGAGCGAGACGGTGCCACCGGCCGCCTCGTCGGGACCGACGATGACCGCCAGGCGCGCTCCCGAGTGATCAGCAGCCTTGAGCTGGGCTTTCATCGACCGCTGGTCGAAGGCGCGATCCGCACGCAACCCCGCTCGGTGCAGGCGGGCGGTGAGATCGCGGGCCGCCTCGCCGCCCACGACGTCGACGACGAACACGTCGAGCGAGACCGGTGCGACAGGAAAGACACCCTCGCTATCGCATGCCAGGAGGAGGCGCTCCATGCCGATGCCGAATCCGATCCCCGGGGTCGGCGGTCCGCCGAGCAGCTCGACCAGTCCGTCGTAGCGCCCACCCCCGCCGATCCCGTTCTGCGCAGACTCCAGCGCGGTCGACGCGAACTCGAAGGTGGTCCGCGTGTAGTAGTCGAAGCCCCGAACCAGTCGGTGATCGAGCTCGAACGGGACGCCCAGCGCGACGAGACCGGACCGGACCCGGTCGAAGTGTGCGCGACACTCGTCGCAGAGGTGGTCGGGAAACTTGGGCGCACCAGCCGTCGCAAGACGGCACTCCTCCCGCTTGCAGTCGAGGGCGCGGAGCGGGTTCGCATCGGTCCGATCGCGGTGCTCCGCGCACAGCTCGTCTCGGTGCGCGTGCAGGAAGGAGCGCAACAAGTCGAGGTAGGCCGGCCGGCACACCCCGTCACCCATCGAGTTCAGCCGGAGCGTGAAGGCGGCGAGCCCGAGCGACCGGAAGAACCCGTCCGCGAGCGAGACCACCTCGACGTCGAGATCGGGATCTCCCGGTCCGAGGGCCTCGACCCCCACCTGGTGGTGCTGTCGGTACCGGCCTGCCTGGGGCCGCTCGTACCGGAAGGCCGGTGTCGCGTACCACGCCTTCCACGGAAGTCGCGGACGTCGTTGGACGAAGGCGCGGACCATCGGCGCGGTCCCCTCCGGTCGGAGCGCGAGCTGACGCCCACCCCGATCGGTGAACTCGTACATCTCCTTGCCCACGACGTCGCTCTCCTCGCCGATGCCGCGTCGGAACACGGCCACGTCCTCGAAGACCGGTGTGAGCGCGAGGCCGTAGCCCGCGCGTTCGACCTGGGTGGCGAACGAGGCGAGCAGTGTCTCCCAGCGGCTCGACTCCGGCCAGAGGACGTCGTGGGTGCCACTCGGGCGCGCGCAGCCATCCCCGGGTCAGCCACGGGGGCTCAACCCTTCTTTCCGGGCAGGATGCGGTAGACGTCGTAGACGGCGTCGAGGTGGCGGATCAGGTTGATCACCGACTCGAGATGGCCCGGGTCGGCCAGCTCCACGTCGAAGCGCATCCGGCTGATCCGGTCCGCGTCCGTCTGGGTGTTCGCGCTCACGATGTTGAGGTGGTGCTCGGAGACCACCTTGGTCACGTCCGCAAGCAGCCGCGACCGGTCGATGGCGACGACCTCGATCGTCGCGACGAACACCGCTGAGGAGCGGTGGTCCCACTCGACCTCGATGAGGCGCTCACGCGAGCGGCTGGCGAGCGACGCGGCATTCGCGCAGTCCGCCCGGTGGACCGACACCCCGCGACCACGGGTCACGAACCCGACGATCTCGTCGCCGGGCACCGGCGTGCAGCAGCGCGAGAGGCGAACCATCAAGTCGTCGAGGCCCTCGACGTAGACGCCGACGGCCGACCCCTGGCCTGCACGCGCAGGCGTGTGCTGCTGGCGCGCGGTGACCGGCAGCTGCTCCTCGTAGACGCCACCGCGCAGGTCGCGGAGGATCCGCTGGGCAACGGCCCTCGCAGAGATCCGGTTGTCCCCGATCGCCGCGTGGAGGGCGTCGAGATCGACGTAGTTCATGGTGGCGGCGAGCTCGCCCAAGGCGCGCTCGGAGGCGAGCTTCTGCACCGGGAGGCCCTCGCGGCGGAGCTCCTTCACGAGCTCCTCGCGCCCGAGCTCGATCGCGTCCTCACGCCGCTCACGCGAGAACCACTGGCGGATCTTCGTCCGCGCCCGTGAGGACGCGACCATCCCGAGCCAGTCGCGCGACGGGCCCGCCATCTGCGCCTTCGAGGTGAAGATCTCGACGGTGTCCGCCGTGTTCAGGTTGGTCTCGAGCGGCACGAGCCGTCCGTTCACCTTGGCCCCGATGCACCGGTGGCCCACCTCGGTGTGGATCGCGTAGGCGAAGTCGACCGGCGTCGAGTTGGCGGTGAGCGCGATGACCTTGCCCTTCGGAGTGAAGACGTAGACCTCGTCCTCCTCGAGGTCGAGCTTGAGCGCCTCGAGGAACTCGATCGGGTCGGTGGTCTCGTTCTGGAAGTCGACGATGCGCTGCATCCACTCGATCTCGGCCGTCGTCGACGACGTCTCCTTGGCCAGCGCATGGCGCTCGGCGCGGCGGTCGCGCTCCACGACATCGACGTCCTTGCCCGTGCCGGACTTCGCGCCCTTCCGACCCCCTTCCGCGGAAGTCGTCCCGTCCTTGGCGGGGCTCTTTGCCGCACGACCCTTGCCCGCCTTGGCTGCGTCTTTCGAGGCGCGCCTCGTCGGGGCGACGACTTGGGCGTGGTCGGGACGGGTCGGGTTCTCCTTGTACCCCCAGTGGGCGGCGATGCCGTACTCCGCCCGGCGGTGCATCTCGTGGGTCCGGACCTGCACCTCGATCGGCTTACCGTCGAGCCCGATCACCGTGGTGTGCAGCGACTGGTAGAGGTTGAACTTCGGGGAGTTGATGTAGTCCTTGAACCGGCCCTGCACCGGCGGCCAGATCGCGTGGATCGACCCGAGCGCCGCCCAGCAGTCCTTCTCCGACTCGACGATGACCCGGATGCCGACCAGGTCGTAGAGCTCGTCGAACTCCTTGCCCCGAACCACCATCTTCTCGTAGATGCTCCAGAGGTGCTTCGGCCGGCCGGTCACCTCGGCGGCGATGGCCGATGCGGCGAGCCGCTCGCGGACGGCGACCAGGACGCGGGCGAGGAACTCGTCGCGGAGGGGGGCCCGGCTCGCCACCATCTGCTCGATCTCCGCGTACCGCTTGGGGTGCAGGGTCGCAAAGGCGAGATCTTCGAGCTGCCACTTGAGCTCCTGGATGCCGAGGCGGTGGGCGAGCGGCGCGTAGATGTCGAGGGTCTCTTGCGCTGTCCGGCGCTGCTTCCACTCGGGCATCACCGAGAGCGTCCGCATGTTGTGGAGCCGGTCGGCGAGCTTGATGATGAGGACCCGCCAGTCGTTGGCCATCGCCACGAGCATCTTGCGCACGGTGGCGGCCTGCTGGGCCTCCTTCGAGTTGAACTGCAGCCGGTCGAGCTTGGTGACGCCCTCCACGATCAGGGCGACCGCCGGTCCGTACTCCGCCTCGATGAACTCCGAGGTCACACCTGTGTCCTCGACCGCGTCGTGGAGCAACGCGGCGGCGACCGTCTGGGCGTCGAGTCCCAGGTCGGCGACGATCTTGGCCACGGCGATCGGGTGGGTGATGTAGGGCTCGCCGGATCGCCGGAGCTGTCCGGCGTGGGCCACCGTGGCCGTCTCGGCAGCGCGCACGATCAGCTCGGTGTCCTCGTCGGGGTGCCGGCGGGCGAACGCCTCGAGCACGGGCACCAGCCAGGCGGCCTCCGCAGGCGGCAGCGACGACCCGGCCAGGGCCTCGGAGCCCGGCGCGGTGGCTCCCTCGGCGGGCACTGGTGTGGCGAGCGCCATCCCTACACGGTACCCGTGAATCCTCGCCAGCCGCTCGTTCCTGCAGGCCAGCGCCCACGTGACCCGCAGACGGCCGGGACGGCGCTCACCGGGGTCGCGTGCGCCGCGACCGGTGGCGCACCGCGCCGCTCAGCGACGCTTGCCCCTACCTTTGCCCTTGCCCTTGCGCGGGCGCGGTGGCGGTCGCTTGCCGCCGGGCCGCGTCGAGCCGGAACCGGTGCGGGGCGACGTCGAGCCCTTGGCCGTCCGGGGCGACCCGCCGCTGCCGGATCCGTCGGGCTGGCCGTTGCCCGCCGTCACCTCGGACGACCGCTTGGCGGCGGCACCGGCGCCCGGGCGGATCACACCGGTCGTCTTGGCGCGGCTCCTCCCCGCCGCCCGCGCGCTCGAACCTGCAGAGCCCGCCATGGCTGCGGCCGCCGCCGGGGTGAGAACCGCGTAGCGCTCCCCGCGGGTCTCGATCCGCTGACGGATGGTGACGTAGCGCTGCTCCCGCTCCTTCATGAGGGCGAGCAGCGGGGACGCGATGAAGATCGACGAGTAGGCACCACTGGTCAACCCGATGACGAGGGCCAGCCCGAAGCTCTCGAGTGTCGTGGCGCCGAGGATGTAGGACCCGATGACGAGGACCGACAGCACCGGGATGATCGCCACCAACGAGGTGTTGATCGACCGGGCCAGCGTCTGGTTCATCGAGAGGTTGACCATGTCCGAGTAGGTGATCCGACCCGATGCTCCGAGGCCCTGGGCGTTCTCGCGTATTCGGTCGAAGACCACGACGGTGTCGTAGAGCGAGTAGCCGAGGACGGTGAGCACCGCGATGACCGTGTCCGGTGTCACCTGGAAGGCGACCAGCGAGTAGATCCCGATCACGACGAGGATGTCGTGGATGACCGCGATGAGCGCGGCGATCGCCATCTTGAACTCGAAGCGCACCGAGATGTAGAGGGTGACCGCGATGAAGAAGATGATGAGCGCCTCGATCGCCTTCGACGTGACCTGACCACCCCAGGTCGGGCCCACGTCGTTGAAGCTCACGCTGTTCGCAGAGGTGTGCGCGGCACGGGCCAGCGCGTCCGTGACCTGCACCTCGATCGCGTTGCGGACAGCGGGCGGCTTCGAGTTGAGGTCGGCTTGGACCTGGATCTGCTTGCTGCCGTTCAGCTGGTTGGTGAGCTGGACCACGGTGGGTTGGGCGACACCGGCCGACTCGACGACCGACGTCGCCTCCTGAACGGTGAGGTTCTGGGAGCTGACCAGCCAGGACTGGCCTCCCTTGAAGTCGATGCCGAGGTTGAGACCCCGGGTCGCGAGCGAGAGCACGCCGGCCAGGATGATGATCGCCGAGATCGTGAACCACCACTTCCGGCGGCCGATGAAGTCGAAGGACGTCTCGCCGCGGTAGAGGCGGATGAAGACGTTGTGCCGGGACACACCTGTCCCGTTGCCCGCGGCCTCGTCGGCGGCGTGCTCGAGCTCCTCTTCGAAGGCCTCCTCGAGCTCGACGGCGGCCTCGTCCTTGCCGACCTCGGGCGACCCGTTGTCGTCGCCGGCGGTCACACCCGCACCTCAGTCTTCACACCGAGACCGGTCGCGACCCCCATCGTCTTGGCCTCGGTCGCCCCCCGGCTCCTGCCGAGCAGGATGACGAACGGTCGCGTGAAGAAGTAGGTCACGAAGACGTCGAGGATCGTCGAGATCCCGAGGAACAGTGCGAACCCGCGCACCGGACCGATCGAGACGAAGTACAGGATCGCCGCGCCGAGCAGCGAGACCGCGTCGGCAGCGAGCACGGTGCGGAACGCGCTCTTGAACCCGCGGTCGACACTCGTCCGCACCGTCCGACCGGCGCGGGCCTCGTCCTTCAGGCGTTCGAAATAGACGATGTAGGAGTCGACGGTGATGCCGATCGAGACGATGACGCCGATGATGCCGGCCAGGTCGATGGTGGTCCCGAGGGTCTGGCCCATGAAGGCGATGATCGACCAGAGGAGCGCGCCGGTCAGGGCGAGGCCCGCCACCACCACGATCCCGAGGAGCCGGTAGTAGAAGATCACGTAGAGCATCACGAGCACGAGCCCGGCGAGGCCGGCGATGAGGCCCGCCTGCAGCGACGCCTTGCCGAGCGTCGGCGAGACGGTCTGGACGGTCAACCGGTCGAGCTTGACCGGCAGCGCGCCGAAGTTGAGGTCCGCGGCGAGGTTCTTCGCCTGGGTCTCCGTGAAGCTGCCCGAGATCTGGACGGTGCCCTGGAACGAGGAGAACGAGGCCTGGCCCGGCAGCGTGATCGGGGCGGAGATGACCTGGCCGTCGAGGTCGATCGCGATGATCGCGTGGAACTGCTGCGTGGCGAGAGCGTCCCAGGCGGCCCCCCCGGCCCCGTTCAGCGAGACGTTGACCACCCACTGCCCGGTGTTGTCGACCTGGGCGGTCGCCGAGTGCACCCCGGTACCCGAGAGCGCTGCGGGACCGAGCACGTAGCGGCTGCTGCTGGCGCCTCCACCCACGCCCGGCAGGATCACCGTGGCATCCTTCGCATCGGTCGAAGACGTGTTGGTCGGATAGGTGGCGAACTGCGGGTCCGGCGGCGGCGCGCTCGTCGCCTGCTGGGTGCTCGTGTTGACGTTGAGGTTCGCAGCGGTCAGCGCCGAGCTCGGCGCACAGGTCGGGAGCGGCGGCTTCGACGGCGGCTGACCCTTGGCGACCTTGAAGGCCGGCGCGTAGCAGAGCGCCGGCCGGAAGAAGAGCTGGCCGGTGTTGCCGAGGGTGGCGAGGATCTGCTGGGCGTTCTTCGCCCCCGGCACGGAGACCGCGATCTGGTTCTTCCCCTGGCTCTCGACGGTCGCACCGCTCGTGCCCTGGTTGACGCGGTTGTTGAGGATGGTCACGATCGTGTCGAGGGCCGCCCCGTCGACCGGGGTGTGGGTCTGGTAGACGACCGCGAGCCCGCCGTCGAGGTCGAGGCCGAGCTTGGGCGCCCACCCCGCACCCAGGGCGATGCCGAGGAAGAGGCACGCGATGGCGACGACCGACAGCAAGCTGACCCAGAGCGCGCGCCGGTCCTTCATCGTGGTTCAGCCGGCCGGTGGCCGGTCAGTGTCGTCGTGGTCCTCGCGCGCGGCGGTCTTGCCACGCGCCCTTCCGTTCCCGCTCGGATCGGCCTCGCCCGTGGTCGCGTCGTCCGCGGCCTCACCGTCGGCCTCCGGCTCACCACCCTCTTCCGGCTCGCCGTCGTCGGTCTCGTCCTCGTCCGAGTCCACGTCGTCGACGTGTGGCTCGAGGCGCCGAAGGACGTAGGGGCGGAGCACGACGAACGAGGCGCCGACGCTGGTCTCGAGGGTCACCCGGTCGCCGTCGATGTCGAGCACGTGGCCGACCAGGCCGCCCGCGGTCAGCACCTCGTCACCGATCTCGAACGCGTTGGACTGCTCGCGCGCCGCCTTGGCCTTCTTCTGCTGCGGACGGTAGACGAGGAAGTAGAACCCGACCGCGATCAGCAAGAAGAGATAGATGATCGGGATGCCGCTGGACGACTTCGCCGCGGCGCCGATCAGGACGAACGGCGCGACCAGGACAGCCGTCATCGGAGCGCTGGAGAGGGGTGTCGGGTCCGCACAGCGGTCCGACTCTATCCCAGGCCTGCCCCGGCCCGGCCCCGCCCCGGTCAGGGCCCCCAGACGGCTGACACCTCCTCGCGGAGCTTGGCGAGCCGACCCGAGGCGATCGCGGCCCGGGCCTGCGCCATCAGGTCGCCAAGCGCCGCGAGATTGTGGATGCTGAGGAGCCGCCAGGAGGTGGGCTCGCCGACGGTCAGCAAGTGGCGGAGATACCCCCTCGACCAACGCGCGCACGTCGTGCAACGACAGCGCGGGTCGAGCGGACCGTCGTCGGCGGCGAAGGCGGCGTTGCGCAGGTTGATCCGTCCGGTCGAGGTCAGGATCGAGCCGTGGCGGGCCATCCGGGTCGGAGCGACACAGTCGAACTGGTCGACACCGAGCGCAATGGCCTCGAGCAGACCGAGCGGGTCGCCGACGCCCATGAGGTAACGCGGTCGGTCCTCGGGGAGGTGCGGAAGCGTGGCCGCGAGCGCGTCGAGCATCGCGCCGCGGGGCTCGCCGACCGAGAGCCCCCCGATGCCGTACCCGTCGAAGCCGAGCTCGCAGGTGCGCGACGCACTCTCGGCCCGGAGGTCCGGATCGGTCCCACCCTGCACGATGCCGAAGAGCGCCTGACCCTCGGGGCGCTCCTCGAGCGTCCGGTGGCGGTCCCTCGCCCGGCGCGCCCAGACGGCGGTCCGCTCGACCGCCGTGCGCAGGATCTCGGTCGTCACGGGATAGGGCGCGCACACGTCGAGGACCATCTGGATGTCGGCTCCGAGGAGTCCCTGTGCCTCGACGGCGGACTCCGGGGTCAGTCGGACACGCGAGCCGTCGTAGACCGACTTGAAGGTGACCCCGTCGTCGTCGACCACGGGACGGAGGGAGTGCACCTGGAACCCACCCGAGTCGGTGAGCAGGTGGCCGTCCCACCCGGTGAAGCGGTGGAGGCCACCGAGCGCGGCCACGACCGACGCGCCCGGCCGCAGGACGAGGTGGTACGTGTTCGCGAGCACGACCTCTGCACCGAGCGCCTCGAGGTCCCCGCTGTCGAGCGCCTTCACCGCGCCCCGGGTGCCGACCGGCATGAACGTCGGAATCGCGTACGAGCCCCGTCGGGTGCGCACCCGTCCGGTCCTCGCGGCGCCGTCGACTGCCGCGATCTCGATCTCGAGCGCGTTCACCTCCCTCCCCCGCCGCCCACCGGCGGCGTGGTCCGGGGCCGGCGCCGCCCGACGACCATCGCGTCGCCGAACGAGAGGAACCGGTAGCCCTCCGCGAGCGCCCGTTCGTAGAGAGCCCGCCAGCCGGCGCCGCAGAATGCGTCGAGCAGCACGAGGAGGCTCGAGCGCGGGAGGTGGAAGTTGGTCACGAGCACGTCGACCACGCGGAAGTCGAAGTCGCCGTGGATGTAGAGCTCGGTCCGCCCTGACAACGCACCGGTCGCGGCCGCGCTCTCGAGTGCGCGCACGGTCGTCGTCCCGATCGCGACCACCCGCTCGGCGCCCGCGCAGCGCTCCATGGTCTCTCCGGGCACCGTGTAGCGCTCGGAGTGGATCCGGTGACCCTCGACGGTCGCCGCGGTGATCGGCCGGAATGTGTCCAGCCCGATGAGCAGGTCCACCTGCGCGATCGTCGCCCCGGCGGCCCGGCAGCGGTCGAGCAGCTCCGGCGTGAAGTGGAGCCCGGCGGTGGGCGCCGCCGCCGAGCGTTCACCGAGTCCGCGGCGGCCCGCGTAGACGGTCTGGTAGCGATCGGGATCGGGTAACGACCCGTGCAGGTAGGGAGGCAGGGGCACCGTCCCGCACCGCTCCACGACGGTCGGGTCGAGCAGGTGGACGAGCCGCCGGCCGTCACTCGCCCCGGGCGGCGTCCCGCCGAATTCGACCACAGGACGGTCGGACGAGCCGTCGACGAGCAGCGTGCCCGGGGGAAGCCGCCGCCCGGGGCGCACCAGCGCCTCCCACGTGTCCCCGTCGTCCGCGACGGGCTCGACCAGGAGCACCTCCGCCGCGCCACCGCTCGTCTTGCGCAACGGCAGCCTCGCGGCGAGCACCCGGGTGTCGTTGACGACGAGCACGTCGCCCGGGCGGAGGAGGGAGGGAAGGTCTGCCACCGTCGGGCGCGCCGGGAGGTCCGCGCCGGCGAGGTCGGGCGCGACGAGGAGGCGCGCCGCGCTCCGCGGCTCGACGGGATGCTGGGCGATCGACTCGGCGGGCAGGTCGTAGTCGAACGCGTCGATCGGCACGTCACCCCGCCGCAGCTCACCCCGGCCGGTCTCCGACACGGCCACCATGCTGGCAGAGGATGGCCCTGCCCCACGCGGTCCGCTCCGACGGCCCGGTGCGCGGCTCAGAGGAGCGTCGAGGTGACCGGTACGAGGCCGAGGTGCTCCCAGGCCCGCGGCGCTGCGACCCGGCCCCGCGTGGTGCGCTGGAGGAGCCCCTGTTGGAGCAGGTAGGGCTCGTAGGCGTCCTCGATCGTGTCGGGCTCCTCGCCGACGCACTGGGCCAACGTCGTCAGCCCGACCGGCCGACCGGCGAATCTTCGGCAGAGCACGTCGAGGATCGCCCGGTCGACCTTGTCGAGCCCGAGCTCGTCGACGCCGAACACCTCGAGGCCCGCCACGGCGGCCTCCTCGGTGATGCTGCCCTCTGCCCGGACCTCGACGAAGTCGCGCACCCGGCGCAGCAGCCGGTTGGCGATCCGCGGCGTTCCGCGCGACCGTTCGGCGATCCGGCGCGCGCCCGACCGGTCGACCGGCACGCCCACGATGCCGGCCGATCGCAGGACGATCGCCGCGAGCTCGTCGACGTCGTAGAGGTCGAGGCGTCCGACGAACCCGAACCTGTCGCGCAGCGGGCCCGCGACGAGTCCGGTCCGCGTCGTGGCGCCGATCAGCGAGAAGCGCGGGAGGTCGAGACGGATGCTGCGGGCGGTGGGGCCCTTGCCGATCAGGATGTCGAGCTTGAAGTCCTCCATCGCGGGATAGAGGATCTCCTCGACGGAGCGACCCAGTCGGTGGATCTCGTCGATGAACAGCACGTCGCCCTCGTGGAGATCGGTGAGCAGGGCGGCGAGGTCGCCGGCGCGGGCGAGCACGGGGCCCGCGGTCACCCGGAAGCCGACGCCCATCTCGTTGGCGACGATTCCCGCGAGCGACGTCTTGCCGAGCCCCGGGGGACCGGCGAAGAGCAGGTGATCGACGGGCTGCTCGCGCCGGCGCGCCGCTTCGATGACGATCTGGAGGTGCTCGGTCAGCTGCGCCTGCCCGACGAACTCCTCGAGCGTCCGGGGCCGGAGGCCCGCCTCCTCCGCCTCTTCGGCGGGTGTGGCGGCTGTGGCGACCGGTCGTCTTTCGTCGGGTCCCGCGACCGTCGGCTCCGCCGATTCCGCCAGGTCGTCGGGCGCGAGCAGCTCGCGCCGGGCCTCCGGGCTCATCGACTGCGGGCCATCTCGCGGAGGGCGGTCCGCACCATCTCCTCGACGGGCACCCCGTCGTCGAGGCCCTCGAGCGCGCCGGCGATCTCGTCGGGCCCGTACCCGAGCTCTGCGAGCGCCGCACGTGCGTCGCCCCTCGGGCCACCCGACCCGGTCGGTCCCTCGCCGCCGAGCTCCGGCAGGTCGAGCCGCGCCTTCAGCTCGAGGAGCAGCCGGGCCGCCGTCTTCTTGCCCACCCCCGGTACCAGGCAGAGCGTGCCGACGTCGTCTTCGAGGACCGCGGTCGACAGGGTGGCTGGCGACAGGGACGTGAGGATCGAGAGCGCGAGCGACGGACCGACCCCGTGGGCGCCGAGCAGTGCCTCGAAGCAGCGCCGCTCGTCCGCGTCCGCGAACCCGAAGAGCACGATCGCGTCCTCGCGGACGTGGGTGTGGACGTGGAGGAAGATGTCCGTACCGAGACCGCCGAGCGCGGCGGCGAGCGACGTGGTCACGCTCACCCGGTACCCGACCCCGCCGACCTCGACGACGATCTCGCCCGGAGCGGGGCGGTCGACGAAGGTGCCGCGCAGCGACCCGATCACGCCGGACCACCCCCGGCGGCCGCCACCGCGCGCCGCAGCGGCAGCGTTGTCAGATGACACGCCGCGAGTGCGAGCGCGTCGGCCACGTCGGGTGGGCGCGGCGGCTCGCTGAGACCGAGCAGGGACGCGACCATGCGCTGGACTTGCTCCTTGGTCGCCCCGCCGAAGCCCACCACCGCTTGTTTGACCTCGTTGGCGGTGTACTGGGCCACCTCGCACCCGGCCTCGGCCGCGGCCACCAGCGCGACACCGGCCGCCTGGCCGGTCGCCATGGCGGTGCGCGCGTTGACCTGGAAGAACACCCGCTCGACGACGACCGCTTCGGGTCGGATCTCCTCGACGAGCGCCCGCAGCTCTTCCGCCAGGATCCTGAGCCGTTCCGGCAGGGCGACCGTGGGCGCGGTCGAGATCACGCCTCCCGCCACCGCGACGAGGGCGTCGCCGCGACGGGTGACGACGCCGTAGCCACAGCGCGACAGGCCCGGGTCGATCCCGAGGACGAACACGCGTTCGATGCTAGTCGTGGCAGTCGGCGGAGCGGGTGATGCAGCACCGGACGGGAGGTGCGGCGCCCGTCATCCCTCGTAGTCGGCCATCACCTCGTCGGGGATGTCGAAGTTGGCGTACACGTTCTGCGCGTCGTCGTGGTCGTCGAGGGCCTCGACCAGCCGGAGCACCTTCTTCGCATCGCTCTCCGAGGAGATCTCGACCAGGCTCGTCGCCACCATCGAGAGCTCGGCCGTCCCCGGCTCGAGCCCGGCGTCCTCGAGAGCGGCGCGCACCGTGGACACATCGGTCGGTGCACAGGTCACCAACCAGCGCTCCTCCTCGTCGGCCAGGTCCTCGGCCCCGGCCTCCATCGCGACCTCCATGACCTTGTCCTCGTCGAAGGCCCGCGGGACGGCGATGACACCCTTGCGCTCGAACTGCCAGCTGACCGCACCCGGCTCGGCCATCGAACCGCCGAACTTGTTGAAGAGGTTGCGGATCTCCGCACCGGTGCGGTTCCGGTTGTCCGAGAGGCATTCGACGATCACCGCGACGCCCGCAGGTGCGTACCCCTCGTAGGAGATGGACTCGTACCGCACCCCTTCGAGCTCGCCCGAGCCGCGCTTGACGGCCCGCTCGATCGTGTCGATCGGCACCGACGCGTCGCGTGCCTTCGCGTACATCGTGCGCAGGCTCGCGTTGGCGGCCATGTCGCTGCCTCCCTCGCGGGCGGCGACCTCGATCTGGCGGATGAGCTTGGCGAAGACCTTGGCGCGGGCCGAGTCCTGTGCACCCTTGCGGTACTTCGTGGTGGCCCACTTCGAATGTCCCGACATGGCCTATCCCCTCCCCTCCTTGGTCATCTCCACGAACAGCTCGTGCAGCCTACGGTCACCGGTCAGCTCCGGGTGGAACGCGGCGACGAGCACCGAACCCTGCCGGCAGACCACCGGCGAGCCCGCCCCGGTCGGTTCGCCACCGGCCGCAGCCGGCAGGCGGCTGAGGACCTCGACGCCCGGGCCGGCCCGGTCCACCAGCGGCGCCCGGATGAAGATCCCGAGGAACGGATCGTGGCCGGTTCCGGCGACCTCGAGCTCGCACTCGAACGACGCCTGCTGGCGCCCGTACCCGTTCCGTCGCACCGTGAGGTCGATCACGCCGAAGCGACGTTGGTCCGCCCTGCCGTCGAGCACCTCGCGCGCGAGCAGGATCATCCCCGCACAGGTCCCGAAGACGGGCAGCCCGCCGGCCAGCGCCGCCGCGAGCGGCCCGGCCAGACCGGCCGCCTCGAGGAGGAGGGAGAGCGTCGTCGACTCGCCGCCCGGGATCACGAGACCGTCGACGCCGGAGAGGTCGGCCGGACCCCGCACCGGTCGGACCTCCTCGCCGAGGGAGCTCAGTGCGGTGGAGTGCTCACGCACGTCACCCTGGAGGGCGAGGACCCCCACCGTCATGTTCGGCCTCTGCGGCGCACCATTTGCGCCGGCCGCTCACCATCCACGATCGGCGAGGTGGACCCCGTCCGCCCCGATCTCCTGACCGGGCATCGCGGCCCCGAGCCCGGTGGACACCTTCGCCACCAGGTCGGCGTCGGTGAAGTGTGCCGTCGCCTCGACGATGGCCCGTGCAGTGCGGTCCGGATCGGAGCTCTTGAAGATGCCGGAGCCCACGAAGACGGCCTCCGCACCGAGCTGCATGACGAGCGAGGCGTCGGCAGGGGTCGCGATGCCTCCGGCGCAGAAGAGGGGCACCGGAAGCCGACCGGTCGTGGCGATCTCTTGGACGAGCCCGATCGGGGCGGACAGCTCCTTCGCCCGCCGGTACTGCTCGGCCGAGTCGGCCAGTGTCAGGCCGCGCAGGTCGCCGATGATCACCCGCAGGTGGCGGACGGCCTCGACGATGTTGCCGGTCCCCGCCTCACCCTTGGACCTGATCATCGCTGCGCCCTCGGAGATCCGCCGCAGCGCCTCCCCCAGGTTGGTCGCGCCGCATACGAAGGGGACGTCGAAGGCCCACTTGTCGATGTGGTGCGACTCGTCCGCGGGCGTGAGGACCTCGCTCTCGTCCACGTAGTCGACGCCCAGCGAGGCGAGCACCTGTGCCTCCGCGAAGTGGCCGATCCGGGCCTTGGCCATCACCGGCACCGTCACCGCCGACTTGATCGCCTCGATGAGGGCCGGATCGCTCATCCGGGCGACCCCGCCGTCACGCCGGATGTCCGCCGGCACCCGCTCGAGCGCCATGACCGCGACCGCACCTGCGTCTTCTGCGATCTTCGCCTGGTCCGCGTCGACCACGTCCATGATGACGCCGCCGCGCAGCATCGCTGCGAGGCCCCGCTTGACGGTGAAGGTCCCGGTCGGGCGTCCAACGTCTCCGGCGGGCTGCGGATCGCTCATCGATCCATCCTACCCCCCGGTCCCGGCGGCACGGCCCGAGGTGCAGGCGATGCCGCCGGCGACCGCGGTGCCGTCAGGACTGGAGGACGGCCTCGGCCTCGATCTCGATATCGACCTTCTTCGCGACGACCACGCCACCCGCCTCCATCACCGCGTTGAACGACACGTCGAAGTCCTCGCGGTTGATCGAGGTCCGGGCGCTGAAGCCCACGCGGTGGTTGCCGTAGGGGTCCTGGACGACGCCCTCGAGCTCGACGTCGAGCGTCACCGGCCTCGTCACGCCCCGAATGGTGAGGTCGCCGTCGACCTTCCACGAGGTCGGCGACCCGGATCGGATCGCCGTGCTGACGAAGGTCCAGCTCGGGTGGTTGGCCACGTCGAAGAAGTCGTTCGTCCGCAGGTGGTTGTCCCGGTTCTCGTCGTTGGTCTCGACGCTCGTGGCGTCGATCGTGACCTCGACCCTCGAATCGGTGGGATCCTCGGCGAGCTCGAGGGTCCCCTCGAAGGCCTTGAAGCTGCCCCGCACTTTCGAGACCGCCATGTGCCGTACGGCGAACCCGACCCTGGTGTGGGACACGTCCAGTGCGTAGGTCCCGACGGCCGGATACTCGACTCCGTTGACCGTCCGTGCTGCCACTGCCGTCTGTTCTGCCATCTCGTCTCCTCGGTGCTGTTCGGCCCGACCCTTGCCGGCCGAAATTTCCTTGTGTCTGCAACTATAGCACATTTAGTTGCATCCGCAAGCACCCGACGGGACCCGGTAGACTCGGAGACATGACGACGGCACACCAGAAGGTCGAGGGCGACGAGCGACTCACCACCGTCGGGCTCCTCTTCGAGTCCGCGGCCGGGCTGCGACGCCTCCTCGAACGGCGCACCGCCTCGGAGTGGGCGCTCTCCAGCCAGTCCCTCGACGTGCTGATCCGCCTCGCGCGCACGCCCGGCCACGAGCTCCGGATGAGCGAGCTTGCCGCGCAGACCTCCTTGACCCCGAGCGGGCTCACCCGTGCGGTCGACCGGCTCCGCGAACAGGGCCTCGTCGACCGACGAGCCTGTCCCGAGGACCGCCGCGGCGCCTTCGCCGTCTTGACCACCGCCGGGCGGGAGCTCATGGCCGCGGCGATGCCCGGGCACGTCGCCCTCGTCGAGCAGGTCCTCCGTCGGGTGTTCACCCCGGATGAAGAGGTGCAGCTCGCAGGGCTCCTCCGCCGGCTCCGCGATCACGTCGCGGACGAGAACGCGCACGACGGGGTGGTCGTCGACGACGAGGGCTGCCCGACCGTCGACGACGGTTGTCCGTCGACCGGCTGAGCCGGCACGACCCGCTCAGCCGGTCGAGCGCAACGCCAGCGCGGCTGCCCGGACCCTCGTGTCGTCGAGATCGCCGTCGGCCGGCTCGGGTGCCTCGCCGGCCATCGGGTCGACCCAGAGCCACCGGGTGAGTGCGGCCGCGCGCCCAGCCACGGGCGGCCAGGCGGAGGCGCCACCGTCGTGCGCCGCCATCGCGTCGAGGGCGGCGCCGATGCCCGGCGGGTACCGGACCACGTCGGCGGCCCGCTGGTCCGCCGAGTACTCGCGCCCGCGTCCCACCAATCCGTGGACGACCTCGGCCCCGCGCCGGGTCCCGCGGACGATGGAGACCGGGTAGGCCACGAGCACGGCGACCCCGCCGATCGTCGAGTCCGCACGCTTCACGTGGACCAGCTCGTGCGCGAGCACGCCTTCGAGCTCGACCAGGGAGAGCGACTCGGCGAGCCCTGTCGTCACCACGACGGACGCGGTCTGCGGGTCGCGACCGACCGAGAGTGCGTTCGGAACCGGCGAGTCGACGAGACAGAGCGCCGGTCGCGGCAGGCCCATGGTCGCGCACAGCCCGTCGACCAGATTGTGGAGTCGGGGATCGTCGACCGCCAGGCTGGGCTGCGCGCGCAGTGACCGAAGGACCACGGCGGGCGCGGCCCACCAGAGCGCAGCCCAGGTCGCGACCGTCAAGACGACGAATGCGACGAACCCCTCGATGAACAACCCTGCGGCGGCGAGCCCGCCGCCGATCAGCACTCCGAGCACGAGTCCGGGGAGGAGGGCGAGTCGTCGCGCCCTTCCGCGGTTGGCGTGCGCCGCGGCTGCCTCGCGGTCGGCGCGGGGGCTGTCAGGACGTGCGGCGCCATCCGGTCGGGACGGCGCAGGACCGCCCGGCTCCCCTCCTTCGACGTCGCGCGCTGGAGACGACCCGGCCCCGCGACCAGCGCCGGCTCCCGATCCCGATCCCGATCCCGACCGCCGACGCGCCGACGGCGCCCCGCTCGGCGGACGCTGCCCCGAGCCACCTCCACGGCCGCTCCCGCGACGTGCGTTGGGGCCTCCACCGGTGGCACCACGAGGCCGATCGGGCGGCCGGGCTGCGTTGCTCATCGTGGAGGCAGTGTAGGACCGCTCAGGCGCGCTCTTTCGCCAACACCGTCCGGTAGCACTCCTCGTACCGCGCGGCCAGCACGTCGATCGACCAGGCGTCGGCCCGGCGAGCGGCCGCCGCCAGCCAACGGGCACGCCCGTCGTCCCGCTCGTCCGGACCGGTGGGGGCGCGCTCGGACCTCGCGAGCCGGCCCTCCAACACGCCGGTGAGCGTTTCGGCGAGCCGCACGGGGTCGCCGGCGGGGACGAGGACCGCATGGCCGCCCGAGGCGGCGCGGTACCCCTCGAGGTCGCTGGCGACGACCACGGTCGACGCGGCCATCCCCTCGAGCAGGACGATGCCGAACGACTCGCCCGACCTGGACGGCGCGCACACGACCGTCGCCCCGGCAAGCCGGCGCGCCTTGGACGCCTCGTCGAGGACGCCGAGCCAGTGCACCTCGGGCGAGTCGGGATGGGCGCCGCGCAACCGGGCCGTCTCCGGTCCGTCGCCCGCGATCCACAGCTCCGGCAGGTCCGCGGCGTCACCGAGCTCGGATCGACGGTCCGCCACCAGCCGCTCGAAGGCTTCGAGCAGGACGTCGAGCCCCTTCCGGTGCTCATGACGGCCGAGGAAGAGCACGGCGGCGCGGTCCGTCGGCCACGGGTCGGCGGTGCGGTAGCGCTCGACCTCGACGCCGTTGAAGAGGATCTCGTAGGAACCGCCCAACGCGGTGCGGGCGGTGGTCGCCGCCGCCTCGGAGACCGCGCACCGGACCGCGAGCCGATCGGCGATGCGGGCGGTCAGCGGGCGCGCGATCGAGTAGAGGGCGCTCCCGCCGCTCCGGTGGAAGGTGGCCACCATCGGCGGCCGACGGCTGGACGCGAGCAGGCCGTAGGAGAGCCCCGGCGCGAACGGCTCGTGCAGGTGGACGACGTCGTAGGCGCCGGCGCGCAGCGCATGCAGCGCCCGACGGAGCGCGGGCACCGACCACGAGACTGGCGCCACCGAGCCGTTGGCCGGGAGGGCGACCGAGTGCCCGCACGCGACCAGGTCGACCCCGTCGGGTGCGTCCCGCGGGTCGTCCAGCGGCGCGAAGACCGAGACCGCGTGGCCCCGCGCCACGAGCGCCCGGGCGAGGCCGGTGGCCTGGCCCTGCACCCCGCCCGGCCGGGAGAGGCTGTAGGGGCAGACCTGGGCGACGCGCAGGGGTGGGCCCGACCCCGCGGGTGCCGCCACGTCGTCAGTCGGTCATGGAGCGGCGATCTCGCCGTCTGCTCCACTTGACGCCGTACATCGCGTCGTCGGCCCGGCTCAAGAGCTTCGACGGGTCCGTTTCGGGGTTGTCGACGTAGACACCGCCGACCGACGCGAGTGCCGTCAGGGTGCGGCCGTCGATGCGGTACGGCCGGGCGAGCGCGGCGGAGATGCGCTCCCCGATGCGGACCATCTCGCCCTCCCCGCTCTCGATGTCGCACACCACCACGAACTCGTCTCCGCCGAGCCGGGCGACCGTGTCGGACGGCCGGACGATCGCCGCCAGGCGCCGGGCCACCGCGATGAGCATGTCGTCGCCCACGTCGTGGCCGAGCTCGTCGTTGATCTCCTTGAACTCGTCGAGATCGAGCAGGAACACGGCGATGCCCAGACTGGACTCGCCGGAGCCAGACGGCACCTGGCTCGCCAGCCCGTCGATCGCCTGTTGGAGCCGTTCGGCGAGGAGGGTCCGGTTGGCCAGTCCGGTCAACGGATCGCGGAGGGCGAGCTCGGCGAGGCGCTCCTCGTTGAGCTTCTGCTCGGTGACGTCGTGCATCGCCACCACTGCGCCGAGCCTGCAGTCGTCCTCGTCGACCAGGGCCTGTCCGTTGACGCTCACCTTGCGCTGCTCCCCGTTCTCCGACTCGAGGATCACTTCGAGGTCGGAGACCCGCTCGCCGGTCATGGCCAGGTCGAGTGGGTGCTCGCCCCGCTCGACCGGGCTGCCGTCGAGGCGTCGCATGCCAGTGGTCGAGGGGATCGTCCCGATGGGGTCGACATCGTCCGCCAGCCCGTGCAGCCGCCGCGCGGAGGGGTTGAAGACCGTGATCCTGCCGTCGGCGTCACAGGCGAGGATCCCTTCGTCGAGGGTGTCGAGGAGCACCTGGAGGAACTGCTCCTCACGACGGAGCTCGCGGTCGGACTCGCGGGCCCCGGTCACGTCGACGATCGAGATGACCGCGCCGGTCACCTGGCCATCCATGTCGCGGATCGGCTGGGAGTTGAGCTGCACCCACGTCCTCGGCTCGTTCCAGCGGAGGCGGACCCCGATCACGAGCCCGGTGATCCGTCGGCCCGTGCGCAACGCCCGGGCGAGGGGGTCGACGTCGTCCCCGAGGGGCGTTGCGTCGGCGGTGACGAGCTCGAAGCCCGCGACCTCGGCGCGTGCCCGTGCGTCGGCAAGCGACGTGCCGACCAGCTGGACACGGGGCGTCTCGAACATGATCTCGAAGGCTTCGTTGACCCGCACGATGGTGCCGTCGACGTCGACCATCATGACTGCGTCGGCGAGGGAGTCGATGACGATCGCCTGTCGCAGGTCCTCCTCGCGGATGCTCCGCTCGAGCCGCTTCTGCTCCGTCACGTCGCGCACGTTGACCACGACGCCCCGGATCGGATCGTCGAGGTGGTTCACCGCGAACAGGTCGAGGTCGATCCTCCGCCCGTCGGCGGTGACGGTCTCGAGCTCGAGCGAGACCGACAGCCGGCGACCCGCAACCAGCTCCTTGAAGAGCAGGCGCACCTGGTCCGCGTCGCCCGGCTCGAAGAGCTCGAGCGCGTCGAGGCCGACGGCACGGCTCGCGTCGAAGCCGAAGACGCGTTCTGCCGACGCGCTCACGAACCGCAGCCGTCCCTCGGCGTCGAGGACCGCCACCACGTCCGAGTCGTGCTCCGAGCGCGTGTGGAAGCTCGGGCGTCCCGACGCTCCGTGGCGGTCGCGCCCGTCGAGCTCGGGCACCTGCTGCGACGTGGACCCGGTCTGCCCCTTGCGGCCTTCACCCCGTCCCGCACCCCCGATCGGCTCGGGCTCGGGAGCGCTCCCGACCGGACGGTGTTCGAACCTGGTCACGAGACGGCCGCCTCGCGGTCCACGGTCCACAGCGGCTGGAAGACGTGCCACTGCTCGGGGGCACGCCGGATGTAGTCCTCGAAGCGGACGGCGATCTGCTGGGTCAGGCGTGCGACGTCGGAGCGGAGCGTGCCCCGGCGTGACGTGTCGAGCGGCGGCCCGATCACGGCCCGATGGTCCCGTCCGGGTCCGCTGTAGACCACACCGGTCACCAAGGTCGCGCCGGTCCGCAATGCGAGCGTCGCGGGCCCCGCGGGCATGGTCGTCTTCTCGCCGAAGAACTCGACGTCGATGCCGGTGCTCTCGATGTCCCGGTCGCAGAGCAGTCCGACCAGTCCTCCTCCTCGGAGCGTCGCGAGGAGCTGGCTCCCCGAGCCCGGGCCCAGCGGCACGATGGTGAGCCCCATCGCAGCGCGTTGTGCAACGAAGAAGTCGAAGAGCTCGGGCGGCTCGAGGCGCTCGGCGACCGACGTCATCGGAATGCCCTGCGCGGCCAGAAATGCCCCTCCATACTCCCAGCTCCCAATGTGCGGTAGTGCCATGACGACGCCCTTGCCGAGCGCCATCCCCTCCGCCAGGTGGTGCATACCGTCGACCACGGTCCGTTGCACCACCTCGCGGGGGGGCGTGGTCCCGAGTCGCGCCCCTTCGACCCAGTACCGAGCGTACGCCCGAAACGCGCGCCGTGACCACCGCTCCATCACCGCCGCGTCGGCGGAGTCCGCTCCGACGACCCGACGCAGGTTGTTCGAGATCATGTCCCGCTGCTCGTGGCGGAGGTGGAAGAGCGCGTCTCCGACCAGCCCTGCCGTTGCCAGGGCCACCGGCTCGGGGAGCGCGGCGAGGCAGCGCGCGAGTACCGAATAGGTGCGGACGAGCGCTCGACCCGTGATCACCCGGTCACACTGCGGACCGGTGCGGGCGCAGGCTGCAGCTCAGACGTGCCGGCGACCGGCACGTTGGCGGTGGCCTTGGCGCGCGTGACGGGCCCTCCACGCCCGACCCGACCGGCTGGCGAGCTCTCCTTGTCGACGGGCGCGCCAACGGGAGGGCGAGGCCGATCGCCGGTCGGTCCGCGAGGCGCGTGGTGGGCGGCGGTGCCGGCGGACGGATGTGGCGGGGGACGGCGCCTCTGCGAGCTGCCAGACCTTCACGAACCTTCCGATGGCGGTCGCCAGTGTGAGCACCAGCATCAACCAGAGCACCGGCACGAGGAACGACGCGGCGATGAAGCCGACGCCGAGCAGGATCATCCGCTCGGCGCGCTCCATCAGCCCGCCCTTGGCCGAGATCCCGAGCGACTCCGCCTTGGCCCGCTGGTAGGAGATCAGGGACGTCGCGGCGAGCACCCCGAACGGCAACAACACGAGATGGCCGGGATGGGCGTCCACCAGGTACCAGGCGACCCCGCCGAGGATCAGCGCGTCGGAGACCCGGTCCGTCACCGAGTCGAAGAACGCCCCTCGCACCGACGACGTCCCCGACGCCTTGGCCACCGGACCGTCGAGCAGGTCGTTGAGCCCGGTGAGGATGAGCAGGAGGATCGCGAGATGGAGGTGGCCGGTGCCCACGGCGACCGCGGTCGCCGCGGCACAGATGAGCCCGGTCGCGGTCAGCACGTCGGCTGAGATCCCGAGGTGCTGCAGCTTGCGACCGAGCGGACCGGTCCCTCGATCGACCGTCTCGCGCCAGCGCCCGTCGAACATGCCGCTTCCTCCAAAAGGGTCCCCCCACCCTACCATCTGCCACCCCGCGTGGCCGGGCCCGCGCGGCTCGTCCCCCTTTGGGGACGCGGACCGCCGACTCAGAGGACGAGCGGTCGGATCGGGGCCATGACCAGGGCCGGGTCCTTCCTCCAGTCGACACCGGGGACGTCGATGTAGAGCTCGATCTCGTTGCCGTCGGGATCGAGGATGTAGAGGCTGTGGGTCACCGTGTGGTCACTCGTCCCCACGATGGTGGCCCCGGCCTCGGCGATCCGGGCGTGCGCCTCGCGCAGCTCGTCGTCCGTGTCGCCGACCTTGAGCCCGATGTGGTACAGCCCGAGCCGGCGCCCGCTCGGCTGGGGGGCAGCGTCCTCGCCGACCTCGATCAGCAACAGCTCGTGATGGGTCCGTCCGGACGAGAACGCCGCCGCTGGGAATCCGAGGCCGTCGGGGAAGACCGGCTTCCAACCGAGCACGTCGCCGTAGAACTGGGCGGAACGCTCGAGGTTCCGCACGTAGAGCACCAGGTGCCCGAGCTCTTTGACCTGCATCTCAACCTCTCAGTCTCTCGACGGCGCGTGTCACCCGTCGCCGCGGGCAACACCGGCCCGGGCGATTCGATTCCGCCGGTCGCACCGGCACTATGCCCACGCGGCGGCGAGTCGCTCCCAGGTCGCGGTCAGCGCTTCGGGCAGCACGCGGGCGCCCGCGACGGACGTCATGAAGTTGGTGTCACCGAACCACCGTGGCACCGCATGCAGATGGAGGTGGCGCGGGATCCCCGCGCCGGCGGCCCGACCAAGATTGGCCCCGAGATTGATCCCGTCGGGACGGTAGGCGGTCCCGAGCGCCGCCTCGGCGCTGCGCAGCCCGTACCAGAGCTCGGCGTGCTCCTCGTCCGACAGCTCGGCGAGGGACGCGACGTGACGGCGGGCCACGACCATCAGATGACCGGTCGTGTACGGATAGGCGTTGAGGACGGCGAACGCGTGGGCGCCGGACCAGAGCACGCCGGTGTCGGGCGCGGGAGGTCCGCTCGCGGCGAGGCGGCAGAAGACGCACCGGGCGGGATCGTCGCCGACGTCGGGCCGAACGTCGTCGGACACCGCTTCATCCGCGTGGTGCGGCGCGGTCACGTACGCGCTCCGCCAGCCGGCCCAGAGGGTCTCGAGGCTCACGCCACGTCCGAACGGCGCTCAGCGATCTCCTCGGTGAGGGTGCGGACGAACTCGTCGAGGTCGACGTCGCGGCGCGGGCGGTCAGACCCGCGCGCGTTGACGCCGACGGTGCCGGCCGCGACGTCGTCGTCACCCACGACCAGCACGTAGGGCAGCTTGGCGAGCTTCGCCCGACGGATCCGTGCCGCCAACGGCTCGTCGGCGGGCTCGATGTCGACCCGGACGCCGATCCCCCGCATCCGGTCGGCGACCCGTTGCGCATACTCGTCGTGGTCGTCGCGCACACCGAGCACCCGCACCTGGACGGGCGCGAGCCAGGTCGGGAGGGCGCCTGCGTAGTGCTCGAGGAGGATCGCGAAGAACCGCTCGACCGAGCCGAAGAGCGCGCGGTGGATCATGATCGGCCGGTGCCGCGCATTGTCGGCGCCGATGTAGGCCATGTCGAAGCGCTGGGGCAGCTGGAAGTCGAGCTGGATCGTGGACATCTGGTGGGTCCGGCCGATCGCGTCGCGGGCCTGGACGGAGATCTTCGGCCCGTAGAAGGCGCCACCGCCCTCGTCCATCACGAGGTCGAGATCGAGCCCACCCGCAGCCGTGCGCAGCGTCTCGGTCGCCTCGTCCCAGTCCTCGGGGGCCCCGACGGCCTTCTCCTCCGGCCGGGTCGAGAGCTCGAGGAAGAAGTCGTCGAGCCCGAAGTCGCGCAGCAGCGACAGGACGAAGTCGAGGGTGGAGCGCAGCTCCTCGCCCATCTGCTCTTTGGTGCAGAAGATGTGCGCGTCGTCCTGGGTCATCCCGCGCACCCGGGTGAGCCCGTGCACCACGCCCGACTTCTCGTATCGGTAGACCGTCCCGAACTCGAACATCCTGATCGGCAGCTCGCGGTAGGAGCGCTGGCGGCTCTTGTAGATGAGGATGTGGAACGGGCAGTTCATGGGCTTGAGGTAGTACTCCTGCCCACCGTCGAGGGTCATCGGCGGGAACATCCCCTCGGCGAACCAGTCGAGGTGTCCGGAGACCTCGAACAGCGCGGACTTGGTGATGTGCGGGGTGTTGACGAACTCGTAGCCACCCTCGACGTGGCGCAGGCGTGAGTAGTCCTCCATCAGGCGCCGGACCGTGCCGCCTTTGGGGTGGAACACGGCGAGGCCCGAACCGAGCTCGTCGGGGAAGGAGAACAGGTCGAGCTCCGCTCCGAGACGCCGGTGGTCGCGGCGCTCGGCCTCGGCGAGGCGCTCGAGGTGCGCGGCGAGCGCCTTCTCCGACTCCCATGCGGTGCCGTAGATGCGTTGGAGCTGGGGACGCTTCTCGTCCCCCCGCCAGTACGCGCCCGCTACTCGCATGAGGCTGAAGTGCCCGAGGCGGCCGGTGCTCGGGACGTGCGGACCGCGACAGAGGTCGAAGAACTCCGGTGTGTTCCGGTAGGTCGACACCGACGCCGTCGACACTCCTTCGGCCACGGCGTCCAACTCGTCGGCGGCCACCCCGACGCCCTCGATGATCTCCCGCTTGAAGGGCTGGTCGCCGAAGAGCGCGAGTCCTTCGTCGACGGTGTGCTCCTCGCGGACGAAGGGCTGGTCCTCGGCCACGATCTCGCGCATCACCGCCTCGATGCGAACCAGGTCGTCGTCGCTGAAGTGCGCGCCACCGGGCAGTTCGAAGTCGTAGTAGAAGCCGTCTGCGATGGCAGGACCGATCGCGTAGTGCGCTCCGGGCCAGAGACGGAGCACCGCCTGGGCGAGCACGTGAGCCGTCGAGTGGCGCAGGATCTCGCGCCCGGCGTCGGAGTCTGCGGTGACGACGGCGACGGTCGCACCGTCCCGGAGGGGCGCGTCGAGATCGATCTCCACGTCGTCGATGGTGGCGGCGAGGGCCGCCTTGGCGAGGCGGGGCCCGATCGACTCGGCGAGCTGGCGGGCCGTGGCTCCCTCGGCGAGCTCCTTGCTCGAGCCATCGGGGAGCCGGACGGTGACGCCTGCCATGGAGTTGCCTTTCGGTCTGTGCGCGGGATCGACGGGGGTGGTCGGTGGCGTCTGCCGCAGCGGACGGTCGACCGGGCGGCCGGCCCTACAGGCTAACGCCCAAGAGGGCTGCGCCTTGGCCCACCGGGCGGCCGGCGGCAGCCTCGCGGTCGAGCACGGCGAGGGCGCCCGGCGTGTCGAGGTCGTCGTCGATCGAGGCGCGCACCGCGTCGAGTGCGCTCCCGTCGGCGCGCCCGCCCCCCTCGGGGCGTGCAGTCGCCGATCGCCACCGCTCGAGCCGGTCGGCCGCACCAGGGAGGTCGCCCGCGGTCCACTCCCAGTCGGGTCGGTAGTGATGGCCGAGCAGGGCGAGCCGCACCGCGGCCGGCTCCCACTCCTTCAAGAGGTCGCCGACGAAGACCAGGTTGCCGAGGGACTTGGACATCTTCGTCCCCTCGTAGCCGACCAGCCCGACGTGGAGCCAGTGCCGGACCAAGGTGGTGCCGGTCACCGACTCGGACTGCGCGGCTTCGCACTCGTGGTGCGGGAAGACGAGATCCCTTCCGCCCCCGTGGACGTCGATGGTCTCCCCGAGCTCGCGCAGGACGAGCGCAGAGCACTCGATGTGCCACCCGGGTCGACCGGGTCCCCACCGCGACTCCCAGGCGGGCTCGTCCGGCAGCGACGGCTGCCACAGGACGAAGTCGAGCGGATGGCGCTTGTTCGGATCGTCGGGATGGCCGCCGTTGGCGGCCGCCAGCTCGAGCATCGTCGCCTGGTCGAAGTGGCTCACCTGCCCGAACTTCGGGAACCTGGTGACGTCGAAGTAGACGGCCCCGCCCGACAGGTAGGCGTGGCCGGAGTCGAGGACCGACCCGACGAGGGTGAGGATCTCGGGGATCGCAGACGTCGCCCGCGGCTCCGACCACGCGGGCAGGAGCCCGAGCGCGGTCATGTCGGCGTCGAAGCGGGCGATCTCCTCGGCCGCGAGGTCGAGGTAGTGGACGCCGAGCTCGCGCGCCTTGCGAAGGATGTCATCGTCGACGTCGGTGATGTTCCGGACGCACCGTGTCTCGTGTCCGAGGTCACGCAGCCTGCGCTGGAGGACGTCGAAGGTGAGATAGACCTGCGCGTGCCCGAGATGGGCCGCGTCGTACGGCGTGATGCCGCACGTGTAGAGCGTGACCACGGGGCCCGGCTCGAACGGGAGGGTCGACCGCCGTGCGGTGTCGTAGAGCTGCATCAGCGGTGGCGCCCGGTCCGCCTGCTCGTCACCTGTCGCCCAATCCGACAAGTCGCACCGTCGTGTGCGCGCGGTGGCGGATGTTGACCGACACCAGCACGGCGGTGAACGCCTCGATCGGGGCCGCCTGCGCGATGCCACCGGCGTCGATCCCACGGAGGCCGTCGACAGCGTCGACCAGTGCGACCGTCGCCGTGGTCGCCTCACGGTGGTCCGAACAGACGAGCACATCGGCGTCGAGGGGAGCGGTGAGCTGCTCGAGGGTCGTCGCCGGGAGGTGGTGGAAGGCGGCGGCGACCAGGGCGTCGGGCAACGCGGCCTGCACCGACGCGGCGACCGAGCCCCGGGGCGGGACGACGGCCAGGAGCTCGCGGCCCTCACGGGTCAATGCGTTGGCCATCGAAACCACCACCTTGCCGGCCAGCTGGTCGGCGAGCGCCAGCACGGTCGCGACCGCACCCTCCCACGGGGTCGCCACCACCACGAGCTCGGCCTCTGCCGCCTCCTTGTTCGAGGCACCCCTGATCGTGAGCGCGCGGTCGGGCCAGGCGGCACGGAGTCCGTCCGCCAGCGTCGCGGCGCGCTCTTGATCGCGCGACCCGATGACGACCTCCCGACCTGCAGCGGCGAGTCGCAGTCCGAGCCCGCGCCCGGCCGGGCCGGTCCCTCCGAGAATCCCGATGCGCACGGGTCCTACCCTTGCACAACCGATCCCGACCCTTGCGATCCCCGGCGGTAACCTGCCAGCTCATGGGACTCCTCGACGGCAAGCGCATCCTGGTGACGGGCGTGCTCACCGATGCGTCACTCGCGTTCGCCGTGGCCCGCGCCGCGCAGCGCGAAGGCGCTGACGTGGTGCTGAGCGGTGCCGGCCGCGGGCTGTCGCTCACCCGACGGACTGCGCGCAAGCTCGAGCGCGAGGCCGATGTCCTCGAGATCGATGTGACGGAGCCCGCCCAACTCGAGGCCGCAGCCGCGCGCCTTGCCGCGCAGTGGGACCGGCTGGACGGGCTCGTCCACGCGATCGGGTACGCGCCGCCCGAGTGCCTGGGCGGCGGGATGCTCCGTGCCGACTGGGACCAGGTCGCGGTCGCCCTCCACGTCTCGGCCTACTCGTTGAAGGCACTCGTCGAGGCGTTCCTTCCGCTCCTCGTGGCGGCCGGGGTCGGCGAGCGGCCCGGTGCGTCAGTGGTCGGCCTCGACTTCGACGCCTCGGTCGCCTGGCCCGCCTACGACTGGATGGGGGTGTCGAAGGCCGCGCTCGAGTCCCTCTCGCGCTACCTCGCCCGCGACCTCGGGCCACAGGGGATCCGGGTCAACCTCGTCGCGGCAGGACCGGTCAAGACGATGGCCGCGAAGTCGATTCCGGGCTTCACCACCTTCGAGGAGACCTGGGCCGAGCGCGCCCCGTTGGGCTGGGACGTGCTCGACACCGACGTCGTCGCCCGGGCGTGCACCGCACTCCTCTCGGACCTGCTGGTGAAGACCACCGGTGAGATACTGCACGTCGACGGCGGGGTGCACGCCGTGGGCGCCTAGCCGGCGCCACACCCGAGACCACCATCGGCCCGCGAGGTCCCATGCTCCCACCCGAACAGCTCCGCTCGCGCATCGAAGAGTACGTCGCGACCGTCAACGGTCGCGACCCGGACGCGATCGCGTCGCTCTTCACCGAGGACGCCGCCCAGGCCGATCCGGTCACCAACCCGCCAAACGTCGGCCGCGCCGCGATCGCGTCGTTCTTCGCGTCCAGCATCGGTGCGAGCGAGACATGGACCTTCGCGGCACCGTCGGTGCACACGTGTGGCGCCGCGGCTGCCATCGACTTCCGGATCGACGTGGTCACCGGTGGTGCCACGATGACCATCGCGGGGATCGAAGTCTTCACCTTCGACGACCTCGGTCTCATCACCTCGGCCAATGCGTACTGGGACGATGCCGACGTCACGTTCGGTTGACCGCCGCGGTTGCGCGGAGACGACGCGGTCAGGCCGATGAGCGACAGCGCGACCGAGGTCGCGAACCTGATCGGTCGGTACGCCGAGCTCATCGACGCCGGGGACTTCGACGGTGTGGCCCACCTGCTCGGGCACGCCGCGGTCGGCGGTGCCGGCGACGAGGGCGTCCTCACGGGCCGGGAGTCGATCGGCAAGCTCTTCGCCTCGACCGCGCGCCGCTACCCCGACGGGACGCCGCGGACCAAGCATGTCACCACCAACCTCATCCTCGAGATCGACGAGGAGCTCGCCGTCGCCACGGCCCGCTCGTACTGGACGGTCTTCCAGGCCACCGAGGGACTGCCCCTCCAGCCGATCCTCGCCGGCCGCTACCACGACCGCTTCGAGCGCCGAGACGGCGGGACCGGTCCCTGGCGGTTCACCGAGCGTCGCTACCTGGTCGACCTGGTCGGCGACGTCGGCCACCACATGCTCACCCCTCCACCCGGCCCGCCGCGCTGAGCGGCCCGACCGACGGTCACGGCGCCCCCGGGGCGGCGGCCTCCTTGACCGGCATGTGCGCCCGAACCTACCGTCGGCCCACGCGCGCAGGTGCGTCGGCGGCGGGGGCACGAAAGGGAGACGGTGAGAGAACGACTCGACGACACGGTCGCCGTGGTGACCGGCGCCGCTTCGGGGATCGGAGCCGCATGCGCCGCCCGCTTCGCCGAGGAAGGTGCGACCGTCGTGACGGTCGACCTCGCCGGCGACGTCGACCACCGACTCGACGTGCGGGACGAGCCCGCGGTGGCCGCGGCGATCGCCTCGGTGGTCGAGACCCACGGACGCCTCGACGCCGTCGTGCACGCGGCAGGGGTGGCCGGCGGTGGACCAATCCACCTGCTCGATGCAGACGAGTGGGACCGGGTCGTCGACGTCAATCTGAAGGGCACCTTCCTCGTCGACAAGCACTGTGCCATCCACATGCTCGAGCGCGGGTCCGGCTCGATCGTGAACATCGCCAGCATCGAGGGCATCGAGGGGACCGAGGGCGGAAGCGCGTACAACGCCTCCAAGGGGGGCGTCGTGATGCTGACGAAGAGCGCTGCCATCGACTACGGACGACGGGGTATCCGGGTCAACTGCATCTGTCCCGGAGGGATCGACACCCCGCTGCTGCGCTCGATCGTCGACGGCGACGGGATGGACCTCTACCGCGAGCGCATGCGCGACGAACATCTGCTGGGGAGGTTCGGCAGACCCTCGGAGATCGCCGCGGCGGCGGCCTTCCTCGCGTCCGAGGACGCTTCGTTCATCACCGGGTCGGCGCTCGTCGTCGACGGCGGGTTCACCGCGGGTCTCCGCGTCGGACTGCTCGACCAGCTCGGGATGTGACCATCCACCGACGACCGGTCAGACCCGAAAGAGACCCACGATGCCGACCACGGTGAACGCCGACGGACCCCGGGCCGCCGCCACCCTCCGACCGCTGGTCGCGGCCGAGGCCGCCACGTCCGAACGCGAGCGCACGCTCACCGGACGGACGGTCGACGCACTCTGGGAGTGCGGACTCATGCAGTGGGCCAATCCCCGGGAGGCCGGCGGGAGCGAGCCCTCCTTCGCGGAGATGATCGACACGTGGATCGAGCTCGCCTGGCAGGACGGCTCGCTCGGCTGGATCGGCATCGCCAACCTCCCTTCCGCCGCCGCGTCCGCCGCCTATCTGCCCGCGGTCGGGTTCGAGGAGGTCTTCACCGCCCACGACCACCGGGTCACCGTCGGGGGGCAGTTCTTCCCGAACGGGCTCGGCGAGACCGACGGCGAGGGCTACCGGCTCACCGGAAGCTGGAACTTCGGGTCGGGCACCGGCCACTCCGAGTACGTCGCAGCCGGCTTCATCCCGACGTCGGGGGGCGAGATGGTCGTCGGGGAGGACGGGATACCGCCGTTGCTGGTGGCCGTGGTCCCCCGCGAGGAGATCGTCTTCACCGACGGCTGGTTCGTGCAGGGTCTGAAGGGCACCGGGTCCTACGACTACAACGTCACCGATCTGTTCGTGCCCGCCTCCCGCACCTACGGGCTCTTCTGCCGCACCCCCGAACGTGGGAGCTCGGCGGCCTTCCGCATGGGGCTCATCCCGATCACCGCGGCCGGACACGGGTCGTGGGCGCTCGGCGTCTCGAAGAGCATGATCGACGACGTGACCGAGCTCGCCGCCACCAAGGTCCGGATGGGCGACGAGTCCTCACTCGCCCACCGCACGAGCTTTCAGCGCAACCTCTCCCATCATCTCGCCGCGTGGAAGGCGGCCCGGCTCCTCATGCTCACGACCTTTTCGGACGTCGAAGCCGCAGTCGAACGGGACGAGCCGCTCAGCCCCACCATGCGGGCGGACATGCGCGTCGCAGCCACCTACGCCACCGAGACGAGCCGGGAGATCGTCCAGTGGGCGCACCTGGCCGCGGGGACCTCCGCGATCCGCGAGGGGACCCGCCTCGAACGCGCCTTCCGCGACATGTACACGGGGACCCAGCACGTCTTCATCGGCGAGAAGTCCTACACCGACGCCGCGCAGATCTACACCGGTCTGGTCGACGACCAGTTCGGGTACTGAGCCCGCGACTGCTCAGAGCTGGAGGGACTTGACCTCGAGGAACTCCTCGAGGCCGAAGGCACCGAACTCCCGGCCGTTGCCCGACTGCCGGTAGCCGCCGAACGGCGCACCGGGGTTGAACCCACCCCCGTTGACCTCCACCTGTCCGGTCCGCAGCCGGCGCGCCACCGACTTCGCGTGGTCGGCGTCGGCGGACCAGACACCGCCGGCGAGTCCGTAGTCCGTGTCGTTGGCGATCTCGACCGCCTCCTCCTCCGAGTCGTACGGCATGATCGAGAGCACCGGTCCGAAGATCTCCTCGCGGGCGATGGTCATGTCGCGGGTGACCGAGCCGAACACCGTCGGCCGGACGAAATACCCGCGGTCGAGGCCCTCGGGAGGCTCCGAGCCACCGGTCAGCAGCTGCGCTCCTTCATCGGTCCCCGCCTTGATGTAGGAGCGAACCCGATCGCGCTGCACCGCCGAGACGAGCGGTCCGAGGCGCGTTGCCGGTTCGAACGGGTCACCGGGTGTCCACGACTCGGCGGCCGCCGTCGCGAGCTGCTCGACCTCGTCGAGCCGGTCGCGCGGCACCAGCATGCGGGTGAGCGCGCTGCAGGTCTGGCCGGAGTTCAGATAGCACTTTCCGATCCCGTCGTTGACCGCTCGAGTGAGGTCGGCATCGGCCAGGAGCACGTTGGCGGACTTGCCGCCGAGCTCGAGGGCGACGCGCTTGACGGTGGAAGCGGCGAGCTCCGAGACGCGACGCCCGGCCCGCGTGGACCCGGTGAACGAGACCATGTCGACGAGGCGGTGGGAGGCGATCGCCTCTCCCGCCACCGGGCCGACCCCGGTCACGAGGTTGAACACGCCTGCGGGGAGCCCGAGCTCCTCGAGGACCTCCGCGAGGACGAATGCGTTGAGCGGTGCGACTTCGCTCGGTTTGAGGACCACCGTGCAGCCGGCCGCGAGCGCAGGCGCCACCTTGGCCGCGATCTGGTGCAGCGGGTAGTTCCACGGGGTGATGGCACCGACGACACCGATCGGTTCGCGCACGACGAGGGAGTTCCCGATCGTCTGCTCCCAGGTGAACGCCTCGGTCACCGGCCCCATCGACGCGAAGGTCGCGACCGGCAGTCCGACCTGCACGAGCTGGGAGAGGATGAGCGGCATCCCCAGTTCGTGGGTGATGAGCTCGGCCAATGGCTCGGTGCGCGGCGCTCAGGGCCGCGCCCACGGCGGTCAACAGAGCCACCCGATCGGCGAGCGGCGTCGCGGACCACGAGGGGAATGCGGCGGCTGCGGCCTCGACCGCGGCATCGACGTCGGCCGCCGATCCCTCGGGCACCGAGCCGATGACCTCCTCGGTCGTCGAGTCGACGACTTCGATCGCGCCGGGGCCGGCGGGCTTGACCCAGCTGCCGCCGATGAACAGACGATCGTGGACGACGGGCTTCATCGTGGGCATGGCGTTCCTCCTGGCGTCGGTGCGACGTCAGCCTATTCCGGCAGGTCTGCCGGCCACGTCGGCGCCTCGGCCACTGTCGCGCGCCATTCGCATCGGAAGTTGCATAACGCTTCCAATATTTGTAGGGTTCACGGAGGAGCCGCCTCACCGATCGCGGGAGCCATGCCCAGAACCCAGCAGTCGCGAAAGGCGGACACGAGGGAGCGCCTCCTCGCCGCAGCGGCGGACCTCTTCGCCGACCAGGGCGTCGACGCCGTGTCCGTGGACGCGGTGGCCGAAGCGGCAGGCCGGACCTCCGGTGCGGTCTACGCGCACTTCGGGAGCAAGCAGGGCCTCCTGCTCGCCCTGCTCGAATGGTGGAAGGAGTCGGTGCTCACGATGCTCTTCGCCGACGTCGCGGTCTCCGCCTCACCGGAGGCCCAACTGGGAGCGGTGTGGGGGAACGTGGCCGGCTCGGCATCGCAGGGACCGGCCCGCTGGTCGCTGCTCGAGCACGAGCTCTGGCTTCGCGCGGCGCGCGACCCCGATGTGGCAGAGGTCCTCCGACGTCGCGAGCTCGACGCCCGGGCCAACAGCGCCCGGCACCTCGCGAGCTGGGCCGCCGCGGTGGGCGCCCGACCCGCGGTTCCGCCCGACGATGCGGCCATCTTGGTCAAGGCCCTGCTCACCGGGCTCGCCATGCAGCGCCGTATCGATCCGGACTCCGTCAGCGACGAGCTCGCCACGACCGGGCTCGCCGCGCTGGTCGGGCTCCCCCGGGCCGCGGGCCGATCCGAGCGTGGCGCGCGACGACGCGACGGTCACGATCAGCGCTCGACGACCGACAACTGACACGACCGACAACTGAGAAGAGGAGCCACACCATGGACACTGAGATCCGACGCAAGCTCGGAATCGAATTCCCGATCTTCGCATTCACCCACTGCCGGGACGTGGTGGCCGCCGTCACCAACGCCGGCGGCATCGGTGTGCTCGGTGCCATCGGGTTCGATCCGGAGCAGCTCGAGGTCGAGCTCACCTGGATCGACGAGCACGTCGGGGACAAGCCCTACGGCGTCGACATCGTGATCCCGGCCAAGTACGAGGGAATGGACGAGATGGACCCCGAGAAGTTGGAGGCCCAGATCCGCGCGCTCGTGCCCGCCCAGCACAAGGAGTTCGCACTCAAGATCCTGGCCGACCACGGCGTCCCCGAGATCCCCGAGGACGAGCGGCGCTCCAACGGGATGATCGGTTGGACGGCGGCCCACGCGGCCGGCCTCATCGAGGTGGCCCTCCGCCATCCGAACGTGAAGCTGATCGCCAACGCGCTCGGCACGCCGCCGCCCGACGTGGTGGAGAAGGTCCAAGGTGCCGGGCTGATGATCGGCGCGCTTGCGGGCTCCGTCAAGCACGCGCTCAACCACAAGGCGGCCGGGCTCGACTTCATCGTCTGCCAGGGGACCGAGGGCGGCGGCCACACCGGTGACGTCGGGAGCATCGTGCTGTGGCCCGAGGTCGTCGACGCGGTCGCGCCCATCCCGGTGCTGGCGGCCGGAGGGGTCGGCAGCGGGCGTCAGATGGCCGCCGCGATCGCCCTCGGTGCCCAGGGCGTGTGGTCCGGCACGCTCTGGCTCACGGTCGAAGAGGCCGACATCCCGCCCAAGCAGATGGAGACCTACCTGGCCGCCTCCAGCCGGGACACCGTGCGCTCGCGCTCGTTCACCGGCAAGCCGTGCCGGATGCTCAAGAACGACTGGACCGAGGCCTGGGAGGCCGAAGACACCCCCGATCCGCTCCCGATGCCGCTCCAGATGATGGTGGCCATCGAGGCGGTGTCCCGCGGCCACCGCTATCCCGAGCAGGCCCGGGACGTGAACTTCAACCCCTGTGGCCAGGTCATCGGCCGGGCAACGACCGTGCGCAAGGCGAAGGACGTCGTCTTCGGGATGGTCGAGGAGTACGTCGAGGCGACCGAACGCCTCCACGAGGGTGTCTCGGTGTAATCCGCTCGCCATTCCCTTCGGGCTTCCCGGGCGCGATGATGGGTGGACGGTCGCCGTCCGGGGGGAACGTGGAGCGGCCGAACCGAAGGGGGAGCACCATGCTCGTGTCGAACCTGCTCGAGACCAAGGGCAACGCGGTGGCCACGGTCACCGCCGACGCGACCGTCGGGATGGTCGTGGCAGAGCTGGTGCGCCACAACATCGGCGCCCTGGTCGTCTCGGCGGACGGGTTGCACATCGACGGGATCGTCTCCGAGCGCGACATCGTGCACCGGCTGAGCGAGCTGCACAACGACCTGCTCACCGAGTCGGTCGCCGCGATCATGTCCACCTCGGTGCGGGTCTGTGCGCCGACCGATCCCGTCGACTCGATCATGGACCTCATGACCCGGTACCGGATCCGCCATGTTCCGGTGGTCGAGGGCGGACTGCTCTGCGGGATCATCAGCATCGGCGACGTCGTGAAGAGCCGGATCGGCGAGCTCGAGCGCGACCGCAACGAGCTGATGGAGTACATCACCGCACGCTGACCGGGTGTTGCGGACCCGCGTCGACGTCAGCCCGACGAGGGCGCCGCCGGGTGCTCGGCGAGGAACTGCTCGACGGCGGACGCGATGCCGTCCGCGATCACCTGTTGGCCCTTCGCGCTGTCGGCGATGGACCCCTCGAACGGATCGGTGAGATACAACGGTTCGACGATGATGCCGGGCATCTGGCTCGGTGTCGTGAAGAATCCGGTCATCGGTGGTCCGATCAGCATGAGGTGCCCGTAGGACGCCGCCTGTGCGGCGAGCCCGCCGGCAGAGGGGCTCCCGCTGATCGAGCCGAGACCGCCGTCGGTCCGCACGCCGTCGTCGGGGATCCCCCACCCCTGTGCGTTCATCGCGGCGAGCACGTCGTGCTGCACGAGCTGAGCGAGTGCCTTGGACTCGGCGGCGAAGGCACGGTCGGGGTCGTAGGCGGTGATGCTGCCCGCGTCCGACGACGAGCCCGCGTCGTAGTAGATGCCCACCAGCACCGCCGCGTTCGCCGCGTTCGCGCACACGTCGCGGGCCGCGACGTCGTCGTGCGCGCCTTGCAGGGAGAGCACACCGCCGGAACGGTCGACCGCCCCGAGGCGGAGCACGGTCGAGTCGTTCGTCCGCGACACCACAACCCGGTAGCCCGCCGCACGCAAGCGTGCCATCGCGTCGAGCTCGACGGGCAGGGTCTCGACCCCCTCTTCGATGGTGGCGCCCGACTGGGTGGACCCGATCCCGCCCGGGTCGACCCCGCCGTGACCGGCGTCGAGGAAGACCGTCTGCCCACGGTCCCCGGAGGTCGGGGGATAGGCGACGCACGACCCGTCCGCGAAGTACGAGGGATCGAGCGCGGTCGGTGCACTCGACGAGCGGGCCAGGAGGCCGACCCGCCACGCGACCCCACCGGCGACGAGCACGACGAGCACCAGCACCCGACGCCGTCGTGACCGACGGCTGAGACGGGTCGAGGTCTTGCGGTTCGGGGAGCGTTGCGCCATGGTCGTCGGGCCCCGCCTGTCTCGGTGCGGCCGGCGTGCCGCTCGCCGCGGCACCTCTGCCGCGCGGGCTGCAGGCATGGTAGCGACGGACCCGTTCGACGGGTGCGCGGGCGCACCTCGGCCCCGCGCGCCCACCCCTCCGCGCCCTCCGCCACCTGACCTGGCACGATGCGACCTCGAGGGGTGGCTCCGGGTCCTTAGGAGATTCATACGCAGGCTTCACGGCGTCCTTAACTCCGTGGTGTCGAATGGCTGCAGAGATCTCGACGTGGGACTCGGTACGGCACTCGACGCCGACGTCGAGCCGGTCAGGAAGGCAGGAGCAGATGAGCGAGCAGTGGCCACCCTCCCCGACCTCGGACGATCCGACCGAGGACCCGGTCGGCGACGCAGGAGACGGCGCAGCGGCCGTCACCGAGCCGACTCCCGGCAACCCGGCGGTTCCGCCGCTCAACCCCGAACAGCCCGAACAGCCCGGACCGCTCAGCTCGTCCCCGCCGGCGCCGCGCCATCCCGGTCCTGATCCGACCGGCCAGTACCCCCAAACCGGGCAGTACCCGCCTGCAGGCCAGTACCCCCAGGGTGGCCCGTATCCGCCCACCGGGCAGTACCCACCCACCGGGCAGTACCCACCGGCAGGCCCGTATCCGCCGGGCGCTGTCGGGGCAGTTCCGTACCCTCATCCCGGATGGGCCAGCCCGCCGCCCACCGGGTGGGGGCACGCTCCCGTCGAGGGCGGCCCGCCGCAGGCAGGATGGCAGACCGTGCCCCCGGCCGGTGGGTGGACCCCTCCCCCGTCGTCCGGATGGGGGGAGTGGGCCGGACCGACGGGTCCTGGTGGACCGATGGGACCGGTCGGCGGCTGGCCACCTCCGCCGGCGTCGGGAGGTTCGCACGACCAGCACCATGCGCGGGTGCGCCGCGGCGTGATCGCGTCGATGGTCGCCCTGCTCGCGGTCGCGGTCCTCGCCGGTGCGGGCATCGGCCACGAGGTGTGGAGCGCGCAGTCGGCGTCGATCTCGGCGCAGAGCCCCTCCGGCAACGCCTTCGGCGGTGGAGGCACGAGCGGCAATGGCTCGCCGTTCGGAACCGGCTCGAACGGCAACTCGTCGACGGGTGCCGGCGCGCCATCCGACATCTCGGCCATCGCCGCGAAGGTCAGCCCGGGCCTGGTCGACATCAACACCAACCTCAGCTACCAGAACGAGCAGGCGGCCGGCACGGGCATGGTGCTGACCTCGACTGGCGAGGTGCTCACCAACAACCACGTGATCGACGGCGCGACCAGCATCAGCGCCACCGACGTCGGCAACGGCCGGACGTACACGGCCAAGGTGGTCGGCTATGACCGCACCGGTGACATCGCCGTCATCCAGCTCGAGGGCGCGAGCGGACTCCGGACGGTCGCCACGACCTCGACCCAGGCCGTCGTCGGCCAGGCGATCGTCGGCATCGGCAACGCCGGCGGCGCCGGCGGGACCCCGAGCACGGCCGGCGGCTCGGTCACCGCGTTGAACCAGGCGATCACGGCCAGCGACGCGAACGGCGCCAACGCCGAGAGCCTCACCGGGCTCATCCAGATCAACGCCAACATCCAGCCCGGTGACTCGGGCGGTGCGCTCGTGAACACCTCGAGCCAGGTCATCGGGATGAACACCGCGGCGTCCCAGAGCTCGTACTACCAGGTGACCGGTGGCCAGGCCTACGCCATCCCGATCACGACCGCCCTGTCGATCGCACGTCAGATCGAGTCCGGCGCGGCATCGTCCACGATCCACGTCGGCCCGACCGGATTCCTCGGTGTCTCCGTCCAGGCCGGCTCGTCGAGCTCGGGTGGACTCGGGGGCAGCGGGAACGGGTCGACCGGCAACGGGTCGACTGGGTCCGGCGCGGTCATCGACAGCGTGCTCTCCGGTTCCGCAGCGGCACAGGCAGGCATCGTCCAGGGCGACGTGATCACCGCGCTCGACGGCAAGCCGATCACCACGGCGTCCGACCTCACCGCGCAGCTCGTGCCCCATCATCCTGGTGACACGGTGCAGCTGACCTACGTCGACCAGTCCGGCACCACCCAGACCGCCAGCGTCACGCTGGCGACCGGGCCGCCCGCCTGACCCCCCGCGGCGCAGCCCCGAGACGCAGCCCCGGTTCGTCCGCTCTCCGAGCGGTGCGATCACCGGGGGTGCGTCGCGTCAGCGTGGCCGGATCGCCCGCTCGCGGCGTGACCGCGTGGTCGGCGGCGGAGCTGCGGGCTCCTCCGCGTCGGACTGGCCCTGCGATCCGTCGAGGAACCGGTAGCCGGCGCCTCGGACGGTGACGAGGAGCGGTTGGAGTCCCGGCTTGTTGAGCTTGCGACGCAGGTAGCCGACGTAGACGTCGACCACGTTGCTCCCGGTGTCGAAGGAGTAGTCCCACACGCGGCTCAGGATCTGCGCACGCGAGAGCATCTGGTTCGGATTTCGCATGAAGAGCTCGAGCAGTGCCCACTCGCGTGGGGCCAGGTCGATCCGCTGGCCCGCACGCCAGGCGACCTTCGTCAACAGGTCGAGGCGCAGGTCCGCGACGACGATCTCCGACGCGCTCGGCTGCTCGGCGGTCCGCAGCGTCGCCCGCATCCGGGCCAACAGCTCCTCGAAGGAGAAGGGCTTGGTGACGTAGTCGTTTGCCCCCGCGTTGAGCCCCTTCACCTTGTCGGCGACCTCGGCGCGGGCCGTCAGGATGATGACCGGCATCGTGTGGCCCTGGCGCCGAAGGCGCTCGAGCAGTTCGACACCGTCGCCCGAGGGCAGGCCGAGGTCGAGCAGGACGAGACCGGTCTCGGCGTCCGGGCTCTCGAGCACGGCCTGTGCCTCCGCCGCGTTGCGGGCGACGACCGGGCTGTATCCCTCGGCACGCAACCCCTTGTCGAGGAAGGAGGAGATCCCCCGGTCGTCCTCCACCACCAGGATCTGCATCTAGAGCACCACCGGGACGCGCACGTCGTCCAGCGTGACACGCGCGGGCGGGAGGCGGATCGCCGCGCGGCACCCGCCGAGCCGCGAAGCCGCGAGTTCGAAGGTCCCGCCGTGCGCGTCGGCGACCGCCGTCACGATCGCGAGCCCGAGCCCGCTGCCGTCACGATCGGCCGTCCCGACGCGCGCGAACCTCGCGAGCACGCTCTCGATCTGCTCGCGGGGGATGCCGGGCCCGGAGTCCTCGACGGAGAGGATGACCGAGCCGTCGAACAACCTGGTGGCCGCGATCTCGATGGAGTCGGTGGCGTTCGTCGCGCCGACTGCGTTGTCGATGAGGTTGAGAAGTGCGCCGCGAAGCTTGGCGACGTCGACCTCGAGCACGAGGTCCGGAATGGGTTCGAGCGTCCAGTGGCGGTCGGCGAGGACGCGGGCCGAATCGAAGAGGTCCGAGAGGAAGGTCCGCAGATCGAGCCGCTCGACCTGGAGGAAGTCCGGTTCGAGGGCCCGCCCGAGCATGAGGAGCCGCTCGACGAGGGCGCGCATGTGGTCGAGCTCGTCGACCACGACCGCCACCGTCTCGCGGACCTCGGTCATGTCCGCGTCCCGCTGGCGGGCGAGAACCTCGAGGTGCCCGCGTGCGACGGTGAGCGGCGTGCGGAGCTGATGGGAGACGTCGGAGAGCAGGCGGCGCTGCATGGTCATGGCGGCCTGCAGGCGGTCGAGCATCGAGTCGAACGTCGAGGCGAGCTGCCCGACCTCGTCGTCGGTCCCCTGGTCGCCGAGCCGCCGGTCGAGGTCGCCGCTCTCGATGGAGGCCGCGGTCGTGGTGATGCGACCGACATTTCGGAGGAGACGGCGGAGCAGGAGGTACGAACCCGCCACCGCGCCCACCAGCGCCACGAGGGCTTCGCCGACGACGAGCGCGAGAACCCGGTTCCGGTCCGCGGCGAGCTGGGTGAGATCCGAGGCCACGATCATCGTGCCGATGGTGTTCGAGCCGTCGCGGATCGGCGCGACCAGGTAGACGGTGTCGACTCCGTCCAGGGTGCCCCGGTAGGAGTTGGTCGCACTCGGCGAATGGGCGAGCAGCGTACGGATCGCGGGTGTCCGGAGGAGCGCCGCGCTGCCCGAGCTGCCGAGCCGTGGCTCGTCGTCGATGCCGACCATCACTGTCTCACCCTGTGGCAGGACGCGACTCTGCAGGTAGGTGATCGTCGTCGCGACGAGCGCCGGTGCTGGCGAGCTCTCGATGGCCCGGTCGTAGCTGTCGACCTCGGAGACGAGGCTCTTCGTCGTCGACGCGAGCGACTGATTGGTGAAGGCGCGCTCGGTCTCGAGTGCCGTGATGGTGAGGATGGCGGCCAGCAGCAACCCGAGAAAGGCGGCGAGCCGGATCGCGGTTCCGATGCGCCGGGTGCCCACCGTCCGGCGCGACCGCGTCCCGATCAATGGTCCCCCCGCTCGCCCGGGTGCGTGGTGGTCGTCGTGCTCGAGGACGTCGTGGTGGAGCTCGCCGGCGGTCCACCCGTCGTCGTCGGCGTCACCGCCGGGTCGCTCGTCACGCCGATCGGCGTCGAGGGGTCACCGCCCGGATCGATCGAGGGCGTGCCGGGCGCGCTCGCCGCGGGGACCTCCGAGGAAGGTCCGGTCACGACGGTCGCGGATGAGCCATCACCGGAGCCGGCCGACACTCTGGTGCCAGAAGCCGTCGTCCCGGGCTCACTGATCACCGGATGCGACGGAGTGACAACCTGCTCTCCGGCCGGTTCGGTGGTCGGCGGCGAGCTCTGCACCGGATGGTGGGCTCCGCTGGCGACCACCTGCACCTCACGGGGGAGCGTGACCTTCGCTGCGGTGAGCGATCCCTGTGCCGCCGAGACGATCGTGAGCGTGCCGACGATCGCCGCGACACCAGGCAACGCCCACCACGGTCCCTTCATGGGCATCCATCCCCGAGGAGGGCTCCGTGGGAAGCGGGACAGGTGGAAACGTGCTGGTCGATCACCGGTCTCCACGTCACGGCGCCAATTCTTGCCGATCCGGCGACCGAATGGGAGGCGACGCCGTCTGGCGGCTTCGGACCTAGGTCGTCTCACGGTCGATGACCACGATGGCGTCGTTCGGACAGGCAGCTGCTGCCCGCATCGCTCGCTTCACCTGCCGGCGTGACACCGGGGACACCTCGGTGATGCGGCCGTAACCCCATTCGTCCAGCTCGATGCCGTCCGAGAAGAAGAGGGCGCAGATCGCGTGCCCACGGCAACGGGTCGGGTCGATCCGCACGACGACGCTCACGACGACTCCCAGATCGAGACCTGGCCGTCCGGCACCGCGAACACGGGTGGGTGGAACGAGGCGCGGCACGGCCTTCCCGCGAGATGACGCACCACATCGTCCTCGAAGGTGTCGAGCGCCGAGCGCACCAGATGGACGACCCCGTCGGGGTGCCCGCAGGCACCGCCACGGCTGACCGTCCCGCAGAGCTCACGCACCCGTCGCAGCCCACTGCGACGCAGGGAGCCGACGGCGAGCCCGTCGAGCAGGTCTGCCATCGCCGGGAGTCCGGTGACGCAGGGCCCACACTGGCCCGCGTTCTCCTCGGCCAGATAGCGCACGATCCTCGCGTTCTCGACCAGCCCGCACGCTCCGTGCGGGAGCACTCCGAGCAGACCGCAGCCGGGCGACGCGTCGACGCACTTCAGCGCGGTGCGCTCGAACGGCGTCTGCCAGGCGACGTCGCCCTCGATCCACGTCCCGGCGAAGCCGCCGACCAGCACGGCCGCCGGGGGCGAGACCTCCCCCGCCGCGGTGAGCACCTCTCCGATGGAGGCCGAACCGGTGAGCTCCATCACCAGCCCGGGTCGGGAGCACCCGCCACCGAGGGTCACGAGCTGCGTTCCCGGCGACGACGCGGTTCCGCCCGAGCGCCACCACGGTGCGCCCGTGCGGAGGAGCAGACCGACGTGGGCCATCGTCTCGGCATTGTGCACGAGGGTCGGACGGCCGGAAGGCCCGGCCTCGGCCATCGGCCGGCCGGTGAAGTACGGCCGCGCCTCACCGCCGTCGAGGAGCGACGCGATCGCGCTCGCCTCGCCGGCGACGTAGCGGTCCGGCCCGATCGAGAGGTGCCAGGAGCACTCGTCGGTCGCCGTCTCACGGCGTTCTGCGAGCGCGCGTCCGATCGCGATCCGGGCACCGGCGGACGAGTCGTGGAGGTGGACGGCGATCTCGCGGGCGCCCACCATCTTCGCCATGGCGACGGCTCCGTCGAGGATGAGCTGGGGCCGATGGGTGCACAGCACGCGGTCCTTGCGGCTCGCGGGCTCGCTCTCACTGGCGTTGACGACGACGATCGGTTCGCCTGGTGCGAGAAGCGCGGTCTCCAGCTTCCTTGCGACCGGGAACCCGCCACCGCCCCGACCCTGGAGACCGCTCTCGCGGAGCACGGCGCGCAGGTCTGCGGGCGACGCTTCGAGCGGGAGCGGCCCGAGGCGGGCGAGATGGTCCCCGAGCGTCTCGGCACCCGCGGACGCGGGTGGTCCGGCGAGGAGGCGCGTGCCCTCGTCGCCGACCGACCCGAGCGTGCACTCTGCGAGCTCCCCGAGACCGCGTACGTCGACCGACGTCCAGCCGGTCATTCGAGCTCCACCGCCGGCCGGGCCGAGACGTGGACCGCGGCGAGCCGGGTGACCTGCACCGCCACCACGAGCACGCCGGTCGAGACGTACATCCACCGGAGCGTGTGGCTGTCGCTTCCGGCGAAGAGCGCGTGGAGGAGGGTGATCCCGAAGATCACCGCGGAGACCGCATGCACCGGAAACCAGATGTGCCGGGCGATCGATCCGGCGAGGACGACGGTTCCGACGACCAGCACGATGGCGTAGGTGGCCAGCGTCCCGAGCGCGACCGACGTCGGTCGATAGGTGGCGTGCCAGGGGACGAACACGCCGATCCAGCCCACTCCCGCGTAGTGGTCGAGCGCGATCGACGTGAGGTGGCCGACGAGCAGTGTGACCGTGCAGGCCGCCAGTGCCACGTGCGCACGCAGCATCGACTCCGGCCGGGGCGACCACACGCGCCGGCGCCAGGGATGTCGGAGCCAGAGGCCGAGCACGACGAGCGCGGTGAGCGAGAGATATGCGCCGACCCCGAGGCTCCGTCCGAGGATCCACGGCAGCATCCGGTCGTGCACCAGCTCCGGAAACGAACCGGCGACGAAGTTCCCGAGCAGGACGGAGCCCGCGAGGACTCCCACGAGCAGCATCGTGTCCTTCGCATGCATGGTCATCCGCTCGAGGCCCGGCGCTTCCTCGGGTCGCCGCACTTCGGCTGGCCGAACCGGCGCCGGCGCGACGGGGACCGCGGGGATCACGCGAGCCGCGGGCTCGGTCGGGTTCGGGCCCGGCCCGGCCGCCGGCATCTCGGGCACGGCGAGTGGCACCTCGGGTACCGGCAGCGGCGCACGCGAGACCGCGACCGCTCTTCCGAACAGATCGACCGGGCTCTCGATACTCACGCGGCCCTCCAGATGACGAACGGCGCGAGCCGCGGGCTCTCCGACGCCACGGCGTCCTCGTCCACCCAGAGTGCGGCGACACCCCGCCGTCGGGCCTCGCTCGCGATCCGGTCGCGTCCGGCGAGGAAGAGCGTCTTGGCCTCGACCTCGGCATCGGCCGCGTCCGCCGCCACGACGGTGACCGCGAGAAGGCCGGCACCACCCGGACGTCCGGTCCGGGGGTCTACCAGGTGGTGGACGGGACGGCTCCCCGAGCGCCACTGTCGGAGCCGGATCGAGGAGGTCGCACAGGCCGAGTCGCGCACCTCGAGCACCGCGCACGGCGCTTCGCCGCCCAGGGGGTCCTCGACACCGATCCGCCAGCCTGATTGGCCGATGTCGGTTCCCCGGCATGCGCAGTCGCCGCCCGCGTCCAGCAGGAAGTCGTCGATCCGCCCGCGCAGCCGGTCGGCCGCCCACCGGACCGCCAGGCCCTTGCCGATGCCGCCCAGGTCGATCGCGACGCCTCCGAGGTGGATCTCGGGTGACGGGCCACCGCGGAAGCGCGGGGTCCACCGTCCGAGTGGCGTGCGCGAGTGGCGCCCGTCGGGGGTGACCACGCCGCCGGCCTCGAAGGGGAGGCTGCGGTCATAGCCCAGCTCGACCAGGTCGGTGAGCACCCGTGGGTCGAAGCGTCCGCGGGTCCGCAGGTAGGCCCGGTGGGCTTCGCGCACGGATTCGAAGAGGACTGCAGGAACCCGGTGCCAACGATCGGGTCGGCTGTTCACCCGCATCGAGCGCGCTGTCGGGGTCGAACCTCGTGCAGCTGCGGTCGACCTCGGTGAAGACCGTGAGCGCCCGATCGGCAAGCGCGTCGAGGTCGGCCGAGGCCTCCCCGCGGGCTCGCAGGGTGACATCGGTCGCCATCGCCCGCAGCGTGCGGACCGTCTCAGACGCGAGGAGCATCCCGGCGAGGTCAGGGCTTCGCAGAGGAGGCCCCCGTGGTCGACTTGACCGGCGGCGGGGGGGCGGGTGCCGGAGGAGGTGGCGCTGGAGCGCTCGTCACCGGTGGGGCCGACGGGGCGGCTGCGGGAGCAGCGGGTGCAGCGGCAGCGGGTGCAGCGGCAGAGGGCGCAGCGGCGGCGGGCGCCGGTGCGCCACCCCCTCCCCCGGCCGGGGCGGACGGCCCTCCACCCTGGGACGCAGCCGCCGACGAGGCGGAGGTCGTGCCGGCGGCTGCGTTCCCCTGGGCGGTCGCTCCCCCGGTGGTTCCTGCCGGGAGCGTGCTCGCCGTGCTCGATCCGGCGGCGACCGGTTGGTCGAGTGCCGCGATCTGCTGTTTGGTCGCGGCGATCGACTGTTGGAGCTGGCTGATGGCCGAATCGTCGGCCGCGATCTGCGAGGCCTGCACGGCCGAGGCGTTCTTCGCGGCGAGCGCGGCGGAGGTCGCCGCCGAGGACCGCATGGCCCAGTTGAGGGTGAGACCGGTCACGCCCACCGTGGCCACCGCGACGACCGCCGCTGGCGCTGAGCTCTTCCGCCGGGTGCCCCGCTTCTTCGGATTCGGTCGGTCAGTCGCCATGGTTGCCACCTCCACCGGAGCCGGAACCGTCGCCGCCACGGTGCGTCGGTTGCGTGGTCGAGGTGGTCGAGGTGGTCGAGGTCGGTACGGTCGTCGTGCTGCCCTCGGACGGCTCTGACGGCTCGGACGGCTCTGACGGCTCCGACGTCTCGTTGCTGGGCGTCGGCTCCGTCGACGTCGGGGCGTCCGGCTCCGTCGAGACGGGTGTCGGGACCACCGCCGCGGCCGCTGGCGGCGCGCTCGCGGCCGGCGCCGATTCGGACGGCTCGGACGCGACAGGAGCCGCGGCGACCTCGCGCGGCCGTCGTCCGTGGAGCGATGCCCGGAGGGCCTCCTCTTGCTGGGTCAGGCTGGTCACCTTCCCCGTGAGCTGGTCCGCCGCGGCCGAGGCCGATGACGGCGTCGTACGGTTCGACGCCGCTCCCGCGGCGGTGACCGCCCCGATCGCGACCCCTCCGGCCGCCGTCAACGCCACCACCCACCGCTTCTTCGAGCTCCACTGCACGGCCATGTCCAGTCCCCTCGCGTCGTCGACCACCCGTTCAGACCTCGACAGTGTGACGGGGCCTCCTAAGTCAATTGTGAGGCCGCCGTGAGAATTCTCTCACTGAGCGTCCCCTTTTGACCACTGTTGGTGTGAAATTCTCCCCTAACCTGGGGGCATGCGCTCGGTCGTCAGGGGTCGCCGCACGGTCGGAGCGCAGACGACGACCCGGAAGACGCGGCGTGGATGCACCTGACACGGTGACGAGCCCCGCGGCAGCGCCCGACGGGACCCGACGTTCGTCGTTCGCCGCCAGGCTGCACGCCGGCGTGTTGCGGCGGCGCGTCGGTCGGGGCGCCGTCGTCTGGAGCTTGCTCGAGCTGGCAGGTTGGTCGGCCTTCACTGCGTACCTCTTCGTCCAAGCCCTCGCCGGTCCGGCGGTGCTCTGGACCGACTCGAAGTCGTATGCGCTCGTGGCGTCGAAACCTTTCTGGAGCCTCGCGTTCCTCGACGGGGTCCGGCCGCCCCTCTATCCGCTCCTGTTGAAAGCCACTGGCACCTCGACGGGAGTCCTCGCGACCCAGGCCGCGATCGCTGCGGTCGCCTGGGGGCTGCTCGCATGGACCGTTGGACGGCTCGTCGCGGTCGGGTGGCAGCGGCTCGTCGCCGTCTGGGTGGTGCTCGCTTTCGCCTCGTCGCTGCCCGTGACCCTCTGGAACCGCTCGGTCCTCTCCGAGTCGGTCTCGATGAGCCTGCTCGCCTTCGTGTTCGCCGGCGTCATCTGGACGGCCCGCCGCGTGACGTGGCCGCGCGTCGCCGTCTCGACGATCGCCTGCCTCGCCTTCGCCCTGACCCGCGACGCGCAGATCTGGACGGTCGCGATGCTCGGGATCGTGGTGGCGCTCGCGGCCGTCTCCTCACTCCGGACGGACCGGCGCCTGCTGCTCCGCACGTCGGTACTCGCCGTCTGTCTGCTCGCCGTCGCGGGGATTGCCGAATGGGGAGCCCAGAGCTCGCACCGCACCACGTCCGACATCTCCGACGTGTTCTATGTGCGGGTCTTCCCGTTTCCGGCCCGGGTCGCCTGGTTCGCTGCCCACGGAATGCCCGAGTCGCGACAGCTCGAACGACTCGCCGCGACGGCCCCCGCCACGTCCACCGCGAAGGTCGTCGCCTTCCCGCTCGACTCACCCGCATACGCGCCGCTCCGTCGCTGGATGGAGAACGACGCAACCTCGACCTACCTGCTCTACCTCGCGAGCCACCCGCTCTATCTCGTCACCGAGCCCCTTGTCAGACCCGAACGCGCCTTCAACTTCGCGGACGGCTCCCTCACCTTCTACGCCGCGACCGACCATCAGCTGGCGTCACCGTTGACGGACGTGCTGTGGCCTCCGGTCATCGTGGCGATCGTCCTCGGCTTCGCTGCCGCCTACCTCGGTCTCCTCTCTGGCGCCTGGCGCGATCCGGTCTGGCGGGTGGTCGGTGCCCTCACCATGATCGGCGTCCTCGCGATGCTCGTCGCGTGGCACGGGGACGGCCAGGAGGTCACCCGGCACACGATCGAAGGGTTCGCAGAGATCCGGCTCGGCATCTGGATCCTCATCCTGCTCGGTGCGCTGGATCCGTCGACTCCCCCGGTGTCGGATGGAGACGCGTCGACCCGGACATGACGACGATGCTCGAGTCGGATGCAACGTGATGGACTTCAGCAACTGCTGATCGCGGATTGCGCGTCAATCACGGTTGCATCTGCAGACACGCGAGATCGGGATACAGCTGCTAAGAGAATTCTCATCGTCCCGAGGCAAATTTCGGGACGTTCGAGACGCCGACCGCCCGCACGATCGCATACGATGAGCGCCGGCCCGGCGCGCTCCGCGTGCGGGTTCCCAGCGGGGGTGCGATGGGATGAGTGGGCCCGGCCGTCGAGCGTGCGAGCTTCGGCGCGCGTTGGACTCGATGCCGAGTCACCTGCACATCCGCTTCCGACGAACGGCGAACAGCCAGAGGAAGGACGGGACCATGGTGCGCAAGGTCATGATCGCGTGTGTCACGACGATCGCGGCGGTCCTCGGTTCGATCGGGGTTGGGGGCGTGGCCTCCGCGGTGCCGACCGGACCGATCGATCTGGTCGTCCCGGGGAACACCGCTTTCTTGTACCTCGGACACTGGTGCGGGGGGATCGGGGTCAAGACCTACGCAACCGGCTTCGACCCGTCGACGGGGTACCCGGTCGGAGAGGCATTCCTCACCACGACATGCAACGGAAGCGGACGAGGCGGGCACTCGACCACGTTCACCGCGTGGATCAACATGGAGTGGGACTACCTCGGCGCACAGGTGAGCGCCTCCGCGCTCACGACCGCTCCGTCGGTCAACCCGACATTCACCGCGTACGACACCTACGGCAACGAGCTGTACAACCAGTCGAACAGCGCCTACTTGCTCCTCGCGCCGAGCTTCACTCCGACACCGCGCCTCCTCGGCATCTCAGGGGTCGCCGGGCCGACGGCGGGAGGGACCTCGGTCACTCTCACCGGTGACGGGTTCACCGGTGCGACGGCCGTCTCCTTCGGCGGGACGGCCGCGGCCACCTACGTGGTCAACAGCGACACCTCGATCACCGCGGTGTCCCCGGTGGTGACCGACCCGCTGCAGACCACGGTGGACGTGACCGTCACGACCGTTGGCGGGACGAGCGCGACGAGCTCCGCCGACCAATTCACCTTCTGGCCGCTGCCGACGATCACCGGGGTGAGCCCGAGCAGTGGCCCGCTTGCCGGAGGTACGCCGGTCACCATCACGGGATCCGGATTCACCGGGGCGGGATTGGTCAACTTCGGTGGCACCCAGGTCTACGGCACCGTCAACAGCGACACGTCCATGTCCATTGTCGCTCCGATCGGTGAGGCCGTGGACACGGTCTCCTTGTCGATCACGACGATCGGGGGAACGAGCCCGAACACGTCGGCCGACCAGTTCACCTATCTCGCCCCCAACCTGCCGGTCGTGTGCAGGAAGGTGGCCGGCCGGGCTGGCGGATCGATCACGGTGTCGAAGTGCACACCGACGTCGAAGAGCGACACGAGCGCCACCCTCGACCCGACGGGAACGTTCTTCACCTGGACGCCCAGTGGACAGACCACCACGATCAGCGTCACCCCCTCCCCGGTCGGGCAGGGCTCCTGCCCGAAGAACAAGGTCGAATGGGACTACTCCGGGACGGTGACGGGTGGGACGTCCACCTACTCGACGGTCGGCGATGCCGTCTCGGGGATCACCTGCGCGTCGAAGTCCGGTTCACTTGCTCTGCTCAAGGGCACCACGTTCGACCTCTGACCCAACGAGCTCGCCCGTCGGCCTGACAGGGGGCCGTGCCCCGCGGGGTGCGGCCTTCTGCGCGCCACGGCGCGGGCGGAGTCAGCGGCGCGCGCCTGGGCCTCCTCTTCTCCCTTCGCGGGCGGCTCCATCGAAAAGGTCATGGTCGATCGCTCCGCCGACGGCTACCTGCACCGTGAGCACCAGGTCGGCGCCTGGTGGCCGATCGACCGGGCACGGCTCATGCGCCGTCGAAGCTGCCGGATCGCCCGACGCCCACGGCTCCGCCGTGGGAGAATCGCTCCGGCACGAACGGGGGTCCGATGCCCTACAGCGACGGTCGGCTCGTCCACGACGCCGACGCCCACCTGATGGAGACGCCGACCTGGCTGCGCGACCACGCAGACGCGGCATTCCGAGACGAGCTGCCAGTACTCAGCTATCCGGGAGGCAACGAGCTCCGACAGACCGGGGACCCCGAGGAACAACAGCGCGACCTGCTCGCCTCCTTCGACCGCCTGTGCGAGCGGCATCGGAGCGAGGAGTACCGCTCCACGGAGAACGCCGAGATCATGCTGCGGAAGAACTTCGCCGCCACGGGAGGTTTCCTCGCCGAGGATCGACCCCGCGCGCTGGACCTCCTCGGTTTCGACAGCCAGCTCGTCTTCAATACGTTCCACAACAGCCGGCTCCACGACTTCGAGCACGCAGGGAACGTCGACCTCGCCCATGCGGCCGCCCGCGCGCACAACCGTGGGATGCTCGAGTTCTGCTCGGTCGATCCGCGGCTGCTTGCGACGTGTTATGTCCCACTGGTCGATCCCGAACGGGCCAACGAGGCGGCGCGCGACGCGCTTGCCCAGGGCGCTTCAGCGCTTCTCGTCGCGTCCGGATGCCCACCCCACTTCTCGCCCAGCCATCTCGACCTCTTCGGCGTCTGGAGACAGGCGGAGGAGGCCGGAGTGCCGATCGTCTTCCACGTCGGCGGCACCGGGCAGCTCATCGACCCCCACTACTTCGTCAACGGGCTCCCCGTTCCTCCGGACTTCCACGGCGGCGAGGAGAACTTCCGATCGGTCGACTACATGGGCATACCGGGACCGCCCGCGCAGACCCTCGCCACGATGATCTTCGACGGCGTGCTCGAGCGCTTCCCCGACCTCCGCATCGGGGTCATCGAACAGGGTGCGATCTGGGTGCCGTCGTGGCTGCGCCAGATGGAGTCCGCGTTCGATGCGTTCTCCCGACACGAAGAGCGCCTCAGGACGCTCTCCCTCCGTCCCAGCGAGTACATCCACCGCCAGGTCCGCTTCACCCCCTACCCCACCGAGGACGTCGGGTGGATCGTCGACCAGGGCGGGGCAGACCTCGTGATGTTCTCCTCCGACTACCCGCACGTCGAAGGGGGCCGGCGCCCGATCGAGCGCTTCGAGGCCTCGCTCGGGGACGCCGGTGACGAGGTCCGCCGGCAGTTCTACGTCGACAACTTCCTCGACCTCATGGGGACGGCCGGATCGCACCTGGCACGCACCGGCGCTTCTGCCTGACCGGCGACCCGACCGCGACCGCGACCGCGGTATCCCGCCGACCGTGCCGGCGCCGGCAGACGCGGAAGCCCGATCGAGCAGGCCGCGCAACGGCGGCGGTGGCGTCACTCCTCGTTGTCAACGACTCACGTTCGCCTTGCCACGATGATGTTCTGCTTGATGCCCGGAACCCCGTCGAGGAACTTGACGACTGAGAATTCAGGTCGCCAACGATCACGAGCGTATGCAAATGGAATGCACGTCTCACCGTACGTCGTCGAGGTGAGGAGTGAGCTGACGTCAAAGGCGTCACAGCAGTACTCTCCGCGATCGTAGGCATCGAGATACCTCTTCGTGTCGTCGAACGCCGTCCGCGCACCGGCCGTTGCGCACTCATTGGATGAATTCGTGCCGTTGGCCTCGTCACGATCATTTCGCAGTCGCTCGCATTCGAGGATGAAATTGCGCTCTCGCGTCGTCACGACGAGGTGTCCTCCGCGACGCAACAGCCGCGAGAATTCGCGCAGCCATTCCAGATGAACTTGCTCGGTGAGGTGAGAGAAGACGGAGAACGCGAAGATGAGATCGAGCGAGCCGTCGGGAAGATCGATCGGCGGCAGAAGATCGATGGCGTTGAAGGTGGCCCACGGGTCCGTCACCCGGCACACCTCGATCATCTCAGGACTCGGGTCGACGCCGAACAGCTTGTCCTTTGGGTAGTCCTTGATGAAGCAGCGAGTGATGCGTCCCCATCCACACCCGAAGTCCAATGCCGCGCTTGACCGGTCCCTTGGGGATTCGCTCGACACCACCTGGTAGAACGCGAACGCCTCGGCCAAGGTCCATCGCCCCCGGCTCCCCGTATACCTCAGCTGCTGCTCGTCGGTCGGCAACGTGGGAAGGTGGCCGCGCAGCATCGGAAATGTCTCCTCGCCGTGGATATTCAACCAACTCCACTGCTTCGACGTCATGTGCCGAAACACCCGGTGAGGTGGAAGCGACGTCGCAGACGCTGCGAGGACATACGGTGCCGCAAGGGTCGGTCGAGCCAATCCTCGAACAACCCCCGGCCCGTCGCGAAAGCTTGTGCTCATGATCGATACCATCCCCACTTGGAATGAGCGGAAGTGTCGTCGGGGCACCGCGGGTGCCGGCTCGGAACTCGGGTTCGCCAGCATAGATCGGGCACCTCGCGACCCAGGTACCTGCGGTCAGGGGCTCCCTTCCGATGGGGAAAGCCATCGTGGTTCACACAGGACCCGGACCGTCCTCAGGCACTCGGTGCCCGACGACCGTCGAACGGACATCGGAGAGCAGACAGCGGGACGGGCATGACAGGCACGCGACCGGGTCCATGCACGAACGCACGTTCCGAGGACTCCGGGCTCCGTGGACGAAGAAGCGAGAAGTGGTTACCCTTCGCGATGGACGAGTCACGTCCCGGCGGCGAGACGGGGGGTCCGCGCGTCGACCCACGAGGCCCGCCGAAGTCGGCGGCCAGTCAGGAGGCGGCAGTGGTACAGAGAGTATTCGGCGCAGGAGCGGCAGCCGTGCTGTTGGCAGCGATGCTCAGTGTCACCGTCGGGACGGGTGCGAGCTGGGCGGGCCCACCCAGTGCCGTCGGCACCGTCGGCTGCAAAGTGGTCGGCACGATGAAATTCCACCCGAAATTGACCTTCGTGGGAACGCCGGGCGGAGACAAGTTCACGATCAAGGCCACGTCCACCGGTTGCTCGTCGAACGCGACGGTCGGCACCGTCGTCGTCCACATCACCGGCGCCACCGTGACCGCGAGCGGTTATTGGAACCACCCGATCGGCGGGAGCGGGAACTCCTGCCCGAACCTTTCCTCCGACCTCCTCGGCATCGTCAACTACAAGTACACGTGGACGTCGGTACCCGCCATCGCACCCACGAAGATCACGACCAGCGGTGGCGTGCCATGGAGCGCCGGTCCCGTGTTCAACTTCGTGTTGCCGTCCGGGGCATCGATCACGGCTTCGACCGGATCGTTCTCGCCGGTTGTGTCGCAAGTCATCAACCTCACGACCACCATGCCGGGAATCTGTGCTGCCGGATGGGGTCCATTCGCGACGACAGCCGTCACCAGCGGGTTCTTCAACGTCAGCTGACAACCTCACACACGGGTGGACGTGCGCCGGGCTCGGCCCCGGCGCACGTTTCCCTGTGCATCCTCTCCGGCATCCCCGGACGGGTGGGGTCGTCTCCGATGCATCGCGTGAAGGCGGAGCATGTCGGCATCGATCAAGAGCGCACGCGGGCCGAGCTGGCTGCGCAAGCGAACGGCGGGCGGGCGAACCTCGAACATCCGCCCGCTCAGGCTCATCGCCCTCGTCTGCCTTGGATGTGCCGTCGTGTCCGCAGCGTCCGGCAGAGCCGTCCAACCTGCAGCGGCTACCGCTGCCGCCATCACTCCGACGTATCTCGGACCCGTAATGAGCAACGTCGAGTCGCCGACGTACGCCCTGGCACGGGACGAAGGTCTGAGCACCGCGCTGCCCAACGGCGAGGACCTATGGATCTTCGGGGACACGCCCGAATTCACGTCGATCGATGGAGGCTCGTCGTGGAGCTTGACCGGTTTCATTCCCGGAAGCACCGCGGCAGAGGGGCCGTTCGCAGCCGCCACAGTCCCGACCGGCCTCGACGAATTGACGGTCGGCGCACCGCTGACGGCAGGTCGGCTCCCGACCCAGTTCCTTCCCCCCCCGGGACGCGTGTTCAACCCCGACGGATCGGGGAAGCGCTGTACCCCGGCTGCGAACAATGACATCGCCTACCCCGCCCGCTGGGCTGGGGGGAGCACCCTGATGCCGGACAACCGGACCGTCCTCATCAGCTTCTTCGACACCTGTGTCCTCAAAGATGGGACCTATCAGGTCGAGGGGTGGGGAATCGCAGAGTACGACTACCTCACCAATTCGTTCACACGCAGGCCAATCGATGTCATCAAACCGCTGAAGAGCGGGACCGGAATTCCGGAACGTCAGTGGTTCCGCACACCCGTGATCGGTGGCAACACGCTGACGTTCTTCACCTCCGAATGCGACACGGTGGTACTCGGCACCTGCACCTCTGGTGCCGCCTACCGGACGAGCATTCCAATGCAATGGGCAGCTCTGAAGAGTCCGACCTCCTACGGTCCGGTGCAGATTGCGACCGCCGACTCCACCTCATGGACGCCTCTCATGGTTTCGGTGTCCTCGCATTCGAGCAGTTTCGTGCTTGTCGAGCTGACATCCACCATGGGCAACTTCGCTGTGTATCGAGCCGGTACGCCGATCGGCCCGTGGACCGAAGTGGCCACCGGCTCGCTACCGGGCTGCTCGAGCACGCCCGCCGGAAGCTACTGCTACGCGATCCACGATCATCCGGAGCTGGACGATTCGTCGAATCTCTTCGTCTCCTACTACCTACCTGGTGCAGGACCCGACCCTTCGGCCGGACACCTGGTCATGGCCTCGTTGCCGGTGTCGACGGGCTGATCCATCGGGTCGGGCTGCGGTCCGCTGCGGACGGAGACCTGTGATCGGCCCGGTGTCCGTCTCGTCGCCCTCCACCGTTCGGCCAGACCTGGCAAGCCATAACCAACACGTCGCCGAGTTCGAATCCGTCTGGACTCGCAGGTGTTGACGACCCACACCTACGAGGTCCGTGTGAGGCCGATGGGCGCAACCCGCAGGCGAGCGGAGGCCCGGGCCTACTTCTTCTTGGCTGCCCGTTGCGCACGTTCCGTGATGTTCGCCGCCACGGCGGCTCGGATGAGCTGCTTGAAGGCAGCTTCGTCGACCTTCTCCCCTTCGCGGAAGTCGATCGCGCGCCTCGTGTTCCCATCGAGGCTGGAGTTGAAGAGCTTCTTCGGATCTTTGATGGAGGCGCCGCGGAAGAACGTGAGCTTCACGACCTCCTTGTACGTCTCCCCCGTGCAGATGCCGCCCTCGTGGTACCAGACGGGGATGCCGGGTGATTTCGGCTTCTCCCACTTCCACTCCTCTTCGATATCGGGGTCGGCATCGTGGATGAGCTGACGGAGACGTGCGAGAGTCTCACCTCTCCAATCCCCCAGCTCTTGGATCCGCTTGGCGATCTTCGCCGAGGCAGCCTCGTCGTTCGGACGATCAGTCGGCACCATGCTCCCTTCCTTCCCAGATCGGAAACGCTCGCTCGCGGACCCGATCGGCCGCGATTCGCTCAGAACCCTGTTGAGACCGGATGTGCCTGATCATGCTGCCAGATCGGCCCGCCAGCTGGGCCGGCTACTTGAGCTCGACCTCGTCCAGGTCCGAGTCACGCCAGTGGTCGAACACCTCGCCGGGTAACCGAAGGGTGTGCGTGGGATTCAGCGCGCTCACAAATGCCCGGTCGTGGCTCACGACGACGATGGTTCCGGGCCATTGGCTCAGCATCGCACCCACTGCTTCGATCGAGCCCGGATCGAGGTTGTTCGTCGGCTCGTCGAGGATCAGCAGATTCGATGCCCCGGCAGCGAGCATGGCCAAGCCCAGTTTGGCCCTCTCTCCACCAGAGAGTGTCGCTGGCATCTGATGAGCCGCTCCGCCCTGGAGCCCGAAGGATCCGAGGAGGGCCCGTCGCTCCGTCTCGGTGGCGAGGACGCCGGCGTCCAGGTTGTCCAGTACGGAGACCTCGAGGTCCACCTGTTCGTGCTCCTGAGCGAAGTACCCCACCGTGGTGTTCGCGCCGAGCTCGATTCGACCTGCGGTCGGCTCCTGCCTCCCCGCGAGGCATCGGAGGAGGCTCGACTTCCCCGCGCCGTTGCGTCCGACCACCACGAGTCGATCTCCCCGGCCCACCTGGAACGAGACCCGCTTCAAGACGACGGTCCGGCCGTAGGCGACGACCAGGTCGCTGACGTGCAAGGGCACACTGCCGGACCGTCGAGGGGCGGGCAGCCGAAAGTTGGACTTCTTCTGACGTGCCCGGACCTCTGTCTTCGAGCCCTCGAGTCGTTCCACCCGCTTGTCGATGGACTTGGCAGTCCGCGCCCGTCGATTCGTGCTCCCGCGCATCGAATCAGCCAGCGTCGAGAGCCGCTTGATCTCGCGAAGTTCGAGGGACGAGGCCTTCTCCCGTTGCGCCTGATCGGCTTCGACTTGAATCAGGTAGCTCGAGTACGACCCCTTGAACTCGTGGAGGAGGCCCCCATCGAGGTGAAGCACCTTGTCGATGGAGTGATCCAGGAGCTTGAGGTCGTGGGAGACGACGAGGATCGATCCGGGGAATCGCCCAAGCTCGCCCATCAGCCATGCCTTGGCAGATCGATCGAGGTGGTTCGTCGGCTCATCGAGGATCAAGATGTCGGGCTCTTGGAACAAGAGCCGGATGAGGTCCACGCGACGCCGCTGACCGCCGCTCAACGTCTCGATGTCTTCGAAGAGGACGTCCTGGCGCAGGCCGAGTCCGTCGGCCACGCGGGCCATCACCGATTCGGCTTCATAGCCACCGTTCTGACGAAACTGCTCCTCGAGATCGGAGAAGAGGTCGATGTTCTCGGCAATCGGGTCCTTGACCATCTGCGAGCGCGCTTTGTCGAGGGCGTCGTCGAGCACGTCGAGTCCCCGGGCAGAGAGCACGTGAGAGAAGCCATTGGGTTCGAGGCCGAGACCTTGGGGAACCGGCACCTGAGGCAGGTACCCGACCGAACCGGTGATGCGGACGTTTCCGGTGTGTCGCACCGTGGGGCCGGGGTCGTCGACGACCACCGAGATGAACGTGGACTTACCACTTCCGTTGCGGCCCACGAGGCCGACCTTCTCGCCTGCTCCGACCACGAATGCCGCATCTTGCAACAAGGCCCGATTGCCGATTTCAACCGTGAGGGAGGAGCCGACAATCATCGTCCTGATCCAATCGTTGTCGCCGGGCTCTGATTCGAGGCGTGGGGAATACCAACAAGCCGGTCCGCGTGCCTCGAGCGGAACCGACCGATCTGAAGATGCACGCCCGATCGTTCACCTTCAGCGGACCCGGTGGGCTGTGCTCGCTCGCCTTCGAACTCGTCAGAGCTCATCGACCGGTCGAACCACCTTGCTCGGCTCGAAGCGGACGACGCTTTGTCGGCACCCACTTCTTACATTGCACTGGCGTCCGGTCGAGTGGTCAAAGCCAAGGTCTCCGGCTGGAGCAGATCATTCTACCCG